>NZ_JAJUFQ010000048.1 GCF_029263665.1 Halomonas sp.
ACCGGTGAAACCAACGGCCTTGATGCGGGGATCGGCGACCAGCGCCTGGCCGACTTCACGACCGGAGCCGTAGAGCAGCGAGAACACACCTTCCGGCAGTTCGCACTTCGCCACCGCACGTTGCACGGCACGGCCGACCAGTTCGGAGGTGCCGGGATGGGCGGAGTGGGCCTTGACCACCACCGGGCAGCCGGCGGCCAGGGCAGAGGCGGTGTCGCCGCCGGCGACCGAGAAAGCCAGGGGGAAGTTACTGGCACCGAACACGGCAACTGGGCCCAGGGCCACATGGCGTTGGCGCAGGTCAGCGCGCGGTAAAGGGCTGCGCTCCGGCAAGGCTGGATCGATGCGTACATCGAGCCACTCACCATCGCGCACCGTGCGTGCGAACAGTCGCAACTGACCACAGGTACGACCACGTTCCCCCTGCAGGCGGGCTGTCGGTAGCCCTGTCTCGGTGGAGGCTCTGGTGATCAGCTCTTCGCCCAATGCTTCGATCTCCCCGGCGATCGTCTCGAGGAAATGGGCGCGGGCTTCTGGCGAGGTCTCGCGGAAATGATCGAAGGCCGCCCAGGCCAGCTCGCAGGCGTGTTCGACATCGGCTTCCGTACCGCCGGAGTAAGCCGGCGACAGGCGCTCATTGCTAGCCGGATCGATAGCGTGGATGGGATCACGGCTGCCGTGGATGGCGCTCTGGCCAATCAGCATCTTGCCTTCCAGAATCATGCTTGTCTCCTTGGTGGGAGGAGGGGGAACAGGCCGGGTTCAGCTCAACTCGACCAGTTCTCGATAAAGGTGGTCGGGAAGGTGAATGCCTTCCCGTCGGGTACGTTCGCGGGCGGCGTAGCGCCGCTGGGAGGGCAAGCGAGCACCCTGGTCGATGATGGCACCGAACAAGGCCTCGGCCCGTTGCATGTAATGCTCGCAGGCATCCCCTAGAAAGCGCTCTGGATCCATGGCGATGATCAGTTCGCCATGGTAGGGCGAACCACCAGCCCCGCCGTCGTGGGCCAGTGATTCGGCACTGGTGAGATCGCCGATCAGTGGACCCGCGATCAATTCGATCATGGTGGCCAGAGCGGAGCCCTTGTGGCCGCCGAAGGTCAGCAGGGCTCCGTCGAGAACGGCGGCAGCATCTTGGCTTGGCCGGCCATGACGGTCGATGCCCCAGCCTTCCGGAATAGGTCTCTGCTCTCGGCGGTATAGTTCGATGTCGCCCCGCGCAATGGCGCTGGTGGCGAAGTCGAACAGGTAAGGTGGCTGGCCGTCGGGGCGTGGCCAGCCGAATGCCAATGGATTGGTGCCGAGCAGCGGCCGAGTGCCACCCGCTGGTGCCACCCAGGCATGGCTCGGGTTGCAGGCCAGGCCTACCAGGCCAAGCTCGGTGATAGCCTCGACTTCGATCCACAAGGCGGAAAAGTGCACACAGCGATTGATCGCCAGGGCGGCGATACCCTGCTCTCGAGCCTTGGTGGCAAGCACTGGTAAACCGGCTTCGAACGCCAGCTGTGAGAACCCGCCCTTGGCATCGACGCGCACGATGCCTGGCGCCTGATCATGTACCTCGGGCTGGGCGTCGGCGACGACCTTTCCAGCGGCTAGGGTGGACACGCAGTTGAGCAGCCGGTAGAGGCCGTGAGAGTGGCAGGCGTCACGCTCGCCGGCGATGACGGCACGCGTGAGTGCCTGCGTCTGTTCGTCGTTGAACCCCTGGCGCATGAGGACAGCCCGGGAAAGCGCAGCGGCGTCGTCGAGGGTCATGTGATGCATGGTCGGGGACGGCTGGGACATGGGTGACTCCGGCCAATACCCCGGCGGATGCCGGGGCGATGGATGAGGGACGAGTGACGGTACTCAGGCGATATTGAGCGAGGCCGACCATTGTGCGTACCAGCTGCGGAACAGGTCGTACTGGGTCTCGACGTAGCGTCGCTGGGCCTCGCTGAGCTGATCGCTCTCGTTGAAGTGCAGGGCATACTCTTGGTCGCCGTTGAGCACCATCAGGTGTTTGTAATAGAGCACCAGATCTGCCCCTTCATCAAAGGAGGACAGCACGCCGAGCGCCTCTTCGAGCTCCTGGGCCAGTCGGCGAGCCTGGACGTCGCCCTTGGCAGCCTTCTTGCTGAGTTCCACCAACTTGAGTACTTCGCGTGGCAGGGCATTGCCGATACCGGTGATGGCTCCAGTAGCGCCGCAGTTGACGAAGCCGTGATAGACAGTGGTATCCACACCGACCATCAGCGTGACCTTGTCGTCCTGGGAGGTGATGTTCTCCGCTGCGTAGCGCAGGTCGTCGGCACCGCCAAACTCCTTGAAGCCAATCAGGTTGGGGTGCTCACGGCGTAGCTCGAAGAACAGTTCGGCGCGAGTGGCAAAACCGTAATAGGGGCTGTTGTAGATCACTGCCGGCAGATCAGGCGCGGCATCGAGAATGGCGGAGAAGTGTGCTTTCTGGGCGCTAAGGGAGGCACCACGTGACAGCACGCGAGGAATGACCATCAGGCCGTGGGCGCCGACCTTGGCTGCATGAGCCGCATGTGACACGGCTTCCCTGGAGTTGACGGCACCGGTGCCGACAATGGTGGGAATGCCGGCTTCGACCAGGCGTGCCACACCTTCCTGACGCTGGGCTTCGGTCAGTAGCGGCCAGTCGCCCATGGAGCCACAGTAGACGACACCGCTCATGCCGAGATCGACCAGTTCGCGTCCCTTGGCGACCAAGGCATCAAAATCCGGCTGACGGTCGGCTGTGCAGGGGGTCATCAGAGCTGGAATGCAGCCAGTAAAGATATTGTCGTTCATTGTCTTTCCTTCAGGGTAGTTCCACGGTTGTGAGCTGCCCTGCCGCGTTCGGCAGGGTCTTCAGAAAGGTCGGGATCAGGCTGTGATGCCCCAGGCAAAGGGGTCCCGTTCATCAATCAGCAGGGTGGCATCGGCGCTGATATGGGCACGACCCTTTATCCAGGGGCGAATGCGATCGCCTTCCCACTGGTAGGAGGCTTCGAAATGGCCGCCGCAGATGCTGGCCTGCACCCAGGTTTCACCGGGGGCTAGCTTGCCATCGGCCGCCAGGCAAGCCAGCTTGGCGCTGGTGCCGGTGCCGCAGGGTGAGCGGTCGTAGGCTTTGCCTGGGCAGAGCACGAAGTTGCGGCTGTCGGCCTTTGGGTCATCGGCAAACAGCTCGATATGGTCGATTTCGCCACCGTCCTCGCCACGGATGGACTGCGCTTCCAGCGCCTGGCGAATGGCCCAGGTGAAATCTGTCAAGGCATCGACATTGTCGAGCGCTATACGCTGGTCATGGTCACTGACGAGAAAGAACCAGTTTCCGCCCCAGGCTATGTCACCGTGCACCAGGCCGTAGCCGGGCACTTCCACAGGGACCTGCTTGCGATAGCGGTAGGAAAGGACATTGCGTACCGTCACGGCGCCGTCGTCGTGAAGCGTGGCGTCAACAGGACCAACAGGGGTGTCGATCCTGTGCGAGCCCGGTGACATTTGGCCGATGTGGTGCAGGGACGCAACCAGACCGATTGTGCCATGGCCACACATGCCCAGATAGCCGCTGTTGTTGAAGAAGATCACGCCACAGGCGGTGTCCTCGGATGTTGCCTCGCAGTACAGCGCTCCGACCAGGACATCGTGGCCGCGTGGCTCGAGCATGGTCGCACGTCGCCACTGGTCATGGTGATCGCGTAGCGCATCCCGCTTCTCTGCCAGGCTCTTGCCCTCCAGGGCGGGAAAACCATCCAGGACCAGCCGGGTCGGCTCACCTGCGGTATGCGAATCGATGACATGCACGCGTTTCATTGGACACCTTTGGACATTCTTGTGGTGGTCGGGGATCGCGGTCCATTTTTGAGGTCGGCGATGTAGTTTTTATATTTTATACAATCTTTGAGATTAGAAGGGAAGGCCGTCATGCAAAAGCCGGGAACGGGTATCGCCAACCGTGCTGATTCAGTGCGGGAGAGTGCACGGCAGGAGAATGGCCAGACATGCCTCATCCTCCGTCCTGGGCAGGTCAGGACAGAGGCCAGGTCTCAGGCTGAGACGCTCGGTAGCGATTGCTCTTTAGTCAAATCTTGCTGGCTAATGAAGCATGTAAAGTGGTTTGTCTGATGGCCAAATGAACATCAAATACTGCATACGAACCGCCTCGATTAACTCGGAGGCTTCTGCGGTGTGCCCATAACTCCACCTTTTCAGTCAATGGAGTCTCCAGAAATCTTGGTGCAGTTCATTCTCGGTGTGGAGCGGCACTCCACACCGAGATATGAGAAGGCGTTTCGATTGAATTTCGGGGGAGATGTACTTGAACCAAGTAACATCGGCATGGCGGTGGGAAGTTTCCGGTTGTCTCAGGCAAAACCGCCATTGGCACGCAATATCTGGCCATTGATCCAACTGCCCTGGGGGCTGGCAAGGAAGGCAACGGCAGCGGCAATTTCATCCGGCTGTCCCAGGCGCTCCAGTGGTGCCATGGCGGCAATCG
>NZ_JAJUFQ010000020.1 GCF_029263665.1 Halomonas sp.
CAAGTGCCTATTTTTCAAGGCGCTGTTTCGATGAAACAGTCAGAGCGAAAGTCTGAACGAGCACCTCATCAGCGACTCGTTTCGAAGTGGCGGACATTCTACTGATTCCAGCCTGTCCGTCAAGCGAAAGATTTTACCGAGCACTTAAAAAGTCTTTTCAAATCAATTGCTTTTACCACCTCTTACCGCTGGTGACGTTGTCTCGTCCCCGGCAGCGGATGCGTACTTTACGGATTTCACCGGAGCCCTGCAAGGACTTTCTGTAAAAAATTTCCGAAGCTTCGAGTCGCGAGCTCCGAGCAGTGTCAGACGTCAGCTCGTACTCAAATCGTCCACAGTTCCATGAAACGATCTACAGCACAGGCTTCGAGTCGTTGCCGATCGCGACACAGGGTCATGATCTCCTCGCAGCGCTGAGTGGGAAACCGCGTCGCCAGATGGCGGGCAAATTTGTCGATCAGCACCGGCATACCTTCATTCCGACGACGGCGGTGACCGATGGGGTACTCCACCACCACCTTGTCGGTGGCGCTGCCATCGGTAAAGAAGACCTGTATCGCGTTGGCGATGGAACGTTTGCTCGGGTCCAGATAATCGCGGCTGTATGCCGGGTCCTCCTGTACCACCATCCTGTCACGCAGTTGGTCGATGACCGGATGGTCACGATGAAAACCATCTTCATAGTGCTCGGCCTGCAACTCGCCAAAAGCCAGCGGGACTGCCGTCATGTACTGCAGGCAGTGATCACGATCGGCCGGGTTGGCCAGATCCCCCTGCTTGGAGATGATACGTATTGCCGACTCATGGGTCGTCAGCTCGATACGCTCTATCTCACCCAGCCGATCTTTGACCTCTGGGTGCAATGTGACCGCCGCTTCACAGGCCGTTTGGGCATGGAACTCGGCAGGAAACGCTAGCTTGAACAGTACGTTTTCCATGACATAACTGCCAAAGTCACGCTGGAAACTCAGTCGGCGCAGGGCCTCAGGCTTGAGTGACAAGTTGCTGTTGAAGTGGCTAAAACTGACATCATAGAACCCCCATTGAGGCGCACTGAGTACTCCGGGAATCCCCATTTCTCCACGCATGGCGATATCGACCAGCCTCACAGCGCGCGAGGAGGCATCTCCCGCCGCCCAGCTCTTGCGCGAGCCGGCATTGGGAGCATGGCGATAGGTTCGCAGGCTCTGCCCATCGACCCAGGCATGCGACAACGCCGACAGCAGTTGCTCCCGACTCGTCCCCATCAGTCGGGCAATGGCGGCAGTGGATGCCACCTTGACCAGTAGAACGTGGTCCAGTCCCACACGGTTGAAGGAGTTGTCCAGCGCCAGCACCCCCTGGACCTCATGCGCCCGAATCATCGCATCAAGCACATCGCGTATGGTCAGCGCAGTCTCCCCTCGCGCCACTCTCTGCTGCGAAAGATGATCCGCAACAGCGAGGATAGCGCCAAGGTTGTCCGATGGATGGCCCCACTCGGCAGCCAGCCAGGTATCGTTATAGTCCAGCCAACGGATACAGGCCCCGATGTCCCAGGCCGCCTTGACCGGGTCCAGCCGAAAGGCAGTGCCCGGTACTCGTGCACCATGCGGTACCCATGTCCCCTCGACCAACGGCCCCAGATGCTTCAGGCACTCAGGAAAACGCAGCGCCAGCAGCCCACAGCCAAGGCTATCCATCAAGCAATGGCGCGCTGTATCGAAGGCTTCATCACTCTCTATCTCGAACTCCAGAATGTAGTCTGCAATACGCTGGAGCTCCTGATCATAATCAGGACGGATATTGCTCTCGACGTTGCTCATGCTGGCCTCCATCGGAACGAAAAACGCCACCCCGGAGGGTGGCGTCGCAGTCATCATGCAAGGACTTCGGCAGGAACTCTGACCTTTCCCTCCATCAATATCCTGGCACTTCGGCTCATGGTGGCCTCGGTCGCGACCCAGCGCTCGTCAGCCTGCTCAACTCGAGCACCGACACGTAATGTCCCAGAAGGATGTCCGAAGACCACAGAGGTCCGTGTCTCCCCTCCTCCTGCTGCAAGGTTGACCAACGTGCCCGGCACTGCCGCCGCGACACCAATGGCCACCGCAGCCGTCCCCATCATGGCGTGATGCAGCTTGCCCATGGAAAGCGCACGCACCACCAGATCAATGCTGGTCGCATCAATTTCCTTGCCACTTGAAGCAGTATAGGACTTTGGGGGCGCCACGAAGGCAACCTTGGGCGTGTGCTGACGGGAGGCTGCTTCATCCAACCGTGAAATCAGCCCCATACGCAGTGCCCCATGAGCACGCAGAGCTTCAAAACGTGCCAGAGCGCGAGGGTCCGAATTGATATCTTCCTGCAACTCAGTTCCGCTATATCCTAGGTCTTGCGCATTGACGAAGATCGTTGGAATACCGGCATTGATCAAAGTGGCACAGATCCGACCGCCCGCCACTATCTCTTCAGGCACGTCCAGTTCATCGACCACCGCCCCCGTGGGGAACATGGTTCCTTCACCATCGGCAGGGTCCCGGAAAGCCAGAGCGACCTCCGCAGCAGGGAACGCGACCCCATCCAGCTCGAAGTCACCTGTTTCCTGAATCTGGCCGTTCGTGATCGGTACGCGCCCAATGATGGTCTTGGCAATATTAGCCTGCCAAATGCGTACTTCGACTTCCCCATTCTGTGGAATACGCTCAGGATCAATCAGCCCCAGCTCAAGTGCGCAAGGACCCACTGCTGCTGACAGATTGCCGCAGTTACCACTCCAGTCGATGAAGGGCTTGTCGATGGCCACCTGCCCGAACAGGTAATCCACATCATGATCCGGCGACACGCTTTTACTGAGAATGACCACCTTGCTGGTACTGGAAGTCGCGCCTCCCATGCCATCGGTATGCTTAGCATACGGATCGGGACTGCCCACTATCCGCATCAGCAAGGCATCTCTCACCGGCCCTGGGACCTGGGCCGCTTCAGGAAGATCTTCGAGACGGAAGAACACCCCTTTACTGGTCCCACCTCGCATGTAGATAGCAGGGATACGCAACTGTGGGGCGGAAGGCGCTCTCATCTCAAGCCACCTCCGATTCAAGGAAATCCTGAGCAAAACGCTGCAGCACACCGCCTGCCGAATAGATGGAAACCTCCTCGAAGGTGTCTAGTCGACAGATCACAGGCACTCTTTCGGAGCTCCCATCTGCTCGATGAATCACCAGGGTAAGCCTTGCTCCAGGCGCTGGTTTGCCCTCGACGTCATACGTTTCCGTGCCCTTCAGATCAAGAGAGATACGCGTTGTTCCCTCTTCAAACTGCAGCGGCACCACTCCCATGCCAATCAGGTTGGTACGGTGAATGCGCTCGAAACCTTCGGCAACGATCGCCTCGACACCTGCCAGGGCAACGCCCTTGGCCGCCCAATCACGTGACGAACCCTGGCCATAATCGGCTCCGGCAATGATGATGAGTGGCTGGCCGCGCTCCATATAGGTTTCAATGGCTTCCCACATGCGCGTGACCTTGCCCTCCGGCTCAATACGCGCCAGAGACCCCTGTCTCACATTGCCTTGCTCGTCCCGCACCATTTCATTGAACAGCTTGGGATTGGCCAGGGTCGCACGCTGCGCGGTGAGATGATCCCCTCGGTGTGTGGCGTAGGAATTGAAGTCTTCTTCCGGCACTCCCATCCTGGACAGGTATTCACCTGCCGCACTTGACGCCAGAATTGCATTGGATGGCGACAGGTGGTCCGTGGTGATGTTGTCAGGCAGGATAGCCAGTGGACGCATCCCCTTGAGTGCACGTTCCTTGGCCATGTTGCCTTCCCAGTATGGAGGACGGCGGATATAGGTACTCATTGGACGCCATTCATAGAGAGGACTCTTGGCCTCTTCCACGGCGTCCAGGTCGAACATCGGGATATAGACCTGCTTGAACTGCTCCGGCTTGACGTATTGGCCAACGATGGCGTCAATCTCTTCATCCGATGGCCACAGATCCTTGAGCGTGATGGCGTTGCCCTCGGCATCATGACCTAGTGTGTCCTTCTCGATATCGAAGCGCACCGTACCGGCAATGGCATAAGCCACCACCAGCGGAGGCGAAGCCAGGAAAGCCTGCTTGGCGTATGGGTGGATACGGCCATCAAAGTTGCGATTACCGGACAATACCGCCGTGGTATAGAGGTCTCGTTCGATGATCTCCTGCTGAATCGTCGGGTCCAGAGCACCGGACATGCCATTGCATGTCGTACAGGCATAGGCAACGATGCCAAAGCCGAGTTTCTCCAGTTCCGGCAACAACCCTGCCTCTTCCAGGTATAGACGTGCGACCTTGGAGCCCGGGGCAAAAGACGACTTGACCCAAGGCTTGCGGACCAGGCCCAACGCATTCGCCTTCTTCGCCAACAAACCGGCTGCCACCACATTGCGAGGGTTGGATGTATTGGTACAGCTGGTGATAGCCGCAATGATCACGGCACCATCAGGCATCTTGCCCGCATCCTCTTCTGCCAGCGCCTTGTCCAGATCGACCGCAATGCCGCGTTCGCCAAGCGCTGCCGTCGGCAAGCGGCGATGCGGGTTGGAAGGACCCGCCAGGTTGCGTTCGACCGAGGACAGGTCGAAGGTCAGCACCCTTTCGTACTCGGCCTGTTCCAGACTATCGGCCCACAGCCCCGAGCGCCTTGCGTAGTTCTCGACCAGTGCGACCTGCTCGGGTTCACGTCCGGTCAGCTTGAGATAATCGATGGTCTGATCATCGATATAGAACATCGCTGCCGTGGCACCGTATTCCGGAGTCATGTTGGAGATGGTGGCACGATCGCCGATGGTCAGACTGGACGCGCCTTCACCAAAGAACTCCAGCCAGGCTCCCACCACTCGCTGCTGACGCAGGAACTCGGTCAGTGCCAGTACAATGTCAGTGGCGGTAATACCCGGCTGACGCTTGCCGGTCAACTCGACACCGACAATGTCGGGCAGGCGCATCATCGATGCCCGTCCCAGCATGACACTTTCGGCTTCCAGCCCCCCGACACCCACGGCTATCACCCCCAGTGCATCGATATGCGGCGTATGGCTATCGGTACCGACACAGGTATCCGGAAAGGCCACACCATCCCGAGACTGAATCACCGGCGACATCTTCTCCAGGTTGATCTGATGCATGATCCCATTACCAGCCGGAATCACATCGACATTCTTGAACGCCGTACGGGTCCAGTCGATGAAGTGGAAGCGATCTTCGTTGCGCCGATCCTCGATGGCACGATTCTTGTCGAAAGCCTCTGGATCAGAGCCTGCATGTTCCACCGCCAGGGAATGATCGACGATCAATTGCGTTGGCACCACCGGATTGACCTTGGCCGGATCTCCCCCCTTCTCGGCAATGGCATCACGCAGACCAGCCAGGTCGACCAGAGCCGTCTGGCCAAGAATGTCATGGCATACGACGCGGGCCGGATACCAGGGAAAATCCAGGTCCCGTTTACGTTCGATCAATTGCTTGAGTGCATCAACCAGCAGCTCTGGAGCACAACGGCGTACCAGCTGTTCGCCCAATACACGCGAGACATAGGGCAGACGCTCGTAGGCGCCAGGAGAAACAGCCTCCACCGCCTCTCGGGTATCGAAATAGTCGAGTTCTGTGCCAGGCAGGGGTTTGCGATAGTCAGTATTCATGTCGGCGTGTCACGGAGTCAGGTGCTGCAAGCCTAGGGAGGCTGCGGCATTGGCATTATGATCGGACAGGAAATGTCCTGGTATTCGCACCTCGCGACTGACGCCGGCACTCATGCCAGCGCCAGTCGGCGGGTGCTGCGGAGCAGCCTAGCGGCGTTGCTCGATTGGCACCCACTCGCTGTGCTCGGGGCCTGTGTAGTCGGCACTGGGACGAATGATGCGATTATTCTCGCGCTGTTCGAACACGTGAGCACACCAGCCTGTCACCCGAGAGCAGACAAAGATAGGGGTAAACAGCTTGGTCGGAATATCCATGAAGTGGTAAGCACTGGCATGGAAGAAATCAGCATTGCAGAATAGCTTCTTCTCGCGCCACATCACGGCCTCGACACGCTCAGAAACCGGGTAGAGCGTGTTGTCGCCCACATCTTCGGCCAGCTTCTTCGACCATTGCTTGATGATGGCATTACGTGGATCAGATTCACGGTAGATGGCATGACCAAAGCCCATGATCTTTTCCTTGCGCTCGAGCATGCCGAGAATTTCACGCTCCGCTTCTTCCGGCGACTTCCAGTCCTGAATCATGTCCATGGCGGCTTCGTTGGCGCCACCATGCAATGGGCCACGCAAGGAGCCGATGGCCCCAGTGACGCAAGAGTGCATATCAGACAGCGTCGAAGCACAGACACGAGCCGTAAAGGTCGAGGCATTGAACTCGTGCTCGGCATACAGGATCAACGAGACATTCATCACCCGTGCATGCAGCTCTGATGCAGGTTCATCGCGCAGCATATGCAGGAAGTGGCCACCGATGGACTCATCATCCGTCTCGGTATCGATGCGCACGCCATCATGGCTGAAGCGGTACCAGTAACAGATGATCGACGGCAGTACTGCCAGCAAGCGGTCAGCGACATCCGACTGCTGGTCGAAGCTGTGCTCGGTTTCCAGGTTGCCGAGCATGGAAGCGCCCGTGCGCATGACATCCATGGGATGAGCATCGGCTGGAATCTGCTCAAGCACCGTCTTCAATGCCACAGGCAAGCCACGCAATCCCTTGAGTTTGGTGATATAGGCATCCAGCTCGGCCTGGTTCGGCAATTTACCCTTGAGCAGCAGATAAGCGACTTCTTCGAAATGCGCTTTCTCGGCCAGCTCGGCGATATCATAGCCTCGGTAGGTTAATCCGGAGCCCGTCTTGCCTACCGTACACAAGGCTGTGGATCCGGCACTCTGACCACGTAGACCTGCACCTCCCAGGGGTTTATCAACCATGGCGTAACTCCTGTACTTATTGTGGTTAACTTCAACTACAAGCTCTCTCCAGCTCGTAGCTCGTAGCTCGTAGCTCGTAGCTCAGTCTTGCTGACCGCTGTTCTCGGCAAACAATGCATCGAGCTTTTGCTCAAATGCGTGATAGCCGAGTACGTCGTATAGCTCTTCCCGAGTCTGCATCGACTCGACCACATCGCGCTGATGCCCGTTTTGCTGGATGCTTTGATAGACCTTGAGAGCTGCGGCACTCATCGCACGGAAAGCCGACAATGGATAAAGCACCATGCGGCACCCTACCTCGGCCAATTCCTGCTGAGAGAACAGCGGAGTGGCACCGAACTCTGTGATGTTGGCCAGAATCGGGGCATTGGTCTGATTACAGAAGGCTTTGTAGTCATCCAGCGAGTGTACTGCCTCTGCGAAGATGGCATCGGCGCCAGCTTCAATACAGGCATTGGCACGTTCAATGGCTGCATTCAGGCCTTCCTTCTGGAAAGCATCCGTGCGTGCAATCAGATAGAAATCGGGATCGATGCGCGCATCCGCAGCCGCTTTTACCCGGTCCACCATCTCCTGCTGGGATACGATGGCCTTGTTCGGACGATGGCCGCAGCGCTTCTGGGCCACCTGATCCTCCAGGTGAACCGCTGCCACGCCTGCCCGCTGCATCTCCTTCACGGTACGCGCGATATTGAAAGCACCGCCCCAGCCAGTATCGATATCCACCAGCAACGGCAGGTCACTGGCACCACAGATACGATGAGCGTCCTCGACCACATCATTCATGGTCGTCATGCCCAGGTCCGGCAAGCCAAAGGAAGCATTGGCCACGCCACCGCCGGAGAGATAGATCGCCTGATGGCCCGCACGCTCAGCAAGCATGGCGGTGTAGGCATTGATGGTGCCAACGATGGGCAGTGGTCGATTGGCATCCAATGCAGCGCGGAAACGGGCGCCGGGGGTAGCGATTGTCATCTTGTCTCTCCGCAGAGGAAATGGGGTTGGGTTGATTTCGGACTGAGTGATGGGTCCCGCGGGCCCCCACTACTCAGTTCGATGCATTCTCGTTCAACGGATCTTCATTCAACTGGCCCTCGTTCAATTACTCGGGCCTGCCCTGTTCAGCGCCACTCAGCTCTGGAACGCTACGTGTAACAACGCTAGGTTCATCGCGACCTTCCAGAGAAGCGGCATAACGCGCCATCACGTTTTCCCTTGAGGCACTGACGTGACGTCGCATCAGCAGCTCTGCCAACTCCGCGTCGCCCGCTTCTATGGCATCGACGATACGATGGTGCTCGACAAAGGCCCTTTGAGGGCGGCTACCACTGGCACTGAACTGGGTCCGGTACATGCGCACCAGGTAATAGAGGTCATCGCACAGCAACGCCATCAGCATGCGATTGTGGCTTCCCTGAACAATGCGGTAGTGGAAATCGAGATCACCTTCGCGCTGATAGTAGGCTTCGCCGCGAGCCAGGTCCGCCTGCTGTTCATGCACTGCCAGCACTTCACGCAAGCCTGCAATTTCAGCAGCCGTCATGTTTTCTGCCGCAATACGCGCCGCCATGCTCTCCAGTGCTTCACGCACATCGAACAACTCCATCAGTTCCTTCATCGACAGCTTGACCACTCTCGCCCCTACATGGGGAACTCTTTCGATCAAGCGATGCGCCTCCAACCGACGCATTGCCTCACGCAGAGGGCCGCGGGAAATGCCGTAGGTCTTGGACAGACCCGGTTCAGTGATCTTGCTACCCGGAGGCAGCTCCCCACGCACGATGGCATCCTGCAACTGATGAAAGACCCGCTCAGCCAGAGTGCGGACTTCGGGTATCACGGATGTGTCGGAGTCATAGAAGGTCATGATTGATTGTCGACAATATAGGCTTGAAGGAAATGTAAAGCAGTCATTTATCTAGGTCAATGATGGGGAAAGTATCACGCATACACCTTTTGTTGTAGACAATGTGGCAACAGGGTTTTCTCGAGGCCTCTCCTGCGTTGACGGTATTTCAGCGACAAAGCGCTGCAAGGTTCGTAGAATGGCGTGTTGTTTCACCCAAGGCCCGGCATGACTCCAGTGTTAGATATCTATCCCGTCACCTATCACGACAATCCCCTCGAGTATTTCCAGGCGTTACTTCAGCGTCCGGATGCCGTACTGCTGGATAGCGGTCGTCCCGAGGCGCCCGGCGGGCGCTTTGACATCATGTCCAGCGACCCCCTCGATATCCTTGAGGTGGCGGCCGATGGGGTTGCAACGACACGTAATGGACAAGTGACCAGCCAACATCCTTTCGAGGCTCAACAGCAGCTATTGGAGCAACTTCCTGCGCTCTCCGCCGACAGTCCGTGCCGCGACTGCGAGCTTCCCTTTGTTGGAGGCTTGATCGGTTACTGGGGATACGAACTGGGACGCCATCTGGAACCAGTGGGCAACAGGGCCAAAGTGGTTACCTCCTTGCCACTGGTTCGGCTCGGCCTTTATGACTGGGCGCTGATACAGGACCACGATCAGTGCCAAAGCTGGCTGGTCGCAAGCGCAGAGAGACGCCGTCAGGTAGAACAGTGGCTGGGCACGAAACGTCCAACAGGCGAGTTTGCGTTGACTTCCGAGTTCAATGCCAATCTGACACAAGCGGAATACCAGCAGCGCTTTGAAGCCGTGAAACGTTATATCCACGCCGGCGACTGTTACCAGATCAACCTTGCCCAACGCTTCAGCGCCCGTTACGAAGGAGATCTCTGGCAGGCCTATCAATATCTTCGTCGAGCCACGCCAACGCCTTTTGCAGGCTTCATGGCCTGGGAAAGACAGTCAGATAGATGCCAGCAAGCCATTCTCTCACTGTCTCCCGAGCGCTTCATCGAGGCCTGTGACGGGCAGGTGGAAGCACGCCCCATAAAAGGCACGCGCCCTCGTGGCAACACTCCTGATGAAGACCGTGCCATGGCAGAAACACTCAGCACAAGCATCAAGGACCGTGCCGAGAACGTGATGATTGTGGACTTGCTGCGCAATGATCTGGGCCGAGTCTGTCGCCCAGGTAGCGTCTCGGTACCCCAGCTATGCGGGCTCGAAAGTTATGCCAATGTGCACCATCTGGTGAGCGTGATTCGCGGCCAACTCATGACGGGGCTCTCTCCGCTTCAGCTTCTGGAAGCCGCCTTCCCAGGAGGCTCCATCACTGGAGCTCCCAAGGTCCGCGCCATGCAGATCATCGACGAACTGGAGCCTGACCAACGCAGTGCCTATTGCGGCAGTCTCGGCTATATCGATGTACGTGGCCATATGGATACCTCCATCGCTATTCGCACACTGGTGGCCGATGCTGGCCAACTGCACGTATGGGGAGGCGGAGGCCTCGTGGCCGACTCCGATGCCAACGAAGAATATGCCGAGACTCTGACCAAGATTCGCCATCTGATGGATGCCTTGATCAGTGGGCCTGGGCAGCATTGCAAGCAATAAGAAAGGCGGCTATTAAAACCAGCAGGAATAACCAACCCATAAATCGATATTGGGGAAGCCTGTCATGGCTCTGGTAGGGTAGCGGCATATCGAATGGCATCATTCCGGAGTTTCCAAATGGAACAGCAACTCGACATTATCAATCGGGACCTGGGCCAAGATCCCGCCGCCCTGATTCGCTGGTCGCTCGAACAGGGCAGCCGCCCCATTGTCACCACCAACTTCCGTCCGTTCGAAGCGGTCATCCTGCATATGGTGGCATCGCAGCGGCCGGATATCCCTGTGGTATGGATGGATCATGGCTACAACACAGAGGCGACCTATCGCTTTGCAGATGCTCTGGTCAAACGTCTCAACCTGAACCTGATCAGCTACCTGCCGCTGCGTACCCGAGCTCACCGCGAAGCTGTCGAGGGACCAACTCCGGGTATTGATGATCCACGTCACGTAGCCTTCACCGAAGAGGTCAAGCTGGAGCCCTTCAACCGGGCACTACGTGAGTTGGCCCCGGATGTCTGGTTCACTGCACTTCGTGCCGAAGACACTCCGGAACGCTCTCGCATGCAGCCTGTCTCGCGCAATGGCGACGGTTTGCTCAAGGTTGCTCCATTGCTCCACTGGACAGCCCGTGACCTTTACCAGTACCTGCAGACCCATGATCTGCCCAATGAGTTCGACTACTTCGACCCTACCAAAGTCGAGGCCAAGCGCGAGTGCGGACTCCATCTGCAGCATTGAGTACCGCAGAAGCAGAAATGAGACGACTGGCAAAGATCACGAACCAGTAGTCAAAGCCGCAAACGACACAGCCCGTCCATCTGGACGGGCTGTGTCGTTGTGGCAAGGGCCTTCAGCGAACAAAAAGCCATCAGCGTATGGGCAACTCCACACCATCAAACAGCGTATGCTCATGGCGCGGGCCTGCGGCTAACGCCGCATCCACGACGTCGCGATCCAGGTGGCTGGCGAAGCCTTCCAGGAAATCATACATGTAGCCACGCATGAAGGTTCCACGACGAATACCGATTTTGGTCGTGGAACTCTCGAATAGGTGACTGGCATCCAGGGCAACCAGATCCGTGTCCACGTTTTCATCCACGGCCATATGGGCAACGATCCCCACCCCCATGCCAAGACGTACATACGTCTTGATGACATCCGCATCAGCCGCTGTCAGCACAACATTCGGGGTCAATGCCTGCGCGCGGAAGGCATCATCCAATTGAGAACGGCCGGTGAAGCCGAATACATAAGTGACAATGGGATATTTGGCCAACTCTTCCAGCGTCAATCGTGAAGACTGCGCCAAGGGATGATCTCGTGGCACCAGTACACAACGGTTCCAGCGATAGCAAGGCAACAGAACCAGATCGTTGAACAGTTCCAAGGATTCCGTGGCAATGGCGAAATCCGCTTGACCATCACTGACCATCTGGGCGATCTGCTTGGGTGTGCCCTGCTGCATGTGCAGCGCTACATCTGGATAACGCTGAGTAAAGGTATGAATCACCTGTGGTAGGCAATAGCGCGCCTGGGTATGCGTCGTCGCAATGGAAAGGCTGCCACGGCGTTCATCGCTGTGTTCCTGGGCGACATCCTTGATGTTGGAGGTCAAGCGCAGAATCTGACCAGCCAGTTCAATGATAGCCTCTCCTGCGGGTGTCACACGGGTCAGGTGTTTACCACTGCGCGCAAAGATCTCGACGCCCAGCTCATCCTCCAGCAGCCGGATCTGTTTGGAAATACCAGGCTGAGAAGTGAACAGGCTCTGAGCAGTGGCTGACACATTGAGATTGTGACGCGAGACTTCCCAGATATAGCGCAGCTGCTGTAATTTCATGACCTACTCGCATACCAAGAGTGATACCCATGTCGCATTGTCAGAGGTAGCCTGCCAGCGCGACGCAATGCCAGTTCGCAATAAAAACTTTTGCAGTGATTACCTTATAGCATATAAGACTAACCCGAGACGAGCGTGAAATTTGGCAAAAAACTATCGACCCAATATTTGCCAGCTACCAGGACGCCAGATAACATCGTCCCACCGGACATGGCTCACGTGTCCCCCATTCCGCTCGATAGAAGCGTAACGTAAACGGAGATTCACATGGCCAACAACGTCGATGTCACCACTGCCAACTTCAAGCAGGAAGTACTGGAATCGGATTCTCCAGTTCTGCTGAAGTTCTGGGCCCCTTGGTGCGGCCCTTGCAAGGTGATGGCTCCGGTGGTCGACGAAGTCGCCGAGGAGCGCGATGGCTCTCTGAAGGTTGTCAGCATCAATGTTGACGATGCTCCTGAGATTGCCGCCGAGCAAGGCGTACGTGGCGTCCCCACCGTCATGCTGTTCAAGTCTGGCACCAAGGTAGCATCCCTGGTCGGTGCCCAGTCCAAATCTCAGTTGAACCAGTTCATTGACCAGAATTCCTGAGGCCAACGTACCTCTTGGGTCGATGCTCAGTTGAGATGAACAAGCCCGCACCAACTTTCCGGTGCGGGCTTTTTTTGGGAACCTTCCGGGAACAAGAGATATCTCAATGAGTTGGAGCGCTGCCATGCGCGGCCTTCTTCTCATCCAACGCATTCTAGACATGGAGGTTCTTGCCTCATGCCACTGTTCCATTCACGCTGGCTCCCCTCTCGGCGCTCACTTGTGCCTGTAGCCCTGGCCACCGCGCTGAGCCCCATTCTGTTCAGTACGCCAGTACTGGCCAACAATCAGGATACCTCTCGCTATCTGGACGTCCAGGCACAAGCTCAACTGGAAGTCGCACCCGATGAAGCCACACTGAATGCCCGCCTGTGGGAACTGACTCCCGCCATCGCACAAGAAGACGATAGCGGCGATTCAGGTCAAGCCTTGTCAGATGCCCGTCAGCGCCTTGAAAAACGTGCCGCGACGCTTGTCACTACGCTGGAAAAGGCAGGCTTGAAGCGTGACGCCATCCGAGCTGGCTCCCTGCAGGTGAATCAAGAATTCATTCAGCGCCCCCAGCGGGGAGATGACTCTCCGGCAGAACCCATGGTGCGCACGCGCCTGGAGCGCCCCATCACGTTATCCATCAGTGATCTATCCAGTCTGCCGGTTATTCTCGATGCACTCACCGAGGCAGGCGTCAATGCCTTGGATGGTGTCAGCTATAGCCTGGCCGATAGCAATGCGGCCGAGGATGAAGCGTTAGGCAAGGCGCTCTCACGAGCACGACAGAAGGCTGAGTTGATGGCCCAAAGCCTGAATGTCGAGCTAGGTGATGTGATCAGCATCAGCGAAACGGCAACACCTGGTTTCCAGCCGAAAATGATGGCCATGCGTGCCGAAGCAGGAGGAGCACGTTCACCTGCTGAGTATCGCCCAGGTACCATCACGATCGATGCCGGGGTCAATGTGCGCTGGGAAATCGAACAGAAATGACACCCTGACCAAGTCTCATGCAAACAAAACCCCCGAGGTGTCGCCACCCGGGGGTTTTAAGTTCAGACATGCCAGACGGCGGATCAGTTGATCCTATCAACACCGCCCATATAGGGGCGTAGCACTGTCGGCACGTTGATCGAACCATCCTCGTTTTGGTGATTTTCCATCACGGCGATCAGGCAACGGCCCACTGCCAGTCCCGAACCATTCAAGGTATGCAGCAGTTGAGGCTTCTTCTCGCCTGCTGCTCGGAAACGCGTCTGCATGCGGCGGGCCTGAAAGTCTTCGCAGTTGGAAACGGAAGATATCTCGCGATAAGTGTTCTGGCTTGGCAGCCATACTTCCAGATCATAGGTCTTGGCTGCAGAGAAGCCCATGTCGCCAGTGCACAGCGTCACCACACGATAAGGCAGTTCAAGGGCCTGCAGGATAGCCTCGGCATGGCCACGCATTTCTTCGAGGGCTTCATAGCTGACAGTCGGATCGACCAGTTGCACCATTTCAACCTTGTCGAACTGGTGCTGACGAATCATGCCGCGCGTATCCCGGCCATGGGATCCTGCCTCGCTACGGAAGCATGGTGTATGAGCAGTGAGCTTGAGTGGCAGTTGCTTGGCCTCGACAATGTCACCACGCATTAAATTGGTCAGCGGTACTTCGGCAGTAGGAATCAGGTGGAAGCCACGCTCGTCATCGAGCTGGAACAGATCCTCGCCAAACTTGGGCAACTGCCCGGTGCCGAACAAGGAGTCACGATTGACCATATAGGGTACATAGCATTCTTCATACCCATGCTCCAGGGTCTGCTTGTCGAGCATGAACTGCGTCAAGGCTCGATGCAGGCGAGCCACTGGTCCACGCATTACCGCGAAGCGAGCACCAGTAAGCTTGGCAGCCAGCTCGAAATCCAGATCGCCATTCTTGGCGCCCAGGTCAACGTGGTCCTTGACCTCGAAGTCGAACTGATTCGGCTCACCCCAACGTGCTACTTCGACGTTATCCTCCTCATCCTTGCCCGGAGGAACACTGTGATGAGGCAGATTAGGAATGCCGGCCACGATGTCGTCCCACTCAGACTGAACTTCGTCTAGTGCCGCCTTGGCCGCTCCCAGGCGATCCCCCAGATCGCTGACTTCATCAAGCAGCGGCTGGATGTCTTCTCCTTTGGCCTTGGCCTGACCAATGGACTTGGAACGGGTATTACGCTCATTTTGCAGGCGCTCGGTGTCAGCCTGCAGCTCGCGACGGCGGGATTCCAATGAGGAAAGCCGCTCGATATCCAGCGTGTAACCACGGGTGGCCAGTCGTTGAGCGACGGCTTCAAGGTCGCTGCGCAGCAGTTTTGGGTCGAGCATGGGATCGGGGTCCGTCGAGTCTGAGGTCCAATAAAAGACGCTCATTGTAGGCAAAAGCTTTCCACCATGCTATGCGCTACAGCCATCAGCCAACGTCATCGGTATAAATCCTTGTCGCCTGATGGGATGCACCAGAGCCCTCTGACGCGTTAAAGTGGTAGCTCCTGCCCATGACAATGCCTGCACATGACCAAGCGTAGGCGACTATCGACCGAGACCATGATCGCACGACTGCCCGCTGACGATGCTGTGACTGTACAGAACCCTATCTATCTGCGTTTTCTTGAGGCCTTGAACAAGGCTGGGTTCAAAGGAGACATTGCCCCGGACTATGCCAGCCGCACAGTACTGGCCACTGACAATTCGCTTTACCAACGCCTGCCCCAGGCCGCGGTCTTCCCGCGCCATGCCGAGGACCTGGTCTGCCTGGCAACCCTCGCAGGTCGCGAGGAATTTCGCCAGGTCATCCTTGCGCCTCGCGGTGGTGGCACGGGCACCAATGGTCAGTCGCTCACCGATGGCATCGTGGTCGATGTGTCCCGCCATATGAACCAGATTCTCGACATCGATGTCGAGAAACGTCGGGTCCGCGTCCAGGCCGGAGTCGTCAAGGATCAGCTCAACGCTGCCCTCAAGCCTCATGGCTTGTTTTTCGCTCCGGAGCTGTCCACCTCCAATCGTGCCACCATTGGTGGCATGATCGCGACCGATGCCAGTGGCCAAGGCAGCTGTGAATACGGCAAGACGCGCGATCATGTCCTGGAACTGGACAGTGTACTGATCGGTGGAGAGCGCCTCATCACCCAGGCGCTGGACGAGGACGAACTGAGCCAATGCTGCAACGAAGACAGCACCGCCGGACGCGCCTACCGAGTCGCACGCGAGATCATTGATACTCAGCGCGACGCCATTGCCGCCACCTTCCCGCCCTTGAACCGCTGCCTGACCGGTTACGACCTGGCGCACCTACGTGATGAAGATGGCCGCTTCAACCTCAACAGCGTGCTGTGTGGCGCCGAAGGTTCCCTGGCCCTGACCAATGAGGCCGTGCTCAATGTGCTGCCGATTCCCAAGCACTCGACCCTGGTCAATGTCCGCTATGCCGGCTTCATGGACGCCTTGCGTGACGCCAAGGCACTCATGACCGGCGAGACGCAGCCGACATCCATCGAAACGGTGGATGACATGGTGCTCAACCTCGCCATGGAAGATTTTGTCTGGGATAGCGTCGCGGAATTCTTCCCCGCAGGTGCGGCCGACAGCCCCGCCATCGGCGGTATCAACCTGATCGAGTTCAATGACGACGACCCTCAGCGCCTGAAGGAGCGTGTCGAGCATTTCTGCGCCCACCTGGAGCAGGACACCAGCGTCGATCGCCTCGGTTTCACCCTGGCCGAGGGGCGGGCCGCTATCGGCCGTGTGTATGCCATGCGCAAGCGCTCTGTCGGCCTGCTGGGCAATATCCAGGGGGAGAAACGGCCACTCCCCTTTGTCGAAGATACTGCCGTTCCCCCAGAACACCTGGCCGATTACATCGCAGAGTTTCGTGCTCTGCTCGATGACCGTGGCCTGTATTACGGCATGTTCGGCCACGTGGATGCCGGTGTCCTCCACGTGCGTCCGGCCCTGGATATGAAGGATCCCGCACAACAGGCCATGATTCGTGAAATATCCGATGCCGTGGCAGAGCTTACCCACAAGTATCACGGCCTGCTGTGGGGAGAGCACGGCAAGGGGGTACGCTCCGAATATGCGCCCAAGTTCTTTGGCGAGCTGTATCCCAGCTTGCGTCGACTCAAGGGAGCCTTTGACCCCCACAATCAGCTCAATCCCGGCAAGATCGCCACACCGCTTGTGACCCCGCCCGATGCCGCGGGTATTTCGCTTTCCCCACCCAATGCCGCGGGTAGCGTTGCCCCCCAGAATATTGCCACCGACAGCAACACCTCTGCGGTGATGAGCGTCGACCCGGGGCTGCTGGCCATCGATGGCGTGCCCATGCGCGGTGACTTTGATCGGCAGATCGACGAGCGCGTATGGCAGGCTCATGCCGATGCGGTGTACTGCAATGGCAATGGAGCCTGCTACAACTATGACCCCAACGACGCCATGTGCCCGTCGTGGAAAGCCACCCGAGACCGCATTCATTCTCCCAAGGGGCGTGCCAGCCTGATGCGCGAATGGCTGCGCCTGCAGGGCCAGGCCGGTATCGATGTGATCGAAGAATCACGCAAGAAGAAGCAGGAAGGTGTCCTCGGCTTCCTGCGCCACCTGCCCGCCAGAACACGGAACAGCGTACGCCACAAGGATGACTTCTCTCACCAGGTCTATGACGCCATGGCCGGCTGCCTGGCCTGCAAGTCCTGTGCCGGCCAGTGCCCGGTAAAGGTCAATGTGCCGACCTTCCGTTCCCAGTTCCTCGAAATCTACCACGGACGTTATCTGCGCCCGTTGCGCGACTATCTGATCGGGGGGCTGGAATTCATGCTGCCCTACCTGGCCCCCGTGGCGCCGCTGTATAACGCTGCCCTGGGCAATCGTCTGGTGGATCGCCTGATGGACAAGGGCCTGGGCATGGTCGACAGTCCCCGGCTTTCTCGCTCGCGGCTCAAGACACTGCTCAACGCCTGGGGCGTGGCCGAAGCCACCCCCGTCACCCTTGGTCGGCTTACCGAGCGTCAGAAAGCCGCCAGCGTGATCCTGGTGCAGGATGCCTTTACCAGTCACTTCGAGGCACAACTGGTAGCGGATGTGGTGGAACTGCTGTCACGCCTCGACATTCGCGTGTTCGTCACACCATTCCGCCCCAATGGCAAGCCTCTGCACGTACAAGGCTTCCTTGGTGCCTTCGAGCGCACCGCCAAGCGCCAGGCCAGACAGCTCAAGGCGCTTGCCGAGAGCGGTGTCCCCTTGGTCGGTATCGACCCAGCCATGACCCTGATCTATCGCCAGGAGTACGTGAAGGCCCTGGGCAGCGATGCCGTGCCTCAGGTATTGATGTTGCAGGAATGGCTGCTTTCCCTGGGCCCGCGCCTGATGCCATCGACTCTCGACCTGAGCGGCGAAGCGCCCTTCTCCCTGCTGAGCCACTGTACTGAAAAGACCCAGAGCCCCGGCAGCCCCAGAGCCTGGCAGCAGCTGTTCGAGCAATTTGGCCTGACCCTCGACACCCTCGCCAGTGGCTGCTGCGGCATGTCCGGTACCTACGGTCATGAGGCGCGAAACCTGGAGACATCCAAGACGATTTATGCTCAGTCGTGGCAGCCGATGGTCGAAGCCCATGGTGCCAAGGGGAGACTACTGGCCACGGGTTATTCCTGCCGCAGCCAGGCCAAGCGACTCTCTGATACCCGATTGCCTCACCCGTTGCAGGCGCTGCTTGGCGCCATTCGCCGAGCGAGCTGACCAAAGCCAGTGATTGCGCGTCGTGAATGAACAAACAAGCCGGTCACTATTGTGACCGGCTTGTTCATGTTGCCTGCAAATGCTGCCTGCCATTCCGGAGCAGCTTGCCGTGTATTCAGAAGAACAACCTACGCAGACCTTCGCCCGGATCGTCCTCACGCATGAAAGCCTCACCAACGAGGAAAGCATCGACACCATTCTCACGCATGCGCAAGACATCTTCCTGAGTGTGAATACCTGATTCGGTCACGACAGTAACACCGGCCGGAATCCTCGGCAGCAACTCAAGCGTCGTTTCAAGGCGCGTATTGAAGGTATGCAGGTCACGATTGTTGATACCCACCAGATTCAGGTCCAATGCCATGGCACGTTCCAGCTCATGGAGGTCGTGAACCTCGACCAGCACATCCAGGCCAAGACCACAGCCCTGCTGGTACAAGTCCTTCATGCGAGTATCGTCCAGAGCAGCGGCAATCAGCAGGATACAATCGGCACCAATGGCCCTGGCTTCACTGACCTGATAACCATGAACGATGAAATCCTTTCGAATCACTGGCAATTCGCAGGCACCACGGGCTTCGATCAGGTAGTCCTCATGCCCCTGGAAGAAGTCGGCATCGGTCAGAACGGAAAGGCATGTGGCTCCCCCCTCCTGGTACTGAGCTGCAATCTCACCAGGACGAAAGTCCTCACGAATGAGCCCTTTGGATGGAGATGCCTTCTTGATCTCGGCGATCACGGCGGGGTCGCTATCAGCAATGCGGCTTTCCAGGGCCGCCACAAAGCCACGTGGCGCATCCTGTTGCGCGGCGCGTGAGAGCAGCTCCTGCTCCGATACCAGAGCACTCCGTGCAGCAACTTCTTCGTCCTTGCGCTCAAGAATCTGAGTCAGGATGGTGGGGGTATCAGTGGCCATGATGCTTACGTCCCTTTCTTTTATATGGCAGCTTTATTTGGCAGGCTGTTCGTTTGGTACTACTTGGTGATCTGATGTGGCAAGTGAATTTACTGCTGGAATACCCGAGTAAAATTCGCCAACTCTTTCATTTTTTCCAGAGCCATCTTGGTCGACTGGGCATCCTGGGCCATCATCACGCCTTCCTTGAGACTATCGGCCACATCAGCAGCATACAGTGCGGCACCGGCATTGAGCGATACGATATCCGCTGCCGGCCCGTCTCCAATCAGCGCCTTTTCCACCAGACGCAAGCTCTCTTCCGCGGTCTTGACCTTGAGTGGCGCCAATGACTGCCGCTCAATGCCTAGATCCTCGGGGGTAATCGTATAAGTGGTGATTTCACCATCCTTGAGTTCGGCAATGCGTGTCGGGCTCGCCAGAGAGATTTCATCGAGCCCGTCTTCGGCATTGGCGACCAGTACATGGTGGCTTCCCAGACGCTTCAACACCTCAGCCATCAGCACAAGCAGCTCTGGTGCATAGACACCCAGCAGTTGATTGGCAGCACCGGCTGGATTGGTCAGCGGGCCCAGGATATTGAATAGCGTACGCACTCCCATTTCACGACGTGGGCCGATGGCATGCCGCATGGAAGGATGATGATTGGGGGCAAACATGAAACCGACTCCGACTTCATCAATGCATCGGGCAGTCTGTTCAGCATCGAGGTTTAGTTCGATGCCCGCAATCTGAAACAGATCAGCACTGCCGGAAGAGGACGACACCCCGCGATTACCATGCTTGGCCACATGGGCTCCGGCAGCAGCCACGACAAAACTGGAAGCCGTGGAGACATTGAACAGGTTGGCGCCATCGCCACCCGTGCCGACGATGTCCACGACATTTTCCGAGCGCAGCGTTACCGGCTTCATCAAGTCACGCATCACCTTGGCGCAACCGCTGATTTCCTGAGCCGTTTCCCCCTTCATTGCCATCCCCATCAAGAAGGCGGCAATCTGGGCATCAGAGGCTTCGCCCGTCATGATGGTATGCATGACGCTATAGGCCTGCTCGAAACTCAGATCTTCCCGGCGCATCACCGCACTGATCGCTGCTGACATCTGCATACTTAGGCTCCTGTATTCTGGGTCAACACCGACCTTCAGCGGCGTTTGATGAAATTGGCCAGCATCTCGTGGCCCTGGCGCGAAAGAATGGATTCAGGGTGGAACTGCACTCCTTCAATATCCAGTTCTTTATGGCGCAACCCCATGATCAGTCCCGGAGTCACATCATCATCGTCTGTCCAGGCCGTGATCTCCAGGCACTCCGGCAAGCTGTCGCGTTCCACCACCAGGGAATGGTAACGGGTCACGGGCAGTGGATCATCCAGGCCGGTGAATACGCCCTGGCCAGTGTGTCGGATGTCCGACGTCTTGCCATGCATGACCTGTGGAGCACGCACGACCTTGCCGCCGAATACCTGGCCAATGGCCTGATGTCCAAGGCATACGCCGAGAATGGGCAGCTTGCCGGCAAAATGGCGGATCACATCCAGGGAAATCCCAGCCTCATTGGGCGTACAGGGTCCCGGGGAGATGACGAGGTGGGTCGGCGACAACGCCTCGATTTCATCGAGGGTGATAGCATCGTTACGATGGGTGACAACGTCGGCCCCCAGCTCGCCCAGGTACTGGACGATGTTGAAGGTAAAGCTGTCGTAGTTATCCAGCATCAAGATCATTCTTGAAATAACCTCTTGATTTTCTTATTTCATCACCTTGGTGATGTCATGAGTGTAACCCACCGATTCATCGACACTGTCATCGTCGAAGTGCAGCACCTTGGCCTATGACACACACAAAAATGCCGCCTCGGTGGGCGGCATTTTCCAGACCAGACTCGCACACGAGCCTACCGCCCCTTCAGAAGAAAGGACGCCACCACTGGATAGCAACCAGGGCAGGGGCAGAAATGGCGAAGAAAGCAGTCTGAGTCATCATGGCGTCTATAGTGTGTCTCGGCCCAGGGCCTGTCAAGGCATCGCTATCCACAATTGCTACGACCAGGCCACAATGGCTGCTTTCAGGCACCCAGGCCACGCTCTGCCATCGCAACAGCACGGAACAGTGCCCGTCCCTTGTTCAACGTTTCCTGCCATTCCATCTCGGGTACTGAATCCGCGACAATGCCAGCCCCGCATTGCACATGCAGCTGACCGTCCTTGATCACGGCAGTACGAATGGCAATTGCGGTGTCCATGTTGCCGTGCCAGGACAGATAGCCCACCGCCCCGGAATAGACGCCACGCTTGACCGGTTCCAGCTCATCGATAATCTCCAGCGCACGGACCTTCGGCGCCCCGGACAGGGTACCGGCAGGGAAGGTTGCACGCAGCACATCCATGGCGCTGTAACCTGGCTTCAAGCGGCCAGTGACATTGGACACGATATGCATGACATGGGAATAACGTTCGACAGTCATCTGGTCGGTCACTTCGACGCTTCCCGTCTCGCTGATACGCCCCACATCGTTGCGTCCCAGATCGATCAACATCAGGTGCTCGGCAACTTCCTTCGGATCACTGAGCAGGTCTTCCTCCAGCGCCTTGTCTTCGGCTTCTGTCTTGCCGCGAACACGAGTGCCTGCAATGGGGCGCACGGTGACCATGCCATCTTCCAGGCGCGTGAGAATTTCCGGGGACGAACCGACGACATGGTGATCCTCCAGGTGCAGGAAGAACATGTAGGGCGATGGATTGAGGCTACGCAAGGCACGGTACAGGTCCAACGGAGCTGCAGTAAAAGGAATCGACATGCGCTGTGATGGCACACATTGCATGACATCACCCGCCAGCACATATTCCTTGATCTTTTCCACTGCCGCCTTGAAGCCCTCCTCGGTGAAGCCGGAAGTGAAGTGGCCTTCTTCCACCGGAGGACGATCAGTGCGAATCGGCGACGGCGATATGGCCAAGGGGTTGCGCAGTCGCTCCTCCAACTCTGCCAGGCGTCCTTCAGCCCGCTGCAACGCATCGGTATCAGCTGGATCGGCGTGAGTCCATAATGTCAGGCGGCCATAGAGGTTATCGAACACCACCAGTTCATCGGAAACCATCAACAGAATATCCGGCACGCCAATGGGATCCGGCTTTTCCACACCTGCCAGGCGCGGCTCAATATAACGGATGGTGTCGTAACCGAAATACCCCACCAGGCCACCATCAAAGCGTGGTTGATCGTCCAGTTGCGGCACCTTGAAGCGAGCATGGAAGTTCTCGATCCATTGCAGCGGATCTGCCACCTCAGAAACACCCAGGGCCTCCCCATCGACCAGGTGAGTCACGGTATGGCCACGTACCTCGATACGTTCACGGCACGGCAGGCCGATGATGGAATAGCGTCCCCACTTCTCCCCTCCTGTGACCGATTCCAGCAAGAAAGTCCAGGGGGCGTCAGCCAGCTTCAGATAAGTGGACAACGGGGTGTCCAGATCTGCCAAAACCTCACGGGTGACGGGAATACGGTTATAGCCAGCCGCGGCCAGGTCGTTGAAGCGCTCAGGGGTCATCATGCCCGAATCCTCGAGAAAATAAGCGATACGCAGAAAATGCTGGAAATATGATGGTTGCAGGGCGAAGCGCCAGCACGGCACTTCAATGGCGAAGCTTCACCATCGCCAAGAGCCGTTGAGGCTGGGAGCTTGTGCAGGAATCAGGCAGACCTTCGGCATGCTGGCCGAAAGCGAAAGGAATAGCGCTGTACGCATGAAGGGGCTGTGCATGGGGCTGTCCATCGCAGCGAGTCCAGAACAATGACCATCGGCAAACAGGGTGCCGACTCGGTATCAACCTAAAGGAGTTGGGCCAGCGATTCAACCACTGCATCGGGATCACTCTGTTCCACCGGCTCGCCGTGGTTGTATCCATAGGGTACCGCCAATGTGCGAAAACCAGCGGCCTTGCCCGCAGCGACATCATGACGAGAGTCCCCCACCATCAGGCATTCACTCGGTGAAACATCAAAGCGCTGGCATAGGTGCATGAGTGGCATGGGGTCCGGCTTGCGCCTGGGGAGCGAGTCCCCTCCGAGAAAGGCCGAGAAAAACGTCTCTATATCCAGCGCACTCAGTATTGGAGCGATAAACGCCTCAGGCTTGTTGGTTACCAGACATAGCGTCCGGCCAGAGCCATGAAGTCCTTCCAAGGCTTCACGAACACCGCGATAAAGGCGTGTTCGAGCACAAGGAGCATGGTGATAATGCTCCATAAAACGCTCAAGGGCCGTCTCGGTCAGGCCATGGCTAGGGGCTTCACCAAGTGCATCCTCGAGGGCACGTTCCAGCAAGACCTTGGCACCATTGCCTACCCAATGACGCACCTTATCCTCGCCTGCCAAGGGTAATTCCACATCGATGAGTGCCGCATCCACTGCTGCGGCCATATCCGGTACAGAATCCACCAGAGTGCCATCAAGGTCGAAAGCCACCAGGCGAATATCGGTCAGCAATGGGTGCATTCACGGGTCTCTCTATCGTCAAGGATCACGGCCAGCAACAGTACTATGGCTACCTGTTCGTGCCAGAAATCAAGCAGGCCATATGTTACCGGCAAGACCATAATGGGAACAGCATGGCTATGCGATACGCTGCATTATGCAATGCAAAGGATTGTGCAGTGCAAAAGATAGCAAGGTTCCCTTCCTGCGCATATGATGAGGGCTCCACTCATTTTCAGGAGCTCATCAACATGAGCAAACCCACCATTGTAGTTGTCGGCGGAGGCGCCGGCGGCCTGGAGCTCGTCACCCGGCTCGGACGGAAGCTCGGCAAAAAGGACAAGGCAGACATCATTCTGGTCGACCGTGATACTACGCACATCTGGAAACCGCTGTTGCATGAAGTTGCCACTGGCGTCATCGACTCCAGCATCGACAGCATTTCCTACCAGGGCCATTCCGCTGCCAACGGCTATCGTTTCCAGCGTGGCACCCTGTGCGGCCTGGACCGTGAGGCCCGTACACTGACGCTGGCTCCGATCCTCGATGAGGACAGCAATGAAGTGCTGCCGGCACGCCAACTGCACTACGATTACCTGGTGCTATCCATCGGCAGCGTCAGTAATGATTTCGGCACCGAGGGCGTCCGTGAACATTGTCACTTCCTCGATAGCACTGCGCAGGCCGAAGAGTTCCGCAAGGCCATGCTCAATACCTTCCTGCGCTACAGCAGCCAGGACAGCAATGAAGATCATCCATTCATCTCTATTGGCATCATCGGTGCTGGTGCCACTGGCGTAGAATTGGCGGCCGAACTCCACGATGCCTCACGCATGCTCAAGAGTTATGGATTCTCTGCCAAGGGTCGCGAACATCTCAAGGTGCACTTGATCGAAGCTGCACCCAAGATTCTTCCTGCCCTTCCTGAGCGTATCAGCCAGGCAGTGCATCGAGAGCTTGAAAAGCTCGGTGTCCAGGTGCATGTAAACACCCGAGTGACCAAGGTCGATGCCGAAGCGATTCATACAGCCGATGAAGGCAACATCGAGATTGATCTCGGTGTCTGGTCAGCAGGCATCAAGGCCCCTGGGTTTCTTTCCGAGCTCGGGCTATCGGTCGAGCGCAATAACCGTATCAAGGTGCAGCCGACCATGCAGAGCGTGGATGACTCACATATCTTTGCTTTCGGTGATTGTGCCAGTTGTCCCCAGGAAGATGGCACCGTGGTTCCACCCCGTGCCCAGGCGGCCCACCAGCAAGCTGAGGTGCTTTACAAGAATCTTGTGGCCATGATGGACAACAAGCCACTCAAGAACTTCAAGTTCCGTGATCGCGGCTCACTGATTTCGCTGGCTCATTTCGATGCTGTCGGCAGCCTGATGCGTGCAGCATCAGCCCGCAGTCTATTCATCGAAGGCAACCTAGCAAGGTTCTTCTACGCCTCGCTGTATCGCATGCACCAGCGTGCTATTCACGGTACTTTCAAGACCGGCATGATGGTAGTGGTCGATGGCATCAACCGTTACCTCAAACCACGCATGAAGCTCCACTGAACCATGCCGTAAACAACTGCTCAGCAAACGAAGAAGGTCGCCCAAGGGCGACCTTCTTCGTTTAAAGCAGACCTGAAGAACAGGCCATCATTACTCTTGCTTATCCAGACCCGAAGCATTGTCACCATGATGGTAGACATGAACATCACGCTGCGGAAACGGAATGCTGATGCCTTCCTTGTCGAAGCGCCGCTTGATCTCTTCGGTCAGGCCCCAATATACATCCCAGTAATCTTCAGCTTTTACCCAGGGACGCACGATCCAGTCGACACTGGATTCGTTCATGGCACCGATACGAATTGTCGATTCAGGTACTTCCAGGACACGAGAGTCATCAGCTACTGCACTTTCCAGTACACGACGCACGGTATCGATATCGTCTTCATAGCCAACGCCCACGACCAGATCCACACGCCGGGTGGCATGGGCGGAATAGTTGGTGATGGCCCCGGCCATCATCTGGCCATTGGGCACGATGACTTTACGGTTGTCCGGCGTAGTCAGTTCAGTGGTGAAGATCTGCACGTCCTGCACAGTACCACTGACACCACCCGCCTCGACATAATCACCGATGCGATACGGACGAAAGATGATGACCATGACACCGGAAGCGAAGTTGGCCAGGGACCCCTGCAGCGCCAGCCCCACCGCCAGACCTGCGGCACCGATCACCGCAATCAATGAAGCGGTCTGAATTCCAAGTTTGCTGATGGTTGCCAGAATCACGAACAGCAGTAACAGCGTATAAACGATATTACCCAGAAACTTGACCAGCAGCGGCTCCAGCTTGGCCCGCTCCATCCCCTTGACCACGAGGCGATGAATCGCTTTCGCGACCCAACGACCAATAATGAAAATAGCGGCGGCCGCCACCAGATTGATCAAGAACTGTAGTCCAGTGGTCGATGCGAATTCGACCAATGCATCTACATTCACATTTTCCATTGACTCCATACGGAACTCCTTGTTTTCGAGCCATCAAAGACGTCAACTACCAAGCACCAGCCTTTCCACGCACCAGTGCCTTCCCTTGCGTTACGGTGGCAATATTACCTGTAAACGGAGACACAGCCCCCTTAATAGCCCTGATCCTTCAGCCACTGTCGTTTGGCCGTTGCCGACAAGCGCTTGAAAGCAGCCTCTCGGCGCAAGGCATCACCGTGTCCACCAATGCATTCCTGATAGACGAGTGTCATCGGCCCCTTGCCACGCAACGCCTTGGCACCACGGCCTTTGCGGTGCTCATCAAGGCGCCTTTCCACATCCGTGGTAATACCGGTGTAGAGCGCACCTGCCGCTGTTTCAATGACATAAAGGTGCCAAATACGCACTTCCTGACGGTGACAACCTTCATCACTCATGCCTGATTTGACACACTTATTGTCGGCATCACCACTCACCATATACCCAAGTCACAATATCATCAGGTCAACTGCGATAACTGTTCGCGGAAACGGCCAATCACCGTATCGTAACGGTGCAAATCGGACTCCTGGCGCGCCCCGAACACAGCAGAACCCGCAACGAAGGTATCGGCACCCGCACGGGCAATTTCCGCAATGTTGTCGATCTTGACACCGCCGTCGACTTCCAAGCGGATATCCAGGCCACTTTCATCAATACGCTGACGCGCCTGGCGCAACTTGTTCAGTGTAGAAGGAATGAAGGATTGGCCACCAAAACCTGGGTTGACGCTCATCAACAACACCATATCGACCTTGTCCATCACATAGTCGAGATAAGACAGCGGTGTCGCTGGGTTGAACACCAGTCCGGCCTTGCAACCGCCATCGCGAATCAACTGCAGGGAACGGTCGATATGTTCGGAGGCTTCGGGGTGAAAGGTGATATAGGTGGCACCGGCATCGATGAAGTCACCAATCACACGATCCACTGGCTTGACCATCAGGTGCACATCAATGGGCGCGGTAACGCCATGCTTGCGCAAGGCTTCACAGACCATGGGACCAATCGTCAGATTGGGTACGAAATGGTTGTCCATCACATCGAAATGAACGATATCGGCACCGGAAGCCAGCACGTCGTCCACTTCCTCGCCAAGCTTGGCGAAGTTGGCGGAAAGAATCGAAGGAGCAATCTGAAAATCGGAAGTCGCTGTCATGGTCGCAGTCGCGGATTAAGGCATAGAAAGTCCGCATTCTAGCAGTTGCCGACGAGCTTGGGGGTCTGTGTGGCACTCCATGGGGACAAAATCTACACAACGAGCCCCCCGACCGCCTCAACACCCACTCTAGATGCTACAGGCGGCACGCCACTATGACGCATCGTTATTCCCATAAATCATAACAAGCACAATTGTAATTCCTTTAAGCAACCATTAGTCTGCACACAATACCCGCAATCCCACTTTTGCTCAGGGAGTCATCCATGATTGTGCCCGCGTTTCTGCGTCGAACCACCCTGTCCCTGGCCTTGGCCACTGGCGTCGGAGCCGGCATGGCAATGCCCGCCATGGCGGAAGAGCGCGAGCTGTTGAACTCTTCCTACGACATTGCGCGCGAGTTGTTTGCCACCATCAATCCTGCGTTCAAGGAACACTGGCAGGCAGAACATGGCGACACCCTGACCATCAAGCAGTCTCACGGGGGGTCTTCCGCCCAGGCCCGAGCCATTCTGCAGGGGCTCAAGGCTGATGTCGTGACCTATAACCAGGTCACAGACGTGCAAGTACTGGCCGATGCCGGCCTGGTTGCCGAAGACTGGCAAAGCCAACTGCCCAATAATGCATCACCGTACTATTCCACGACGGCGTTTCTCGTGCGCAAGGACAATCCCAAGGGCATACATAGCTGGGAAGACCTGGCGGCCGACGGTGTAGAGATCGTCTTCCCCAACCCCAAGACCTCTGGAAATGGTCGTTATACCTACCTGGCTGCCTGGGGAGCTGCAGAGCAGCAGTTCAACGGAGATGAAGAGAAGATCCAGGACTTCATGCGCGACTTCCTGGGCAATGTGAAAGTCTTCGATACCGGCGGCCGTGGTGCCACCACTACCTTCATTGAACGTGGTATCGGCGATGTGCTGATCAGCTTCGAGTCAGAGGTCAACAATATCCGCCAGGAATATGGCAGTGATGACTACGAAGTGATCGTGCCTCCCGTGGACATTCTCGCTGAATTCCCGGTGGCCGTGGTAGAAGACAGCGCAGAACGCAATGGCAATCTGGATATTGCCGAGGATTATCTGACCTTCCTTTACACCGAGGAAGCACAACGCATACTGGCCAACTTCAACTACCGTGTGCATGACGAAACAGTAACAACAGAGTTCTCCGACCAATTCCCCGAGACCGAGCTTTTCCGGGTAGAAGACGTCTTCGGCAGTTGGGATGATGCCATGCAGACCCATTTTGCATCCGGCGGCATGCTGGATCAGCTTCAACGCCGTTAAGGCCGACAGGCGGTTCATCATTTGGCACGCATGCAGTTGATACGCATGCGGATAGTGCGCATAGAGATAATACGCATAGAGATAGCACGCATACAGGAAACATCATGAGCGCCTTGTCATTCCGACTTCCCTGGCAATCCCAGCAACGTGTGTTGCCAGGCTTTGGCCTTTCCCTGGGAATCAGCCTGACCTTCGTGTCGCTGGTACTGCTGTTGCCATTGACAGGCCTGGTCGGTGAGCTCAAGGGAATGTCCCTGTCCCAGTACTGGGCCATCATCACTGAGCCCAGAGTGGTCGCCAGCTACGTCACTACCATCAGTGGTGCTGCGGTGGCAGCAGTGATCAATGCCGCTTTTGGCCTCCTGCTGGCCTGGGTACTGGTACGCTATGATTTCCCGGGCAAGCGCTTGCTCGATGCCTTGATGGACCTGCCCTTCGCACTTCCCACCGCCGTGGCCGGCATTACCCTGGCGACGCTGTACTCTTCCAATGGCTGGATGGGCCAGTTGCTGGAGCCGCTAGGTTGGAAAGTTTCCTACTCCTGGGTCGGCATTGCTTTGGCCATGGCCTTTACCAGCATTCCCTTCGTGGTTCGTACCGTGCAACCGGTATTGGAGGACCTGCCTGCTGAAGTCGACGAAGCCGCCATGGCACTTGGTGCCAGAGATGGCGTCGCATTTCGCCGCGTCATCCTTCCGCACTTGTGGCCAGCTCTGGTCACGGGAACAGGACTGGCATTCGTACGCTCACTCGGGGAGTTCGGCGCAGTCATCTTCATCGCTGGCAATATGCCTTACGAGACGGAAATCACCTCGCTGATGATCTTCGTCAAGCTGCAGGAGTATGACTATGCGGGCGCCTCGGCCATCGCTTCCATAGTCCTGGCTGTGTCCTTGCTGCTGCTGCTGGCCATCAACTTATGGCAAGGCCGATTCATCCGCCGTCTGCATGGAGGTCGCTGATGCAACGTATCGGAGATGCCCGCTGGGTTCGCTACAGCCTGATCAGCGCTGCCGTGGCGTTCTCGGCGCTATTCCTGCTCTTGCCTCTGGTGGCGATCTTTGCCCAAGCCTTTGCCAGCGGATGGAGTACGTTCATTGCCAATGTCACCGAGCACTATACTCTCGCCGCCATTGGCCTGACCGTATTGGTGACGATACTGACCATTCCGGTCAATCTGGCGTTTGGCGTGGCACTGGCCTGGCTCGTGACCCGTTTCGCCTTCCCCGGGCGTCGTTTGCTGCAGACCCTGATCGATATCCCCTTTGCCATTTCCCCCGTAGTGGCTGGGCTTGTCTACCTGATGCTTTACGGGCGCAATGGCTGGATCGGCGGTTGGCTCGATAGCCATGACATACAACTGATGTTCGCATGGCCGGGTATCTTGATGGTGACCATTTTCGTGACCAGCCCCTTTGTCGCCCGGGAACTGATCCCGCTGATGCAGGCCCAGGGCTCCCGGGAAGAAGAAGCAGCCGTCACCCTTGGCGCCAAGGGGTTCACCCTGTTTCGCCGTGTCACCCTGCCCAACATCCGTTGGGCACTGCTGTATGGGGTGATCCTGACCAACGCACGTGCGGTTGGCGAGTTTGGTGCGGTTTCTGTTGTCTCCGGCGCCATCCGCGGTGAAACCAATACACTGCCATTGCACGTACAACTGCTTTATCAGGACTACAACACCGTCGGCGCCTTTGCCAGCGCCGCTCTGCTTGCACTGATCGCCTTGTTCACTCTGGCCGCCAAGGCCCTGCTCGAATGGCGCGTATCGCGCCAGGAGGTTGCCGCATGAGCATTCGTCTCGAAAATATTCAGAAACACTTCGGACGCTCTCAGGCACTGACACCGACCAACCTGCATATCGACAATGGCGAATTGATCGGTCTGCTGGGACCTTCCGGTTCGGGCAAGACAACCCTGTTGCGCATCATCGCAGGTCTGGAAAGTCCGGATGCCGAGGTCGGCCCCCGTATTCTGTTCGGCGAACGTGATGTGACTCGTGTCCATGTCCGCGATCGTCGTATCGGCTTCGTGTTCCAGCATTATGCTCTGTTCCGTCACATGAGCGTGTTCGACAATGTGGCCTTTGGTCTGACCGTTCTACCGCGCCGTTCTCGGCCAAGCAGTGGCGAGATCCGTGCCCAGGTCTATCGATTGCTGGAAATGGTCCAGCTCGAGCACCTTGCCGCCCGCTATCCCGCACAGCTTTCCGGCGGACAGCAGCAGCGTGTGTCCTTGGCCCGCGCATTGGCCCTCAAGCCCGAAGTCCTGCTGCTTGACGAGCCCTTCGGTGCCCTGGATGCCAAGGTGCGCCAGGACCTGCGCCGCTGGCTACGCCATCTGCACGACGAGTTGGGCTTTACCAGCGTATTCGTCACCCATGACCAGGAAGAGGCTCTTGAACTCTCCGATCGAGTTGTGGTGATGAGCAACGGCCGCATAGAACAGGTCGACACACCGGACCAGCTATATCGCAACCCGGCCAATCGATTCGTCTTCGAGTTCCTGGGTGATGTCAACCATATGGAAGGCGAAGTACGTGAAGGCGTGTTGACCTGTGGCGATGCCAAGTTGCATGTGGAACTGCCGGAAGGCCATCAGGAGATCCTGCTGCGTCCACATGAGGTCACTCTTTCCACCAGCGCCGACGAGATTGCCCATCTACCTGCCATTGTTACCTCAGTGGTACCGGTAGGGGCTGAAATACGCGTTGAACTCACCGCAGAATGGATGGACCAGCCCTGGCTGGCTACCGTGCGGCATCAGGAAGCCAGCACCCTCGGCCTGTCCAGGGGCAAGAAGGTCTATGCCCGCCCTCTGAGCTGGCACCATTATCCACAGGGTACAAGTGCCGCAGCGCAAGGCGCTGCACAACCCGCCTGAGGTTGGTGACGGCGCCCATTGGCGGTAATACCATGCACTGCCAAGGCATGGGGAGAAAGAGGGTGGAAGTTCCAGAACGGAACTTCCCGTTACCTTCATGTATCTGACACACAACCTGGACATACCGCCTGACGGCCTGTCCAGACGATAGAATGATGCCCAAATACAGCATCTTGAACAACGAGTTGAATCGTTTCCTGACAGGAGAAATGGAATGCTTCGTCGCATGTACCTGACTGCTTCAGCATTGGCAGCCGCACTCGTACTGAGCGCCTGCGCAGCCCCTCAGAGCTTGCTTCCCGAACCTAAGCGCAGCATTCCTGTCGCCACTGCCGGTCAAGGACAGCAGGTGTCAGTCATTGCAGTGGATGGCCGTTCCTCCGATGTCCTTGGAACCCGTAGTGGTGTAGCCAATTCCACCGCTGAAATCCGGGTCAATGCACACGAGATCGTGCCCCAGCTACAGGCTGAAGCCGAGCGCGCGGTACATGACATGGGCTTCACTCCAACGGCCGCCCCGGTCGAGGGCGCCCCATCCTTGACCCTGACGCTGAAGGAACTGAATTATCTGCGTGGCGCCAGCCAGGTCGTACTGCCGGAAGCCCAACTGAAAGGGGTCATCGAAGTGCAGGCTCAGAATGGTGGAGAAACCTATACGGGCAAATATACTTCACTGCGCAATCAAAGCTTTGCCGTCGCGCCTAACAAGGCCGCCAACACCAGCATGGTCACAGAGCTGCTCTCCGATGCTCTCAACCGCGCCTTCTCCGATCCAGCCCTGGGTCAGATGCTGGGCAAGTGAATCGCGGGTGATAACCGCCAGGCTATCATCGTGATTCGATGGGCCCCCGACGCACTAGGGCCCATGCACTTTCCTGGAAGCCATTAGGTTCGACTTCACCATCGCCCAGGTGCGTGATGGTGAAGTTAGGCGCGAACAGGCGCTGTACTTCATCGGGCGTCACATTGAAAGGAGGTCCATGAGGTTCAGGACGCGCCAGGCTGATCAACAGGCCTGGCGTTCCCGGCGGTACCAGCTGGGCCATGTGAAAGGCATAACGCTGACGCGTTGCCTCGGGCAACGCAATCAGGGCCGCACGGTCATAGAAGGCACCAACTTCTGCAGCCTGCTGGATATGGAAGTGAAAAAAGTCACCACACCACAATTCGATGTTTCCCTGGCGCATGACCGAGAAACCCGTATGTTGATAGCGCGCCACATCTCCTGAGCCCTCGGATACAAACTGCTCCAGCGCCAGCATCGAAAGCTCGATGCCAAGAACCGGGTGCTGTTTCTCGGCAAGCCAACGCATGTCCAGGCTCTTGCCGCACATTGGCACCAGCACCTTGGAGCCAGGTGCCACACCCAACGTTGGCCAATGCCGCACCAAGGTTGGATGGACGCTATCCCGATGAAAACCGATGCGGCCTTCTTCCCAGCGCTTGAGCCAATCTTCCTGCATCACAAGCCCCGTATCAGAACCAGCGATCGCGCTTGCGACGACGCCGTGGCAGATGAGGCACCAGCAGGCCAACCACCAACCCGGCTCCAGCGACACCACCGCCATACATGAAGTAGCGCATCAGCAGGTCTTCTTTCTGAGTATCAAGACGAGCCTCGAGCTTCCGATTGGCCTGGCCAATGGCAGCATTGGCACTTTCCAGCTCCTGGTTTCGCGTCTCCAGTTCATTGATACGCTGTTCACGCGCTGCCAGGTTGTCGCGCATGGCGCTGGTGCGCTTTTCCCAGGTATCGTTGATGCCGTCGAGCTCACTGGTCAGTGCCTTGACCTGATCCTGCAACTCGGGAAGCTGATCCTGAGCGCTGGGTTCCTCTTGCAGTTCCTTGCTCTGTACCCAGACCACATCACCGCTTTCGCTACGCACCTCGGAGTAGTCACCATTGGTGGAAAGCAGCGTCACCGGTTGTCCGGCTGTCAACGTGCCCACGATGCGATAACGGTCGGTCGGCCCACTGCGCACAAAGGTAGACAGTTCATCCGATACCCAACGGCTGGCATCGTCCTGTTGAGCCACCACCGGCATGGCCATGGCGGAGAGCACTGTACCCAGTGTCAAAGTCTTGAGAATCGTTTTCATGCCCTGTTCCTGGCTATCCTAGGCTCGAATGGCAACTGCCTTTCCAAGCTACCCATGCGAAACCTTTCCTACAAAATTTTTCACACTAGTCTTTCAAGACCGATCTATCCAACTCGACCGCTCAGCCTGCTCGCTCAAGTGCAGCCTTCTCACACTGGCCATTTCCTTGCCTTGACCAGCGAGAGTCATACCTTGCCATCGCATTCAGGTATTCCATAACCAAGTATTCCACAACTTCTGTGGACAACTATCGGGAAAACCGCTGGAAACCACGACAAGAGCGGCGGAAGCCCTGCCCTGAGCACAAATCGGTCATTATCTGACCAGGCTTTATCGCCAGCAGCATTCGCCAGACCTGTCATCTCGATGGGCAAGACTACCATAATGATCAGCGTCTGTTTCTACCGATGCTGGCCCCTATCTCATCCGGCGAGTATAATGCGCCACCAGATACATTGGCCCATCGAGAAACTCCGCCGACGGTCGCCGCGGCGTCAGGGAAATACTGAACGAATCGATTCGACGAGCATGCCCGGCACAGATCGCCTGAAGTGCGGGCATTCATGCAGTGTTTCCTTGGTGGTGCCTGTCTAACCACAGTATTCATTTGCCACTCGCGATATATCGCTGTTTCTCGGCGATCGTTCATGACGCCAGCAACGGCAACGTTTCTCGCACTCGCAAGCCATTCACCTCCGTCGATACGCACCTCCGGTGTTTTCCAGAATCCCATGACGAAGAAACTATTCATCAAGACCCACGGCTGCCAGATGAACGAGTATGACTCCGCACGCATGGCGGATCTGCTCGGTGAGTCTCATCAGATGGAGCTGACTGACAACGAGCAGGATGCGGATGTCATTCTGCTCAACACCTGCTCTATCCGTGAAAAGGCCCAGGAAAAGGTATTCCATCAACTCGGCCGCTGGAAAAAGCTCAAGGAAGCCAATCCCGACCTGGTGATTGGCGTAGGGGGTTGTGTGGCCAGCCAGGAAGGCGAGGCCATCCGCAAACGAGCACCGCATGTGGACATGGTCTTCGGCCCTCAGACGCTGCACCGCGTGCCGTCCATGCTTGATGCCAGCCGTGACAACCAGATATCCGTGGTCGATGTCACCTTCCCGGAAATCGAGAAGTTCGATCACCTGCCCAAACCAAGTTCAGATGGCGCAACAGCCTTCGTCTCGGTCATGGAAGGCTGCTCCAAATATTGCACCTTCTGCGTTGTTCCCTACACCCGTGGTGAAGAAGTGTCACGCCCTTTCGAAGCCGTGATGGACGAGGTCTTTCACCTGGCCGACCAAGGCGTACGCGAAATCAACCTGCTGGGTCAGAACGTCAATGCCTATCGTGGTATCAACGAAGATGGCGATGAAATCGATCTGGCGGAACTGATTGCCTGCATCGCCACAGTGGACGGCATTGATCGCATCCGCTTCACCACTTCTCACCCCGTGGAGTTCAGCGACAGCCTGATCGAAGCCTACGGCGAGATTCCCGAATTGGTCAGTCACCTGCACCTGCCGGTACAGGCCGGCTCAGATCGAATCCTGGCAGCAATGAAGCGCGGCCACACAGTCGAAGAGTATGTCGACAAGATGGAGCGCATCCGAACCCTGCGTCCGGACATCAGTTTTTCCTCTGACTTCATCATCGGCTTTCCAGGGGAAACGGAAGAAGACTTCCTGTCCACCATGGACCTGATCCATCGTATTGGCTTCGATGCCTCTTTCAGCTTCGTTTATTCCGCTCGCCCGGGGACTCCAGCAGCAAGTTTGCCGGACGATACACCAGAGGAAATAAAGAAGCAGCGCCTGGCTATACTGCAGGAACGCATCAACCAGCAAGCCATGCAGATCAGCCGTCGCATGGTCGGCACCACCCAGCGTATTCTGGTCACCGGTTTCTCATCCAAGGATCCTGGGCAGCTGTCTGGCCGCACAGAGAACAACCGAGTGGTCAACTTCCGGGCGGCCAATCCGACCGAACTTATCGGCTACTTCGTTGATGTGGAGATTACCGAGGCACTGCCCAACTCCCTGCGCGGAGAACTTGCCTCTGCTGAGCGTTTCTGATCAAGTCAGACCAAGATCGCCCTGCTATAGCATTGCCCTGGCCTAGGTCAGGGCAGTAATCTGACAGCTGACGCCAATTACCTACCACCAACGCATGGACCCCTCTGCCTTGAGCCAGCCATCTTCCCAGGCCAATCGCATCATCACGCTCAATCTCGAACCCAACGAGCCACGTCGCTTGGCCAACCTCTGTGGTCAACGTGACGAACATCTCAAGCTGATCGAAGAACGACTCGGCGTGACCCTGAGAAACCGCGGTAATATCTTCCAGCTCGCCGGTCCTACATCCCAGGTCAAGGCTGCTGCCAACGTGGTCGAGCAGCTGTATCGCGAGGCTGAAACCTCTGAGTTGACGCCAGATAGCGTGCATCTATTCTTGCAGGAGGCCGGACTTGAGTCGCTGGACGAGGATAATGGCAACGAGACTGCCGGCGAGGTACTGATTCGTACTCCACGCCTGGTGGTCAAGCCTCGCGGGTTCAACCAGCAAGGTTATGTCGCCAATATCCGCCAATACGATATCAATTTCGGTATCGGTCCCGCGGGCACTGGCAAGACGTACCTGGCCGTGGCTGCCGCAGTAGAAGCGCTCAACCAGCAGCAGGTACGTCGCATTCTTCTGGTACGCCCGGCAGTGGAAGCCGGCGAAAAACTGGGTTTCCTGCCCGGAGACCTGGCACAGAAGATTGACCCTTATCTGCGGCCGCTGTACGACGCTCTCTATGAAATGATCGGCTTCGAGCAGGTCGGCAAGCTGATCGAACGCCAAGTGATCGAGATCGCCCCGCTGGCCTACATGCGCGGGCGTACGCTCAACGACTCATTCATTATTCTCGACGAAAGCCAGAACACCACACGCGAGCAAATGAAGATGTTCCTGACCCGCATCGGCTTCGGCTCCACAGCCGTGATCACCGGTGACGTCACCCAGGTGGACTTGCCTCGTGGACAACACTCAGGACTGATCCAGGTACTCGACGTGCTCAAGGATACCTCTGGCATCGGAGTCACTCACTTTGCTTCCAAGGATGTTGTGCGCCACCCACTGGTTCAGCGCATCATCGAGGCCTACGAGCTGTTCGAAGCCGACCAGGAAGCCGAGGAACGCACCCGGCGAGAGGCTCGGGAACAACAGCGTGCCGCTGCGGCCCAAGAGAAGAGAAACGAGCGCCAGGAACAGGCCAGCAACTCATCCAGGGAAGCATCATCGTGAGTGCGACGGTCGACCGCCAGGTCGCCACTGCTGCGACCGATTTGCCGGACCAGGCTAGCCTGGAGCGTTGGGTCAATGCTGTGCTCACCCGACACCCGGATCAGCAGGATGCAGAACTTACGATACGTTTCGTGGACAATGATGAGAGCCAGAGCCTGAACCGCGACTATCGTGGCAAGGACAAGCCAACCAATGTGCTGTCATTCCCCTTTGAAGCACCTGAAGGTCTGGAACTGCCACTGCTCGGCGATCTGATCATCTGTCATTCAGTGGTTGCCCTGGAGGCCACGGAACAAGACAAGACCCTGACTCAGCACTACGCTCATATGGTAATACATGGCACCCTGCATCTGCTGGGGTATGACCATATCGAGGACGACGAGGCCGAGCACATGGAAGGCCTTGAACGAGAGATCCTGGCCGGCTTAGGCATCGCCGACCCCTATGCAAGTGAGGACGAGAGAACCAACGCATGAGCGAAGACCGATCGAGTAGCCAGGGCAGCAGGTCCTGGCTCGAAAAACTCTTCAGCGCCCTTTCCAGCGACAGTGATGAACCCAGCTCGCGTGATGAGCTCCGTGACTTCCTGCGCGAAGCTGCCAACCGGCTGAAGCTTGAACAGGATGCCTTGACCATCATCGAGGGCGCGCTCAACATCAGCGATCAGCAGGTTCGTGAAGTCCTGATCCCACGCTCCCAGGTCACCGCCATCGAAATCGACCAGCCTCTGGAAGACTACCTTCCGATCATCCTGGAAACGGCGCATTCTCGTTATCCGGTCATTGGCGAGAACCTGGATGAAGTCAAAGGTATCCTGCTGGTCAAGGACCTCCTTCCACTGCTCCATAACAAAGACAACGCCCTTCCTTTCAAGCTCGAAGAAGTCCTGCGTCCGGCCATGTTCGTGCCGGAATCCAAGCGCCTCAACAGTCTGCTCAAGGAATTCCGCGATACTCGCAATCACATGGCCATTGTGGTGGATGAGTACGGTGGCACCGCGGGCATCATTACCATTGAAGACATCCTCGAAGAAATCGTTGGCGACATTGAAGATGAACACGATATCGATGAGGAAGTGGATATCCGCGATCTGGGCGACAATCGCTATGCCGTCCGCGCCCTGACGCCCATCGAGGATTTCAACGAGCGCTTCAACACTCACTTCCCCGACGATGAGTTTGATACCCTCGGCGGCCTGGTCATGCAGCGTTTCGGCCATCTGCCCAGCCGAGGCGAACACGCCACCATCGGCAACTGGCGCTTCACTGTGCTCAACGCCGATAATCGTCGCATTCGTCTACTCGAGATGGAGCCTGCAGCTCCCGCCGACGACGAATGACCCAAGACCGTCCAGGTGACGGTCTATTCTCACTCGCCCCACTTTCTTGAGGATGGATCCACATGCTGGAGCGTCTGTTCAGCGGCCGGACCAGTTACGCCGCCGCCATCATTGCCGGTGGCCTGACAACCCTGGCTTCTGCCCCCTTTTCCCACTGGTGGCTGGCTCCTGTTGCAGCTGCCCTGATGTATGCAGGTCTCTCTCGCCAAAACGGTCGTCAAGCCTTCTTACGCGGCTGGATGTACGGCCTGGGCCTGTTCGGCACCGGGGCATCCTGGGTATACGTCTCGATCCACGAGTACGGCTACACCAGCGCACCCCTGGCCTTCTTCCTGACCAGCCTGTTCGTGGTCTGCATGGCACTGTTCATTGCAGTCCCCCTCGGCCTGTATCGTCGCTTCTGCGGCCAACGTCTCAGCGTGCTCACCTTTGCCGGCGCTTGGGTGCTGATGGAGTGGCTGCGTACCTGGCTGTTCACCGGCTTTCCCTGGCTGCTGCTTGGCACCAGCCAGGTAAACTCACCTCTGGCCAGCCTGGCTCCCATTGGTGGTGTCTACCTGCTTTCTCTGGTTGTCGCCCTGAGCGGTGCCCTGTTCGTACAAGCGTGTCGTGGCCGTTGGCTGGCTCTCGCCCCACTGGCCGTCGCGTGGTTGATTCCCCTGGCGCTGCCGAACCACTGGACCACCGACAAGGGCGAGCCCCTCAAGGTCAGCCTGCTGCAAGGCAATCTGCCACAGGAAATCAAATGGAGTGCCGAGGGCCAGCGCGAGGCCGTCAATACCTATCTCGGCCTGACCACCCAGCTCGGTGTCAAGGGAGACAGGAACGGCAACACTCCAGACATGGTGATATGGCCCGAAGCCGCCCTGCCCATGTTCGAGGACCAGGCCGAACCCGTCCTGGCTCGTGCCCAGGCGGCACTGTCCCCGGATACCGCCCTGATCACCGGCATCCTGCAGCGTGACGAGAACGGCAATTTCTATAACGCCGTGGTAGGCATGGGTAATGCCAGTGGCCACTACCGCAAGGCCCACCTGGTGCCTTTCGGTGAATACCTGCCACTGGAGAATCTGCTGCGCGGGGCCATTGCCTTCTTCGACCTGCCCATGCCAGCCATGACCCCGGAAAGAGGCGAACAAGCGCCGATTCATGCTGCAGGCTACACCCTCGGCAACGCCATCTGTTACGAGATCATCTACTCCGACTTGGTGGCCAGCCGTGCTCGTCAGTCAGACATTCTGCTCACCGTGTCCAACGACAGTTGGTTCGGTGACTCCCTTGGCCCTCACCAGCACTTAGAAATGGCTCGCCTGCGCGCACTGGAAAATGGTCGTTACGTCATTCGTGGCACCAGCAATGGCATCACCGCCATCATCGACGACCAGGGCAATATCCTCGACCAGGCGCCCCAGTTCGAAACTGCCCGCCTCGACGGTCAGGTACAGGCCATGCAAGGACTGACGCCTTTCACTCGCACCGGGAGTTGGCCAGTGTGGCTCCTCGCGGCCCTGATGGTGCTGCCGGGATTGATCTACCGCCGCTCTGGTACTGCCAAGACCGGTTCATCAGCACAACCTCCGTCCGGATACGACAAGCCCTGAAGCCAAATCCATCGACGGACTTCTGACTGGTCCCAACGTAAAAAGCCCGGACTCTGGCTACCAGAGTCCGGGCTTTGTTATGCGTCAAATTCACCCGTTCTGCGTTGATTCCCCCAACACGTCAGGAATGCTCTGCTTGACGTAACGACCAGGGGCAGGCTCCAGCAGCGGAAGCTCCCCATCCCCCAGCTGGCGGGCATCCACCATCTTGTCTGCATCGACATAGCCGTTACCGATCATCCATTCCTGCCAGTGTGGCCACCAGGACCCTTCATGGGCTTCGGCTCCCGCCATCCATGCCTCGTGGCTCTCCGGCAGCTCATCATTGGTCCAGTAGCCATACTTGTTCTTGTGCGGAGGGTTGACGATTCCGGCAATGTGACCGGATCCTCCAAGGACAAACGTGACCGGCCCCTTAGGCAGCAATGCACCGTAGTAACTGCTGTTCCATTTGGCAATATGGTCTTCCCGGGTCGCAACGAAGTAGCTTGGGGTAGAGACCTTGCGCAGATCGATCTTGACCCCATCAAGCTCCACACCACCCGGCTCGACCAGGCGATTTTCCTGGTACAGGTGGCGCAGGTACCAACCGTGGGTTCCTGCCGGCAGATTGGTGCCATCGGTATTCCAGTACAGCAGATCGAAGGCTGCCGGCTCTTCCCCCTTGAGATAGTTACTGACATAGAACGACCAGAACAGATCATTCTCGCGCAACAGATTGAAGGAATAGGCCATCACCCGCCCATCCAGGTAGCCATCCCTCTCCAGCTTGGACTCGATACCCTGCAATACAGGCTCGCTGAGAAAGACACCAATCTCGCCCGGGTCGCGAAAATCCTGCAGCGTCGCCATATAGGTCACGGACTTGACCTTGCGTCCACGACGAGTACTGGTCAGATAAGCCAGAGTAGAAGCCGCCAGGGTTCCACCAATGCAGTAGGACAGGAAATTGGCCGATTTCTCGCCTGTCGCCTGCTCAATACCTTCCAGCGCCGCAATAGGGCCAAACTGCATATAGTCTGCCCAGGTCAGGTCACTCTGGGCAGGTCCCGGATTGCGCCAGGAAATCAGGAATACGGTGTGCCCCTGGTCAACCAGCCACTTGACCATGGAATTCTCGGGGCGCAGGTCCAGCACATAGTACTTGTTGATCCACGGCGGGATGATCAGCAATGGCGTCTTGAAGACTTTCTCGGTACTCGGTGTGTACTGGATCAGCTGAATCAATTCATTTTCCATCACCACCGCACCAGGGCTGATGGCGATATTCCTGCCGACTTCGAAGGCCTTGCGGTCGGTCATGGTAACGTTGAGGCCTTCTGCGGAGTTGGCCAGGTCTTCCCGCAGGCGTGCCAGGCCATCGACCAGGTTCTGGCCTCGTGTCTCCAGCGTCTTGCGCATGACTTCCGGGTTGGTGGAAACGAAGTTGGTGGGCGACATGGCATTGACCATCTGCCGCACATAGAACGACAGATTGCGCTTGTCGCCCGGCGTCATGCCTTCCAGGCGTCCGACCAGCCTTTCCACTGTCTCGGAGAACAGCAGATACTGCTGCATGATGGCGTTGTAAGCAGGCTCGGTGGTCCAGGCCTCATCCTTGAAACGACGATCTCCCTTCGGTGGCTGTGCCAGGGATACTCCAGCGCTTTCCCCATTAGCCACTTGCATGGATTGCTGCCACAGCGCCAGTTGGTCCTGCAGTAGCTTGGTTTGTGTTTCCCACAGCAGAGTCGGATTGTTCATCAGCGACTCTGCCCCCGCCTGAAAGCTGTTGCGGATATCTTCCAGTACGGCATCGGCTGCTTCACTGGGAATCATGCGGCCCAGCATGTCTTCCATCAGTGCCTGATACTGCTCACCAAAGGCAGATAACTGGTCGCTCCACTCCTGAGCTGCATCCTGTGACATCTTCGGGTCACCAGACAACATTGCCACCTCCTGCACACACGAAAGCTGGGTTCTTGTTGATGGAATTCTGCGCGACGCAACCTCCCTGTCGCATCGGTTCTGCCTGCGAGTCAGAAATTGTGCTCAGGAAGATGTCTTGCGACGACTGGAAGCGCGTGCAGGGCTGGATTTCGGGGCTGCCTTCTGGACGGCTTCACTGGCCTGCTCTCCCATCTGCTGGGCGACCTCGCTGGCCTGATTGCCCATCTGGGAAACCTGATCGACAAACGCCTGGCCGGACTCGGCAAGCAAGGCTTCGAGCTGAGCCTTGAACTCCAGGCTCATCTCACTCATGGTGCGTGCATCTTCCAGCATCTGCGAGGACAGCTCGTTGAGCATCTCAGCCTGGCGGGTAGTGAAGTCGCGCAGTCCCTCAGTATCGGCAATTTCTGTCGCATCGCGCATGCGCTCGGTGCCCATCTGGCTATAGCGCTTCATTGATTCCATCTGGTGCTGCGACAACTTTTCCATATTGTCGAGCATCAGGGAATTGAGCTTGCGCATCGGCTCGAAGAACTGACGGGTCTGCTCATTGAAGTTTTCGAATACCTTGTCTTGCATGGCCTTATCCTCCTGATATCAAGTGGTAATGGCCTGTGGGATTGCAATCGGTCAAGTCGTGAACCATCAGGGAAATGATTGTGCTGCATCGCAGCAAACTTCAGTCTGGCATACCCGCAATGACAATTCCATGACAGGAGCCAAATCCCGAGCCCTTCCTTGACAGCCTCCATATCACTGCCAGTTTGCGTATCAGGACTTGCTGCTCCTGCTACGTGTCGAGCTGCTGCGCTTGGTGCGAGAACTGGCCGAGGCTGAGGATCGGCTCGCCGATGCTGCCTTGGCGGCACTGTCGTCTGTGGCAGTATCATCCTCATGGTTTTCGTGACTGCTCGTACGGGCACGACTGGCTGCCTGGGTGAGCATATCGAGCATCATTTTCTGATAGTTGCCAAAGCTGGCCAGCCCTTGGGAAAGCCCTTGCTGCAATGCGGGCTGTTGGAGAAAAGGCTGCATCAGGCTCATTGGATCATAGCCTTCCACTCCGGATTCCATCTGGCGTTGAATCCGGTCAAGCAGATCCTGCTGGAATGCCTCGATGTTGGGCAGGCCCAGCGCCTGGCGAAACTCCTCGGGGGTGAGGTCGAACTCGACATTGATCTTCATGGCGGCCTCTTCATCTACCTATGGTACCGGTCTATAGTACCGGCCATCTGGACTTGTATCCCGGTACCCTGAGTGTAGCAGTCCATTACAGCCAGTCTGGCAAGACTGACTGCGTATCTGGAATGACTCGTCTTCAGAATGACCTAGCGTAGGCGCGGAGTCGACACTTCTACCTCCAGATTCTGTGCTCTATGACGCAGTAGATGATCCATCAGGGTCAACGCCATCATCGCTTCGGCGATGGGAGTGGCACGAATGCCAACGCAGGGATCATGGCGACCTTTGGTGACCACTTCCACGGGATTTCCATGCACGTCGATGGAACGTCCGGGAATGGTGATGCTGGAAGTTGGCTTGAGCGCCAGATGAGCGATAAGCGTCTGACCACTGGAAATTCCCCCCAGCACACCGCCAGCATGGTTGGACAGGAAGCCTTCAGGGGTCATCTCATCGCGATGCTCACTGCCGCGCTGAGTCACGACACCAAAGCCATCGCCGAACTCGACGCCTTTCACTGCATTGATGCTCATCAACCCATGGGCCAACTCAGCATCCAGGCGATCAAAGATCGGCTCACCCAACCCAGGCGGCAGGCCCTCGGCTACGACAGTCACGCGAGCCCCTACCGAATCCTGATCACGCCGCAGTTGATCCATGTAGGCCTCGAGTTCCGGCAGCTTGTCAGGATCAGGGCAGAAGAAGGGATTACTATCCACCGCCTCCCAGTCACGCAACTCGATGGCAATGTCACCCAGCTGGCTCATGTAACCACGCACCTGGATGCCCTGGGCAGCCAGGTACTTCTTGGCGATGGCTCCAGCTGCCACACGCATGGCAGTCTCCCGGGCACTCGAACGCCCTCCGCCTCGGTAATCACGGATACCGTACTTGTGATGATAGGTATAGTCCGCATGCGCTGGCCGGAACTGGTCCTTGATCTTGCCGTAATCCTTGGAGCGCTGATCGGTATTCTCGATCAGCAGGCCAATCGGTGTGCCGGTGGTGACACCTTCGAATACGCCAGACAGAATCCTTACCTGATCCGGTTCGCGACGCTGAGTGGTATGACGGGATGTTCCCGGACGACGGCGATCCAGGTCATGCTGCAGGTCTTCCTCACACAGAGGCATGCCCGGGGGACAACCATCGACGATAGCCCCCAGTGCAGGACCATGGCTTTCGCCGAAGGTGGTTACAGTGAACAGCTTGCCGAAAGTATTGCCAGACATGGGCGTTCCTCAGTCGTTCGGCCTGAATTTCTCATCAACAGGTTTCAGGGAGCCATTTCAGGAAGCAAAGGACGCCTCATGGGCGTCGAGTTCATCAGCGGTAAGGGCAAACACCCCTTGGCCGCCACGCTCGAATTCGAGCCACAGGAAAGGCACTTCAGGAAAGGCCTTTTCCAGGTGGTGGTCGGAATTGCCCACCTCGACGATAAGCACACCACGATCCGTAAGGTGCTCACGAGCCTCGCGCAGGATGCGACGCACAATATCCAAGCCATCATCTCCTGCCCCCAACGCCAGCCCTGGTTCATGACGAAATTCTGCCGGCATGTTGGCCAGATCACGCGCATCGACATACGGGGGGTTGGATACGATCAGGTCATAACGCTGCCCTTGCAGGCCATCGAAGACATCGCTATGCACTGCACGTACTCGGCGTCCTACATCATGGCGGGAGATATTGGCCCGGGCCACGGCCAGCGCATCCTGGCTGATATCCGCCAGGTCCAATTCAGCTGTCGCCAAGTAATGGGCCGCGGCGATACCGATACAGCCAGAACCCGTGCACAGGTCCAGAATGCGTGCCGGCGGCTCCTCGGGAAACCAGGCCTGGAAGCCATCTTCGATCAGTTCGGCAATGGGCGAGCGCGGAATCAGCACGCGTTCATCCACCGCAAAGCTCAAGCCAGCAAAGAATGCCTCGCCCAGCAGGTAGGGTAGCGGTCGACGGTCGCTGATACGTGCGCGAACCAGGGAGACGATACGCTCCCGCTCCATCGGCAACAGACGCGCTTCCTGCACGCTGGGATCCACGTCCCAGGGCAAGTGCAGGGCACCGAGTATCAAGGCGACAGCTTCGTCCCAGGCAGAGTCCGTACCATGGCTATATGTCAGGCCGGCCAGATGGAATTCACTGGTGGCCCAGCGTAAGCAATCGCGCAGAGTGATCAGGCCTTCGGCCAGGGCTTTGTCATCGAGCACCAGCGTAGAGGCATTGGAAGCGGTATCGGCCAAGGGGGCAATCCTGTCGATAGGGTTAACGATAAGCGATCAGCTAGCCCGACCGCGTTCGAGATTGTAGCGAAAACCCTGCACGATTGCTGTTCTCGTACGCAATCTGTACGAACGGAAGAGTCCGCAAAGAAGCGGTTATCGCCGCCACCTTGCCACGTTATACTGTGCAGCCCTGCCAAAACCCAGTTCAGCATTGCCCATGAGTCGACACCAGCCTCCGCCCGATGATGACATCAATGCCTTTCGTCAGGCCCTGAAACAGGCTGGCGTACGACGCATCAAGACCAACCAGGCTGATACTGGCAAGCGCCGCCGTGCCGATGGTGAGCAGGATCCCGCAGCAGCGGCACGTCGTGCCGCTGCCCTCAGTGCTGACAACAGCGTCACAGGTCGTACTTCCGATGGGCGTGTTGAAGCCGTGCGCCCATCGGAATATCTCGACTTCGCCCTGCCCGATCTGCCTTATCGCACCCGCAGTCAGCTCAAGCGCGGTGAAATTTCCTGGGAAGCAGGACTCGACCTGCATGGCTATACCCTGGAGGAGGCACGCGTCGAGCTCGAAAGTTTCCTGCGTGATAGCTATGCATCAGGGCAGCGCTGTGTGCTGGTGGTACATGGCAAGGCCTGGGGGGCCACCACCGATTACCCGGTGATCAAGAGCCATGTCAATGCGTGGTTGCGGGAGTGGCCCAGCGTTCTCGCCTTCTGCTCCGCTACCGATGCTGACGGCGGCACAGGTGCGGTATACATATTGCTGCGCCGCTCAACCCGGTAAGCCATCAGTCCAGCGAACTGACGCTTGCTTATCAGGCACACTTCCATCAACCGTCCGTATAGCGCTCCAGGCGATCCAACGCCTGGCTGGTCAAGTGGCGTCCCAGGCGAATCAGGTCATGGGCACGATGGAATTCAAAGGATCCACATACTGATTTGGGTATCTCCACCAGAATATCCGGCGGACACCCAGCGATCTTGTAGCGTGCCAGCGCAGCCTGGGTGACATCGAAGGACATCAGAATCATCGCCAACCGACTCCACTCCTTCTTGCCCAACGCCACTACGCCGCGTTCGGCACGGTCAGCCTCAGCGGTACGACGCACCGAAGCCAATAGCCGATGGGTGGCTTCTTCCTTCTCATCATCATTTAGCTCATGCGCCTCGACATCATCACTCGCCTCCTTCAAGGGGTCATGCCGCCCACTTCGACGAAGCTCTCCAAGAAACAGGCGCTTTGCACTGGACTTTGCAAATGACCTTGAACGGGAATTTGAGCTGGATTCAGCCTCGGCATTTTCTTCGGGCAGTAAATCCCGAAGCGTCACATTCGCTGCATTGATGGCTGTCGCATTGACGGCCATCATCAGGTCGGCTTCTTCAGATACCGTGGACAGGATCGGCAGGGGATTGAGCAATCCTCCGTCCACCAGAAAACGAGCCTCATCTTCTACCGGCGTGAACACCCCGGGGATGGCAATGGATGCTCGGATAGCCTTGAGCAGGGAACCTCGCTGAAACCACACCTCACGCTGGCGCACCAGATCAGTGGCAACAGCAGTGAAAGGAATCGGCAGGTCCTCGATCTGGATATCGCCGATGAATGACTCGATCTTGCCCATGACCTTCTTGCCATGCATGGCTCCCATGGAACCGAAGGTCACATCCAGCAGGCGCAGCACGCCGAAGGTACTCAGTTCCTCCGACCATTGGCGATAGGCTTCAAGCTGTCCGGCGGCATAGATCCCCCCGATCAGCGCGCCCATGGAACAACCGGCGATCGCGGTGATCTCATAGCCCCGTGCCAGCAGTTCTTCGATCACGCCTATGTGGGCATAGCCACGTGCGCCACCACTCCCCAGGGTCAGCGCAATACGCTTGCCGGAAACCGAAGAAGGATAGCTCTGCCGATGTACCTGGATCATTCCATCCTCCTTGATCGCAATCAGACCTGCTTATCAGGCTAGTCCAATCATTCTCTCAGCCTCCCGTGACTTCCGCCAAGCGCCGCTCAAGGAAACGTCGCTCTGGCTCCTGAGTCACTAGGCTCAGGGCTTGACGATATTGTTCGGCGGCCTCAGGCAAACGCCCAAGACGACGCAGCAGATCAGCGCGGGTGGCCGGCAGCAGGTGATAGTCTGTCAAATGAACCTGATCGAGCAGAGCCAGCCCCTGCTCCAGGCCATCGGCCATGGCCACTGCCACAGCACGATTGAGTGCCACAACAGGGCTCGGCTGCATGCCATAAAGCAGGCTGTAGAGCGCTGCAATACGCCGCCAATCCGTTTCCTCCGCCGTTGCTGCCCTGGCATGATGAGAAACGATGGCCGCTTGCAATGTATAGGGCCCCAGAACGGCGCTGTGCATTGCCAGGCCGATCTGGGCCATGCCTTCCTCGATTGCTTCGCTATCCCAGCGTGACCGGTCCTGATCCTCCAGCAGTACCAGATCCCCTGCCTCATCGGTCCGAGTATCCCGCCGCGAGTGGTGCAACAGCATCAAGGCCAGCAGGCCACGCGGCTCGCTTTCTGCCGGCAGCCACCCTACCAGTTGGCGCCCCAGCTCTATCGCTTGTCGGCACAGGTCATCCCGCACCACGCGCTCCCCCTGGCTGGCGGCGTAGCCCTCGTTGAATATCAGGTAGATCACGGCCAATACCGAGTCGAGGCGCTCGCTCAGGGCATCACCATCGGGCACGTCAAACGGAATGCCGGCATCGCGAATCTTGGCCTTGGCTCGCACCAGACGCTGGGCCAGTGTCGGCACTGGCACCATGAAAGCCCGAGCAATTTCCTCGGTGGTCAATCCGGCGAGTGTGCGCAGCGTCAAGGCAACCTGCGCCGGTCGCCCCAGAGCTGGATGGCAGCAGGTGAACATCAGCCGCAGGCTGTCCAGAGGTTCCGGCTCATCAGGGTCACCTGCGAGCAGCAGTTCAATATGACTGACCAGTTCATTCGACTTGCGCTCGCGCATCTGGCGGTGACGCAACTGGTCCAGCGCTTTATGCCGCGCCGTGGCCGACAGCCAGGATACCGGCGTTGTTGGAAGCCCTTCCTTGGGCCACTGGACCATTGCCGCCTCAAAGGCAGCCTGCAGCGCATCCTCGGCCAGGGAAAAATCACCAAAGCGGCGAATCAGTCCGGCCAGCAGGTGCCCATACTCACGCCGGTAGAGCGTGTCCAGGTTCACAGCCGATACGCCGGATCCACCGGCCGCACTTCCACCGCCCCTCCGACACGCAGTGGCGGGATACGCCGTGCCAGGGCCAGTGCTTCGTCAAGATCACGGCATTCCACCACATGAAAGCCACCCAGTTGCTCCCGACTTTCGACAAAAGGCCCATCCACCATCGTCAGTTCTCCATTGCGCTGGCGCAAAGTGGTCGCGCTGACCGTCGACTGCAAACGCGCACCACCGCGATACGTCCCGCTGGTCACCATGTCCTGAATCAGGATGTTGTAATCCTCCATGACTTCAGCCCGCTCAGTCTCTGGCAATGCCTCCCAAAGTGATTCCTCAATACAGCACATCAGCATGTATTGCATGATCATCCCTCCTTGCTATTCGAAAAGTAGCTGGCCCAGCTTGGCTGTGCCTCACTGTTATTTCGAATGAAGCCCCAGAGAATCGACATCTAGGTCGAGCAGCATCGACCGGGCTGCCAAAGCATCGGCCATGAAAGTCATGAAGGCACGGACACGTGCCACCCGGCGCAAGTCAGGGTGCGTCAATAGCCACAGATCGGTGGCAAGCTCATGGATAGGCTCGCCAAACCGGCACAGTGATGGTTCGGCATCTGCCAGGTAGCAAGGCAATACCGCCAGCCCCTGGCCATCCCGAACCGCTGCCAGCATGCCAAGCAAGGTATCGACGCGATAACAGCAACGCTCGGTAACACCGGCTCTCGTCATCCAGCGCTCCAGCGCGGCATAGCCGAGGTGGCGATCCGGGCCAACCCAGTCGGCATCATGGAAATCCTTGGCGGGTAGATCCCTTCGGCCATAGACCGCCTGGGCAATACGTCCGACCCGGCGCCCAACCAGGTGTTCCGGTGGTGAATCAGAAGGGCGAATCGCTACATCCGCATCACGCTGGGAAAGATTGAACAGCCGATTGGAAATCGCAACTTCCAGCGCAATATCCGGGTGCTCGGCACGAAAGTCCGCGAGACATGGCGACAATATCCCCATCATCAGCGTGTCCGTTGTCGTCACCCTTACGCTGCCGGAAAGACGCAAATCACGCCCTGCAACACGCCGCTCTGCTGCGATGATCTCGGTTTCGACACGCGCCGCCACCGCCGACAGGTCCTCCCCTGCAGAAGTAGCCACATACCCCATCCTGGAACGTTCGAACAGCGCGACGCCCAAGCGGGCCTCAATCGCATTCAAGCGCCGGAATACCGTGGCATGACTGGTGTCGAGCCGACGTCCTGCTCCGGCCAGCGTCCCCGTTGAGACAATGGCCTGAATGATGCGCAAGTCGTCCCAACGCAGCTGTTCATTCATGCAAACTCCATTGGCATATCTATGCAATTCCCGTTCTTTACTGCACAGCTTAGCCTGTACTGACCATTCTCAGGGAACCACTAAATAAATCGACGAGCATACTCAAGCGGCTATGTTCGTTCCCGACGAACCATCGCACTTCCCACATCCATGTGGGTCGCAAGGCGCCCGGAGCACAACAACTGGAGCCTATGGGGTATAGGTGAGGATGGTGAGCACCGCGCACCAATTCGCCGGGAGCGAATTAGAACATCCTTCAGGATGGCCCGAAGGGTAGCCGCCATGGATGGCGGCTATAGCCCAGTGATTGAGTAGCGCAGACATTTATGCAGAGTTTCCATAGCGGAGTCATGTCATGCAGGTTCTAATCGTGTTCTGCCATCCCGAGCCCCAATCCTTCAACGGCGCCCTGAGAGAGTTGGCAGTCTCCACCCTGGAAGATCTCGGCCATCAAGTGGAAGTATCGGACCTCTATGCCGAGAGCTTCGATCCTGTCGAGCATCCAGCACACTATCTACAACGCATCGAGCCTGATCGTTTCCTGCCCCTGACCGAACAACGCCAGGCATTTCAGGCAGGCACTCTGCCCAGCGACGTACAACGCGAGCTCCAGCGTATCGAACGCGCCGATCTAGTGATTCTGCAGTTTCCGCTGTGGTGGCATGGACTGCCCGCCATGCTCAAGGGCTGGTTCGACCGTGTCATGGTCTATGGCGGCACCTATTCCGGCAGCATGCGTTACGACCGTGGCTATTTTTCTGGCAAGCGAGTGATGGCCTCTCTGACTGCCGGTTCACCGGCACCTGCTTTCACTCGTCATGGCCGCGGCGGCGACATGGCAACATTGCTGTGGCCTCTGCATTGCTCACTGTATTACCTAGGTATGACGGTGCTACCGCCGCATGTCATCTACGGTATACAGGGCAGTGGTGTCAGCTATCAGGACGAGAGCGAATTTCGCGCCCACCTGGAAGATGAGAAGGCAGGCTGGATACGCCGCCTGAAGCGGCTCGGCAGTGACGCCCCTATTCCTTTCAGTGGCTGGAGCGACTGGGATGAAGATGGTGTGCTCAATGCGGATCATCCATTGGCCTGGCGCCCTTGAGCCAAGGAAGTCTGTGTTTCTCTGTAGACACGATTGAGCAATATCACAGGACGTGTTTCGAGTGTTGTCGAATCCACGCATCTTCATTCGACATCATGATGTCGAATGAAGATGCCCTTTACCTAATGTCATTTACCTCAGGAGAAAGACTCATGTTGCTCAATGCCTACCTGACCTTCGATGGCAACTGTCGCGAAGCCTTCGAGTTCTACCAGCGCACCCTCGGTGGCGAGATCGTTGCCATGCTCCCCTATTCAGAGGCCCCCGATGATGAACAGATATCCGTCGCTTCCCGGGAAATGATCATGCATGCCCGGTTGGTGGTCGATGGCCATGTCTTGATGGGGTCGGATGTCGCGCCTGAATGTCCTGCTCCCTTCGAAGGCATCAAAGGCATCAGCCTGACACTGGGCGTCGATACCCCCGAAGAGGCTGAGCGACTGTTCCAGGCGCTATCCGACAACGCCACCATACAGATGCCGCTGGAAGAAACCTTCTGGGCCAAGCGCTTCGGTATGCTGACGGACCGTTTTGGCGTTGCCTGGATGGTCAACTGCGAGAAAGAGGCCTAGGGCCTGGCTGACAGGTGCCTACGCTCACCGACTTTCAAGACAAGCCCTGACCTCATGTTTCCAGCGCCTGGTGTTCCAGGCGCTGAAAGCCACTGTCATTGCTGCGGTCTGTCACCAGCTCAGGCAAATCTTGCCGAAATGCTTGCCAGATTCCTGATGACGGAAGGCTGCAGCAATTTCTTCCAGAGCAAAGCGGCTATCAATGAGTGGTTTCATGCCACAGGCTTCGATGGCCTGGATCATTTCCATCTGTTGACGCCGGCTGCCAACGATCAGCCCCTGCAAGCGCGCCTGCTTGGCCATCAGCTTGGCGGTAGGAATGTCTCCTTGCCGCCCTGTCAGTACACCTATCAGTGAAATATGCCCACCAATGCGCACTGCCTCGATGGACTGCGGCAAGGTTCCAGGGCCCCCCACCTCGACCACATGATCGACACCGACGCCCGCGGTGATTTCCTTTACCTTGCGCCCCCACTCGGGCTCCTGACGATAATGGATGACATGCTCGGCCCCCATGGCCTTGAGCCGCTCTAGTTTTTCCTCCGATGAAGACGTGCCGATCACACGCGCTCCCATCATCCTTGCGAACTGCAGAGCAAAGATCGAGACACCTCCCGTTCCCAGCACCAGCACCGTGTCTCCGGCCTTGAGCCCGCCATCAGCAACCAGGGCTCGCCATGCGGTCAGGCCCGCCGTGGTCAACGTGGCAGATTCCTCATGGGAATAGCCCTTGGGCTGATGCGTGAACCAGGTCGCCGGGCGCACCACGCTTTCCAGAGCATAGCCATCGACGCCATCCCCCGGGGTAGTGGAAAAATCACCGACACGCGCAGGTCCTTCCAACCATGTTGGAAAGAATGTCGACACCACGGCATCGCCTACCGAAAAATCCGTCACGCCTGCACCCACTGCCTCGACGACCCCGGCTCCATCCGCCATCGGAATACGACCATCCGCAGTGGGAATGGCACCAATGGCGACACCGTAGTCATGAAAATTGAGCGAGCTGGCATGCAGACGTACACGAATCTCGTCAGGCCTCGGCTCTCCCGGAGCCTCACGCTCTTCCACCACCAGATTATCGAGCCCGCCTGGGGCCTTGAGGGTCACGACTCTCATTCTTCGTTTCTCCCTGAATGCCTATGTCATTCACTGACAGGACCATACTCCACTGGTAACCAACGATAGCCCTCGCCATCACGAATCACATGACCGATGCCGGGGAACGGCATATGTGCCCCGGCCACCCAGTGCTGATCCTTCGCAGCCGCTGACAATACCGCCTGACGAGCGGCAATCGCCTGCTGCTGGTCGCTATCGAATTCGATGGCCACGCTGGGATCGGAAAACTGCACCCCGTAACTGTGGACCACATCTCCCCATACCAGCATGTCTTCATCTTCGTCCTGGAACAGGAAACTGGTGTGCCCAGGAGTGTGTCCAGAAGTATCCTGTGCCGACACACCGTCCATCAGTTCGTCTCCCGGCTGGAAGGTCTCAAGCTTCCCTGCCTGTTGATAGGGAGCGACAGCATTGCGGGCCATCTCAAAGAAGCCTTTAGCATCTTCAGGGGCGGCCGCCGCCTGCTCCTCGCTCAACCAGTAATCTGCATCCGCCTGGCTGACACGTAATTCAGCATTGGGATAGATGGCATTGCCTTCACTGTCTGTCAGGCCACAGACATGATCCGGATGCAGGTGCGTCATCAAGATGGTATCGATATCTTCAGGCGTGTATCCGGAAGCGCGCAGATTGTCGGGCACATGCCCCAGGGTCGGCCCAAAGCACGCCGAAGACCCGGCATCCACCAGCACCAGGTGCTCCCCGGTGTGTACCAGGAAAGCATTGACCGCCGTCTGCACACCGTTCTCGCTATCGATGAACAGGCTATCCAGACGCTCACGAATCTGCTGTTGATCGAGGCCGGACAGCAGCGCGGTATCAATACCGACATAGCCGTCGTATAGCGCCGTGATCTCATCTCCACCGACCATCATGCGAAACCAGCCCGCGACCTGGTCATGACGCTGCTCAGGGGGTGCCGCACTGGCGACGGAGGCCGCCATCATTGACGACGTCACACAGCCAGCACTTATTGCCAGCAACAAGGAACGACAAGGCCTATCCATCAGAAGCTTGGTCATTGGAGGATCCCGTCCAGAGAATTCAGTGTCACCGAGAGAAGTGACATCATGAGAAACAGGTCACGCCATTTATTCCGCGTTTCCTTTATTCGCCTGCGAAGGGATAGCACAGTTTTCCTGTTCTTGCCTGTCCTTCCCCCCTATCCAGGCAAGCTGCACAGGCATGGCACACGAAGCGGGTGAGATGGAACGGAGGCACCTCGCCAGCATCACCTATCAGGAAAACTGACCAAGAGACCAGTACACTCATCGCTTGGGCAATCAGAGAACATCACATGGATATTCCCCACCAACGGCTGGTCTACTTCCAGGTGACAATCGAGGCGGGGTCTGTGCGTCAGGCCGCAACACGCCTGGATATCGCCCCTTCTGCCGTCAGCCGCCAGCTCGCGTTGATCGAGACAGCTCTCGGCGCTCCATTACTGGAGCGCTCACGCAATGGCGTGGTTCCGACGGCAGTGGGAGAAATGCTGCTGGCTTACTGCCGCAAACGCTCAGCCCTTGATGACGCCTTCAGTGAAGAGCTTGATGCATACCAACGCTTGGAAACCGGTCACCTGTCACTGACCGTCGGCGAAGGCTTCGTCGGTGACTTGATCGATACGCCGCTACGTACCTTTACCGAGAGTTATCGAGGCGTACGCCTCGATGTGAATACGGGAAGCACCAGTGAAATCATTGATGCCGTCGTCGAAGACGAGGCCCATATCGGGCTGATGTACCACGAGCGAGTCCACCCCAAGTTGCGCTTCTGGCACTCCAGCCGCCAGCCGCTGGTGGCGCTGATGTCCCCGACGCACCCATTGACAGCAACAGGCGACACCTTGTCCCTGACCACGCTCAGCGAGCACCCTCTGGCGCTGTGGCGTACTGGCCATGGGGTTCGCCAACTGGTCGAGGAAGGCTTCCGGGAAGCCGGTCTTCGCCACCAGGTCAGCATGCAGACCAACTCACTTTCCGTGCTCAAGCATGCCGCCCGTTCCGAACTGACTCTCACGCTACTGCCCGCGTTCGCAGCAGCCAGGGAGCTGGAGGACGGCCTGCTCGTTGCCCGTAGCGTGGACTGTGAACGCTTTCTCCAGGCTCATGCCCATATCGTCACACGAGTCGGTCGGCGCATGCCCAAGGCAGGGCTGCAACTGCTGCGTCACCTGGAACGCTGGATGCGCGCCTTCAACTCACGAACTGAAGCAGGCATCAACGCCACACACTCCTGATCCGCTCAAACCTGCAGCCAGGTCAACCGAACCTGGCTACAGGACCACTCATCAGCCTACGCCATTGCCATAACCCATGGCCACGCTGGCGGATGTCGCCGTTTCCACCCAGACACTCTGGGCAACCGTGTACTCCCTGAGTCCTTCGACGCCGCTGGAACGACCAAACCCACTCTCGCCAAAGCCACCAAACGGTGACATGACATTGATCGCCTTGTAACTGTTGATCCATACCGTACCGGCACGCAGACGAGCAGCCACCCGGTGGGCGCGAGCGGGATCCTGAGTCCATACCGCCCCGGCCAGCCCAAAGCGAGTAGCATTTGCCAGGCGTACTGCCTCTTCCTCGCTATCGAATGGCATGACTACCACCACTGGACCAAAGACTTCTTCCTGAGCAATGGCCATATCTTCGGTGACATCGGTAAGCACGGTCGGGGCCAGATAATAGCCAGTGGCCTCTGACGGCAGGGTCTCCGGACGCTTCCCGCCACACAGTACTCGTGCACCCTGCCGCTGCGCCGTCTCCAGCATTGAGGTAATGTGCTGATATTGCTTTGCGTTCTGCACCGGCCCCATCAGGGTGGCATCATCACCAGGCAGCCCGATCGTTATCTCTCCGGCCGCGCGTGCCAGACGCTTGCAGACCTCATCGAGGACTTCCCTCTGTACCAGCAACCGGGAGCCTGCCACACAACTCTGCCCCGCAGCGGCGAAAATGGCAGCTTGCGCACCAGCCACGGCGTCGTCGAGCCTGGCATCGGCGAAGATGATATTGGCAGACTTTCCCCCCAGCTCCAGCACACTCGGCACCAGACGCTCTGCCCCCGCCTGAGCGATACGGCGACCGCTCTCCGGCGAACCGACAAAGACCAGCTTGCTGATGCCAGGGTTGCCGGTCAACGCGGCCCCTGTGGTCGGTCCCACACCATTGACGATATTGATCAGTCCCCTGGGCAACCCACTACGCTCGAGCAGCATAGCAATCACCACCGACGAGAAAGGGGTCATCTCAGAGGGCTTGAGCACCACTCCATTACCCGCCGCAATGGCCGGAGCCAGCTGCCAGCCGCAGGTGAACATCGGTGCATTCCAAGGCGTGATCTGGCCGACAACACCATAAGGTACAGGACGCACATAGTTGAGATGAGACGTAGGTACCGGAATCACTTCACCATGCTGCTTGTCGCACCAGCCGGCATAGTATTCGAACATCTCGCGGACCTTGTTGACCTCACCGCGACAGTCACGGATGGGCTTGCCCGCCACAACACTCTCCAGCCGTGCCAGCGTCTCCTCATACCCGAGTAACGCCCCAGCCGCAGCCATCATGCGTCGTCCACGCTCACTGGCTGTCAGCGCCATCCACTCCTGCTGGGCACGGGCTGCAGCTTCCACCGCCTGCTCGACCACCGCTCTCCCTGCATCACGATATGCGACAAGGGGAAGCCCCGTCACAGGATCGAGCAGCTCAATGGCCTCCCCCTGCCCGGCCACCAGTTCCCCATTGACCCAGTTGGTCAACGGCGTCTCCGCCTGCATTTCCAGTGCAGCCAATAGTTCGGAAACACGCGCTATTGCCTGGCGGTTAAGAGTATTGCTGTTAAGAACGTCGCTGTTAAGAACATCGCTGGGAGAATTCATTGCACGTCCTCCTGGCGGAATGATGCTTCATTACCTTCGGCAAGGCGCAGAATCGCATCGGTGATATGGTTGAAATCAGCACTGTCGGGCAAATCGTCGCTCTCGGCGTGCCAGCGTTCCACCACCTGGCTCAGCAGATCCAGCGACAGCCCCTGGCCAATGGCAGCGTCGCGCGCCAGACGCAGGTCCTTGCGCATCAGGCCCGTGGTGAAACCAGAGTCAAAGGCGTCGGAAATAATCCATTTGGGGAAGTTGACTTCGCTGACAGCGCTGCGCCCCGAGCCACTATTCAGCCCCGCCAGGCAAGCCTCAGGTTCCACGCCGGCCCGTTGTGCCAACGCGACAGCCTCGGCCGTTGTCAGCAGATGTGCTGCGCACAGGTAGTTGTTGGCCAGCTTGACCACATGCCCGCTACCCGCTGCGCCCACATGGGTGTAGCGCGCAGACATCACCTTGAGCATGGGCTCGACGCGTTCGATGGTTGCCTCCTCTCCACCCAACAGCATGCCGAGGCTTCCCGCTGCAGCCCCTGCCGGCCCTCCGCTGACCGGGGCATCGAGCCAGGCCAGACCTGCCTCGATCACCTTCCCTGCCAGCTCCCGGGTGACCACCGGATCACTGGTCGAAGTATCGACAATCACGCTGCCCATCGGCGCCTGCCGCAGTATTCCGGGAGAGGACTCGATCACCTCTCGAACATGCGCTGACGTGGGTAATGACAGCAGATAGACATCCGCCGCTGGCAGCGCATCCTCCGGACTGATCACCGCGAGCCCTCGCGATGCCATGCTGTTGCGCGCATTCTCCGCGACATCCGTACCCAGAACCTCGAACCCGGCGGCATGCAGCGTCAGCGCCATGTTACCGCCCATCTGACCCAAACCTATTACAACGATCTTCATGCTAACTCCTGGTTTGTGCTTGTCTGAGGCGAGCCGCCAGTGCCGGAATTCAGGCACAGGGGCCCCAGGCCATGCCTCGAGGGCATGGCAAGACCATGTCGTATGGGAACTACTGAATAAGTTGCTGTGTTTCCCCTGGTGAAAGGAAAGCCCGCCTGGTCAGGCCTGGCTGAGAAGTGTTCTCACCAGGGCGGTCCAGTACGTCACACCAATCGGCGACAGCTCATCATTGAAATCGTAATGCGGGTTATGCAGGGCGGCGCTGTCCTTGCCATTGCCCAACCAGATGTAGGCGCCGGGGCGCTGCTGCAGCATGAAGGCGAAGTCTTCCGATGCCATCGACGGCGGCAGGTCTCTGTGTACCTGGCGAATATCCGCCATCGCTTCCAGCACTTCGGCACAGCGGCTGGCATGAGCAGGCGTATTGAAGGTGGCCGGATAACGTGACTGGTAATCGATACTGGCCTCCAGGCCATGAAAGGACGCCATTGCTGCAATCGCCTGGCGAAAGCGTGCCTCGAGATAGTCACGTAGTTCGGGGTCGAAACAGCGCACGGTGCCACACAGCTCCACGCTTTCCGGCATGACATTGTAGGCATCCCCGGCATGGAACTGGGTTACGCTCATGACAGCAGTCTGATGGGCCGGTGTCTCGCGACTGACGATTCCTTGCAGTTGATTGACCAACTGACATGCCGCCAGCACCACATCCTTGCCCATATGCGGCATGGCGGCATGGCAGCCATGGCCGGTGATCTTGACCCGAAACACGTCGAACGCGGCCATTACCGCGGCATCATGCACCGCGGCCTCACCAACCTCCAGGCCAGGCCAGTTATGCATGCCATAGACAGCCTCCATCGGAAAGCGCTCGAAGAGCCCTTCCTCGACCATGACACGTCCACCACCTTCATTTTCCTCCGCCGGTTGGAAGATGAAGTAGACCCGGCCAGCAAAATCGGGATTCCTGGCCAATGTACAAGCGGCTCCCAGCAACATGGTGGTGTGTCCATCATGACCGCAGGCGTGCATCTTGCCCGGAATCCGGGAGGCATGAGCGACATCATTGGCTTCACTCACATCCAACGCATCGATATCGGCACGCAGCCCAATGGCACGGTTGCTGGCATGACGGCCATCGACCCAGGCCACCACGCCGGTACCACCGCCCAGCCCGGTGGCCATGTCGACCCCTTCGCCACTCAGGATCTCGATGATGCGCGCACTCGTGCGATGTTCTTCAAAGGCAGTTTCCGGATGACAATGAAAGTCACGACGCCATTCACGCAGCAGGTCCGGGGTGATCGTCGACATAGCGTTCTCTCTGTTTACGGTCGCATCAGTTGCAGTCATATCAGTTGCAGTTACATCTATGGCAGTCACTTCGGCTACAGAAGCGCCTGGGCCACGACAGCCGAGCCAATGAAGGTGCCGGTAAAGACCAGCAGAGACACGATGACCAGCTTCCAGCCGACCTGTCGGAACATGGTGAATTCCCGCGGTGACAGTGCCAGTCCGGCATAGGCAAGCACCGGAGTTACGATGGCAAGGAAGCTCACCGACTGCAGTTGTTCGATGATCCAGGCATTGCCAGGGAACCAGGGCAAGGTCACGACAATGCTGACCAGCGAGACCCAGGCCACACCCGGCAGATAGAAAGGAGCAAAGCGGGTGATGACCAGCCCCAGCATGGTCATGGCATAAAGGATCACCATCCCTGGCAGCGCCATCATCAGGGAGCCACCATTGATGGTATTGCTGATCCATCCGACCACACAGACCACCGCCATGACGATGGCAGTCTGACCGAGGTGGCGCTCGGGACGCTCCTCGTCACTGACCGTGGCAGCGAAATCCTGCTCGACGGTTGCCTTGGCACCGACGGAGCGTGCTGCCCGGTGCCCTGAACACCACTTGAAGATACGTTCGGCCATCGGCAGGGCAATGAACAGCGAGATATACAGCCCCGTTGCATAGGTCAGCAGGTTGCTTGCGCCGGCGAAGGCCAGCAACTCATCACGCAGTTCCGGCAAGGCTCCGGCAATGGCACCCGAACAGGCCGCCACCATACTGCCACTGCCCACTCCACAGGCCATCGCGAGGGCGCGGGGGTCAAAGATATCCAATGTCGTCAGATAACCTGCCAGCAAGGCAAACCAGAGTGTGCCGAACATGGTGCCCACGACGTAGACCCCCATGACACCGATACCTTCTGGCCCCTTGAGACCATACCTGTCGGAGATGATCGCAATGTTGGGTTCACGGGCAATGGAATAGGTGGCACCGATGGCTTCCCGCCCCATCTTCAACACCAGCACTGCAAATGGCATGGCCACCAGCATCGTGCCCAGGTTTCCCAATTCCTGCAGGATCAAGGCTGGGCCGGCACTGAGAATCTGCTCGATCGCCGGTCCGATCGTGGAACCGAAGCGGGCAATGAACGGCATGATCGATAGCAGAATGACAGGAGCCGCCGCTTCACTCAGCTTTACCGGCACCAGGCGAGATGTAGCCGAGAACAAGTGAGGGTTGAGCAGAAGCCCGATGATGAAGGCATAGAACAGTGGCAGCAGCAGTAAAGTACCGGGCCCGAGGGGGATCTTGATGATACCGATGGCTTCAGAGGTCAAGGCGGCAACCGCCACGATGCTGTGCAAGCGCCAATCGAGGAGCATGGAAAGTTTCATGAGAGTGCCCTGTTTTTGTAATGGCGACAACTGTTGTAATAGCGGCAACGACGGCTCTCCTTGCACAAAGGCAGAGCCATATCGTCACCACGAGTATCGAAGCAGGGCACGCTCTAATAAAAGGAGAATAATGTACTGTTTTTTAGACCAGGGGCTTTTGAGACACGGGCACAGGTATTTCTGCTCGGCCCGAATCAGATGCTGCCATGAGCCCCGACGATGGTTTCAGCGACCGCTTGCACATGGGCCGGAGAGGCATGCAGATGGTGCCCTCCTGCCAGCACATGACGTGTGAGATGCTGTACTGCAGCACGTCGCGCCTTGCCGCTTTCGCTCTCGCCAAGAATGCTACCCTCGGCGGCTTCGATCAGGGTCACCCTACATTCGATGGCCCCCAGCATGGCGGTGACCTGCTCCGACGTCAGATGCACCGGCGAAGGCCGCACCAGGCGAGGATCCGTGCGCAGCTGCATGCCACCCTCTTCAAGAACGACAAGGTTGCGCGCCACGATAGGGCGTACCGTATCCGCATCGACCTTGGTCACTCCTCCTGCAACGCGCGCCGCTACAGCACTTTCGAGATCGGCATAACGCGGAGAGCCAGTGCGCAGGCGACGATGCACACGCAGAGACCGGGCCAACTGCTGAGGGGTCTCTTCGGCCGGTGTGGTGAGCGCACCCAGCCCATCGATCAGCGTCATGCGCTCGATACGTTCCGGCATGGCCGAAGCCACCAGGCAAGACACCCCGGCCCCCATGGAATGGGCCAGCAGCGTGGCGCGCTCGATACCAAGCTCGTCGAGGACATCGAGCACATCGTGACAGTAATCCCACAGGGCGTAGTCATACTTGCCTGGCAGCCAGGCTGATTCACCGTGCCCGGAAAAGTCGATGGCCACGATGCGAATATCCAGGCGCTGGACCAGCATGGGGGCCAGCAGGGTGAAGCTGGCCGCGTTGTCGAGCCAGCCATGCAAAGCCAGCCAGGTCGGTGCATCCCGACGCCCCCAGGCAAGGCCGGCAATCCGTCCATCGGCCAGGGTGATAGCCTCAGGCGGCTGATCAACTACGCTCATGCACTTTCCTCTTTATCGACCAACAGCCGCTCGATCATCTCGACCAATGCCGCACGCGTGGCTTCAGGCTGTTCCATGGGGAACATGTGGCTACCGGGCACTTCCTTCAGAGGAATGCCGCGGCGCTTGAAGCGGCGCCGGCGTGATTTGTTCAGCAGGTCCGAATCCACCCCGGCAATCACCCCAACCGGCACCCACAATGCCTGCGGCAGGCTGTCGAGATGATGGGGAATATGGCGGAATACCTCTACCTCGATATCCGGGTCATACCGCAGCACCACACTGCCATCATCAAGATCCTGAGTCCCTCCGGCGATATAGTCATCCAGGGCATCCTCAGTAAAGTGGCGAAAGAGCCCCTTGCGCTGCAGGTGGGAGCGCATTTCCTCACGACTCTTCCATTGCCGTCTGCGGCCCAGTGTCTTGCCTGCAGGCGTGACTCGGTCGACCATGCCCAGTAGCTTGGCGGCCCGTATTGCCAGGGCATCAATCCCCAGCATCAGCGGAGGATCGAGCATGATCACAGCAGAAAAGCGCTGTGGGGCTTCACGCGCCGCCATTGCAGTGATCACTCCCCCCATGGAATGGCCCACACCGATCACCGGCCCCTCAATCTGCGCTAGCCCTTCCAGATATTCATCACGCAAGGCCAACCAGTTGTGTCCCACCGGAAAGTCCGGATGATGAGCAAGGCGATCCACCGGCTGGACACGAAAATGCTGCTTCAGCGGTTCAAGCAGGCTGCGGTAACTGCGTCCGGGAAAGCCATTGGCATGGGCGAACATCAGCGTCGGCAGGAGCGTCTTTGTCTGTGTTGTATTGGACTGAGTCATCAGGGCTCCTTGTTATATTGCCGCTTTACGTATGCGACCGGACCAGATGAAGGTGAGTAGAGACAGCAGCATAAGGAGATTACCATGTTGCACTCATTTACCACTGACAGACCACCCCTTCAGCGTCGAGAAAATACCATGACCACCAAACCCCCTCGCGACACTCGCATGCGCAATCGCATTTTCTTCATCACTGTGGCCGTTGCCATTGCGCTGGGCCTGTGGCTGAGCCGTTGATGCTTCAATGCTGAATGTATTGATTGAGCTGCCGCTGACGTGCGGCAGCCTTACCCATCATTCATTGCTATATATGACAGTCATGATGTGAATTTTGCTCCCCATATTGATCTCTCCTGTCCCCCAGCACCCTTGCCAGTTTCCCCAAGTCTTGGTCTGTTCTCTCTCCTGACCTGATGTTGCTGATACTTCCTTCCCCCTCATCGGCTAGCGTGTTTCAAGCAGGGCCAAGTTGGTACGGCAGAAATTTCATTCATCAGAAATGCCTGTGGATGTAAGGAAGTGCTGATCGCAAATACTAAATGCTCGCAATGCCAGGCCTGGTATCACTAAAAGCACTAAGAACGAAATAATCTGAGGAACGCATGAAGAAGACTTTGGTAGCAATGATGGTGTTGGCGTCATTCGATGTTCTGGCAAAGGATATTACTGGCGGAGTATATGTTGCCACCAACCATGCAAGTGAGAACTCTATTGTTGGCTATGTCCAGTATTCCGATGGAACCTTGTCGCGAGTAGGAGAATATGGAACAGGTGGCAAGGGAACGGGGTTTGTCGAACTTTTCGACCTTCCATACGATCCTGAATCTGGCCATACATTTTCTGATGGCATCGATCCACTGGCATCTGCCTATGGGCTTTGGCGCTCCTGGGACAACAAGAATGTATTGATTGCGAATGCCGGCGATGGAACCGTATCGTCCTTGAGAGTACAGGACGACTTATCCTTGGAATTGGTCAATGTGGTCGAAGCGGGTGATATAAAACCCAATGGTATTGCATCCTATGGAGAGCTTGTCTATGTCGTCAGCATGGGAAAGAAAGTAGAGGATCCCAGTGAAGGAAACATCAAAGGCTACAAGATAGATGAAAACGGGTACCTGACACCGATTCCCGACTCCGTAAGAGACTTGACCGGGCGCCCAGCCAGCGTCGAGTTTACTCCAGATGGAAAGTACCTGCTGGTAGTCGAGATAACGACAGGGGTCGTGCACTCTTATGCTGTCGGCAGTGATGGCCTACTGTCCGATGAGCCTGTATCGAGTATTGATTCACCGTTGGCACCCGACGGCAGGTTCTTCGCCCTGCCTATCGGCACAAAGCTCATCAGTGGCCAGGACGATAATAATATCTTGCTGGTGACAGAAACTCGCTTTATTGATAGCGAACACAACTTCAATCCTGTGTCCGCAGAACATAAGGAAAGATACCCATTCCTTCCGCTGTTCGAGGGACAAGCAGGATCAGTGACCTCGTACAACATTGATGCGAGCGGCCAACTGTCCATCATTTCACCAGATGTTATCGCCGGTAGCAGCTACTGGGATGGGCAGCAGGCAGTCTGCTGGGTGACAACGTCTCAAGATGGAAAATATGCGTGGACCACGAATCCGCTGACTTCAAGCATCTCGACCTACCAGGTAAATGAAGACGGTAGCATCGAGTTGAAAGAAGAAATCGCCTACCAGGACAATGATTTTAATGAGTATTACCTGGACATGGACTTGAGTGCAGACGGTAATTACGTAAATGTGATCAGTGGTAATACCGGGGTGACGTGGGTATTCAAGATCGATCATGATAGCGGCGAACTGAGCCTTGTCGATGGCTATGAAGGCAGTGCACCAGTCTACTCGTATGGATTGGTCACCATCCCATACACTGCGCTTGCAGAGTAGATTTAGAGGCTCAGGCGTTCAATTGATCGAGCAGAGCATCCCTTGATTGTCATCAGAGGATTTCTACGTCAGTTCGACCAAGCGTCATATCAAGCCCCAGCATCAATGAACAGCCCCGAGAGTTGAACACACAATCCAACTTTCGGGGTGTTTCCATGGGGAATCATGCCGCACTGTCTAAAGTCGTTGCATGGCTCGGCATTACAGCCTTCCATCCAATGGTCGTTTCACAGCGCAGCCAATCTGCTCTACTCGTCATGGTCTGAATAGAGAAGCTGTCACACATAGTATAAATATGGCCGCTGGACCTTAGAGGGAAACGATCATCAGCAGCCTGCTGGGAGTGGATGTCCATCCGTGCCGATCCATTTGTCATGAAGGCACGGAGGTTGATGCCGAGGGCAATGTAATACTTGAATACTCCTTAAGTGTTCAGATGCAGCATCAACAAGCCAACCACTACCAGAGGCCGTCATGTTTCCTGTATCCATAAAAGGTGTCTTGCTCTTACCGTCCAACAGGGTGGTATTGGCACTCAACGAGCGTAACGAATGGGAACTTCCAGGGGGACGCATAGAACTTGGAGAAACGCCGGAAGACTGCCTGGCGCGAGAGTTCCAGGAAGAAATCAGTATAGAAGTGTGTGTAGAGGATATTATCGATACTTACCTCTTTGAGGTCATTCCACACAAGCATGTCTTCATTGCCACTTACGGCTGTGCGCTGCTCGGCCAGTTCACTCCCCTGGTGAGCCATGAACACCAGATGATCGAAACTTTCCCTGTCGATGATCTGCCTGGAAACCTGCCTACCGGCTATGCAAGATCAATCCAGATATGGTGTGCCAGGCAAGGCGAGCAGATTCAGATTTCTTCTTTTGGTGGCGAATAGTAGCGATATCCCGCCACCTCCCGAAGCCCAAGACGCCGATACAGCGCTACCGCGGCTGTGTTCTCGCGACCAACGGCCAGCGCCAGCCTCGGCGTGCCCTGTTCGACGGCCCAAAGCGCTGCTTGGTGCATCATTCGGCTGGCCACCCCCCTGCGCTGACAGCCGGGCAGCACCTCGACGCAGTGCACCATTGCCACACCTTGCGCTATAGCGACGAAAGCGGCGCCTGCCGGGCATTCTTCCATTTGGCCGAGAATCGCGACCTTGGCGCCCTGCACTCTTTCCATCACCGCCTGGCGTTGTGGGCCGATATTTCCCGCCGCCCAGATGTCACGCTGGCACTCGGATGGCGGCCAGATGGAGGAAGCCATTCCTTGAGGTAATGCCAGAGTGGCCAATTCAGCGGTTGCGGTTTCCATGACCACGGTCGGGTTCTCACACTGAAACCCGCGAGCTTCGAGAGCCACAATTAGCCGTTGTTCGTCATCCACCACCCGAAAGAGTGGTACTTGTTGCCAGTGTTCGTGCACGGCGATGGCAGCACCAATGTCACTATCTTGCCAGTCACCTACCGCCCGGGCGGAACTGACACGCCCTCCGGCGCCAAGTCCACGCCCTACGCTGAACCCACCTGCATTGGCATATTCTGCGGCGGGCCATGTGGCTTCGCACGCTGCGGCCAGTGCTGTATCCATTCCGTTGGCTCCCTGATGCTCATAAAAGACCGGCTTTTATAGAAACCGGCTCGTAGACGACTGGTCTAATAATGAGTATGCTGCTGAACATGAAAACATCCCCCATCAACGAAATGCGCCAGCACATCCTCGATACTGCCCAGATTATCATCAGCGGCAAGGGGTTTTCGGCGGTTGGCCTGAATGAGATTCTTCAGGAAGCAGGCGTGCCCAAGGGCTCGTTCTACCATTACTTCGGCTCCAAGGAAGCCTTTGGTGAAGCTCTCCTGGAGGCGTATTTTTCCGCCTATCTGGACCAGCTCGAGGCATGTCTGACCCAACCTGGCGTATCTGGAGCCGAGTTGTTGATGGGCTACTGGATAAAATGGCGGGATACCCAGTCCGACTGTGACCCAAAGGGCAAATGTCTCGCCGTAAAACTGGCAGCGGAAGTCAGTGATCTGTCCGAATCCATGCGCAGTGTGCTGCAATGTGGTACCGATCAGGTGATTGCCCGGCTGGCACGGGCCATCGAAGCCGGTATGGCCGATGGCTCCCTATTGCACCAGAACAGTCCACAGGATACGGCGACTACGCTTTATCAGCTTTGGCTGGGGGCCAGCTTGCGCGCCAAGATCACTCGCGACCGCGAGCCCTTGGATACAGCGTTGAGAGCCACCCATGTGCTGCTGGGGCTGCCTTCTTCCACTGTCTAAACTTTCCACTATCTACCATTTCATTCTCTACGCCTTCTGCTCTGTGAAATTTCGACTTAGCGGAATGTGTTGTCCCTGAAGTTTTACTCTCTGTTTTTTTGCTCATTTTAATTTGCTCACTTTAATTTGTTCACTCTGTAGACGACTGGTCTACTCTTGAAATTCATCACGATGCTCACAACTCAAGGAGCTACCATGACACCCCCCAGCAATCGCCGAGTCGTCCTGAACTCACGCCCCAACGGAGCCCCCAAGCCAAGCGATTTTCGCCTTGAGCAGCAAGCGGTTCCAACACCTGGTGAAAGACAGGTACTGCTGCGCACGATCTACCTCTCCCTCGATCCTTACATGCGTGGACGCATGAGCGATGCCCCTTCCTACGCCCCTCCGGTAGAGCTCGGCGAAGTGATGGTCGGCGGTACGGTCAGCCGTGTGGAAGCGTCTCATCATCCCAAATTCAAGGTTGGCGACCTGGTCAACGGCAATAGCGGCTGGCAGGAATATGCGCTCTCGGATGGTTCTGATCTCATTCCACTCGACAGCAACATGCCGCAGCCATCGCTGGCCTTGAGCGCCTTGGGCATGCCCGGCTTCACGGCCTATCACGGCTTGCTGAACATTGGTCAGCCCCAGGTTGGCGAGACGGTCGTCGTGGCCTCAGCTACCGGCCCCGTCGGCGCAGTGGTGGGTCAGTTGGCCAAGCTAAAGGGAGCTCGTGCCGTAGGCATCGCCGGCGGTGCTGAAAAGTGTCGCTATGCAGTGGAAGAATTAGGCTTTGATGTGTGCCTTGATCACCGGGCCCCGGATTTCGCTGAGCAACTGACCACCGCCACTCCCGATGGCATCGACGTGTACTACGAAAATGTGGGGGGTGCCGTGTTCGAGGCCGTTCTACCCCTGCTCAATGTCGCAGCACGCATTCCCGTGTGCGGGCTGATTGCACACTACAACCAGACAGAGCTACCCGCAGGCCCGAACCGCGTTCCGCAACTGATGATGCAGATACTGGCCAAGCGCCTGCATATGCAGGGCTTCATCATTCTCGACCATTACGAAACGGGATTGGCCCCCTTCATGCGCGACATGAGCCAATGGTTGGCACAAGGCAAGGTCAAGCTGCGCGAATCGTTCATCAACGGACTGGAACAAGCGCCCCAAGGCTTTATCGACCTGCTTGAAGGCAAGCATTTCGGCAAGGTCGTCGTCCGCGTCGGTGAACCGTGAAGCTTGCGCACCAGCACATCAGACTTACACACCAGAGCATGCACAGAGGCATACCATGAACGTTCTCATTGTCCTGACATCCCATGACCAACTCGGTGATACCGGCGCAAAGACAGGATTCTGGCTCGAGGAGCTGGCAGCCCCCTACTATGCCTTTATCGATGCGGGTGCCAGTTTGACCCTGGCATCGCCCAAGGGTGGCCAACCTCCGCTCGACCCCAAGAGCAACGAGCCTGACGCTCAGACGGATACCACCCGTCGTTTCGAGGCCGACACCCAAGCCATGCAGGCCCTGGCCAACACCCACAAGCTAGCCGATGTCTCCATCGCGGATTTCGATGCGGTGTTCTATCCCGGCGGACATGGCCCATTGTGGGACCTTGCCGAAGACCACGACTCTATCATGCTGCTGGAAAGTGCCGACCGAGCAGGCAAGCCCATCGGAGCCGTCTGTCATGCCCCCGGTGTACTGCGCCATGTCAAAGGCAGCGATGGCAAGCCACTGGTTAGTGGCCGCTCCGTCACCGGCTTCGCCAACAGCGAGGAGGATGCCGTGGGCCTCACCCAGGTCGTCCCCTTCCTGGTGGAAGACATGCTCAAGCATCACGGCGGTCGCTATACCAAGGGCGACGATTGGCAGTCTCATGTCGAAGTGGACGGACTGCTGGTCACCGGCCAGAACCCCGCGTCTTCCGAGGCATCCGCCCTGGCCCTGCTGAAGCTCGTGTCTTGAGCATTCAGCCCTGCAGGTTCGTGCCGAACACCTCGTGGTGAAAGGATGAACATCATCTGACGCAACACAGCCCAGCGTGACATCACGCTGGGCTGTGTTGGTGCCACAACGGGCTTCTCAGGCTTGATGGCCGTATCGCTCGATCACCTCAGTCAGTGACACATGGCCAAGGCAGGCACCCGTTCCCTGGACACTCTCGCCGCTTTCCAATGCTGTCGCGTAGATCACGGCTGGCTCGGCTTCCAATCGCTGACGAAGTGTCGTTAGTTTCGGCCAGCGCGCCTTGTCGGCAACATCGAAGTACTCGAGCCAGCGGGCAACACCAATCAGCAGCGCATCCGCGAGTGTCGGGTGTTCGCCAATAAAAAAGGCATCCTCTCCAATCATGGCTTCGAGTTTGTCATGCCGCTCGATAACCCGCTCAATGCCTGATTTCCGCAGCATCGCCTGCATGGTGGGGTCTGGCACTTCCATCTCCAAAGCAATCCACAGAGGAGTGAATGCCCCTGTGAAGCCGCTGTTCACGAACCCCATCAACTGATGCATGCGATCAGCCTCCGCTGTCAACGGATCGAAACTGATACGCCGCTCGACGTCTCTGGCTTCTAGCCAGGCAGCAATCGCCATGGTTTCGCTCAGCACCCTGCCCTCATCAGTGATGAAAGCGGGTGTTTCATGGCGAGGGTTGATCCGCGCATAGGATGGATCACGCATTTCGCCCAGCATATCAACGCGGCACAGGCGGTAAGGCTGGCCTAGCCATTCCAGGGCAGCGACAAGCCCCATTGAGCTGCCCAAGGGGTAGCCGTAAAGTAGGATCGGTTCCATCGTCTATTCTCCAAGACACGAATGAGTCATGACGCTGCGCAGCTCGGTCCGATCCTACTCGCCTTCCCTGGCAAGTAAATTACGCACTTTTTGGTAACCATGATGGCAACGACGAGATTGTCGCTACGAGACTGCAACGACGAGATTGAACCAAGAGATTGAACTACGAGGCCTGCCATGAAAGATCTGGTTTCACGCTGCCCCATCGAAGAAGTGATGCAGGTCCTGAGCGGTCGCTGGCCCACCCTGCTGATCTATTACCTGAAGGAAGGCACGAAGCGCTTTGCCGACCTGCGCCGGGACAATCCCACCATTTCTCATAAAATGCTGACCATGGAGCTGCGCAAGCTTCAGGAAGCCGGCATCGTCGAACGCACCGAATTTGAGGGATATCCACTGCGTGTCGAATATGACCTGACAGCCGCCGGCCACCAACTGGTACCGCTGATCGATGCCTTGGGCCAATGGTGGGAAACGACCACAGGCGAAGATGAAGAAAGCGAGCCTTCCTCCAACATACAAAAAGCGTCCAACAGCACGCTTGACCCTCACGTAACGTGATCCTTCATGCTCCAGTCACGCATGAACGCAAGGAGATGAGGCATGTTGCTGCGCATTGGTGAACTGGCCAAACGCACGGGACTCACGGTCAGAACACTTCACCATTACGACGACATTGGTCTGCTCAAACCGTCCATGCGATCCGAGGCCGGCTATCGACTCTATCGACGTCAGGATATTGACCGCCTGCACCGCATTCAGGCGCTACAGTCCCTGGGTATGACATTGAGCGATATCGGCACCCTGCTCGACCAGCCATCGCCCCCCATGGCTACGGTGATCGAACGGCAGATTCACATGCTGGAACAGCAGATTGCTCACCGCCGTCTGCTGTGTGACCGGCTGCGAAACATGCACCGGCAGTTCGTGCACGGTGAAGAGCCTGCCATGGGCGATTGGCTGAAAACGCTGGAGTTGATGACCATGTACGACCGTTACTTCACCCCCGAAGAGTTGAATCGCCTGCAGCTCTATCAGGCCGATGCCGAGTGTGAGACACAATGGCAAAACCTGATAACACAGGCCGAAACATTGTTGAGCCACAACGCCTTGCCTTCCTCGACCGAGGCCCAGGAGCTAGCCAAGCGCTGGATGACGACACTGGAGCGCGATACGGACGGCGACCCTCGCCTGCTCGACAAGCTGAATGCCATGCATGCCAATGAACCTGGAGTCCAGAATCAGCTAGGCATTTCCACGCAAGTCGCGGACTTCGTGATGCAGGCACTTGCCTCGCACAAGCTGGCCATCTACCGGCAATACCTGTCGGAAGACGAGTTCCAGCTCATGAGCGAGAACTATCCACAGTGCATGCATGAATGGCCCCCCTTGATGGCCCAGCTCCGCCAACTGGTGGAAGATCAAACACCTCCTGAGGCACCTGCTGCCCAGCAATTGGCAGGAGCATGGCTGGCATTATTGCGAAGGTTTGCCGGTGACAATCTCGAAACACACGCGAGGATTCGCCAGGCCAACGAACAGGAGCCAGAACTGAAGAAAAACACATGGATGAACGAGCCCATGCAGGAATATCTGACCCAAGCCGTGACGCACTTGATGGAGCGCTGACGCTGACCCTTGGGTTCGCAGGATGACCGATGCGTGATATCCATGCATCCCATTCGTTTGGAGCTTCCTGCTTGTCTGCCCTGGCCCGAAGCCGGATCCTCGGCATGGCCTGGTGCAGGCAGGCGGGAGCACCGGTTCATCACTCCAGCTTCAAGGCAAGTTTCCCCAGATAGTGCTCACCAAGGGCTCGATGAGCGTCTACCGCCTGCTCGAGTGAAAATGTGCGAGCAACGTGCACTTCGAATGGACCGGACTCGATCAGGCGATTGAGCTTTTCGAATACCGCACGTCCCGCTTCATCACCGACATACTCCTTGATCTCCACACCGGGCCGAGCCTGAGGCGCTGGACTCACTCCACGTGCATAGGCAGCGCGCCCGCCGTTACGCAATGCCTCAAGCGTACGCTGGGCGACTTCCCCGCCAGCAGTGAGCAATGCTGCATCCAGGCCCTCCGGCGCAAACTCGCGTGCCGCTGCAACCACATCATCCTTGCGTCCATTCACTACCGTATCGGCTCCCAGACGAGTGGCCAACGCCACGCCATCCTCACCCGAAGCGACCGCGAACACACGCACTCCCATCCGCTTTGCCAACTGCAACGCCAGGTGCCCGAGACCACCACCAGCACCAAAGATCAACAGTGACTCTCCCTTCTTGAGTTGCAGCGTATCATCGAGCCCCAGAAGTGCAGTGATCGCGTCTACCGGCATCGCTCCAGCCTGCTCTATGCTCAAGTTAGCCGGAACAGGAGAGACGAAGCCCTCCTTTACCGCAACATACTCGGCATAGAATCCACCTTTGGGGTTGATGTGCCGGTCGGCATAGACACGATCCCCTGGCTTGAATCGCGTGACATCGCTTCCCGCCATGGCGACGATACCTGCCCCGTCAAAACCAATGACATAGGGAAATCTCGGCTCACTGCCATGCCGCTCACGAAAGAGCTCGGCAAAAGCCCCTTCCCGCTCCCATTGATCCCATACCCCCACGCCAACAGATTCCACTCGAATCAGAATCTCATCTGGGCCCGGCTCAGGCACGGGAACCGTCTGTAGTGCCATCTCGTCGATGCCGCCAAAGCGATTGACCGCAACCGCTCTCATGGTGTCAGGAATGCTCTGTGCCATAGCCTTACTCTCCTTTGAGTCCTGTTGCAGAACTCCAAGGTAGCCGGCCCCACTCTCATCCGGTAGATGAACCAGATGCATATGACTATGCCGATTTATGGATAGATAGGAGCAACATTACCACCGGGGATCTTCGACATGGGCCATGCGCCTTGGCCCATCCAGCATCTGAAACCGGTGATACTATGACTTCGCCCAACCTCATCACAGCGCCAACGAACAAAGCAAAGAACGGTCGTGGTCATCAATACCCTGGCTCACTTTCTCAGCCACTCGGCTAGACGAATCAGCTTCTCTGGAGATAAAGGATGCATGCAATCAGTGCGGAAGCCAGCGTTCTGGTACTGGTGGATTATCAGGCACGCTTGATGCCCGCCATTCACGAGGCGGCAAAAGTGTCGGCCGTGGCCGGCCTCCTTGCTCGGGCAGCACAGATACTTGGCATTCCGGTACTGGGAACGGAGCAGAACCCATCTCGGCTTGGACCGAACATCGCCTCGCTGAAGTCCGAATGTACCCACACTCTCGCCAAGACGCACTTTGACGCCTGCGCGGACGGGCTGCTCGAGGCACTGGAAGAAGCCGGCAAGGAAGGTGATCAGGTGGTCATTGCTGGTTGCGAGGCACATGTGTGCATGCTGCAGACAGCGCTGGGCCTGCTCCGAGCACACAAACAAGTGTGGGTGGTAACCAATGCCAGTGGCTCTCGTCGCCCCGAGGACCATGCAGCTGCCATGAACCGCCTCGAACAGGCTGGAGCGACCATCGTGACCCACGAAATGGTGCTGTTCGAATGGCTGCATGACTGCAAGCATCCTCACTTCCGCGAGGTGCTGGAACTCATCAAGACAGCAGACTGACGAGAAAGCGCCAGGATAAACACGACAGCGCCACCGCCGTCGCAGTTCTGTATCGGCTGATCTATATCTTCAGGTTTTGTATCAGGAAGTCGATGAACACCCGGCACTTCAGGCGCACTCGGTGATCCCCGGGAAAGACGACGCTGATATCCTGCCGAGGCAAGGACCAGTCCGGAAACAAGCGCACGAGGTGTCCTTGGGCAAGGTCTTCCCGCACCATCCATTCAGGCAGAATCGCAATCCCCATACCCGAACGGGCCATGACCTTCGTAGAGGACGCTGCATTGCTGTGGAAGCGTGCAACAGCGCGCAACTCGAAATTCGGCTGATGGCTTTTGCGTAATGTCCACTGCGTGGGTGTTGGCAGATTGGTGTTCGCAATCCATGTAGCTGAATTCAAATCTTCCAGCAGCTTAATTGGGTTGTCTTCCAACCACTGAGGGGAAGCCACCATCACGATTTCATAACTCGCCAGCTTACGACCTTTCAAAGAAGAATCACGCAATGTTCCTAGACGAATGGCCAGATCTATTCGTTCATTGACGAGGTTGTTCAGGGAAGAGTCAGCATAATAGCTGACATTGAGGTCAGGGTGCTCTTTGCAAAACTTGCCTACCAGAGGTAGAACAAAATTCTCGCCGAATTCTGCTGTGGAAGTGATCCTCAATTCACCGCTTAGTGAGCGATGAATATTCGCAACATTTTCCAGCGATGCCTCTATATTGGCAAATATTTCTTTAAAGTCATGATAAAGCGCCTCTCCGGATTCCGTCAGGGAAATCCCTCTGGAATTGCGAATAAGCAAGGGAACGCCCAGCGCCTCCTCCAGTGACTTTACATGAATACTCACCATCGCCTTGCTAATGAAAAGCCGTTCTGCTGCACGAGTGAATGATCCGCTATCCACCACAGATAAAAAGGCCTGAATGCGATTCAAATGATTATGCATCGGATGTTAATAATAAGTAAACGATACGTTTAAAGTAATTGAGTCGACGCTTTCGGTCAAGCCACATTAGACTTCACGCCGGAGGCCTAAAATGACATATCGTTATCGTATTGCTTTGATTTTCTTGCTCGGTTTTTTTATCGACTGCATCAACATCTTCATGTCGGCAATTGCTTTTCCGGATATTGCCCATGAACTGCAGATTTCTGAATCCAGCATCACCTGGGTAGCCAATAGCTATATTCTTGGACTCACTCTCATCATTCCTGTCAGCAACTGGCTGGCCGGTCTTCTTGGGGAGCGTCTGACCCTCATGGCATCCATGCTGGTTTTTTCATTGGGTGCCCTTTTTTCTGGACTATCCGATCACTTTTCCTTACTCGTGCTCTCCCGCTTTATTCAAGGGCTTGGTGGTGGACTGCTGATCCCTGTTGGTCAGGCACTTACCCTTAACCTGTTCAAGAAGCACGAGCGAGCGAAAATCTCCACGTTGGTCATGACAGTAGCGTTGATTGCACCAGCCTTTTCTCCCAGTGTCGGAGGCGCCATTGTCGATCACTTTTCCTGGCGCTGGGTATTTCTGAGCAATATTCCGCTTAGCCTTGTGGCTGCTGTTCTAGCATTGCTCTGGATCAGGCCAGGAAAGAGCATCGTTCGACGCCCGGATATAAAGGGGCTGCTACTGGTCAGCCTGTCGCTTGCAGCACTACTGCTTGGACTGTCTCTGTATGCCGACTCTGCTACTAAAAGCATGCCTATTGGACTCGTCATATTGGGGGCTTTCTGCGCCCACCTCTATTGGCGACATTACCGTAACAAGCAAGATCCGATTCTCGATTTAAGTCTGCTTAACAACGCCCGGATGCGCCTCTCGGTCATCATTTATCACGCCATTCCCGGTATTTTTACCGGCGTGAATCTATTGAACATCTTTTATCTTCAGACAGTACTGAAATGGTCAGCCGGACAATCAGGGCTGCTGATGGTGCTTTATGCCGGGACTTCCTTCTTTGCCATACTGGCTTGTGGACGGCTTTACAACCGCACCGGAGCCATGCCGCTGTTTGTCACCGGACTGGTGCTGCATGCTCTGGGCATTGCCCTACTTTCACTGCTTGATCCGACCCGCAACACCTCTCTGCCATTGCTGGTCGCCGCTTATCTGCTGATGGGTGCTGGTGGCGGAATTGGCGCGAACACCGCACAAACCACGGCCATGCTGGATTTCGACAATGAGAAGCTCGCTCGAGCCAGTACCATCTGGAATCTCAATCGCCAGATATCGTTCAGTGTCGGGGCGGCAATTGCCACCTTTATCTTCAACCTGCTGCAACAGCAGACCACGACGCTGTCGGCCTACCACGTCACCTTTCTGGTGGCAGCCTCGCTGGGGTTACTCCCCTTGCTCAACCTTTCTCAGCTCAGCAGACATCAGGAGCCCTCATGCAGTCCCAAAAGGAGTTGATCGCATACCGCAGTGTGATGGAAATCCATCAATGGATCGAAGACGTCTTCACCGGCAGCTCCGAGCATGCCACCTCCCTGGAGAAGCTTCTCGCCAGCTTCAGCGAAGACTTCACCATGGTGACAATAAGGGGCCAGGTGGTGGACTTTTCCCTGACCAGGGAGCTGTTCCACAACAACGCCGGGCGTCGCCCGGAGCTGCGCATTGTCATTGATGAATACAAGATGCTGCTCGATGCTCCTCATGGCGTGGTGTGCCGATACCGGGAAACGCATCACGATGCCGGAGAAGTCCTGACACGCTGGTCAGTGGTGATGATGGAGCTGGATCAGGACAAGCCGCGTTGGCGCTATCTCCACGAAACGAAAATAGCTGAGTGAATCACGATACCGATGCGCCTGCGACAGCCCATTCCACAGCGATGTCGCAGGCCTTCTGCAGTCCCTGTTTCAACCCCTGTTTCAACCCCTGTTTCCCCCCTCTGTTTCAACCCTGACTTCAACCCACTCGACTCATGTCGAGCCTTGCATCGCGGCAGGCACGGGCCTTGGCGTAGACGCTCCGGCAGATCAGGGTTGGCGATGAATGGTCTCCCGAAACCGATCAGGTCAACCCAGCGATCGCCCAGAGGCGCCCAGCTCAGGTTCAAAATAGAACACGATGATCACTATTGATCAAAACAACACATGATCTCTTTCGTTTTTCATCATCAATCACTACATAGACAAAAGTATAAAAACAAGAAAATTAAATTAAAATCAAACGAATGCCCTCGTTTCACCAGGTCTTTTTTCATCAGGTGTTGAAATGTTCGTTATCGCACATTAGGTTTCTATTCCGAACTTTCAGAATATCCAACACTGACAAGAAAAGGCCCCTCATGACCCCCTTCATCGGCGAGATACTTGGCACCATGATTCTCATCATCTTCGGCGGCGGCGTTGTCGCCGGAGTTGTTCTGAAGCGTTCGAAGGCCGAGGCGAGCGGCTGGATCGTCATTTCCTTTGGCTGGGGCCTCGGGGTTGCCATGGCGATCTATGCAGTGGGCCAGTTCAGCGGCGCCCACCTCAATCCTGCGATCACCATCGGCCTGGCAGTGATCGGAGAATTTCCCTGGGCCAAGGTCCCGGTCTATTTGCTGGGCCAGATGATGGGAGCCTTCATTGGCGCAGTCGTGGTCTGGTTGCATTACTACCCACACTGGGAGGCCACCGAAGACCAGGGAGCCAAGCTGGCCGTGTTCTGCACTGATCCCGCCATCCCTCACACGCCAGCGAACCTGATGAGCGAAATCATCGGCAGCTTCATTCTGGTACTGGGTGTACTCGCCATTGGCGCCAACGACTTTACCGAAGGCCTCAACCCGCTGATCGTCGGCCTGCTGATCCTCGCCATTGGCCTGTCACTGGGCGGCACCACCGGCTATGCCATCAACCCCGCTCGCGACCTGGGCCCACGCCTGGCGCACTTCTTCCTTCCGATTGCCGGCAAGGGCAGCTCCAACTGGAAATATGCCTGGATTCCCGTCGTCGGACCGCTGATCGGGGGTATCGCAGGAGCCCTCTTCTATCGCCACGTGTTCGTTGATGGCAATCCACTGGCGTTATTGGCAGGACTGGTCGTGCTCGTGATGTGCCTGGCCGTCAGTGTCATGACCGAAAAACGCGACTCAAGCAAACACGACTCGAGCCGTAGAACCGCCCTGAAGCACAACGGATGATGACGGCTTCGAAGCCCAACCTTCGCGGTCATCAAGCGACTTTTCCGAGGAACCGTTCCATGCAACAACAGTACATTCTGTCATTCGACCAGGGCACCACCAGCTGCCGTGCCATCCTCTTCGACCGTGATGCTCAGATCGTGGGCATCGCTCAGAAGGAGTTCAACCAGCACTACCCGACGCCTGGCTGGGTCGAGCACGATGCCATGGAAATCTGGGGCAGCCAGATGGGCGTGGCCCGTGAAGTCCTTGAAACACAAGGGATCAAGCCTTCCGAAGTCGCCGCCATTGGCATTACCAACCAGCGTGAAACGACCGTGGTCTGGGACCGACACACCGGCAAGCCGGTATACAACGCCATCGTCTGGCAGGATCGGCGCACCGCCTCCCTGTGTGATGAGCTCAGGGCTCGCGGCCTGGAAGACTATATTCGCGAGACGACGGGCCTGGTGGCAGATGCCTACTTCTCGGGCACCAAGATTCGCTGGATTCTCGACAATGTCGAGGGTGCTCGGGAGCGGGCAGAACGTGGCGATCTGTTGTTTGGCACCATGGACACCTGGCTGGTGTGGAACCTGACTCGCGGCGAGCGCCATGTGACGGATTACAGCAATGCCTCACGCACCATGCTCTACAACATCCGCACCCTGGAATGGGATGCACGCATGCTCGACGAGCTGGGCATCCCGTCCACCATGCTACCGGAGGTTCGTCCCTCCAGCGAAGTCTACGGCACCACCGATGCCGAGATGTTCGGAGGCGCCCAGATGCCCATTGCCGGTATCGCCGGTGACCAGCAGTCCGCCCTGTTCGGCCAGGCCTGCTTCGAAGAAGGCATGGTCAAGAATACCTACGGTACAGGCTGCTTCCTGCTGATGAACACGGGGGAAACCCCGGTGCCTTCCACGTCCGGCCTGCTCACCACGATCGCCTGGGGAATGGATGGCAAGGTGGAGTATGCCCTGGAAGGCGCCATCTTCATCGCTGGCGCAGCCGTACAGTGGCTGCGCGACGAGCTCAAGCTCATCGATTCGGCGGAAGACTCGGAATACTTCGCCAGCAAGGTCGAGGACACCGGCGGTGTCTACGTGGTTCCGGCCTTCGCCGGTCTGGGCGCTCCTTACTGGGACATGTATGCCCGCGGCGCCATCTTCGGCATCACCCGTGGCACGCGTAAGGAGCACATCGCCCGGGCCACGCTGGAGTCCCTGGCCTACCAGACTCGAGACATCATCGACGCCATGCAGGCGGACTCGGTCATTCCGCTGAAATCGCTGCGTGTCGATGGAGGCGCTGTGGCCAACAACGTCATGATGCAGTTCCAGGCCGATATGCTCGGAGTCAACGTGGATCGTCCTCAAGTGACAGAAACCACCGCGCTGGGCGCTGCATACCTGGCGGGCATCGCCGTGGGTCTGTGGACCAAGGAAGAAATCATCGACAAGGGCAAGCTGGAATGCACCTTCGAGCCACACATGGATGCCACACAACGCGAGCGCAAGTACAAGGGCTGGAAGAAGGCCGTGCGGCGCACCATGGAGTGGGAGCTGGAGGACATGGAGTAACTTATGCAACTGCGCAACAGCAATATTCGCAAGCTGAGCGGCGAGACATTCGATGTCCTGGTCATCGGCGGCGGCATCAATGGCGCCTCTGCAGCAGCGGCCCTGGCCGGCAAGGGTGTCAGGGTAGGACTGATCGACCGAGGTGATTTCGCCGGCAGTACCAGCATGCACTCCTCCAATCTGGTGTGGGGAGGCATCAAGTACATGGAAAGCCACGATTTCGCCTTGGTCCGTAAGCTGTGCAAGAGCCGCAACCACCTGATCAAGAGCTTCCCCTCCACCGTCCAGGAGATCCGTTTCCTGACCACCATCGCCGAGGGCTTTCGCTACCCGCCACGCTATCTATGGGCGGGTACCTGGCTCTACTGGCTGATGGGCAATGGCTTCACGCGCCTGCCACGCTTCCTGAAACCATCGGCCATCAAGAAAGAAGAAGTGATCATCGATACCCGCGAAGCCATCGGTGGTTTCGAGTACTCCGATGCCTACCTGCATGACAATGATGCACGCTTCGTTTTCAACTTCGTGCGTACCGCGCTGAATCATGGCGCCGTGGCCGCCAACTATGTCGAGTCGCTGGGTGCGCGTCGTGAAAACGGTGCCTGGGTCGTCCAGGCTCGCGATGTCATGCGCGGAGATCGCGGTGATGAAAGAAGCGGTGATGCAAGAAACCACGATGAAGCCAACTTCGAGATTCGTGCCAAGGTACTGATCAATGCCGCCGGCCCATGGGTCGATCAGCACAATGCCCTGACCGGACAACAGACCCAGCACCATCATGCCTATTCCAAGGGCATTCACCTGATCGTGCCGCGCCTGACCGACAGCCAGCGCGTGCTGGCCTTCTTCGCCGATGACGGCCGACTGTTCTTCGTGATTCCCATGGGGCAACGCACCTGCATCGGGACGACCGACACCCGCGTGGAAAGCCCTGAAGTCGATGTCACTGATGAAGATATCGCCTTCGTCCTGGACAACATCAACAAGCGCCTGTGCCTGGACAAGCCGCTCGAGAAAAGCGACATCATCTCGACTCGCTGCGGTGTCCGCCCTCTCGCCATCAAGGCCAGCAATGGCAACGACCGCGACTTCCTGCAGCTTTCACGCAAGCACGCCATTGATACTGACAGCGGCACCGCTCACATCAGTATCTTCGGCGGCAAGCTGACCGACTGCCTGAATGTGGGAGAAGAGATTGTCGATGAGGTGAAACAACTGGGAGTGACGATCCCGCATCCTCACTATCGCTGGTATGGCGAGCCTCCCGAAGCGGTCAAGAAAGCCTTCCTGCATCAGGCCAGGCTGATGAACCTCGATGCCATGACCTCACCGGAATCCAGCGAACCACTGACGACTCGTCTGTGGCGCCGCTATGGAGCCCAGGCCATGGATATGCTCGAGGCCATTCGAGAGGACCCGCGTCAGGGCGAGTTGTTGATCGAAGGCACCGAATACCTGCGTTGCGAGCTATACCAGGCCCAACGCCGCGAAATGATCACACGGCTCGAAGACTTCCTGCGTCGTCGTTCGAAGATCTCCCTGGTGGCGACCGACGAGCAGATTCGCCAATCCCCCGGGCTGATGGAAGCCTGCCGAATACTGTTCGGCGACCAGGCCCAGGAACGTTTCGATGAATATTTTGCTGGCTTGCCGGACACGTCCTCTGAAGCACCGAGTACTACCGAGGAAAGCGATAGCCTTGCATATTCAGCGTCCTGAAAAGAAAGCTGGCAGCTAGGAGGGCCAGCATTATAGCCCGCCACGGGCCTTGCCACGCTGGACGCGCAGGATATCGGCCATGACCGACAGGGCTATCTCAGCGGGTGTCTTGCTGCCCAGATCCAGGCCAATAGGCATATGTATCCGGGCAATGTCGTCGTCACTCAGCCCACCGGAGCGGCGCAGCCGTTCAGCGCGTTTCTCGGAAGTGCGCAGCGATCCCATCACTCCGATGTAGAAGGCTGAGGTGCGCACGGCTTCTATCATCGCCAGATCATCGATCCTCGGGTCATGAGTCAGGGCGACGATGGCAGTGGCAGCATGGCTGCCTCCTGCTGCGATGTAACGTGAAGGCAGTTCAGGGCGTACTTCGACGCCCTGGACAGCAAAGTTTTCCAGCATCTCTTCGCGGGGATCGCAGACGATCACCTCGAAGCCCAGACCTTGGGCAAACTGCGCGCAGAACAATGAGACCGGTGAAATACCGGCAATGATCAGACGCGCCACTGGCGCCAGGCGGATCTGCACCGCAGCCCGTTCAGTATCGTGAATCACCCGCGCTCCGATGCCGTCATCTTCCACGAAGTGCCGGGCCCCGCTGGTCAGATCGACCCGGCGTGCGAGAGGCTGCTGGCCTTGCAGAGTGGCCAGCAGCACCTCCAGGTGCACCAGCGCCCTGGCTTCAGGTATCAAACGCTCGACCATTACATCCAGAATGCCGCCACAGGGCAGCGCAATTCCCGTAGCGTCGATGCCACCTTCTCCGTAGCGCAGCACAGTGACGGGCGTATCGAACTCGCCATCCTGCAGCCGGTCCAGGAAGTCTTCCTCGACACAACCTCCCGACAGTGAACCGACGTGCTGTCCATCACTGCGCACCGCCAACATCGACCCTGGGGCGCGCGGAGAGGAGCCATAAGTGGCCAGTACCGTGCATAGCCACACCGTCTCGCCACTGCGCGCCCAGCTCAGTACCTGCTCGATGACTTGAAGGTCAAGATGCTGCATGCTCAGCTCGCCAGTTGGTCACCCAGCGGCAAGCGCCGAATGCGCTGGCCAGTGGCAGCAAAGATCGCATTGGCAACTGCCGGCGCCAAAGGTGGAACCGGTGGCTCGCCAATCCCGGTGGGCGCCTCTGCCGAGGGTACGATATGCACCTCGATACTCGGCATCGCACCGATGCGCAGCGGTTGGTAGTCATGGAAGTTCGATTGATCCACCTTGCCTTCCGTCAGCGTGATCTCGCCGTATAGAACAGCCGTCAGGGCAAATCCGATCGAACCTTCGACCTGTGCTTTCACTACATCGGGATTGACGGCAATGCCACAGTCCACCGCACAGATCACTCGATCCACGCGCACCTGCCCATCGTCACTGACACTGACCTCAGCCACCTGAGCAACATAGCTGTTGAACGACTCGTGCACTGCCACACCCCGACCGCGCCTCCCACCATCTTCGTTCTCTGCCAGCGGGGACTCCCACCCCGCCTTTTCTGCCGCGAGCTTCAAAACAGCAGCATGGCGGGGATGCTCGGCCAGCATCTCAAGGCGCCAGGCGACAGGGTCCTTCTCGGTTTCTGTCGCCAGTTCATCGATGAAACACTCCGTCGAGAAGGCGGTATGTGACGAGCCCACCGAGCGCCACCACTGCACGGGAACGCCAATATCACTCGGGGTATGCAGTTCCACCTGAAAGTTGGCAATGGCGTAAGGCAGGTTGGAAGCCCCTTCCACCGAGGTAGGATCAATCTCGTCCTGTATCATCGCCTCGAAGGGAGAACCTTCGGCGACGGATTGTCCGACCAGGCGATGGCGCCAGCCCACCAGTTGGCCTTGCTCGTCCAGCCCCGCCCACAGCCGATGATGGAACATCGGGCGATAATTGCCGGCACGCATGTCATCTTCGCGCAGCCATACCAGTTTGACCGGTGCCCGGCCATCGATGGCCTTGACGATATGCGCCGTTTCGAGAATGTAATCCGCTTTCTTGGCCGCACGCCGCCCGAAACTGCCGCCGGCATAGAGCGTATTGATACGCACCTGCTGCGGTTCCAGCCCGAACAGCTCTGCCAGAACGCTCTGGTCATAGGTCTGCATCTGGTCGCCATTCCAGACCTCACAGCCCTCATCCGTCAGCTGGATCACACAGTTCAACGGCTCCATGGCGGCATGGGCCAGATAAGGCATGTCATAGGTGGCATCCAGCGTCTGTGCCGCTTCAGAGAGCGTTGCCTCGACATCGCCCCGCTGTTCCGCCACCGTCCCCGGCGATTCGGCCAATGCCTGGAAGCGTTCGAGAATCTGTTCGGATCCGAGAGTGAAGGCATCGGCCTCGTCCCATTCGACGCTCAATGCATCACGCCCCTTCTTGGCACTCCAAGTGTCACGGGCCAATACCGCTACCCCGGAAGGAATCTCGACCACATCGACAACGCCTTTTACCTCGCGGGCCTTCGTCGCATCGAAGGAACCTGCCTTGGCACCGAAGCGCGGCGGATGCGCCACCACAGCAGTGAGCATGTCAGGCAAATGGATATCCTGGGTGAACACCGCACGCCCCGTGCTCTTGTCAGCACTGTCCTGGCGTGGAATGCGTTTCCCGATCAAGGTGAAATCGGCTGGATCCTTGAGCGCCACGTCGGACGGCACCGGCAACCCGGCAGCAGCGCTGGCAAGCTCTCCGAAACTCGCTTCATTATTCGAGGCCGAGTGCTTTACCACGCCTTTCTCGACAGTGATCTCTTCGGCAGGCACCTGCCACTGCTGTGCCGCTGCCGTTACCAGCATGGCACGAGCGGTCGCTCCGGCCTGACGCAACTGCTCCCAGGAATTGGCGATGGCACTACTGCCACCGGTGCCCTGGTTCGGTCCCCAGTGAAGATTGTTGTAGCGACTGGCATCCGCGGGGGCGCTTTCGACCTGGACCTGGGACCAGTCGGCATCGAGCTCCTCGGCCACCAGCGTGGCGAGCCCTGTGTAGGTGCCCTGCCCCATCTCCAGATGCTTGGCGATCACGGTGACGTTGTTATCTTCGTCAATGCGCAGAAAGGCATTGGCCTCGAAGTCCTGAGTTTCCACCGCACCATTGGTACCGTCGGAGCCGGTACCTTGTGCCATGCTCCATGGCATGTAGAGTGCCAAGGTAAGCCCCGCCGAGCCCTTCAGGAAGCGTCGACGACTTTCGTTCTCGATGTGTCGGGTCATGTTCTCTCCCTCAGGCCAGCGACTCGGCCGCTTCATGAATGGCGGCCCGAATGCGGACATAGGTGGCACAGCGACAGACATTGCCGCCCATGGCGTTATCGATATCCTCGTCCGATGGCGCCTTGTTCTCTTCCAGCAACGCAACAGCGCTCATGACCTGGCCAGACTGGCAATATCCACACTGCACCACATCAAGACGCTGCCAGGCCTCCTGTACCGCCTCTCCGACCTGGCTATCGCCAATGCTTTCGATGGTCACGACCTCCTTGTCGACTGCCGCGGATACCGGCAGCATGCATGAGCGCGTCGCCTTGCCATCCACATGAACGGTGCAAGCCCCGCACAGCGACATCCCACAGCCAAATTTGGTACCAGTGAGCCGGAGCGTGTCGCGCAATACCCATAACAAGGGTGTATCCCCTTCGACATCGACTTCCTGCGCCTGGCCGTTGATATTCAGTGTGATCATGATCTTCCCCTCATGATGTGGCATCCGGCGACAATACGATCCGCTGCCGGCATGCCCGTCGGCCCATATGCCGTTCAAATTACACATGCCATGCAAATTACAAATACCCTTCACATTAGCAGTCACAAGGCACTTGTATTATCGGCATAACCAACATGCCGTCATGAATTCAATTCATGAATATCGCCAGACGGGTTAACACATAGGAGATATCGGCACTACCAGCGGATGGCAGTTCTGAAAGATCGGCACGCACCGATTTGGTGCGAAATCTCATGATGAATCGAGTGTTTGAAGATTGATCGGGCGATAACGACCTCGCCAGGATGATGAACCTGGCCGGTTCATGCTTATATGCTTGGAAATACAGAATTCATGAAAGGCACTCATCAATGTCTCGCGAGAACTACAACGACCTCTACGCTTTCCTGGTGGTGGCAGAAAAAGGCAGCTTCACCCGAGCAGCGGCGGAACTTGGCGTCTCCCAATCGGCATTGAGTCACACGATCCGAGGCCTGGAGGAAAGGCTGGGAATTCGCCTATTGGCACGCACGACGCGCAGCGTCTCGCCGACCGAGGCCGGCGAACGACTGATCCACAGCCTGGGGCCCTGCTTCGAAGAGATTCAATCCGGGCTATCTTCCTTGAACGAGTTACGCGACACGCCTTCCGGCACTATCCGTATCACCACCAGCGGCCTGGCAGCCGACACCATCCTGATGCCCAAGCTGACGCCATTTCTTGCCGAGTATCCCGACATTCAGGTCGAACTGAAGATTGACGATGGCCTGAGCGATATCGTCACTGAGCGCCTCGATGCTGGCGTGCGTCTCGGCGAGCAGGTGGCCAAGGACATGATCGCAACCCGCATCGGGCCGGATATACGCCTGATCGTGGTGGCCACCCCTGATTACTTTTCACGCCACCCTGAGCCAGTAACGCCGCATGACCTGACGCGACACAATTGCATCAATTTTCGCTTTCCCACTCATGGTGGCCTGTATGCCTGGGAATTCGAACAGGACGGTCGAGAGTTTAACGTCCAAGTCAGTGGTCAGCTCATCGTCAACAACTCGCAGCAGATACTGACAGCCATTCTGAACGGGATCGGCGTCGGCTTCCTGCCGGAGGACATGGTGCGTCCGCATATTGATAGCGGACGCCTCGTTCAGGTCCTGGACGAATGGTGCCTGCCTTTCCCGGGATTCCACCTCTATTACCCGAATCGCCGTCAGGCGTCTCCCGCCTTCTCGCTGCTGGTCGAAACACTGCGCTATCGCGACTGATGGCCAGGCCATTCCAGTACGGACAGGTTCCCCCTCCCCTGTAGAGCTCACGCCGCCCCTTGGGTATTCACATAAAGCGCATACAGGGAATGACTGGAAGCCATATACAACCGATTGCCCTTGGGACCACCGAAGGCCAGGTTGGCACAACGCTCGGGCAGGCGGATAAAACCGATCGGCTTGCCTTCGGGATTGAACACCATCACCCCGTCCAGATCTTCCGGCTGGCCTTGCAGGGTAAACACCTTGCGACCCGACACTTCGGTAGGCTCTTCTGCAAGTGCCCCATTGCTACCGTAGCCGCACCACAGGTTGCCATCCTGGTCCACCTTGAAGCCATCGAGCGCCCCGAAATCCGCGGCGTCGATCAGCTTGGCCTTGTTGCCCAGGGTGCCATCAGCGGCAACGTCGTAGCTCCAGATGCTGCGATTGGGTGTGCCCTTCCATTCCACTACATAGAGCTTGCTCTCATCCGGGGAAAACGCCAGGCCATTAGGATTGACCAGGTCCGTGAGCACTGCTGTCAGGGTGCCATCCGTATCGATACGATAGACATTGGTGGTTTCCTGCTCCGGCTCGGCCTGTTCGCCTTCATAGTTGCCATTGATGCCGAACAGCGGATCAGTGAACCAGATACTGCCATCCGACTTGACCACGACATCGTTGGGTGCATTGAGTTTCTTGCCCTGATACTGATCGGCCAATACGGTCTGACTGCCGTCCTTTTCCGTACGCACGACACGCCGGGTCACGGAATGCTCACAGGTGATCAAGCGACCTTCTGCATCGAAGACGTTGCCATTGGAGAAGTTCGCGGGTTCGCGAAAGACACTGAAGGTATCGTCAGCTTCGTCGTATTTCATGATGCGATTATTGGGAATATCGGACAGCAGCAGCACACCATCCTGCCTGGAATAGGCAGGCCCTTCCGCCCAGCGCATTCCTGTGCCGAGCTGCTCGACCGTTGCCGAGAAAATTCGATACTTGGAGAAACTGGGGTCCAGGATCAGCACGGCGGGGTCTGGATAACGCTGATGGGGAGTAAAAGCGAAGGACTGTCCAAAAGCCTTGCCAAAAGCTGCCATGGCGACGCCAGCGGCCCCGTATGACAGAACGGTGCGACGTGTCATCTTCATCATGAATTCCTTGTTCTTGTAACCATCCGCCATAAAAAAAGCCCGGGGAATCTTTATCCCCCGGGCCAGTTACCTCATCAGCCTTCGCGCTTGCCATCGACCAGACGGCTGACGCCTTGCGGGTTGCCATCCCGCAGCGCCTCGGGCAACAACGCCTGGGGCAGGTTCTGGTAGCACACCGGGCGCAGGAAGCGGTAGATCGCTGCACTGCCGACAGAAGTGGTGCGAGCATCGGAAGTCGCCGGATACGGACCGCCATGCACCATGGCGTGACATACCTCGACGCCGGTGGGCCAGCCGTTGACCATCACGCGCCCGGCACGCCGCTCCAGGGTCGGCAGCAAGCGACGCGCGGCATCGATATCGCCATCGTCCATCTGCAGGGTGGCGGTGAGCTGACCTTCCAGGTGCTCGGTCACCTGCTGCATGTCATCGAGGCTGGCGCAGGCCACGACCAGCGAGGTCGAACCAAACACCTCAGCCTGCAGCGCCTCGTCGGCCAGGAAGTCCTGAGCCTCGGCGACGAACAGGCCAGCCTGACACTGGTTGGGCCCCGTGCCTTGCTGGCCACGGGCGACTTCCTTGGCCTTGTCGCTGGCCGCCAGCCCTGCCACACCGCTCTGGTAGGCA
>NZ_JAJUFQ010000008.1 GCF_029263665.1 Halomonas sp.
ACCGGTGAAACCAACGGCCTTGATGCGGGGATCGGCGACCAGCGCCTGGCCGACTTCACGACCGGAGCCGTAGAGCAGCGAGAACACACCTTCCGGCAGTTCGCACTTCGCCACCGCACGTTGCACGGCACGGCCGACCAGCTCGCTGGTGCCGGGATGGGCGGAGTGGGCCTTGACTACCACCGGGCACCCGGCGGCCAGGGCAGAGGCGGTGTCGCCGCCGGCGACCGAGAACGCCAGCGGGAAGTTGCTGGCGCCGAAGACCGTCACCGGCCCCAGGCCGATATGACGCTGACGCAGATCGACCCGCGGCAGCGGTTGACGCTCGGGCAGGGCTGGGTCGACACGCACATCGAGCCACTCGCCATCGCGTACCACGCGGGCGAACAGGCGCAGCTGGCCGCAGGTACGGCCACGCTCGCCTTCCAGGCGGGCACGTGGCAGGCCGGATTCCAGCATGGCGCGCTCGATCAGCGCATCACCGATGGCCTCGATCTCGCTGGCCACGGTCTCGAGGAAGGTGGCGCGTTCTTCCAGGCCGGTTTCGCGATAGCGATCGAAAGCCTGCCAGGCCAGTTCACAGGCCTGTTCGACCTCAGCCTGGCTGCCACCGGGGTAGCCCGGCTCTAGCGTCTCGCCGGTGGCCGGGTTGATGCCGTGAATGGGGCGGCCAGAGGCCAGTACCGCCTGGCTGCCGATCAGTTGTTTGCCTTCAAGTTGCACGTTGCTGCTCCGCTTGGTTGCTGAATTTGATGGTTGCTGAATTTGATGGTTGTTGAATTCGTTTGTTGCTGAATTCGATGGTTGCTGAATTCGGTTATCGTGAAATCACAGGATATGTGAGGCGGGAACAGTCCCTGCCAACCGGTAGATGCGCACGGCATTGTCATGCAGGATTGCCTGACGAGCGTCCGGTGCGGCATCGGCGATGGCCTGTTCGACCATCGCCAGCCAGGTGGCGTAACTGACATTGAGGCCAGTCACCGGGAAGTTGCTGGCGAAGATGCAGCGCTTGGCGCCGAAGATATTGATGGCCTCGGCCAGCACATCGATATTGCGCTGCTCATGCCAGGTGACCATGGGGCTGCCCAGCTCCGAAAGCTTGACCGCGACATTGGGATTGGCGGCCAGCGCGCGCATGCCCTCGCGCCAGTGTGCCAGGCCTGGTTCGCTGCGATCCCAGGGCAGGCCGGTATGGTTGAGGATCACCCGCAGCGCCGGTGTTTCCTCCAGCACTCTGGCGGCATCCGCGAGGTGCCAGGCGGGCACGCGCAGGTCCCAGCTCAGGTCGCGCTCCTCGAGCATACGCAGACCGCGAGTCCAGCCCGTATCCTGCAACGAGCCGCTGGCCCCCAAGGTGCTTTCGTACTGGTCCGGGCGAGCGGCGGTGACGGGCTTGGCACGTACACCACGAAACAACGCGGAACGCATCTGGCGCTCGAGCTGCGCCTCACAGGCCGCATCGGCGAAAGCCACCCAGCCCACCAGTGCGCTGGGCAGCTCCTGCTCCTTCGCCAGCCGGGTCAGCCACTCGGTCTCGACGTCCGGTTCGCCGCGCGCCGATTCGGCTTCACAGTGCACCGTGCCTGCCAGACGATAGCCGGCCGGAATCTGATGAAGCAGATCGGTCGGCAGGAACGGCTGGCGAATCCGGCTGTAGTCACCGAGGAAGAAGTGGCCATCGACATCATCTTCCAGCCACGGATAATGCACACTGCCATCCAGTGCCCAGAAGTGATGATGGCTATCGATCAGCGCTTGTTCACTCATCACGATGTCCTCAGCCCGCCAGCCAATACAGCGGTGCGGTAATGATCTGTGGGAAGGCCACGAACAGCAGCAACAGTACAAGATAGGCCAGCATGAACGGCATGACACCGGAGACGGCCTTCTCGAACTTGAGCTGGCCAACGCTGGTGATGACATTGAGCACATTGCCCACCGGCGGCGTGATCAGGCCGATCGCACAGTTGAGCACGAACATGATGCCGAAATAGACCGGATCGATGCCGGCGATTTTCACGATGGGCATCAGGATCGGCGTCAGCACCAGGATGGTTGGCGTCAGATCCATGACCATGCCGACAATCAACACGATGGCCATGATCGCCAGCATCAGCAGGCGGGGGTTATCGGCCAGCGGTGTCAGCATGTCCGCCACCAGCATCGGCAGCTGGGCAATGCTGATCAGCCAGGAGGCAACACTGGCTGCCGCCACCAGAAACATGACGATGGCCGTGTTGCGTGCCGCCTGTACGAGGACGTCATAGAGCCCGGAGAGGTCCAGCTCACGGTAGACCAGTGTGGAGATGATGATGGCATAGACCGCTGCGACCACACCGGCCTCGGTGGGAGTGAACACCCCGGTCTTGATCCCGCCGATGATGATCACCGGCAGCAGCATGGCCCAGAAGCTCTTGCGCAGTGCGCGCAGGCGCTCGGCGCCGGTGGCCTTCTTCGCTACCACCAGGTCTTCCTTGCGGGTGATCAGCATCCAGATCCCCACCAGAGTCACGCCCATGATCAAGCCCGGTACGATACCGGCCAGAAACAGCTTGCTGATCGAGATGCTGCCCGCGACACCGATGATGATCAGCGGAATCGAGGGTGGAATGATCGGCGCGATAATGCCGCCGGCAGCCATCAGCCCCGCCGAGCGGCCCTGGGGATATCCCGCCTCACGCATCATCGGCAGCAGCATCGAGCCCAGCGCGGCGGTATCGGCCACCGCCGAGCCGGACAGGCTGGCCATGACGATGGCGGCGAAGATGGCGACAAAGCCCAACCCGCCCTTGCGATGCCCCACCAGGCTCATGGCCAGCATGACGATGCGCTTCGACAACCCGCCCCGTGACATGACCTCACCGGCGACCAGGAAGAACGGTATCGCCAGCAGGGTGTAGCTGTCGGCGCCATTGACCAGGTTCTGGGCGAGGATCTGCGAATCGAATAACCCTAGATGCAGCATCAGCACTACAGCGCTGACCAGCAACGCAAAGGCAATCGGTAGGCTCAGGCCAATCGAGGCCAGCAGTGAGGCAAGAAACAGACCAATGGTCATGACGAAACCTCCTGTGCTCGATCTTGAGACGACTCTTGTGCCAGCTCTTGAGACGGATCTTGAGACTGGGGCTGCCTGAGCAGATGCCGTGGAGCCAGCAGACGAAACACCAGCAGGATCGACATCAGTACACCGGCAATCAGTCCGGCGAGATAGAACACGCCCACCGGTACACCACTGATCGGCGACAGATTGGTCCAGTTGAGCAGCGTTTGAGCGTAGCTGCCCTTGACCAGCATCAGGCAGCAACCCAACATCACCAGCGTCACCAAGCGACCCAGCAACGCCTGCACTGGGGCCGGTAGACGATCGGAAAAGGTGGTGACGCTGAGGTGTTCATGGCGCATCAACCCCACCACCGTGCCAATAAAGGTGACCCAGACAAACAGGAAGCGCGATAGCTCGACACTGACCGAGATACCGCTGTTGAAGCCATAGCGCAGCACCACATTGGTGAAGACCAGCGCAATCATGGCGACCAACGCCAACACCATCAGTAGATTCAGGGCTCGCTCGGTCTGGCGCGACAGGCAGCCAAGGGCTGCCTGAATCGAACCTTTCCGAGATTGAGTCGCGGTATGAGGCATGAAAATGTCCTCCGGATAAGAATCAGAGAAGCACTGAATAAATGTTGCGAGCGTAGCAGTGTATTCAGTGTTTCATCAGCGGCTTTCGGCCAGCGCGGCATCAAAGGCACTCAGCGTCGCCTCGCTGATCTCGGCACGATGCTTCTCGATCACCGGCATCAGTCGCTCGCGCATCACCTGGCGTTCTTCCAGCGAAACCTCATTGATGCTCATCTGATCCTGCAGGCGGGTCAGCAGGGTATCGTTGAGTTCACGACTGACCTGGCGCTGATAGAGCGTGGCCTCCCGCGATACATCACGCACCAGTTGCTGCTGTTCCGTGCTCAAGCTATCGATGAAGCGCTTCGAGGCAATCAGTACCTGAGCGTCATAGGCGTGGCCCGTCTGGGACAGGTAGCGCTGAACCTCGTAGAAGCGCTTGCTGTCGATCACCGTGAAGGGGTTTTCCTGACCATCCACAGTGCGGGTTTCCAGCGCGGTGAACAGTTCATTGACCGGCATCGGAATGGCGTTGGCCCCCAGGCCGTTGAACATGTCGATATACAGCTCGTTCTGCATGGTGCGAATCTTCAGTCCGTCGATATCATCGGCGGTCTCCACCGGGTGACGACTGTTGGTGATATGGCGGAAGCCATTGTCCCAGTAATCCAGACCAACGATGCCCTTGTCGGCGAGGCTGTCGAGCAGCGCGCGACCCGCCGGACCATCCAGTACGGTGTCAACCTGGGCCGCATCGTCGAACTGGAACGGTAGACTGATCACACTGAAATCCGGATTCAGGCTGGCCAGGGTGGCGGTGGATGGCACATTGAATTCCAGGGTTCCGGCCTGCAGCATCGACGCCAGATTGACGTCGTTGCCGAGTACGCCATTGCCAAACACCTGGACCTCTATCTCACCGTGGCTCTGCTCAGTCAGCAACTCGGCAAACTTGCGTGCGCCCAGCGTCTGCGGGTGGCTGTCCGGCAGGCTGGTGGCGATCCGCGCGGTGATTGCCGCCAGCACATCGGCACTGGCCAGAGCAAGGCCGAGGGCCAATACCGTTGCTGGTAGGATGCGAGATACGTTCATTGGGCATGCTCCTTATTTTTATGATTATTCAGTTCCTGGTTCTGGTTTTGGTTGTGTTTATAACGGGGGTTCTGTTGATAACGAGTAGCAGCGCCTGGCGTTATCGCAGAACAACGCCAGGCGCTGCTCGGGAGTGAGTTCGGCACTGAGCTGCTTGAAGGCGGTGAACAATGCATTGAGATCGGTCACCAGGCTATCCACCGGGAAGTTGCTGGCAAACATGCAACGCTCCGTGCCCATCACCTCGAAGGCGGTGTGAATCAGCGCACGGTTGTCTTCGATACGCCAGGGCTCACCCGCCATGCCGATCCCCGACAACTTGAGCATCACCTGGGGAAAGGCCGCGACCCGACGCAGCTGAACCTCCCAGCCACGCAGGGTTTCTGGGTCGCGATCTCCCGGCACACCGGCATGGTTGATCACTACCGGTACCTCGGGATGACGTTCGAGCAATGGCACCAGTTCATGCAGGTGCCACCAAGGCACCTGCAACTCGAAAATCAGCCCATGGCGCGCCAGTGCCGCATAGCCCCGCTGGTAGTTCGGGCAGCTCAAGGAGCCTGGCAGGGACTCGGCCTGATCGAGGCGATACTCGCTGCGCGGCAGACAGGCGGGTTTGTGACGTACCCCCTTGACCATCGGCCACATGCTCAGGCGTGCCAGTTGTGCCTCGACGTCCTGATGATCCAGCCAGGCCTGAGCGACCATGGCGTTGGGCCAACCATCTCGCTGGTGCAATTCATGAATCCAGCGCGCTTCGGCTACCGCTTCCCCGGTCTGCCACTCCGCTTCCATGTAGACACAGCCCATGACCCGGTGCGTACCACACAACTGCCGGTATTCTTCGGGCAGAAAGGGGCGACGGATCGCGCTGTAGTCGCCATAGCGAAAGGCGATCATCGGCTCATCGCACAACCAGGGATGGTAGTTGGCCACGGGGTCCCAGAAGTGCAGGTGTGCATCAATAATCGGTAGATCCCGATCATCGCCGCTGTCGAGAAAGCGCTGACGCCACGACTCGAGTTCGAGTGTCATCGAATATCCCTCACTCTGCTTATTACGCGGTAGGGCGCGCCGCTTCGATGGCATCGATCAACTCGGTGCCGTACTTCTCGGCAAAGCTGGCCTGCACCGGTTCGGCGACGATCTCGCGCATCGAGGCGCGGTCGGGATTCTCGACCACCTGCATACCCTGCTCCTCGAGGAACTCGAGATCACCGGTCAGGCGGTCGGCGAGCTCTGCACGCTCGAACTGCGCAGCCTCGATGGCGGCATCCATCAGCAGTTGCTGCTGCTCAGCACTCAAGCTGTCGAACTTCGCCTTGTTCATCACCAGGGGGGCGGCCGTGTAGGCATGAGCGGTCAGCGACAGATAATCCTGTACCTCGTATAAATTGGCCGAGCGAATCAGGCTGACCGGATTTTCCTGGCCGTCCACGGTGCGGGTTTCCAGGGAAGTGAACAGCTCGGTGAACGGCATCGGTGTCGGGGTGGCGCCCAGCGCTTCGAAGGCGGCGATATGTGCCGGATTGGGCGTGGTGCGCAACTTCAGACCTTCGATGTCTGCCGCGCTCTCGACGGGATGACGGGAGTTGGTCAGGTTGCGGAAACCGATCTCCCAGAATGCCAGTCCCTTGAGCTCATGCTCGCCGAGCCGGTCAAGCAGCGACTGGCCAATCTCGCCATCCAATACGGCATAGGCATGCTCATAGTCATCGAACAAAAACGGCAGGTCGAGCACATTGAGCTCACCCACCAGACCGGTGAAGTAGGGATTGCCGGTCAGCACGATATCCACCTGACCACCCCGTGCATTGGCCACCTGGGCGCTGTCGCTGCCCAGCTGACCATTGGGGAATACCCGTACCTGCAACTCACCGTCGCTACGTTCGTTGACCAGCTCGGCAAAGTACTCCGCCGCCTGGTGCTGGGCATCTTCCACGGGATGGGTATGGGCGAAATTGAGCGTGGTGGCCGCCATGGCCGTCAACGGCATGGCGGCCAGGGCCACGGTCAGGGCCGCGAAACGGGTTGCATGATTGATGACATCAAAGGGGATTACATCAAGGGGCTTTCTCATTATTGTTACCTCGATCATGAGAGGCTCTCCCGGCCGTTCAGGGCGGGAGAGCATCGGCACACGGATTATTCCTCTCTACAGCGCACCCATGGAGCGCGGTAATTTTTCCTCTTCCTCCTGAATCAGCGGGTTACGCAATGGCCGGCCAAAGGCGGGAATCTCGATCTCGAAACGATCACCGGGCTGCACCTGAACCTGATCGGCGAAGCTCAAGGTCGCCGTGCCGAAGAAATGCACATGAACATCACCAGGGCGGCGAAACCCTTCATACTTGAAGTGGTGATGCTCAAGATTGGCGATGCTGTGGGACATGTTGCCCTCACCGGTCAGGAAAGGCTTCTCCCACAGTGTCTCGCCGTTGCGGGTAATACGGCTGGTGCCTTCCAGGTGTGCGGGTAGATCACCGATCAGCAGTTCCGGGCCAAAACTGCACTGACGCAGCTTGGAATGGGCCAGCCACAGGTAGTTCTGCCGCTCGACGACGTGATCGGAGAACTCATTGCCCACCGCGAAGCCCACCCGCCACGGCAAGCCATCCGCTCCTACCAGGTAGAGCCCCACCAGTTCTGGTTCCTCACCGGCATCCTCGGCAAAGGCGGGTGCCGACAGCGGAGCTTCTGGCGCCACGACCCAGTCGCCATCGCCCTTGTAGAACCACTCTGGCTGCACACCGATCTCACTGGGCCCCGGTCGTCCCGCCTCGACGCCCATATTGAACATGCGCATCGAGTCGGTCAGCTCGGAGTCATCGGTTTTCTGAGCTTTCGTGTGCATCGCCGAACGGGTGTCGGCACTGCCCAGATGGGTCAGCCCGGTTCCAGTGATCAGGCAATGCGCCGGATCGGGATGGGTCAGTGGCGGCAGCAAACGTCCTTCGTCGATCAGCGGCTGATAGTCGATCAACTCATCATCCAGGCGTACCTCGACCACCGCCGACAGCTTCTGTCCGCTGTCGATGGCAATCCGCGCCAGCGCATAGACACCGCCCTCGATACGAATGGGTCTGACCGCATCATCGCTCTCGACCAGAGCCGCACGCAGGCGCCCTTCGTCCAGGTATTGAATCAGTCGCATGGCCGCCTCACTCGATGATGTTGAACTGGTCGAAGTACTGCTCGTTGAGCTCGAGACCCAGCCCCGGCACATCGTCATCAAGATCGAGGAAACCATCCACCGGCTCTGGATCGCCCTTGAACAGGTAGTAGAACAGCTCGTTGCCGATCTCGACGTCATGCACCGGGAAGAACTCGGACATGGGCGAGGCCAGTGAGGCCATGGTCAGGTGATAGTTGTGCATCTGTCCGGCGTGAGGAATCACCGGCACGCTGAACGACTCGGCGATAGCGTTGATCTTGCGCGCTGCCGTGATGCCACCGACGCGGTTGGTGTCGTACTGAACCACCGACACCGCGCGCTGCTCGAGCAACTGACGGAAGCCATAGTGGGTGAACTCGTGCTCGCCACCGGAAATCGGGATGCTGGTCAGCTTGTTGAGTTCGACATAGCCATCGATGTCGTCAGCGATCACCGGCTCTTCCAGCCATCGCGGCTGAAAGCGCTCCAGTTTGGGCAGGATGCGTTTGGCGTACTCCAGGTTCCAGCCCATATAGCATTCGAGCATCAGGTCGATGTCCTCACCGATGACCTCACGCACCGCCGCCACACTGTTGAGGTTCTCGCGGACGCCCTGCGGGCCGTCCTTGGGGCCATAGCCGAAGCGCATCTTCATCGCCTTGAAGCCCTGGTCGAGGTAGGACTGAGCCTCACGCTGCATCTCGTTCAGGTCGGTGCGATAGAGCTTGGAGGCGTAGCAGGGAATCTTCTCCTTGGTGCGCCCACCAAGGAGTTTGAACACTGGCTTGCCCAATGCCTTGCCCATCACGTCCCAAATGGCGATATCAACACCGGAGATCGCTGCCATGCCGATGCCCTTGCGGCCCCAGGCATGGGTCGAGCGATACATGCGTTGCCACAGGTATTCGTAGTCGAAAGGATCCTGGCCAATGACCAGCGGTGTCAGGTACTGGTCGATGATGGCCTTGGCGATACGTGGTGCCAAGGCCACATTGCCGAGGCCGACAATGCCGCTGTCGGTCTCGACTTCCACGGTGGTCCAGCCGTGAAAACGGAAGGTGCCCATGGAATCGCCCCGGTCCCACAGCTCATCCATGGCGTTGGAACAGAAGTGTGGCTGTGGTGGAACCGTATGTCCTTTCCACTCGAAAACCCGGGTACGAACGTTGGTTATTTTCATATTGTCGTTCCTTGATGTCGCCTGCTCAGGGGGGAAGTTGGCGGCTTACTGCGAACACATGGCCTTGACCAGATTGAAGGCATTGCGGGTTGGCGTGAGATTGGCCTTGCCCTGGCCGGCGATATCGAAGGCCGTGCCATGCGCAGGAGAGCCCACTGGCAGGGGTAGGCCACCGAGGATGGTGACCCCCTTGTCGAAGCCGAGCATCTTGATGGCAATCTGGCCCTGGTCGTGGAACATGGTCACTACGGCATCCAGTTCGCCATCACGAGCCTTGAGAAACACTGTATCGGCAGGGAAGGGGCCCACGATCGGATAACCTTGGCTGCGGCACTTCTCTACGGCAGGCGCAATGATGTCGATTTCTTCACGGCCGCAGGTGCCGCCCTCGCCGGCGTGTGGATTGAAGCCCGCCACGGCCACGCGGGGAGCGTCGAAGCCAGCCTTGCGCAGTGTGTCGTGGATCAGAGTGGCGGCGGAGATGATACGTTCTTCGGTGATGTAGGTATGCGCGTCCTTGAGCGGCACATGCGATGAGATACGCGAGGTCCACAGGGTTCCCAGCGTGTTGAACTCACTGAAGAAGTCAGTCACTCCCAGCTTGTTGACGAACCAGTGCAGCTCATCCTCGTGGCCCAGCCCACCCAGCTTCATGGCGTACTTGTTGAGTGGCCCGAAGCAGATACCATCAACCTCTCCAGCCTTGTAGCCCTCGATGCAGCGATCCAGCACCGCGAGCACGGAAGCGCCTCCATGCTCATTGGCTTCGGCATAGGCGGTTTGTTCTTGCGCCACGGTATCCATTTCCAGGAACACCGGAGTGTCGTACTTGCGAGCCTCGGTGAAGGTGGTGACTTCGGGTAGCTCGATAGTGACGCCAGCCACACGTTGTCCTTCTTCCCACAGCCAGCGGTCACCGATCAGGACAGTATGGGTATCGGCAAAGACCTCATTTTCAGCGAACAGCTTGGCGATCAGTTCCGGACCAATACCACCGGGATCGCCCAGGGTGACGGCAATGACAGGTGTGTTGTTATGCATGTTGTTTTCCTTATCCGTAGAAGACGTTGACGAGGCTCATCGGGATGGCTGGTACATAGGTGACCAGCATCAGCACCAGGAACAGCACGAAGATCATCGGCAGGTTGACTTTGGTGGTCTGCCACATATCGGTTCTGGCAATCGAGCAAGCCGTGGCCAGTACTGAGGCCACTGGTGGTGTCTGCTGACCGATGGCCAGGTTGAGGGTCAAGATCAGGCCGAAGTGGATCGGGTCGATACCGATCTGGTTGATTAGCGGCATGACGATCGGTACCACCAGGATGATGGCGGCAGCACCGTGCAGGAACATGCCCAGTAACAGCAGCAGGATGTTGAGCAATGCCAGTACTGCTACGGGATCGCTGGTAATGGACGTGATCTCGCTAGCCAATTGCTGCGGTAGCTGCATTTCGGTGAGGAACAGGCCGAGAATGGCAGAGGTAGCGACAAGCAGCATCACGACGGCGGTCTGGATCACACCTTCAATAACCGCACGGTAGAGGATCTTGAGATTGAGCTCGCGATAGACCAGTCCACCGATGACCAGTGCGGCAAGGACTGCAATGCCAGCCCCCTCGGTTGCCGTAACGAAACCGCCGAAGATGCCACCCAGAATGATGACAGGCAGCAACAGCGCCCAGAAAGCCTCCTTGAATGCCTTGCCGAGGCGTGACAGCGAGAAGGCTTCCTCACGCGGCAGATTGTACTTCACTGCATAGTAGTAACAGGCGCCGGCGAGACCCACACCGCCCAGAATGCCGGGGATGATGCCCGCCACGAACAGCTTGACGATGGAAGTATCAGCGATGGCGCCATACAGGATCATCGACAGCGACGGCGGAATGATGATCGCCAGCGAGGCCGACGATGAGGTAATCGCCGCCGAGAAGTTAGGGTTGTACTTTCGCCGCTTCATCTCCGGAATCAACACCGATCCAGTTGCCGCAACATCGGCCACCGCTGAGCCTGAAATTTCGGCGAAGAACATCGATACGCCGACATTGACCATCGCCAGGCCGCCGCGCACGAAACCGACCATGGCCGAGACCAGGTTGATCAGACGCATCGAGATACCAGAGGTGTTCATCAAGGCTCCTGCAAAGATGAACAGTGGAATGGCAATCAGCGGGAACTTGGTGGCACCGTTGAACAAGGTCAGCGGTATGTTGACCAGTGCATCAGCGCCCATGTAGAAGAAGGCGCCGACGACACCCACCACCCCAATGGCCACGGCAATTGGCACATTGATCAGGACCAACGCGAACAGTGCCGCAATCACTATCAACAGGGTCATGAGCGGTGCTCCTTGAGGTCTTCTTCGGCAATGCGAATCGCTTCTTCGATGGCTTCTTCTTCACTGTCGATACCGGAGCGCATCTTGTGCCATGCCATGGGCATGCTGAGTAGCTCGCAGACAATGAACAACGCCGCACTGATCGGGATGACCGACTGGGTGACATCCAGGCCAATGGATGGCAGCGACACCAGTGTGTCCCAGGCCAGTACCTCGAGTACCTTGTAGCCGTACCAGGCGACTACCGCGAAGAAACCCACCACGATGACTTCCGAGAGCATGAACAAAGTGCTGCGTATAGCGGGGGGGGCACGTGACACTATTCCGGGGAACCCCATGTGGGAGCGCTTTAGTGCTGCCAGACAGGCGCCGTAGAAACTCAGCCAGGCGAGGTTGATCGAGGCCACTTCGTCGTACCAAGGCAGAGAGCCGCCAAACATGCGCAGGGCTACCGCTGTCAGCACGGTAATGGTCAGGGCCAGTAACAGCCCCACAGTAAAGACTTCCAGCAGCCGTTCGAGGACCCGGCGCAACTGATCGATCGCTGGCATCGCATCTCTCCCGTGCGCGGTTGCCATAGAGGGCGCCTTGCTGGCGCCCGCATGCGTTGTCATTGACTCACTCCTCTGCCAGTGACAAGGCTCGGTCGATCAACTCCTGACCGCCTTCCACCTGCTCGGCATAGGCCTCGTACACAGGGCGACTGGACTCGACAAAGGCAGCGCGATCCACCTGATTGACCTGCATGCCTGCATCTTCAAGAGTGGTGACCAGCTCGTTATCCAATTCCAGACCCTTGGCCAGGGCCCACTGCTGGGTTTCGGCTGCCGATTCCTGGATAGCGCTCTGTACATCGTCAGGCAGTGATTCCCAGCCTTTGGCACTGGCCGTCAGCCAGATCGGCGAGTAGACATGGTTGGAGAGAGAAAGGTAGTCCTGTACTTCCTGAAACTTGGCCCCATCGACATTGGAGAGAGGGTTCTCTTGCCCGTCGACGACTCCAGTCTGCAAGGCGACGAAGACCTCGGAGAAGGCCATCGGCGTGGGGTTGGCGCCCCAGGTCTTGAACATCAGTGTGCGCCACTCGCTCTGCGGGGTGCGGATCTTCAGCCCATCCAGGTCTTCCGGTACATTGATCGCCCGTTTGCTGTTGGTGATCTGGCGGAAGCCATTCTCCCAGGTCGAGACAAGGTGCAGGCCTTTTTCCTCGGCATCCTGGGCCAGGTCAGTCATGACGATGTCCTTGTCGATGCGCAGCAGGTGGTCGCGGTCCTTGACCAGGAAGGGCAGATCAAACAGCGCGAAGCTCGGCGCAACAGTTGGCATGATCGAGGAGATGCCCGCCAGGTCGACGGTGCCCAGGCGCAGTTTCTGCAGCAACTGCCTTTCATCTCCGATTTGACCACTATGGTAATACTCGACCTGATGGGCATCGCCCAAGCGTTCCTGCAATAGGTCAGTGAAGTGCTGTGCTGTCAGGCCTTGAAGACTGTGCGGAGTGCCGCCGATAGCAAACACGATCTTGTCGGCCAGGGCAGAAGTGGAAAAGGTTGCCAGCAGTGGAGCGATCATCAGTGCTGAAAGCTTGAGCGACGTGCCTCGTTTCATTATGCGTCTCCTGAGTCCATCTGTGTTATTGGGTTTGTGGTGCAACAGAAGGAGGTCTGGTCTGGTGGTAGGATTACCAGACCAGTTTGTGAGGTATAATCTAGATAGTGTTTTGTCGAAGGGTCAAGCGGAAATATCCTGCTCCCTCTTTTGAGGGATGTGCGTATCTCGCGCTTGGTGTGTATACGAAACATGGCCATAAGATGATATTTTCTTCAGTTCATGACGTGGGATTGAGGTTGGATCAATAAGTGGACTAGTATTTAGACCAGTGGGGGGCGAATTGTGGACTCGGCTATGCATAAGGAACGGCACAGGGGACTGACATGCAAACTACTGCCTTCGCGTTCGAAAAAACGCTGACCAACAAGACCAAGAAGGACATCCTGGCCGAAAAGCTGGTGGGTATGATCCTCAATGGATTACTGCGCGATGGTGATGTGTTGCCAAGCGAGCGTGAGCTATCTCAGCTGTTTGGTGTCAGTCGTGAGACAGTGCGTGGTGCCATTTCTCAGGTCAGTGCTTATGGCCTGATCAATGTTTCTCACGGCAGCAAGACAAGAATCTGTGCCAGCGAGAGCGATCTTGTTACCTACCGCAAGCGCGAGGTAGATGACAGTAGCTACTTCGCCAATCGCTTCGACATCGATTCCGTATTTGAAAGTCGTTTTGTGGTTGAAGCTGCTATTGCGCGGCGCGCAGCGATGAACATCGACGACAGGGGGATTCAGGCGCTGGAAAGTATGCTGGAGGCCCAGGCGGGCATGTTTGATGCCCCAGTTCTCCACTTCCAGCTGTCGGATGAAAGCTTTCACAAGCTGATTTCGGAGTATGCGCGCAATGAGATCCTCGCCGGTTACTCCGAGGATCTGTTTGGCTTTGCTCTGAAGATTCGCCGCCTGATACTGCAGGAACCAGGTGGTGTCGAACAGAGTTATCGAGAGCACTGCCATATCGTTGATGCACTTAAGCAGCGTGATCCTGATGCTGCTGAACGCGCCATGCTGGCTCATATCGATAGCATCTACCGTACGACCCGGGAAAAATTGGTCAAGTAGGCTGGCCTATACCAGATCGTTGCTGCCATGAATGACGGTGGCCAGTACTTGTGCTGCCGCTCCGCGGGCAGCAACAAAGGTGGCGTCATCGAGTATGCGCAGACGTACCTTCTGCCCATTGCCGAGCAAACGGTTCTGATTGGCTGCGAAGTAACGTTGGGCGGGAGCAAGAAAGGCAGGGCCCAGTTGCACCAGGGAACCTCCGAGAACAATTTCGGCAGCATTCTGGGTATGGTGCAGGTTGAGCAATAGAATGCCCAGGGTTTCACCCGCTCGCCTCAGAACGTATTGAACGTCTTCATCATGCTGCCTCGCGCTTATCGCATCGACGAGGTTGATGTCTTCAGCAATCCCTAGGGCCGCGCGGATTGCCCAGCCACTGGCAAGAGTCTCTGCACAACCTCTGTTTCCACAATGACAATATTGGCCATTGGGTTGTAGTACCGTGTGTCCAATCTCTCCGGCTAATCCCTGTGCTCCCCGGGAAAGCTGGGGAGGGCTCTGATCCGTCACCATCCCTCCGCCGATGCCTGTACCAAGGCTGACGTAAGCCAATGAATGAGGAATATTGCCGGTACGAAAATAGAGCTCACCGAAGGCCGCGGACTTGGCCTCGTTGTCCATCAGCCAGATGCTTGTGGCCTCGGGAACCAAGGGACGTATCAGATCCAGAAAGCGAACATCCTGCCAATTCAGGTTGGGAGCCAGGCGCAATACTGGGGCTGCAGGGTCGACAGGACCAGGAAGTGCGATGCCAATACCCAGGCAATGACGATCAGCCATGCTGGGGCGTGCCTTCAGTTCCTTGAGCAACTGGGCCAGGGTATGAGCGGTTGCTTCAGGGGACGCCGGAAGAACCTGCTCGTGGTGGGACTCGATGATGTTGCCAGACAATGTGCAGGCGACCAGGCGCAGGCCATGTACACCCACTTCTGCACCGAGTAGGGCGAAGTGTTCGTCGTTGAGATGCAAGGCGCGTCCGGGACGCCCGCCACTGCTCTTGTGCAGTTCTCCCTCACTCAGCCAGCCTTGGCCCAGCAGCGTCTGCACACTGTTGCCGACGGTCGCTTTGGTGAGCTGGGCTTGGGTGGCGATATCGGCTCGGGTCAGGCCGGGGGTCTGACGAATCATCTCAAGGATGGCGCTGCGGTTGAGCCGCTTGAGATAATGCAGGTCGCCCGTTCGGTGGGGCGGCAAATAAACGATAGACATTGATGCGTGGGTGCCTTCTGGTGCAGGCCGAAGGAAATAGCGCTACCGGCTGTCCTCAAGAATCGAATATCAAGCCTACCCGGTTTTGCTCAGGATTTCTGCTTCTATACCAAGGTCTGATTGTGAAGGTTGGGCAGGATTTCTCATGCTGTTGTTAGTTTAGAAAGAAAACTAAGACTAAGCATATACATGCAAAGATGGGTGGAGACTGTATGGGTAATCTGGTGGCGCAATATCCCAGCCTTGAAGGCAAGGTGGTGCTGATCACCGGCGGTGGTAGCGGCATCGGGGCTGAGATGACTCGGGCCTTTCACCGTCAAGGAGCCCGAGTGGCCTTCATTGATATCGATGATGCTGCCAGTCAGGCGTTGGTGGAAGAATTGAAGGCCGAGACGGGCAGGGAGCCTTGCTACCGGTCCTGCGACATTCGGGATATCACCGCCTTGCAGACCGTCATCGCTGAACTGGGTGAAACCCTGGGGCCGATCCAGGTGCTGGTCAACAATGCCGCCAATGATGACCGCCATCGCTGGGATGAAGTGGATGTCGCTTACTGGGATGAGCGCATGTCACTCAACCTGCGGCCGATGTTCTTTGCTGCCCAGGCCGTTGCCCCGCAGATGATCGCGGCACAGGGTGGTTCGATTATCAATCTCGGCTCTGTCAGCGTACGCATGGCGCATGCAGACCTGTCGGTCTATGTCACGGCCAAGGCGGCGATCCATGGATTGACCCGCTCATTGGCCAGGGAACTGGGTGTGCACAATATTCGCGTCAATACCATGGTCCCGGGCGCTGTCATGACGGAACGCCAGTTGCAGCACTGGATCGGACCGCAGGAAGAAGCCGACATCCAGGCTCGCCAGTGTCTGAAAATGCGCCTTGAACCCCAGCATGTCGCTCCCTTGGCGTTATTCCTGGCCAGCTCTGACAGTGTGGCGATCACTGCTCAAGCGTTGCCCGTCGATGGTGGGTGGGCATGAGGGCCGGGGGGGGCGAAGAGCGACAGCGACAGAAGAAGGGTGGCAGAACATGGAAACACCTCTTCTGGTGTGTCAGGGCAAAGAGGTATGCTTAATTAATTCATTAAATTAACTAAGGTGCTGATGCATCTATCGATAACACGCCATCCATATAGCGATTAGGAGCACAACAATGACAATGTCTGCCTGGTCTCTGAACCTGAGCGAAAGTGCCTGTGTCGAGGAGGCTACCGGTGAACAATAATCCGTTTCTCGGCCAGTCTCTCTATATCTTCATCATCTGCTGCATCGCGGCCATTGGAGGGTTTCTCTTTGGTTTTGACAGCGGTGTCATCAATGGCACCGTTGATGGTCTGCAGTCTGCTTTCAACTCCGATAGCGTAGGCACCGGCTTCAATGTGGCATCCATGCTACTCGGGTGTGCCATCGGTGCCTTCTTTGCCGGACGCCTGGCGGATCGTTTTGGGCGCAAGGCTCTGCTGATCGTGGCGGCAGTGTTTTTCATCGTCAGTGCCTGGGGATCGGGTATTGCCGCTGGATCGCTGGAGTTCATCATCTATCGAGTGATCGGTGGCATGGCCGTCGGCGCAGCCAGCGTGATGACTCCGGCCTATATCAGCGAAGTTGCACCGTCTGCCTACCGTGGCCGGTTGGCGACGATCCAGCAAGTTGCCATCATTGGAGGGCTGTTCATGGCCTTCCTCAGCAACTATCTGTTGGCCAAGCTGTCTGGTTCTGCCGTCTCGGGGTTGTGGTGGGGATATGCCACCTGGCGCTGGATGTTCTGGGTCGAACTGTTGCCTGCCGGAATTTTCCTGTTGGCATTACTGTTCATCCCTGAAAGCCCGCGTTATCTGGTCAGTCGTGATCGCCAGGAAGCTGCCCGGAGGGTGCTCAGCCTAGTGATGCCGGAAGACCGTGTGTCGGCCAAGCTGCAGGAAATAGAGGCAACCTTGACGCGTGATCGCGCACCACGCCTGGGTGATGTTATCAATCGTGCCTCCGGACGCTTGCATGGCATCGTCTGGGTTGGCATCGGTCTGGCAGTTTTTCAGCAACTGGTAGGCATCAACGTCGTCTTTTATTACGGTGCAGTGCTATGGCAGTCGGTCGGGTTCTCTGAAGGCGATGCGCTGTTGATCAATGTGATCTCGGGGGCGGTGAGCATCGGCGCTTGCTTGATTTCCATTGCCTATGTCGATCGTATTGGCCGCAAGCCGCTATTGTGGATGGGGTCGATCGGTATGACCATTACCCTGGTATGCCTGGTATATGCTTTCTCCACAGCGTCCATGGTGGATGGCGAGGTGCGCTTGAGTGACGATATGGGAACTCTGGCGCTGTTCGCCGCCAATGCTTATGTGTTCTTTTTCAATGCATCCTGGGGGCCGGTCATGTGGGTGATGCTCGGCGAGATGTTCCCCAACCAGATGCGTGGCTCTGGCCTGGCGATTGCTGGTCTGTGTCAATGGCTGGCCAATTTCGCCATTACCATGACCTTTCCGGTCTTCCTGTCCAGTATTGGCCTGTCGGGTGCCTACAGTTTCTATGCACTTTGTGCGGTGCTTTCTGCCTACTTCGTACATAGGTATATCAAGGAGACACGCGGCAAGGAACTGGAAGACATGCGTTATGAGTAATACCAGCCTGCATCAGTGAAAAGCCGGATGCAGTGCTACTGAAATCCTTTTAGACCGAGTCCACGTCGTGTGATGAGTGGGCTCATTTTTTATAGCAGGCTATCAGTTAGTTTGATGTGTAATCCTTCATAAACGGATAGAATCAGGCTTTGTTTTGTCCTGGTGTTCCATGCCTACTGATTTCGAGACCGTCCATCCTCGTTCCGATGAACCCTTGTCGCTACGTCGACAACCGGGATTCCTGGGATTTCTGCTGTCACGCTTGTTCGCAGTGTTCGCGATGCAAATCCAGGGCGTGGTCGTTGCCTGGCAAGTCTATGATATCACTCGTGATCCTATTTCCCTGGCTTATGTAGGGCTGGCTCAGTTCTTGCCCATGGTGGCGTTGTTGCTGCCGGCGGGGGATCTGGTTGATCGTTTCTCTCGCAAGCGCATTCTGCAGTTGAGCTGGGGAGTGCAGGCGGTATGCAGTGGCTTGTTCCTGGCGCTCTCCATGTCGGGGACCGAGCGAGTTGTCCTGTTCTATCTGGTACTGGTGCTGTATGGCTGTGCTCGCGCCTTTACTGGCCCTACCTTGCAGAGCATCCTGCCGAATATCGTGCCTCGGTCGCAGCTGGCCCAGGCGATTGCCATCAACAGTTCGATCATGAAGGTTGCCGTCATCGGCGGGCCGCTACTGGGCGGACTGCTCTATGCCTTTGGTGGCAGTCTGGCCTATGCGGTATGTCTGGGGGCCTATGTACTGGGGCTGATACTGCTTTCGCCAGTACCGATGCGGTATGCACAACAGCATGAAGCGCTCAAGCAGCAGATGCTGGAATCCACGGCCTGGCGTCGCTTCACGGCGGGAATCTCCTATATTCGCCACCAGCCTATCGTGCTGGGGGCGATTTCTCTGGATCTGTTTGCCGTATTGCTGGGAGGCGTGGTGGCCCTGTTGCCGGTTTATGCTCAGGAAGTGCTGCATGTGGGGCCGGAGGGGCTAGGCGCGCTACGTAGCGCTATTGCCGTTGGTGCTTTGCTGATGGGGCTTTATCTGAGTACGTACGGCATCAAGAGGCATGCAGGATTCGTGATGTTTGCCGCGGTGGCGGTATTTGGCATTGCCAACCTGGTATTTGCTCTCTCGACGATATTCTGGATCTCCTTGTTGGCCATGCTGGTGGCTGGTGCAGCTGACATGATCAGCGTGAATGTGCGCACGTCATTAATCCAACTGGCAACGCCCGATGAAATGCGTGGCCGGGTTTCGGCCGTCAATATGCTGTTCATCGGTTCATCCAATGAGCTGGGTGAATTCCGCGCGGGCACCATGGCCTCCTGGTTTGGTGCTGTGCCTGCTGCGCTGATTGGCGGGGTGGGGACACTGGCTGTTGTCGGGGTCTGGGCAAGACTGTTTCCGGCATTACGCCAGGTAGATCGCTTTGATGAAGCTTCCCTGGAAGCCGCGTTGAAGGCATCTCCCCAGGCACGGCCATCACAGGATGCCGTTAGCCGCTAGGTGAAACTTCGGCGCCTACATTGAACTGATCCAGCAGCCAGTGCTTCAGCAGCCGGGCAGCCGGACTGAGTGGCTGCTGCCTGGGATGCACAAGGTAATAGCCCTTGTCCTGGGAAAGACTCTGCTCGAATGGCGCAATCAACTCGCCATGTTTCAGCTCATCATGAACCAGCAAGGCGTTGCTCAGCACCAGGCCCTGACCTCGTTTGGCGGCATCTATAGCCAGCAGAGCCTGATCAAACTGCAGTGCACGAATGCTGTGCTTGGCATCGGCCTCAAGGGTTGTGCATTGCTGTAGCCATTCCCTCCAATCGACATAGGTGCTGATATTTAAGAGCACGGCTTTGGCAATGTCATTGGGCTCTTTCAGCTGCATGTGATGACAATAGTCGGGTGAACAAAATGCCTGAACCTCATCGTGGTGCAGCAAGCGAGTTTCCAGATCATTATCGTGTCCATCGAAATGGCGGATGGCAAGGTCCACGGCTTCATTATGAAAATCCACCGGGTGGCTGACCGAATTGATGCTCAAGTCGATGCCTGGGTGGGTGGCGATGAAGCAGCCTATTCGCGGCCCCAGCCACTTGGCTGCCAGCGCCGGGGTCAAGGACAGGCAGACGCTGTGACTATCACGTTTTCGGCAGGCTTCGCTGGCCCGGCGAATCTGATGCAGTGATGGGGCAATGCGGGCGTAATATTCCAGGGCGCTTTCCGTTGCACAGACTTGCCGCACCTCGCGCTGGAAAAGTGGGTAACCGAGCCAATCCTCAAGCTTGCGAATCTGCTGGGACACGGCGCCGGGGCTGATGTTCAGCTCCTTCGCCGCCTGCTTGAAACTGGCATGGCGCACACTGGCTTCGAAGGCCACAAGAGCACGTAGCGGGAGATAGGATATCGACATCTAAGGTGTCCCTGAGACTGGTACAAACGGTGTATAGGATAGTTTTTCTTATCTATAGGGAAGTATTAATCGTTTGTAAGGCAGTTAGCCAGCTATAAAAATCAACATCATGAATCTTTTCCCCTGACGAGGTTGCGATGTTTCATTCCATGAGTCGTGCCAGCCTGCTGCTGGTGATCAGTGGTTGTCTGTTGCTGATGTTGTCTTTTGGCTACCGTTCGGGCTTTGGCTTGTTCGTGCCGCCACTTACTGCAGCCAATGGTTGGTCCAGGGAGACCATTTCCATGTCGCTGGCTATCCAGAATATTGTCTGGGGAGTTCTGGCTGTATTTGCAGGAGGGCTGGCGGATCGTTTTGGTACGCGCAAAGTGATTGTGGCGGGCGCCTTGCTGTATGCCGCAGGCATGTGGCTGATGGCGGGTGTCGATACTCCTTGGTTGCTCAATACATCAGCCGGTGTGTTGGTGGGGGCGGGTGTCGCCGGCACAGCGTTCGGTATCGTTCTGCCTGCCATGGCCAAGGCGGTGGATGAGTCGCGTCGCCAATGGGTGCTGGGGGTAGGAACCGCGGCTGGCTCAATGGGGCAATTCGTGGTCGTGCCGGTAGTGCAGCAATTGATCGATCATGTCGGTTGGATCAGTGCTCTGCAGGTCCTGGCCATTTCGGCGTTTGGCATGATGCTGTTGGCCTTTCCTCTGGCCATGAAGAATGAGGAAAGCCAGGTGGCGGTAGGGCAGCCTGAACAGACTCTGCGTCAGGCCTTGATGGCTGCGTTGAAGTACCCATCCTTCATGCTGCTGGTGATGGGCTTCTTTGTCTGTGGTTTTCAGATCGCCTTTGTCACAGCCCATATGCCGGCGTTTCTCCAGGATAATGGCTTCAGTCCTGATGTCGGTGCGTGGGCGATCGCCGTCATCGGCCTGTGCAATGTCGTAGGGGCCTACATGGCGGGTATCCTGTCAGGCCGTTATCCCAAGCGGGAGGTGCTGGTGATCATCTATCTGGTGAGAGCCCTGGCGGTAGCGGTATTCATGTTGATGCCCTTGAGTCTTACATCGGTGCTGGTGTTCAGTGCGGTAATGGGCTTTTTCTGGCTGGCCACTGTGCCGCCGACATCGGGGCTGGTCGCGGTGATGTTCGGTACTCGCTACATGTCACTGCTCTATGGTGTGGTCTTCCTTGGCCATCAGCTTGGTAGCTTCTGCGGAGTATGGCTTGGCGGAATGCTCTACGATCAGACCGGCAGTTACGATGTGGTCTGGTGGATGGGGGCTTTGCTGGCGGTCATGGCGGCATTGGTTCACTGGCCGATCAAGGAATGGAGTGCCGTCAGAACAGCGCCGGTTCCGTCAGGTGTTGATACAGCGTGATACAACCGATGCCGGCCAGAATGAGACCACCGATGATTTCTGCTCGCTGACCCAGCGCCGAGCCCATACGATGGCCTACCATGATGCCGATGGTGGCCATCAAGGTAGTGGCAGCACCAATTGCCAGGGCTGCAATCCAGATATTGACACTCATGAAGGCCAGGCCGATACCTACCGCCATGGCGTCGAGGCTCGTCGTGATGGCGGTTGCAATGATCAGCCACCATTTGGTTGACCCGTTGCTGATGGGAACCCTATCGTCATCGCTGGCGGGTCTCAAGCCGGCATAGATCATCCGTCCTCCCAGCAGCAACAGCAGCGTGAAGATGACCCAGTGGTCCCAGTCCTGGATGACCTGGGAAGCACCGAGTCCGAGCAGCCAACCGATGACAGGTGCACAAGCTTCGACAACACCGAACAGCAATCCGGTTTTCAGCGCGCAGGTGAAGCGTGGAGCATTCAGGCAGGCTCCCTTGCTCAGCGATGCGGCAAAGGCGTCTGTCGACATCGAGAAAGCCAGCAAGGTAGTGGACAGCGCGGACATGGCATCGAACCCTGATGTGAAAAGTTGGCGCGAGAAAATACTGAAATTCTATCTTCGGTTATTGCTTTAAATAGCATTTTTAACAGTGTTGGATGCTCGCTGAAATGAGCACCGTCAAGGGAGATGTTAAAGCAGGATTTTCTTACGTCAACTCTTTGCTTTGGTTGGGTTTTTTAGTGGGTGCGAAGATTTATAGGCGAGGCTATAAGTCATGCGTTGAGCAATGTAATGCTCCACGGTATTGCCGAGATTTTAATATCTGTCTTTTAAATAAGAAGTGCGCCTTATAAACACATACCGCCCCTAAGTTGGGGCGGCATGTATTGACTCGCTGAAAGGACGCTTTAAAAACAGGTCTTCCAGGTATCCAGTACTTGCAAGGTCTCATCCACCAGGTGGATCTTGCGCCACTTGTCGAAGGTCATGCAGGGGTGGGAGGTGCCAAAGGCAATGATATCGCCGACCTGAACGTCTTCTGCGTGTTGCGGAAGCTCGATGAAGGTGTGTTGATCCATCAACTTGACCACTTTCCAGTCATCCACAGATAGCGGGGTGTCGGTATTGCCACCTTCACGGTAACGCACCAGGGCTTCCGGTAACAGGTCGATGCCGATGTCACGCTTGCCCATGGCAATAATGGCAAGGCCGGGCTCCGGCAGTGACTGAACCTGAGCGTAGACCTCCAGGGCCGGGCGCAGGCCTTCGTGAAGGTCTGGGCGCCGTGACAGTACGCCTTTCTGAGCTTCACGATAGACACCGTGGTCATGTACGACATAACAACCTGGGCGCAGAACTGGCGTGAAGTGTCCTTCCAGCCCCCCATCACGGAAGGTTTCGGCAATCAGGTCATACCAGGCGGAACCTGAGGCCGTGACAATGGGGGACTCCACATCCACCAGTCCTTCCTGGGCAAGACGCTTGACGTTGGCGACCAGGCGTTCGGCATAGGCACGAATTCCTGCAATCGGGTCATCGCCATGGACAACCCCTTCATAACCTTCAAGGCCTGCCAGCATCAGTCCTGGTAAATGGCGAACCTGGCGGGCCAGCTCCGTGATGGCCTCGTCATCGCGACAGCCGCAGCGGCCGCCATCGATACCGACCTCGATCAATACCCGCAGTGTTACCCCCGCCTTGGCGAAGTATTCGCCGAGGTCAGCGACATTCTCTGCACTATCTACTGTGACATACAGCTCACACCCGGCTCGGATCAGGTCGGCTGCAATGGCCATGTTGGCATGTCCGACCAGTTGGTTGGCGACCAGCAGGCGAGTGACACCTTCAGCAAAGGCGGCACGACATTGGGGCAGGGTAGCCAGAGTGATCCCCCAGGAACCGGCAGCGAGCTGACGCCGGAATAATTCCGGGGTCATGGTCGTTTTGCCGTGGGGCGCCAGATGAGCCTGGTGCTGTTCGGCAAAGTTCTGCATCCAGGCCAGGTTATGAGCCAAGGGCTGCTCATGGATGACAGCAGCAGGCAGGCTGACATCCGTCAGGAGATCACGGCCGGTTTCCAGTGTGCCTTTGTCCAACGTGTCTTTGCCTAGAGAACCTGAGAATTCAGAAGTGGAATGGGGCGCCATGACGGTCTCCTGTGGATGGCGGGGCACTCATCCTGCGCTGATGCCTGGTGATAGGCAAGCAGCTCGGGGCAGAGCAGCCTCACACTTTTGTATAAAACTAACAATTTTTTGTGGATGTTTGATAGAAACTAACATAGCTTTGGTAGTGTGATCTATTACCCGGTGTGCTTGTCATCCACTCAGTACTTGGCATTGACAGTACTTGTCATTGAGCGCTGAGCTGACATGCCCTCCGCCGATGAGCCCGCTGCCAATTGTGTATGAATACGCCATGACTCAACCGACCGACATTCTTTCTGCCATCACTTCCTGCGTCGGCACCTTGAGCGATTCAGAGCGCAAGGTCGCGGAGCTGATCTTTGAAGATATCGATGTGGTGGCAGAGGCAAGTATTACCGATATCGCCAAGCGAGCATCGGTCAGTGAGGCCACGGTGACCCGTTTTGCCCGTTCCGTGGGGTGTACTAATGTACGGGACCTGAAATTGCGTCTGAATCGGGCCTTGGCCGCTGGGCGGCGCTTTATTCAGGATGCTGATCCTGATGATGGTCTTGGGGTGGTCTATGACATTGCCATCCAGACATTGGAACTCAACCGGGAGCTGCTGCTGAGCGCAGATGTTGCCGGGGCCGTCGAGCGTCTCGATAACGCTCGCCAGATCCTGGTGTTTGGCTGTGGTGGTGGTTCCAGCGTAATGAGCCAGGAGATGCAGTTTCGCCTGGTGCGCCTGGGATATGCGATCAGTGCCTATCCCCATGGCTTGCTACCGCGCATGGTAGCGGCAACCCTGGACCCGGCCGATGTGGTGGTGGTGTTGTCAGTATCGGGTTACACCCCGGAGATGGTGGAGTCTGCCCAGATTGCCCGGCATTACGGTGCCCAGGTGATTGCTATCACCGCTGTCGGTTCACCTCTGGCAAGTAACGCCGATGTGGTATTGCCGATCGCGACCCGAGAAACCGATTTTATTATTCACCCCTCCGCTTCCCGCTATGCACTGATGGCAGCCATTGATGTGCTGGCCCTGGAACTGGCCATACGCCACCGCGATCAGGCACGTGACAAGCTGCGTCGGTTGAAGATTGCTCTGGATGACCATCGCGGTGGCGACAATCGACAGCCGTTGGGCGATTGAGTGCTGCAAGTACCAGAGAATGAAAGCCGGATGGACGCGCAGTTGACCGAATGCAATACCGAGAGTGAGACCAACATGCATCATGACTTGCTGATTCGACATGCCACACTGCTGGACGGTAGCGGTGCTGAACCCACCACTGCGGACGTGGCCGTGAAGGGTGACCGGATTGTCGCAGTAGGCGATTTGAGTGCTCACCATGCCAATGAAGAGATCGATGCTGAAGGTCTCGTCCTGACACCGGGGTTCATTGATGTACATACCCACGATGATACCAATGTCATCCGTACTCCAGAGATGCTGCCCAAGCTCAGTCAGGGCGTTACCACTGTGATTGTCGGTAATTGCGGGATCAGTGCTTCACCTGTGACGTTGCGGGGAGAAGTGCCTGATCCCATGAACCTGCTGGGTGATAGCGAAGACTTTACCTATCCCACTTTTGCGGCGTATGTACAGGCGGTCGAGCAAGCGCGTCCGGCCATCAATGTGGCGGCACTGATCGGGCATACCAGTCTGAGAAGCCAGGTCATGGAGGATTTCTCCCGCCCCGCCAGCGAAGACGAAATAGTCGCCATGCGCACCTTTCTGGAACAAGCGCTGGTAGACGGCGCCATTGGCCTGAGTTCCGGTCTGGCCTATCGTAATGCAAGGCAGGCACCGGACACTGAAATGGCTCCCCTGGTTGCTGCCGTAGGGGAGGCTGGCGGTATCTACACCACTCACCTGCGAGATGAATTCGAAGGCCAGGCGGATGCCATGGAAGAAGCCTTTGCCACTGCCAGCCAAGGCAAGGCACCGCTGGTCATTTCCCATCTTAAGTGCGCTGGTGCGGGCAATTGGGGGCAGGCGCCGCGAGCTTTGAAACAACTGGAAAATGCTGCACGTCAGCAACGGGTGCATTGTGATTGCTACCCGTACACGGCGGGTTCATCGACTCTGGACCTGGGGCAGGTGACGGATGAAATCGACATCACCATCACCTGGTCCAAACCTCATCCTGAACAGGCCAAGCGACCGCTGGCCGACATCGCGCTGGACTGGGGCGTTTCGCTGATGGAGGCGGCCCGCCGTCTGCAACCTGCGGGTGCGGTATACCACAATATGAGTGAGGACGACATGCGTCAGGTGCTGGCGCATCCGTTGACCATGGTGGGATCTGACGGCTTGCCCAATGACCCGCATCCACACCCCCGGCTTTGGGGAGCCTTTCCACGGGTGTTGGCTCACTACAGCCGCGACCTGAAACTGATGCCGCTCTCGGAGGCTGTGCGCAAGATGACCAGCCTGTCTGCTGCCACTTTTGGCTTGGTGGATCGTGGGGAGATTCGCCCGGGAGCCTATGCCGACCTGGTGTTGCTGGATCTGGCAACGCTGGAGGACACCGCTAATTACGACACACCAATTGCCCCGGCCAAAGGCATTGTGAGGGTCGTGGTCAATGGACTGACGGCTTACACCGATGGAACAGCGAGCAGTGAGCGCCATGGGCGCCTGCTGAAGCGCAGCATGCGGCTGGATGCAGCACCCAACACACCCAGTTGAGAATTTCCGTATTTACTTTCATTGCATTTTCGAGGATGTGGCATAGGAAGGATGGTGGCAGCGCATCACGGTAGCGTAATGAAGTCACCACTGACCTGAGTCATCCGACAACAGAACATTCATCCATTGAAGTGAGGAGACAACATGAGCATCAAACGTTATGGCGCTGAAGGCGGTGTCGGTACTGGCGGCCAGAAACTGCCATTTTCTCGAGCTGTGGAAGCCGGAGGCTGGCTGAAAGTGTCTGGCCAGACACCGATGCGAGACGGTGAAGTGGTGGAGGGCGGCATCATCGAGCAGACCCGTCTGGCGTTCGAGAACTGTCTGGCCATTGTGCATGAGGCTGGGTACTCCGTGGAAGATGTGGTTCATGTCACTGCAGTACTGACGGATGCGCGTTATTTCCAGTCGTTCAACAAGGTGTTCGCCGAGATCTTCAAGGATCATCCGCCTGCACGTATCTGCAGCGTTCAGGATCTGGTCGTCGACTGTAAGGTTGAGGTCGACATGACGTGTTACCGAGCCGATAGAGCCTGAAGAAAGAAAGTGCCGGACCCCGGCAAGGGTCCGGCACTGGGCACAGCAAACGGCACAACGTTCACTGCCCGGTCGCGGCAACGACCGGGAACGACAAGTATAAGAGGTCTGTATGAGCAGTCACCTTTTCCTTGCCACCTTTTTTGTATATGTCATTGGCATGATTGTCTTTGGCTGGTGGATTTCGCGTAATGATCGCGGCACAGGCGACGACTTTTTGCTCGGTGGTCGAAGTGTGCCGTTGTTCCTCACCATTGGTACTACCGTGGCCACCATGGTCGGTACTGGCTCGAGTATGGGAGCGGTTGGATTCGGCTACGTGAATGGCTGGGGCGGTGCGCTGTATGGCATCGGCGGTGCCATCGGAGTTCTGTTGCTGGCGATATGTTTCTCTGGCATTCGCAAAATGCGTTTCATGACCATGAGCGAGGAACTGTCATATTACGTTGGTGCCAATCGACTGGTGCGCAATGTCGTGGCATTGCTGATCTATATCGCCTGTATCGGCTGGTTGGGTGCCCATATCCTTGGTGGTGGATTGTATCTGGCCTGGATGGCAGATATTCCCTCCTGGCAGGCCAAGATCATCGTGGCCCTGGGCTTTGGCGTCTATTGTGTCGTTGGAGGCTACATGGCGGTGGTGTGGACGGACACCGTGCAGGCTATCGTGCTTTTTGTGGGCTTCTTCCTGATGGCGGCCGTGGCCGTTGTTGATGCAGGTGGATTCGAAGCGATCAAGGCCGCGGCAGACCCTTCTGCCATCAGCTTCCTTGGCATCGAAAAGATTGGCCTGATACCGGCCATTTCACTGTCGACGGTGATTGCTGTGGGCGTGCTGGCTACACCATCTTTCCGTCAGCGTATCTACTCAGGTTCTTCGGTAGGTTCCGTACGCCGTTCTTTCCTGGTCACTGGCCTGTTGTACATGGCATTTTCTGTAGTGCCGGCAATCATTGGCATGGCGACCTATGCGCTGAATCCGAATCTCGAGACCAGCAATTTTGCATTCCCTTACCTGGCAACGGAAGTTCTGCCGTTATGGCTGGGTCTGCTGCTGCTTGTCGCAGGGCTGTCGGCCACCATGTCGAGTGCCAGTAGTGATGCTATTGCTGGTGTAGCAACGCTGATTCGCGATATCTATGTATTGGTCAAGGGGCGCGCGCCTTCGGCTCAGAACGTGGTGCGTTTCTCGCGTATTGCGCTGGTAGGTACCATTGGACTGGCGCTGGCGTTTGCACTGAGCTCTGATGATGTCATTTCATATATCACGCGAATGGTTTCCACCGTGCTGGCCGGCATGTTCGTTTGTGGCGTGCTGGGACGTTTCTGGCCACGCTACAACTGGCAAGGTGCCATAGCGTCCCTGATCGTGGCCTCGGTAACTTCCTTGGCGGTGATCGCCAATGCAGACTGGAGTGCTTTCTGGGGTAACCCGAGCATTCCTGCTGTGACACTATCCGCCCTGGCTGGCATTATCGTCACGCTGTTAACACCGGCCAGCCGTCTCAGTGAAGAGGAAGCGCTGGAGCTGATCAGTGAAGAACGCAAACGTATGGAAGCAGTGCCCGAAGTGACTGTTGGCAAGGCTTCTCCGGTGTGATCTAGCGTCACCTGTGATGAGCTTGAAGGCCCGCGTTCCGGTAAGGAGCGCGGGCCTTCTTTTTCACAGGTCCGTTTTCATGGGCCTGTTCTTCATGGACCTGTTCTTCATGGACCAAAGATATATTGGGCCAAGTGCTATCATCGAGCGGTGGTCTTACAGCTGGCGCTGGAGTGTGACAACCAGGCGCTCGCAGATGGCATTGAGCTTGTTGGCATGGCCTTCATCGGTAAGGTTGCCTGACTCATCAAAAACTTGGGAAGCTCCACCGATGGCCAGCTGATCGGGAAGGACGGTGACGCCGATATTGCTTAACAGCTGGCGCAGCAAAGGTAGACCGCGTAGACCGCCAAGCCCTCCTGGAGAGGAGGATACGATACTGGCGATCTTGTTCTCATAGGGAGCCAGGCCAGGCAGGTCCCCGTCGGGTCGGGACACCCAGTCGATGGTGTTCTTGAGCAGTGGGGTGATGAAACCGTTGTACTCTGGAGAGGCAATCACCAGGCCTTGGTGTTCCATGAACACGCGCTTGAGCTGACGAGCGGCATCCGGGATGCCCTCGGCATCTTCCGTGTCGCCGTCGTAGATCGGCATGGGATAGTCACGCAGATCAATGAAGGTTGCTTCAGCACCGGCAGCTTCGACACGTTTAGCAGCCAGGCGAGCCAGATGCTTGTTGAAGGAAGCTTCGCGGGTGCTGCCTGCGAAGACCAAAACCTTGGGCTTATGGGACATGTTCAGTTCCTATCTTGAGCGTGAGGATATTGATGTGGTTGGTGCTCACCACTATCGAGGATACACAGATCATTTTGAAGATACCTGATGCTCTGTTTCAGGATGAAGCACAGGAATGTCGAGATGATTTCTTGCTACGACTGCCAGCACGATGAGGACCGTCATGCCACTGAGCCCCAGCCATGGCACGCTGACTAGGATGAGGACGGCAAAGGCAGGAAGTACCAAAGACAACGGCCCACGCAGTAAGAGACGATCACGCACGAACCACAAGCCAAGCAGGTACACGGCGACAGGGATGGCAATGGCGTAGAGGGCAACCATCGCACCAACCTCGGCATGGCCAGCGGTAACATCCACCAATACCGCGAAACCACCACCAACCGCGGCGCCAGACATATAGATGGTCAAGTGGCCGTAGCCCCAGCTGAAGGCTCGAGCAAGGCAGTACTGCAGTTGGTGCTCTTCGCGGGCGAAATTATAGCCACCACATGGCAAACACGATGACCAGAGAGCAGAACGCAGTGTATGCCAGGCCCCAGTGAGTACCATCACCGATGACCTCTGCCAGTGCCAGAGAGCCGGCCAGCAAGGTCTCGCCCAACACGATGATATTGAGTAGGCCATAGCGTTCGATCAGATGATGGCGGTGCCATGTGGTGGCCAAGTGGCGTTCGGCAATGACGGGAACACACAGTTCCATGGCGGCCCCCAGGACGAACAGGCTGACGTAAAGGCCCAGGCCTTGCGGGGCGTTGAGGCCCAGCCATACCCAGTAGCATTGCACCAGGCTGATGCCGACAGCATACGTGAGTGCTGTTTGCCGGCGTTGGCGATCATGCAAGGCTGCTCGCAACCATAGCACGACTATGCCAACACGCATGACCACGAAGCCGATCACTATCAAGCTCAGGTCCAGCTCATGGAAGAAGCGAGTGATGCCTGCGGCCATGATCAGGGCGCCACTCATGATGACCATGGTCATCAGGCGAAACAGGACGTCATCGTTATCATAGGCAGAGGCATACCAGGTGAAATTCATCCACGCCCACCAGATGGGGAAGAACACCAGCGAGAAGGTCACGACACCTTGCATGACATGATCGTCGGCAATGGAATGATGCAAACCGGCCACCGCTGAGGCGATCGCGATGACGGAAACCAGATCGAACAGCAGCTCCAGTGGTGTTGCGGCGCGATGAGGCTCGTGGGGGTCACGTGGGTGAGTCGGGCGTATGAGGTTGAGACGCAGAGGCATGTCCCTATTCCTGAGCAGCGATAGCCATCAAAGATGGTATATAGCATATGCCAAACATCATCATGTCTGCCCGGAAACGACAACGCCATGGCAATGGCCATGGCGTTGGGTACGAATGGAAGCTTGTCTTAACGCTTCTCGCTACCTTCCGGCGGTGTCGGCCAGGCGCGCGGATCAACCTTGGCGGCGAGTTTCGGGAACTGGCTCGGGTTGAAGGTCGGTTCCACACCTGCCTTGAGCTGGCGCTCGTAATCCCGGAACAGGGCGAAGGCCAGCGGTGACAGAGCCAGAATGGCGACCAGGTTGATCAGTGCCATCATGCCCATGGACAAGTCGGCGAAGTTCCAGATGGCCCTGAGCTCGGACACGGAGCCGATCATGATCATGGCCAGTACTGCCAGACGATAGATGAAAATAGCGGTGGCCGAGCGGCGCTCGCCTGCCAGGTACTCGATATTGGTTTCGCCATAGGAGTAGTTGGCAATCAACGAGGTGAAGGCGAACAACAGAATGGCGACAGCGACGAAGAAGCTACCCCAGTCACCTACATGATAAGTCAGTGCAGCCTGGGTCAACTGGATACCGTTGGTATCCCCCGTAAATAGCTCGGGGCCGGCGAGAATGATCATCGAGGCGGTGCAGGTGCAGATGACCAGTGTGTCGAGAAACACACCAAGCATCTGGATGAAGCCTTGTGCTGCCGGATGATTGGGCCGAGTGCTGGCAGTAGCTGCTACGTTGGGAGCAGAGCCCATGCCGGCTTCGTTAGAGAACAGGCCTCGCTTGATGCCCTGCATCATGGCCTGGGCCACGGCATAACCCATGGCGCCACCTGCTGCCTCGTGGAGGCCGAAGGCACTCTTGAAGATCAGGGCAATGGCACTGGGTAACTGGCTAATGTTCATCAATACCACGACCACGGCCAGAATCAGATAGAGCAGGGCCATGAGCGGCACGATCAGCTCTGCTGTTTTGGCAATGGAGCGCAGGCCACCGAAGATGATGGGAGAAACAATGGCAATCAAGGCGACACCGACCAGCCAGGTCGGCAGGCCGAATGCACCTTCCATGGCCTGAGCAATGGAGTTGGCCTGAACGCTGTTGAAAGCCAGGCCAAAGGCAATGATCAGGCAGATGGAAAACAATGCTGCCATCCAGCGCTGACCGAGACCTTGTTCAATATAACGGGCCGGGCCGCCACGGAAGGTCTTGTCGCCATGGTCGGTCTTGTAGGCCTGGGCCAGGGTGGACTCAATGAAACTTGTGGCCATGCCGACCAGAGCGGTCAACCACATCCAGAAGATCGCCCCAGGGCCGCCGAGAGCGATGGCCACGGCAACACCAGCCAAGTTACCCGTACCGACACGAGCTGCCAGGCTGGTGGACAGAGCCTGGAAGGAGGAGATGCCTTCGCCACCGTCGCGGGACCCCTTGAGCAGGCTGAACATGTGTCCGAAGAAGCGGAACTGAATACCTCGGGTCATGATGGTGAAATAGAGACCGGCGCCGATCAGGACATAGACAAGAACCTTGCCCCAGATCAAGCCGTTGCCGGCGTCTACAAAATTGGTAAAGAGAGTCGCGATGGAATCCATAGCGTGTTTTTTCCGTCGGTGTGCAGATTCGGGAGCCATTCTTCATGAATCTCCCCTGATTACAAGGAAGAATAAGGTTATGGCACATTCATACGACTAAGGTCGTAGAGCGACCGATTTGCCGTTTTCCTTGCAGAAAAGATGGATTGGCAGGCGATGGAAGAGGGCCTGTCGGTAAGCGGGAAGGCGTTACCATGGACCATTGTGGCGGTGCTGTTGCATCGAGGGATTTCCTGTCGATCTACGAGAAATGCAGGGATGGCGGGCATTCTCCTGAATCCGACGGCAGCTCCGCGAAAGAGGTGTCTAGCGAAAGAGATCTATCCGGTGCCCGTGGTCCGGGCGTCCAGAATCACCCCATCGATACATTGACGTTGCGCTGTTGTATTGCACTCTGCTGGTAGACCGCGCAGGCCACCCGCAGCAGTGATGCCAGATTGGGCACTTCACCGCGGCTGGTAAACACTTCGCTGTGTAACTGGCTGATGAACTGTGCAGTAGACAGCTGTTGACCATGGGCAATCTGCTCGAGGATCTCCCAGAACTCGTTCTCCAGACGTACGCTGGTGACACAGCCCTGCAGGCGTACGGAACGAGTGGTGCATTCATAGCGGGATGGATCAGTCGAGGCATACATGTAGCACATGGCGAACTCCAGCTGTCAGGCAGCACGATGATGGCTGCTTCATTGAGCATGTCTTCATTGACTATCAACCTGGAGGCGACAGAAGGCCAGCCGAATTAGACCATGGTCGACGTAGTAATCCGCTGTTACCTCATCTTCCCATCTTCGGACCAGGATAGTCGTTAGAGTGCGAAATTCGTTGCCGTGGCGAACCTCTTTCGTCGGATTCGCGACGATCCGCCATCGAGGAGAACAAACATGATAAGCCAACCTCTATTTCACAACCCCGTATCCCGCCGTGTGTTTCTCAAGGCCAGCGGTGGTGTGCTGGCAGGTTCGCTGGCCTTTGCCTCAGGACCGATTGCTCTGTTGGCTCCCAGCCGTAGTTGGGCGGTGTCTCTGGAGTACCTGAGCAGTCGTCAAGGGGAAGTGCTGTTGGCCGTGACCCGACAGTTATTTCCCCATGCAGGCCTTGAGGATGCGGTCTATGCGCTGGTGGTCAAGAGCCTGGATGGGAAAGCAGCCGACAGTGAGGTAGCCGAGCAGCTCAGAGCCGGGATCTCCGAACTGGATGACAAAGCGGGTGGTGATTGGCTGATGCTCGATGATGCCCAGCGTCTCACGCTGCTCAAGGAGGTGAGTGGGACGCCGTTCTTTGAACGGGTACGAGGCGATGCAGTGGTTTCTCTGTACAACAATCCGCTGGCCTTCGCCCATTTCGGGTACGAGGGAGAGAAGGGCAATTCAGGCTACCTGACCCAGGGGTTCAACGATCTCACCTGGCTACCGGATCCACCGCAACCTGAAGCAGGCTACCTGCCTTCTGAAAAGCCGAGTGCTTGATGTCCGTGGACCTGATGACAAGAAAAGCAGACGAGGAGAGGTCAGTATGACCATGACCGACAACCAGAAGACTTATGCGCTCGATGACGACAGCGTTGTCGTGGTAATCGGGTCAGGCGCGGGTGGCGGGACCTTGGCCAATGAATTGGCTCAGCAAGGGGTTGATGTAGTGGTTCTGGAAGCTGGCAAGCTGCACACTGCCGCTGATTTCCTTGCTGATGAGTGGGCGGCCTTCAGTCAGCTGTCCTGGCTTGATCCGCGAACCACGTCGGGTAGCTGGCGGCTGGCGAAGGATTTTCCTGACCTGCCTGCCTGGATCGTCAAGTCAGTGGGAGGAACCACAGTGCACTGGGCGGGCGCCAGTCTGCGTTTCCAGCCTCATGAATTCCAGGCCTTGACACATTACGGTGAAGTGGAGGGGGCCGCCTTGCTTGACTGGCCCTTGAGCTATGACGATTTGGCACCCTGGTATGACCGTGCGGAACAGCGCATGGGCGTGACTCGCACCCATGGCAACAAAGGACTGCCCGGCAACAACAACTTCAAGGTGATGTACGCCGGCGCCAAGAAGCTGGGCTATTCCTGCAACACGGGTCATATGGCGATCAACAGTACAGTACGTGATGGGCGTGCTGCCTGCCAGCAGCGTGGCTTCTGCTTTCAGGGCTGCAAGATGCAGGCAAAATGGTCGACGCTCTACACCGAGTTGCCCGCAGGTATCGCTACCGGCCATATGGAATTGCGTCCTGAATCGCATGTGGCACGCATCGAGCACGATGACCAGGGAAAGGTCAATGCGGTGGTCTATTTTGATGCCGAGGGCAATGAGCAGCGCCAACGGGCGAGAGTGGTTGCAGTCGCAGGGAATTCCATCGAAACGCCCAGGCTGCTGCTCAATTCTGCCAGCGATCGATTCCCCGATGGTCTAGCCAATGGTGCCGGGCATGTCGGTCGGCATTACATGCGTCATACGACTGGCTCAGTGTTCGCGACCTTCGAAGAACCTGTTCACATGTACCGTGGGACGACCATGGCCGGTATCATCTCCGATGAAGCACGTCATGACCGTGAGCGTGGCTTTGTCGGTGGCTACGAAATGGAAACAATATCACTGGGCCTGCCTTTCATGGCGGCCTTTCTCGACCCTGGTGCCTGGGGGCCGGACTTTACAGGTGCCCTCGATCAATATGAGCACATGGCTGGCATGTGGTTGGTGGGGGAGGACATGCCCCAAGCGACCAACCGCATCACACTCAACCGGGACGTCGTGGATCGGTTCGGCCTGCCGGTCGCCAACGTGCACTATGACGACCACGATAACGACATCGCCATGCGCCAATATGCCTATGCCCAGGGACGAGCGCTCTATGAGTCGGTTGGTGCTCAGGATATCTATGAGGTACCACCCTACCCATCGACGCACAATATGGGGACTTGTCGCATGAGCGAGCGCCCGGAGGATGGTGTCTGCAACGACCATGGGCAGAGTCATGAGATCACCAATCTGTTCATTTCCGATGGCAGCCAGTTCACCACCTCCGCAGCCGAGAACCCGACGCTGACCATCGTTTCCCTGGCATTGCGCCAGGCGGAGTTCATTGGCCAGCAGATGCGCGAAGGCGCCATTTGATCGACTCCGTCAGGTGTGTCTGGCGGTCAAGGTCTTCTTCACATCATTAAAAGGAGTATTTCATGAGCGACCACATCCAGGGGGAAGCACATCCCGGTGTTGAAGCGGCTCCCGCCCAGACGCGTGGCTTTCGCCTCAACCACTGCATGTTGCGAGTCAAGGATCCCGAGGTATCGTTGCGCTTCTACTCACGCGTCTTCGGCATGAGTGTATTGCGACGCCTGGATTTCGAGGAGATGCAGTTTTCGCTGTACTTCCTTGGCGACCTTGAAGACAGGGAGGTACCAGCGGAGGCAACGGAGCGAACGGTGTGGACCTTCCAGCAGCGTGGCCTGCTGGAACTGACGCACAACTGGGGCACGGAGAACGAAGAAGGGCGGATCTACCATGATGGTAACGCCGAGCCTCAGGGGTTTGGGCATATCTGTTTCAATGTGCCGGATCTGGAAGCGGCAGTGGCATGGTTCGATACTAATGAGGTCGAATTCATCAAGCGTCCGGACCAGGGCAAGATGAAGAATGTCGTCTTCGTCAAGGATCCGGATGGTTACTGGATCGAGGTAGTGCAGAGTGATTTGATCGGTGATATCGGCAGTTGAAGGGTGATGGGATCGACATGATGATGCTCAAGGCCGTGGCAAGCAGTGAGGCAGGCTATCACGCAGGCTGCGCGGTTTGATGCCCAGGTCGGCAAAGGTACCGACACCTTCGCCGACCAGGTTGTCTTCGCTGATCAGCCATAGCATGTCCCGGGTCAAGGGAGGCGAGGGCAAGCCTGACATCGCTCTGGCCAAGGTATGCCAGAACATCATGGGAACGGGGGCCAGGCGCGGTTCCCGTTGCAGGTGGCGAGCGACCTGCAGGATCAGTTCCCGATAGGTGAACGCGTCTGGGCCGCCGAACTCGAACAACATGCGTGGTGTATCGGAGCGACAAACCAGGCGCGCCACCGCCCCGGCCAGATCACCTAGATGCAATGGCTGCAAACGGCTCTGTCCCTGCCCGAACAGCGGTACCACCGGTAACCTCGCCAGGCGAGCGATACCTGGCAGAAAACCTCCATGCTCGGCATAGAGCGCGCTGGGACGCAAGATAATGGCTCGGGCCATTTCTGCCATCACGGCCTGCTCCCCTTCGGCCCTGGCACGAATATAGGGCGATGGCGAGTCTTGACGTACCCCGATTCCCGACATTAGGAAATACTGCTCGACTCCTGCTTGCCTGGCCAGGTAAGCCAGGCGTGAAGCCCCCTCGACATGCACATCATGGAAGTGGATGTCTTTTCCTTCCGTATAAAGGCTTACTACATTGATGACGGCACGGGCGCCCTCAAGAGCAGGCTTGAGGCTTTCGGCATCGCCAATGTCAGCCTTCCGCACTTCCAGTGGATCTCCTGGCTCCAGCTCTCCGGGCAACACATCTTCGGCGGTAGATACATGGCGTGCAACGACGCGCACGTGCTGGCCACTGTAGAACAGCTCTCTGACGATGGCGCGGCCAACGAAGCCTGTACCACCGATCACGACGATGGGGCGGGTATCCAAGGGTATCCATCCTCCACTTTGCAGATCACCAAAATAGCCTTGTCAGCCAGTGACTTCCATACCAAGGACTAAAGTCTAAAGGAATTCAGGTTCATTTTTGTTGATGCTATGTCCGACATAAAGAGAATCCCGTCGGACATGAATATGACAGTGTCTTCCCCAAAGCGTCGCATACGCCCTGATATCGCCGATGCCCTGGCCGAGTCGATTTTCAATGGTGACTACTCACCGGGAGATTTCCTGCCTCGGGAGGTAGACCTGTGCGAGCGTTTCGAGGTCAGTCGCTCCACTGTGCGAAGTGCATTGCAGACTCTGGTAGCGACGGGGTTGATTACCCGAATTTCTGGGCAAGGGTCGCGCGTTCAACCACTCGAGAAGTGGCATCTGCTGGACCCTCGCGTAAGTGGATGGCTGGCCAGCTATGCAAAACCGAACCCGGCCATTCAGCGTGAGGTATTCAGCTTTCGCGCCGCAGTGGAGCCTTATGTTGCCCGCTTGGCAGCAGAGCATGCGACTGCGGTGGATCTGCTGGCGATCGAGACAGCGTACGAAGGCATGATCAAGGCGCTGGAGAATGAAGATCGCTGTTACGCAGGGAAGACCCATGATGAATACGACGTGGCTTTTCATGAAGCCATATTTACAGCTTCGCACAATCTGGTCTGGGCTCAGATCAGTCACGTGCTCAAGCCCGCAATTGCGCTTGTGGTAGAGCGCTCCAACCAGTCTGCCAAGCGCTTGAGTGACAGCATGGAACGCCACCGTCGAGTGATGGAGGCGATCCGCCTGAGGCAACCGCAAGCGGCGGCAGAGGCTGCATTAGCGGTGTTGCAACGTACAGGGCAGGACCTGGGTCTCGAGGGTCTGCTGCGCCATATACCTGCTATCGAGACGACCTTCGATTGCAACAATGACCTATACAACAACGACCTTGTTACACGCGTACAAGAAGGATGACCAGCTCATGATGGCTAGCACCAAGCTCAAGACACTATCCAGTCTCAAGCTCCAGACCAGTCTCAAGCCCCTCTCCAAACTCAAGGTTCTTTCCGCGGCGATTCTCGCCGTCATGGCCAGTTCTGCTCATGCTGCCGAGTATGAGTGGACATTCCAGACTTCCGAAACGGCTGGTGAGCCGCAGTTCGAGATCAAGAAGGAGTGGGCCCAGAAAGTCAACGAGTTGTCCGATGGCCGCATTACCATCGAGATCCTGCCGGTCAATGCCGTGGTCCAGGCCAACCAGACGCTGCAGGCAGTACAGTCCGGTATTCTTCAAGGCCACTTGACGGATCCCAGCTACTTTACCGGCCAGAACCCTGCCTTCGGCATGATGGGCAACCTGGTAGGGGCCTGGAGCGATCCCAACGATTTTCTTGATTACATGAACAACGGCGGTGGTGAAGACCTTTACAACAAGCTGGTCGAGCCCTATGGCCTGCACTTGATCGGTGCCGGGGCAACGGGGCTGGAATCCTTGCCATCCACCAAGCCAGTGCGTTCCATCGACGACCTGAAAGGTCTCAAGATCCGCGCTCCGGAGGGCATGGTCTACAACATCTTCGAGGCAGCAGGTGCGACACCGGTCAATCTGCCGGGCTCCGAAGTCTATACCGGGCTGGAGAAGGGAGTGATCGATGCTGCCGATTACACCGTCTTTGCCACCAATCAGGCTCAGGGGCTGCACAAGTTCGCACCTTATCCGCTGTATCCGGGTTTCCACTCCCTGCCAATGGTAGCCGTGTCCTTGAACAAGGACATCTGGGACGGCCTGCCCGATGACCTCAAGTCCATGCTGGAAACGTCCGTAGATGAAATGGCCGTCGAGATGGTGGCCAAGCTCAAGGAACTGGACCAGGCCGCTGTAGAAGAGGCGAAGCAGGATCCGGATATCGAAATCATCGACCTACCGGCGGAAGAGCTCGTCAAGTTCCGCAACATCGCTAAGGATGAGTGGGCCGAATGGGCCAAGCGTAACGAGATTACCCAGGAATACTACGATTCCGTGGTGGCTTATCTCGAAGAGCACGATTTGCTGTAAGTCGGTAAATCATCCCTGAGAGGGCGGTGCCGACGCGCCGCCCACGTATTTCTCCTGTCATATCGAGGATGTCGCATGAGTGACGCGACTCGTGAGCCGCACGAGGGTTCCGTGCCCAGCGGCGACAAGCTACCCGAACACGGCCCAGACCCCGTCCGCAGCGCGTTTGACCGTGTCATTGTCAAGGCTGCCCGCGGGGCAGCATGGCTAGTCTTTCTGGCCATGGCGATCAGTGTCTATGAAGTCTTCATGCGCTATGGCTTTGACTCACCCACTTCCTGGGTTCACGAAACCGTGGTCATGCTGGTGGCTGTGAGCTTCTGTCTCGGCGGGCCGGCAGCGCTGGCGTCCAATCGCCATATCCGCGTCAAGGTGCTGTATGACTCGGTGGGGCCACGCTTTCGCTTGTGGCTGGACCGCTTCAATGACTTGGTCACCTTCGGCTTCTGTCTGGGGATGAGCTATGCCGGCTATGTGATGTTCTGGGGCGCTAGCCACAATCCTCTCGGGGAGTGGCAGCTGGAGCGCTCTGGGACCTCCTGGAATCCGCCTTTTCCAGCATTGGTAAAGGGGATGATTCTGCTGGCGCTGGCCATCATGTGTATTCAGTCACTGATCCATCTGGTGCAGTCGATCAAAGGCAAGCCAGCTCCTCAACCCCACGATGAAGGAGCCGCCTGATGGATATCGCAGACGGAACGATATTGATGGTTGGGGCCATCTTTGCATTGCTGGTTACCGGCCTGCCACTGGCCTTTATTACGGGGCTCATCGCCCTGGCGTTCACCTTCGGTTGGTTTGGTCCCATGGCACTGCCTCTGGTCACCAGCCGGGTCTATGGGTTCGTCACGGAATATTCTCTGGTGGCGGTGCCGATGTTTGTGTTGATGGCATCGCTACTTGATCGCTCGGGAATCGCCAAGGATCTGTTCAATGCCATGCGGGTATTCGCTGGCCGACTTCCTGGTGGCGTGGCGGTACAGACCATCGTGGTGGCGTTTTTCCTGGCGGCATTGTCCGGCATCATCGGTGGCGAGATCGTTCTGCTCGGCATCCTGGCATTGCCGCAGATGCTGCGCCTTGGCTATGACAAGCATCTGTCCATTGGCGTGGTGTGTGCCGGTGGCGCCCTGGGAACCATGATGCCGCCGTCGATTGTACTGATCATCTATGGTCTGATTGCCAGTCAGTCCATTGCTGATCTGTTCACGGCGGCAGTGACACCAGCCGTGGTTCTGATGCTGTCGTATATCGGCTATGTCCTGGTTCGTTGTCTGAGGAATCCACAGCTTGGTCCGCCCATGAGCGAGGCAGATCGCAATGATGGCTTTTCCAGCAAGCGCCAGGCGATCAGGGCCATTGTCGTGCCTGGACTGATTGCTGGCCTGGTGCTGGGCTCCATCTATGGTGGCGTGGCATCAGTGACGGAAGCCGCTGCCATGGGGGTGTTCGGTGTACTGCTGGCCGTCGTCCTGCGTGGTGAGTTCTCGTTCAAGACCATGCATGAGAGCCTGTCCCAGACCTTGGTGACTTGCGGTATGATCATCTGGATTGGTATAGGGGCCGCCGCTCTGGTGGGAGTCTACAACCTGATGGGTGGTAACCGCTTTATCAACGGCATGATCATGGGCCTGGATGTACCGCCCATCGCGATCATTCTGGTGATGATGGCGATATTGCTGGTGCTGGGCATGTTCCTTGACTGGATCGGCGTTGCCATGCTGACCCTGCCGATTTTCGTACCTATCGTCGAGCAACTGGGTTACAGCCCGATCTGGTTCGGTATCCTGTTTGCCGTCAACATGCAGGTTTCCTTCCTGTCCCCACCCTTTGGTCCTGCGGCCTTTTATCTCAAGGGTGTGGCACCACCGGGCATCAGCCTCAAGGACATCTTTGTCTCTCTACTGCCTTTCATTGCCCTGCAACTGTGTGTTCTCGCCGCCCTGTTATTGTGGCCGAACATGGCAATGTGGCTGGTGTAACGACGATATAAGCCAAGCAACGAGGAGTTTCGATGAACGACAACCAGCGCAAGATTCTGGACAAGGCCCTGGAGGAGCTGCCACTGGTAGCCATCCTGCGTGGCATTACACCGGATGAGGTGGAAGGTGTATGCGATGCTTTGGTGAGTGCCGGCTTTCGTCTGATCGAGATTCCGCTCAATTCTCCAGAACCTTGGGTCAGTATCGAGCGAGCAGTGGCTCACTGTCCTGATGATGTCCTGATTGGAGCAGGGACCGTGCTGGAGGAGGGAGACACTCTGCGTCTGGCCCAACTGGGGGCTCCGCTGATGATCACTCCCAACACGGATCCCGCACTGGTCAGTCTGGGCGCTGAGCGTGGCCTGGCACCGATGATCGGCTGCATGACACCAACCGAAGCACTGGCGGCTGCCAAGGCTGGCGCCAGTGCATTGAAACTGTTCCCTGCGGCCCGCCTCGGAACTGCCTATTACAAGGACATCAGTGCCATCCTGCCCAGAGGGTTGCCGGTGTTGGCAGTCGGTGGCATCGACAAGAGCAACATGGCGGAATGGCATGCGGCTGGTATCAGTGGCTTCGGCTACGGCAGCAACCTCTACAAACCAGGCCGCAGTGCTGCTGAAGTAGAAGTGGCAGCTAAAGAGCTGGTGGCTGAGTGGATGCGCTTGCAGGAGGCGAGGGCATGAGTGAACGCCTGATCGCCATTGATTGGGGGACAAGCAACTTTCGCGCCTTTCTGGTCGATCGTGCGAGTGGTGAGTGTCTCGACAGTCGCCGCTCTGATGCGGGGCTACGTTCTCTGACCAGTGCTGAGTTTCCGCACTATTGTGACGCTCAGGTGGGGGATTGGCGCCAGGGAGGAAAAGTGCCTGTGTATCTGGCCGGCATGGTAGGGTCTGCCAGAGGATGGAGTGAGGCGCCTCAGTTGGATGTACCGGCCAGTGCCGAGGATCTGGCAGCCAATGTCGTTGCAGCTCCTGGTCTGGACAATGCCTGGATCGTGCCCGGACTCAAGGAAGTGCGTCATGATCACGTGGATGTCATGCGGGGCGAAGAGATCCAGGCATTCGGAGCTCTGGCGCTGGTAGCGGCGCAGAGTGCGATCTGTTGCCTGCCGGGTACCCATAGCAAATGGGCAAGAATGGTCAACGGACGTTTGGTGGAATTCACCACGGCGATGACCGGAGAACTATTCCATGCCGTGCGTTTTCATACCCTGCCTGGAGAGCCTGCTCGGGAAGATTCTTCCCACGATACTGACGCGTTCGCTCAAGGTTTGGCCGCTGCTGCACATCCTTCTGGTGTGCTACATGCTTTATTCGAAGGCCGCAGTCGACACCTTTATGCTGGCCTTGAGGCTTGCCAAGTGAGTAGCTTTCTGTCGGGCGTGCTGATCGGGGCAGAAGTGCTGGCGCAAAAGTACCATATGCTGAAAGGGGATGATGTGGAGCGCGATGAAGCAGAAATCCTGCTGATTGGTTCCACGAGTTTAAATCCACTCTATCGTCAAGCTCTGGAGACTCAGGGTATCAAAGTGAGAGAGATCGATAGTGATAGCGCCACTTTGGCAGGACTATTGGCCTTGGCTGGTCGTCATGACGCACGGTGACGTTGTGTGCCAATGAATAGTACAAAAATAGCGGCGTTTCCTTGAAACGCCGCTATTTTTTATTTCTTCATGTGGTTATTTTTCAGCAAGTTTTCTAGAGAGTTCATGAAGAAAGTCGTGAATGATCTCCTTTGGTGTGCTCTCAATACTGCATTGGATGGCTTCATCCTTGCCTGGAAGCTCCAAGGTATTCAACTGGCTGTTGAGCATGTGTTCTCCAGAAAAGAAGTGAGAACCTCGCGTATTAAGGCGATCAAGCAAGACTTCTCGTGAGCCGTGGAGATAAAGAATATGCAGATTTGGTGCCCCTTGGCGTAGCACATCCCTATAGTGGCGTTTCAGTGCCGAGCAGCCAATCACAAGAGAGACCTTACGCGCCTGATGTTCTCGATATAGCTCGGAAAGTGTCTGTAACCACGATTCTCGATCCATATCGGTAAGCGGCTCGCCGCGAGCCATCTTGGCGACATTTTCTGGACTGTGATAATCATCTGCATCAATGAAAATAGCACCAGTTTCGGCAGCAAGCTGTCGGCCGATATGAGATTTTCCTGAACCAGATACCCCCATCACCAGGAAACTGAAGGGCATCGAAAGAAAAGGATAGTTGGAAGATATGTTCATGCGATTTTACACGAGGTTGTTTGCACGATACTGTTTCCAGTTGATGTTCACATTCTAGCATTTTCTCTAGATGTCTCTCTAGTTTTTCTAGCATCTTTGGAAAAAAATGTGATGAAGTTCGCTTCATATGGACGCAGAGAATGAGATGCCCTGGTGTGCATTTTGCGCATTGGCGGGAAATGTGTTGGGAATGGCAGTCATAAAATATTCGTCTAAGGTTTCATGCTGTAGTTGAGTGACTTTTATGTGTTTTTAATCAACAGATATATTTACTATTTTTTGTGAAGTTTTTAGTAGCGGTTTTAATTGATTTTGTATGGATAGTGGTTGTATTTAAAACGTCTATTTCAATCTTGTGTTTATTGTGCTTTGTATAATTGTGCACGGTTTTGTGTAGGAATTTTCTTATTGTTTTGTAGCTAACTTCCTGGCGGGCTTTCTTCTCTTTATTTGTCTTCGTCATTCTTGTTAATTGAGGCTGTTTCCTTAAGAAAAACAAGGGTGATGAATGAGCTTGCATTATAATTTCTCTTGCGCAGGAGAGTCCTTAAAAAAGTGGATTGTGATTGTCGCGCTTGCCTGTTGGGCGGCTCCAAGCATGGCAAAGTCGCTTGGTAAGGAGTCGTATATCGAATACGGGATCGCTTCGTATTACGCGGATATGTTTCAGGGAAGAACGACAGCCAACGGAGAGTCCTTCGATCAGGCTGCACTCACGGCAGCCCATCGCAGTTTGCCTTTTGGTACCAAAGTTCTGGTAACTCGCCAGGATACGGGGCAGTCAGTCGAGGTCACGATCAATGACCGGGGGCCATTTGTGAAAGGTAGGATTATTGACCTGTCCAAGCAGGCTGCCCGAGAGCTTGGCATGATTCATCGTGGAATCGTACCGGTGGCGCTATCATCGCCCGCCGGCAACATCAATAAAGCTACCGGTGACATAGGAGGCCTCGGTAGATAGTAGCCAGACGATGGCTGCTGCCACTTCATCTGCGTCTCCTGGTCTTCCCAAGGGGCAGTTGGGGCCAAGCTCGGCAATCCGCTCTGGCCGTCCTCCACTAGCATGAATTTCTGTGGCGATCAGCCCTGGGCGGACGGCATTGACACGGATATTGCGAGGCCCCAGCTCCTTGGACAAGCCTATGGTGAGGCTGTCCAGGGCCCCTTTGCTGGCAGCATAATCCACATATTCATTAGGTGATCCTAATTTCGAGGCCATTGAGCCCACATTGACCAGGGCACCGCCATCGGCCAGATCGCGAGCGGCCTGGCGGGCGACAAGCAAAGCGCCAAATACGTTAGTTTCCAGGACGTTCCGAATGCGTTCGGCATCCATTTCGGCCAGAGGCATGGAAGGTGCCACGACCCCGGCATTATTGACGACGCCACTGATCGTGCCGAAGTGGGTCCTGGCAGCGGTAAACAACTTGACCACATCCTCTTCCGAGCAGACGTCGGCTTGAACGGCCCGGATGCGGTCAGCGCTCCCGATGGCCCGGCACTCATTGATTGTTTCAAGGGCCGCAGCTTCATTGCCACGATAACTGAATACCACCTTGGCTCCTGAGCGAATGCAGGCCAGAGCGGTGGCTCGGCCGATTCCTCGAGAACCGCCGGTGATCACGATGACTTCATCAGAAAAGTTAGGCATGGTCTTCCATATCACAGCAGTTCGTTGGCTTCCAGAAACGTGTTGGCGACATCTTCTATGGTGCGACGCTCCACATCAACTTGAGCGTTGAGTTCTGCCATTGTGTCATCGTCCAGAAGCGCGGAAAGTTTGTTCATCTGCCCGGCCAACTCTGGATTGGCGTCTAGGGTTTCCTGGCGTACCACCGGGGCGAGCGAATAGGCCGGAAAGAAGTCCTGGTCGTCCTTGAGCACGGTGAAGTCAAAGGCCGGGATGCGGCCGTCAGTGGCAAATACCAGGCCGACATCGACTTGACCATCGCGAAGGGCAGGGTAGACGAGGCCTGAATCCATGCGTTTGACATTGCTGCGGCCGACACGGAAGTCGTAGGCCTGTTGCAGTGGGCGCCAACCGTCTTCCCTGGCATAGAATTCGGCATTCATGGCGAAGGAGAGGCTATCCTCTTCGTTGATGGCGGCGGCCAGGTCAGAAAGCGTCTTGATACCGGTTTCCTTCACGCTGTCAGAACGCATGGCGAGCGCATAGGTGTTATTGGCCTCGGAGGGTTCCAGCCATACCAGTCCTTTCTCACCATCCAGCTCCTTGACCTTGTCATAAGTGTCTTCGAGGCTCAGCGACTCGGTCACATCGTTGTAATTGATCAGGGACGTGCCGGTATATTCCCAGTAAAGATCGATCTGGCCGTTTTCCTGGGCTTGACGCAGCACCGCAGAACCCATGCCAGCTCGGGTTTCGATGTCATACCCCAACTGCTCTAGATATTGGCTGGTCATGCTGGCCAGGATTTGCTGCTCGGTGAAATTCTTGCCGCCAACCACGATCTCGTCAGCACTGGCGCTGGTGGCAGCCGTAACCAGTGCCAGGCTTGTCAGAGTGGGAATCCAGAATTTCATGGGGTGTCTCCTTGGGAAAAAAATCAGTCAGAGGGATGGCAGAGCCATATTCATTTCACGGGGCCCTGGTCATGCCCGCCCAGGGTTGATACCCCTGGGGACCACAACAAGAGCGACAAGGGCAATCAGTGCGTCGACTACCACCGCCAGGAGTGCAGTGGGAATGGCGCCTGCCAGCATCATCAACGGGTCATACAGATCGATACCAGTGAAGATCAACTCTCCAAGGCCTCCTGCACCGACCAGGAACGCGAGTGGTACTGTTCCGACATTGATGGTCAGGGCCGTGCGTATGCCTGCGAAGATGACATACAGCGCATTAGGCAGTTCCACCTTGAGCAGCTGCTGAAGGGGTGACATGCCGATGCCTGCGGCCGCTTCGAGCAGGTCGGGAGAGACTCCCTTGAGACCGGCGTAGGTATTGCGTGCAATAGGCAGCAAGGTGGCAACGAACAGACCGAAGACAGCGGGCAGGGTACCAATGCCCAGAAAACTCATGGATAGCGCCAGGACGGCAAGCGTCGGAATGGTGGTGCCAACATTGAGCACCTGCATGATGTTTTCGGCACTCGAGGACATGCGCGAACGTGACAGCAGGATACCCAGCGGGATGGCGACCAGAATGGCCAGCCCGCCGGACAGGAAGGTCAGCCACAGGTGCTGAGCGGTGAGGTACTGAATATCAGGAAGATAGAACAGTAGCTCGTCCAGCGTACCACTGGCCTGGGCCCAGGCTCCGGCAGTGAAAGTCCCGATGAGCAGTAGAAAGAGCAAGAAGCGAGGCATGGTTCACTCCCCCGCAACAGTATCGTGCTCGGCCTGGAGCCGATAGCGGGCGCCAAGGTGGTGTGTGATCGAGCGTTGAGTGATATGTCCGTGCAGATGGCCACGATCGTCGACGCAGGGTAGCCAGACCTGGTCGTGGGCGAACATGAGCGAGACCACCTTGCGCAGATCATCATCGAGGTGGGCCATGGCGGGAAGGTTCTCGAAGTGATCGCCACAGTAGCCGCTGGTCATTTCGGTCATGGCGCGACTGATCATGCCAATCGGTTGGTTGTGGTCATTGACCATGACGATGCCCATCGTATATCCGTGTTCCTGCATTACGGCCTGGGCGGCTTCCATGCTGTCGGTTGGCTTGACGGTACCAATGCCAGAAGAAACGAAGTCGCGCACCTTGACCAGGTGCAGGCGCTTGAGTGCGCGGTCTTCACCAAGAAATGATTCGACGAATTCATCCACGGGGCTAGCCAGGAGGTCGTCGGGAGAAGAGTGCTGAATCAGTCTGCCGCTACGGAAGATAGCAATTCGGTCGCCCATCCTGATGGCTTCATCAATATCATGGCTGACGAACATGATGGTCTTGTTGAGTTCCTGCTGCATCTTCAGGAACTCGCCTTGAATCACTGCACGATTGATCGGGTCAATGGCGCCAAAGGGCTCATCCATCAGCATGACGGGAGGGTCGGCGGCCAGAGCACGAGCCACTCCGATACGCTGCTGTTGACCACCGGACAACTCCTTGGGGTAGCGCTTGAGAAAAGCATCGGGTTCCAGAGCGATCATGCGCATCAGCTCGCGCGCACGTTCCCGGTAGCGGGCCTTGTCCCACCCCAGCAGCTTCGGTACCACGGTAATGTTTTCCTCGATGGTCATATTGGGAAACAGGCCGATCTGCTGGATGACGTAGCCGATGTTGCGACGCAATTCCTGAGTGTCCAGCTCAGCGGTATCCTGCCCATCAATGAACACCTTGCCGGACGTGGCGCGAATGATGCGATTGATCATCTTCAGCGTAGTGGTCTTGCCACAGCCCGAAGGGCCCAGCAGGATGCAGATCTTGCCCTTCGGCACTTCCATGTTGATATGGTCTGCGGCAACCACGGTACCCTCTGGGGTGTCGAAAACCTTTGTCAGATTTTCCAAGCGAATCATGGCGTAACCCTTGTTTTTCTTTTTGCTGTGCAGTGCTTCGAGTGCCTGGCTCAGTTCGGGATGGCGGTATTGCCCATGCCTTTCGGAGTTAGCCGTTTCTGCACAGCGAGCAGCGTATAGTCAGCGATAATGGCCAGCAGGCTGACGGCAACAGCGCCAACGATGAGCTGACGCGGGTCGGACTGGGAAATACCACGGCTAATAAAGGTGCCGAGACCACCTGCTCCAATGTAGGCGGCGATAGCCATGACGCCGATGTTAAGCACCACCGCCGTGCGTACCCCTGCCATGATCACGGGGATGGCAAGAGGGATCTCGACCATGCTCAGGCGCTGGTTCGGGCTCATGCCTATGCCGCGAGCAGCTTCGCGCAATGCCGGATCGACATTTTGGATAGCGGTGTAGGTGTTGCGGATGATGGGTAACTGCGAATAGAGCAAAACTGCGATCATGGCTGGTAGATAGCCGATTCCCTGGCCGATCAGAGACAGAATCGGAATCATGATGCCGAAGAGAGCAATAGAGGGAATGGTCACGATGATCGAGGCAACATATAGCACTGCCTGAGCGGCCCGTTTATTACGAGTGATGGCGATACCGATGGGGACACCTGTCAGTGTGGCGATGCCGACTGCCACGGCCACCAGCGCAATATGCTCCAGGGTGCGTGAGGTCAGCAGTTCAAAGTTGTCCAGGGCGTACTGCAAGAGTTCCAATCTGTCGGCTCCATTTGGCAAGTGCAGCCTGCAGGCCTGCGTGAGCGGGCTTGATGAAGTAGGGTGGTCATGTGCATCCCGCTCGGTTGATGTGTTGTGTGTTTCATTGCTTGGATGATGTAGCCAGCAATTCTTGGAGTACGGGCAGTTGCTGAACTGCTCGCACCACATGGTGGGCGAGTGAATGTCTCGGAGACCTTGCATGCCGTCATCGTGCATGCAAGAGACACATGGCATGTTGGGAGCATGGTGATGCGTCAAGTCTAGCAGAATCGCTATCTATTTGGTTTGCCAATGAATGAGTTGTTCCAGGAAGGGGGGGTTGTTCCTTTTAGATAGGGATCGTCTCTTGTTGCAAATACGAATGATTGGCAATAGAAGTCGAACGTCGTCGAACGTGTCGATAAAACCCTTTCTATCGGTCTGATAGCTGTTTTTACATCTTCACATCGCCTCTATACAGGACTAAAATGGTCCGCAATTGAAGCGAGACGGTTTCTTGCCTGGCATATCTCTTCGCTGGATCTCTTTCAGCAGGCTTGAGGGGATTGCCATGGACGAGCCGACTCAGGATGGGACCTGGGTCCCGGGGGATGGGCATGCTCAAGCTTTCTCGGATGACGGACTATGCAGCTGTAGTAATGGCGCAGATTGCGCGCCATCCCGATCAGGCGCATGCCGCCACTGAATTGGCTGAAGAGGTGCAATTGCCTCATCCCACCGTCAGCAAGACGTTGAAGATGCTGGTCAAGGCAGGGTTGCTGGTATCTCGACGTGGTGCTCAAGGGGGATATCGCCTGGCTCGTCCTGCTTCACAGATTACTGCTAGCGATATCATTGCGGCCATTGAAGGCCCTGTGGCCGTGACCGAATGCAGTCATGTCGACGGTGACTGCGATCTTGTGGCCTCGTGTGGTGTTTCGGATAACTGGCAACGAGTATCCGTGGCTATTCGTGAGCTACTGGACAGTGTCACCTTGGCGCATCTGGCCGACAAGACACCCTTGAAGTTGCCGATTCGCCTGCCGATTCAAGCTGTGACGCTGGCTGCCGAGGCCTGACCTTGGCGTAACGAACCAGGGCGCTTGTCATCATGACTGGCGCCGACCTTGCAACATCTTTGTTATCAACATCCTGGACAGGGCGTGCCCTCCGGGGTGCCCCAACAGTCCGGGAGGGGACGCATCATGGCAAGTCAGGAAATGGAACAACTTGTCCGTCGCGAGTACAAAGAAGGATTCGTGACCGACATCGAGAGTGAAACCGTACCGCCCGGCCTGGACGAGGGGACGATCGCCTTCATCTCCCAGAAGAAGGGAGAGCCCGAGTGGATGCTGGAGTGGCGCCTGGAAGCTTATCGTCAGTGGCTGAAGATGACGCCGCCTTCCTGGGCCCACCTGGATTATCCACCCATCGATTATCAGGCGATTTCCTACTACAGCGCGCCGAAGCGTCCGGAAGATCGTCCCCAGAGTCTTGATGAAGTTGATCCCAAGCTACTGGAAACCTACGAAAAACTCGGCATTCCTCTGCATGAGCGTGCAGCCCTGGCTGGAGTGGCTGTGGATGCGGTGTTCGATTCCGTTTCCGTGGCAACGACGTTCAAGGACAAGCTGCATGAGGCCGGGGTGATCTTTTGCTCCATCTCCGAGGCCATTCGCGATTACCCCGATCTGGTCAAGCAGTATCTGGGCACTGTGGTGCCCGTCGGTGACAACTATTTTGCTGCACTCAACTCTGCAGTGTTCACCGATGGCTCCTTTGTCTTCGTGCCTGAGGGCGTGACTTGTCCCATGGAGCTCTCCACTTACTTCCGCATCAATGCGGCCAATACAGGCCAGTTCGAGCGCACCCTGATCGTGTGCGAGAAGCAAGCCCAGGTTTCCTACCTGGAAGGCTGTACGGCGCCGATGCGCGATGAAAATCAGTTGCATGCAGCAGTAGTGGAATTGGTCGCTCTGGAAGATGCCAGGATCAAGTACTCCACCGTGCAGAACTGGTATCCCGGTGACGAGGATGGCAAGGGCGGTATCTATAACTTCGTGACCAAGCGCGGTGACTGCCGTGGTGATCGCTCCCATATCAGCTGGACTCAGGTGGAAACCGGCTCTGCCATCACCTGGAAGTATCCGTCCTGTGTGCTGCGCGGAAAGGACAGCATCGGTGAGTTCTACTCTGTCGCGGTGACCAACGGACGCCAGCAGGCGGACACCGGCACCAAGATGATTCATCTTGGCGAGGGCTCTCGTTCCACCATCGTCTCCAAGGGCATTTCCGCCGGTCGCTCGAACCAGTCCTATCGTGGCCTGGTCAAGGTGGGGTCACGTGCCAAGGGTGCGCGCAACTTCACTCAATGCGACTCTCTGCTGATTGGCGATACCTGTGGTGCCCATACTTTCCCATATCAGGAAATCGGCAATAGCACCGCCACCATCGAGCATGAGGCTACGACTTCCAAGATCGGAGATGACCAGTTGTTCTATCTGCAGAGCCGAGGCATTTCCGAGGAAGACGCGGTGAACATGATCGTCAATGGCTTCTGCAAGGATGTGTTCCAGGAACTGCCCATGGAATTTGCCGTTGAAGCCGAAGCGCTGCTGAACGTGACCCTGGAAGGTGCCGTCGGTTGATGCCCTGCCGTGGCGCTACGTCACGGTTCAGAGCCTGAGCGACGGTTGTTCAATAAGACATAGCTCAAGGCGCCACAGAAAAGAATGCAATGCTGGGCCGACCGCCGGCTCGCCTGACACGAAACAAAGGTAAGTAAGATGCTCGAAGTCAAGGATCTGCACGTCAAGGTTGAGGGTTCCGAGATCCTCAAGGGGCTCACTCTGACCATCAACCCCGGTGAGGTTCACGCCATCATGGGGCCCAATGGTGCTGGCAAATCGACGCTGTCGTCTGTCATTGCTGGCAAGGAAGGCTATGAGGTGACTTCTGGGACCATCACTTTCGATGGTCGAGACGTATTGGAGATGGAAGTCGAAGAGCGTGCTCAGGCGGGCTTGCTGCTGGGCTTCCAATATCCAGTCGAGATCCCGGGAGTGAAGAACATCTACCTGCTCAAGGCTGCTCTGAATGCTCAGCGGGAGGCTCGAGGTGAAGGCGAGATTCCCGCGCCGGAATTCATGAAGCTGATCAAGGAGAAGGTGGCATTCATGAAGATGGATACCAGCTTCCTGCAGCGAGCGGTCAACGAAGGCTTCTCCGGCGGTGAGAAGAAACGCAATGAAATTCTGCAGATGTTGGTACTGCAGCCCAAGCTAGCGATGCTCGATGAGATTGACTCCGGTCTTGACATTGATGCCCTGAAAGTGGTGGCAGAAGGCGTCAACTCCTTGCGCGGTGAAGAGCGCGGCATCCTGCTGGTGACGCATTACCAGCGTCTGCTCGACTATATTGTGCCGGATCATGTGCATGTTCTGGTCGATGGACGCATCGTCAAGAGTGGCGACGCTGACCTGGCACGTGAGCTTGAATCCCGTGGCTACGACTGGGTCGTAGAGGAGCCGGCGGCATGAGTGGTGTGCAAGGATTTCTTGACCGCCTGAATGAGCGCAATGCCAGCCGTGGGCAGGAGCCCAGCTGGATGGCTGCTCGCCGCCAGGCTGGGGCAGCTCGCTTCGAAGCACTGGGCTTTCCTAACCGCCGTGTTGAAGCCTGGAAGTACACCGATGTGCGCGCCATTGCCCAGGGTGACTTTCAACTGGCAACGGATGCCGAGTTTTCTCCATCGTCTGCTGCTGCGCTGACGCTGCCGATCAGTGCCTATCGCCTGACGTTTGTCGATGGGGTCTTCTCCAGCGCCCTGTCTGATCTGGCGGGGCTGCCCGAGAGTGTGCAGGTCAAGCCGCTGTCCCAGGCTCTGAACGAGAACCATGAGGCTGTCGGCGGGCCTCTGGGGCGGCTGACCGGTGTTGAGTTCTCACCGTTTTCAGCGCTTAACACTGCTTTCTTCGAGGAAGGTGCCTTGGTGCGCATCGCACCCGGGACCGTAGTGGACAAGCCGATTCTGCTGCAGTTCCTGTCACGTAACGGCGACACTGCGGTGATGAGCCATCCGCGTATCCTGATCGAGGCTGCGGGACGTTCACAGGCAACGTTGATCGAGCATCATGTCGGAGAAGCTGGTGCGGCCAACTTCACCAACCTGGTGGAGGAGGTCATCCTTGATCGAGGTGCCATCCTGACGCATTACAAGCTGGTGGAGTCGCCGGAGCAGGATCTGCACGTGGCCAGTATCCACGTAGAGCAGGGGCGCGATGCCAAGTTCACCTCGTTGAACCTGACACTGGGTGGTGGACTCGTTCGCAACGACCTGATCAGCGATCTCAATGGCCAGGGTGCCGAGGTGACCTTCAATGGTCTGTTCTACGGCCATGGTCGCCAGCACGTGGACAATCATACTCTGGCCAACCATAACGCGCCGTACACCTATTCCCATGAGAACTACAAAGGCATTCTCGATGACCGGGCTCATGGTGTGTTCAATGGTAAGGTCATCGTCAAACGCGACAGTCAGAAAATAGAAGCCGATCAAAGCAATGCCAACCTGTTGCTCTCCGACCGGGCTGAGATCGATACCAAGCCAGAGCTGGAAATCTATGCCGATGATGTCAAGTGTTCGCATGGTGCCACGACAGGCCAGCTTGACGAAGGGGCGGTCTTTGCTCTGCGTTCCCGTGGCCTTGATGAAGCGACTGCTCGTGGCTTGCTGACGCTGGCATTTGCTGGTGAGGTCATGGATCAGGTGGAACTTGATGCCATTGCCGAGCGAGTGGAGCTGACGGTGGCTGGCAAGCTGCCTGAGCGGTTCAATCTGGCTGGGCTGGTGGAAGCTGCCGTGGCCTTGCACGAGAGTGAAGACGAGGAATAAGCAATGGCCAATTTCAGCGACCTGTTGTTGGATGTGGCCCGTGTACGCCAAGACTTCCCGATTCTGGAAAGAGAAGTCCATGGCAAGCCACTGGTGTATCTGGACAATGCGGCAACCAGCCAGACGCCTCTGGTGGTTATTGAGGCTTTCGACGACTACTACCGTCGTATCAATGCGAATATCCATCGTGGCTTGCATACCCTGGCTGATGAGGCGACAGCAGCCTATGAAGGCACTAGGGAAATCGTGCGCGACTTCCTCAATGCTGCCGAAACCCGGGAGATCATCTTTACCCGTGGGACTACCGAAGCCCTGAATCTAGTGGCCCAAAGTTGGGGGCGTGCCAACCTGGGACCCGGCGATGAGGTGTTGATCTCGAATCTCGAGCATCACTCCAACATCGTGCCTTGGCAGTTGTTGGCGGCTGAGCGGGGCTTCAGCATCAAGGTCATTCCTGTGGATGAACGTGGCGTGCTGGACATGGATGCCTATCGTGACCTGCTTGGAGCTCGCTCCAGGCTAGTGGCGGTGAACCATGTCTCCAATGCCCTGGGAACCATCAACCCTGTGCAGGAAATGGCGCGCTTGGCCCATGAGCAAGGGGCCTTGATTCTGGTTGATGGTGCGCAGGCTGCACCGCATCTGGAGATTGATGTCCAGGCCATTGGGGCGGATTTTTATGCCTTCTCTGGGCATAAGGTCTATGGCCCTACTGGTGTCGGCGTGCTTTATGGCAGGGCGGATCTGCTCGAGGCCATGCCTCCTTGGCAGGGCGGCGGTGAAATGATCGCGACGGTATCCTTTGACGTACCGACGACCTTTGCTGCCATCCCGCACAAGTTTGAAGCTGGCACCCCTGCTGTTGCCGAGGTCATTGCCCTGGGGCGTGCGATTCAATGGATCCACGAGATTGGCCTGAAGCATATTTCCGCCTGGGAAGAGCGGCTGCTCGAACATGCAACGGAAGGTGTCAGCAGCATAGAGGGGTTGCGCATTCTGGGGACGTCCCCGGATAAGGCCGGTGTGCTGTCTTTTGTGGTCGAAGGGGCGCATAGCCAGGATATTGGGCTACTGATCGATCAATTGGGAGTAGCGATTCGTACTGGGCATCACTGTGCTCAGCCGCTGTTGCATCGTTTCGGTGTTGAGGCAACCTGTCGAGCCTCTTTTGCTGCCTACAACACTCCCGAAGAAGTGGATATCTTTGTTGAGGCACTGCAACGCGTCATCGGGATATTGCGCTGAAACGAATTGAAGTTGCCTGGCGGAAAGCGGGCATGAATAAGGGCTTCTATGAGCGACAATGAGCGGATCCCCAATATCGATGGCAAGTTGAGCAAGGGGCAGCAGTTGCCCCTGCAGCGTGACGTCGAGGTCATCTCGATTCCTTTCGGCAAGACCGTGACGCTGGATGAAGACTGCATCGTCACCGTGATGCAGGCCAAGGGCAGTAGTGTCAGCGTGGCTTTCGAGGGGCGCCTGTACCTGATTGAGGGTAGCAACCTTGATGCGATTGGACTGGAGGCGCTGCCGCGTCCAACGCTTCCAGAGGATGCTGGCGAAGAACAGATCGAGGCGTTTGTGTGGGATCAGCTACGCACTTGCTTTGATCCCGAGATCCCGGTCAACATCGTGGATCTTGGCCTAGTGTACGGTTGCCGTATCGAGCGTCTGCTCAGTGGTGAACGTATCGTAACGATTCGCATGACACTCACTGCCCCTGGTTGCGGCATGGGTGATGTGATCGCTGCTGATGCACGTAACAAGATCCTTGGTGCGCCGCAGATATCACGAGTGCATACTGAAATCGTCTTCGATCCGCCTTGGAGTCGTGAGATGATGTCCGATGAGGCCAAGCTGGAACTCGGCATGTTCTAGTTCGGCATAAGCAAGTTGGATATGTGTGAGCCAGTCATGTACGAATCAGACACGTACTGCAAAGAGACGAAAAGTCTTTGCTTGTGATGATAAAGGCCCATTGGCCTCGTGCCTTGCCGACTTTTCGATCCGGTCTTCAAGGCAATGTCCTGGTCTCCATCGCTTCGATATTACCGCCTTGAGTGGGAGCCTGATGCGCAAGTCGCTAATGACGCTGTTCCGTCGCCTGTTGCTGTGTTTCGGCGGTCTTGCTCTTTTGTCTACTCTGGTCTTCCTTGGTACCAATGCCTGGGTGTTGTTCAGCACCCGGGAGCGCATCTACTCCGTGCCATCTTGTCCGCCCGAAAGGGTTGGTATCGTCTTCGGGACCTCTCACTGGACTCGTAGCGGTGAACGCAATCCTCACTTTGAGGGGCGCATGGAAGCCGCAGCCGAACTGCTCAGAGACGGCAAGATAGAGCACCTTCTGGTGTCAGGTGATAACGCGACTCTCTACTACAATGAGCCGGTTACCATGTGGCGTGACCTGCGAGGCCGAGGTGTGCGCGAGGTGGATATGACCCTCGATTATGCCGGTTTTAGCACCTTCGACACATTGGCCCGGGCACGGGATGTATTTCTGGTAGAGAAAGCAGCCTTGATCACCCAATCCTGGCATTTACCACGAGCACTGTTCATTGCCAATGCGTTGGGCTTGGAGGCGTACGGTTGTGCCGCCGAAGAGACCCCTAGTCTGGGAGTCTGGTGGCTGAAGCTGCGAGAGGCGGCTGCACGTGTCGCGACAGTGGGGGATCTGTATATATGGGGCAGGACTCCACGTTTTCTAGGGCCTCTGGAGCCGTTGCAGTTTGCGCCGCCTGTGGAGTTAGCACCGAATCATCTTGATAAGAACGCAGGTGCGGCTGACATTGATGGTGACAAGGATAAAGTTGTGACGTCACCAATTGTGGTGGTTTCGCCCCGGACGCAGTCTCAAGAGCGGGGAGCTCAAGGGCAGGGAACTCAAGGGCAGGGAAAGTATCAGGACCACGACTTGGATGGACCGGAGCGGGATATCCACTCCGGAGTCGTTTCTGATAAAGTCGTACAGTGAACGATGAGGCTTTGAATGACCGTCAGCGGCGTCTTCCACCGGCCCGACGAGCAACGTTTTTCTTCTGTTTGGGGCGAGCAGAAGATTTCTTTGGCGCCGTTTTCTGCTGCAAGTCATAGAGCTCGCGAATCAGCGCTCGACAACCCTTCCACAATTCCTCGATAACCGGCTCGATTGAGCTGGGCAGTGGGTGAGTAAAGATCGTAGATAGCGCCTGCATCAAGCCACGCTCCTGCTCGAGCAGTTCGTTGATCAGTACCAAGGAATCGTTGCCGACAAAGCTCTTCAGGCGACTCCATAGCCACATGTAGTCATCACGTTCGACATCGGCATCGCGAGGCAGCAGGTCCAGATAACGACGAGCCAGGGTCTGCAGCTTACCCATGGCCTTTTGACGTGCCTCGTAATGCGGCTCCAGCGCATCGCGCAGCGATGGCCGCAGGCGCTCGAGGTTGTCCTGGAAATAATCGATGCTGTCAGCAAGAGCTTCCAGCAGGCTGTCCATCGCCACTTGGCGATTGTCGAGAAACATGCGCGTCACCTCCTCCGGTGACGCCGATTGTGGGGTGCTAATGAAATATTTGCCACCCCCAAAGTGACAAATATTTATGATTTCTGGTATCGACCATGCGACAGGGAAAGAAGGGAGGGTGCTACCAGGCGTGATAATGACCTGTCTTGCTCATCCCTGTCGCAGTAGATATCAACCCTTGGGCTTGCTCGGGGGGCGGGAAGGGCGGCTGGCGGCGGCCTTTTCCAGGTCTTCGATGATCATGCCGGCAATATCCTTTCCGGTAGCCGTCTCGATACCATGCAGTCCCGGCGAGGAGTTGACCTCCATCACCACTGGGCCATGATTCGAGCGTAGCAGGTCTACGCCAGCGACACGCAAGCCCATGGCCTTGGCAGCACGAATGGCGGTCGAGCGTTCTTCGGGAGTGATACGAATGACGCTGGCACTACCGCCGCGATGCAGATTGGAGCGGAACTCTCCTTCGGCAGCCTGACGCTTCATTGATGCGACGACTTTGTCACCAATGACAAGACAGCGGATGTCGGCGCCCTTGGCTTCCTTGATGAATTCCTGAACCATGATGTTGGCTTTCATTCCCATGAAAGCCTGGATCACGGATTCGGCTGCCTGGTTGGTTTCCGCCAGTACCACGCCTATGCCCTGAGTGCCTTCCAGCAGCTTGATCACTAGTGGCGCGCCTCGCACCATGGTGATCAGGTCGGGAATATCGTCCGGAGAGTGTGCGAAACCAGTGACAGGTAGGCCGATACCCTTGCGTGACAACAGCTGTAACGAGCGTAGCTTGTCTCGGGAGCGAGTGATGCCAACGCTGTCGTTGAGCACCGGAATGTTCATCATCTCGAACTGGCGCAGAACTGCGCAGCCATAGAAGGTGATCGAAGCCCCGATACGGGGAATCACGGCATCAAAAGGCTCCAGCTCCTGCCCCTTGTAGTGAATCGAAGGGCTGTGTGAAGTGATGCTCATGTAGCAGCGCAGGGTGTCCACCACCCGAGCTGTATGTCCCCGTTGCTCTGCTGCTTCCAACAGGCGGCGGGTCGAGTACAGATTTCGATTACGTGACAACAATGCAATATGCATAGGCCTGTCTCCAGAGTAGCGGTGGAGGAATGCGTTAGGGTTCGCCGTGCAGGAAAGTCTCACCGGGAGCAACCAGCAGATGGCGCAGGGCTCTACGCCCAAGCAGCAAGGGGTGTCGCATGTTGCTGCGGTTAGTCAAGGACAGCTCGATAGGGTAGACAAGTTCGCCCAGCTGCATGCGGGTGCGAATGATATAGCGCCATTCTGACTGACCGTTGGAACTGGTCACTCGACGGCGATCATGCACATGCATGCGGAAGCTGTGAGCAGGGGTATGATTTCCACCGGTGCGCGTGACAAAGCTCACCCACAGAATTTCGTCTTCCTCAAAGGCTTCGATATCTTCCGCATGCATGGCAGATGTACGTGCACCAGTGTCAATCTTGGCGCACAGGTGCAGGTGCATGTCCGGCAATACGATCATCTCACGGCGGCCCACGATAGCCTTGGCTCTGTGAGGTAAACCCTGAATGGTTTTCTCTCGAGTCACAGATGTACCTCTCATCACTGTTGTCAAAGCCATTGACCAAAGGATCAAATGTTATTGTGGACTAGGTCGCTGCGGGTCAGATAGCTGTCAACCACATAGTTGCAAACCAAACCACATAGCTGCGGACTAGTGGCGTCACTGTTGGTTTCTGACCTGTCGCAGCCGCTGGCCGATGATCGAATCCTGGTCGGCCTGTCGTAATGTCATCAGCACGGGAAGGCGCAGACGAGGAATCATCGCCAGGTCCCGGGCCACTGCGAGAAAGTCCGCCTGCTCACATTGAGCGACCCGTTCCAGATAGAGGGGCAGGCGCTTTCCATCTTCAAGGTGCTCCCAGCCTCGAGCTGCCATGGCGACCAAGGCATCGGGGCCACAGGCATTTGAGTCGCCCAGCAGGGCATCAAACCAGTTGCAGGCTGCTGCGCCTGCATTGCCGATGGCGCGAATGCAAGCACAGAAGCCTTCGATGTCTCCTTGCCTGGCCTGTTGTTCGCCACGTTGACGAATGGCTTCAGCAAGCTCGTTATCGATATGTGCATGCTCTAAACAGTAACACAGGGATACTAGGGCATTGTTGTGTAGTTTCGGTAGTCGAGCGATCAGGGCGTCGCGCGTCTCGGCCTCCAGGCGGGCAACATAATCTGCCAGTCCCTGGAGTCCCAGCGCGCGCCAGTCCTGGCTACCCTGGCCAGTGAAAAAGGCTTCTACCGGCTCCAGGTGCTCGCTGGCTGGCAGGCCTAGATCATGGCTTGCGTGAGCGTGGAGCATTGCCTGAAATGTCAGTGAGGGGGGGAAGGCCAGGGGGTTGTCCTTCATCAGATTATCCACATCGCTGGCATTTCCGGCCGCTACGGCTTCTGCATTGCGGCCAAGGATGTCCAGCAGACGCTCGAGAAAAGCATCGCGCAGCGCCGGTTCCAGATGGCCTTGCTCGTCCAGAGGAAAGGCCAGAAACCAGATGAGTGGATCCTCCATGTCACCAAGCCGGAAGAGCATGGCCAGGCGTGCCTGTCCTTGCCATGGGACAGGCCAAGCGATTTCGCCTTTCTCGAAGTCAGATAACGTATCGAGTGTGCAAGGAGAGATGCGCCGCCCCATGTGATACAGGCGTACATCGGCTCCGCTTAGAGCGAAGAAGTCGTAAAGGCTGTGAATCTGTTGCATGGCCCCTCCCATCAGGAAGCGTGCACTCTACCTTGCCAAACGGTAAGTGTCAGCCAGGTACGAAGGAAAAATTCTGGTGTATTGCGCACCTGGCTGATCAAATTTTGAACAGTTGCCTGCAGGCACCGTATTCTCTGGGTTGAGCGAGGATGTTCAATGGTTATCCACAAGGACGTTCAGGGTATCTGTGAACACTTGCTGATAAATCCAAGACAGTTATATGAAACAGCAAAGGTCATGAAGAAAAACGTGGATTTTCCACTGTGTCGAGCGTCAGTATGGAATATAATGCGCGGCTTTTATTCCAATAAACGCAGAGTCTATCCATACTTGCAGGGCTGCGTTATCCCCGTTGCCCTCATAATCCTGCAGAAACGAGGAGTCACCCATGCTTCGTCATCTGACCGTTTCGATTCTGGCTACCGGCGTTATCAGTCTGGCAGTCAACGCTCAGGCCGCCGATGATACCCTCAAGGTGGGTATGTCCGGAGGCTATTTCCCATTCACTTTCGTGGAGCAGGACAAGCTGAAAGGCTTTGAAGTCGATGTGATGGAAGCGGTGGGCGAAGAAATGGGGGTTGATGTGGAATTCGTCACTGCCAGTTTCTCCGGCCTGTTCGGTATGCTCGAGTCCGGCCGTGTCGACACGATTGCCAACCAGATCACCATTACTGAGGAGCGTGAGCAAAAATACCTGTTCACTGATCCTTATGTATACGACGGCGCCCAGGTGGTGGTGAAGAAGGGCAATGACGATATCCAGGGGGTCGAGGACCTGAAGGGCAAGAAGGTTGCTGTCAACCTTGGCTCCAACTACGAACAGCTGTTGAACGAGCTACCCTATGCTGGCGAGATCGACATTCGTACCTATGACAGTAATATCGAGCAGGACACCGCCCTGGGGCGCGTTGATGCCTTTGTCATGGACCGCGTCAGCGCCACGCAGGTGATCAAGGAAAAATCTCTACCGTTACAGCTTGCGGGTAGCCCATTCTCTGAGATTCGCAATGCGTTGCCATTCCGTCAGAAAGATGCCGAACTGCGTGATCAGGTCAACAGTGCGCTCGAAACCCTGCGCGAGGATGGCACTTTGAGCGAGATATCCCAGCGCTGGTTTGACGCTGATATCACCACTCCCTGATTTCTAATTGACTCCGCGATGAGCATTCTCAACGTCGACTATATGTTGGGGCTATTCCCCATCCTGGTGAGTTACCTGCCTTTGACATTAGGCATGGCTGCCGCCGGGATGGTGATGGCTCTGATTCTTTCCTGCTGCCTTGCCGTCATCCGGGTGTTGCGATTACCGATCCTGAACGGCCTGACCAAGCTGTTCATCTCGTTCTTTCGTGGTACTCCGCTGCTGGTGCAGCTGTTTCTTTTCTATTACGGCTTCCCCAAGCTGATAGCTGACATGGCCGGTGTCAGCGTCACTATTCTAGGACATACCACCGTCTTGCCCATGTGGCTGGAGAATGCGACAGAAATCAGTGCCATCACCGCTGCTATCATCGGTCTGACACTGCATTTCTCTGCTTATATGGCAGAGTCGATTCGAGCTGCTATTGTCGGTGTAGATCGCAGTCAGACCGAAGCCGCGCTATCCATCGGCATGACCAATGGCCAACTGATGCGCCGCATCGTGCTGCCTCAGGCAACCCGAATCGCAGTGCCCACGTTGATGAATTATTTCATCGACATGATCAAAGCCACTTCCCTCGCATTCGCCTTGGGGGTGACGGAACTGATGGGGGCAACGCAGAAAGAAGCTGCTTCCAGCTTCAACTACTTCGAAGCCTTCATCACTGCCGCTGTGCTCTATTGGGCAGTCGTTGAGCTGTTGGCCTGGCTGCAGCGTCGTCTGGAGTCACGACTCAATGAGGCCTATCGCCGATGATCAAGGTAGATAAACTGGTCAAGCGTTTTGCCGATAGTGTGGTGCTCGATGGCATTGACCTGGAAATTCAGCAGGGTGAAATCATCGTCGTCATCGGTCCATCAGGAACGGGCAAGTCGACCTTGTTGCGCTGCCTCAACTTTCTTGAGCAGCCTGATGCCGGGCAACTCACCATCGGTGATCTGTCTGTCGATGTCACTCGGGCGACCCGCAGGCAGATTCTGGAGATACGTCGACGCACCGCCTTTGTGTTCCAGAACTATGCATTGTTTGCCAACAAGACCGCGCTGGAAAACATTGCAGAAGGGCTGATTGTGGTCAATCGATGGCCTGAAGCCAAGGCTCATGAGCGTGCTCGTCAGATTCTTGAGCGTATAGGTCTGAAGGATAAGGCCAATGCCTATCCCGCTTCCTTATCGGGAGGCCAGCAGCAGCGGGTGGGCATTGGGCGTGCCATGGCGGCTCAGGCTGAGGTGATTCTATTTGATGAGCCTACCTCATCCCTCGATCCTGAGTGGGTCGATGAGGTACTGTCATTGATGAAGCAACTGGCAGAAGAGCGTCAGACCATGTTGGTTGTGACACATGAGATGAGTTTTGCCCGGGACGTCGCTGATCGCGTGGTGTTCATGGAAGGCGGGCGTATTGTTGAGCAGGGGCCTCCGTCCGAGCTGTTTCGCGCCCCCAAGGATCCTCGTACGCGGGACTTTCTGCGTAAGGTCCTGCCTGAAGCACCTGTGGAGTCCCCTTTATTTTAAGCGGAGGCATTATGTCCGACGAAGTCAACGTCCACGCCCAGCTTGCCGGAGCGCTGCGGGATCTGGAAGCCACCATGAAAGCCACCGACCTGTGGCGCATGGATGAGCCGGCACCCGAGGCTTTCAACAGCCAACAGCCATTCTGTATTGACACCATGTCGCTGGCTCAGTGGTTGAGATTCGTGTTCATCGCTCGTCTCGAGGTGCTGATTGACAATGAATCTCAACTGCCTGCCAAGTGTGATGTGGCGCCGGCGGTGGAGGCCTATCTTGTTCAGGAAGGCGTAAGAGCTGAAGACCGCCTGCTGATGAAGAAAGTCGTCGAGGATATCGATCGCATCATCAGCGAAAGCTAAGGAGCTGGAATGTCCTGGTACTTTGCCTATGGCAGCAACATGAACGAAGCCAGGGTGTCTGCCCGTATCGGTGATACGCAACGTGTCCTGGCAGGTGTGCTCAGGGATTACGGCCTGCGTTTCAACAAGGCCTCAAAGGTACCTGGTATTGCCCATGCCAATGTGGTCTCGGTGCAGGGGGAGTGTGTCGAAGGAGCCCTGTTCGAACTGTCATACCCGCAGCAGATTCATGACATGGACCCATTCGAGGGCTATCCCCATGAATATGGTCGAGAGTTGTTGCCAATCCATACCTCAGAAGGTGTGATGGAAGCATGGGTGTATATCGGTGCCCAGAATCGCCTGGCAGAGATGCTCAAGCCTGCCCGGGAATATCTGGAGCACCTTCTGGCTGGGCGTGATTTCCTCAGTCCCGACTATCATGCTGCATTGTCTCGAGTCGATGTTGTGGAAGGGTTGGATGATGTAACCCTGAAGCAACTGGGTCTATCTCGCCATAGTCCTCGCTGAAATGCCCGAGCGACAAGATCGCTCGGCTGAAAGCAATGAGCCCGCCTGGTTAGGCGGGCTCATTGCTTTCAGCCGTCAGGCTTAGAAACGGAATGAAACACCAGACATGATGACCCACGGATCTATGTCTACACTGCCAATGTCGTCGCCATTGAGGGAGACATCGCTATCGATGTCTGCATAGGTAGCAGAGGCGTTGACAGCCCAATGCTCATCGATGACCAGGTCAAGGCCTACCTGGCCTGCAGCGCCCCAGGAATCATCCAGTTCGAGATCGGCACCGTCGACGCTGATCTTCTCATCGGAGAAGGCGGTGTAATTCACGCCGATACCGACATAAGGCTGGATGCGGGACTGCATGCCACCCATAGGGTAGTACTGCAGGAACAGAGTGGGAGGTAGTTCACTGGTACTGGCATTGATGGAAGAGCCGTCAGCACCCTTCAAGTTGATATTGTGATCGAATTCCTGGGCTCCAAGAAGTTCGATGCCAAGCTTGTCAGTAAAGCGATATCCCAGAGTAAAGGCAAAGCCGCTGTCGGAATCGACGTCAGCGCTCAGGGAGCCACTGGCCAGATTGCCATTGTCGGACTCTGGCACCACTTTGGCGACCCCCATGCGAGTGTAGAAGTCACCCTGACCGTAAGATAGGTCGGTGGCTAAAACCTGGGTGCTGACAAGGGCCGGGCTGGCAAGGGCGGTGAGCAATAGTGATGATGCCAAGGGATGGCGCATGAAAACCTCCATGAATAGATGACTGGTAGTTCCAGCGAGGGCGCTTCCTGCAAGAGGCCACAGTGTATTTATCATTACGCTGTGCTGAATTGACACAGATCAATGGATGGAGGCTTGTTACATCTTTTTTCCTTGACTTACCTCTTTGAAAATAGAGAGTTAGAGCGAATTTCTCCTCGTAGGAGGATGAGGAATAAAAAAACGGCGCCTGACCGAAGTCAGGCGCCGTTTCTAGAGTCAGTTCAAAAAATGAACTGATCAGATGTCTACCGATTAGAAGCGGTAAGTGACACCAGCACCAACGCTTACCGGGTCAAGGTCCAGGTCGCCAGCGTTGTTGCCGTCGATCTTCATATCGGCATCGACATCAGCGTAACGAGCCCATGCGCCAACCAGAACGTTTTCAGTGACGCTCAGGTCAACACCGGCTTGAGCCGCCAGACCCCAAGAGTCATCAATGCTGGCATCAAAACCGCTATCCACGTCGAAGGTGGTGTAGTTGACACCGGCACCAACGTAGGGGTTAACGCGAGCGGTATGGCCACCGAGCGGATAGTAGTTAACCATCAGGTTGATCGGGGTGCGTTCGAAGCCACCCAAGTTGCCCAGTTCATGCTTGGTAGTCTGGGAACCATTGAGTTCCACACCGATGTTGTCGTGGAACAGGTAACCAAGACCATAGGCGAAACCACCGTCATCATTGACGTCCATCTTCTCGCCATAGTCGGCGGCATTGCTGGAAGATGAGTCACTCTTCTCGTAGCCGCCGCGGACGTAGATGTCGCCAGCCTGCCAAGCGAATGCGGACTGTGCGCCGAAAGCGGTGATGGCCAGCAGGGCAGCGGTTCCCATCAGACGTGAAGTTTTCATGGTCTGTCTCCTTTTATCTGAGAGGTCGCGTGACTGAAAAGAGCGATGACCTCAGGATGTTGCTGATTATAGGAAACAGTGTTTCCAAATGTCTTGTTAAAAAAAACTATCGTTTGAATGTTATGTTTTTAATTATACCTATCGGACTTTAGTCGTATTCGTGTGGTCGACAAGAGAAATTTTATATAAGTAGTTGGCATCTATGAAGATTTTTCGAAGCGGCAGGGTGCTCTGATCACAGGCGGTGCTGGCGTTGAGAAAGCGATTGTGCCTTCGGTGAGGAAAGATATTTCGCTGACATGGCTGAAACAGCGGGCAAATAGCCCGCTGCTTAGCAAGAAACGATAGGTTAGAAACAATAAGTTAGAAGCGATAGGTCAGGCCGGCACCAACCGACACCGGGTCAAGTTCCAGCTTGCCCTTGTGATAGCCATCGACCTTCAGATCTGCGTCAGCTTCGGTGTAACGAGCGTAAGCGCCCATCAGAATGTTATCAGTAAGGCTTAACTCCATTCCTGCTTGAACCGCAACTCCCCAAGTGTCGTCAACATTGCCCTTGAAACTGCTTTCCGTGCTGAAGTCGGAATAGTTGACGCCTAAGCCAAGATAGGGGTTGATGCGAGTATGAGCGATACCACCCAAAGGATAGTAATTGAGCATCAGATTGATGGGGGTGCGCTTGAAAACTCCAACATGGTTCATTTCATGCTTCATTGTCTGGCTGCCATTCAGTTCCACGCCAAAATTATCATGGAACAGGTAACCGGCAGCATAGCCAAATCCAGTGGCATTGGTGACGCCGAGTGTATAGGGATCGGCCTTGATACTGCTATGTTGAGAGTCCTGCTTCTCGAAACTGAGACGGGCATAGATGTCACCTGCCTGGTAGGCCAGGGCGGACTGAGCAGCAAAGGCAGAGGTAGCCAGTAGAGCAATGGATGCCATCAGGCGTGTAGTGTTCATCAGATATCTCCAGATCATCTCGAAGGTGTGTCGCAGCGCGGGAGCCTTCGGATAGTTACGGCAATAGGGAACGCTGTTTCCTAAACGTTTGTAACGGTATTTTATCGAAAAATCTGTGATTTCTAGGGATATTCTGTGATGAAAGCTAGTAATGGCACAGTTTGTAATTAAAAGTGTGCAAATGTGTGCATGAAGGTGTGTGACTTGCCTGAGAGCTACTTTGTTTGATGGATAAAGCTGAAGATACTGGCGTGGCTTTAGTGCACGTGTGCTATTCGAGGGCAGCCCTTAGAAGTCGCTGGATTTGCAGAAATCGTCTTCACTATGAGTAACGCCCGGCAGGGCATTGCATGGGCTCTGTGAAAGCAGATGTCTGGAGCCTGACAGGAGCGAGGGATGATACGACGAAGAAAGGAGCAGCTGATTGGCCTGAGCCCGTTGCCAGTGGTCTGGGCTGCGGTGATGCTGGGAATATCAGTGCTACTGGCGATATGGCTGTTGTTGCAGCCATGGTTGATCAGTGGTCTGCCGCTGATTCTGCGTCTGCCATTGATCATTCTGGGGCTATGGGCGGTAGGTGGGGGATTGGCACTTCCACTGCACTACAGCGGTGTTCCGGGGTGGTGGCTTATGGCTGGTCAGCTTCCTTGGTATCCCGTCGTGCTCGCTCTGTTTACCCTGATGCTGCTCATGCGTTCCTGGATGATGTAAACCTGATCTACAGACTAGGACGCCTGCCACTAAGGTAGTGGCAGGCGTCCTTCATGCTAGGTCAATGGTTATGATATCGGGCGGAACTCGGTATCGGTGGCAGTGGCCTTGCTCACCAACACGATAGCGATCCAGGACAGAATGAATCCCGGTACGATTTCATAGATGCCCGGCAGACCGAAGAAGTTGGAGTTCCAACCAAGAGCGATCCAGATCATGACGGTGGCTGCACCGGTCACTAGACCCGCCAGAGCGCCGGTACCCGACATTCTGTTCCATGTCAGGGACAGAATGATAAGCGGGCCGAATGCTGCTCCAAACCCAGCCCAGGCATTGGACACCAGTCCCAACACTTGGCTGTTGGGATCGCCGGCGATGATCGCGGCAATGATACCAACAGCGAGAACACAGATGCGCCCAACCAGAACTAGCGTCTTGTCATCTGCCTTCTTGTTGAGGAACAAGCGGTAGAAGTCTTCGGTCAGCGATGAAGATGCCACAAGAAGCTGGCTCGAGATCGTCGACATGACGGCGGCCAGCAATGCGGCATACAGGAAACCGGTAACCAGAGGGTGGAACAGCAGATTGGAAAGGACAATGAACAGGGTTTCTGCATCATCCAGGACCAGGCCATTGCGCTCAACGTAAGCTCGCCCGAAGACACCAAGAGCTACTGCACCAGCGAGTGAAATCGCCATCCAGCCCATGCCGATATTGCGGGCGGTGGGAACGTCCTTGACTGAGCGAATGGCCATGAAGCGCACGATGATGTGCGGCTGACCAAAGTAGCCCAACCCCCATGCCACGGTTGAAATGAAGCCAATCAATGTCAGTCCCTGGAAGAGAGACAGGAAATTGGGATCAACTGTAGCGAGTGTCTCCGAGGCTTGAGTGAAACCACCGCCGCCTTCTCCAAACAACACCACTGCAGGCATGATCACCAGTGCCAGCATCATGATGCAGCCTTGTACGAAGTCGGTAAGCGATACTGCGAGGAAACCGCCCATGACGGTATAGGCAAGAACGATGGCCAGAGTCAGCCAGACACCTACGGAGTAGTCGCTGAAACCACCAAAGTTGATCAGTTCACCAAAGGCGCTATGGAAAAGCTTGCCGCCGGCAACCAGGCCAGAGGCCGTGTAGACAGCGAAGAACAGCACAATGATGATGGCGGAAACTGTGCGTAATGCCGTAGCCCGAGTCGGAAAACGGTTGGCCAGAAATTGTGGCACTGTCAGGGCGTTGTCGTAACGTTCTGTCTGCTCTCGCAGGCGCGGTGCCACGACAATCCAGTTGATGAAGGCGCCGATAAAAAGGCCAATTCCTATCCATGCTTCTACCAGGCCCGATAGATAGAGCGCCCCAGGAAGGCCCAGAAGCAGCCAGCCTGACATGTCCGATGCGCCAGCGGAGAGTGCGGCGACGGCGGGGGGGAGTTGTCGCCCGCCAAGCATGTATTCCTCGGAGTTCGAGGTAGAACGCTTGGCCGAGTAGACGCCAATCCCAATCATTAATGCGAAATAGGTTATCAGGCTAATCCAGACTCCAATTGCCATGTAGATACCCCTTGCTTGTAGGTTGAGTTGTTGTCAGATTTCGCATGGTTTCTTGCATGCGCCATATGAGGTGAAGAAACATGTGGTGCAATCAAGAAAGCCCTGTGAATCCTACTATATTTTCGGGGAAGGCCCCGTTAATGGCAGCTATATCCCTATAGAGCGATGGTGAGTATTTTTACCTTTTCAGTGTAGCAAAGGTACCGTCTTTCCCCGCTTTCACTCACCATGAAAGCAGTATTGTTTCATGAAAACCTTCATCGTCATGGCGATTGGTAACCCTTTTATCATAGTGCGAGGGTTGGGCATGACGCCATGATGATGAGAGGCTCCATGCTGGTTTTTCTCGAACTTTATTGAGTGTCAGCTTTCGGAGTGCTTTCGAGAAAGTACTCTGGTCTTGTAAAAGGAAATCGGTGCTGACTTTGTAGGGTCGGCACCGATTCACCAGGGTTACTCGTCGTCCAGAGCCAGCAGAGAGGCATTGCCACCTAGTGCTGCAGTGTTGATCGTCACCGTTTTCTCGGTGGCGAAACGTAGCAGATAGTGAGGGCCGCCTGCCTTCGGGCCAGTGCCGGATAGTCCCTGTCCCCCAAAAGGCTGAACACCGACGACGGCGCCGATGATATTGCGGTTGACATAGATATTGCCAACTCGCATTTTCCGCGCTATTTCAGCGGCAAAGGACTCATTGCGGCTATGCACACCAAAGGTCAGGCCGTAACCCCGACCATTGATGGAGTCGATGACCTGGTCGAGTTCCTTGCTCTTCCAGCGCACCACATGAAGCACCGGACCAAACTGTTCGCGCTCCAGGGCATCGATGCTGTCGATGCGAAAGGCGGCAGGTGCGACGAAAGTGCCATTGGCTGTTTCGTGCGGGTCCAGGGGTGTTTCGCTGATCAGGCGGCCTTCTCCCTTGAGGCGCTCGATGTGTGCCAGTAAGCCTTGGCGGGCTTCTTCATCAATGACGGGGCCTACGTCAGTGCCAAGGTCGCGAGGATCACCTACGCGCAGCTCCGCCATGGCTCCATCGAGGATTTCAAGGACACGGTCGGCTACGTCGTCCTGAATGTAGAGAACGCGCAAGGCGGAACAGCGTTGGCCGGCACTCTGGAACGCTGACTGGATGACGTCCGCCACGACCTGCTCGGGCAGAGCTGTGGAGTCGACAATCATGGCATTCATGCCGCCTGTTTCGGCAACCAGGGTGGGCAGAGCTGCATTCTCTCTGGCTGCCAGGGCACGGTTGATGATCTGGGCTGTGTCAGTGCCTCCAGTGAAGACCACGCCGGTAACACGAGGATCGCTGGTCAGGACACTACCCACTGTGGGGCCGTCGCCAGGCAGGAGCTGCACCACCTCGCGGGGCATGCCAGCTTCGTACATCAACTCCACGACCCGGTGGGCGACGATGGAGGTCTGTTCGGCCGGTTTGGCCAGTACAGTATTGCCTGCCACTGCGGTGGCGACCACTTGGCCGCAGAAAATGGCGACCGGGAAGTTCCATGGGCTGATCGCTGCAAAAACACCTTTGCCACCCATGATCAGACGGTTGGATTCGCCGGTCGGGCCAGGTAGGTCCGTTGGAGTGGCGAACACTTCTTCGGCGCGAGTGGCATAGTAACGGCAGAAATCCACTGCTTCACGAATCTCATCGACGCCATCGGTCAGCAGCTTGCCGCCTTCGCGAGAGCAAAGCGCCATCAACTCGGCCAGGTTGGCTTCCATCAGATCGGCAAAGCGGCGCAGGATATCGGCACGTTGGCTGACCGGAGTCTCTTCCCAGGCAGGGAAGGCCTTCCAGGCAGCATCGACCGCCTGCTCAGCCTGGGATTTGCTGGTCCACAGAACGCTACCCACTTTCTGACGGCGATCATAGGGGCTGGTCACTTCATGCACCAGGCTGGGGTCCGTTGCCACGGAGAAAGCCAGCAGGGGGCGTGCCTCGTACTGGGTGTCCATGTGCTTGGCCATCTCATCCATCAGCGGCTGATACTGACTGCGGATATTGAGATTGATGCCGCGGGAATTGAGACGCTTCTCACCGTAGATGTCACGCGGTAACGGAATGCGGTTGTTGGCCAGAGAAGGATACTTGCTCAGTGTCTCGATGGGATGCACGCACAGGGACTCCACCGGAACCTTGGGATCGACCAACTGGTGCACGAAGGAAGAGTTGGCACCATTTTCCAGCAAGCGGCGAACCAGGTAGGGAAGCAGGTCCTTGTGGGCACCAACCGGCGCATAGATACGGCAGTAGGTCCCCTGGGGAGCGCGTTTCAATGCGGCATCGTAGAGCGCTTCCCCCATACCGTGCAGACGCTGGAATTCAAATGCCCGCTGACTGTTGCCAGCCTGCTCGAGAATGGCCGAGATGGTGTGGGCATTATGAGTGGCGAACTGCGGGAAAATCCGCCCCTTGGTGTTGTCCGACAGCAGGAAGCGGGCGCAGGACAAGTAGGCAACATCGGTGGCTGCCTTGCGGGTGAACACCGGGTAACCGTCGACACCATGTGTCTGCGATTCCTTGATTTCGGTGTCCCAGTAGGCGCCCTTGACCAGACGCAGGGGGATTTCGTCGCCTTGCTGGTCAGCCAAGCGGTTGAGGTAATGCAATACCGGAAGAGCGCGCTTGGAGTAAGCCTGAACGACCAGGCCAAAACGTCCCCAGCCCTTGCAGGTGGCACTTTCGTAAACGGCGCGGAATACCTCGAGGGACAGCTCCAGGCGATCGACTTCCTCGGCATCGATCGTCACGGCCACATCATTGTCACGGGCTAGCTGTGCCAGCTTGCGCACACTGTCGACCAGTTCTTCGAGCACTTGCTCGCGACGACCGAACTCGTAACGCGGGTGCAGGGCAGAGAGCTTGATCGAGATGGAGGGTGCAGGTGTGCTGGCGCTGAGCTTGCGGCTGGTTTTGCCGACTTGTTCGATAGCACGGGCATAGTCGTCGAAGTAGCGCTGTGCATCCTTGCGTGTACGAGCTGCCTCACCGAGCATGTCGTAGGAATAGGTGTAACCTTTATCGAACAGAGGCTGGGAACGCTTGAGCGCTTCCTTGATGTCACGACCAAGCACGAACTGCTTGCCCATGACTTTCATGGCCTCGACCATGGCGCGGCGAATGACTGGCTCGCCCATGCGGTTGACCATCTTGTTGATGAAGCTGGAGGGCTTGCCATCATCACGAGGCTTGTCCAGCGTGACCACGCGGCCTGTCATCAGCAGGCCCCAGGTAGACGCATTGACCAGCCACGACTCGCTCTTGCCCATATGGGCCTTCCAATCGGCCGGGCCAAGGCGATCCTCGATCAGCGCATCGGCAGTCTCCTTGTCCGGGATGCGCAGCATGGCTTCGGCCAGACACATCAGCATCAGGCCTTCATGGGTGTCCAGGCTGTATTGCTGGAGCAGCTCATCAATCGTATCGACGGCGGTATCCATCTCACGCACTTCGCGTACCAGAGAAGCAGTCTTCTGGGCGATTTGTTCGATATGGGCCTTGTCACCATCGATCAGCTTGATCAGTTCACTGACATAGTCATTTTCATCGACGACATAGTGCTCGCTGATACGAGCGAACAGAGTGTCGAGATCAGTTTGCCAGGTGGCAGCGTCCAGCATGTTGTTAGCATTGAGCATGTCGGTCCCCGAGGAGTGGGCGCCAAGGGCGGTGGTAACCAATCGCGGCAGGCTGTACAGGCAGCACGTCGCGGAATTAACTCGCTGCGGAACAGTTCCGCAGAGGATGGGCATACTAGAAGACTAGGCGTGACAGGAGTTGGATGCTTGTCAAAATAGACGGAGGATTTACCGAATTCACCGACAATGTTGTCAAAACCCGTTGTAAAAGCCGTCGCCATTGATGATGACATTTCCGCTCAGCGCGCAGATATCGTGCTCCCGGGGCCTTTGAGCAGGTGCCTTTTGGCCTGTCGAGCCTCTATGCCTGTCGCGTGTTTATCTGCCGAGTGTTTATCTGTCGAGAAGCTTGCTGTCGGTTGTCAGCGTCTTGGCACGGGTATGGCGACGTAACTGGCTGGGAGGGTGGCCATAAGCCTGGCGGTATGCACGAGACAGGGCGCTTTGATGGGAGAAGCCGGTCAAGGCAGCGATTTCGGATAGTGGCAGGTGGCTACGCGTGAGCAGATGGCGAGAGGCCTCGAGACGGCGCTGAATCACGTATTGCCAGGGAGACAGGCCGGTCTGGACCCGGAAGCGCTCGGTAAAGTGCGTTTCGCTCAGGCAGGCAAAGGCGGCGAGATCGGCGACCTTGATGCGACTTGATAGATGATCGTCGATGTAGCGGTCCAGCGCATGCAAGTCGATACGGCGATGGCCAGGAGGTGCTTCATTGGCCAAGCGTGTATACAGTGATCCAAGCAGTGTCGTGGCCAGACGTTCCTGATGCAGGGAAGGCACAGGACCTTCCGTCGCGAGCTGACCGATTTCCTGGGTCAGAAAGGCAAGATAGTGCTTGAGTGGTGTATCCAGGGTGAAGAAGCGTGGGGCATCGAACAGCCGGGCCAGTTCATGGTGATGCCCGGTCAAGGCCAGAGCGTCTGCAGGCAGGTCAAGAATCAGTTGGCGATTATTGCCGGTACCTGCGTAGTAGTGCATATGGTTGGCGGGAACGATGCACCCAGAAAAACCTTCGATGCTGCCGCCCAGGCCTTCAATGTCGAAGTCAGCGCGACCTTCCAGCGCAATCACGATCTGATGGTAATCGTGGGCGTGGTGCTGGGTGGCGGTATCAAGAGGAATCTGTCGTATCGCACTGTTCATCCACAGTCTCCGGCGGGATGGACGAATTCCACCATTCTATCGGATTGTGGCTTCTAGCTCACCGCTTTTCACGTTGTTCTCTGAGGCGGGTATGGGCTCGCAGATGATCGCGCAGAGCGCTGAGCTCTTCGCCACCCGTCTTGTCCAATAGCGGTTTGCCACGGGACATGCGGCCGAAACGGCCATGTTCGTCCATGATATGGCGGGCGCGCCGACGTACGCCATCCAGGAAATCATCATGGCGAATGGGATAGTTGATGATGGCATTCCACTCGCCTTCGGACAGGTTCTCATCCAGTGCCTTTCCGAATAGATCCAACAGGTGGGAAGGTTCCGTGCGATAACGTGGTGTACGCGTCAGCATCAGTATCGCCAGCACAGAGCCGAACAACAGGACACAGACGCCAAAAACAAGCAGGAACAACGGCAGGGTCATACTGAAAAGGCCTTTGGTCAGAGGAGGGAAGCCCGCTGAAAACAAACGTGTTAGCAGGATTTAGCCAATATGATAAAGAGACGGCTTGCACAACATAACGGCATGAGTCTACTATCGAATCCGCTCTTGCGGGTGTAGCTCAATGGTAGAGCAGAAGCTTCCCAAGCTTAAGACGAGGGTTCGATTCCCTTCACCCGCTCCAAAGGTACTTTTGCCAAATACACTTTCGTATAGCCCGGCATAACCCCGCACATTAGCGGCCATCAACGCCTATCTGCTTCCTCGTCGGATCCCTTGCCCTAACTTCACCGTGCATGACCGCCTATAGCGTCTGCGAATGTCGGCTTCATTCCTCAGCCGTCTCGACCAGTTTCCTTAGTGCGTCATCCCGAATAGCAAGAACATCGAACAACCCCAAAGCTCGTAGTACAGGCAAGGCATTGATGATGTCATGCTCAGCCTCTTGCCTTTGCTGAGCAGCAGTCGCTGGATCACACCATAATCTGGCATTGGCCAGAAAGGCGCCGACAGTACCTTTACGAATGACAACACCATCGCGTTCAACCTGGTTCTGGCCATCAGGTAACATGTCTTCAGCCTGCATATTCCTCTCCTGTAAATGCCTGTGACGTATTCAGGACATCATTGTAGGCATACCAAAATGGTCTGAGTACGCTATAAAGGACATTCAATACCTATTTGGCGCCACAATGACGAGTCCACTGATTTCCCTTGAGCAAGCTTCCTCTGATGATGGCCCACCGTTGATTGCAGCATCGCGGTTGTCCAATGGGATACGTGTGACTCAGCGTCATCGCCACACACGCGGACAATTGCTGGGAGCCATCCATGGATTGCTGTCGGTTGATGCGGGCAATAGCTGTTGGGTCGTCCCGGCGACACATGCCGTATGGATACCGCCCAACGTCGTTCACGGGCTACGTTCTCACGGGGCGTTCGCAGGTTGGAGTGTGTATGTCACGGAAACCCTCTGCACAGACTTGCCCTGTCAACCGTGCACGTTAGTTGTTTCTGGCCTGTTGCGCGAAGCGGTGACACGAGCTTCATCATGGGGCGAGGGGAGCCTGGATGAGGCGCAGACACGCTTGGCAGGTGTGATTCTGGACGAAATTCGTATTCTGCCCCAGGTGGCACTGGGCTTGCCGATGCCACAGGACCCGCGGCTGTTGAAGATTGCACGCGCACTGTCGGATCAACCTGGTGACAGGAGGCGACTGGAGGAGTGGGCAACCTGGGCAAACATTGCACCACGTACACTGTCGCGCCGTTTCGTGGCCGAAACGGGTTTCAGCTTTACCGAATGGCGACAACGCGTTCGCATGTTGAGAGCCCTAGAGTTGCTGGCCTCGGGCAGATCGGTGACAGCGATCGCGCTGGACCTTGGCTATGACAACGCCAGCGCCTTCATTGCCTTGTTTCGGCATATGTTTGGCGTGACTCCGGGCCAATATGCACCTCTGATGGGCTAATCAATGCCCGCTATCTGCTGCCATTCACTGCTCAATGAACTGCTCTGCCACAGGCACCCGCCTCTTTCCGATAGCGTCTTGTGTGCTCGGATCATGAACTTTTTCTGACACGTAGCACTCTATATGCTGCGTCGCAACAAAATACCCTATGGTTGTGACATCATACTGGAAAGAGGAATGTAGCCATGTCTACTGCAACAACACTTCACGATGCTCCAGATGTGCTCGAGTTCTGGTATCGGCAGGCGCTATGCCAAAGCAAGGCCTTTGATGCCATTGCCAGATACGTCAGATGATGGACCCTGTGCCTGGCCTCATTGACCAGTGCTCTTGCTTCATTGAAATGTGATGCCTCATTGGCAGATCGACACATATCCAGTGTTTTTATAGCCATGCCATGCACTATGCTGAGCCCATTTGTTATCCCTCAGCAAACGGTGACGATCATGCATCTCAACATGCGACAAAGCGCCAAGGCGCTCATGCTCTCGGCTCTGTTGCTCTGCGTTCTTGCTGCCTGCACTCCAGGGGTGGAGACAAGTGAGGCCCAGGAACAGAAGCAACAACAGGAGCGGCAACAGGGAAAAGATGAGACCGGAGCCGAGACGAAGGATATGGATAACGTTTCGGGCGACCCCGTGTTGACCAGCCAGCGTTATTTCGATTTGTTGGCAGCGGGGGAGTTTGAACAGGCTTATGTGATGTGGGCTCCAAATACACCGACCGGTGAGGGCGGCAGTGATCTCTTTGAACGCTCCATGCTGGCCTACCAATCCTTCGACGGAAAAACGATGGGAGATGCCCGCACCGAAGGGGCAGCGGGAACGCTTTATGCCGAGGTCCCGGTTCAGGTTTCAGGATTGCGCCGAGGGGAATCATTCTCACGAGGGGGCACCATGGAGCTGGCACGTTGCAATGATGTGCCGGGTTGCTCCGATGATGAACGCCGTTGGAAAATACGTGCGATAAACCTCGAGGAAGAATGACAGGAAAATCGTCTTGAGGGATTTCGTCTCAGGATTGAAGAAGGCAAGACAAGCTGCTGGGGCTGGCTGGTGGCTGTTGCCGGGCAAAACCAGGATATCAGCAGCCGATCCATATTCCTGAATATGCCTGTACGATGAAGCCTCTCGTAAAGAGGCTTCTATGTTCTTGGCTATTGGTTAATTTATATGACAGTTTTCTTGTTATGTATCAGGGATAGTTTTCTCGTTACATCATGGAAAATATCTTTCCTTAAAAAAACAATTTGAGTTTGACGTTATTGATCTGCATGAGGATATTGAAACGGCTGTCTGAGCACATTCAATATTTCTGGAGGCATTATGTCTGATTCTACTCTCCGCGTTCTGAGCAATGATGAAATCGACGTTGTTGCTGGCGGCATCAGTTTCGACGATGCGTATAACGACTTCATGGAAGGCGGTGCCCTTCTTGGTGGTGGTGCCGGTAGCCTGATCGCAAGCGCCTACACCGGGATTGCACTGACTCCTGCTCTTATCCTGGGCTCACTGAACAGCCTGCTGGGCAGCCTGGGCGGTCTCACTGGTGGTGTTACAGGTGATCTGCTCTCATAAGTCAGAGCCTGCACCATAGGCCAGAAGGCTTGGTGTAATTCTGGGCAATGCCGAACGGCATTGCCCTTTTGCTTTTGCAGTACATGTTATGTCTGGGCATATATCTTATTGCAGTATTTTTTCTTTTCCAGAATGCTACAAGGTTACGAAGTCAAGTACATGGATAATGAGAGACCATTAGCCAGCGTCTGTTAGCAGATAAGGCTCCAGGAGGGTTCTTTCGCGGTCAGGTACGCGTATTGGTCTGCGAGTCTCCATGTCCAGGGTCACGACAGTGGTACACGCCTGCACGCACCGATGCTTGTTTTGCCAGAGTTCCTGGGCGAAGCGGATGGAGCTGTTGCCGATCCTTTCCACGGTCGTCCGTGCCATCACCAGGGCTCCCCAGTGGAGTTCGCGGCTGAAATTGACGTTCAGGTTGACGACCATGGTCGGTATCCGGGATCCGAGTTCCTCGCGAAACAGTGCCGCCCGACCATCCGCCAGCCAGACGGGAATCACGGTGTTATTGATATGGCCGCGCATATCGGTTTCGCTGAAACGCGGCTTGATCGATGCTTCGAAATAGTGGCACATGGTCCTGTACTCATACCGGAGAGTCAGAGAAGCCGGCTGACCAATAGGTTTACGAGTCGGCTGGCCAGTGAAGAACTGCTTGACGCCAACTGCGTCATTGATGACAGAGGCGTTGTCGGTGGTCTCTGTCGCCATCCATGGCAACTCCCTTCAGTACGCCGGTTTTTCCTGTGAGGCGCTCGTAAGCGTCTGTCATCCATTCACTGCTGAAACCGATTGGCATCAAGGGTTATCAGGGTGGCGTCACCCCGTTCCTGGCCTTTGCCACTGACAGCGACGAGCCGATCGAGGGCTGCATTGAGTTGGTTCAGTTGCATCCGGCGGGCAATGAAGATCGGACCGCCGCGCCAGCGTGGAAAGCCGTAGCCATGCGCCAGGGCGATATCGATATCTTCGGGACGCTGGCAGACGCCTTCGCCGAGCAGCAGCAGGGCTTCGTTGATCAGTGCCAGCACGGCGCGCTGCTGTATGTCTTCGACACTGAAGGTCTTGGGCACGATGCCCTTGTCCGCGCGGTAAGCGGCGATGATCTCGGCAACGTCCGGGTCGGACTGTAGCTGACTCTTGTCGTAGCGGTAGTAGCCCTTGCCGGTCTTGCGCCCGAGCCGTCCGGCTTCACAGATCAGATCCGGAATGCCGACATAGCGCCGCAGGTGACGGCTATCGGCGGTCTGCTGGCGCATCTTCCAGGCAATATCCAGCCCCGACATGTCGGCCACCTTGAATGGCCCCATGGCGAAGCCGTAGGCCTCGATCGCGGTGTCGATCTGTTCTGGACTGGCGCCTTCTTCGAGCATGAACTCGCACTGCCGCCGGTAGGCGGCATAGAGTCGGTTGCCGACAAAGCCCCAGGCGTTGGAGACGACGATTGCCTTTTTCTTCAGCCTGCTGGCGAAGGTCATTGCCGTGCATAGCACTTCGTCGTGGGTCGATGCACCGCGTACAACTTCCAGGAGTGACATGCGATGGGCGGGGCTGAAGAAGTGCAGGCCAAGTACACGTTCCGGGTACAGGATATCGGCCGTGATCATGTCAATATCGAGATAGGACGTGTTGGTTGCCAGCAGGGTGTCCTCGCGCACAATCCCGGCCAGAGTCTTGAACAGTGACTGCTTGGCGCTGAGATCTTCTATGATCGCTTCGATCACCAGATCCGCATGAGCGGCGACCTGAATATCCTCGCTCGGGACCAGGCGAGCCAAGTGAGCTTCGCGTTGTTCGGCGCTTAAACGCTGTCGGCTGACATCATCATCCAGTTCGCTCCTGATGCGACGGATGCCGGCGTCGAGTGCGACCGAATTCAATTCAATCAGGTCGACGTGGTAGCCAGCGTTCAGAGCACAGAGGGCAATGCCGCTGCCCATGGTACCGGCACCAATTACCGCAATGCGCCCAAGTGCACGAGGCTGCACCGGCTGCTGCGGCACGAAGGGTTTGGCGCGTTCGGTGAAGAACAGGTAGCGCAATGCCTGCGCCGGTTCGCTGCCGCGCAGGGCAAGAAACTGCGCGCGCTCTTGGGCGACCCCGTCGGCGAAGCTCAGTCTTGCCGCATTGAGAACCACCTCGGCCGCCACGGCTGCAGCCGGCAAGCCTCGGGCGCGGGTAACCAGCTGCTGTGCTTGTTCCTCCAGTGCGGCGCTGTCGCTGGGGTCGGGCGTTTGTGCGCTCAATGGCTGTTTACCCGCTTGGTAATCTCGGGCGAAAGCCAGGATTTCGGCGTATTGGGCGTCCGCGTCGGTGCTGGCCAGTAACTGGTCGACCAGCCCCAGGTCCAGGGCGCGAGAGGCGTTGATCGGCTTGCCTGTGACGATCATGTCGATCGCGGCTGATAGGCCGACCGCGCGCGGCAGACGCTGTGTACCTCCAGCTCCCGGGATGATGCCGACAGTGACCTCCGGCATGCCAAGGACCGCATCGGTCGTTGCCAGCCTTGCATCACAGGCGAGAGCCAACTCCAGACCCCCGCCGAGGGTGTGACCCTTGATGACAGCGATAACCGGCACCGGACAGGCTTCCAGGGCTGCCGTAACCTGGGGCAGGGTAGGCTCCGTCGGTTGGTTCTCGAGTTCGCGCAGATCGGCACCGGCCATCAGGTGCCGGCCGGCTCCGGTCAGGACGACCGCGTGAACCTGCTCAGCATCGATGCTCGCCAAGGCGGACAGGATTCCCTTGCGTACCGTATCCGTACTGCTGTTGACGGGGGGATTGTCGATGGTGATCACTGCTATCTCCCCCTCGCGCCGAAAATGAACCTGGCCGTAGCGCTTCGGTTCAGCCATAACGGCGCTCTCCCTCGACGTTGTCACTCTCTATCTGTTCCAGTACCAGAACGGCGTCAGCCGCCACGACACCATGGCCCTCTGGCAGGACGAACAGCGGATTGATTTCAGAGGTCACCACGCGGTCGCCGAGCGCGGCGATCAGGTTCGAGAAGTCGACGATGGCCTGGGCCAGGGCATCTGTGTCGCAGTGAACAGAACCACGGTAGCCATCAAGCAGTGGCCAGGTCGTCAGTTTCCGCATCATCGTCTTGGCCTGTTCCAGTGTCAGGCCGCCTTGCTCGGGTAACAGGCAGAGTGTGGTGTCCTTGAATAATTCGGCGGTCACACCTCCGGCACCCAGCAGGATCGCCGTACCCAAGGCATCACGATTGGCACCGAGAATCAGTTCGTGGCCGCCGGCGACCATCGCCTCGACCAGGAAGCGGTCCGGACGACGGCCAATCCGGCTTCCCACATCCTGGATCATCTGCTCGAAGCGCGCGCCAATGGTGTCTGCATTCTGATGCAAGGCCACGCCACCGATATCACTCTTGTGCAGCAGGTTGGCATCCAGCACCTTAAGAACCACTGGTTGCCCCAGCTCGCGAGCCGCTTGTACGGCTTCATCGCGGCAAGTCACGACACGACTTGCCGGCACCTGGATACCCGTCTGGCTGAACAAGGACTTGGCTGAGGCCTCATCGGTTGCTCCTCCGGTCAGGCCGGTCAGATCAGGCAATTCGACACTGGGAGTGGGCCGTCCGCCAGGCAGTGGTTGTCCGGTAAAGTGCAGGGCCTCAAGTACAGCGCTGCAGCTTTCCGGAGAACTGAATCCCGGAATGCCGGCGCGATTCAGGCGCTTCAGCGTATCCGGTGCGTGGGGGCTGACGTAGGCCAGCACCGGCTTGTCATTGGTATCCAGGCAGTCCTGGATAGCACCAACAACCAGATCGGGCATGGCCAGCCCTGAGGAGCCAATGACCACGATGAGGGCATCGTAACTATCACTGGCCAGAAGAGTACGGATTGCCTGTCGCAGTAGCTCGGGTTGCAGGCCGGCCAGTGTCACATCGATCGGGTTGCGATCCAGGGCCGTCGGAGTGTTGCCCTGCAGTGCACGCAATTGCGAGGCGGTGTTGGCATCAGGTGCCGGTGTGTCGAAATGATTCATCCCGAGACTGTCGGCGATCAGTGTTCCGGCACCGCCAGTTGACGTCAGGATGGCTACGCGGCGGCCGGTCAGTTTGCGACCGGATACCAGCACAGCCGGAATGTCGAGGAACTCGTCGAAGGTGTTGGCACGGATAACGCCCAGTTCACGGAAGAATGCATCATAAACACGGTCTTCGCCGGCCAGCGCGCCAGTATGGGAGCTGGCTGCGCTGGCACCTGCCTCGGATCGGCCGATCTTGAACACCACCAGCGGCTTGCCGGCGTCTCGGGCACGGATGGCCGCTTCGCGAAAGCGTTTCGGGTTGCGCACACTTTCCAGGTAGAGCGCGATGACCCGGGTATTGTCATCGTCCACCAGATAGTCGATGAAGTCGCTGACTTCAAGGTCCACCTCATTGCTGGTGGATATCAGCGATGAAAGGCCTATACCGCGGCCGGCCGCACGGGAGAGCAGGGCACCGAGAATACCGCCGCTTTGGGAGACAACGGCAACATGGCCGGTGGGCAGGTCACTGACTTCAAGGGCACCACTGGCCGAGAGTGGAATCCGCGCGGACAGGTTGACCAGGCCGATGGTGTTCGGACCGAGAATGCGCATGGCACCGGCGGCCTCTTTCAGTGCTTCCTGCAGGTCCTGTCCATCTTCACCTGCCTCGGCAAAGCCACTGGCAAGAACGATCGCTGCCTTGCAGCCCATTTGAGAAAGAGAGCGGACGGCATCGATGCTACGCTTGGCGTTGAGCAGCACCAGACCGACATCAGGAGCTTCCGGCAGTGCCTCGATACTGGCATAGCAGGTTAGACCCTGGATCTCGGATGCCTTGGGGTTGACCGGATGGATGGCGCCACTGAAGCCATGCTTGAGCAGGTAGGATATCGGACGACCGGATGTCTTGCCGGGATCCGCCGAGGCCCCGATGACAGCGATGCTTCTGGGATTGAGCAGGGCGTCGAGCTGTTTCATTTGCCTGTCTCCTTGGCGCGATCGAGGAAGGACTGCACTGAAGCGCGATGTTCCTGTGAGGTGTAACAGATGCCCTGGGCCTTGCTGCCTTCGGCGAATACCTGGTGCTCTGACAACTCATAGCTGCGGTTGATGATCGACTTGGTCAGGGCGACAGCAGTACGCGAACCACTGCTCATTTCTTCGGCCATAGCCTTGGCGGTTGCCAACAGCCTATTCTCTTCGCACAACTGGTCTGCGATACCGAGCTGGACGGCTTCTTCGGCATCGACACGGCGGCCGCTGAAGATCAGGGCCTTGGCGCGTGCCAGACCAATTCGGCGAGGCAGAAAGTAGATGCCGCCACCATCAGGTATCAGGCCGCGGGCGATGTAAGCCCAAGTGAAGGTGGCAGAGCGTGCAGCTACGACAAAATCGCAGGAGAGGGCAAGGTCGGCTCCGAGTCCTGCCGCGGCGCCATTGACCGCGGCGATGGTGGGAATCGGCAGGTTGAGCAGCATGCTGGCGGCCTGATGCACGCCTTGCTGACGTTCCCAGCCATTGAATCCAACCGTGGCCGGATCTGCTTCCATGCGTGTTTTCATGCCGGCGATATCACCGCCGGCGCAGAAGCCCTTGCCGGCCCCGGTGATGACCAGTGCGCGGATGCTACGGTCGCGCCGAAGGTGAGCTAGATGTTCCACCAATTCAGCGCGCATAGCATCACTCATGGCATTGCGCTTTTCGGGCCGGTTGAGGGTCAGAATGGCAATACCATCTTCCTGCTGATATTCGATGAGAGCGTCTTGATTCATGGTGGGCCTCTTGTTCTTTTCGTAAAACGAATTCGAGTGTTATTGGAAAGATAGGTGTCGGGTTGATTGTCCGAAAAAACTGAATTCACATCGGGAACAGAACACTTGTCATCGTTTGTTCATCCCGTTATCCCGCAAATTATTCTTGAAGTTACGTCTTCAGCGTGCAAATGAGTAAAGCTGCCGCCAGCACTAACAAAAAGTTAGAGGGTGAATAGAAGTAAGGGGCTGGATAAGGGGGAAGGAGCTGGATAGAGGGAGCTTCCATGATGCTTTTTTCTTCTGCCCAACATAAAGCTGGCCTAAGGCCCAATAAATACTCAGTTCAGCAGTGATGCGCCTTCAGCCATAGTAAGCGTCGTATTCAGAGACAGTGAGTCTCGTCGGATAACTATTCGATCTGTGGTGCTTGGGCATCGAATGCCAGGGTACCTCGGGGAGGCTGTTGCCTCGCACAATAACAATCGGTCCACGTCCAGCGTTGGAGTGGTTACAAGCAGGACCTGCATCTGGTCCTGAGGAGGACAGAATGAATTCATCGACAGTATCGGCTCGAAGCGCACCGAAGGAGTCAGCCAAAACACACCGCAGGCAAGAGAGAACAATACAGATTCCCTTGGCATGGCTGGAGTTGCTGTTTGGGCTCGTTTTGCTGATAGGCGTTGCAGTCTATCTATACGAAGCGACTCAACTTCCCGCTCCGATAAACCCCAAGGCAGTGGGGGCTGGCGATTTCCCGATGATGATAGCCAGCGGAACCTTGGTCGCCATTTTTATGATGTGCTGCCAAGGTCTGTGGAAAGTATTCAGGGAAAAGAAGCCTGTACTGGTGTCACTGAATCGCCCTGTCTCCGTCATTATTGCGATGCTTGTTCTGGGCGGTATTGGCGCTTTTCTGAACGCTCTGGGAGTCATCATTGCCATGGTGAGCCTGTCTGCTTTGCTCATGATGGCAGCAGGGGAACGACGGCCGCTTCAGCTCATTGCTGTTCCGCTGGGCTTGGCGCTTGGCCTCTATGCCGTTTTCGTTCTCGTCCTCAGTGTCTATTTTCCTTAAGGTGCCGACATGTTTGAGAATATATTGCTTGGTTTCTCGGCATTCGCTGATCCGTTGGTGCCGATCGGCCTGGTTGTCGGTGCGTTGCTCGGATACATGATTGGGGCAGTGCCGGGGTTAGGGCCAAGCCTCGGTGTCGCGTTGCTGATTCCCTTTACCTATAGTCTCGATCCTCTGGTGTCGATCGTAACGTTAGTTGCCCTCTACGCCGCGGCTGAGTACGGCGGTGCCATTTCGGCGATACTTGTCAATTCTCCTGGCACTGCAGCTGCCGTGACCACATCCTGGGACGGTTTTCCGCTGACACAACAGGGCAAGGCCGGTGTCGCGCTGAACATCTCGATCGTTTCTTCGGGTATGGGCATTTTCGTCAGTACCATCCTGTTGTTCCTGACAGCGGTTCCCTTATCCGAATTTGCGTTAAACTTCGGCCCCACGGCCTATTTTGCGTTGGCCCTGGTGGGGTTGAGCCTTGTATCAGCCTTGTCCAGCGGCTCGGCGCTGAAGGGCGGTATCGCCATGGGCATTGGCCTTGCACTTGCGACCGTAGGGCTTGATGACCAGACCGGAATTCCCCGTTTCAGCTCACACCCCGAGTTTTTCGAAGGTTTCCCGTTGGTGCCGGTGTTGCTGGGGCTCTTCGCGCTTTCCGAGGTACTTTTCATGGTCGAGGCGGGGCCGTCGGAAAAGACCAAGAGTCAGCCGATGAGCGGTATTCTTGCGGTACCCTTGAAAACATTCGGCAAGTTGAAATTTCACCTGATGCGCAGTTCGCTCATTGGCTATGTCATTGGTGTCGTGCCGGGCGCAGGTGCCTCGATCGCTGCCTTTGTTTCCTACGCGGTTGCCAAGAAGACCTCGAAGACGCCCGAACAGTTCGGAAAGGGCAGCATAGAGGGCATCGCCGCATCGGAGGCGGCCAACAATTCGGCGGTATCAGGAGCTCTGGCACCATTGCTGGCGCTGGGCATTCCCGGATCACCAACCACGGCGATCATGATTGGCGCCCTGATGATCCACGGCATCCAGCCTGGCCCTTTGCTGTTTACTACCAAGCCGGAGATTCCCTACACGATCTTTGCCTCCCTCTGGATCAGCGTTCCGGTGATGGTCTTTATCGGCCTGGCGGGGGCCAGGTACTGGGCGAAAGTCGTCGATGTACCTCGTCCGGCGATTGCGGCAATCGTTGCGGCCATCTGCCTGATGGGTGCCTACGCCTCCGAAAACTCGATGTTCCCGGTGTATGTCACCTTGGCATTCGGTGTTATCGGCTACCTTCTGCGCAAGGTCAATATCCCACTGGCGCCGATCATTCTGGCTCTGGTGCTGGGCGAAATGCTTGAAACGAATTTCCGTCGCGCACTGGTCATTTCCAATGGAGATCTCGATATCTTCTATACCAGTCCGCTAACGTTGATCCTGTTGTCGGTTGCGGTTCTGTCCTTTGCAATGCCGATTGTTCGGTTTCTACACGAGAAATTCAACCTGCGCCGACATGCGCGAAAAGTCTCCCACGGAGAAGAGTAATGTCGCCATTAGGCCGAGACATAGGCTAATCCATCCATGACGTTTCAAGCCCGTAACCGCAGATCGATTTTGATTTGCTGTTGCGGGCTCTTTTTTCTCCTCCATGTGTCATGGGTGATCGAGCCTTGGCGCCTTTGGCTTCGATATTTGTGCTGCCATATGGTGGCTTTATTTATTCCTTAGGGGGTCGCGTTGATCAATTTGATTAAGTTGTTGACACTTTATTTGTCTGCAACTGCTGTAGGTTGGGTTTTTCGTGGAATAGGAATGCCGTTGCCGTTCATGATTGGGCCCATGATGTTGTCAGCCACGCTATACGTTTCAGGTCTGGTAACGACACCAGTATCTGCAAAGACCCGCCCTCTGGGCCAGATGATCATTGCTTCGACGGTAGGTATGGCCTTTACCAGTGATGCGTTGGCCATCGTCATGACTATGGCACCTGTCATTGTCGGGCTGACATTTCTTACCAGCATGAATGCCGTAGGCGTGTCGGTTCTGCTCAGGCGATTTACTGGGCTCGATTATCCAACGGCACTGCTGGCCACTATGCCGACCAGCCCGGTGGAAGCTGTTGTTATCGCGGAAAAATTTGGCCTGAACCTTGGTCTGGTCGTCCTGTCACAAACCATCAGAATAGCCAGCGTTGTGGTGCTCATTCCTATCGCGTTGTATTTAGCCGATGGTTGGCCTGGCGATCCCGCTAGAGGACTTGCTTCGGCGTATGTATTCGATCTGGGTAGCGTTGCGCTACTGGCGATTTCCGCTTTGGCGGGTGGGCTTCTGTTCAAGATATTACGCTTGCCAAACCCTTATTTTTTCGGAGCCTTGTTGAGCTCTGCCGTCGTATCCAGCAGTGGCCTGCAGGTGGCACCCTATCCATACCTGGTTCTGGCAGGGGCTCAAGTGGTGCTTGGCACCTGGCTGGGTTCTGTGTTTACCAAGGACCTCTTTTTCGGTGGCGGAAAGCTGACGCTTGCGCTGATCGTCTCGATGTTGTGCTTTATTCTTTTTACCAGCGCTACCGCTATCGTCTTCGCCGAGCTGATTGGCCAGCCTTGGGAAACCATGGTGCTGAGTGCCGCCCCCGGAGGAGTGACAGAAATGGCACTGACCGCACAATTCCTGGGATACGATGTGGCGATTATCACCTCTTTCCAGGTCGTGAGGATCTGTATTCTCATGCCGGGGATACACGGGTTTATCGCCGTGGCCCGTCGATATGGATCCGAGCGTTCAGGCTAACCTTTCCATTGGCGGATGGAATATCCGTGTAGTGGGCAAGGGAAGTGCGTTAATCAGTGCAGCATGGGGATATCGGGGGCAGTGATTGGCCCAGTGGATCATGCCGGGCCAATCGACGGGGGGCAGGCTTGCGAATCAGGCGTGGGTTTCAGCCGATGGTACAACCGAGCCTGGCAGCTCGGTTCCGTACAATATGTCTCGACGCAATGCCTCTATCTGCTGACAAGTGAGGACGGACCTAGCCAACTCGTCGAACTTGTCGATCAGTTCCTGATCCGACAGTGGGTCTTCCGGGTCGCCTTTCCGGGTTGCCTGGAAATGCTGGACTCGTCGGCCGTCTTTTAGATGAACGAGCAACCTGGCCATGCGTTGCTTCGGATAGGCAGAGGCCAGCTCTGCATCCTCGCTGACGGTTATTCTCTGCATCAAAGCGCGAATTTCCTGCCTTGCCAGTGTCTCTGGTGTGAAAGCTGCCAGCCGGACGCCGCCCAGCAGCAATTGTGCCGCGAGGCAGTACTGAATGCTGAACCGGGCTTCTTGGGCCGTGCGGGGCTCCGGCCGGTTGCACATCTGATAGGTGGCGCTGTACCCCTCGACATGAATCGAGCCGATGTCATCGGGTACGAATCCATCGTTTTCCTGCATAAGCTTCAGCCCATCGAGCGCGGGAAATATGTGTCCGCAGCAACCGTGATTCTTGACCGTCATGCGAGTGATAGGCGTCCAGTCGCCGATACCCTCGAGCGCTATGTCCCAGTCACCGCACGACGCGCTGGTCGCCGCGGCGTAACCTTTGTCCGCATGCAGGCTGTCAAGGGAAGCAGTGACGCCCTTGGCTGCGGCGAGGCCCGCCAGAATCCCTGCGTCGGCCGCATGGCCCGGATGGAGGGCCTTGGCCATACCTTCACCCTGGAGATTCTGTTGATGGCCGCCGGCAAAACTGCTGGACAGGGCAATGGCATGAGCCATTCGATCTGCGTCACATCCCAGGATCATGGCGGTCGAGACGGCGGCGCCTATCGTGCCCACCGTCGAGGTGGTATGCCAGTAGCGGTAGTGGCTGGGCTGAATGGCCAGTGAAATCCGGCAGCCAACCTCGTAGCCGGCAATGATGGCGCGGTGCAGCTGTTCGAGTGAGGTTCCCTTGTCCTGTGCCATGGCCAGGGCGGCGGCAATTGTCGGGCTTCCTGGGTGATAGCCGCCATCCTTGAAAATGTCGTCGAATTCGACGGTATGGCTTGCGGTGGCGTTCAGGAGGGCCGCGTGCCGCGCGGATCCGGTTTGACCATCGACGTAAGAAATGGCCTTGCCCTGGCCGCGGTTGGCGGCAAAGGCCTCGGACAGCAGTGTCGTCGGTGGAAGTGCGCAACCCGGTAGTGTCGTGGCGAACCAGTCGAGGAGAGCGCGTCGTGTCGCCCAGGTCACGTCTGCATTCAAGCATTGGCTGTGCCAGGCAGCTGCCGTGTTGGCCAGTACAACAATGGGATTGGTCATGGTGTGATCTTGATCCAGAAGGTACAGGGCCGTTGGTCAACACTGTGGGGGTGGACAGGCCGGCGAGTGCTCAGTTGATGGCGCCAGCTGCCCGCATTGCCTCGATTTCCTCTGCTTCGTAGCCGAGTTGCGTGAGAATCTCCGTGCTCTGTGCCCCCATTGGCTGCGGTGGCAGGGTGACTTCCGGCTGGCTATCGGACAAGTTGAAGGCAGCGACCGGGACCGTCAGGCCGTTGATGGCGCTATTGGGAACCGCATGCTTGTACAGTACCTGTTGGTTGGCCACCTGGTGGTCGGACAGAGTTTCTTCCATGCGGCGTATGCGCGCGGCCGGGATACGTCTCTTCTGCAAGAACTCTTCCCAGTAGTCCGCCGTCATTGTGCCGATGATCTTCGATAGGGCGTCGCTTTCTTCGGCATGGGCGTCCAGGCGCTGATTGTTATCGGTCTTGATCATGTCTTCGCGACCGAGCGCTGTCCAGAGGCGCCGCTGTTGCTGAAGGTTCGAAGCGGCGATCATTATCGGTACGTCGGCCGCTTGATAACAGCCAATGGTGGCAAAGGGGAAGGTGTTGCCCTTTTGCTCGGGGTGTTTGCCGTTCCAGAGATAGCCGGTGAGGTGGGAACTGGACAGTATCAGCGCAACGTCGAGCATGGAAACATCGACAAATTGGCCTTTACCGCCGTTCCGTTCACGCTGGAACAGGGCGGTCGAGATCGCAAGGGCCGCCGTCGTGCCGGTGGCATAGTCGACCACTGGAGCGCCCGATTTCAGGGGTCTGCCGTCACCATGTCCCGTCATTGCCATCATGCCGGAGAATGCCTGGATCACGTTGTCGTAGGCGGTTTGCTTACGACGGGGTCCGGTCGATCCGAAGGCGGAAATCGAACAATAGATCAGCTTCGGGTTCAGTTTGGACATTTCTTCATAGCCCAGGCCGAGCTCATCGAATGCACCTGGCCGGTAGTTTTCCACGAATACATCTGCCGTTGAAATGAGCCGCATCATTGCCTCACGCCCTTCGGGGGTCTTGAGGTCGAGTGCCAGCGTTTTCTTGTTGGAAGCCTGAGCCATGAATGCGGTGCCCATTCCGATGTCGTTCAAGGCACGGTCAGAGCCCTGCATGCGTGCCTGATCGGGGGCATTGGGAGACTCGACCTTGATGACTTCGGCCCCCAGCACGGCCATTTGATAGCTGGCAAAGGGGCCTGCGAGTACATGTGTTGTATCGACGACTCGAATTCCATCAAATGCTTTGGTCATGGGGACTCACCTGATTGCGTACCGGAGTTTTAGCAGGAGACCGAACCTGTCTGGGCGGGGTCTCGAGATCGAAGTGATGGGGGCGGGAAAGTGTCGTATGGCGGTTATTGGCCATCGAAGCCCATCAGGTCACACCGAAGGGGCACTTATCCCTTCGGTGCAAGATGTGGCGAACAAGGAGGAATTCAGTCGTTACTCGCTAATGCCCGCTGTTTTCAGCTGTTTTTCCGCGATGTCACTGATCCGATGAACGAAGTCCGTGTACTCCTCGGGGCCCATCCAGGAATCGACGACCCCGGCATTGCGCGCATAGGTCTGGTAGTCCTCCGCACGCATCGCCTTGTGGAAGGCATCGGCAATTTTCTGTTGGATGTCCATCGGGATATCTGCCGGACCGAATATGCCTCGAACCTGCAGCCAACTGGTGTCGACCTCATAACCTTGCTCGCCGAAGGTAGGCAGATCAGGCAGGCCGGTCAGGCGCTCTTCTCCCAGGACACCCAGGCCGGTGATGCGGTTTGCATCGAAGAAGGAACTTACTGAGCCAAGGTTAGAGACGCCCACATCCACGTGGCCGCCCAGCAGCGCGGCGACAATATCTGGTGTGGAGTTGAAGGCGACCCAGTTGAACTTGACGTCAGCGGCCTCTTCGAGCATTGAAATGCCTATGCTCTGCATCGAACCGATGGGACCAAAGCCACCCATATTGATCTGCCCATCGTTTTCCCGGGCCTTGGTGATCAGGTCGTCAAGGTTCTTGATATCGGAATCGGATTTGACGAACAGCAAGATGGCATCTTCCTGTGTCGAGGCGATCCAGGAGAAATCATCAGGCGTGAAGGTTCCCTCGAGATTAGTCAGCATGGACGTGAAGTGAGTCAGCGTATTGACGCCAAGTGTCAGGCCATCAGGTTTGGCGCCACGAACCCGCGTCATCTGGGTAGCGCCGCCCCCGCCGGGAGAATTGATAACGACAACCTGCTGGCCGATCTCTGGTTCCAGCGACTTTGCCAGCGTCCTGATGAATACATCCGCAGAGCCACCCGCCTTGGTGTGCATGATCATGTTGACGGGACCCGTCGGCCAGTCATTGTCAGCCAAGGCTGTTCCTGCACTACACAGCAAGATCGTGGCGGCAAGGCTGGTCGTGCTTAGGACACGGCGGGTTGTGCTTAGACAGAACGTACTTGGACAGAACGTACTTGGACAGAATGTACTTAGACAGGTTGTGTTTAGATAGCTGCAGGCGTTCTTTGTGATTTTCTGTAGCATGTCCGGCGCTCCAATTGGGTATTATTCTTTGAATATCTGATGCTGGGGCTGGGCCCTTGCATCAAGAATCCCAAAAAGCATGTGAGCGTGGTACTGATGATTTGTCAGTCATTGGGCATGTTTTGGTCAGGCAAGCCTGGGCGCTACTCCAGGTTCGTCATTGGCACTTTTGTGGCGACTTTTGCCAAGGAGAGAGCCAACAATAAGGCTCGAATATCGAACTCATTGAATCTAGGCCAAGATGGGTTGGCTGAAGAATGAAGGTGGGAAGTTATTGCGTATTGGCCAATAGTTCACGCATCCAGGATAAAAATTTCAGCAGTGGCTCGGATGGCTTCATGTTTCGCGGCCATGTCAGGTAATAACCTTCACCTGTTTTGCACGTGGTCTCAAAGGGCGCAATAAAACTGCCATTCTGAAGTTGGCGTTCTATGAAGACCTTGACTGCGATAGCCACACCAATGTTCATCGAGGCCGCTTCGTAGGCCAAGGCTGAGTTGTCGAAGCGAATACCGGCATCGGCGTCGATGTTGGCGCCGGCCGACGAAAGCCAGCTGGCCCAGTCGTTGGGGCGTGCCATGGAGTGCAGTAGGCGTATGCGGGACAGGTCCTGTGGTGATGTCAGTTTCGCCGATTCCATCAGCGCCGGGGAGCATATCGGGATGAGCTCGATGTCCACCAGCTTCTCGGCATGCAGGTCGGGCCAGTCGCCGCGGCCAGAGCGGATGGAGGCGTCGATATTCTGCGTGTCGAAATCCACCGGTGACAGCGAGGACGACAACCTGACTTCGATCGATTCGTTGGTGTCATGGAAGTTGGCCAGTCGGGGGATCAGCCAGCGTTGCGAGAAGGTCGTATAGGACTGAATCGAAAGAATATCTCTTCGGCCCCGGCGCGACACCTTGCGCGCGGCACTGCCGATATCCTGAAAGGCCTGAGTGATGCCTTCATACAGCTCCTTGCCCTCGCGTGTCAGCTCGATCCCTCTGTGCAGTCGCCGAAAAAGGGCGACACCCAGGTAGTCCTCGAGCACCCGAACCTGGCGACTGACGGCGACCTGGGAAACGTTCAGCTCCTCAGCTGCGCTGGTCAGGCTGCAAAGCCGTGCTGCGGCTTCGAAGGTTCTCAGTGGGTTAAGGGGAGGGAGGGGGTATTTCATTTCACCACCGTAAAAAGTAAAGGCAGGGCACCTTTACGTCTAGATTGAGCTGACGACGAGAGCGTCGACAACGGCACGAATGGTATCACGCACTAGGGTGACCGCCTTTTCCGACTTTGGTCTCGTCGCATAGTCATGCAGAGGAGGTAACTTATCTCTGCGGGGCGATGAAAGGGTCCACCATCACTCGAGAGCTTGCCTTGCGTTTGGATGCCTCTGTGATTGAGTGCACTGCATGTCTAGGGATGGCGGAAATATGCATCATGGCTTACAGCATGCTACCCACCACGATCACCATCCCGAAGGTCGCGACGCCTGCGGCGACTGGCCAGCCAAGGCTTCGGCTGCGATACCATACTCCGAAAGTGACGATACAGCCGAGGAGAGTGGCACTCCAGCTAGTGGTGTCTGGTTGCTGAGGAATCAGTGATACGCCAAGTACCGCGGCAATCATCAGCGGGCCGAGGATGCCGAGCCATTGGGGAAGTGCGTCAACATCGCTATTGGCCTGTTGGCGCAAACGCTTGCGCATCCATAGCAATGGCAGCATGCGCATGGCGAGGGTGCCTAGTGCCGTGACCAGTACAGCGACCCATAATTCACCGCTCATGTCGTGCTTCCTCCGCGTGGTTGGATGGCATAGAACGCTGCAGCACCCAAGGCAGCGGCCAACGGAATGGCCACATTGCTGTAACTGAATACAGCCAGGGCAAGTGCCGCAAAGGTCGCAACTGACAGGGCGAGTACCCAGCGGATGGAGGTACAGCGAGGTATCAGCAGCACCAGGAACAACGATGGCAGGGCAAAGGGCATGACTTCACTGAGCAGTGGCCAGCTCTTGATCATCCAGTCACCGGCAATGGCGCCCAGGGCGGAGCCGGCTACCCAACTGCCCCAGGCCAGTCCGGCGGCTCCGGTGTACCAGCCGATTCGTTGTTGTTCGGGCATGTGTGGCAAGCGGCTGTGGGCGAGAGCGAAGATCTGGTCGGTCAATCCATGCATCAACCACGGCCACCAACGATTCCTGGTCAGCCAGGGGGCAATGTTAGGTGCATAAACGACGTGTCGAATATTGATCAGCAGCGTCATGGCAACCGTCAACCAGAGGGGCGCGCCACCGGCAGCCATACCGACAAACAGGAACTGGGAGGCACCGGCATAAATGAGCGTCGAGATGACGACGGTTTCCCAGGCATTGAATCCGGCCTGAACCGAAATCAAGCCAAAAGAGATGGCAATCGGAATATAGGCACCGAGCAGAGGGATGGCGTCACGCATGCCCGTAAGCCAGGGGCGGGAAGATTGCAAGAGGGCTTGTGAGCTCATGGGGCTGCTCCTCTTGAAGAGGCATAAATGATGGTGACCAGCAAGGTCGCCCAGCTTTCTCCCGTCGTGTATTGATGAGGTCGGTCTGCTTCGAAATCCGTGCTTTCACCAGCCTTGATATATTGCAGTGCACCTTCAGGCCCAATCTGGATCTCACCACTGATGACAGTGATGGTTTCTCGTGCACCAGGGGTATGAGCTTCCGCATGTCGGCTGGTATGAGGGGCGCAGCGCATCCAGTAGGCATCCACTGGAGGATTTCCCTTGCCCTGATCAATCAACTGGACTTGCACACCGTCTTCACCCAACGGTATGGAAATCGGCTTGACCAGGGTGCCAAACGGCACCTGTAGCTGGACGGCCAGGCGCCATAATGTGTCCAGGGTGGGGTTGCCCTGGCCCTGTTCGAGACGAGACAGGTTTGACTTGGCGATACCTGCCTGAGTGGCCAGCTGCGATAACGACAGACCTTGAGCAATGCGCAGAGACTGCAGGTGCTCACCCAAGGTGCCTAGAGAAAGGGTATCCATGTGCAATATGTCCAGAATTTCGCTAGCCGTCCAGGTGCTATCCAGCAGCCTGGCAAGGCATCACGTTGGTGGTCTGAAGCTGACCTTTGAGAGCGTTCCATTTATCGAACGTTCGATAAATGGAACATTAGAGGCGTTATATGAAGACGTCAAGCCTCGTCTTGGCCATGGGTCGAGCCTGTCCACAGGGAAATGCTTGGCCGAGTACTGGCTGGGCCGCGGGCAGCATCGGGCCACGAATAAAAGGTACTCTGAGATACGCTGGCTTGGGCGGTTTTATACCGCCGGCGGCGAAGAGCAGCGGCCATTGCCTGGCTCGGAGTCCTCATGACATTATCATTAGCAGGGAAATGATTTTCTCAATGCGGTAACCTATGCGCATACTTCTGGTAGATGTTTCAGCGTCTCCTGGAGAGCATCGTCCACCGACTTGGTTTACTGAACATCATGAACTCGACCATCGAACTTCTGAAATCCCACCGTTCCATTCGCAAGTTTACTGACCAGCCAATTCCACGGGAGCTGCTGGTCGAACTGATACAGGCTGGCCAGGCGGCGGCGACTTCCAGCCATGTGCAGGCTTACAGTGTCATTCATGTCAAGGATCAGGCGAATCGCGAGCTGATCGCCGAACTGGCGGATGGGCAGTCCTATGTCGTATCCTGTGCTGCTTTTCTGGTGTTCTGCGCAGACATGAAGCGACCCACAGAAGCTTCGGAGCGCGCAGGCTCTCACGTCGTGCGCGGGATGACGGAGCAGTTGCTGGTAGCCAGTGTGGATACCGCGCTGTTTGCCCAGAATGTGGCCATCGCTGCAGAGTCGGAAGGGCTGGGACTCTGCTATATCGGGGGGATTCGCAACAATCCCCAGCAAATCAGCGATCTCCTGCATCTACCCAAGCATGTCTATCCCGTGTTCGGCATGTGTCTTGGTTATCCTGCACATCAGCCAGATATCAAGCCACGATTACCGGTGGAAGCGATTCTCAAGGAGGATTACTACACCGATGACCAAGCCCTGGTAGAAGCCTTTGATGACTCCATGCATGCCTATTACCAGTCGCGCAAGGGCGGTAACAAGGACTCCAACTGGTCACGCAACCTGCGCCCTCTGTTCGATGACAAGCTACGTGCCCACATGCGGGAGTTCCTGGTCGAGCGTGGCTTCGAGATGAAGTGAACCGAGCGCAGATCCAGTACTCAGAAGAGCTGGATGCTGTTCCAGCCGCGACCTAGGGCTGTGGAGACCGCTTTCTCGGCGCAATGAAAAAAATCTGAACGCTGAGAGAACTTTTCTGAACAACGTTGTCTGAGTAAGTACAGACAACATGCGCGATGGCAGTCGTTAGCAGTGTTGTTCTGGTTTGCTAAATCGATCTTTGTCGCCCCATGTTCTGCATGGGGCGTTTTTTTTAATGGCCAGGCCTGGGAGAACTGTCTCATGAGCTGCGGTGTGGGCTGTCATATAAACAGCCGGAGACTGAGTCAGTCGGCAATAAGGCGCGTGATGAGGAGGGCTACCTGGTATGAGCATGCCTCAGGCCCTGGTCATCGGAGACCAGGGCCGAGTGGCAAGCACCATTTGGTGAGAAGATTTGGTGATAAGAGTGGCAGGACAAGAGTGGCACGTCAGGCGCTACGCAGTTGTCGACGCATGCTCAGCACCGCATTGAGAACGTCTCGCCGGGTGACGATGCCTATCAGGCGGCCTTGTTCGGTGACAGGGTAGATCTTGGGCTTGGCGCCCAGCATCTCCTGAGCCAGGTCGACGATACTTTTGGTCGGGGAGACGGTCAGCACTTCGTTGCGCATCAACTCGTTGACCAATGGGGCCTCGACATCCAGATACAGGCTTTCGATCACCTTGCCCAGGACATCCTGCTCTGAAATGAAGCCGATGACATGGTCGTGACTATCGACAACAGGGGCCCCCGGTAAGCGGTGGAGCGCCAGTCCTTCTGCCAGTGTGGAAATCGATGTCGTGCCAGTGACCCGATAGCAATCACGGGACATGATGTCGCGGACAATGGAGGGAGGGGCTTTCAAGGGCATGGTTGCTCTCCTGGTTGTCAAGGACGGTTACCTCTGTCCGTCCTGTTCTACACGGCCGGTATTCGGGCGGCGCAGGATGCTTGCAGAGCCGTTCAGTCAATGCATGAATTCAGCGTAGCTCACTACAGCATGAAATATGGGTAAGAGAATGCTGAAATATACTTGTTGGTCCTGCATATCAGGCCATAGGATCGGGGCGGCAAAGGAAACACTGCATAAATGCCTGCGCGTGCGAATCACTGGGCTACCCTTCGGGCCATCCGAAGGATGTTCCAATTCGCTCCCGGCGAACTGGTGCGCGGTGCTCACCATCCTCACCTATACCCCATAGGCTCCGGTTGCTGTGCTCCGTGCGCCTTGTGCGACCCACATGGATGTGGGAAGTGCGATTGTTCGTCGGGAACGAACATAGCCTTCATCCCGCTCGGCTGATTTATTCAGCGATTCCCGAACCACGCTCCGGCATAAAGCGAGAGACCAGCCTATGGATGCGAAAGAGTACCTGGCCCGAAAAGGGCTTGATGGAAAGAAAGACAAGGAGAAAGCCACGACCCTAGAAGAGAAGGCATGGGAGCGTGCCCGTGGCTCTCATGACCACCGTCCCAAGGCCGGAACGCCGCATGATTGGGAAGACTGGGAGCGCTACCATGATGTGCTCGCCGAAGGTGCAGAACAGCTGGAGCAGAAGGTCGATCATCAGGCGCATCACGATGCTGTTGCCCCCCCCTCTGACCGCGGCAGGGCAGCGGGTGGTGTGGAGCACTTTACACCTGAACCCACACCGGGTGCCGCCACTCGGGCTTCCGTCTCCTCTGAAACCCCTGAGCAGGAGCGTCCCCATCCAGGAAGCGTACGCTCCCAGGAGGGAATGGCTCGGGTGTTGATGGCATCGCCTTCAGCACGCTTGGCGCTGCTGCTGCTGGCGGTCTTGCTACCTCCTCTGGCGGTTGCCGTGAGCGAAGCTGGCCCTCGACGTACGGCTCTTGCCTTCATGCTGATGCTGTTGGGATGGCTGCCCGGAGTGGTCTATGCGGTATGGTGGCTGCTGAAGCTGTATCGTCGTCATCAGGAAGAATAGTCGTTGTTATACCGTTATCTTCCATAAAGGGAAGTCTCCTGAGCATGACGCCTTGCTGCTCATGAGATATCAGAGTGGCGAGGAAGCATCCGTATTTCCCATGTTCAGCAGTGCATGCAGGTTGCCGTATACTTGCCGTCAACTTGAGATTGTTATGGAGTTGACGGTGAGCCTGCTTGTCCTGGTGACAGCCCTTTGGGCCTTTTCGTTCTCATTGATTGGTGTCTACCTGTCCGGTCAGGTAGACAGCTACTTTGCTGTGCTGATGCGGGTAGGACTGGCATTTCTTGTCTTCTTGCCATTGCTCAGGCCACGCCTGTTGCGTCCCAGGCAAATGGTGGTGCTGTTGGGGGTGGGAGCACTCCAGCTGGGCGTGATGTACATTTTTTTCTACCAGTCCTTCTTGTTGCTGTCGGTTCCGGAAGTTCTGCTGTTCACCATTTTTACGCCCATCTACATCGCATTACTGGATGACCTGTTGTTTGGCCGTTTCACGCCGTTCTATCTGCTGACTGCCATATTGGCTGTCATTGGGGCTGCGGTCATTCGTTACCAGAGCGTCAGTGAAAGCTTCTGGGCAGGTTTTCTGGTCGTGCAGGGAGCCAATCTGTGCTTTGCCCTGGGACAGGTCGGCTATCGCCGTTTCTCGGCGACCCTGCCTGACGAACTGCCACGTCACAGTGTCTTCGCCTGGTTCTATCTCGGTGCCCTGGGGGTGGCATTGCCTGCTTTCTTCCTGCTAGGCAACGTTCAGGCATTGCCGACAAGCGGGCTGCAATGGGGAGTGCTGCTGTGGCTCGGGCTGGTCGCTTCCGGGCTGGGGTTCTTCATGTGGAACCTGGGGGCGGTAAAGGTTGATGCCGGAACGCTGGCGATCATGAACAATGCACTGATACCGGCAGGGCTGCTGGTCAATCTGGTGATCTGGAACCGAGATGCCGATCTGATGAGATTGGCACTGGGAGCTGTGATCATCGGCCTCTCCTTGTGGCTCAATCACTGGTGGAAGAAACGCCAGGAAGCTGCCTTGGTGTCCTGAGGTGAAGGTAAACCAGGCGTCCTGAGGCGCATCGGGAAACCCGAAGCCACCCGATCATGCGGCGGGTTTGCCCGCTTCCCGGCAGGTCGCCATAATGAGCGCCTGCCTAGCGAAGGATGCGTGCATGCAAGCGTTCAAGAATATTGGTCTGATCGGTCGCCCGGGGAGTGCCAAGGTACTGGAGACTCTCAAGCGCCTGATCCGCTTTCTGGATAACCAGGGCTACCATGTCATCGTCGAAGACAGGACCGCTTCGACATTGCTGGAACGAGGCCATGCCGAAGCCAGCCGTCGGCTGCTCGGCGAGTTATGCGATCTGGTGATTGTGGTCGGAGGCGATGGCAGTCTGCTGGGAGCCGCGCGTACCCTGTGTCATAGCGGTACGCTGGTGCTTGGTGTCAATCGCGGCCGCCTTGGTTTTCTGACGGATATTTCGCCAGATGAACTGGAAGAGAGGGTCGGTGAAGTCCTGGCGGGCAAGTATGAAGTGGAACAGCGCTTCCTGCTTGATGCAGAGCTTTACCGAGGGGATGACCTGGTCGGTAGCGGCGATGCTCTGAACGAGATCGTGCTGCACCCGGGAAAGGCCGTGCGCATGATCGAGTTCGAGCTGTTTATCGACGGCCAGTTTGTCTACAGCCAGCGCAGCGATGGCCTGATTGTGGCCACGCCCACGGGGTCCACGGCATACGCCATGTCCGGTGGTGGTCCTATCATGCATCCCAAGCTGGATGTTCTGACATTGGTTCCCATGTTTCCTCATACCCTGTCCAGCCGGCCTATCGTGATTGATGCGGCCTGTGAAATTCGGGTACATATCGGTGAAACCAACCAGACATACCCGCATATCAGCTGCGATGGTCAGACTCGGGCTGTAGCCAAACCTGACGATGTATTGGTGATCCGCCGCAAACCGAAGTGTGTGCAACTGGTGCATCCGCTCGGCCACAACTTCTACGATGTACTGCGTAGCAAGTTGGGCTGGAGCCACCGGTTGGGAGATTGAGGTGACAGCCAACGTATTGGAAGGTTACGACCTGATTGGTGATGTGCATGGCTGTGGCGCAACCTTGGCTGTGCTGCTGGAACGCCTGGGCTATCACTTGAAGGGCGGGGTGTATCGCCATCCTCGGCGCAAGGTGGTCTTTCTTGGCGACTTGATCGACCGTGGGCCGCGTATTCGGCTGGCCGTGAGCATTGCCAAGCGCATGGTGGAGGAGGGCGAAGCCTATATCGTGCTGGGCAACCATGAAATCAATGCCCTGAGCTATACCCAGAAGGCCCCACCTGGGCTGGAACGTGAATGGCTTCGGCCACATACCCCTCGGCATAATCGCATCATCAAGGAAACGCTGGATCAGTATCACGATCATCCGCAGGAATGGGATGATGCGCTGACCTGGTTCGCCAGCCTGCCCTTGTGCCTCGAGATCGATGGTATCCGTGTCGTTCATGCTTGTTGGGATCATGCCAGGGTCGACAGGCTTCGTGAGTTGAATCCCGATACCTGCATCGACGCGGAATTTCTGGTCAGGGCCTCGATTCCGGACACCGAGGAGTTCGATATTCTTGAGCGCCTGACACGGGGTGGGGCGATCACGTTGCCGCAGGGAGTGGTGATTCACTCCGGGGATGGTTTCTCCCGGCGTACTTTCAGGACGCATTTCTGGGCCCACGATCCCATTACCTGGGGAGACGTGGTGTTCCAACCGGATAACTTGCCTCAGGGGCTGGAGGGGCGGCCACTGTCGGGCGAGGAGAAGGCGTCGCTGAGCTATTATGGCCCTGATGAGCCGCCCTTGTTCATCGGACACTACTGGTGCGAGGGCATTCCTGCCTTGCCTGCGCCAAATATTGCTTGCCTTGACTATAGTGCGGTCAAGTTCGGGCGACTTGTGGCCTATCGCCATAGTTTCGCCGACTACGCAAATACCGGACGCCTTGATGCCGATAACTTTATCTGGGTGCCTGTTCCCCGGGATGCCAATGCGCGGCTTACTCCTCGAGAGATGGAATTTGACTGATACAAAACATTACAAATTATTTTTGTCCAGTCGTGAAACCTTTTCCCCAGGTCAGCGTCAGAGTAGGTGTTCCCTTGAATGATCCCTTGCTCTTGTCCGGCGGCCCCCTCCGCCGGACTTTTTGTATGTGTATGATTTCCTTTCCCGCGTCAGGATCAGGGTGTGATCCCGGCGTACAGACAGCCATGAGCGTGAAGACAGCCATGAGCGCACAGACAGCCAGCGTGCAGGAGGCACCATGTATCGGATCTTGCTGATCCCTCACGATATCGATACCCGCGAGTTGCGCCAGGCACTGTGGGCACACCGGATTGGCCACCGTTTTACCAATGAAGAAGAAGGACAGGTGCTGTGGCTGGCGGATCCAAGGCAGCAGGGGGCAGTGGAGGAACTGTTGGGTCGGTGGCAACGGGGAGAGGCTTTGACCCCGCCTCCGCAGGCACAGGCTGGAACTTCTCTGGATTGGCAGCGTGTCCTGCGCCATCTACCGGTCACGGTATTGACGTTGGTGCTGAGCCTGATTGTCTTCGGCGCCCAGGCGCTGTGGGGTGACATGGCGCTGATCTGGATGACGATCGTTCCGGTAGGTATCAGTGGAGGAGCCCTGGCGGTGGGAACACTCGCCGACAGCATGGCCTCCGGGCAAGTGTGGCGGCTGATCTCACCGATCTTCCTGCATTTTGGCTGGATGCACCTGATCTTCAACATGATGTGGCTATGGTACTTCGGGCGCCAGATCGAGCTGCTCAACGGTCCGTTGCGCATGTTCATTCTGGTCATCGTGGCCGGGGTGGCAAGCAACCTGGCACAGTACGCTACGGGGAGCGTGTTCTTCGGCGGCATGTCGGGCGTCGATTATGCGCTGTTGGGCTATGTCTGGTTGATGATGCGCAGGGCTCCGCAAAGTGGCTTCTTTGTACCGCAGATGCTGGTCGTGTTCATGCTGCTGTGGATGGTATTCACGATGACGGGTTTTGCTGGGCTGATCGGCTTCGGTAACGTTGCCAATGCCGCTCATCTGGGAGGGCTGCTCGTGGGGTTGGCGCTCGGCTGGTATCATTCACGCAAACCAGCCATTTAGTGTGGATGTTTCGATGAGTGACATGACCTTCGAACGAATGATTTCCCAGATGACACCGGCCATTTACGAGAGCCTCAAGCAGGCGGTGGCGCTGCGCAAATGGCCTGATGGGCGGCGCCTCACCCAGGAGCAGACCGAACTGTCCCTGGAAGCGGTGATTCGCTACGAAGTCGAGAACAATGTTCCGCCGCAGCAGCGCGTGGGGTATCTGGAACAGCGCACGTGCGGTGGTTCATCCAGTGGCACCGATATTCCTGCCGAACTGGCAGGTCTGGGCCGGGATGCCAGTCGTGACTGACATGCTTGCCAGTGGTTGCCTGACCAAGATGTCCATCGAACCGGCCACTCCCGCTCGCTACACCTTGCGTGCGGGGGAGGCGCGTCTGCCGCTCAATGATTATCTCGGCAAGCCCTTGAGTCTGAGATGGACAGGTGCCATCGCCTGTACCCATTGCGGTCGACCCAGCAAGAAAAGCTTCGGCCAGGGGTATTGTTACCCCTGCTTCAAGCGTCTGGCGCAGTGCGATTCCTGCATCATGAAACCTGAATTGTGCCATTTCCACGAAGGCACCTGCCGTGAGCCGGAGTGGGGCGAGCGCTTCTGCTTCCAGCCTCATATCGTCTATCTGGCCAATGCCTCCGGACTCAAGGTCGGTATCACACGTGCCAACCAGATGCCTACTCGCTGGCTTGACCAGGGCGCGGTCCAGGCGTTGCCGATCATTGCCGTGGACAGTCGCCAGCAATCCGGTTTTGTCGAAGTGCTGTTCAAGAACGAAGTCTCGGACCGCACCAACTGGCGAGCCATGCTCAAGAACGATACTGCAGAGATCGATCTGGCTGCCGAGCGCGATCGGCTGCTCACCACTCTGGCTCCTGGCCTTGAGGAGCTGCACGAGCGTTTTGGCCAGGATGCCATCCGTGTGCTTGACGAGCCTGCACAGCGCTTCACCTATCCCGTGCTCGAGTACCCCACCAAGGTGGTTTCCCACAACCTTGATAAGACGCCGGCCATCGAAGGGGTGCTGATGGGCATCAAGGGTCAGTACCTGATGCTTGATAGCGGTGTGATCAACTTGCGCAAGTACACGGGGTACGAGATTGAACTGATGGTGTGAGGTTGCCCCGGGTCCGCTGTTTCTCTACTGTCCTGTCAGGTCGTGTCGGTTGCTCGAGGCTTCCCGCGGCCTGGCTGTGTTTTCCCTCCCGTATCATTGCCTTCCCTTTCCTTCATCCTGCCTTGGCTGTCTCGCAGCCAGGGGGGGCGTATTCTATTGATGAATCTCTATTAGACTAAAGTATCGTCATCGATTTCTCGTAAATTGATAATGATTTTTCCGAAAACTCGTCAGTAGGGATACGATTTTATCGAAAATATTCTTATTGATAGCGCTCTCGCCGAACGTGAACTCTGCACAGACATGTCAGTTGGATACATGTGCATTGAGAAGTACTGGAAAAGTACTGAAAAGGTGTTTGAAAGCACTGGAAAGGTGTTTAAAAAGTGCTGGAGAGGTGTTTGAGAAGCGGGGAGAAAACGATGGGACCATCCGACCGCATGCTGGCGCTGCTGTGTTGCCTGGCGAATGGCGATGAAGCCATGACCGTCAAGCAACTGGCCGATAGTACCGCTCAGCCGGTTTCCACCGCCTACCGGCATCTTCGCCAGTTGCTGGCCTGGGGGCTGGTCAGCGAGCGTGCCAATGGCCGCTATGCTCCCGGCGCTCAGGCGGTGCGTTTGCAGCAGGGTTTTCTGCGGCGCAATGAACTCATGCGCTGGGCAAGCCCTGTGCTGATGGAACTGACCGAGCGAACCCAGGAAAGCTCTGCCTTGCTGGTGGCATTGCGGGACCACGCCCTGTGCGTCGAGATGATCGATAGCCCTCAGCCACTACGTTGCTGCTACCGACAGGGACAGGTCCAGCCACTGGTAAAGGGTGCTAGTGCGAGAGCGCTGTTGGCCTGGATGTCGGATGCCGAACGCGAGATGGCGCTGGCATTGCGAGATGAGCAGGAGCGCAATGTGGCATTGCAGGGATTGGTCGACATCCGCGAGCATGGCTTTGCTGTCAGCCTTGGCGAGATCGATGAAGGCGTGTGGGGAGCCAGTGCCCCAGTGCTGACACCACGTGGTCAGTTGAAAGCGGTGGTCAGTGTCATGGCACCGCAAAGCCGAGTGTCCGGGCGTGAGGAATGGCTCGCCTGCCAGACCCGTGACAGTGCGCAACGCTTAGGAGAACTTTTGCAGTGACATCAGCATGGTACAGCACAGAGTGCCACCGTTTATGGCGTGGGCGAGAAGACCCTGAGGAAAATGGCGATACGCGCCGTTGGCATCAGGTCATGCAGCCTTACAGCGAAAAGTCTGTACCAGGACATGCCTTGCTTGGCCTGAGCTGTGACGCAGGTGTTGCACGCAATCAGGGGCGTGCCGGGGCCAGGCAAGGGCCCGGCGCCTTGCGTGGTCAATTGGCTAATCTGGCCTATCACCTTGATGCTCCTTTGTTCGATGCCGGAGATATTGTCTGCGAAGGCGATGCTCTGGAAGACGCCCAAGCGCTGTTTGCTCAGCGTGTTGCAAGTCTGCTTGGTCAGGGGCATCGCGTCATCGGCCTGGGAGGAGGACATGAGATCGCCTTTGCCAGCTTCTCTGGGTTATTGCGTCAACGCCTGCAGTCCTCGGCATTGCCGCGGCTGGGCATTCTCAACCTGGATGCGCATCTGGACCTGCGCCAGGCGGCACGCCCCAGTTCGGGAACGCCTTTCCGCCAGTGTGCCGAACGTTGTGCGGAGCATCAGGTAGGGTTTCATTACACCTGCCTGGGCGTCAGTCGTAGCGGTAATACGCGGGCATTGTTCGATAGAGCACACCAGTTGGGAGTCGACTGGGTCATGGACGAAGACTGCCTCGATGAATGTACCGGAGCTGTGCAAGAGGCTGTCGATCGCCTGCTGGCCAAGGTAGATGCCGTCTATCTCACCGTGTGCCTGGATGCGCTACCGGCATATGTGGCACCAGGCGTAAGCGCACCTTCGGCACAAGGCATCTCCCTGCGTCTTGTCGAGGACGTCATTGACTATGTGCGTGCCCGTGTCGAGCTGCCGGTATGTGATGTTGCAGAACTGAATCCTGAGCTGGATATCGACCAGCGCACCGCCCGTGTCGGTGCACGTATTGTCGAACGCCTGGCCCGCTGAGGTCATCGACACTTTCTTGAAAACCGGGCTCGGCTGCAGACAAAAGGCCTTCTCGTGCCCGCATAACGTTTCTGGAGCGAAATCATGAATCTGCACCTGGATGCCGTGACGACCACGGCATTGGCCTTGCTGTTGCTGATGCTGGGGGGCTGGCTGAAACGACGCCTGAACTGGCTGGAACATTTCTGTGTTCCCACCCCTGTCATCGGCGGCTTCGGTTTTGCTCTGCTGGCCTGGTTGTTGCGTGATCTGGGGCTGGTCGAGATAGACATGGACATGGCCATGCAGTCGCCACTGATGGTGGCCTTCTTTACCACCGTAGGACTGGGAGGCAGCCTGGCCCTGTTGAAGAAAGGCGGGAAGGCGCTGTTGATCTACCTGCTGGCATGCTGGACCCTGGCCTTGATGCAGAATGGCATCGGCATTGGCATGGCGCATATGCTGGGGCTCGATCCGTTGATCGGCCTGATGGCCGGTGCGACGTCGCTGGAAGGGGGCTTTGGTGCGGCGGCTGCCTTCGGGCCTGAAGCTGAAGCACTGGGGGCACAGGGGGCCACGACGGCAGCGATTGCCTCGGCCACCTTCGGCATGATCGTCGGCGGCATTATCGGCGCCCCCCTGGCACGCTGGATCATCGACCGTCGTCGCGTGCGGATTGAAGCCGAGGATGTGCATGGCCTGGAGACACTGCAGCAAGAAGGGCGCCCCAGCATTGGTCGCATTGATGGTTCGGTATTGCTCAAGGTATTGGCCATTGTCTTGCCGGTAATGGTGCTGGGCGCATGGTTCAAGGAGAGCCTGGGAAGTCATCTCGGTATCATCCTGCCCAGTTATGTCGGTGCCATGTTCGTGGCCATCGTGCTGCGCAATCTCAACGATCGCTTTGCCTGGGTCGAACTTCCTGACAATGCCCTGGCTGCCATCGGAGATGTGGCCCTTGGCGTATTCCTGACCATGGCGATGATGGACCTGAAGATCTGGCAACTGCAGGAGATGGGCGGGTCGTTGCTGATCATTCTGCTGGTGCAGACAGTGGCTATCGTCGGGCTTGCGCTGCTGGTGCTGTTTCGCTTGCTTGGTCGTAACTATGATGCCGCTGTACTCACTGCCGGTTTCGTCGGTCATGGTCTCGGGGCAACACCGAATGCCGTGGCCAACATGAGCGCCGTATGCGAGCACTACAAGGTCGTGTCGCACAAGGCTTTCATCATCGTGCCATTATGTGGTGCGGTGCTGATTGATGCGGTTGCCATTCCTGCGATTACCTGGTGCCTCAACGTGCTGGCATGACACCTTGACTGATACGCATATGTGCGGCCCCTTTGATGTCATCAAAGGGGCCGCAGTGCTATCAAGGCATCATGAAAGCGTCATGAGGAGGGCGCAGATTCCCCGGCCGAAGCAGCAGGAGGCATCAGGTTCGGTGGCAGGTTCTGGCGCCGGGTTTCATGCTTGGGGCCGTAGTGGCTGGAGAGGTAGTCAAGAATGGTGTTCTCCATTTCCGGGGGAAATTCCCATAGCCCCTGGGTGTCCTGCATCCAGGTGATCAGGTCGGCCCAATGCTCTCGACTGCCGCGGTTCTGCGTCACCAGCTTGGCGGAATGACAGATCGTGCAGTTGTTCTTGACCGTTTCCCAGCCATCGGCAATCACTAGCCCAGTGTCTGCATCGACATCCTGTGCCGCGGCTGCATGGGTCAGCAGTGCGCTGGCGGCCAGCGAAGCGAGCAGGCCAGCCAGTGTGCGCCTTGCCAATGACCATTGATGCTTGCGTGATGTCATCACCATGATGCCCCTCCTCAGACGACCTGAACCGCAATGCGATGGCAGGCATTGTTGAGGTAGCCCTTGGGGTTCCATCCAGGTACCACCATGGGTTGGGACTGGCCTTTCTCGTCCACGGCTCGGGCCCAGATCTCGTAGTAGCCTGGCTGGGGGAAGTTGATGTCGGCAGTGAAACGTTGCCAGGCCAGGCGATTGGGAGCTTCCTTGAGGTTGGCCTCTTGCCAGGTAACACCAAAGTCGATCGACACATGCAGCTTGGCAACCGACAGGTCGCCGGCCCAGGCATGGCCGCGAACCTCCAGTACCTGATCCGCAGCGTGTTCTATGCCCGAGCGGGGGTAGGTGATCAGTGACTTGACCGGCATGGAGTGAATGGTGACGAATTCGTCCTCCGGCACTTCGCTGCCTGGCGCCACTGGCGTGGCCGGTATGCTGTAGGAGGGAGGTGCCATCTTGGGACCATCGTGCTTCTGGTTGCGTATGACGATCTTGTTCAGCCACTTGCCGGAAACGGAACCTGGCCAGCCGCCACACACCAGGCGCAGCGGATAGCCATTCTGGTAAGGGATATCCTCGTCGTTCATGGCCCAGGCAATCAGAGATTCGTCCTCTAATGCCTTGCTCATGGGGACACCGCGCGAGATGGCGACCTTGCCGGCAGCACCACTGGCATGTCGGTCAGCACCATAATAGCCGATATAGACAGCGTCTTCGGCGATACCACAGGCCTCCAGTACATCGCGCAGACGTACGCCAGTGAACCGAGGACAGGCGACGGCACCGGTAGTCCATTGGTTGCCGCCAGTTGCGGGCACAAATTCATAACGGCCATTGCCACCGCATTCCACTTGCAGCTGATAGGTATGAGTGTCAAAGCGCTCTTTCAGCTCGTCTATCGTGAATGTGGTAGGGGTGACGCAGGATTCTCCGGTGATTTCCAGTGTCCATTGGCTGGTGTCGATACTGTCGCGTTCGGGAGGGAGGCCATTGTTACGCACGAACATGTGGCGTGCGGGTGTCACATCGTCATCCAGCAGGTGAGCAGGCGTCTCGGCGTTGATGGGACGGTCATTGAGGACGACCAAGCCATCCTTCCCATCAATGGCAAAGGGTTCCTCACTTTGAGCCAGTGCTGCGGGAATCAATCCACCTGGCATGAAACGAGCAAAGGGAATACTGGCACCGAGTACTGCGCTCATGGCAAGCAGGCTTGATCGCTTGAGAAACCCTCTGCGCGTGACCGGGTCCACCTCACGCCCCCAAAGGCGGCGATCAGCATCGGCTGAATCTTCGGCGTATAGCGCGTGGATGCCACGGTGCTGATCTCCATTTCGGCGACTCATGACGACCTCCTTATATTGAAAAATTATTAGTTAATAGGAGATGGTTAGTTTAGATGCCGTTCACGTAGCGCGCGAGAGACAGTCGCACGTTCTTTATGGGACCAGTGGCTCGACTGGCTGACTCATGTTCCCATGAATCGCCGAGACCCCTAGGATCGGAAGGGCACCCTTCTTCCTTTGAGCCAAACACCCAGTGCTGGGAGCAACGATGTGAACTGCCTCCCGAAGGTTGGATGGGGTGTCCAACTTTCGGGGGGCAGTTCAACGCCCGGGGATAGGTCAGCGCTTGAGAGGAGGGCGAGTGCTTCCGCGTACCATGGGGACGATCGGCAGTTTGATGTGTTGTGGCTGAGTTTCCTCATCACGAACCTGGTGCATCAATAACTCGGTGGCTTTGATCACCATGTCATCAATGGGTTGTGCAACGGTTGTCAGGTCATGGCTGGGCCATGCTGCCATGGCAACGTTGTCGAAACCAATCACGGCAACATCCTCGGGGATGCGTAGCCCGAACTCATGACGTGCTGTTTCCATGACGGCAATGGCCATCAGGTCATTGGCGCAAAAGATGGCATCAGGCGGAGACTCACGGGAAAGCAGTCGTCTTGCCGCTTGGCAGGCATCTTCGTGACGATAATGGCCAATGTCCTGATAGGCCAATGTGTGTCCGGCTGCCTCGAGCCCTGCCACAAAGCCATCACGACGCTGCTCACTGGTAGAACTGCCTGCCAGGCCTGCCACGAAAGCCATCCTCTCGTGACCAGCCTTTACCAGATGCGTGGCCGCCCAGAAACCACCATGGAAATTGTCGCAGCCCACCTGGCTGATGCCTGCATAATCCACGGTGCGATTGATGATGACCGTCGGTATCCCGACATCCGCCAGCATGGATGCCTGATCGACACTGAGGGTAATGGCCAGCATCAGCACGCCTTCCACCTGGCTGCGGATCAGGCTGTCGATCACATCATTGACACTGTCGCCTGGAGTGGCGACGAACAGCTGGAGATGGTAGTCCTGTCCCTGAAAGAAGCGTGCAGCTCGTTCCAGCACCATGGAGTAGAAGGGGCTTTCAAGGCTATGAATCACTACTGCCACGGTACGGCTTGAGCGAGTGGTGAGTGAGCGTGCAATAGAGTTGGGGCGGTATCCCAATTCTTTGGCTGCATCGAGGATTTTCTGCCGGGTTGCCTCGGATACACTGGCTTTTGGAGAAAAACACCGGCTGACCGCTGACTGTGAGACCCCCGCGAGTCTTGCGACTTCTCGAGAGGTCGCTCCTTTCCTTTTCACCGTTGGTACTGTCCTCAATCTATCCTCGCTGTAAGCCTCGCTGCCAGAGGCACCGGCCCCTGGCAGTTCTCCGCATTGTAGATGAGGCAACATCGAGGTTGCGAAGGAAACTTGCCTTAGAAGGCGACGTTGTTCGCGCCCTTGAGTTGCAGCATCTGCCGCGCGTCATCAGGGCTGGCGACTTCAAGCGACAAGGATTCGAGCATCTGTTTGGCCTTGGCGACCTGGCTGGCATTGCTCTCTGCAAGCTTGCCAGGGCCTAGCCATAGTGAATCCTCCAACCCTACTCGCACATTGCCTCCCATGGCGGCGGACTGTGCAGCAATTCTCATCTGGCTGCTGCCTGCGCCCAGCACGGACCAGGCATAGTCACTCCCGAATAGCCTGTCCACCGTGCGCCGCATGTGGATGACATCTTCCGGATGGGGTCCGATCCCACCCAGTATGCCAAAGACACTCTGAATAAAGATCGGTCCTTCGATGACGCCTCGGTCAACGAAGTTCTTCAAGCTGTAGAGATGGCCAATGTCATAGCACTCGCACTCGAACCTGGTGCCGTTCTCCCCACATAACGTCATGATTTTCTCTATGTCCGAGAAGGTGTTCTTGAACACCAGGTCACGGCTGTTTTCCAGGTGCTCCCGCTCCCATTCATGCTTGAATTCCTTGTAGCGATTCAGCATGGGAAACAGGCCGAAATTGATCGATCCCATATTGAGAGACGCAAGTTCCGGCTGGAACTCGATGGCGGGACGCATGCGTTCCTCGACCGTCATGTGAGGGCTTCCCCCCGTCGTCAGGTTGATGACGGCCCCTGTGGCTTCCTTGATTTGAGGGAGGAAGCGCTCGAAAACCGCAGGATCCTGAGTGGGCTTCCCTGTTTCAGGGTCACGCGCATGCAAGTGCAGGATGGCAGCACCTGCCTCAGCAGCGGCAATGGAGGCTTCGATGATCTCCGCCGGTGTTACCGGCAGATAGGGCGACATGGAAGGGGTGTGGATGGCTCCGGTGACAGCACAGGTAATGATGGACTTGCGTGGAGTGGCCATATGGGGCTCCTTTACTGAAAAAAGACAACCTTTGCTGGAAAAGACAACCTTTACGGAAAGAGAGCTCCTTCAACGGAAAGAGAACCTTTCAGCGACGGGTTCGTTGATGGCTGATAAGGGCCATCAGGCTCTGGTCCCGCCACTGCTGGCGCGCGGCAAGATCGCTGGCCGCCACTTGCTGACGGAGTTCGCCTTCTATCGTTGTCAGCAGTTCGGGATACCAAGGGGCGGTATCGCTGCGCTGCCTATCGATGTCCTGATAGAGGGGACCATAACGCTCGGCATAGTCACAGATGCCGCCAGGTGCATTGAGATCGATGGTCTCGAGAGGCCCCATGAATGACCAGCGAAGTCCCAGGCCATGCTTGACGGTCTTGTCGAGGTCTACGGCGGATATCACACCATCATGCAGCAGCCTCATGGCCTCATTGAGCAGGGCGCCTTGCAGTCGGTTGAGAACAAAGCCTTGGATCTCTTCTCTTACCAGAACGGGCTGCTGGCCGATGTCTCGCTGCAGCTTCATCGTCATTTCCACGGCCTGAGCAGAGGTCATGGGCGTTGGGACGACCTCGACCAGGGGAATCAGGTAGGGAGGATTGACGGGGTGGGCCACCAGGCAGCGTTCAGGGTGAGCAAGGTGGTCGCTGAAATGGGAGGCCGAAATACCCGATGTCGAGCTTGCCAGTATCGTTTCCGGGGCGACGAGTGCTTCCATCTTCTGGTACAGGTCGCGTTTGACATCAAGCTGTTCTGGGCCGCATTCCTGCACATACCTGGCGCCTTCCAGGGCCTTGGCCAGGCAATCATCGAACTGTATGTGCGAAAACGTTTCAGTGGCGGAGGCCAGCAGGTCCGCGGCCACCAGATCGGCAAGCGACTGCTGGATAGCTGCCTGGGCATTTTCCAGCGCCGACTGGCTAGGGTCGTAAAGTCGTATCGCATGGCCTGCCCGGGCGAACACGATGGCCCATGCCCGGCCAATCAGGCCAGCTCCCACGACAGCAATATGTGGTGCCATTTAGATGTCCTCAAGCTTGGGGAATCAGGGGGTGATTAGAGCGATTCGACATTGGCGCAGACACTGAGCGCCTGGCCACAGATGTTGCTGCCTCCTGGTGCTGCCAGAAACAGCGCCATGGCGGCAATGTCGCTTGGCTCCACCATCTTGCGCATGGAGATCTTCGCCAGGTTCTCGGCTTCCATCTCGTCGTAGCCAATGCCTCGTTTTGCTGCCCGGTCCCTGATCACCTGCTCGATCCTGGGACCGCGCACGATCCCCGGCAGAATCGCATTGACCCGAACCCCGGCAGGGCCCCATTCACAGGCGAGGCTCTTGGTCAGTCCGACGATTCCCCATTTGCTGGCGGCGTAAGGCGTGCGATAGGCAAATCCCAGGCGTCCAGCCACAGAGGCCATGTTGATCAGGAGCCCCCTGGAAGCCTGAAGTGCCTTGGCTGAGCGGCTGGCGACGTAGTATTGGCCGTTGAGATTGATATCGATGGTCCTGCGCCACTGTTCCGAAGTGATTTCGTCGATGCCTCCCGTAGGGCCAGCAATGCCTGCATTGTTGACGACCACGTCCAGCCCTCCGAGGTGTGACAGATCGTTGAACAACCGGGTGACATGAGATTCATCGCTGACATCGGCATGCGTTGCAGCAATGCCGTCAGGCAATGCGGCAATGGCTGCTTCATCCAGGTCACAGACATGAACTCTGGCACCAGATTCATGAAAGGCCCGGGCAATTTCAAGCCCGATACCATTGGCTCCCGCGGTGACCAGTACACGGAGTCCAGGTTGAGGAACAAGGCTTTCGACAACGGTCATAGGTGTATCCTTTTGCATTGAATGGGGGCGGGGCATGAGTGAAATTCCTTTTTTCTCAAGACCGGCTCTCAAGACCGGTTCTTGAGACCGACAGCGTTTCATCGCAGCGAGGGCAGCCAGGTCGATAGAGACGGCACCATGCTGATGATCAGAAGGTTGACCAGGACAATGGCTACAAAGGGGGCGATGGCATAGGAAAGACGTGTCACGCTGACCTTGGATATCTGGGACGCCACAAACAGGTTCAGTCCTACCGGCGGGGTGAACATACCCATGGCAAGGTTGACGACCATGACGACACCAAGGTGAATCGGGTCGAATCCAAAGTTGATGGCAATGGGAAGAAGAATAGGCACCAGGATCAGAATGGCTGCAGCGGCTTCAATGAACATGCCTGCAATCAGAAGCAGAAGATTGACAAGCAGAATGAAGAGCAAGGGGCTGTCAATGGTGCCTATGACAAACTCCGAGATCATGGTAGGGACACGCAGGCTTTGGAGGATTCTTCCATACACTCCTGCGGCACCAATGATGATCAATACCACAGCCGTCATGACGGCAGCTTCCTGAAAGATCTTCGGTAGCTCTCGGAAGTGGATTTCTCGGTAGACCAGCGTGCCAATGATGAAGGAGTAGACCACCGCGACCACTGCAGCTTCTGTTGGTGTGAAAAAGCCACCATAGATGCCGCCAAGAATGATGATGGGCATGAAAATGGCCAACAGTGCCTTGCGTCCAGCCTGATAGATGTCGTGCCAGGAACTCTTTTCTTCTCCTCCATGGTGCTTGCGTCTGGCATAGAAATAGGCATAGACGATCAGGCTGAAGGTGAGCATCAGGCCCGGTAATACGCCAGCGACAAACATGTCTCCTACTGAAACATCTGCAGCGATGGCATAAAGAATCAATGGAATGCTTGGGGGAATAATGACACCCAAAGCCCCGGAGGCAGCCTGGTTGGAAGCCGCATAGTCGCTGGCATAGCCTTTTGCCACCATGGCAGGGATAAGAATGGAGCCAATGGCTGCCGTGGTGGCTGCCCCAGAGCCGGATATGGCGGCAAAGAACAATGAGGTGAGGATGGCCACCATCGCCAGTCCTCCGGTCATGCTGCCCACGAGGGTATTGGAGAAGTCGACCAACCGCTTGGAAATGCCTCCACTCTGCATGAGGTATCCGGCAAGAATGAAGAATGGAATGGCCATCAAAGGAAACGAGTTGACGGAAGCAATGAACTGCTGAGCAATGATCAGCATAGGCATCAAGTCACCCTGCCAGACAGTGATGGCAGAAGCGAGGCCAAGAGAAAAGGCGATAGGGACGCCAATGATGAAAAAGACGATCAATGATCCGAAGAGTAATAATGCCATGATTATGCCTCCTCGCTTTCGGGTTCTTTATGTGCGAGTTCTTGCAATGCGCATTCTTCCGACACGCATTCTTTTAACAGCAGGTCAATGGAATTGATGATGATGACGATGCCGCCAAGCGGGACGGCAATGTATGGCCACATCATGGATATTCTGGTGCTTGGCGCTGTCTGGTGGGAAACGCGGTCAACAATATCGAAACCAAAATACGTCAATATGAATGCAAAGCAGATGGAAGATAGGATGATCAGAATTCGTATCATCTTTCCAAGCACGGGGCCGGCATGTTCCAGTGCGATATCTATCGATATCAGCAACCCCTTTCTGAAGGCGAGTCCTGCACCGAGAAAGGTCAGCCATATCATGCAGAACCTGGCAATTTCTTCAGAGAAATAGAGCGGTTTTCCAATGACGAACCTGGCAAAGAACTGCCAGAAGATAAGAACCGTCATGACCAGCAGCGTGAAGGCCAGAAACCAGCCAAGAATGCCGTTGAATCTATCAATACCTGTGCGTACAGCCGCCAGAGAAAGCCTCATGAAAGGACCTCTCGAATGTCTGGTGAGTGAGAGCCTGGCCGCCGGGAATCCCCAGCGGCGGCTACCAGGAGCATGTGGCAAGGTTCATGTGTGACGGTGGTGGTCAGCCATGGCGCGACAGCGATGAACCGAGGAGGCGGGAACTAGTCACTGAAGTTGACTGCAGCATCGACAAGGTCCTTGCCAACGGTTTCCGACCATTTTTCGATAACGGGCTGGACAGCTGCCTTGAACGCAGGCAGATCAGGTTCGGTGACCGTCATGCCTTTTTCCTCGAGCTGGGTCAGGTAGCGCTTTTCCAGCTCCTGACTTGCTTCACGCTGTACGGGAAGAGCAAGTTGCGCCGCCTCGAGAATGATGGCCTGGTCCTCTTCACTGAAAGAGTTGAACAGGTCCAGGCTCATCATCAGCGGCGCAGGTGAATAGACATGCTTGGTCAGGTTCAGGTAGTTCTGCACTTCGAAGAAGTTGACGTCATAGATGGTTGCCAGAGGGTTTTCCTGACTATCCATGACGCCTTGCTGAAGCGCGGTGTAGACCTCGGTCCATGCCATGGGAGTGGCGTTGGCACCCAGTGCCTCCCAGGTATCGACCTGAACGCGGCTTTCCTGGGTGCGATGATTGATTCCCTTGAGGTCTGCCGGTTCATGGATCGGACGCACGGAGTTGGTCTCGTGGCGGAAACCATTTTCCATCCAGGCCAGAATCTTCACGTTCATCTGATCTTCGGCGAGTTGTGCCAGCTGCTCTCCGTATTCGCTATCGAGAAACGCATAAGCATGGGCATGGTCATTGAACACATAGGGCAGGTCGAACAGCATGAATTCGTCGACAAATCCTCCCATCGGGCCGGTTGAGGAGATTCCTGCGTCAATGGTGCCAAACCCCATGCCTTCAACGACTTCCCGCTCAGCACCAAGTGCATTGTCATAGTGTGGCTCGATAGTCAGTCTTCCTTCGGACAGCCGCTCGAGTTCCTCGCCAAACTTCAGGACGCCGATTCCCTGCTGGGAATCCGGACCGAGAGGCAGGCTGACGTCGATGGTTTTTTCTGTCCCGGCATGGACTGCCACAGATGTGCCAAGGGCGGTGATGCATACCATGAGACGAAGGGAAGGAAGGTAACGCGTGGTTAGCATGTCGAGACTCCCAGCGAGAGAAGTGGACTCTCGTTTTGTGATTGCGTGAGATTTGTTGTTGAAAGTGGGGAGCCAGGGAGGCACTGATCCAAGGCTCGCGGAATCAGTGTTTACCTTGAATGCATCCGGATGCAATAAGATAAATTAAGAAAGTTGATATGTGTCTATTAAGGTATTGATATTAAAGCAAATATACTTTGGTTTAATGGCTTGAATACGGAGTCGGTAAACTGATTGATAAGCGAATTGATTGATAAGCGAATTGGCTGAACAGCGGGTTGGCAGGTCGTTAAGTAGTGAAGTAGTGAAGGTGTGTTGCAAAGACAGGACATGCCGCCCTTATCATGGGCGGCATGTCATCATGAACGCGGACTGAGCAGCAGCTCAGTGGTTTCGATCACCTGGCCGCAGCGGTGGGGGGCATAGCCCGGCAAGGCCGATACGGCTTTCTGGAAGTCTTCACTGCGCAATATCTCCAGCAGGCGCATGAAGCGAGAGTCGTGCAGGCTGCGTTGCTGGCAGACCAGCAGATAGTTTTCCTGTGCCAGAGGGACGAAATCCAGACCAAAGCGCTGTGCTGCTGCTTCGACACCAAACCCCGCATCTGCCATGCCTGCTGCCACATATGCCGCGACGGCAGAATGGGTGTATTCCTCGACCTCATAGCCGGAGATGGCATTTGGCCTGATACCTGCCTCGCTCAGCAGTCCATCCAGCAGTGCTCGGGTGCCAGATGTTGCTTGGCGGTTGATGAAGCGCACTTTTCTTCCGGCCAATGCCGAGAGTCCATCGACTCCCAAAGGATTGCCTGGGGCCACCATCAGGCCCTGATGACGCGAAATGAACCCGATGACGCGGTGACTGCGTGGCTTGAGCAAGCCTTGATAGTCACGAATGACCTGTTGCCCCACGGGGCCTTGGGGGAGATGGAAACCTGCCAGGTCGCAGGCGCCGCGATTGAGCGTTGCCAGTGCTTCCCGCGGGCTGCAGTACTGCAGGTCCAGGCTCAATTCCTGAAGATATCTGGGCAACAGCTCAACAGCAAAGCCATGGCTGGCATGGAGTCGCAGGACGGGTTGAACACCTTCAAGTTGCTGCTGGATAGCCAGGTTGAGTTCCGATCCCAGACTTTCCAGTTGCGGGCCCAGGCGAGCAATCACTCGCTGCTCGGCCCAAAGCAGTTTCTTGCCCAATGGGGAAAGCTGTGCGCCCCGCCCACGAGTCAGTTCGACCAGGGATGTGCCAAAGAACTGTTCCCATTTCTTGAGCAGATTCCAGGCATGGCGATAGGAGACGCCAGCATCCTCGGCGGCCTGGGTCAGCTTTCCATATCGATGGATGGCCTCGAGCAGGGCGAATAGCGTGGGATCGATCTGGTTGCCGGATTCGTCACTGAAGTACCAGGCGGGGGTAATCTGAATACGTTTCATATGAACAAAGTTTCATATTTTATGCTTGTTCGCACAATGGTAGCTTTGATCGCACCGTGACGCACGTATTTCATAGACCCTTCATGGCTGTTTTATAGCGAACCTGCTGTCGGCATGAATACCAACTCTAAATATGAATTGTCGTGCATATTTGATACAGCAAGATAACAATCAGGGGGAGTGCAATGAGCAAGCCTCGAGAGGGCAGCCCTCAGTCAGTTCAGGCCGAGATAGACGCCCTGAAGCATAAGCCAGGGGCCTTGTTGCCTATCCTGCACGCCATTCAAGATCGCCTCGGTTTCATCCCCGAAGCGGCAATCGCACAGATCGCTGATGCCCTCGGCCAGACCAAGGCTGAGGTGCATGGCGTGATCAGTTTCTATCACCATTTCCGCACGACACCGCCAGGCCGCCATGTGGTGCAGATCTGTCGTGCAGAGGCTTGCCAAGCCGTTGGTGCCCGCCGTCTGGAAGCGCATGCCAAGGCAAGCCTGGGCATTGATTACCATCACACCACTGCGGATCGCGAGATCACCCTGGAAGCTGTCTACTGCCTCGGCAATTGTGCCTGCGGACCGTCCGTGAGGGTCGACGATCGAGTGCTGGGCCGAGTGACCCCGGAGCGTTTCGATGCCTTGACCGATGCGTTGCGTACACAGATTCTGGAGGTGGCCGGATGAGTGTTCATGGCGGTGTTCGTGTCTTCGTCCCTTGCGATACCACGGCCCTTTCCCTGGGTGCCGATGAGGTCGCAGCGCGTCTTGAGCGAGAGGCACAGGCCCGTGGTCTGTCCATCACTCTGGTGCGTAACGGCTCCCGAGGCGCTGCCTGGCTGGAGCCTCTGGTAGAGGTAGAAACTGCCAATGGCCGCATGGCCTATGGGCCGGTCAGCGCGGACGATGTATCTGAACTGCTGGACGCCGGGATGCTGGATGGTCGTGAAGGGCATGCACTGTCCTTGGGGCCGACGGAGGCGATTGCCTACTTCGCCAAGCAGCAGCGACTCACCTTTGCTCGCATCGGCGTCACCGACCCACTGTCGATTGTCGATTACCTGGCCCATGATGGCTTTCGTGGTCTGGAAGCCGCGCTTGCCCGCGAGCCGCGGGAGATCGTCGAAGAGGTCAAGGCGTCGGGACTGCGCGGTCGAGGAGGGGCGGCATTTCCCACCGGCATCAAGTGGCAGACGGTTCTCGATACTGAGGCGCCGCAGAAATACATCGTATGTAACGCTGACGAGGGCGACTCCGGGACTTTCGCTGACCGGCTGGTGATGGAGTGTGATCCCTACATGCTGATTGAGGGCATGACCATTGCCGGGCTCGCGGTAGGCGCGACCCAAGGCTATATCTATCTGCGCTCGGAATATCCCTTGGCCCAGAAAATCCTGGATACAGCGATAGCGCGTGCCGAAGCTGCGGGCTATCTGGGAGACGATATTCGTCACAGTGGCAAGCGTTTCCATCTGGAAGTGCGACTGGGTGCGGGCGCCTATATCTGTGGCGAGGAAACCTCGTTGCTGGAGAGTCTCGAAGGCAAGCGGGGCCTGGTGCGTGCCAAGCCTCCACTGCCTGCCATCGAAGGGCTGTTTGGCCTTCCCACGGTGGTCAACAATGTGCTGTCGCTGGCTGCCGTGCCCTATATCCTCGCCGAGGGCGGTCAAGCCTATGCCGATTATGGCATGGGGCGTTCGCGCGGCACGCTGGCGCTGCAACTGGCGGGCAATGTACGGCGCGGTGGTCTGGTCGAGTTGGCCTTTGGTGCCTCCCTGCAGGAATTAATGGAAGAGTTTGGTGGCGGCACGCTCACAGGTCGGCCGCTGCGGGCTGTACAGGTGGGCGGCCCGCTGGGTGCCTATCTGCCAGAATCCCAATGGCAACTGCCGCTGGACTACGAAGCCTTCTCGGCGGCAGGAGCTGTACTCGGGCATGGCGGTGTGGTGATGTTTGACGACAGCGTCGACATGGCCGAGCAAGCCCGCTTTTCCATGGAGTTCTGCAAAGTGGAGTCCTGCGGCAAGTGTACTCCGTGTCGAATCGGTTCTACCCGTGGGGTGGAGGTCATCGACAGCATCCGAGCCGACGAGGACCGGGATGCCAACCTCGTTCTTCTGGAAGATCTCTGCGAGACCATGGTGGATGGTTCCCTGTGTGCCATGGGGGGCATGACACCCTTCCCGGTGCAGAGTGCCCTGACGCATTTTTCCGCTGACTTCCGGCGCCCCGCAGATGGAGGCCATTCATGATCGAGCATTTTGACCCCCGACAGCATGCCCAGGATCTCGGTACACCGGAGCCGCCGCAAGGCCCACCCGTGAGTCTCGAGATCGATGGCATCAATGTCACGGTACCTGCGGGTACATCGCTATTGCGTGCTGCCTCTCTGGCAGGGATCCAGATTCCCAAGCTGTGTGCCACGGATAGCCTCGATGCTTACGGCTCCTGCCGCCTTTGCGCCGTGCAGGTGACAGGCAAGCGCGGTTATCCCGCCGCCTGCACGACGCCGGTGGAAGCCGGCATGCAGGTGACGACCCAGAATGAACGCCTGGCCAAGTTGCGTCGCAATGTGATGGAGCTGTATATCTCCGACCACCCGCTGGACTGTCTGACGTGCCCGGCTAATGGCGACTGCGAGCTACAGGACATGGCAGGAGCCGTCGGGCTGCGCGAGGTGCGCTATGGCTTCGAGGGCGAGAACCATCTTCAGGCTGAGCAGGACCATTCCAACCCGTATTTCAGCTTCGATCCCAGCAAGTGCATCGTCTGTTCGCGCTGTGTGCGTGCCTGTGAAGAGGTCCAGGGTACCTTTGCCCTGACCATCGATGGCCGAGGTTTCGACTCCAAGGTTTCTGTGGGACCGGAGCAATCTTTCCTGGCATCCGACTGTGTCTCATGCGGTGCCTGTGTGCAGGCCTGTCCCACCTCCACTTTGATGGAGAAGAGTGTTATCGAGGCAGGGCAGCCTGAGCACAGCGTTATTACCACCTGTGCCTACTGTGGTGTGGGCTGTTCCTTCGAAGCACAGATGAAGGGCGACCAGCTGGTGCGCATGGTTCCCTACAAGGGCGGGGATGCCAACCATGGCCATTCCTGCGTCAAGGGGCGCTTTGCCTTCGGCTATGCGACGCATCCGGACCGCTTGACCAGCCCTATGGTGCGGGAGTCCATCGACCAGCCCTGGCGTCAGGTGAGCTGGCAGGAAGCCATCGAGTTTGCGGCCCAGCGGCTCAAGGCGATTCAGGCCAAGCATGGTCGCGAAAGTATCGGTGGCATCACTTCCTCGCGCTGCACCAACGAGGAAACCTATCTGGTGCAGAAGCTGGTGCGTGCGGCCTTTGGCAACAACAACACCGACACCTGTGCCCGAGTTTGCCATTCTCCTACTGGGTATGGCCTCAAGACGACGCTGGGCGAGTCTGCCGGCACTCAGACCTTTGATTCCGTGATGCAGGCCGATACCATCCTGGTGATCGGTGCCAACCCCACCGATGCCCACCCGGTATTCGGATCGATGATGCGTCGTCGTCTGCGCGAGGGTGCTACGCTGATCGTGGCCGATCCACGCCGCATCGATCTGCTCAAGACGCCACACCTGCAGGCGGCCCAGCATCTGCCACTGCGCCCGGGAACCAATGTGGCGCTGATCAATGCCTTGGCGCATGTGGTTGTCACGGAAGGCCTGGAAGATCATGAGTTCATCGCCAAGCGCTGTGACACGGCGGCCTACCAGGCCTGGCGTGATTTCATCAGTGATTCGCGTCACTCTCCCGAGGCCAGCGAGGCCATCACGGGAGTGGACGCCGAGGCCGTGCGCCGTGCTGCACGCAGCTATGCCACCGTAGGCAATGGCGCCATCTACTACGGCCTGGGAGTCACCGAACACAGCCAGGGCTCCAGCATGGTCATGGGCATCGCCAACCTGGCCATGGCCACTGGCAACATTGGCCGAGAAGGCGTCGGGGTGAACCCGCTGCGTGGCCAGAATAATGTGCAGGGTTCCTGTGACATGGGCTCTTTCCCCCATGAGCTGCCGGGTTATCAGCACGTATCCAATGCGGAAGCGCGAGGCCGCTTCGAAGCAGCATGGGGGGTCGATCTGGATGATGAGCCAGGCCTGCGCATTCCCAACATGTTCGATGCCGCCATCGAAGGCACCTTCAAGGCACTGTATGTGCAGGGTGAGGATATCGCTCAGTCCGATCCCAATACGCAGCATGTCGAGGCGGCGCTGTCTTCCCTGGAATGCCTCATCGTTCAGGATATCTTCCTCAACGAGACGGCCAAGTACGCGCATGTACTGTTGCCGGGGTCGAGCTTCCTGGAGAAGGATGGCACCTTCACCAATGCCGAACGGCGCATCAACCGGGTTCGTCAGGTCATGCCACCATTGGCCGACAAGGCCGACTGGGAAGTGACCCAGGAGCTGGCCCAGGCCTTGGGCTATCCGATGAACTATCGCCATCCGTCCGAGATCATGGATGAGATTGCAAGTCTCACGCCTAGCTTTGCCGGTGTCAGCTATGCGCGGCTTGAAGCCCTGGGTAGTCTGCAATGGCCATGCAATGTCGAGCATCCCAATGGGACTCCGACCATGCATGAAGTTGATTTCCCCATTGGTCTGGGACGTTTCGCCATCACCGAATATATCGCGACGGAAGAGCGTACCAGCCGCCGTTTCCCTCTGTTGCTGACGACCGGGCGGATTCTGTCCCAGTACAACGTTGGTGCCCAGACTCGTCGTACCGACAATCAGCATTGGCACGATGAGGATGTGCTGGAGTTGCATCCTTCTGATGCTGAAGTGCGTGGCGTGCGCGACGGTGACTGGCTAGGCATCACCAGCCGGGCCGGGCAGACGGTGCTGAGAGCTCGAATCAGCGAACGCATGCAGCCAGGGGTGGTGTATACCACCTTCCACCATCCGGGGAGCGGGGCCAACGTCATCACCACCGATAACTCCGACTGGGCCACCAACTGCCCTGAATACAAGGTCACGGCGGTACAGGTGGAGAAAGTCAGTCAGCCTTCGGCCTGGCAGCAACGCTTCAGCGATTTTGATCGCCAGCAGCGTCACCATCTGGCATCCGCCCAGCAGGTATCGGGCAAGGCAATATCACCATGACCTACCAGCACTATTCGCTAGAAGTGCGTCGCGGGGAACAAGGGCATATCTCGGCTCAGGCCGAGGATGCCCTGGCCAGTGAAGTGCCCGTGGCCATGATCTACAACGGCATTTCCCATGCGGTGATGATGGCAAGTCCCGCGGACCTGGAGGACTTTGCTCTGGGCTTCAGCCTGTCCGAGGGCATCCTGATGCATCCTCATGAATGCTACGACCTGGAAGTACAGGAAGAAGCACATGGGATTGCAGTGCAGATGAGAATTGCCGGCCAACGGCTTGATGCGCTCAAGCAGCGGCGGCGCAATCTGACGGGGCGTACCGGCTGTGGCCTGTGCGGAACCGAAGCCCTGGAGCAAGCCATCCGGCCTATTCCCCGGGTCACTGCACCTGCCATTCGCGATAGTGCCATCCAGCATGCCCAGGCGTCTCTGGCCCAGCATCAGGCATTGCAGGCCATGACTGGCGCTGCGCATGGCGCAGCCTGGTGCAATGCCCAAGGACGCATCGAGCTGGTGCGGGAAGATGTGGGGCGGCACAACGCATTGGACAAGCTGATTGGAGCTCTGGCGCGCCGTGGCGAAAGTGTTGCCGAAGGGTTTGTCCTGGTGTCCAGTCGTGCCAGCTATGAAATGGTTCACAAGAGCGCCAGTGCAGGCATCGGGGCGCTTGTGGCGGTCTCGGCAGCCACGGCCCTGGCCGTGGAACAGGCTCGGGAAGCCAACATGCTGCTGGTGGGGTTCTGCCGTCCGGGACGTCATCTTGTCTATCATCGTCCTGCGGCCGGCACGTTGTCGGCCATGGCGACGTCTTAGCTGCTTGGAGAGAAAATGTCACACAACCTGTCACATAACCAGGATGACACTCTGATTCGCATGGTCAATCAGATCGCCACCAATCTGAGCGGTGCCAGCGATGAAGCACAGGTCGTGCAGGGTATTTGCAAGCACCTGGAAAGCTTCTGGGCGCGTTCCATGAAGCAACGCCTGGTCGCCTGTCTTGATCGAGATGATGCTGAGCTGTCCCCGCTGGCACAGCGTGCTGTGGTGGAACTGGCCGGTCGCTATCGCAACGGTGCTCAGGACAGCGCCCAGTAAGCAATTTCTTGCCTTGCCAATGGCTTTGGCGGTCTAGCGTGATGCGATGACCGCCGCTCTTATTGCCAGGACAAGAGGTGGGTCGGCAGCAGTGGATGGAACAGAAGCACGATGCCGCTGGAGACGAGGATGGCCGCCGTGATGCGCATTAGGACGAGGCTTCCCGGTACAAGTTTCTGTGCGAGAACTAGCAGGGCCAGGGCGGCAACCCAGATCAGGTTCATGACTCCGCCGACGAAGAGCAGAAGCATCAGCACCCAGCAGCAGCCGAGGCAATAAATGCCGTGCTCCATGCCCATGTGCAGTGCACCCAGGCGGCCTGGACGCATGTGGCGTGGAAGCCACTCAATGGGCGAGCGGCATTGCGTGAGACAACGGTCTTTCAGTGGCGTCAATTCATACAGTCCGGCGCCAATGAAGACCAGGCCAGCAAGGAAGGTGCTTGTTGCTGCCATTTGCATTGATAAAAGGTGTGTATGGGAGAGTAGCGTCTGCACCGCGGCTGCAGCGACGGAGTAGACACCCCAGATAGCGAGATATCCGCCAATGAAAGCTGCCGTCCTTCCTGAGGTCCCGCGCTGCGTGCGTTTCCGTTCGAGTGCGGCAAACAGGAGAATAGTGGGGGCTGCACTTGGCAGCATCATGCCGGTCATCATCACTACCCACATCAGCGTGACAAGGGTGAAGTTGACACTGGCATCGGTGAGCGCGGCAGCCCTTGGTCCCATGGTGGTGGCAATGAAGGCCGACAGGGAATCGTCGGCCTTCATGCCCATCATGCGTGCGGCTACGCCATCCATCGCCTCCATCTGCAGCGTCAGATGAACCAGGAACAGCCAGGCCAGCAGGCAAAGCCCGACCACGCTCGCGATGACAAGAATACGGTCGCGAGCGAGGACGAGTTCAAGTGGCGAGGCAACCATGGCGCCTTACCGAATGATGCCGTGTGGCCCCAGGTGCAGCATGCAGAGATGCGCGTGGAGATCGCTCCATTCATTCTCGATGGGGCCAGCCGTTCTTGTATTGCTGCTGGCGTATTCTGCTTCTGAATATTCGAAGCCTTGAGGCAGTACGACTCTTGCGCGGTGTGGTTGCCCGGTAACGGGGTTACGGATGGGTTCGGCCGAGGCTTCGACGATGCCTTCCACCGAGAAGTGCCCCATTCCCGCCTTTTCGTCGGATTCGAACTCAATGGCCTTGAACAGCGGTTCGTGGACAGTGTCTGTTGTTGCCTTGACCACGTTGAATATGGTGGCGAACTCCTCGGTTTCCTCGCCCCCCAGGATCTTCAACAGTGCCTCGCGCTGTTCGGCTGTGGCACGTTCGTCGACGATGGGCAGGACCTCGCCGTGTCCCTCATGGATAGCACCGGGCCAGGCCAGTATGGCTACCGCTTTCAGCCCGTCGAGCCTTACGTCGCCGAAATGTCCTTCGTCGATGCGCATGCCTACCGCCGCGCGGCAGTTGCCATGGGTAGGCAGTGCATTGAACTGGCAGGGACACCCCCAATTGCAGTTACAGGTGGCAATTTCCGCTCCTTGGATCATCCAATCGACATAAGCCATAGCATGGTTCCTCCAGAGCAGGTCTGTGAAAAGGCCTTCTGCACGACATTTTGCTTCCCTGCATTTCACTTCCCTACGCATCCATATTATATGTAAGGATCCCTTCGCCGGCCGGAATTAAACACGCTGGTGCCGTGGCCCGAGATACCCGATGGCCACGTTTCCTTGAGTCTCACTTTTCTCTTCAGAACAGCTCACCCTGAGGGTGCGGTGGCCGGAAGTCTGTTGTGTTCAACTGATGTTCATTCCGGCGTTCATTCAACCCCAGGCGGCGACAGGTCTTGTGAAAGCGCTGCGACAATAGCTCCGCGAACACGCCTTCGCCGCGCATGCGATGACCGAAGCGGCTGTCGTAATCCGACCCGCCGCGGCATTGGCGGATCAGGCTCATGACCTTGGCGGCTCGCTCGGGGTAGTGAGCCGCCAGCCAGTCTTCAAACAACGGTGCGACCTCCAGGGGCAGGCGCAGCAGCATCCAGCTGGCACTGAGAGCGCCAGCGTTTCGAGCGGCCTCGAGTAAGCGTTCCATTTCATGATCCGTCAGCCCGGGAATCATGGGGGCCAGCAGTGTGCCTACCGGAATGCCTGCCTGGCTCAGGCTCGAGATGACCTTGAGACGCGCCTCGGGGGAGGCCGCCCTGGGTTCCAGGTGTCTTTTCAATTCACGGTCGAGGCTGGTCAGGCTGATGAATACCCGGACCAGGCGATGTCGCGCCATCTCTTCCAGAAGGTCCAAGTCACGCAGGATCAGGCTGCTCTTGGTGACGATGGTGACGGGATGTCGACATTCCAGCAGCAGCTCAAGCACGGCACGCGTCGTGCCATATCTGGCCTCGATGGGCTGATAGCAGTCGGTATTGCCGGACAGATTGATCGATTGGCAGCGGTAACCTGGCTTGCACAGTTCTTCGCGCAGTCGATCGACCAGTCCACTGCGGACAATCAGCCGGGTCTCGAAGTCGATGCCCGGCGATAGGTCCCAGTAGGCGTGGCTAGGTCTGGCGTAGCAGTAGATACAGCCGTGTTCGCAGCCGCGATAAGGGTTCAAAGAGCGGTCGAAGGGCAGGTCCGGTGAACGGTTCCATGACAGAGCACTTTTGGTGGCTTCTGTGGCGGCGATTGTCGCCAGGGTCTCGGGGCATGCCTCTTGCCACCAGCCATCATCAGCATCTTCAACATGCGTTGGCGCATAGCGGTTGGCAGGTGCCTTGTTGGTACCGCGACCTTTGAGTATTGGATGAGTACGAGTCATGGCAGTGGGTCAGTGGGTCAGTGGATCAGGTATGAGGTGGGCGGGTATTAGAAAAATAGAGGGATGATTTTATATGTATGCATATACAGTAATGGTGTTTCGCCGATATTGCCATATCGATGGTGGAATTCTGCTTCGGCCTTATCAGGGACGTTCGATGATCTGGTAAGCTGCGCGGCATTGCTGAGCCGAATGGCTCACAGCCCCTCTGGAAAGGAATGCCTGCATGAGTGACTTGAACACCCTCCTTCAGCGGATTCAGCCAGCCGATGCAAGTGCCCGAGAACGCGCCGAGGCGCGCCTCGACATGTTGACCAAGCCGCCAGGCAGTCTGGGGCGTCTGGAACATCTGGTAACGGATCTGGCGGGTATCAGTGGTGAAGGGCTGCCCCGTGTAAACCCGCCTGCCGTGCTGGTGTTTGCAGCCGATCATGGTGTGGCGGAAGAGGGAGTGTCGGCCTTTCCCCAGGCAGTGACAGCACAGATGGTGACCAATTTTGCCAACGGCGGCGCCGCCATCAATGTCTTTGCCCGTCAGGTGGACGCACGTCTGGAAGTGGTCGATGTGGGGGTGGTGACACCATACGGAGTCCCGACGGGTGAAGGACGGGGTGCGATCGTTGTCGACCGGGTGAGAGACGGGAGTGGCAACATTGCCAGAGAGGATGCCATGACGCGAGAGCAGGCAGTTGCCGCGTTGATGGTGGGCAGTCGTGCGGTCGACCGAGCGCGTGAGGCGGGTTGCCGATGCCTGATTCTCGGTGAGATGGGGATTGCCAACACCACACCAAGCAGTGCCTTGTTGGCCGCCTTCGCAGGACTTGAACCCGAGCAGGTGGTTGGGCGTGGTACAGGTATTGATGACGCGGGCCTGAAGCACAAGCGTGAGGTGATTGCCCTGGCTCTGGCACGGGGGGCAGGTGCCGATGATGCCCTGGCTCTGGCACGGGGGGCAGGTGCCGATGATGCCCTGGACACTCTGGCACGGCTGGGCGGGCTGGAGATCGTTGCCATGGCGGGAGCGTACCTGGCGGGTGCTGCTGCGCGCTTGCCAATCGTGGTGGACGGCTTCATTGCCACGGTTGCCGCCTTGGCGGCGTGTCGTCTGTGTCCGGCAGTGCGTGACTATCTGGTCTTTGGCCACCAGTCCCAGGAGACCGGGCATCGTCATGCCCTGGAAGCTCTGGGGGGCAAGCCGCTATTGCAACTGGATCTACGCCTTGGCGAAGGCAGTGGTGCGGTCTTGGCCTATCCTCTGCTCGACGCTGCCTGCCGCATGCTGGCGGAAATGGCCACCTTCGATGACGCGGGGGTCGCCAAGGGGGAAGAGGGGAACGACGGGGGGCACGAGAGAGCAGGACAAGTCCAGCCCGGAGGGTCCGCTGCGGAGAAGGCGAATTCGGAAGCGTCGGGTTCAGAGAATACGAGCACGGAGAAAAAGTGACCGATGCCTTTCGCGCTTCCTGCTCCCTTTTCCAGCGAAATTCTGTGGTTGACCCTACTGGCACTGCTGGTGGATCTGACCATCGGGGACCCGCGCTGGTTACCCCACCCCGTTGTGGCCCTTGGCCGCTTGATTGCATGGCTGGATAAGCTCTGGAATCACGGCAGTGAGCGTGCCCGGCGTATCAAGGGGATTGTTCTGGCCGTGGTCGTAGTGGTGCTTGCCTGGAGCCTCACGGCGCTGGTGCTGGCTCTGGCAGCCAGGGTGAACACGTGGTTGGCGCTGGTCGTGGAGGTGTTGCTGCTGGCGACATGCCTGGCTGCTCATGGCTTGGTGGCCGCGGCGCGAGAGGTTTTCATTCCCTTGCGCCGGGGCGATCTGGTGGCGGCCAGACAGGCAGTTGCTGCTCTGGTCGGGCGGGATACCCGCGAGCTGGATGAAGCCGGGGTTGCCCGAGCCTGTGTCGAGAGTGTGGCGGAGAACACCGTGGATGGCATTACTGCGCCATTGTTCTGGGCTCTGGTCGGTGGGGCTCCCATGGCCATGGCCTACAAGGCAGTGAATACTCTGGATTCCATGGTCGGATACCGTAATGAACGCTATACGGATTTCGGCTGGGCATCGGCTCGCTTGGATGACATCGCCAACTGGTTGCCGGCTCGGGTGACAGCGTTTGCCATGTGGCTGACAGCCCCGGTATTGCTGAGTGGCTATTGGCGCCGTACTCGCATGCATCTATGGAAGGAAGCATGGCGTGCCACTTGCCGGGAAGCGCCACGCCACCCCAGTCCCAACAGTGGTTGGCCCGAGGCGATGGTAGCCAATCTGCTGGGAATACAACTCGGGGGGCGTAATGTCTATGGTAATCAGGTGTCCGAGCGTGCCCGCCTGGGGCGGCCGTTGCAGACGTTGCATGCCGGGCATATCCAGGAGGCCATCTTGTGTCTGCATGCCGGCACCATTGGGGTGGTCGTCATGCTGGTGATCGCGGCACCAATGATCACCACCTTGCTGCAGGCCGTATTGGCCATATGGCGAGGAGGAGCGGCATGAGATCGTTACGCTCTCAACGGCAGGGGTCTCAATCGCAGCAGTGGCCACAACATGGTGGTGAAGGCGATGCCCTGTTGGCGCGACTGGGGATTTGTGGCAATGACGCTCTGACCGACCTGAGTGCCAGCCTCAATCCACTGGGACCGCCGGTTTGGCTTGGTGACTGGCTGGGCCGTTCGTTGCCTCTACTGACTCATTATCCAGACCGCCAGCAACAGGAAGCGCGTGAGGCGCTGGCGCGTCATCACGGTCTCGATACGGGCCAGGTGCGCGTGACCAATGGGGGAGCAGAGGCGATCCATCTGATTGCCCAGGCGTACCATGGAAAACGCGCCCTGGTGATTGAACCTACCTTTGGCGAGTACGCGCGGGCGTGTGAGCTGAATGGCATGGAGGTTCGACGCCTGTCCCTCGTCGGCGATGACTTTCGTCTCGATGTGGATGAACTGTGTCAGGCGCTGGTGACGGTGGATGTAGTCTTTCTCTGCCGCCCGAACAATCCCACTGGCACTCTGGTGTCGGGCCAGGCCATCGAGACGTTGCTGGAGCATGCCGAAGCAGCGAATACGTTGCTGGTCGTCGATGAAGCCTTCATTGAATTCCATGGTGAACAGGCCTCTCTCGTCGATTGGGTGAGAAGGGGAGCGCCATTGATCCTGCTGCGTTCGTTGACCAAGTTCTACTGCCTGCCCGGGCTGCGCTTGGGCTATCTGCTGGCACAGCCGGAACGGGTGCAGCAGATTTCTGAATACCAAGTGGCCTGGAGTCTCAATGCGCTGGCTGCTGCTTTGATACCGCACTTGCTGAATGACCAGGACTATGCCGAACGCACGTTGAACTGGGTGTCCAGGGAACGCTCTCGCGTGAGCGAAACCCTGCGACGCCTTGGTTATGTCGTTCCCGAGGTGCATGCCAATTTTGTCCTGTGCCGTCCTGGGGGCGTTGCCAGTCCTGCACGGGGTGAAGCCATGCTGCACCAACTGGTGAGGCATGGCTTCATTGCCCGCCATACGCATACCTTTGCTGGCCTGGATGGCAGTTGGGTACGTTTGGCCCTGGGCCTGCCTGCGACCAATGACGCCTGGCTTGCAGCCCTTGCCGGAGATGCCGAGTGATCGTCTTCGTCAGCGGAGGGGTGCGCAGCGGCAAGAGTCGCGTGGCCGAGTCGCTGGCTCGCTCACTGCACCAACAGCCCGACCGATGTGGCGGCAGGCTATGGTATCTGGCCACGGCCAAGACGACAGACGGGGAAATGCGCGAGCGGATCGCACGTCATCGTTGTGATCGCGGTGATGGCTGGACGACCCTGGAAGCGCCCTGGGACCTGGCTTCTGCCTGGAGGCAGGTAGGTAACGGCGATACCTTGCTGCTCGATTGCCTGACCTTATGGGCCAGTCAGGTCATGTTCGACAGCCCGCTGGACGATGATCAGGCCTTGGCCATGTTCGGCGAGTTGCTGGATGACGCTCGGGCACGCAGCATCGCTCTGGTCGTGGTCTCCAATGATCTCAATGAAGCGCTGCCTCCTCGGGATGCCATGGTGTGGCGTTACCTGGCCTTCCTGCAGCGCATCCATTGTCATCTGGCGGACGTTGCCGATCGGGTCGTGGAGGTGGTAGCCGGGCAGGTGATCGATTGGAAGGCCGCGCCATGTGCGCTTGAGGATGAAACGCGCCTTCACGTTGAGGAGCGTATCGTCACCGGGGAACGCATTGATACAAAGAGGCATACATGACGCAGTCGACCAGTGAGGAGACACAGAAGCCACAGGGTGACTGGCGTGATGCCGCTCACGGGGTGGGCCTCGCTATTCAGTTCCTGACGCGTATCCCGCTGCCCGTGGCCTGTGATTGGAACCAGGCATCGCGGCGTTGGGCCGCGCGGGCATATCCGCTGGTGGGTGCCTTGATCGGGATAGTGCTGGGCATGGTGAGCTGGGGCAGCGAGGCTCTGGGGTTACCTTTGCCACTACAGGCATTGCTGATCGTCAGCCTGTGGGTCGGGTTGAGTGGTGGGTTGCATCTGGATGGCTTGATGGATCTTGCCGACGCCCTGGGCAGCAATGCCCCGCTGGAAAAGCGCTGGGCGATCATGAAAGATCCGCAGGTAGGCAGTTTTGCAGTGGTGGTGGTGGTATTTCATCTGGCCTGGAAGCTGGCGCTGGTGTGGTGGCTGCTCGAACTTGAAGCGGGGATCTGGTGGCTGGTGGCCATTCCTGTCCTGGCTCGCTGGATGGCGGTGTTCCTGCTGGTCCGGGTACCGGCGGCGCGCCCGGAAGGGCTGGCCCATCTATGGCAGCAGAGCCTGGTGCCGCGTGATCTGATGTTGGCGACGGCACTGCCCGGTTTGCTGTTTGTGCTGCCGGTTGTGCTGATAAGTTCATGGCAAGTGTGGGGCATGCTGACATTGGGACTGGCAACCGCCTTGTTTGTTGTCATCTTTGCCACGGGGGCGAGACGGGCTTTTGGTGGTATCAGCGGCGATCTGCTGGGGGCTGCAATCGAAGGAGGAGAGTTATGGCTATTGGTGTGGGCCTCGAGCTGGTGGTGGTTCGCCACGGCGTGACCCAATGGAATCTGGAAAAGCGCTACCAAGGGCAGCGTGATATCGAGTTGCTGATGCCGGATGCCCTGGAGGGGATGGATCGTCTGCGCGATTATCTGGAAGGCGAACGCTTCGATGCCGTGGTCACCAGTGACCTGGTCCGTTGTCGTCAGACGCTGGCGCATATCTCGGAAGGTCGCGACTGGCCCAGTCCACGTCTGGATAAGCGCCTGCGCGAAAATGACTTTGGTGCCTTCGAGGGGTGTACCTGGGAAGAACTCAAGGATGACCCGGCCTATCGTGCCTGGATCGACAGTGCCGGAGAACTGGCTCCGACGGGAGGAGAGTCTGCCCAGCAACTGCGCGAACGACTGGAAGCCGCCTTGAACGATATTTTCGCCGACGCTGCTGGAACAGTTGCAGAACGAGTGGTTGGAAAAGTGGTAGAGGAAAGAGCTGTTGGAGACGTTGCAGAAAAAGCTGCTGGAGAGCAGCGGTACAAGGTGCTGGTGGTCACCCATGGTGGTGTGATTCGTGAATGGCGGCGTGGCTTCGAACAGGTTTCATTCTGGGACGGCGTCGTGGAACAGGCGTCCGGGCGGCGCTGGTATCTGACAACCACCACAGAGGGTGTGACATGCAACTCTTCCTCGGCGGTGCCTGTGCTGGCAAGCGCGAACGTGTGAGCGAACGCTTTCCTCAGGCAAGCTGGATTCAGGCCAGCGAAGCACTGGAGCGAATGCCGTCTCCGCATTTGCCGGAGAGCCACGCTGAGGTGGTGATCCATGGCTGGCTCGAATGGCTTGAAGATGTCTGCCGCAAAGGTAGTGGCGCTGGACGGGAGAACGATGCGCTGCGTGAATGCTGGTGTAAGGCCTTCAGGGACTGGGCTGGTCGTGAGTCAGCAGACGTGGTGTTGATTGTCCCGGAAGTCGGGCGCGGAATCGTGCCTGTCGAGCCACTCCAGCGTCGGCTGCGTGATCTGGCGGGCTGGCTGGCCCAGGATGCCGCCGATGCCAGCAGTCGCGTATGGCATGTGCGCCATGGCCTGGTCATGGCCTTGAAAGGGCCTTGATGACACAGCGTCACATTGACGCTCATGGCTGGCATTGGTAGTTTACTTGGGTTCTCAGGTGCCCCTGAAGGAGCGGCATATCACTCGCTGTGATGGAAACGCTGAATAAATCGGCGAGCGGCAAGAAGATATGACGTTCCTGAACGCATGTGATGCGTCGGGGTGAAACGGGAAGTCGGTGACAATCCGACGCTGCCCCCGCAACGGTGATCGAGTAAAGCGCGGCCTGACACACCACTGTGCATATCTAGAACTGTCGACATGAGCAACAGGCTCGTCGGCACTTCCAGGCGGGCTTGCTGCCCGGCACGGGAAGGTGGTCGCGTGGAACACATAGAGGTTCGCTCGTCAGCCCGGAGACCGGCCTGAAATTCCATGCCAGGGGCGGTGGGCTCCCGAAGCTGGGCGCGTTGCTACGCCTTCCTTCCTCATTTCCCCGTTCTTGGTCATTCAAGGCTTTGTGCCGTGCGGGTGCGCATGGTACCAGGGGATACTTCATCATGCTGCGCTCCTTCCTTCCTGCCCGAGCGGTATCAGGCCTGCCTGCTCTCGGTCTTGCAGCCATGCCGCTGGCATTCGTTGCTCAGGCCAGTGCCCAGAGCACTGCCGATGATGAAAGGGTGAATCTCGATCCTATGGTCGTATCTGCGACCCTGGCGCCACGCACGGCCAGTGAGACATTGTCTTCGGTCAGTGTCATCAACGAACAGGCGCTACGCCAGCGCGACCCCATCAGTCTGATCGATGCCCTGCGTGGCCAGGCGGGCGTTGATTTTTCATCCAGCGGTGGGTTCGGCAAGAACACCAGCCTCTATCTGCGTGGTACCGGTCCTGAATCGACATTGTTGCTGATTGATGGCATGCGTCTGCGCTCGGCCACTAACGGTGGTCCGGCCTGGCAGTTTCTTGACCCGCGCATGTTCGAACGCATCGAAGTCGTGCGGGGACCGCGTGGTGCGTTATATGGTGCCGATGCGGTAGGCGGCGTTGTGCAGTTGTTCACCCTCGAACCCGAAGGTGAACAACCGACTCCCAGTATTACCCTGGGAGGAGGTTCCTTTGGCACGGCCAGGGCTCAGGCCAACCTGAGCGGAGAGGCCAATGCGACCCGCTACCAGTTCAGTGCCAGTCATCTGAGCAGTGATGGCACGCAAGTACGCAAGGGCGGGGAAGACAAGGGCTATGACAACACCACAGGCCTGGTGCGGCTGGCTCACGACTTCGACAATGGTGCTGTGCTGGGGATCACGGCGCTGCGTGCTTCAGGCAATACCGAGTACGAAGGCGGCGATTCCGACTATGTGCAACAGGTGGCCGGTGTATATGGCGAGATACCTGTCACGGCCAACTGGACTTCGCGTTTGACCATCAGTGAAGCCCGCGATGAGCTGGATGATGTTTCCGACCTTGGCGCTACCTCTTTCGATACCACGACACACACGGCGCGTTGGGACAACTCTGTGCTGATGGGCAATCACGAACTGGTCGCCGGGGCAGAGTATCAGCAGGACAAGATCGACAGCACCACCGACTATGCCGAAGACAGTCGCGACAATGTGGCGGTGTTCGCTCAGACTCTGCTGGACTTTGCTCCCTTCTCGCTGCAGGTCGGCCTGCGCCATGACGACAACGAGGCCTTCGGCGGCGAGACCACCGGGCACCTTGCTCTGGGTTACGCCCTGGATGATCACTATACCCTGCGGGCCAGTTACGACACGGCATTCCGGGCCCCGACCTTCAATGAGCTGTACTATCCAGGCTTCGGCAATCCTGACCTCGACCCTGAGAAAGCGGAAAGTGTCGAGCTTGGCCTGCGTGGGCAGTATGGCCGGGGATTCTGGGATGTCGCCGTGTACCAGAGTGATATCGAGGACATGGTGGCATATACGGTGCAGGACTCGCATTATGCACCGTTCAATGTGGATCGCGCCCGCATTCGTGGCGTTGAGCTGACCACAGGTCTGGAGTGGAACCAGTGGGTTCTGGCGGCTTCCGCCACCTACACCGACCCCGAAGACCGGGATAGCGGCAAACGTCTCGCGCGCCGTGCGACCCAAGGGGTGCGCCTGGATGCCGATCGCCGCATTGGCGACTGGAATCTCGGTGCATCTTTCGTGGCACAGAACCATCGTTACAACGATGCGGACAATAAAGAACGCTTGCCAGGCTATGGCACGATCGACCTGAGGGCAGGCTGGCATTTCGCCCCTCAATGGAAGGCCAACCTGACCCTGGAGAATGTCCTCGACCGCGAATATGCCACCGCGCGGGATAGCTACAACGAGTGGGACTACATCAACCCCGGACGTGCGGCCTACTTGAGTGTTGGCTTCCAGCCATGAGCAGCCCTGAGCCCATGAGCAGCCCTGAGCTTATGAACAACAGCCCTGAGCTCATGAACAACAGCCCTGCACGCAGAGAAAACGGCAGAGGGCTACAGCGAATGAGAGCCCTCAGTAGTGCATTACTGGTCATGGGCTTGTCGGTCGGCATCGTCGCGGCGAACGCTGAAGAAGCTCCGCGATGTGTCGTGGATGATAGTGGAACTGAAGTCTGTCTTGCTGCGCCGGCACAACGCATTGTCGCGCTGGCCCCCAGCGTGACGGAGTTGCTGTTCGCTGCCGGGGCAGGAAAAAAGGTCGTCGGCGCAGTGAGTTTCAGCGATTATCCGCAGGCCGCCCAAGCCTTGCCAAGGGTGGGAAGCTATGACCGTATCGACCTGGAAGCCTTGCTGGGACTTGAGCCTGACCTGGTCGTGAGCTGGGATGGTGGCAATCCCCGTGAGCAGGTAGAGCGACTGTCTGCGCTCGGGATCAAGGTATTTCATTCCGATGCGAGAAGCTTCGAGACGATAGCTTCGACTCTGGAACGCCTGGGCGTACTGGCCGACAGCCAGGATGAGGCGGAACAGGTTGCGGCAGCACTGCGTGATGACATTCGCGATCTCACCCAGCGCTATGCGGATGCCGAACCTGTGAGCGTGTTCTACGAAGTCTGGGAAAAACCCCTGATGACCATCAATGGCCAGCATTGGATCAGCCAATCTCTGGCATTGTGCGGGGGCGTCAATCTGTTTGCCGATGAGGCTCCCATGGTACCGCGCATTTCCCAAGAGGCCGTATTGGCAGCGAATCCCGAAGCGATCATCACCGGGGGAATGGGTAAGGCGGACGCTTCCTGGCTCGATGCCTGGCGAGCCTATCCACATCTCAAAGCGGTCGAGCGCGATAACCTTTTCTTCATCAATCCCGACCTGGTGCAGAGGGCCACGCCGCGCCTGGTAGAAGGTACCCGGTCTCTCTGTCGTCATCTGGAGAGCGCCCGTGAGCGCCGCTGATGCTTCGTTGCGCCACCTGCCTCGGATCTGGCCGCCATTATGTGTGCTGGGGCTGATCTCCGTGGCCGCTATGCTATTGGCGCTGGCGCTGGGTAGTATCAATCTGTCGCCTGATGAGCTGTGGGCCGCGCTGCTGGGGAATGGCAGCGCCTTGCACCAGACCTTGCTCTGGGAGCTGCGCCTACCGAGAGCCCTGGCCGCTTTCGGTACTGGTGCGCTGCTGGCACTGGCCGGCGCGTTGATGCAAGTACTGCTGCGCAATCCACTGGCCGACCCTTATGTGCTGGGGTTGTCCGGGGGAGCGGCAGTGGCAGCCTTGCTTGCCATGCTGGCGGGCCTGGGGGCTGCACTGGTCTCCTTGGCGGCTTTCTCTGGAGCCCTGTTGTCCACACTGCTGGTCTTCGGCCTGGCCCATGGCGGAGGCAGCTGGACCCCAGCCAGGCTCCTGCTGACCGGTATCGTCCTGGCTTCCGGCTGGGGGGCCACCATCACTTTTCTCCTGACCATCAGTCCAGTGGAGCAGTTACCTGGCATGCTGTATTGGCTGATGGGGGACATGGCCTATGCCGGAACTCCCTGGCCGGTACTCAGCCTGGCCGCTATCGCTGCCGTGTCATTGGCACCTTTCGGACGCACCCTCAATGTGCTGGCCCGAGGTGGGCTTCAGGCCGCCGCTCTAGGGGTGGCGGTTCGTCCGATGGAACTGGGGCTATATGCAGCAGCGAGCCTTGCCACGGCGGTTGCCGTCACGACGGCAGGCAGTGTCGGCTTCGTCGGCTTGATGGTGCCGCATATGCTGCGCCTGCGTCTGGGTTCCGATCAACGGGTCATCCTGCCGGCTTCCTTGCTGGCCGGAGGGGCGCTGCTGACTCTGGCTGATACGCTGGCGCGTACGGTCATTGCTCCCCAGCAGCTACCCGTTGGTGTCATCACGGCGCTGCTCGGTGTTCCGAGTTTCCTGTACCTGCTGCATCGCAGCCGTGGCTGATGGGGTGAGGAGACTGACATGCACCTGAGTACCCAGGAACTGGTAATTGATATACCGGAGCGCGCAGATGGCAGTGCGCTTTCCCTGACGATCGCGCCAGGCTCGCGCTGGGGAATTCTTGGTCCCAACGGCACCGGCAAGACAACATTGCTGCATACCTTGGCAGGTTTGAAAGCACCGCGGCGTGGCCGTGTGTGCCTGGACGGAGTGCCTCTGGGACAGCTGCGTCGACGTCATGTTGCCCAGCACATGGGGATGGTGTTCCAGCATCACCAGGACGATTTCCCGGCCAGCGTGCTCGAGACAGCATTGATCGGACGCCATCCTTTTCTGCACCTCTGGCAAAACGAGAGTGCTGAAGACATCCAGCAGGCCCAGCAGGCCCTGGTTCGCTTGGGGGTCGGTCATCTGGCCACACGCCCCATCGCTACCCTGTCGGGCGGTGAGCGGCAGAGAGTGGGTATCGCCACGGTGCTGACGCAGTCACCTGCGGTGTGGCTGGTGGATGAACCGACCAATCATCTGGATCTGCACCATCAGATGGCCGTCATGGCACTGCTTGATGAGCAGGCGACATCGGGGCATGCCGTCGTCATGTGCTTGCATGACCTGAATATGGCGGCTCGCTGGTGTGATTATCTGTTGCTGCTGTATCCCGATGGCGAAGCCTGCTGGGGCGAGCGCGATGCCATGCTGAGCATTCCGGCACTGGAGCGACTCTATGGCCAATCCCTGACCTCGGCCATCATTGATGGGGTGAGTGTCTTTGTGCCTCTTTCAAACGCTGTCTAGCTTCAAACACTGCCTAGGTCCAAACACTGTCTAGTTTCAAACGCTTTCTCGTTTCACACTTTTGGCCAGTTTCAAATTCCTGGAGGTTTCATGAGTCGTCCTCAAGTTGATTCCGAGCGTCATGCGCAGCGGATGGCGAACAAGCAGCGCATCATGCGCGAACGTATCGCCAATGCCGACAAGGAGCAGGGCGTTCTGCTGGTGCTGACCGGGGCTGGCAAGGGCAAGAGTTCATCGGCCTTCGGCATGCTGGCTCGGGCGCTGGGACATAGCATGAACGTGGGTGTCGTGCAATTCATCAAGGGGGCCTTTGCCACTGGCGAGGCCGCTTTCTGCCGTGCCCAGCCCGGGGTTCGCTTTCATGTCATGGGGGAAGGCTATAGCTGGGACACTCAGGATATCCAGCGTGACATGGCGGCCGCCGAAGCAGCCTGGGACAAGGCGCGAGAGCTGCTGCGTGATCCCGATGTCGACATGGTATTGCTGGATGAGCTCAACATTGCCTTGCGTCGTGGTTATCTGGAGCTCGATCGGGTGCTGGATGACCTTCAGTCCAGGCCGGAGATGCAGCATGTGGTCGTGACGGGGCGTCACGCTCCAGAAGCGCTGATCGAGCTGGCCGATACGGTAACGGAGATGCGAGTGGTCAAGCACGCGTTCAAGGAGCAGGGCATCAAGGCCCAGAAAGGCGTGGAGTGGTGATATGCCGACACTGATGATACAGGGCACGACGTCGGATGCAGGCAAGAGCACGGTGGTGGCAGGGCTTTGCCGAGCCTTGTATCGACGCGGTTTCAAGGTGGCGCCGTTCAAGCCACAGAACATGGCGTTAAACAGTGCAGTGACCATCGATGGCGGCGAGATCGGCCGCTCCACGGCCTTGCAGGCCCAGGCGGCAGGCGTCGAACCACATAGCGACATGAATCCCGTGCTGCTCAAGCCAGAAGGTGACCAGCGGTCACAGGTGATTCTTGCCGGGCGAGTCTACGGCAGCATGCAGGCGCTGGATTATCACGCTTACAAGACCACTGCACGAGAAACCGTGATGTCCTGCTGGCAACGCCTGTCGCGCCGCTATGACGTCATCATCGCAGAAGGCGCCGGGAGTCCGGCTGAGGTCAACCTGCGTCAGGGCGATATCGCCAATATGGGCTTTGCCGAAGCAGCGGACTGTCCGGTATTGCTGGTGGGGGATATCGAGCGGGGCGGTGTCTTTGCGCAGTTGTGCGGCACCCTGGGATTGGTTTCCAGCAGTGAGTGGCAACGTATAAAAGGGCTGATCATCAATCGCTTCCGGGGGGATATTTCCCTGCTTGAACCGGGCTTGAGCTGGCTCGAGGCTCGCGAAAACAAGTCCGTGCTTGGTGTGTTGCCCTATCTGCCAGGGTTGATGCTGGATGCTGAAGACAGTCTGTCCCTTGAGCAGCGTGTTGAAGGTGATGGCGCGCTCAAGGTGGTCGTGCCGGCGCTACCTCGGATCAGCAATCACACCGACCTGGATCCATTGCGCCTGCACCCCGGTGTGTCCTTGCATGTCGTCGGACCAGATGCCCCCGTGCCGGAAGCGGATGTGATCCTCCTGCCTGGGAGCAAGAGCACGCTCTCTGACCTTGCCTGGTTACGGCAACAGGGGTGGGAGGAGCGTCTGCAGCGCCACTTGCGTTATGGCGGGCGGGTGCTGGGTATCTGTGGCGGTTTCCAGATGCTGGGCGACTGGATCAATGACCCTGATGGCCTGGAAGGTGATCCGGGTGGTGCTCCAGGATTTGGCCTGTTGCGCATGGAAACCGTATTGCGCCCGACCAAGCAGTTGCGTCGTATCAGCGGCCGCATCGCGACAGCCGACGGCTCATGCAGCATCCATGGCTACGAAATCCACCAGGGCATCAGTCGGGGCGAGGCACTGACACGGCCGCTGATGACCCTGGAAGGACGCGATGAAGGTGCCGTGAGCGAGGATGGCCAGGTAATGGGGACCTACCTGCATGGCCTGTTCGATACGCCGGATGCCTGCACGACATTGCTGGCTTGGCTGGGATTGAACAAAGGTGAGGCCCGGCGCATCGACCTGAATGTCCATCGCGAGGAACAGCTTGAACGTTTGGCTGACAGCATCGAATATCATCTCGATATGGATGCCATCATTGAGTTGATCCGTTGAACCGTTCAATGATGGCGGTATCAGGCGCTGGTTGATGAAAGCCTAATTCATGAAGCGCTGAGGGTCGTCCGAGATCACGCTGGTCACGCCCCAGTCCCAGCGTGGTCCGAACGCTAGCGGGTCGTTGGCGGTATAGCACAGCAGGGGGATACCGGCTTCCTTCACTTCGCGTGCTCGCTTTTCCTTCAGTTGCTTCCAGTCAGTATGCAGGCTGTATGCCTGGAGCGTATCCATCTTCTCGCGCCACCGTTGCGGCAGCTGCTTGGACAGGACGCCCAGTGCCAGCTCATCCGGATCCGCCATGTGACGCGCTTGCTTCAGAGCATGGTAATGGAACGAGGACAGCAGGCGGCGCTCGAAAGGAAGGGCTTCCAGGAACTGTGGAACCACCGCCTTGGCCAGCGCTATCGGGTCTCGCCCGCGACATACCTTGAGCTCCAGGTTGAGACCCATGTCCAGACGTGAGATCAGGCTTAGCATCTCATCCAGAGTGGCCATGCGTTCGCCACGAAATTCCGCGGAAAACCAGGCGCCCACGTCATACTCCCTGGCTTGTTCCAGATGCATCTTGCGCAGTTTTCCACGCCCATCGGAGCAGCGTTTCATGCCTGGGTCATGCCAGATGACCGGCGTGCCGTCTCCAAGCAGCTGCACATCCAGCTCGACCCAGTGGAAACCAGCACGATGAGCTGCACGAACCGCAGCCCGGGTATTCTCCGGAGCATGGGCAGACAGTCCCCGGTGGGCAATCAGTCGAGGCAGGTGGGGAGAGGGTGGCGTCATGGCATCTCCTTGGTGATAACCAATATGATCAGCAAGCATCATGCGGGTGCCAGTATGGCATGCCAAGGTATCCTGATAGGAATACAAAGGAAACGCTGAATAAATCAGCCGAGCGGGATGAAGGCTATGTTCGTTCCCGACGAACCATTGCACTTCCCACATCCCTGTGGGTCGCGCAAGGCGCACGGAGCGCAACCACCGGAGCCTATGGGGTATAGGTGAGGATGGTGAGCACCGCGCCCCCATTCGCCGGGAGCGAATTGGAACATCCTTCGGATGGCCCGAAGGGTAGCCGCCATGGATGGCGGCTATAGCCCAGTGATTTGCACGCGTAGGCATTTATGCAGTGTTCCCAAGGAAGAGCTTGGCAGCATAATGTGCTAGTCTCCCGCGATTCGTTTGAACCGCTTTTCTCCGGGGAATCTCAATGAAGGTCGTGAAAATCAACCAGCCACAGCAGCGTGAGGCTTGCCTGGCTCGATTGTGTGCCGAAGTCTATGGCCATCAGGCGGGTATCGCTCCCTTGGCGACATTCGCTGGCGTGATCGGAGTGCTGTTCAAGCAGGATGCTGCACGCCTGCTTGCGCTGGTGGATGATCAGTCTCGACCTATCGCGCTGGCACTGCTGGTCAGCGATGAAGCCGGTAAAAGCATGAGTGTCGTGCACATGGTATCGCTGGACCCGGATGCCGATGACCAGGTGTCTGAAGATGTGGTCAAAGCCAAGGCGCGTGGACTCAATCCAGCGTTACGCCTGGTGGCAGAACTTGCCATGCGGGCTCCCATTCGTGTCGATGTGGTCAGCGATGCTGACAAGGCCCGCTTTTCTGCTGCCGGTATCCAGCGTTGGCTCAAGGGGCCGGGTGGTCTGCAGGTTGGACTGGGGCCCAAGCACCCTTCTACCAGCTTCAAGGACTTGCCGCGTGCGCTGACGGTGGACCAGAAATCGGTGGTGGCCAACTTCAAACAGGACAAGGCACTGTTTGAGGATTACAAGAACCGCTTTATCCGCGGACTGGAGTCATTCCCGACCACGCTGTAGTTTGCCTGATGATGTTTGTCTGATGACGTTTGTCTGCTGTCGCAGGTTGCGCTGATGCTGGCAAACAAGACAATGCCCTCGCAGGAGTTCCTGCGAGGGCATTTTGTTGTGGAGACCGTTGACATGGGGCTCCAGCAGACGAGCTTAGTAAGCTGCAGGTTTACTCTGTGACAGTGAACGTCCCGTTCATCATGGCGTAGTGACCCGGGAAGGAGCAGAAGAAAGTCAGGTCCTGGCCGGCCAGGTCGGCTGTGGAGAATTCGACAGTGGTGCTTTCTCCACCACCAATGATATCAGTGGCGGCAATGATGCGGTCATCTTCGGGCAGGTAGCCAGCATCCGGGCCTGCCTGCATGCCGGCCTGAGCGATTTCCTCATAGGCGTCGGTCGGGGCGAGCACCCAGTTATGGCCCATGGCAGAGGCATCCATGCTGCCGGTGTGTTCCAGCGTCAGGCTGACAGTTTCGCAGCTAGAGGGGACGCTGAGCTCTTTCTGGTCGAACTGCATCTGATCATCGCCTGAGATGGTCAGGGCACATTCTTCGGGTACGCCTTCGCCTTCTTCGGCCATGGCGACGGAAGAGCCCATCAGAGGCAGAGCGGCCAGTGCGGCGGCAGCGAGAGCGAAGCGCAGGCTGAGAGCAGTTTTGCGAGAAGTCATGGTGTCGCTCCTGTATGACGTCCTGATTCGAGTTGTCGTAAGTGGCATCATTGGTGAGGATCTGATCCTCTCTCCAATATGTATACACTTTCCTGAGTTTTATGTATGCAGTTTGGGTTGTCAACTCCTGGCGGCGAGTCTCTGGTGACTTGGTGCTTGACCACATTCCCACTCAGCGCTTGACTGAGTAACCCTAACGTCAATAAGCAGCTTAAGGAAATGCTCCGTGGTCAAGCAAATCCAGATCAAGCAAATTCAGTTCTCCCGTACGGGGGGCTCCGAAGTGCTCGAACTCGTCGAGGTCGCGGTGCCTGAGCCTGGGCCCGGTGAGGTTCGGGTGGCCAATCAGGCGATTGGTCTGAACTTCATCGATATCTATTTCCGAACCGGGTTGTACCCGACTGCCGTGATGCCCTCCGGGCTCGGTACCGAAGGTGCCGGTGTGATCGATGCCATCGGCGAGGGCGTCACACATCTCAAGGTAGGCGATCGTGTCGCTTATGCCCAGGCACCTCTAGGTGCTTATGCAGAGCAGCACGTGATGTCCGCAGAAAAAGTGGTGCGATTACCCGACAGTATCGACTTCGATACCGCGGCTGGCTGTATGCTCAAGGGCCTTACGGTGCAGTACTTGCTGCGCCAGACCTATCCCCTCAAGGGCGGCGAGACCATTCTGTTCCATGCCGCTGCCGGGGGTGTGGGGTCGTTGGCCTGCCAGTGGGCGAAGGCACTGGGTGTCAAGTTGATCGGTACCGTCAGTTCAGAGGAAAAGGCCGAGATCGCCATGCGTAACGGGGCCTGGGCGACCATCGATTATACCCGCGAAGATGTAGTGGAACGGGTTCGCGAACTGACGGATGGGGATATGGTGGACGTCGTCTACGATTCCGTCGGCAGGGATACCTGGCTGACTTCTCTGGACTGCCTCAAGAAACGTGGTCTGATGGTCAGCTTCGGCAATGCTTCGGGCCCGGTGGAAGGCGTGAACCTGGGAATTCTCAACCAGAAGGGTTCGTTGTTTGCCACGCGGCCCAGCCTGGCGGGTTATGCCGATACTCGAGAGCGCTTCGAGGCAATGGCCGAGGAGCTTTTCGACATGCTCGCCAGTGGCAGGCTCAAGGTTGATGTCAGCCAGCGCTTCCCTCTGGCTGAAGCAGGCAAGGCGCAGGATGCCGTGGCAGGGCGACAGACAACCGGTTCCACGATCCTGCTCCCTTGACGGGACCTATAATGCTGCGCCGAGTTCCTGAATCATTTTTTCGCGCTGCTTGAGCGCTTCCAGGCCTTTGTCGCCCAGGGTGTCTGCCACTTCGCTGAGCAGGCCCTGGGCGAGCAGCATGAAGGCACACATGCTATTGGAGAAGAACAGACTGTCGTTGGGTACATGGAAGGTTTCACTGGCGACCTGGGCCAGAGGGGAATGCTCGCCATCGGTCAGGGCGATGACATTGATGCCATGGCGGGCCGCTACCTGAGCCGTGGTGACCACGTTAGTGGTGTAAGGAAAGCAACTGATGGCAATCAACACGTCATCGGGCTCCATCTGGGCCAGGGCATCAGCAGTGCCATGGTTGCCAGGATTCAAGACTGACACTTCCGAACGCAGCATCCCCAGGCCATAGGCCAGGAAACTGGCAAGCGATGCGAATTGTCGTTGGCCATGCACTCTCACTCTTTTGGCCGTCGCCAGCTTCTCGACACAGCGCTGGTAGGTGTCCGCATCCAGACGTGCCAGCAGCCCCGAGAAGTTGGCGCTTTCCTGGCGTCCCATGCGTGCCAGGCGCTCGAGACCTCCTCCTTGTTGACGGTCAGTGGCCAGCTTTGCTGCCAGGTCACTGTAGAAATGTCGGCCACCATCGGTCAGTTCGCGACGAAACACTTCCTGTAGCTCGGAAAAGCCACCATAGCCCAAGCGTTGGGCGAGTCGGGTCAGGGTGGATGCATTGACGCTGAGGCGTTGAGCCAGGTCGCTGATGGACGATACGGCACTTTGCTGGGGGGTATCGAGCAGGGTGGCGAGCACCCGTTGTGAGCGCTTGCCGAGACGCATCTCACTGTGTCCGGCACGGATATCTTCGAGACGGGTTTGCAAGGCATCCAGCGTGGCAGGGGCGTCAGTCATCGAGGTTCCTGTGAAGTACGGGCCGACATTCAAGAGGTTAGCGTATTTTGCCAGCTATGTGACGATCTTTCGTGCAAATATCAATTGCTGTATTTAAAAATGCATTGTAAATTTGCATAAAATGTCTTTTGACGTGCATGGATGCTTTTTGCTGATCCGAATACCGGGAGCCTCACATGAGCCATGTTTTCCATCGTCACCTGCATCACCAATACCCCACTGCTGTAGCCGGTGATGGGCCTTACCTGATTGATGCCGACGGGCGCCGTTATCTGGATGCCTGTGGTGGCGCGGCGGTGTCCTGCCTGGGACACAGCGATTCTGATGTCCGCAATGCCATTGCTGACCAAGTGGCGAACATGGCCTATGCGCACAGTTCCTTCTTTACATCGCAACCGATGGAGCAACTGGCAGACTTCCTGGTCGAGCGGGCGCCAGAAGGTATCGAATCGGTGTATTTCGTGTCAGGAGGGTCCGAAGCCGTAGAAGCGGCGCTGAAAATGGCGCGCCAATACTTTCTCGAGATTGGCCAGCCACAGCGACGCCACGTTATCGCCCGGCGCCAGAGTTACCATGGCAACACGCTGGGCGCCTTGGCCACGGGGGGTAATGCCTGGCGACGCCGTCCGTTTGAGCCGTTGTTGATGGAAATGACACACGTCAGCCCTTGCTATGCCTACCGGGGGCAGGAATCTACGGAAACCGCGGAGGCTTATGGGGAGCGTCTGGCGGCAGAACTCGATGCCCAGATTCAGCGCCTGGGACCCGATAGCGTCATGGCGTTCGTTGCGGAACCGGTGGTTGGGGCGACGCTTGGCGCTGTACCGGCGGTACCGGGATATTTTCGTCGGATACGAGAGATCTGCGATCGCTATGGCATTTTGCTGATTCTCGATGAAGTGATGTGTGGCATGGGCCGCACGGGGACCTTGTTTGCGGCTGAACAGGAAGGCATCGCACCCGATCTGACGACCGTGGCCAAGGGCCTGGGGGCGGGGTATCAACCGATTGGTGCTACTTTGGTCAGCGGCAAGATTCGTGATGCCATTGCTGCGGGTTCGGGCTTTTTCCAGCATGGCCACACTTATATCGGCCATGCGACGGCCTGTGCGGCGGCCCTTGCCGTCCAGCAGGTGATTGAAGAGCGCAATCTGCTGGCACGTGTCAGGCAATTGGGAGAAGGGCTGGAGCAACGCCTGAGAGATCGTTTTGCCGAGCATCCATATGTCGATGACATCCGGGGTCGGGGACTCTTCTGGGGGCTGGAACTAGTCGAGAATCGTGAGACCAAGGCGCCTTTCGATGCTGGGCGTGGTATCAACGGGCGTATCAAGGCTGCAGCCATGCAGGCTGGCCTGATGTGCTATCCCGCCGGCGGTACGGTGGATGGCCGCCAGGGCGACCATATCCTGCTGGCGCCGCCGTTCATCCTCGAACAGCAACACCTCGATGAAGTCGTCGACAAGCTGGGGACGGCCATCGATCAAGTGCTGTCCTGTTGAGATATCCACCAAGGAGCTTTCATGGAGATTCAGTCCCGCCTCACTTCCCTCGGCGATGAACAGATGAGTGACGCCCAGCGCGCGGTGCTAAAGGATATTCTCAGTGGCCCCCGGGGCAACCTCGATGGCCCCTTTCTTGCCTGGATCCATAGTCCGGAACTGGCTGACCATGCGCAGCGTCTTGGGGCCTTCTGCCGTTATCACACGCAGTTGCCATTGCGGCTGACAGAATTGGCCATTCTGGCGACGGCATCGTGGTGGCGCTCCCAGGCGGAATGGCAGATACATGAGCCTATCGCCCGTGAGGCTGGCGTATCCGCGACTATCATCGAGTCGTTGAGAAGCGGGGAGACGCCTGATTTCAGTGCTGCGGACGAGTCCCTGGTCTATCGGGTAGCGCGTGAGCTGTACGACACTCGCCGAGTCAGTGATGCGTTGTATCGTGACGCCGTGGATGCCTTGGGTGAGGTGGCTGTTGTCGAACTGGTCGGCGTGCTGGGGTATTACGCTCTGGTCGCGATGACACTCAATGTATTCGAAGTGCGGCGCGGGGAAGCGCCTTTGCCGTTTTCCGAATCGGCATCGTGATCGGAACAGCGTTTTCATTTCCCTGCCAGCCTTCTTGCCGTCCTTTTGTGCGGGCATTGCCTACTGTCTTGTTGCTGCTTTTCTGCCGTTTTTTCGCTAAGTGCGGTATGTGAGAGATCTTCCTGAATCATTCAGCAACTATGCTGAAGTGACGACACAGGGAGGTGCAACATGACGGGGTTATCGGGTGGCATGGCGGGGTTATCAGATAGTACGCAAATCTTCATCGTCCTCGGATTGACGCTGGCAGCGTTCGTCTGGGGACGTTTTCGTTATGACCTGGTGGCGGTCAGTGCGCTGCTGGTATCGGTAGTGCTTGGGCTGGTTCCTGCCGATGACGCCTTCATGGGGTTTGGCCATCCTGCGGTCATCACGGTGGCGGCTGTACTGGTGCTGAGCAAAGGGTTCGAGCGTTCAGGGCTGGTGGATGTGATCGCCGAACAGGCCTTGAAGGTCGGTAGTCAATTGACACTGCAGTTGCTGGTTCTGACCGGTGTGGTGATGGTGTTGTCGGCAGTGATGAACAATGTCGGAGCACTGGCACTGCTGCTGCCGGTTGCGCTGCGCATGGCCAGGGAGCACAACATCTCGCCGTCGATATTGTTGATGCCGTTGGCCTTTGCATCACTGCTGGGAGGGTTGATGACCCTGATCGGCACACCACCCAATATCATCATCGCCAGCTTCCGCGCCACTCAGACGGGAGAAGCTTTCGGTATGTTCTCCTTTTTCCCGGTGGGGGCTGTCGTAGGCATTGCAGGCCTGGCCTTCATCATTCTGCTGGGCTGGCGCCTGGTGCCCCAAAGAGCCAGCAAGGCGAGCACGGAGGCCATGTTCGAGACTTCGGAATATCTGGTGGAATTGCGTGTGGACGAAGATTCCAAGGCCAATGGCTGGTCATTGCGCGAACTCCGACAGGCACTTGAGGAGCCGATGCCGATCCTGGGTGTCATCCGTGATGACAAGCGGCGGCCAGGACATGCCTTCATGGGGGCCTTGCAGGAAGGCGATATCCTGCTGATGGAAGTCGGCCCCGACGAGATGAAGCTTCTGGCGGACAAGGCCGGCCTGAAGCTGGGGCGCCGTGATGAAGAAGAGGCCGGTGCGGTGGACAGCGCGGATAAGGGAAAATCAGCAACAAAGGCTGACAATGGCAATGACGATAAGCAGGCCAGCAAGCAAGACAAGAACAAGCAAGACAAGAACAAGGTTGATACCGAGGGGCTGCAACTGATTGAAGCGGTGATTCGCAATGACTCGGTGATGGTCAACCGGACGGTCGGTCAGTTACGCCTGCACAATCAACATGGGCTGCATCTGGTGGCGGTGGCCCGTGACGGGGTACGTCTCAAGCAACGCCTGCGTGACATTCGCTTCCAGCCAGGAGATGTCCTGCTGTTGCAAGGAGACGAAGGCGACATTGCCGAGAGTCTCTCTGCGCTGGACTGCCTGCCGCTGGCCAGCCGCGACCTGACAATTGGGCAACCTCGATTGTTGCTGATGTCCATTGGTATTTTCGCCCTTGCCATCGTGGCCATGCTGCTCGACTTCATGTCATCGGCGGTTGCATTGTCCGCGGCCGCGGTGGTCTCTCTGTTGATCGGGGTATTGCCATTGCGTGATGCCTACAAGGCCATTGATGGGCCGATCATCGTGCTGCTTGCCGCCATGCTGCCCGTGGGGCAAGCTCTGGAGAGCAGTGGCGGGGCGGCCATGGTGGCCGAGTGGATGCTGACACTGGGTAGCCAATGGCCACCAGTGGTCACGTTGGTGGCATTGTTCGGGATTACCATGATGCTTTCGGATGTGATCAACAATGCGGCCGCAGCCGTGCTGATGGCGCCTATAGCTGTCAGTCTGGCCAGCGGTTTTGACGTGTCCATGGACCCCTTCCTGATGGTGGTGGCCATCAGCGCCTCCTGCGCCTTCCTGACGCCGATTGGACATCAGTCCAACACGCTGGTCATGGGGCCGGGTGGCTATCGCTTTGGTGATTACTGGCGCATGGGGTTGCCACTGGAGCTGCTGGTGCTGGCAGTGTCCATTCCGATGATTTTATGGGTCTGGCCGTTATAGGTGCCAGTTTCTATGCAGTGTCGAGACCAACTCCTGTATGTCGCATGAATTCGATGACAAAGGGCATGGCAGTAGACAAGAGTATGGTGATAGCGAAGGGAGTAGGACGATGAGGAAAAGTCATGCGCAACACTGCTAGGCCGTCTCGTTTCACATCATCACCCGTCAGGGACCTTCTGGAAGTGGCCAGAAAGGAGGGCATGATATCGCTGGCGGGCGGCATGCCGAATAGCGATTTGATGGATATCGAGGGATTGGATGCAGCCTGCCGGACCTGGTTGTCCGATTCGCCAGCGAAGTCTCGTTATCAGTACAGCCTGACAGAAGGAGAACCTTCGCTCAGGCAAATGATAAGTGATCGGTTTCTCTCCTATGACCAAGGGGTGGACATCCATGACGTGCTGATAACGACGGGATCTCAACAAGGACTTGAGCTGGCGTTCCATGTGGCTGTTGCGCCTGGAGAGAAAGTCATTGTTGAGCGCCCGACCTACCTTGCCGCCTTGCAGATCCTGGATATTGCAGGCATCGAGATGGCAAGTGCTGGTGGCGACGAGGATGGAATAGCGCTTGATGAAGTCGAGGACCTGGCTCAATCTTCGAAGGTCGGTGCGGTGTATGTCGTGCCGGACTTTGCCAATCCAACTGGGCGGGTCATGGCACTGGAGCGGCGTAGAGCCCTTATTGAACTGTCTGAAAAGTATGGTTTTTATATCATCGAAGATAACCCTTATGGGAAATTGCGCTTTTCAGGACAGGAGCTCCCCAGCATTCATCAGCTTGCGCGCTCGATGGGTAGCCATAACTGCATACATGTGGCGTCCTTTTCGAAGTTCATCTCTCCTGGATTGCGTGTTGGCTGGGTGACGGCAGAGCCAAGCCTGCTCAGGGATATGGTGATCATGAAGCAGTCCAAGGATCTGCATACCAGCACCATGTCGCAAAACATTGTCTCCCACTATCTGGCGTCGGGGCGATTGGAAGCGAATCTAGACAAGGCAGTACAGGGTTACCGGCAACGCATGCATGCACTGGCGGATGCACTGAACTCAGAGCTTGCGGGCAGCATCAGCTTCACACGTCCCGAAGGCGGTATGTTCCTGTGGGGCACGCTTGAGCAAGATGTGGAGGCTTCCACCTTGCTGCAACTGGCCCTTGAAGAAGGAGTAGCATTTGTCCCCGGTGCGGAGTTCTATCCTGCTGAAGCCCGCTACGAGGGAGCTAATCAAATGCGGCTTTCATATTCGGGCATCACGCCGGAGCAAGCCGGGCCCGCAGTCATGCGCTTGAAATCGGCCTTGCGCAAACTTGGTTGAGCATGCGTGCAGTGCCAAAGAGGCAGGGCGAGAGTCGCTGGCCAGAAATGCAATACGCCCGGCTGATAAGCCGGGCGTATGCCTTTGCAGGTAGGTGACTGTCTTGACAGCGTGAATGTCACGCGGCGTCGGCGTGACGCACGAGCTTTTCCTTGTCGCTGACAAAGGCATCGAAGGCGAAGTCATCCACGCTGAGCATTTCCAGCACTTCTGCCTCACGCTCTCTCATGAACTGTGCATCCTCCTGGTTGATCACGCCTGCCTCAAGAGCGGCTTCAAGACGCTGTTCAGGATGCAGTGCCTGGGCGGGTAACTCGCCCTTGGCATAAGCCTTGTTGATGGTGCGGTACAGGGCCTCGGCACGGTCCTGGGTGGCGAGCAGCGCGTTGTAGTGAGCCAGAGGATTGTCCTCGGTACCATCCTGCTGATCCCAGCTGCCTGCCAGCAGTTTGCTGCGTAGCGGGGTATGACGTGAGACCTGAGCGGCAATGTTGCGCGCAAGGTCGTCATGGGGCTTCGACCAGCGCCGACCACGCGGCATCACGACGAGCTTCAGGACGCGCCCCAATGCTCGGTTGGGCAGGTTATCGAACACTTCAACGAAGGCTTGTTCAGCACGATAGAGCAAGAAGATGCAGGCGTACTGGAACAGCGCTTTCTCTCCTTCGACCTTGTCGCCTTCATGCCAGTGCTTGATCACCATGCTGGTGAGATAGAGGTTGGCCAGGATGTCACCGAGACGCGCGGAGAGCATCTCGCGTTGCTTGAGAGCAGAACCGAGGCTGGCCATGGCGGCATCGGCGCATAGCCCGAAGCCGGCGGATAGACGCGCCACATCCTGAGCGAAGGGGGTGGCAACCTGGTCGAAGGGCGTCGCGGGCTGGCCGATACCCAGTCCTTGTGTCAGGCCCATGCTGAAAGCCCGGGCTGCATTGCCGAAAATCAACCCGGCATGCGCGAAGAAGGCTTTGTCGAAGCGGGCCTGGTCGTCGGTATCCTTGGCGGCCAGTTCTTCGAGCACATAAGGATGGCAGCGAATGGCTCCCTGGCCGAAGATCATCAGGTTGCGGGTCATGATATTGGCGCCTTCCACGGTGATGGCCACCGGGTTGGCGCTGTAGCCGACACCGATATAGTTGCGCGGACCAAGGGTAACCGCCTTGCCGCCATGGATGTCCATGGCATCGGCCAGCACTTCACGCTGAAATTCGGTCAGGTGGCTCTTGAGAATGGCGGAAGGTACAGAAGGTGCTTCCCCATGGTCGATGGTGTTGGCGGTCTGGTAGACCACGGCATTGGCGATATAGCCCTTGGCTGCCATGCGTGCCAGAGGCTCTTGAACACCTTCCATTTCCGCGACGGGAACGTTGAACTGACGACGAATGCGGGCGAAGCCTCCCGCCCAGCCGATGGCATAACGGCTAGTGCCCGTGGCGCCGGAGGGTAGGGTGATGCAACGTCCCACGGACAGGCATTCGACCAGCATGCGCCATCCTTCGCCAGCCATCTTTGGGCCGCCGATGATGGTATCCAGCGGGACGAACACATCCTGGCCGCGAATTGGGCCGTTCATGAATGGGCTGCCGATGGGGTGGTGACGACGGCCGATCTCCATACCCTCGGTATCGCGTGGCACCAGGGCGCAGGTGATGCCAAGGTCCTCTTCGTCACCCAACAGGTGATCCGGGTCGAACATGCGGAAGGCCAGGCCGACTACGGTGGCAATGGGCGCGAGAGTGATCCAGCGCTTGTTGAAGGTCAGGGAAAGGCCCAGCACTTCTTCTCCATCGATGACCTTCTTGCACACGATGCCGACATCCGGCAGGGAGGTGGCATCGGAGCCGGCGCGTGGTCCTGTCAGGCCGAAGCAGGGGATTTCACGGCCATCTGCCAGACGAGGCAGGTAGTAGTCTTTCTGTTCCTGAGTGCCGTACTTGAGCAGCAGTTCTCCGGGGCCAAGCGAATTGGGAACACCAACGGTGACCATCAATGTCTCATTGACGGCAAGTTTCTGCAGCACGGCAGACTGTGCCTTGGCGGAGAAGCCCAGCCCGCCGTATTCCTTCGGAATGATCATGCCGAAGAAACGTTCCTTCTTGATGTAGTTCCACAATTCCTCGGGCAGGTCAGCACGTTCCTTGGCAATGTCCCAGGAATTACACATACCGGCGGCCACGCTGCACTGATGGTCGATAAAGGCGCGTTCTTCTTCGCTCAGGCCATCATCATGAAATGACAGCAAGCGTTGCCAGTCCGGCTTGCCGGAGAACAGTTCTCCGTCCCAGGCGACGCTGCCAGCTTCGAGGGCCGTGCGCTCGGTTTCGGAGACCTTCGGGGCCACTTTCTTGAACATGGCGAACAGGCGGGCTGTCAGCCACTTGTTGCGCAAGGTGGGGAGGCCGCAGACAGCAATGATCGCAGCGCAGGCCAGCAGTACGACGGCGGCCAGGCTTGCCCCGCTTATCAGACCAATCAGCCCGAAGATTCCGGGCACTGCCAGGGCAGTAAGAGCACCGGCTTCGCGCCGAGCGACAAGGATCAGACCCACAAGGGTGAGCAACAGCAAGAGCAGGCTGAGCATGAGGCTCTCCAGTCAGGAAGAATTAAACACTTGTTTGAATACTGGCAGAGCCCTGCCGTTTCAGCAAGGAAAGGAGGGTGTGAAAGAAGGGCCCTTGGACCAATGTCGAGTATGACGCTGGAATGGGCAGGGTAAAAGGCGTGCACCTTACACTTTCCTGCCAAGTGTAAGGTTCGTGATCCTATATCGACATGTCTACGCGGCGGTTGGTTTGTGTGACTGCCACGTGGAAGCTCTTCCATGCGTTCGTACCCATGGCGGTCATGTGTAGGTTCGATGTGGTGGGCGAATATGGAAACAGGCAATGGAGCTCATGCAATGGCAGGACTAAAGACCAGTTTATTGTCATTACGTCTAGGTGTGTTTGTCGTGTTGTTCGCCTGGACGCTGGACAAGTTTCTCGACCCTGCCCATGGCAGCCGTGTCTTTGACGCTTTCTTTGGCATTGAGGGCGTAGGAAGCATCGCAATCCATGCATTGGGGATTCTTGAGTTGATCCTGGTGGTGGCATTTGTCAGCGGAAGCTTCAAACGCATCAGCTATGGTCTGGTGCTGATGCTACATGGGATCACAACGTTGGTGACAATCCCTTCGATGGTGACAGATCCATTCGGCAACCTGTTGTTCTTTGCTGCGTTTCCCATGCTGGCGGCGTGCTGGACGCTGTATGTGATGCGTGACCACGACACGTTGCTGACCGTGAAACGTGGCAAAAGCTTAAATGCATGATGTCAGAACACAGGTGATTCATGCTTGATACCAGAGAATATCTTATCGCCGGCGGTTTTCCGCCGATCAGACGTCGCACACTGCGCACACTGCAGGTGAATATCGGTTATCTATGCAACCTGTCCTGCACGCACTGCCATGTTGCTGCCAGCCCGCGCCGCACCGAGATGATGGATGAAGATACGCAGGCGCTGGTGCTGAAATTCATCGAGCGGCATGACATCAAGACGCTCGATCTGACGGGAGGTGCCCCGGAAATGATGCCGGCGTTCCGCCCTCTGGTGAAAGCCGCGCACAAACGCGGTGTGCATGTCATTGATCGCAGCAACTTGACCATTCTGGTGGAGCCGGGCCACGAAGATCTGGTGGCATTTCTCGCTGCACATCGGGTCGAAGTCGTGGCATCCCTACCTTGTTATACCGAGGACAATGTTGACGCTCAACGCGGCAAGGGAGTGTTCAATGCCAGCATCGAAGGTCTGCGTAGGCTCAATGCAGCGGGTTATGGGAGTGGCGAGCCAGGTGCACCGAAGTTGCACCTGGTGTTCAATCCTGGCGGCCCTAGCCTGCCACCACCACAACAACAGCTGGAGCAAGCCTACAAGCAAGAACTGGCGGATCAGTTTGGCATCCGGTTCGACGGCTTGTTCACCATCACCAATATGCCGATTGCACGCTTTGGTAGCCAGTTGATCTCTAGAGGAGAGCTCAACGATTACATGACACTACTCAAGGATAGCCATTGTGATGCCAACCTTGAGCGCGTGATGTGCCGAGATACCTTGTCAGTGGATTATCGCGGCTATACCTACGACTGTGATTTCAATCAAATGCTTGATATGCCTCTGGGTGGCAAGCAGCGAACCCTGCACCTGCGGGATCTGCTGGAACACGATTTTTCCCATCAGCCAATTCAGGTTGCAAGTCACTGCTATGGCTGTACGGCAGGGCAAGGTTCAAGCTGTGGAGGCGCGCTGGCATGAGTACGACATTCCTCATGGCCTTCTGGGGGTTTCTATGTGTCTATGGCGTACTACTGGTGTGGCTGACCCCACGAGCCTCGAACGCAGAAGGCTTCTTCAATGGGGTGGTGAATGGGCGAGCGGTATCCATGCCGATGCTGACATTGTCAGTATTCATCTCCTGGATCTTTGCCAAATCGATTACCAATGCCGCTAACCTCGGTGCCTCCTACGGACTGGTGGGAGGGCTGGCCTATGCGACCTGGTGGTTATCGATTCCGGTTGCTGGCGTGGTCATCCTTTATCTTCGTCGCCGTTTCGCCGCTACCGGGCTTGTGGCATTTCTGATGCAACGCTATGGCCGTGCTGCTGCATTGGCCTTCTCGCTGGCGATCCTGGTGCGGCTATATAACGAGATATGGAGTAATACCGCAGTGGTAGGCGGTTATTTTGGTGCGCCTGGCTCGACAGGTTTCATTGCCGCAGCGTTGGCCTTCACCGGCTTTACCCTGGTTTACAGTCTCAAGGGAGGCATGCGGGGTTCTCTGTTCACAGATGCTATCCAGAGCGCACTGTTTGTCGTTCTGCTTGGATTGGTCATGTTCTGGGTATTGCCTCGGACAAGCACCAATGAAACGTCCCTGTTGCATGCGGGTGAGTGGACGCTGGCGGGAGGCGTTGACCTCCTGCTGGTAGCGATGCTGCAGGTGTTCAGTTATCCCTTCCATGATCCCGTACTGACGGATAGAGGCTTCCTTAACCGAGAGCGCGATATGCTGAGGGCCTTTATCATCGCAGGAGTGGCCGGGTTCCTGGCGATAGCCCTGTTCAGCCTGGTGGGCGTTCAGGCATACGTAGAGGGTATTGAGATCAATGGTAATGCACCTGCTGCTGTAGCAGCGTTGCTGGGAAGCGGCACTTTGCTGTTGATGTCGATGCTGATGATCGCTGCGGCAGGCTCGACCTTGGATTCCACCTTTGCTTCGCTGTCGGCATCATTGGCCCGTGATATTCCGGCCTTGGCTGAGCGTCTGCCCAGTACCCAGCAGTGGCGTAATGGCGCCATTGTCATGGTGGTGTTTGCGGTACTGGGTAACCTGCCAATGTTGGCAGGCACGGATATTCTCAAGGCAACGACCATTTCCGGGACCATGGTCATGGGACTGGCGCCGGTATTTATCCTTGCTCGCTACTCTTCTGGGGCATCGAGCTTCCATCTGGCCTTCTGGCCGGGTATGGCCTTTGGCTTAATGCATGCTTTTGGAATGTTGCCCGATTGGATGGCCATTGGTGATGGAAAATATGCATTGTTGCTGGGGGCGAATGCTTGGGGACTGCTAGTGTGTTGCATCGGTTTTTTCCTGCCAAGGTTATGGCAAGCCAGGAATATACAGGAGTCACTACCTGCAGTGACTGTGCAGCAAGATTGAAGTTGAAACATGTGTAGAGCAAGACACTGGTGGCGAAGATGCCACCAGTGTCTTTCCATTGCCAGTCTGTTTTATTCTGGCCTGGATGAGGGGCAGCAAAGGAGCCGTTCGGCACAGAGCAGGGCATCGCCGAGGGTGTGATATTCATGACGCTTCAATAGCCATTGACGGGCGATTTGAAGGGCTTGCTGTTCGAGATCCGCGCGTAGCGATGGGTTGGCGATATGCTCGAAGTCCTCTACATGCGCTATGCCGATGATGCGACGAATGATCTCGGCACCGGCGAAACCGAGGCTATCGGCAAGGATGGTGTGTAGGTGTCGGTCGAGCAGCATGTCGAGGCTTTCCACATCGAGGTGCATTGCGCTGATGAAGTCGCCAGCATGTGTGTGGGCCAATGCGCGAAAACGTTGCGTGAAACGTTGCCATAGCTGATGAATGCAGGACAGCAGCCAATGGCTCATGTCCTCTTGCTCGCGAAGTGATTGGCGATGCCCCGGTTGACTGATGGCAGCCATCAACAGGTTGCCCATCAGGACGCCTGAATCAAACCCCATTGGACCATGAAACGCCCACTCAGCATCAATGACCCGGTTGTCACTGCCCTTGAGCATGATGGATCCAGTGTGAAGGTCACCGTGTATCAGTGCTTCTGAACGTGTACGAAAGACCTGTTTCATCTGAGTAACGGCCAGTTTCAACGGGATATCGGCGCGCAGCTGCCTGGCCATGCTTTCAGTGCCGGGTGACACTCGGTTCATGGGGTGGTGATGATAGGGACTGGTGAAGATGACATCTTCAGTGGTCTCACACAGTACGGCGTTGCCGCAAAAGGTCGCGGCCAGAGATTTCTTCTGCGGGGTAGAAAGGTGGTAGTCAGAGGTGAAGAACAGGCTGTGGGCAAGGAAATCACCTAACTGCACGCCCAGGTCAGGAAACTGCTGGCCCCGGATGAATGCCAGGCGGGCGACGCAGTGATGCCTGAGATCTTCCATGACCATCACGCCGAGTTGATGGTCATGATGCAACATCTGAGGTGATTGGTGCGGCGTCAGCCGGTTGTACCAGCCCAGAGCCTGGGCTTCGTAGTCGATACGGGAGACAGGAAATGGCCAGTCTTCACCGATGACGCGAATATAGGGTAATGCCTGCTTGATGATGACGGAGCCATTCGGGCCGCTCAGACGGTAGACGGCATTCATGTTGCCATCACTGATTTCATCGGTTTGCCAGTGGTCGGCATGGCCACCAAGGATGGCCGCTACATTCGCCACCTTGGCCATGACAGGAGCCAATTCGCTTATGCCGAGAATGCGGTAGTCCAGAGGACGAGGAAAGTTTTGGCTCATTAAGGCTCCTTGTTGTGCATAGCGAGCTCTCATGAGCTCAGTGATGTCTTGTCGCAGAAGGAGGCCATGTATTGCTTGTACCATTTGCAGAAGTAATGAATGGACGCTTAAGGCGGAGTGACTGCACTGCTTTAAAGCGTCTATCGCCGTCGATGTGAAAAGGCCCCGATGGAAAGTCGAGTCAGATTGTGAATTCCTTACATGAAGCGAATGATGATGGCCTCACGCAGCAACTCCGGCATTAAGCTGGGTGTGGAAGGAGAAGGCATTGCGATGTGATTCGGTCCGCCACCGTCGCTCTCAAGAAAAGGCGCGTATAAAGAGCTAGGGGGCGAAGCTCTCGAAATATCGTATTGATGAATCATTGACCATTATGAAGGCCCCTTTCATGCTCGGCATGAATAATATAGTTCAATAGAGAAATGTATTTCATTATAAAATCTATTCATCTGTACGGTTTCGATAATTTTTTAGAGCTCTTTTCATCAGAAAATATGACTTATATTATAATTCTGGGTTAATGAAATGCTTTTCTGATAAACCACGTTATCATCAGTATGACGGTTTCTCTGAAATCTTGGTAGGTTCTGAAATCTTGGTAGTTCATAAAGGTAATATAAAGAAACAAGAATCTTGCAAAAGAATGGGTTTGGTTATAGAGACTTTGGCAATAAGCTGATTTATCGTGAATTTCCCCTTGGTTTTGCTCGTTCTGGCTTTTCTAGGAATCGTTGATTTTACTTTTGGAAATTTTATAGGGTGGTTCTATTATAGGCATTTTGGTTGTTGGTCGGCGCGCCTTATATTTGTTCTGCTATGTACAATGTATTGTCAGAATGTCTTGACTAAAAAATTAAGGAGGAGCATGTCGAAATATATGTCAATAAGTTAAGTGAAAATTCTCTACCTGATGAGATAAAATTTATCGCCATTAGGTTAGTAAGTGTGCTTTTTGTAGGAATTTTGAGTCAAGGTTTTCAGATCTATCTTTAGATTGTTGCTGTCATAATTCCAGATGATAAAACGGTATTGTTTGATGCTGATCGATAAGACGTCCATTGCCTAGTGTTTTATAGTGGAGGCAGAATTCATGTTGGCTACAATCATCTTTGGAAAGTGGTGTTCCGATGAAATGGCGTAGGGCTCTATTAGCCGGCAGTGCCACGGTGGTGTTGGGGGTTCTTGGCTTTCTCGCCTATGCCTATGAGTCTCCGATCGATCCGGTTGATCGGCCGTCTGCCGATAGCTTTGCGCCTGAGCTGGTGGAAAAGGGCCGTATTCTGGCTGCTGCCGGAGATTGCGAAACATGCCACTCTGCCCCGGGGCGTCCTCGGTTCTCCGGTGGCCTCGGACTGCCGACCCCTTTTGGGGTGTTATACACAACAAATATTACCCCGGATCCGCAGTACGGAATCGGTCGTTGGTCGAAGGAAGCATTTCGGCGTGCGATGCGCGAAGGCGTACGACGCGATGGAGCACACCTGTATCCCGGGTTTCCCTACACAGCCTACAAGAACGTGACCGAGTCTGATATTGATGCCATCTACGCTTACCTGATGACGCAAGAACCGGTCGCGATGGACCCGCCTGAAAATGGCATCATCTTTCCGTTCAATTACCGCTTCTTTCAAGCTGGCTGGAAACTGCTGTTTTTCGACCCAGCTCCCTTGACCGTTGATCCCTCAAAATCAAAGCAGTGGAATCGTGGGGCCTATCTGGCTGAGGGCCTGGGCCACTGTTCTGCCTGCCATTCACCGCGCAACCTGCTGGGAGCCGAGAAGCAAGGGGGAGACAGATATACTGGAGCGCTGGTTGAAGGCTGGTATGCGCCTGCGCTCAACGGCGATACAGGCTCGCCACTTCCCTGGTCGAAAGACGAGCTTTATTCATACCTTCGTACAGGTGCGTCACCGTTGCATGGCGTGGCTGCTGGTCCAATGGCGCCGGTGATTTCCGATGGTCTTGCACAGCAGAGCGACGCCGATATCGAGGCGCTCGCGACGTATTTTGCCGACCTTGCCGACGCGCCCGAGCAGGTAGATGAGCAGACGATAGTCGAAGCGTTGCAATCCACGCGAGCCCCGTCGCTCTCGGAACTCGCGAGCCGTGGAAAGACGCTCTTCGAGGCCGGCTGCATTGCGTGCCACTATAACGAGCCAGACAAGGCCCCGAATATACTGCGCCCGGAGCTGGCGTTGAATACTGCTGTTACCGGGCCCAATCCATCGACGCTTATTCAAGCGATCCTCAATGGTGTCAATAAGCCGCACGGTCATCCGGATATTTTCATGCCCGGCTATGCCAGTTCGCTGACGGACGAAGATATTGCAGCCATCGCTGCCTATCTGCATGAAACCTACGCAACACCGATCGGGGCTATATCTCCTGCGTGGGCTGATCTTGCTGGCACGACCAAAGCACTACGCACCGAGAACACAGAGAAACAACACAGACAAGCGGAGGCCGCGCAATGATTGGTTTCATGCTCAATGGCCAGAAAGTCGAAAGCAAACTACCTCCAGATACTCCTTTGCTTTGGGCAATCCGGGATGAATTCAATCATACGGGAACAAAGTTCGGGTGTGGGATAGGTTTTTGCGGCGCCTGTACCGTTCATGTCGATGGACGCGCCGTACGCTCCTGTATCACGACGTTGGAGATGGTCGAGGGGGCTATTGTCACCACCATCGAAGGGCTTGGTGCGAGTGGGCAGCATCCGCTCCAGAAAGCCTGGATCAATGTGCAGGCACCACAATGTGGCTACTGCCAATCTGGGCAAATCATGCAGGCGGCAGCGCTACTCGTAGATTTTCCTGACCCTACGGATAACGATATTGCCCATGCGATGAACGGGAACCTTTGTCGATGCATGGCCTATTACCGGATCAGGGACGCAATAAAACTTGCGGCCAGTGAAATCAATCGGAGTAAAGAGGCATGAGCGGATTCGGGCGGATAGCCGCATATTACCGCAATCGTTTCGCTCCAGACGTGGCTAAGAGTGTTCCTGATTGCAATCTGATTCCATTGTCGCGCCGCAGCTTCATCATTGGCACCGGGGCGGCTGGTCTGTTGTTCGGGTTTGGCGGTGTTGGTCTCGGCACTGGAGTTGCCGAGGCGGCAATCGGCACTTCCCGAGACGGATACACGCCGACCCTGTGGTATTCCATCGCTGCTGATGGGGCCGTGACGGTCAACATCAAGTATGCCGAGATGGGACAGCATATCGGTACTGCGCTGGCCAGGATGGTTGCCGACGAGCTGGAAGTATCCTGGGACATGGTCAGGATCCATGCTGTCGACACTGACGCGAAATGGGGCTTGATGTCGACCGGCGGAAGCTATTCGGTCTTCGGAGAATTCAAGCCGCTCAGTCAGGCTGGTGCCGCTGGGCGCATTGCCATGATTGATGCTGCTGCACAACTTCTTGGCGGCGAAGCTTCGGCCTATACGGTTCGCAATGGGCGCATCAGCGGGCCCGGAGGTTCGATAACTTACGCAGAGCTTGTGTCGCAGGGCGCGGTCAACCGGGTATTCTCTCCGGACGAAATTGCCGGTATGCCGCTGAAGCCGATCAATGAACGACGCCTCATCGGATCACCTGGAAGGGCGCTCGACATTCCCGCGAAAGTCGATGGCACGGCCAAGTACGGCATTGATGCCAGAACCGAAGGAATGGTTTATGCCCGTCCGATCATCCCACCGACGCGCTATGGCAGCGTTGTCGAGACGATTAACGACACGGCTGCCAAATCGATACTGGGCTATCAGCAGACCATTGCCCTGGACGACCCCACCGGCTTTGTTGAAGGTTGGGTTGTCGTGCTTGCCGATACCTATCCGGCGGCGATGAAGGCAGCGCGCCTTGTCGAGGTGTCATGGTCTACCGGGCGCAATAGCACTGTTTCCGACAAGGATATTCTCGACTTCGGGCGCAAGCAGATCGACGACAGCAGCGGAGGCTCATTGCTGCGCGATGATGATGGTCTTGCTGACGCTTTTGCAAAAGCCAGTGAAAACCTGCAGGCCGAGTATACGACTTCTACCGTCATTCAGTTTACGCTTGAGCCGCTCAATGCCACTGCATGGCGCGACGATGATGGCCATTGGGAGGTTCTGACCGGAAATCAGTGGCAGTCGCTGATTCTTCCACATCTTGAATCAGCCGCAGGCGTTGAGTCTGGTCAGGTAACGATGCGTACTTATTATCTGGGCGGTGGGTATGGGCGGCGACTGTTTGGTGACTACGCCATTCCCGCCATTCTTGCATCAAAGGCTCTTGGAGGGCGCCCGGTCAAACTTTTGGCTGAGCGGGCTGAGGATAGCCGCTTCTCAACCCCTCGCTCGCCCTCTGTTCAGCGCTTCAAGGCTGCACTCCAGAAGGGTGATGTGGTTGGTATGGAGCACCATGCAAGCGCCGGATGGCCGACGGAAGTGATGTCACCCGGCGATCTTATAGAGGGGCTCAACAAGGTCAAGTTCGACCCCTTCGCTATCCACGGTGCAGAGCACTGGTATTCGCTTGGACCGCAAAAGCTGCGGGCACTGTCGAATACCCTTGCCAATGAAACCGTTGTTCCCGGTTGGCTCCGATCAGTTGCGGCTGGTTGGGTTAACTGGGGGCTCGAAAGCTTCGTTGATGAGCTTGCCCGCAAGCTTGGCCGAGACCCACTCGAATTCAGACTCGAGAGACTTAAGGCAGAAGGTAGAAACAAGGGCGAGGATCCCGTCTCAACGGGAGGGGCTTTGCGGCAAGCAGCCGTTCTGCGCAGGGCTGCGGAAATGTCGGGTTATGGCAACACGCTTCCGCCGGACACCGGGATCGGCATTGCCTGCACCCACGGACAGGAACGCGATGCGCCGACCTGGTGTGCCTGCGTTGCCCAGGTCCATGTTGATCGGGCAACGGGCAAGGTGACCTGCCAGCGCCTCGATATGGCGATAGATGCCGGATCGCTCATCCATCCCGATGGGGCGCTGGCGCAGGCTCAGGGTGGTGCTCTATGGGGCCTGTCCATGGCTCTTCACGAAGGAACGGAAATCGTCAATGCCCAGGTAAGGGATCTCAACCTTGACGCCTATAGCCCGCTGCGCATGGCTGATCTTCCCGAGTTGAACGTCGAGTTCATCGACAGTGGAACTGTACCGACAGGTCTTGGTGAGCCTCCCGTCACTGCCCCCGCACCGGCTATCGGCAATGCCATTTTCAATGCGATCGGAGTACGCATACGCCACCTGCCGATCCGCCCTGAGGACGTTCTGGCTGCGTTGAAAGAGTAAGCTGCAAGAATAAACTGGGTAAGAAAATCGCCGACCTGTGATCAGGTATCGGAAAGTTTCTGTCCTGCGATGAAGGCGTACGACTGACTTGGTGAAGTGAAAGAGCTTCGGCCTTCATGAGGCGGATGAGGGGGCTTACGCAGCAACCCCGGCTTCATGCCGGGGTTGGAAGGGTGCGCCGTATAGCAGAATGGTGGCGTAATGTCAGCCGATGGCATCACGCTCTGGCTGGACTTTGCGCATAGGCTCTTGCTGTGCCGGAGCACCGTTGGCGATGTAGTAAGGGGCATCGCTGGGAGGCGCCATTTCGCGGCCGCGGATCTTGTCGGCCATGCGTTCGGCCAGCATGATCGTCGGGGCATTGAGATTGCCCGTCGGAATGACCGGGAACAGCGAGGCATCCACCACGCGCAGGTTTTCAACACCATGCACGCGTCCTGCACCGTCGACAACACAGTCATCACCTTCGCCCATGCGACAGCTACCACAGGGATGGTAGGCGGTTTCGGCATGTTCGCGCACAAAAGCGTCCAGTTCATCGTCGCTCTGGATGTGCGCACCTGGGGAGATTTCACGACCGCGGTATTCGTCCAAGGCGGGCTGGTTCATGATTTCCCGAGTCAGGCGAATGGCATCGCGAAATTCCTGCCAATCCTTGTCGGTCGACATGTAATTGAACAGGATCGACGGCGCTGCCTTGGGATCACGCGAGGTCAGGCGTACTCGGCCCTCACTTTCTGAACGCATGGAGCCAACGTGTGCCTGGAAGCCGTGCGCCTGGACAGCACTCTTGCCGTTGTAGCTGATGGCGATGGGCAGGAAATGGTACTGCAGGTTCGGCCACTCTTCCGCATCGTTGGTGCGGATGAAGCCAGCTGCCTCGAAATGGTTGCTGGCGCCCAGCCCGCTGCCCATGAATAGCCATTCAGCCCCGATCTTGGGCTGGTTGTACCATTTCAGTGCCGGGTACAGGGAAATGGGCTTCTTGCATTCAAACTGGATATACATCTCCAGATGGTCCTGCAGATGCTTGCCGACGTTATCGTTGACATGTACGGCCTCAATGCCGAACTCGTCGAGCACATCCTTGGGGCCAATACCAGAGCGTTGCAGGATCTGGGGTGAGGCGATGGCACCAGCGCACAGCAGGACTTCACGTTGGGCGCGCACTTCCTGCACCTGGCCCTTGCGCTCATAGCGCACGCCAACGGCACGCTTGCCCTCGAACATGATGACGTCAGTAGTGGCATGTGTCTCGATGGTCAGGTTGGCGCGGCCCTTGGCCCGATCAAGATAGCCACGTGCGGTACTTGAGCGTCGACCATTCGGAGTGACAAAGCGGTCCATCGGACCGAAGCCTTCCTGCTGGTAGCCGTTGACATCCTCGGTGGCAGGATAGCCCGCTTGCTGGCCCGCCTCGATGAAGGCGTGGTACAGCGGGTTGTTATCTGCCTTGGGCGTCGTCACGCTGACGGGACCATCACCGCCGTGATAGTCATTGGGGCCGATATCACGGGTCTCTGCCTTGCGGAAGTAGGGCAGACAGTTACGGTAATGCCAGTCCTCCAGTCCCGAACGCTTGGCCCAGTTGTCGTAATCCAGCGCATTGCCACGGATGTAGCACATGCCGTTGATCAGCGAAGAGCCACCGAGTCCCTTGCCACGACCACATTCCATGCGTCGCCCGCTCATATGGGGCTCGGGATCGGTTTCGTAGGCCCAGTTATAGCGTTTGCCTTGAAGAGGGTAAGCCAGGGCGGCAGGCATTTGGGTGCGGAAGTCGAGCCGGTAGTCAGGACCACCAGCCTCCAGCAGCAGCACGCTGACATTTTCATCTTCTGTCAGGCGTGTCGCGAGCACATTGCCGGCTGAGCCGGCACCAATGATGACATAGTCGAATTGGCGAACTTGGGTCATGACTACCTCTTTGATGCGTGAAACACCAGAACGCTGAAAACACCTAAGTGTTCAAACCTGGCGCTCAAACCTGGACGCTTAAAAAACCGATGCGAACGGTCCCATCTCGATCTGGATGGACTTGGTCTGGGTGTAGTGAGCCAGTGTTTCGATGCCATTCTCGCGGCCAACGCCGGATTGCTTGTAGCCACCCACCGGCATTTCGGCAGGGGACTCTCCCCAGGTATTGATCCAGCAGATGCCTGCCTCGAGGCGGTGGATCATGCGGTGGGCCTGGTTGAGGCTTTCGGTGAAAACCCCAGCAGCGAGGCCGTAGGTGGTGTCATTGGCACGCTCGATGACTTCTTCTTCGCTGTCGAAGCCAAGGATCGCCATCACCGGGCCAAAGATTTCCTCGCGAACGATGCGCATGTCATCGGTGCAGTCGCTGAAAACGGTGGGAGATGCCCAGGCACCCTTGGCCCAGTCGCCCTGGTTCCAACTGTCGCCGCCGGCCACGAGGCGAGCGCCTTCCTGCTTGCCCAGCTCGATATAGGACAGCACCTTCTGTTGATGCTCGAAGCTTACCAAGGGGCCGAAGTTGACCTCAGGGTCGAGAGGGTCCCCGGCCTTGATGCGCACGACACGCTCTGCGATGAGTGCTTCGAATTCTGCCTTGACGGCATTGTCGACGAACACACGAGTGCCATTGGTGCAGACCTGGCCACTGGAGTAGTAGTTGGCCATCATGGCGGCGTCAGCAGCTCGCACCAGGTCGGCATCACGGCATACGATCAGAGGCGACTTGCCGCCCAGCTCCATGGTGACATCCTTGAGAGAGGAAGCTGCCGCCGCAGACATGACTTTCTTGCCAGTGCCGACTTCACCGGTGAAGGAGACCTTGGCGATATCCGGATGCGCGGTGATGGCCTGGCCGACGCTTGCGGCACCATGGACGACATTGAACACGCCATCAGGCAGGCCGGCCTCGGTGAAGATCTCGGCGAGAATCATGGTGGTCAGAGGGGTGACTTCGCTGGGCTTGAACACCACGGCATTGCCTGCTGCCAGGGCAGGGGCTGCCTTCCAGCAAGCGATCTGGATGGGGTAGTTCCAGGCACCGATGGAACCGATTACGCCCAGGGGTTCGCGGCGGGTATAGACGAAGCTGTCTTCGCGCAGGGGGATCTGGCTGCCTTCGATGGCCGCTGCAAGACCAGCGTAATATTCGATGACATCTGCACCGGTGACAATATCGACGCTGGACGTTTCGCTGTATGGCTTACCGGTATTGAGGGTTTCGAGCCTGGCGATGTCATCATTGCGTTCGCGCAGCATGGTGACGGCACGCTGCATGATGCGTCCTCGTTCCATGCCTGACATGGCCGCCCAGACTTTCTGGCCGCGCTGGCTTGAAGCCACGGCAGCATCCAGGTCGGTTTGACTGGCAACCTGAACATCGGCCAGATGACTGCCATCATAGGGATTGATGACCGAGAAGGATTCGCCGGAGGTCGCTTGTTGGCGACGTCCGTCAATGTACAGTGTCTGGATGTCGAGTAATGGCATGGCACCCTCTTGAAAGGTTAGTTTTTGTCGTGACCTGCGTGGTGATCGACAAGACGGTCAACATACTCCCGAGCCAACTGGCGAGCTTCCAGTGGGTTCAGGCCCTCAGGGCTCAGTGCGCCGCGCAGCCATAGGCCATCGATCATGGCGGCAGTCCCTCGAGCAGCGTCTTGTGCTTCTTGTCGGGGCATCAAACGCCGATACTGATGGCACAGGTTGGCGTACAGGCGGCGGTCATTGGCCCTTTGCAGGCGTTGCAGGTCTGGCTTGTGTACGGAATTGGCCCAGAAGGCCAGCCACGTGACGGCGGCTCGCTCATTGGTCTGCGAAGAGTCGAAGTTGCCGTCGACGATGGCGAGCAGGTGAGCGCGCGGGCTGTCATCGTCCAGTGCCCTGCGGCGTGCGGCCACCGCCTCGTTGAGATCCTTGAGGATCTGGCGCATGGTGGCTTCGAGCAAACCATCCTTGCCGCCAAAGTAGTGACTGATGATGCCGGCGGATACACCCGCATGACGGGCGATACGCACGACAGTTGCATCGGCCAGACCGACTTCACTGATAGCTGTCATGGTGGCCTGGATCAGTTGCTGGCGACGGATCGGCTCCATTCCCACTTTTGGCATTGCATACTCCTTCACTGTCCATGACGGAACATGTCCTTGGTGGCTGTTCCCATCCTTTGGGAAGTATGGACATAGAAGTAGTATGCCTTTTGTTGATTGTTCGTTCAATTAAAAAACATTATTGCCATGGGACTTGCCAATGGCTCGCTCGATATGCATAATTCAGCCCCGTCGATATGGCGGTGGTTAGCCAAGAGACGATAGAAAGATCGAAAAGGCTACATAGCTCAGTTGGTTAGAGCACATCACTCATAATGATGGGGTCCCCTGTTCGAGTCAGGGTGTAGCCACCAGAATACAGAAAGCGCCCACCGGTTCCTGGAATCGGTGGGCGCTTTCGTTTTCCGATGTTTTACGCTGATGGATGGCATGACATGTGGCTGGCCAGCCGGGCTGGCAGGTGCATGAAAGTCATTGATGGGCTTGACGTATCGAAAGCAATCCGTATACTACGCCCCGTGCTTGAGGCGATTCCCCGATAGCTCAGTTGGTAGAGCAAATGACTGTTAATCATTGGGTCGTAGGTTCGAGTCCTACTCGGGGAGCCAGCGCCAAAAAAGTTTTGTGATGATGTCCTGTGGCAATCACGAAGTAGCACCGACAATTCAGGGTCATTCCTCGATAGCTCAGTTGGTAGAGCAAATGACTGTTAATCATTGGGTCGCAGGTTCGAGTCCTGCTCGAGGAGCCATCCCTCTGCCTGATTATTGTCGCCCTTGTTTGCACATCGTCGTTCCCCGATAGCTCAGTTGGTAGAGCAAATGACTGTTAATCATTGGGTCGTAGGTTCGAGTCCTACTCGGGGAGCCAGTGCATCTGCTTGCTTGTCCTGTCGTTACCTATCTCGTTGTTGATCCGATACCCGTGAATGGTATGCGTGTGTCTGATTGATTTATTTGTCAATATCTCCGTTTTGATGTTGTCGCCTCCAGCGACTATCGGAAGCAGTTGCAGCAGCTGTTGCTCAACGCGCCAATGGGCATTTTTGCTTGGGCGCTTTGCTGATTGCTATGACACCATTCTGATCGATATTCCGACGAGATCTGCAGAGCTTTGAGGCCGAGTGGATTGCCGATCGCGGAGAATGTCGTAGTGCTCTCAAGTGTTGCGCAGACCGATTAGGTGCCGACATCAATGACGTGACTGTCGGGTCCTTCATCACACATTTTCAATGATCCACTCAAACGCCCTCCGGGGCGTTTTTTTATTTCAGGATTGATTCCTGTCGAGGTACTGCGCACAGGACGTTATCGGCTGGCCATCATGGGAAGATATGTCGAGTAGCCTAGTAAAAGCTCAAACACCGGGTGCACGACTGAACATTAAGCGTCCGCCCACAAATATGTATAGCATGCCAGTCATCGACTGGATGGTTCTCCAAACTGTCGGGCGACGAAGCCATTTTGTTGTTCGCTCCACGGTCAGAACGACACAGCCATAGAAGATGAGAGCAATCGTCGCGTGACTTGCTCCGAGTCCAAGCCCCGCAACCCAGGTTGCCGGTCCACTTGTGTCGAGAAACTGCGGGAATGCTGCCACGTAGAAGATCGCTGGTTTCGGGTTCAGAATGTTTGTCAGGAAACCGCGGAGGAAGCTTCGCCGTAGATCGAGCGAAGGCGTCATTGTCCCTCCTGGAACTACGGCAGGTACTGGACATCCCCTAACACTTGCGGCAAGGGCCTTGATACCCAGCCAGATCAGGTAGCTGGCCCCGGCGATCTTCAGGATGGAAAACAACATCGCGGAAGCCATGATGATGGCACCCACTCCGATGAGTGCCAAGGACGCATGAACCATGATCGCTGCGCAAAAACCCGCGGTCATCATTAGTCCTGCATACCGTCCGTTCGTCGGCGTAGCCTGGATCAGAAGAGCTAGGTTGACACCAGGCGATACCACGATGAGCGTCACGATCGACAGGAAGACGAGATAGCTATCGAAGCCAAGTGGCATTTGTGACGCTCCACTGTAGAGGACTAGAAAACGAGCTTACTAGCTTAGTGAATTGAAGCCCCATCGCAACTCCAGGGCTGGTAATCAGGGAACTAGGCCCGCAGGCCAGGTAGAGCAAGCAAATAGGCCCACCAGCAATAAGCTGGCAGGCCTTCATGTGTGGACTGTCGAAAGCGTTGTGCATCAGCCGCGTTGTTGCTTTACACCCTGCTCGATACGTTCGCCAAGCGTCTGGTCGACGTTCTTCCAGTAGGCAAAGGCACGCTCCAGCACCGGTTCGGTGACACCACCGCAAAGGTGCCCAACCACGTTGGAGACCAGACGATCTCGCGCGGCTGCATCCATCACCTTGTTGACCAGCACATTGGCTTGGCTGAAATCGTCATCGTTCGGACGCAGCGTGTAAGCTGCGCGCACGAACTCGCCGTCGGAGGACCAAACCGCATCCTCAGGATAGCGCTCGGGATCAGCCTTGGGGCCGCCTTTGCTGTTCGGCGCATAGACTGGATCAGAAGCATTGTGGATACGCATGGTGCCACCCTTGCTGAAACTGTGCACGGGGCACTTGGGTGCATTGACCGGAATATGCTTGTAATTGACGCCGAGACGCGCGCGGTGTGCATCGGAATAGGAAATGGAACGTGCCAGCAGCATCTTGTCCGGCGACAGCCCGGTACCCGGCACCATGTTGTTGGGCTCGAACGCCGCCTGTTCGATTTCGCTGTGGAAATCGGTAGGGTTGCGATCCAGCGTTAGCTTACCGACCGGAATCAGCGGGTAGTCTGCATGTGGCCAGACCTTGGTGAGATCGAAAGGGTTGATGTTGTAGGTCTTGGCATCCTCGAACGGCATGATCTGCATTTTCAGTGTCCAGCTCGGATAATCGCCGCGCTTGATCGCTTCATACAGGTCACGACGATGATAGTCGGCATCGGTACCGGCCATCTGATCCGCCTGTTCCTGGGTCATGCACTTGATGCCCTGATCGGTCTTGAAGTGGTACTTGACCCAGAAACGTTCTCCCTGGGCATTGGTCCACATGTAGGTATGGCTGGAGAAACCATCCATGTGGCGCCAGGTGGCCGGGATTCCGCGATCACCCATCAGCCAGGTGACCTGGTGTGCGGATTCTGGTGCCAGCGTCCAGAAGTCCCACTGCATGTCGTTGTCGCGCAGTCCATTATCGGCGCGGCGCTTTTGGGAGTGGATGAAGTGCTGAAACTTCATCGGGTCACGCATGAAAAAGATGGGGGTGTTATTCCCCACCATGTCGAAATTGCCTTCCTCTGTATAGAACTTCAGCGCGAAACCACGCGGGTCGCGCCAGGTATCCGGGCTGCCGGCTTCCCCTGCGACGGTGGAAAAACGGATCAGCACATCCGTTTTGGTGCCTTTTTGTAGAAACTTGGCTTTGGTGTACTTGCTGACATCTTCCGTGACTTTGAATTGGCCGAAAGCTCCGCCCCCTTTCGCATGTGGTTGACGGTCCGGAATCATTTCTCGGTTGAAGTTCGCCATCTGCTCCATCAGGTAGTGATCATGGAGCACGATAGGACCGTCAGCCCCGACGGATAGTGAAAACTCTTCGCTTGATACGGGCATGCCCGAATCGTTAGTCGTAGGTTTGCGATTGTCTTGAGTCACGATGATATCTCCTCTTTTCATTATGACGCGGCTTTCCATGACCTTGTAGATGAGCTGGCTATCCCGCTGGCAGACAACTTTGAGCAGCGCTCATTCATCCACGTCACATCTAAGGTAGGAAACCAGAAAAGGGATGCCAAGGACCATGCATCAGCACTCGTTGAGTTTCAGCTACTCACAAGCGCCGACAGATTCACATTGATCGTAACGGCTCCCTTCTGGTCGTGCTTCTGCTACCCCGACTGCGATGAAACGAAAGCAATTATGAAAACAACGCATCAACGTTATTCCATGAAGCAAGCGGAAAAAAAGAAAAGATATTCCACGTGAACAACGTTGTATATGAAGAGCCATGTTTTCCATTGTTAGAACGCTTCATGTTAAGCGTGATAGGGTTCTATCGCTTAAATCAATGAATAACCAGTGTCGTTATTGAGTGAATACAAGAAGAAAGATCAACTCTTCAAGCAGATTTCGAAAAAGCCCAAGGCCTTGGAAAGCGATCAGTACTTGAGAGGCTGGCCTCCTTTACTGAAGAACAGCAGCAGGTCTCCCATTCATATCTGGATGGAGCCCACCTCCTTTCTATCTCGAAAACCTGGTGTGTTCTTCGGCATTTTCATGTAACCACCGCGAACCGAAAGAGATGGATTTTGAAGAGGGTGAATGGAAAAGTTCAGATTGTCTGTCGCTTGCCTTTTCATTATTTAAAATTCAATAGTGCTTTGGTGTGGCAATATGGGCTATCACATTTTGGAGTCAGGTTATTATATTTTCTTGATTTGAGTGGAATAAGATGAACGAAGGGCTTATTTTCATCATTGAAAGTGATGGTCAAATTCCCAGATTCAGATATATGCTAAAAGATTTGGATGGCTAATATGGAACTTGGGCATACTATGACGATAGAGTCGGTTTCAATTTTTAATTGATCAATATATTAACTCTACTGGGAGGAATTAATGAAAAATGGCCTATTCAATAAAATCAGTCGTAGTGTAACGGCTGAATGGATTGCTCCCCTGTTGATTACGCTCACGGTCGGCGCTGCGCCCTCCATAGCTCTTGGCCAGGATGCCTTTCCCGACCGCTCTCTGTCTATTGTCGTGGCGTTCGGGAAGGGAGGCGTCTCTGACATCACTGCGCGTATCATTGCCGACCCCCTCGGTAAAGCTTTAGGGAATCGTGTATTAGTCAAGAACATGCCTGGTTCTTCCGGCGCGGTCGCGTCACAGTATGTGCTTCAAGCAGGCAGCGACGGCTATACGCTGCTGAATATGGGCAACGCTGCGACGATTCGGGCCACGTTGATGCCCAATTTCGAACCGGACCAACTTCGTGAATTTCAGCCTGTAAGCCCCATTGCCAAATTTGGACTCGTAGTGGTGACTGCGCAGGATTCTGAAATCGATTCGATAGGAGACCTGTCAGCGCGCAGGAGTTAGGCGAAATGACCGGCTGTTCAATGTCAATCGGTCTTCACAACGTCATCGGCGCATTGAAATGGATGTCAATCAGGTAGAGCGCTTCTTTAAGCGCCTTTCTGGCTTCTGTGGAGAAAAAATTTCTCCACACCGATATCGACATACGCTAGCAACTGACCTAATGGAAGAGCCTGAGAGGAACATAAAATTGACCCAAATGATATTGGATCATGCCAGCATCGGGACAGCGCTGCGTCAAACCCAGGCGCTTATGGCCGAATACAGTGTGAGCCAGGAGGATATCGCGCTGGCTGATGTTGATATGCCCATCGCGGAGGCCAGCTCTGGAAAGACGCCGCCACGCTATGTGCGGCTCCCTGAATCGCTGGTCTGTCACGCCTTTGGCACTAGCACTGTCCATGCACCATTCTGTGACGAAAGAGGGCGCATCCATGGGGCGAGTTCATCGGGCCCCGATGCCGTGACAGCCGCGGCGTATGCCTTTGCAAAAAGCGTAGGAGGGGGGGGCAGGCTCGGGAGATGTTGCTCATCTCTCGAACCTGAAGGGCAGGCATCAATCCTGCAACGGGATATCGAACGAATAAGTGGCGTGGGAGACGGGTCCCTTGTCAATAAACAGGAATCCCACCGGTTTATCGTAAAAGTGGTAGGCGCGCCGAGGCCAACTGCCATCGAATGAATGACGCACTTCGGCGATTCTCTTCAGGTAGTGGCCTTCCGCGTCGCGAGCGAGCACCAGGTCCGGGACTTGATTGTCCGCCGCTGAAGGACCGAACAGCGTCTGCCCATACATCTCATAGTTTTCGGGCAGGTCATCAACAGAAACCCAACGCACGTCGATTTCCGGCAGCATCAAGATATCGAGTTCACCACGAACACGTACTGCGGGCTGTTTAAAGCTTTCCGGGTAATACTCAATTCTATTGACCGTGAATCTCACTGGCCCATCTCGTTCCTGCGGATCGTATTCGAACACCGGCTTGCCTTCCTTATCGAGAAAGGTAAGCTCCCGCACCTGATTGAAACGATCGAAATCTGACATCAGGCGATTACTCATCTGATCCGGAAAATGAAAGTACAGCATGTTGAGTTTTTCGTCCGCCAAGCCGGGATTTCCCCCTTCCTTGCGCTCGACCTTGATAGTCTGATCCAACAAGCCAGGATCCGCTTCCAGCGGCTGATCCAGTTCCCAGTCACTGGCGGTGTGATCATACACTCTGGTCCGTACGCCAAAGGCTTGCGGCTTATCCTGATTGTCCGGTACGTTGAATTGCACTGGCGCCAGATCCAGCGGCACAGACAGGGTTGTCTCGCCGATGAAACCGGGCAAAAACACTTGCACCTGTTCCACCGTGCCGCGGAATGCCACCTCCACATACAGTTGCCGATCGGCATCGTCCAACATGGCCTGCTGTTGCCCCTGTATACGCTGTTCTAGGGGCTGATCCTTCAGCTCCCCGGATTTAGCCGCATCAATCAATTGATCCAGCATTTCGATGATCTGTTCATCATCACCGGCCGGCCCTTTTCCTGTATTGCTACGTGACAAGAACGAACCAGTGCTGTCACGGGCTTCTACCTCGACCTGGTCAAGCAAGGACAGTGCTTTTTCAACCGACACGTCTTCTGGCACTTTAAACAGCAGTCGTACCCGGTGTCCTTCAACCTCCTCCAAAGTGATGCGCCACCCTGACACATCGTAATGGTTGCCCACATCGGAAACTGAATAATCGACTTCTGGCAATGACTCCGGCACGGTCAAGATCATCTCTCCGCGCGCCCTTGCCACCGGTGGTGGCGGTGGCGGCACCTGGCCGATGGGCAGGTTCACGTGTTTCTTCAACTGGGTGGTAAACCTATGAGCAGAGGAATCCCACAACGCCACTGGAATCAGATTACTCTGGTCGGTGAACGGGTCCTGCTCCACTACAGGCAGTTCAGTGCCGTCTGCCAGTGTCACTTGTTTCCAGTTGATACTGAAATCAAAGGGGTATGCGAACGGCAATATAAGCTCCGCCTCCTGGGGACGATAGCGCACATCAGTGGTCAGCAGCACACCGGCGGCCAACTGATCGGCCATATCCTTCGTGTCTTGATAATCATCCAGGATCGTGTATGGCGAGATGTGATATTGGACCTTTTTAGGGGGTATCCGACGCTCCAGGTCTCCCTCGCGAATCCAGAACATGAGACTGGCCAACTGCGTCAGTGCTTCCTTAACGTCCTGATCAGAAATAGATGCGATCTTTGACTGGTACTCCTCCTTCTGTTCAGCAAGCTCCTGTCGCTGCTCTTCCAGAGATTTCTCCGAACAGCCCGCTGACAACACCACCAGGAATGGCAGCCATAAAAACAATAACGACACTTTGTGCATGAAAAAAACCTCGGAAATGGCAAACATCTAGATCGGAGCTCAGAAGGTTTCTGCAAGAGTTTTCGTGCTCACTTGCCTGAGTTTCATCACAGAACCGCTTGGGGAACTGGAGGCACTATTCACCCGAGGCATATTCAGTGTGATGTGTGATGGAGGCAGTTGGGACTTGGTATCGGGAGCATAACCCTTCCTGCCAGCTTCCTACTATCTACTATATGAGTAGATCGAAGTTGACCTCTTAAGGTAATAGCAGTGCAAGTGCCCTCTATGGTGAAGTGATTGAAGAGAGGACGAGGCGCTCAGTCTGAACCGCCCATTCCCTGACTTCATGTGAGTACTTCTTTGATGTTGTCACCACTCTATCCTCTCAAGAAATGGAGTCTCCGGGAATCCCGGGGCGGTTCACCGATACTGCAGTGGCGGTTCAGTAGCGCAAGCACTCAAACGGTTAAACTGAATCCTGTATTAAACACTATTTCTGATGCTGCTTTTCAATACCTCACTCAGTTCTCTCTCGAGATGTTGTGTCACGATCCTGACAGCCTCCAAAAAGTCTTCGGGAACATCCGCAGTCCTATACACCATGGCTATCTCGTACGGAATGGGAGTTCCTTCACCCGTTGGATACACGAATCGCAGACCTTTAGGGGGCGATATCCCAAGTTGGAGGCTCGGCATGAGGGTGATTCCAACCCCACCTGCGACCAGTCCTGCGGTTGTATACATAAGACGTGCATGTTGGGCCACGCGGGGGCTAAAACCCGCTGCCGCGCACGATTTAAGTATCAGGGAGTGCATTCCTGGCCCATAGTGAGCGGGAAAAGTAACCCAAGGATCACCAGCGAACTCGACTAACCTCGCTCGTTGCTGTGTGGCGAGCCTATGTGACTCTGGTACGGCCAGCAGCATATGTCCATGAAATATAGGTTCGACACATATATCTGTAGCCACGTCACCGATCGGAAGGACAAGCAAGCCGAAATCAAGCCGATCTTTCCACAGTGCATCTAGCTGATCTGCTGTTGTTGCTTCTTCCAGATAAAAATCTACATCGGGACGCTGTTGCTTGTATCGAAGCAGGATCTGCGGCAGAAGTCTTGGGATGACGCTATCTACAAATCCAATACGCAATGTTCTGGCTTTCCCCAAGCTAGCTTGCCGCGCAGCTTGTACGGCGCGATCAGCTTGCTCTAGAGATAGTGACTCCTGCTCAATGTCCACAAAATATGACCACCACTGCCAGTGTCATGGTGAGAAAAACACGGCCTGACTTCGCCTCCATGTTATTCATGTCCAGACTGGCCCTGCCTTCCAGCCAAAGAGGAACCAACGAGCCCTCCAATGACCTGTTGCGACAATGCATTCCAAAGGAAACCGATTTTCGGCAGATCACAGATGCTGAGCTGCGAGCGCTGGTAAAGAAGTTGAATGACCAGAAAATGGTGTGGTTATCGGACATCAGTACAGGTATTCCTGTGGAATGCACTGGTGCTGCACGTATTGGTTGAGCTCAGGCGACAAGGCCGTTGATGCTGTTGATTTGAAATTAATTAGCTTACTATATATGTCCGGCGCAGACGTCAGCAAAGTTGCGGCTGTTGAGCGAATGCTCTGGCTTTCCAGTCAAGCCTTCCTCAGGTCGTCATCCTTGGAAATCTCTATTGCCTCCTGTCAAGACCAGAAGCCATTGATGTGATGCACAGGCTATGAAGTCAGGCTTCATGGTGCAAACCGCATATTGGTTTGCCAGTTTCTGGCTACGCTTATGGGAGGGGGCGCATCCGGCAGTGCTTTCGGGTACAAGCGGATGTTACGCAACTGACACCTATAACAAAAACATGGACGCTATAATTCACTAATAGGAGCAAGGGCAATGTTCATTCTTTCCCTGATCTTCTGGATAGTGGGTCTTGTGCTACTCGGTGGTGGCGCTTGGCTCATGACTCTGGGAGGAAGTTGGTACTATGCGCTAGCGGGCGTGGCACTGATTGGTGTCGGTGTGTTGATGAAACCGCGTCTGGCAGCGGCACGCGGGCTTTATGCGCTGTTTCTGATTGCGACAGCCATATGGGCGCTGTGGGAGTCTGGCTATGACTGGTGGCCACTGGCTACACGTCTGGGTGTATTCCTGCTGTTGGCGATTCCGCTTTTCTTCGTGGGCAAGGCGGGCGAGCGTCACCTGGGGTTGAAAGTGCTGCTCCCGATCTGGGTGGTCATTGGTGTCGGCACACTGGGCAGCGCGCTGGTTGATGCTCATAAGATCAAGGGTGAACTGAACACTGATGTCGTGGCAGAAACCCCCAGCATTGGTGATACACCGGAAGGTAGTTGGCATGCGTATGGCCGCAATAATCTGGGGCAGCGCTTTTCACCGCTGACACAGATTACTCCGGAGAACGTGGATAATCTGGAGCTTGCCTGGCAATACCAGACAGGTGATCTGAAAGGGCCGGATGACGTCACGGAAACCACTTACGAAGCGACACCGCTGAAGGTGAACAATTCGTTATTCCTGTGCACACCGCACAACTGGTTGATCGCGCTGGACGCTGACTCTGGCGAAGAGCAGTGGGTCTACAAGGCCAAGATTCCAGCAGAAAGCCAGCGTCAGCATCAAACCTGTCGTGGTGTTTCCTATCTGCCGCCATCTTCCGGTGGCCCTGATACGATTGACGTAAAAGTGGCAGATGGCCCGGCTGAAGCACTGGAAAGCCAGCAGTGTGATGCCCAGCTGTTCATGCCGACATCCGATGCGCGTCTGTTGGCATTGGATCCTGAAACCGGTGCACGTTGCAGCAACTTCGCTGACAACGGCGAACTCGACTTGATGCATAATATGCCTTTCAAACAGGCAGGCTTCTACTACTCCACATCACCGCCTGTTGTGGCAAATGGCCTGGTTGTTGTGGCGGGTTCCGTTAATGACAACTATGCCGTCGAATCACCTTCTGGTGTCATTCGTGCATATGATGCCAAGACCGGTGAGCTGGTATGGAACTGGGACTCTGGCAACCCGGATGAGACTGCGCCGATCGGCGAGGATGAAACCTACACGACCAGTTCCCCCAACAGTTGGTCGGTGGCCAGTGCGGATGAAGAACTGGGGCTGATTTACTTCCCGATGGGGAACCGTACACCTGATCAGTTGGGCATGTACCGTTCGCCTGCCGAAGAGAAGTATGCCTCCTCGGTTGTGGCGTTGAGCCTCGAAACTGGTCAGGTCGAATGGGTGCATCAGTTTGTGCACCATGACCTGTGGGATATGGATACGCCGGCACAGCCTACGCTGGTGGATCTGGACACCGAACAAGGCAAACAACCTGCTCTGGTCATTCCGACCAAGCAAGGGGATGTCTATGTACTGAACCGCCAGACTGGTCAAGCCATTCTGCCGGTTTCGGAAAAAGCCGCGCCACAGGGGACGATAGAAGGCGATCATGCATCTCCGACGCAGCCGATTTCGAGCTTGACGTTCCGTCCGCCGACACTGCGTGAAGCTGATATGTGGGGGGCCACTCCCTTCGATCAGTTGATGTGTCGCATTCAGTTCCGCTCGTTGCGTTATGAAGGTCAGTACACCCCGCCGTCCGAGCAGGGCACTATTGTATTCCCTGGCAATTTCGGCGTATTCAACTGGGGCAGTCTGGCGGTAGATCCTAAGCGTCAAGTGATGTTCGGCATGCCGCTGTATCTGGCATTCACCTCGACACTGGTGTCGAAAGAGGGCGCTGATTTGGGGGAAACCAATCAGGGGGAGCAAGGCCTGAATGAAAATGCCGGCGCGTCCTACGCGGTTGAAATGAAACCCTTCCTGTCACCTCTTGGTGTGCCGTGTCAGCAACCGCCGTGGGGTTATGTGGCGGGAGCCGATCTGCGTACAGGCGAGATCGTCTGGAAGCACAAGAATGGCACCGTGCGTGACATGAGTCCGCTGCCGCTGCCCTTCAAGATGGGGGTTCCGGGGATCGGTGGCCCCATTATTACTGATGGAGGAGTCGCTTTCCTGGCCGCGGCCGTGGATAACTATCTGCGCGCCTATGATCTGACCTCTGGTGAGCAGCTGTGGCAGACACGCCTGCCCGCCGGTGGCCAGGCTACGCCGATGACATACCTCAACAGCAAAGGCGAGCAGATGGTCGTGCTGGTTGCAGGTGGCCATGGCTCCATCGGCACGACCATCGGTGACTATGTCATGGCATACAAGCTGAAGCAGTAAGCTGTAAGTATCAAGCATCTCACCTTGAGATGTGAAACATCCGGCCCCCGCTGATACTGGTCAGCGGGGGCTTTTTTATTGGTTCATCTTTATTGGTTCGTCGCGCTTTACCGAGTATCCAGTTTCATGAGGCCACTACATGCTTACCCCTTGAGTGTCTTTCAGCCCCTTGGTGCTGGGAAGGGTGACAATAGGGCTTTTGGTTGTCTCAGGCAAAACCGCCATTGGCACGCAATATCTGGCCATTGATCCAACTGCCCTGGGGGCTGGCAAGGAAGGCAACGGCAGCGGCAATTTCATCCGGCTGTCCCAGGCGCTCCAGTGGTGCCATGGCGGCAATCG
>NZ_JAJUFQ010000044.1 GCF_029263665.1 Halomonas sp.
CGACGCGGTAGTCAGGCGGTGGATCTCGGGACTGACCAACGCACGACTGGAAGGGATGAACGGCTTGTTCCAGGCGGCTCGGTCACGCGCACGCGGCTACCGGAACGAGGCCAACTTCATCGCCATGATCTACCTGATTGGTAGCCCAGTGGGCCGCCTGTTCGATCAGGCCAAATCCACGTGAAGTGACGAAGAACCAAGGTATTCCCGAGTATCAGGCTAGCGTGGTATGCCACACTTTCCCCCCTGTAAACGAAGGGGTAGTCAGCTTTCGTCAGAGGCTTCCGTCGTTGGCTGCATCAACTCACGGCTGACCTGGATGCTCTTGCCATGCACTCGCACCAGACCTGCCTGTTCCAGTGCCTTGAGAGCACGGCCTGCCATCTCGCGGGTGCAGCCGGCCATCATGGCCAGCTCCTGGCGAGTGTAGTGGATGGTGACACCGTCGTATTTGGCCTTGGCCGCCAGGTGGGAGAGCTCCTGCAGGCAGCGGCGAATACGGCCTACCACATCGTGGAAGGCAAAGTCGCTGGCGCGCTGGGTGGTCTTGAGCAAGCGCACCGAGAGTTGCTGACCCAACGCATAGAGCAGCTCTGGGTTGGTTCTCGCCAGTTCGTGAAAGCTGTGGTAGGAGATCATGCCCACCTCGCAGTCGGTGTGAGCCATCACCCAGGCGGAACGGGGCAGGTCAGGACAAAAGATGCCCATTTCGCCGGCGAACTCCCCTGGTCCCAGGTAAGTGACGATCATCTCCTGCCCCTGAGGACTGATGACCGCTACCTTGGCTACGCCCTTGACGAAGTAGAGCAGAGAGGTGGCCTGGCTTCCACCATTGAGCACCATCTCCTTGCGCGAGAGCTGGCGGCGGTGGCAGTGTGCCAGCAGGAGTGACTCCAACGTATCGTCGAGAAACGGCGAAGACATGTTTAGTCGCGCTCCAGGGCCCAATGGGTTGCACCCACGGCATCGACGCCGGGCTCGATCTGGTACTCGAAGAGTAACCCCGCCTCGTCAGCGGCACCGCTCAGGGCACCGGCCATCGCGCTAGGTGAGAGTTTGTCGCTGCGTAGATAGCCAGCATTCGAGAGACTGCCACCGCCGACTACGTGCACCTTGCCAGGTAGAGACTCGGCATGCACATCCAAACGGGCGGCGAAGCGTTGCTGCTCGAAATCCACTACCAGGCCTGGGTGGCTGATGCTGGCCGTCTCCAGCTCACTGTTGCGCTTGATGTAGGCCTCATAACTATTGAGATTGAAGTAGGCCTTGCCGCGGTCAGGCAGCTGGCGCTCTGGGGTTGCAGTTTCCACCAGGCCAAACACGCTGTTACCGACGTTGGCATACTGGCGAGAGCTTTCTCCGCCGTGGAGCAGTCGCGATATCTCGGCAGCGTACCCCTCGTTATGGTCGCTCCAGCGTCCCCACATGATCGTGGGGGTTTCCACCAGGCCACGGTCGCGGGGCTGGATCTCGCTAGCCGCATTACCCCGTTCCACCGCCTCGGTGATCAGTCCCGTCTGGGCCATATAGTGCTCGGCCTGCTCCAGGGCTTCCTCATAGTTGCTGGCCCCGGGGAGGGAGTCGCCGGTCACCAGCCAGTCGCCTTGCTGTACAGTGGCTGGTGCTTGAACTCCGTTCAGTGTCGACTCGGCGGGATGCGGCGGACGGAATTCGTTCGGCGTAATGCCTTCCTGGGTGAGCCGTGCCGCTGCATCGCCCTGGCGTATTTCGAGCAGTAGATCGCGCTGGCTCTCGAAGAGCTCCGCGGCACCTGGCCCCGCGCAGGGCCCCACTCCTCCCTGATGGCACGCCGCTGACAGCGGAGCCATCACTACACCACCCCGCTTGACACTGAGGCGGCTAACCTTATTAGTAGAAAGTACGCTGAAGTCGGTGCCGCGGATACCGATGGCGGCGATGGGGGTATCCAGGCGGAAGCGCTCCTTGCTGCGCGCACCAATCTCTCCACTGATGGAGCGTGCCACACCGTAATGCAGAGCGAGGTTGGCGCGCGAGGCACTGGGGTCTTGCGGGGTGAAGCGATAATGCACGATGCTCAGGGCGCTCTCACTGCGTAGGCTGATCACGGCGCCATCGACCATTCGCAGATGCACATAGCCATCCACACCGGTCTCCAGTCGGTCACCCTCGTGGATGGTGGTGTCGGCCGTCAGTGCCCGTTGCTGGGTATCGCGCTCCAGCATCGCCACACCGCTCACGAAGCTGACTCTGCCCGCCGGCGTACTTGCCGACACCAGTGGAGGTGACAGTATTAGGTACAGCAGCAGGCACAGCAGTACCCAGGTAGCCGGCCTGATATCGATACGCCCCATTTTTTCTCTTTGCATGGTATGAATATTCCCTTTCAGCCAAGGGTGAGGTTCTGCCCGACGCTTGTACTCTACGGCACCGCGAGGCCGCTAGAGTATACATTCTGATGTGTCGGAGGCTCGGCAGAAGTCATCAGATCGATCATATCCCTCTCATGGTAAGCTAATGCACCTACCTCACCAATGATAACTCGCTTTGCCAGACGATTTGCCTACCCTACATTACCCGCGACGGTGGTCGGGGCTGCTGTTGGCCTTTCTATTGGGGCTGCTGCTCGGTGAGCCTGCACGTGCCGTAGAGGAGGGCGTGTTGCTGCGGCGCTTGTCCGAGGACCCGCTGACGGGTGTCTATGCGTGGCTGCAACGCCAGCCCGTGCCTTCGGCGTCGGTTGAGGCGGCTCGGCATCATCAGTGGCTGGGGCAAATGGCGATGCAGCTAACAGACTACTCCGCCGCCGTGGAGCACTTTGAGGCTGCTGTCCTTGCCAATCCCTATGCGCTCGGCTCACGTCTCGAGCTGGCCATCGCGTATACGGAGCTGGGGAACGAGTCGGCGGCTCGAGCCAGTCTGCGCGGGTTAGAAGCCTATCGCGGAGAGACTCCCTTGCCGCCGGCGGCCGCGCGTACTCTGGCGCAGCTCGAAACGCGGCTCAGTCGTGGGCAGTCAAGCACTGCCGGCGGCTGGTCGTCGGCCCTCCAGGGCACTGTTACCGCCGCCCAAGGGTACGATAGTAATGCCAACCTGGGTTCCCGGCACCGCACCATCCCTCTCAACCTGTTCAACATGATCGCGGATGAAGCGGTACTGGCCGATGCCAGCCGTGCTCAGTCCAGTCGCTACAGCCGCTTCGGGTTGACAGCCAATTTGCCCGCTGGCCTTCTGCTGCCAGGGAGCGATCAGGAGTTCGCTGACTGGCGGCTGCTCGCCGGCATGGGAGCGCAGCGCTACCACGATCTGAACTCCCTGCACCGCCGGGATGCCTACCTGGGTGTCGAGTGGCAGCGTTCGCAGGACCAGCGTCTCTCCACCATGCTGCAGCATCAGGACGTCGATGGCATCGGTACGGCCTGGTACCTCGATGCGGACTTTCGCCAGCTGCTGGCTGGCGACTGGATGGCGCAAGCCGGCCTGCAGTGGCAGCGTGAGCCTGTCGGCCGCCAGAGTCAGCGTCTCAGCATCGGTCTGTGGCGCCAGTGGGGTGGCGCGCTGATGTGGGGAAGTGCCAGCTGGCAACATAAACCCGACCGCCCGGCCGGTGACACCTGGCGGCTGCGTATGGGGGCCCAGAGCCCGACATGGCACTGGAGAGCCCTGGAGGCGAAAGGGTACATGCACCTGATGGAGCGCCATGACACCGAGCCATACAACTATGTGTTCTTCGGCGACCAGCGGCGCAGGGAAACCACCGCCACCCTGGGCGCACGCGCCAGTCTTCCACTGATGAGTGCCCTCGATCTGGTGGTGGATGCGCGCTGGGAGAAGACATGCGCCAGCCTTGAGCTGTTTGACACTGACCGCTGGAGTCTGGAGGCCGCCCTGGAGTGGCACTGGTAGGGGGGGAGCCTCACCGGGGCCTGGCGCGGCCGGTGACGTTACGGCCACAATGGCGCCTTGGTATTTCTCGCATTTATGCTAGTCTAAGGCCGGTTCTTGCGCGGAGCGACCCTCCCGCTGACAGTTTTTTCATGGGAAGTGTGAACTGCTTCACAGTTTTGTCAGGCAGAGACCGCATAATTCAATCTACCCTTGCTAGGGTAACCGTTCCCCATTGTGGGGAACGACTCGCAGGCCGGGCTGACGGGCCCAGGCCCCTTCGGGGTAACCAAGCGTCTGCAATGTCGATTCGACAACCAAATGGAGTTTGAACACATGGCAACTGTTGCTGAACAAATCCAGAAGGTCTATATCGGCCTGCTGGGCCGTGCCGCCGACAAGGCTGGCCTGGACTACTGGACTGGCGAAATCGAAAGTGGCGCGCTCACCCTTGAGCAGCTGCGTGCCAACATTGTGGAAGAGCAGCCCGAGTACCAGAACGGCATCGGCCAGATGACGCGTGCCCAGGCGGTCAACCAGCTCTACCAAAACCTTTTCAATCGCAGCGCCGAAGATGAAGGCCTGGACTACTGGGTCAATGGCGGCGGTGCCGATGTCAGCTTCGACCAGCTGGTGCTGGCTCTGGTGGATGGCGCTTCTGCTGCCGATACCCTGGCGCTGGACAACAAGGTCCAGGTCGCTCAGTACTACACCGCTCAGGCTGGTGCTAACTATGATGAGTCTGGCGCACGCAGTGCCATCGACGGCGTCGACGGCGATACCGACCTGGCCGATGCCCGCGCCGACGTGGATGACTCCCTGAGCGGAGAAGGCAACAACCTCGAACTGACCCAGCGCGCCGACAACTTGACTGGCACAGACGGTAACGATGTCTTCACCGCCCCGGTCACCCAGGATGAAACTGGCTCCGGTGCCGTGGCCAACACCTTCGAGACCGGTGACGTGCTCGACGGTGGTGAAGGCCGCGATGTGCTCAACGCCGACCTGACCGCTTCCCTGTCTGGTTCCGTGCCGATCGCGCCGACCATTTCGGCCGAAACTGACAGCATTGAAGTTGTCAACCTGCGCGCCCAGTTCCCGAACCTGGCCGACACCACCATCGACGCCGAGAAGATGAGCGGCGTGGAAGAGTGGTGGAGCGACAATAGCCGCAGCGGCATCCTGGTCGAAGACATTCGTTCCAACCCGGATGATACCGCCTTCGGCATGCGTGATACCGATCCGGGTGTGAGCTTCGCTTCCTACTTCAACGCCAACTTCCTGGAAGGTGGTGCGGTGGTAGGCGCCTCCGCTTTCAACTTCACCATCCGTGAGCTGAATGCCGCCAGCGACGAGCTGAAGGACATCACCGTTAACGGCATTCGCTTCGAGCTCAACGGTGAGCGCTACCAGCTGGGTGGTGCCGACGTCGAAGCCGCCAATACCTGGGCCGAGCTGCAGGCTGCTCTGCAGGCCGAGATCAACGCCACCGAAGGTCTGGAAAATCTGACCGTCGCCCATCGCGGCAATGGCCAGTTTGTGGTGACTGATCCGCAATCTGGTGATTTTGTCGTCGACCCGGCCGGCACCGTGATCTCTTCCTCCACCACCAACGAGGTGAAGGACGCCTCTCTGGGCGTGCCGCAGATCACCGATCTGCCTACCGAAACCGATGTCTTCCTGGATGGTGCCGGTAATGGTTCCCAGGGTGGTGTCATGGACGTGGGTGTGATGTCCGGCAGCCGTGGCGTGGAAGTCTTCAACGTTAACGTGCTGCATGACAGCCATCTGGCGACTGAGGGCACCGTCGCGCCGGCTGCACTGATGTCCAGCAACCTGCGTACCGGTGAGCAGTATCTGGAAGAGGTCTACGTCGAGGGCGAGGGTAGCCTGTTGCTGGGTACTTCCAGCGTCGTGGCTGGCGTTTCTACCACCACCGATGACCGCCTGCAGAACGACGGCCTGGTCGATGTGCGCGTCTTCGATGCCTCCGGCTTCGAGCAGGAGCTGAAGCTGGGTGCGTCGCTGACCAACAACTCCATCAGCCGCTATCTGGATGACGCCGAAGAGCCGGTACAGTTCACCTACAACCTGGGTGATGGTGGCAGCAACTTCTCGCTGAGCCTCGCCAATACGCTGAGCACCGACAACGATTTCATGCTTGAAATCAATGGTGGCGCTCAGGACGACCGCATCAACCTGTCCGGCAACTACTCGCTGGCCAACGTCAGCATCGACGGCGGTGAGGGTCGCAACACCCTGGAGACCTCCAGCTCCATCGGTGTGGACCCCTCCAGCACCCCGACGGCGTTCGAGAACATCCAGAAGCTGGTACTGGCCGGTAATACCCCTATCAACGCCGATATGACCCCGCTGGCCGGTGTCGAGGAGCTGGTGGTTGCTACTACAGGCGGTGCAAGCTCTCAGATCAATGATCTGGAAGCTGATACCACTGTTTCCCTGAGCGGCAAGAACCAGACCCTGGGCAACCAGAGCAACGCCTCCCAGGCTATCGGAACGATTAATCTGGTAGATGCTGAGGCGACCACCCAGCGCATCGATCTGGATAACACCGCGCGCAACAGCGGCGTGCTGACGGTAGCTGATATCCTCGTGACCGGCGCCAACAGCAATGTGGATGAACTGCTGCTCTCCTCCAATGGCGAGCGTGACACCGCAAACGTTGTGGGTGACATCCAGGCTGCCGGCGCCTCTGAGGTGACCTTCGAAGGTACTCAGAATCTCAGCGCCAACATCTCTAACCTGGCAACCACGCCGAATCAGGCTCTGACCGTCGACGGGTCAGCACTTGAAGGCGACCTGCGGTTGGGCATCGATGCTGGCCTGCTGGATAAAGACAGCACGGACAAGCTGGTTGGTACCGCAGGCGATAACGACGAACTGCTGTTCGATGGCACCTTCGCCGTGGATGGCAGCGGCAATGCTAAGGCATCCACCAATATCAGCGAGTTTGAAACCGTTACATTCGGCATGGCTGCTGGTGCCGAGGGTCGCTTCGACGCCTCCAACACCACTGGCGTCGAACTGTACGAAATTGCCAACCTGTCCAACGACCTGACGGTTGATGGCCTGCGCGGCACCGAGAATGTGCTGATCAGCCACACCGGCATCACCGAGGACCTGGCGCTGACTGCCGGTGCCAAGGCAACCAGCAACACGCTCAATGCTGAAGTGGTTACTGATGCAGTTGGCAACTCATTTGGTGGTAACCTCTCTGTTGATGACTATCGCACGATCAACCTGGAGATGAACAACGCGTCTGATCCTCAGATTCAGGTCAACTTCACTCCGAACCTGGTACTCAACGGCTTTGGTGATGGCGCAACAGCAACTGTTGCAGATATCAACAACGGCGATGCCGGCAGCAACTATGCGCGTGAACTTAACCTGACAGGTGGCCGCGATGGACAAAACACCTACACAGGTGGTGTGTCTAACAACGTAGCGGATACGCTGACGTTGAACAACTTGACCAATTCCCTGACTAGCATTGATGTCTCAGGCTTCAAGGGTGAGTTTGCCGGTAGCTTTTCGCAGGCAACGGACAGTACCGGTGCCACCTTTACGGATACCGATGTTCTGAAAGAGCTCAATACCAACACCACCATCACAGTGGGTGAGTATGAGTTCAGCTGGGACAACAGCGCGTCGCGTGATACCACCAATAATGACTTCGCTGTCACCACTTTCAAGTTCACCGAGGATGCCTACACCGATGGTGTCGTCTGGCAGATTGACGGTTTCCTTCAGGATTCGGGCAACTCTCAGAACCTGGATGTCCTCGACCTGCGCGGTTTGGGTATCGAAGGCGTAAGCCAGCTGAACATCGAGTACGGTGTAATTACTGGCGGTAGCTTCGATAACTCAGGTGGTGGTCTCTACAATTCAGGTACCACAGATGCTGCTCAGATCACGCATAACGGTGACATGAACTTCGAGATCCTGTTGACAGGCCTCGATAGCAGCCTCGCCAATGGTCTCGAGCCCGGCGCAAACTTCATGTTTGCGTGATCTAAGATCCATTGATCGACGACTGGCTCTATGAGCCGCAAGGCCGCCCTTCGGGGCGGCCTTTTTTGTTATGCTTGCCGCCTACCCCACACCATCGAGGAGCGCTGATGTTTAACCAGCTCACCATCCTTGACGCAGAGCAGCATGCCTTCCTGCGCTTTTCTGCCAATCAACCCTACGACTTTGCCCGCGAGCAGGTGCTGGTGCCCGTGGTTTCCAGCGAGATCACCCGAGTGGCCCGAGAAATGCCGGTGGTCTTTCCGGTGGGCAGCGAAGTGCCCCAGGCACTTGCCGGCATGCCACCGGGCATCAACGCTCACGTTCAAAGTTCCGGCCACTGGCAGGGACGCTATATTCCCGCGCATATTCGTCGCTATCCGTTCATGCTCGCCCCCCTGCCCAAACAGCAGGAGACCGACGAGCAGCGCTATGCCATGCAGTTTGATGCCGCCGCTCGCCATTTCGAGTCGGCGGAGGGTCAGCCGCTGCTGGATGCTCAAGGCCGACCCACCGCACTGCTCAAAAAAATCCAGCAGGTGCTGATCACCTTGATGCGAGATCATGCGCACACGGCCCAACTGGTGGCCGAGCTTGAACAGCACGAGTTGCTGATGAAGAAAGACATTACCCTGGGGAAGGGTGACAACGCCCAGACAATCAGCGGAGTTCGCATCGTTAACGAAAGCGTACTGCGTTCGCTTGAGCCACAAGCTCTGGCCGAGCTACGTGATAGCGGTGCTCTCGCACTGGCCTATGCTCATGTGCTTTCACTAAGCAACCTTGATGACGGCATTATTACGCGACTTGGAGCGGCCGCCAAAGCAACGCCTGATATCGACGAGCTGTTCGGCGGCGACGACTTCACCTTCGATTTCGATGGCTAGCCTAGACTGGCCACACAAAATGGCGGCCGGAGATATTTCCGGCCGCCAGAGTGTATGCTGAACGATGGTTGGTCAGGCGATGGCGTAGAAATCGGGTAGTGGCTCCTCCACACCGATCGACTCAATCTCGGTAACATTCAGATGATAGTCGAAGCGCCCATCTCCGCCATCATCCGGCCCACTGGCAAAGTTGGTGACCACAATAGTGAACTGGCCGCTTTCCGGTGCCACGAACTCGGCCATGGGATCGCCAAAGGGGCCATCTTCGAAGGGGATCTCGTCATCGCCATAGGTAAGCAGGCGGGGATCACTGGCTCTTCGTCGTTGGGTGTGGAATTCGCCCCCTGAGCTGGGCCAGGATATGACCTCCACGACGACAGGAGGCATGGCATGGACGGCACCCAGATTCTGACCCTCGGCCTGGGCCTGGAAGCGCCCTGGATCCTCAAGGAC
>NZ_JAJUFQ010000017.1 GCF_029263665.1 Halomonas sp.
AGCGGTAAGCGGTAAGCGGTAAGCGGTAAGCGGTAAGCGGTAAGCGGTAAGCGGTAAGCGGTAAGCGGTAAGCGGTAAGCGGTAAGCGGTAAGCGGTAAGCGGTAAGCGGTAAGCGGTAAGCGGTAAGCGGTAAGCCAGCAGTATCCTGTCGTGGCCTGGCTCCATGCAACACATGACATCTCACGAGAAAGCCCCTGCAGCTTGAACTGCAGGGGCTTTCATTTGGTGCCTTAGCTCATGGCTTAAAGCTTATCGCTTACAGCTTACACATCCCCCTCTTCCTCATCGTCCGCCAGGTCGCGACCGAAGGCCCGCCACTGGGCCAGGGTCAATACCTCGGTGGATTCGGTCTTGAGGTCATGGGCAATGATCAGTTCACTGCGTTCAAGCTGAACCTTGAGCTCGGCGACCCAGCCGCTCATGCCGCTTCCCGTGTCGGTGGTGTCATACCCCTGGCGAGTGACGAATGTCTCAAGCAAGGCATCGAGGGTTTCGGCTGGCAGCATGCGGTAGGGGACTTCGATAAAACGGCTCATGCGTCACTTGCTCCATCATCTTCTTCGTCCCCGGCTGGCATGGCTTCCCACTCGGCAAGGCGGACAAGAAACGTCTCCTCGTCAATGACGGGTACGCCCGCCTGCTCGGCCTTGGTCAGCTTGCTACCCGCTCCAGGACCCGCCACCAGGCAACTGGTTTTCTTCGATACGCTACCCGCGACCTTGGCACCCAATGCCTGAAGCCTCGTCTTGCCTTCGTCCCGGGTCATGCTTTCCAGTGTCCCAGTCAGCACCCAGGTCTGGCCTTCCAAGGGCGTCGCCCTTTGCTTGATCACGGTTTCATCCCAGTGTACACCCGCTTCGACCAGGGCCTTGATCGTTTCGATGTTGTGCTCTTGTTGAAAGAACGTCGCCACATGGGCCGCCACGATCGGCCCTACATCATTGACCTGTTCCAACGTCTCACGCTCGGCTTGCATGAGCGCCTCCAGAGTGCCGAAGTGAGCCGCCAGGTTAGCTGCGGTGGCTTCGCCTACCTCTCGAATCCCCAGGGCAAAGACGAAACGCGCCAACGTCGTGCCTCGCGCCTTGTCCAATGCTACCACCAGATTATTGGCTGACTTCTCGGCCATGCGCGGCAACTCAGCCAGTTGTTCAGCCGAAAGGAGGAACAGGTCCGCTGGCGTCGTTACCATCTCGCGGTCGACCAGTACATCGATCAACTTGACCCCAAGCCCATCGATATCCATGGCACGCCGGCTGGCGAAATGCTTGAGCGCTTCCTTGCGTTGGGCTGCGCAATACAGACCACCGGAACAGCGCGCCACTGCTTCGCCCTCGACACGCTCGATTTCCGAGTCACACACGGGACAGCGGGCAGGAAATACGATGGGGCGCGCGTCTGCCGGACGCTCATCCTCGATCACCCGCACAACCTGGGGAATGACATCACCTGCCCGGCGGATGGCAACAGTGTCGCCAATCATCACCCCAAGACGTTCAATCTCATCGGCATTGTGCAAGGTCGCATTGGATACTGTCACACCTGCCACATTGACAGGCTCCAGGCGCGCCACTGGAGTGATAGCGCCGGTACGGCCAACCTGAAATTCCACATCATTGAGACGCGTGGTCTGCTCCTGGGCGGGAAACTTGAAGGCAATGGCCCAGCGCGGCGCGCGGGCGACAAAGCCCAGTTCCCGCTGCAGGCGAAGATCATCAACCTTGATCACCGCACCATCGATGTCGTAGCCGAGTCCATCACGGCGCTCGCCAAGATGATGGCAATAGTCAATGACCCCCTTCGCTCCTTTGACCACCTTCAGTTCGCGACTGACCGGGATACCAAGCGATGCCAGACGCTGCATCAGTTGGCTATGTGTTTCATCGCCCATCTGCGGCTCAAGGCGGGCAAGTTGATAGCCGGAAAATTCCAGCGGACGGGTCGCTGTCATCTTCGGGTCGAGCTGACGCAAGCTGCCGGCAGCAGCATTGCGGGGGTTGGCAAAGACTTTTCCATCCTGCTCTCGAGCGCGTTCGTTCATGGCCTCGAAACCCGCGTGGCTCATGATGACTTCTCCCCTGGCTTCTACCAGGGCAGGCACATTCTCGCCACGTAACTGCAAAGGAATGGAACGCAGTGTCTTCAAATTGGACAGGATGCCCTCTCCGGTACGTCCATCTCCCCGTGTCGCCCCACTGACCAGCGTCCCATTTTCGTAGACCAGAGACACCGCTGCTCCGTCGAGCTTGGGCTCACAGCTGAACACCAGGGATTCAGGATCAACTTCCAGCCGCTCCGCCACACGCTCGACAAAGGCACGCAGCTCATCCTCGCTGAACGCATTGTCCAGCGACAACATGGGAATGGCATGGGTTACCTGAGGAAAACCATCGGCAGGTTGAGCGCCAACCCTCTGCGTCGGGGAATCTGCTGTCACCAGCTCAGGGTGCTTTTCCTCCAGTTCCTGCAGGCGACGCAGCCGACGATCGTACTCGGCATCGGTCAGCAGCGGATCATCGAGCACATAGTAACGATAATTGGCGTCATTGAGTTCGGCGCGCAGCCGGTTGGTTTCGTCGAGGATCGAAGCGTCGGTGGTCATGGGAACCTTCAGCGAGACGGGTTGAGCGCTGGCCATTCTACCCCAGAATGAAAACAACCCCATGTTTCCATGGGGTTGTTTTCTCAGGCGGAAAAAACATCAAGGCCGATCAATTCGCCTGATAACGATGCAGACGATGGCGACGTTCGAACTCCTGAACCCGCTGGCGGGCAAATTCTACCGTCTGGGCCGTCATCACACTGCGATTCTCATCCTTCAGTTCACCACCCAGGTGACGAACGATGACCATTGCCGTTTCGACCATGGCTTCGAAAGCCGCAGATGTGTCATTGGCACTTGGCAATGGCATCAACAGAGTGACACCTGGCGTGGAGAATTCATCCATGGCTTCAATCGGGAAAGTCCCCGGCTTGAGTACATTGACCATGGAGAATTGCAGCGCACTGTCAGCATCTGCCGTCTCGAAGCGATGGAAGATACCCATATCGCGGCTATAGCGTAGGCCGCAGGCCATCATCAGCTCCAGCAGCGTAGAGCCCGGGAAACCATTTTCATCGCGCGACATCACACTGATGACGATGATTTCCTCGGCGTTGCTCAGGGCATCGCGAGCATGTTCAGCCTTGACATCATGGCGCAGGACCTTTTCCAGTACAGGATGCGTCCGAACCTTGCTGTAATTCGGTTCATCCCTGGCAGGCTCCATCGCGTCGTCAGCAGTGAAGTCTTCACGAACCTCGTTGTAGTCATAACCTGCCATGTCACCCATGGTTTCATGGACAGGCCCTGCAGTGCTCAACGGTGGCTCTGCATACTGCCCACGATCCGCATTTGGTTCGCGGCGTGGTGAAAACAGCGGATCGTTATCATCAAAGGAAGGCGCTGCTGCTGCCTGAGCTTCCTTGGCTGCTGCTTTTTCCGCAGCCTTCTGCTCAGCCAGGCGAGCTGCTTCGGCAGCTTTCTCTGCTTTCAACTGCTGGCGACGCTCTCGCTCGACCCGCTTGTGCTCGCGCCGCTCGGCCAGGTTCTTCTTCATGGAAGCACTGAAACGCTGCATGGAAGAGCCAACCTTGCGGGAGCGGGACTTCATGGAATCGCCGATTCCTTCGAAATCGACCAGGCGATATTGATCTTCGTCGAAATCATCATGGTCAGCCGGATCAGCAACCAACGGCTCGTGCTCGGAAGCTTCAGCGACAACATCACTTGCATCGCCGTCACCCAGTACCGGTTCAGTACGTTTGTCCTTGCCAGTTCCTGTCTGTCCGGCTTCAGACTTGACGGGGCCATCAGTCTCAGTTGTCACCGACTCGGCCTTATTGTTGCTGAGCGCGTCTGCCACTGGCGCTTGCAAGTCGGAGGAAGCAGTTGACGTCCCGGAAGATGCAACAGTCTCTGTAGACGCCTTGGTCTCTGTAGACGCCTTAGCGGGCTCGACCTGATCAACCTCGGCCCTGGCTTCTTGAGGCGCCGGTGTTGTTCCAGAGAAGCTCCCAAAAGACGTGGTGCCAGGTTCCAGACGCACACGCGGCTTTTCCACCCGGCTCCCGCCTTCCGCGCCTTGACTCTGCGCGTGGCTCTTCTGAGCCTGCCGGAACTCATGCAGCACACGGGAAGGCCCCGGGTGCTCCTGACGTTCCAGCTTGGGTTTCTGTTGCGGCCGGGAGGTGGCTTCAGCGGGTCTGACGACGCGCGCCCCTCCATTGGGCAACTCCCAATTGGTGTCTTCATCGACGGTTTCCTCACCGGCTCCGCTACCAGACATGCTGGTACGCTCACCGGCGTCTACACCGTTTGAGACATCCATCCCCACTGCATCCAAGCGGGGAGTGCGACGCTGACGCTGCAGGCGACGAACCCCATCAATCACGATGAGTGTCACCAGTGCCAGCCCCAGAATGATCAGCCACTCTCTAAGTTCCATGGGTCGTCATGCCTTTGCTAAGGCGCCATGCCTGAAGGTTATTCGTCAATAGCATAGCGTGATCGCGAAAAAAAGGGCCACTTTTTTGTTTGTCAAGCGCCGATTTTTTTACCGGTCTTCTCAACAATGCCCTTCGCATTCGCCCTTCCAACTCCCTCTGCTTTCTTTGCTTTGCAATATTATCGCTGTTTAGCAAACATTTCTTTACAGCATCTCAAACACGTCACGCCTCGGCAAGAGCTGCGGCCTCATCCACATCCACAGACACCAAACGTGACACACCTGGCTCCTGCATTGTCACCCCCATCAATCGCTCTGCAGCTTCCATGGCAATCTTGTTATGGGTGATATAGATGAACTGAACGCTCTCTGACATTTCTTTCACCAACTTTGCGTAACGACCAACATTGGCATCATCCAGAGGAGCATCAACTTCGTCCAACATGCAGAACGGTGCCGGGTTCAATTGGAAGATCGCAAATACTAGTGACAACGCAGTAAGGGCTTTTTCTCCCCCCGAAAGCAAATGAATCGTGCTGTTCTTCTTGCCAGGAGGTCGTGCCATGATCGCCACGCCGGTCTCGAGCAAATCCTCTCCTGTCAGCGTCAACCATGCGGTTCCACCACCAAAGACCCGCGGAAAAAGAGACTGAAGACCGGCATTGACCCGCTCGAAGGTGTCACGAAAACGTGTCCGCGTCTCTTGGTCGATACGCCGAATCGCCTTGTCCAGGGTTTCCAACGCCTCGTTCAATTCAGCCTGTTGGGCCTGCAGGTAATCGCGACGCTCGGCCTGCTGCTCGTACTCTTCGATGGCCGCCAGATTGATCGCGCCCAGGCGTCGAATCTTGTCTCCCAGCTCCTCCAGGCGAGTCTGCCAGGCAGATTCGGTAGCGTTGGGATCCAGTCCTTCGCCGAGCAGATCAGCATCATGGCCCAGTTCCTTTAGCTGCTCATCCTGGCTTTCTGCTTTCAACGCCAACGCTTGAACCTGCATACGGGCTTCCTGCAAGCGCTCTCGAATGCCTTCCAGTTGTCTCTCGTGTCCCTGGCGAGCGTGTTCATCATCGCGCAGACGCTCGACCAGTGCTGCCGCCCTGGCGCGTGCTTCATTAAGATCCCGTTCTTCCCGCTCACGCCGATAGAGCAGTTCGTCGAGTTGCTCGCGACGCTCTTCGCCCGGCTCCTGCAGGCCTTCGCGGGTTTCCTCCAATTCAGCAATGCGTTCCTCGAGACGGGTTCGAGTATCGCCTGCCCGCCCCTGCTGTTCGGCCAGACCAGCACGTTCCGTGGTCAAACGCTGGTGTTCCAGAGTCAGTTGCTGTGCCCGCTCACTCAGGGGACGCTGGCGGGTACGCAAGGACATCAACCGCTCACGTGCCTCTGTGCGTTGACGTTCAAGCCGCTCGCGAATCTCGGCGCCTTCTTCCAGGCGGCTCATGGCCGCCTGCCATTGCTCGCGCATTTCCTCGATGGCAAGCCTGGCCTCTTCATCAGCTTCAGCCAGACTCTCCAGCTCTTCGTGGATCTCGGCGCCTCGACTCGACAGGTGCTCCAGACGGCTTGCCAGTCCACTATCCTGAACCGCCAGCTGCTGACGTTCCTGGTCCAGTTCACGCTCTTCCAGACGCAACTGCTCAAGGGTTTCCTCAGCAGATTCAACCCGAGCGACCGCCTGATCACGCTGCTCCTCGAGCAGTTCCAGGCGCGCTTCTACCTCGGCGAGTTCCTCGGAGGCTTCTTCCAGGCGACGGCGGCTGACCAGTAAAGCATCGGGACCTTCTCCGGCACCGCGCTGACGTACCCAGCCACGACCAAGCCACAACCCATCGGTAGTGATAAGGCTCTGTCCTGCTGCCAGCTCACTGCGCAGCTCCCAGGCCTGCTCTCGCGACTCGGCACAGCGAATACCCGCCAGCCATTCTCCGGCGGCTCCTGCGCCAGACACCTTGACCGCCAGGCTATCGGCAGGGGCCGAAACACCTGCGTGATCGAGTAGCACCAACTCGGCCTGCAACTCGGGGCTCAGCGCCTCACGTACCTGCGACAGCGATGTCAGCCGAGCCTTGAGCCACGGCGCCAGAACCCAGGAAACCACTTCTTCCCAACCGTTATCCACGGACAGGCTCTCACCCAAACGTGGCGACTCACCCAGGCCATGTTCGCTCAAATGGCGATCAAGCCCCTCATCGTGTTCAGCCAAGGCCGCCTCTACCAATGCCTCGAGAGACGATATTTCTCCTTGCAGGGCACTGCGCCGTGAGCGCTCATGTTCACGGTTGGCATCATGTTCACTGAGTGTCTGCCGGCCTTGCTCACGCTGACCAGCAAGCTGTTCACGGCGTTCCTCCAAGGTCTCCTTGCGCTCATCACAAGCGGCCAGGCGCTCCTTGACCTCATCGCGCTGGGCCGAAAGCCCTGCAATATCGGGCAACTCATCCAACTGCTGGCGACGCTTGGCACGCTCGGCCGCCACCCTTTCAAGGCGGCTTTCCAGCTCACGCAGCCGGTCCTGGCTACGTTCTGCGGCCAGGCTATCGGAGCGCCAACGCTCATTGAAAGCTTCCCACTCGGCGTCAGCTTCTTCCACCGCCGGTTCGGCTTCTTCAAGAGCGGCCTCCAGCTCAGCCAGTTGCTCAGCCAGTTCTTCCTGCTCCGGCCCCAGGGTTTCCAGACGCTCTTCCAGACGCATCAAGCGCTGGTCATCGTCCTCTCCCAGCCGTGCCAGTTCCTCGAGTTCACGGCGGGCACTTTCCAGGTCACGGGCTAGTTGCTGATCACGCGAACGGGAATGTTCAAGCTCTTGCTCGATCCGAGCAATAGCCGTGGTGGTCTCATAGAAGCTTGACTGGCGAGTATCCAGTTCCTGGGCCAGGCCGTCGTGCTCGGAGCGCGCCTCTTCAAGGCGCGTCTCACATTGACGCATGCCAAGGATCTCTCGTTCGACAGCGGTTTCCAGCTCAGCAACTCGGCTTTCCTGTTCACCCTGAGTGGCTCGCAGAGCCCTGCCACGTAACAGGGCAAGCTCGCCCTTGACCCGGTGCTCTTCTGTCTTGAGCGTCTGATAGCGTTTGGCCGCCTCAGCCTGACGGCGCAGGCGTTCGAGCTGCTTGTCCAGTTCTTCCCGGATATCCTCTAGACGGTCCAGGTTCTCCTGGGTGCGGCGCATGCGATTTTCCGTTTCGCGGCGGCGCTCCTTGTACTTGGAAATGCCGGCGGCTTCTTCCAGGGTCGAGCGCAGATCTTCTGGTCGCGCTTCGATCAACCGGGAGATCATGCCCTGGCCGATGATGGCATAGGAACGCGGCCCCAGACCGGTCCCTAGAAAGAGGTCCGCAATATCACGGCGGCGGCACTTCTGGCCGTTGAAGAAATAGTTGGACTGAGCGTCTCTGGTAACCTGGCGCTTGACCGAAATTTCGGCGTACTGGGCGTAGGCTCCGCCCATGGAGCCATCGCGATTGTCGAACACCAGCTCCACGGAAGCCATGCCTACCGGTTTACGTCCGGTCGAGCCATTGAAGATGACGTCGGTCATCGACTCGCCACGCAAGGTCTTGGCCGACGACTCCCCCATCACCCAGCGCACCGCATCAATGGTATTGGACTTGCCGCAACCATTGGGGCCGACGATGGCAGTCATATTGCCATCGAAGGGCACCGTCACCGGGTCGACAAAAGACTTGAATCCTGACATGCGGATCGACGTCAGACGCATGGGCTACTCAACCACTCGATCAATCGTAAGCGCGACAGGATCCGCATCTACGTCGGAGACTGCAACCTTTTGTTGCTCTCCCCATAGGTCTCCAGGCTGCGGCTGGGCCTGCCCAGAGCGAGAGACACGAGCCACCAGGCGTACCTCCTGGGCATCGGCAAGGCTGGCCATCGGCGACATGGCATCGTTCACACCAAGGGATAGGGTCAATGGCAACTCACCCAAGCTCACCCGGCGAATGGCCAGCGGCGGTAGGCGTCCTTCGCTGTCTCGCGCGACCACGAATACCGACGTGTCTGCCGGTAGGTCTGCCCCGATGCCATTCGCCAGGGACAAGTGCACCTGTATGTTGGCAGCAGAATCCATTGTCTTGTCACTGCCACTGGAGACCGCAGCAATCCTTGCCTGGGCAACAGCAATACCTTCGCGCATGGCGCCGGCCACCGCTGGGGGAAGGTCAGCCGCCAGAGCACGCCGCCAATAATCGATAGCATTGTCAAAGTCTTCATGCTCGAAGGCATCGATGCCAAGCAGTCCCATCACGGTAGGCTCATTGGCATTCTGGGCCAGGACTTCATCGACCAGGGCCTGGACTTCAGGCGTCAACTGACGTCCCTGCTGGAAATATTCCAACTGGGCCAGTTCCGCCAGCCACCACGGATGGCGACCATCCAGGGAAATCAACTGCTGCAAGGCATGGCGAGCCTGTTCCAGTTGGCCTCCATCACGGTATAGCGGATACAGTGTGCGCCAGACCTGAGGATTATCCGGTTGCTGTTTGGCCTGCTGTTCAAGGGCTGTCACAAGCTCGACAGAGTCTCCATTCTGGCGGGCCTGTTCGATGGTCTGATACAAGGCCAGATTTCCCGCGGCCCCCTTTTCGTGGTACCAGAACAGACTCGCCACGATCACCGCCAGCAGAACCAGAGGCACGGCAAGCTTGCCGGAAGTGGCGCCCTTCAAGGACGATTTTTCTTGCTGAGAAGCATCATCGAGCAGGCTGCGTTGCAGTTCGCGCAAATCCTCGGCAAAGCGCTCGGCATTGATGTCCCCGCGCGCGTGGGCCGCTTCCAGAGAAGCCTCCCTGCGGCGATAGATAGCCACGTTCTGTGCGGTAACATCATCTCGTGCTTCTACTGCCTGCTGTGCCCGCGCGACACTTCCGCTACGCCTCAGAGGCAACATCAACAACCAGGCCGCCGGCATCAGCAACAGGGCAAAGACAATCCAAAGTTCGATCATTTGCCCTCCTTGTGAGAATGCCGCTCTCCAGCCATATCATCCATTTCAATCAGAGCATCCAAGCGGCGCCTCTCTTCGTCGGACAGCTCCCCAGCTCGCGCATTGCGGCGTGAACGGATCAATACGGCCACCACCAAGGCCCCTACCAGCACCAAGGCGCCAGGCAGCCCCCACAGCAGCAACGTACGCCCTTCAAGGCGAGGATTGTAAAGCACATAGTCGCCGAAGCGCTGGACCATGAAGTCGATGATTTCCTTGTCCGAGCGCCCCTCCTGAAGCTGCTGATAGACCCTCTCGCGCATATCCGCGGCAATCGGTGAGTTGGAGTCACCGATGGCTTGATTCTCGCACTTGGGGCAGCGCAATGTGGCCGACAGGTCGTCGAAGCGCTGTTCCATGACCGGGTCATCGAAGGTCCGCACCTCGATGGCGGCCAACGCACTTCCCGCCGTACCAGCCAGGTATAGTGTCAGAATGGCCATCAGAGCGAGAGAGGAGATATGTCTCAACGCCATTTTTCCACCTCCGGCAAGATCACCCTGCGAACATCTTCCGCAGTGATATAGCCCGTATGGTGATAACGAATGACGCCGTCGGCATCGACCAGAAAGCTCTCTGGCGCACCATAGACACCGAGATCAAAGCCAAGCGTTCCTTCAGGATCGAACACATTGACCTCGAATGGATTACCGAACTGCCGCAGGAAGTTTTCCCCCTTTCTGCGTCTTTCTTCCTCGGTGGCCCCTTCCTCCTTGTAATCGACGCCGACCAGGCGCACGCCCTGCTTGGCCAGGGCAAGCAGTTGAGGCATTTCCTGACGGCATGTCGGGCACCAGGAGCCCCACACATTGACCAGCGTGACTTTTCCCTTGAACAGCCCTTGATCGACGATGCGCTGCGGCTCGCTCAAGGTGGAAAGCTCGAAGGCCGGAAAGTCGCGTGCGATCAGGGCCGAATCCCGCTCTGATGGGTTAATCGAGAGGCCTCGAAAGAGGAGCACTCCAAGTACGAGGAATACCAGCAGGGGCAACAGCAGCATCAGGCGTCGCTTCATACCGTTGCCTCCTCTCGAACCTGGGCTATGTCTGTCTGGGCCTGGCGATCCGCCAGCTTGCGCCGGTAACGCCGATCAACCACGGCAATCAAACCACCGGCTGCCATCAACAGTGCCCCCAACCACAGCCAGCGCACGAAAGGCTTGATCTGAATTCGCAGCGCCCAGCTGCCATCCCCCAGATCTTCTCCCATGGCGACATAAAGATCGTGGAACAGGCCAGGACGCAAGGCTACCTGGGTCATGGGCATGCCTCGGGCAATATACAGGCGCTTTTCCGGAGTCATCACAAAACTGGTCGCACTATTTTCGCCATCACGACGGACCTGCACTGTCGCCACCTCGGCGATATAGTTGGGGCCTCGGCGCTCTTCGAGATGGGACATGGTGAAGTGGATACCACTGATATCGACACTATCCCCCTCCGCCATGCGGACATTGCGTTCGACGGAGTAATTGGAGACCAGTGTCACGCCGATAATCGTCACCGCCAGCCCCAGGTGTCCAAGAACCATTCCCCAGTAAGCCGGGGTCAACGCTTTCATGCCTGTCCAACGCGAATCACTGCGAGCACTCTTGTCCCACAGGTCGCGCATGAGAGAGAGCACCAGCCACAATGCAATGGCCAGGCCGATGGATACTTTGAGATCCCATTCGCCGTGATAGACCAGCGGTAGTACGGCCGCAATCAACAAAGCCACGAGCCCCGACAGCCATAGGCGAGCAAGTAGCTCGCGCCCCGCCATGCGTTTCCACCGGGCCACCGGGCCAAGGCCCATGAAAATACACAGGATCACGGTCAATGGCACGAACAGCGCATTGAAGTAAGGCGGTCCGACACTGATCTTGCCCAGCTTCATGGCATCGAGAATCAACGGGTAGATAGTCCCGAGCAATACCGTGACCGTCATCACCACCAGCAGGATGTTGTTGACCAGCAACAAGGCATCTCGCGACAGCCAAGTGAAGGCACCTGGGCGGCTGACGCGTGGCGCACGCAGTGCAAACAGCAGCAACGATGCCCCCACGGTGATCCCGAGCAGGACCAGGACAAACAAGCCCCGAGCCGGGTCGTTGGCAAAGGCGTGAACGGAAGTCAGCACACCGGAACGAACCAGGAAGGTCCCCAGCAGCGACAACGAGAACGTCATGATCGCCAGCAACACCGTCCAGCTCTTGAAGGTTCCACGCTTTTCGGTCACAGCCAGGGAGTGAATCAAGGCTGTGCCGGCAAGCCAAGGCAGCAGTGAAGCGTTTTCCACCGGATCCCAGAACCACCAGCCTCCCCAGCCCAGCTCGTAATAGGCCCACCAGCTACCCAGGGCAATACCCACCGTGAGGAAAGCCCAGGCGATATTGGTCCAGGGGCGGACCCAGCGTGTCCAGGCAGCATCCAGGCGGCCACTTAGCAATGCCGCAATGGCAAAGGCAAATACGACGCTGAACCCGACATAGCCGGTATACAGCATGGGAGGGTGCACGATCAGGCCAAAATCCTGCAGCAGAGGATTGAGGTCGGCGCCATCCATAGGCACATCAGGTAACGAACGATCGAAAGGGTTGGAAGTAAACAGCACAAAGGCCAGGAAACCAAGACTGACTAGTCCCATCACGCCCAGCACGCGCGCCACCATATCCGGCGGCAGGCCACGGGAAAAGCGGCTGACGGCATAGGTCCAGGCGGACAGAATCAAGCTCCACAACAACACGGAGCCTTCATGGTTGCCCCATACGGCACTGAACTTGTAATACCAGGGCAGCATGGAATTGGCGTTGTTGGCCACGTTGATGACACTGAAATCATCGAGTAGATAGCTGGCCGTCAGACAACCATAGGCCAGCAAGAGAAACAGGAACTGTCCCGTTGCCATTGGCCAGGCATAAGCCATCCATAATGGACGCCGGGTAGCCGCCCCGGCCAAGGGCATGACGGCCTGCACGGCGGCCATCAACAAGGCAATGATCAGAGCATAATGACCAACTTCAGGAATCATCTCGATCATGGAGCCTCGCCACTGGTCGCCATTTTCTTGTAGTCTTCGGGCTCATATCCCGAACGTTTCAAGGCCTCGGCCACTTCCGGGGGCATGTAGTTCTCATCATGCTTGGCCAGCACCTGATCTGCATTGAGTTCTTGCTTGTCATTGAGCTTACCGACCACTACCACTCCCTGTCCTTCGCGGAACAGATCGGGCAGGATGCCGCTGTAATGCACCGTCACATCATCGACGTAGTCAGTAATCACGAAGCTGACCTGCAGGCCCTCCGACGAGCGCTCCACACTGCCTTTCTTGACCATCCCTCCGGCACGAATCTGACGCTCGACAGGCGCCTCTCCGGAAGCGATCTGTACCGGGCTGAAAAACAGATTGATATTGCTGCGCAAGGCATACAGCGTCAGTCCGATCGCCACCCCGCACAAGGCAACGAGCCCTACGATCAACAACAAGCGATTGCGCCGCTTAGCTCTCATTTTTTTCTACCCTCTCCGCAGCACTGCCATCGCGACTTTCATTCAGCTTCCTAGACACAGCGCCAGCACCTGTTCCTTCTGCCCACTCCGACTGGGCGGCGACTTCCCTTTTCAACTGACGGCGTAACATGCGTCGTACCTGGCGGCTTTCCCGCCACACCAGTAGCAGGCTCAAGCCAAGAAGCCCCAGACTTATGCCCCAGGCACTCCATACATACGGACCATGGCGCCCCATGGCAAGGAGCTCAGCCAGTGAGTCGAAAGCCATCAACCCGCCCTCTCGAACAAGTCTCGCACCCAGCGCTTGTGCCTCTCTCTGCGCAGGATCTCGCTACGCAGTCGAGTCAACGTCCAGGCAATGAACAAGACATAAAAGCCCAGCACCATGATCAGCAGCGGCAGCCACATCTCCATCGGCATGGCTGGGCGTTCAGTGATGGTGAAGCTGGCTGGCTGGTGCAACGTATTCCACCATTCCACCGAGTACTTGATGATGGGAATGTTGATCACTCCGACCATGGTCAGTACCGATGCGGCCTTGGCTCCACTTTCCAATCGCGGAAAGGCACTGCGGATCAGGATCACACCGCCATACAGGAACAGCAGAATCAGCATCGACGTCAGACGGGCATCCCATTGCCACCATGTGCCCCAGGTTGGCTTGCCCCAGATCGAGCCACTCATCAAGGCGATAAAGGTCATCAAGGCTCCCAACGGAGCCATCATGGCCGCGGCCATATCAGCCACCTTGATCTTCCATACCATGAAGACCAATCCTGCTGCGGCCATGGCAACGAAGATAGTCTGAGCGAGAAAAGCCGCTGGCACGTGAATATAGATGATGCGAAAACTGTTGCCTTGCTGATAATCCGCTGGCGCATAAGCCAGGCCCCAGAGGCTGCCAACGATAATCAGCATCAACGCCATTGCCCAGCACCAGGGAGATAGACGGCCTGAAATGGCATAACACCAGGGTGGTGAACCTAGCTTGTGCACAAAAGTCCACATAAGAGCCTCTTGTTGTTTAACCATGAAGACTGATGCGCAGCGAAGCGGCAATGGCGACAGGTGCCAGCATCAGCGCCAGTGCCAGCATCGCTCCAAGAATCGCCAGATGAGATAGCCACACCCCGCCTGAGACAGCTGTACCAATAGCACCCGTGCCAAAGATCAGCACCGGCATGAACAAGGGCAACACCAATAAGGCCAGAAGCATACCTCCTCTGGCCAACCCCACGGTGAGTGCTGCTCCGATAGCCCCGATCAGGCTGATGCAGGCACTTCCCAGAGCCAAGGATGCCATCAAGGCGACGAAACTCCCCTGTGGCAACGCCATCATCACGCCGAGTAATGGCGCCATCAGTGCCAGCGGCAGCCCCGTAACCAACCAATGCACCAGCACCTTGGCAAGAACCAGAACAGCAAGCGGATGCGGCGAAAGCAACAGTTGTTCGAGAGTGCCATCGTCATAGTCGCTGCGAAACAGACCATCCAGGGAGAGCAATGCCGATAGCAGCGCAGCAACCCACAGCACGCCTGGCGCAATCAGTGACAATCGCTCTGGATCCGGAGAAATCCCCAGAGGAAACAAGGTGATGACCATGGCAAAGAAAACCAGTGGCGTCAGCACATCGCCTGGCCGCCGAGCCATGACCAGCAGATCACGCCGAGCCGTAGTCAGTAATGCCTGCCATAACCCTTCGCCGTTGGCTTTGACGACATCAAGCGGACGAAGTTGCATCATGCTGTCGCTACCCCACCCTGCGTACAAGCCTCCTGATATTGCCCCAGATGGAGGCGCTGCAGGTCAGGAATGTTAGACAAGGCATGATGCGTCGTCACCAATACGGCGCCTCCTCGATGCGCATGCTCCACCAGGCGTTGCTCGAGAATGGCCACACCGGAGACATCAATGGCAGTGAAGGGCTCATCCAGTACCCATAGGGCCCGTGGCGATAACTCCAGGCGTGCCAACGCCACCCGACGTTGCTGGCCGGCAGAAAGCTGGCTGCAGGGGATATCCTCGAAGCCGATCAATCCAACCCTTTCCAGTGCTTGCTCGCAAGCATCCATGGATATCGGCTCTGCTGCCATGGCCTGATACCAACGCAGGTTTTCGAGCGCTGTCAGGCTCTTCTTGATGGCCGGCGCATGCCCGATATAGAGCAGATTACTCAACAGCTCGGCCCGGGCACGTCGCAGGGGCTTTCCCTGCCACAGTACCTCACCTTCCATGTCGCTGATCTGACCACACAGGATCTTAAGCAAGGTCGTCTTGCCACTACCGTTGGGGCCTTCTACACGCAGCACCTCGCCACCGGAAAGTCGCAGGTCCAGACCTTGAAACAGCCAACGCCCATCACGCTCACAGGCGAGTTGTCGGGCTTCCAGACACAGACTCAAAACACACCCTCTCGCAAGCCCCGAGACGAATATAAAAAGTTTTTCCAAATACGCAATCGACTTTACACGGATTGGTCATACCGAGCTACCCACCACAAGAAGCATAAGCATGAAGATTCATCGATCAGGCTTGCGCCTTTTTCAGACACTGCTATGCTTCGTCAAAACACTGTATGTATCGACAGGTTTTTGCCGCAGGGAGACCAAGCGCCATGACCAATGCAACAGTCGCAGCAACAAGCACAGCGAAAACAATCAGCGCAGCTGGAACGACCCGTACAGACGAGACAGCCTGTACAACGACAACGCTTTTCCTGGAACGCCTGCCCAATCTGCCCATTGCCGAAAGCTGGGCCCAGATCGAGGCTAGCGACGATATTGATGGCATGGTGGAGATACCCTTGACCGGGCACGTCTCCGCAGGATTGCCCATCGAAGCATGCAGCGACGACCGCACACTGCGAGTTCCTTCGCGCATGGTCCGGCGCAATACCTATGCCCTCCAGGTACGCGGAGACTCCATGATCGATTGCAATATCTTCGATGGAGATGTGATCATCATCGAACGCCAGGAAAGCGCCGAGAACGGCGAAACTGCTGTTGTGATGATCAATGACCAGGAGGTCACCCTGAAAAAGCTGTATATCGAAAAGAGTGGCGTGCGTCTACAGCCCGCCAATACCAGCATGCCCCCTATCTACTTGAAGAACAGTGATATTCGCGTTCTGGGTCTGGTCATGGGCGTGGCCCGACAGGCGGAGATGGCTGCCTGATGCGATACCCGGTACCGGACCTGGCAGCCGATGCCTGGTTCGAGAGTGAGATAGAAATTGAACGCAGCCGTTTCATCACCTGGCTAGCCCATGCGCCGGATATTGCCGCTTTTGACCAACTGCTGGCTGAAGCGCGAAAAACGCACCCCAATGCCTCTCATCATTGCACGGCCTTCATCGCTGGCCCTCCCGGGGAACAGGTGAATATCGGTTTTTCCGATGATGGCGAGCCCGGCGGCACAGCCGGTCGCCCAATGTTCCAGGCGCTCAGTGGCGATGGCATCGGCCAGGTAGCCGCCGTGGTGACGCGCTATTTTGGAGGGGTCAAGCTTGGCACAGGAGGGTTGGCTCGGGCCTATACCCAAGCCGTAGTCACTGCCTTGGCTGAAGTGCCCCGTCGGGAAGAGACAGAACGCAAGCCAGTCAGAATTCGTATCGATTTCGCTGGTGAAGCGGAAACCCGTGACTGGTGCCGGCAGCGTGATATCTGCATTGATGATGCAGACTATGGCGCCGAGGGCGTCGTGCTTACCCTCGGCTGGCCACGGGATGATAGCGTCGATCTGACGACCCTGACCTCACGCCTCAAGGGGCGGCTGCAGCTCCAGCCGGATGAGTGACGAGCACATCAGCCTGGAGCCTGGCCGTATTCGCCTTGGAGGAAGTTTCCTCAACAACCGAATCCTTCCGGAGATTCCGTGCCGGTACGGCGGCAGCATCTCCGATATAGCGAGCCCGCTTTTCCGGTTTCAGGCGTGCCACATCCACTGCAACCAAACCATCAATGCAGTAACTGAAGCCGGTGTCCACACCAAAGGCATGGAAACGCACACCACCTTCTTCGGCCACTTCCACATATTGCTTGTATAGCGCTGGAACCCCGGCTCCCATGGATTGCAGAGCCTCCTTGAGACGTACAAAGTCCTCGCGTCGGCTAGTGCCGACAAACAGCCGCTCAGCTTCGTGTCTTCCGGCAGCAGACAACTGGCATGGAGCCTTGGGACGAATGGCGTACTCACCATCTCCATGGTAATGACGGTAGTAGCTGACCAACAACTCCTTGGCCAATGGCGGCATATGGTTGGGTATGGTCACAGGGCCGAACAACCAGCGGACCTCGGGGTGCGCACGCAGGTATGCACCAAGCCCGAGCCACAGGTAATCCAGGCTTCGCCTCCCCCAGTAACGCGGCTGAACGAAGCTGCGTCCCAGCTCCAGCCCGTTGCGCCACTCACTCATCGGCGCCGATTCGAGATGGAATATGGTAGCGCTGTACAGCCCTGAAATGCCCTTGGCATCAAGGATTCGCCCGACTTCTCCCAGGCGGTAGGCACCGGCAATCTCCAGGTCCTTGTCATCCCACAGGATCAGATGGCGATAATGCTCGTCATATTCATCCAGGTCACGCTTGAAGCCCGTGCCCTCGCCTACACGACGAAAGGCAATCTCGCGCAAACGACCTATCTCACGCATCACCGCAGAATCAGGCTGATAATCAAACAACAGTATCTGCTTGCCATCCGGCGTTGCACCAAGATGTTCGGCACCGGCCAGTTCCTCGCGCAATTGCTGACGCTTCTCCGGGTGAGCAATACCTGACTCACCGACGAACACCCCCTTCTTGCCCTTGCCCAGGCGATAAACATGCTTGCGCAACAACTTGAGCTTGGACGGTACACTCAGATCATCGCGATCGAAGCGCTCCAGGGTGATGGAACCACCTACCTTGAGAGCAATCTGGCGGCCCTTCTGGTGAAACATCTCATTGGGAAGCAACAGAGTGCCCAGCGGTGAATACAGCCAGGCCAGGGAATAGAAAAGGCTGGTATTACGCCCTCCCACATGCACCGGCACGATGGGGGCATTGGTCTTGCGCGCGGCATGCAGAAAGCCGGACAACCATTTGCCATCCTTGATGCCCGAGGGGCTGGCTCGAGACACCTCGCCAGCAGGAAAGACAATCACGGCCTGTTCAGCGTCCAGAGCATCCACAATACCCTGCAGGCTCTTGCGAAACCCCCTTCGTGACAAGTTGTCCACCGGCAGCAGGCGTGAAGCCAGGGGCTCGATCTGCAGTAACAGGTCATTGGCTACGATCTTCACGTCGGGACGCACGTCTGCCACCATGCGCACCAGTGCCAGCCCGTCCAAGGCACCCAAAGGATGATTGGCAACGATCACTACCCGGCCGGCCACCGGAATATTGTCGCGCTCCTTGGAAGACAGGGTGTAGCCGAAGTTGAGGTGTTCCAGGACACGGTCAATGAATTCGAGCCCACCAGCACGCTGATGACGGACGAGAAAATCATTGATCTCCTGCTCATGGACCAGGCGTTTGAGCGCCGCGACCAGCAGGCCGCGGCACCAGGCGGGCCAGCGTTTGACACTCGGCGCCTTGGCCCGCAGCGCTCCTTCGATATCGATCATGCCCCCACCCCCCTGTTTGGCAATATGGCCAGACTAGGGCGGGCTCATGACAGTTAGATGGCCAGACCAGGACGGAGAAATGACAGTGCGATGCGAGCCGTAAGCCGTAAGCCGTAAGCCGTAAGCCGTAAGCCGTAAGCCGTAAGCCGTAAGCCGTAAGCCGTAAGCCGTAAGCCGCGAGTGTCGAACTGCGAGTCACGAGCAGTCCAGTGCCGCTCTGTGGATCATCGACAAGAATGGGGGGCGGGGTTACTTGCAGCTTAAAACTTACAGCTTATAGCTCGTTTATAAGCAACCTGACCGGCACCCTCCGGAGAGCAGGGCACCGGTCATTACAGGACAAACTTACCCCAGGTACTTGATCATCACTCCTGCAGCTACCGCCGAACCAATGACACCAGCCACATTGGGCCCCATGGCATGCATCAACAGGAAGTTATGGGGGTTGGATTCCAGGCCGATCTTGTTCGATACCCGCGCCGCCATTGGTACCGCCGAAACTCCGGCAGAGCCGATCAATGGATTGATCGGATGCTTGCTGACAGCATTGAGCAGCTTGGCCATCAGCACACCACTGGCCGTACCGATACCAAAGGCAACGATACCGAGGCCGAGAATCCCCAGTGTCTCCACTGCCAGGAAACGCTCGGCCATCAGTTTCGAACCGACGGACAGACCGAGAAAAATAGTCACCGTATTAATCAGCGCATTCTGAGCCGTATCGGAAAGCCGCTCGACCACACCACATTCACGCATCAGGTTGCCAAAGCAGAACATGCCCAGCAAGGGTGCGGCATCAGGCAAGAACAGCACGACCAGAATCAGCAAGACCAGTGGAAACAGAATCTTCTCGACCTTGGAGACCGGGCGCAGCTGGGTCATGACGATTTCACGCTCCTTGGCAGATGTCAGAGCGCGCATGATCGGCGGCTGAATCAACGGCACCAGAGCCATGTAGGAGTATGATGCCACCGCGATGGCACCCAGCAGCTCCGGTGCCAGCAAGCTGGACACATAGATTGACGTCGGGCCATCCGCACCACCGATAATGCCGATGGCAGCCGCCTGCTTGAGCGAGAAGTCCATCCAGCCCATGCTGGTCAGGACCACTGCACCCAGCAAGGTCGCAAATATGCCAAACTGAGCCGCAGCACCAAGGAACAGCGTGCGAGGGTTGGCCAGCAAGGGACCGAAATCCGTCATGGCCCCGACGCCCATGAAGATCACCAGAGGTGCAATGCCCGATGCAATGGCAACGCTGTAGAACTGATACAGCATGCCATGCGCATACCCCGCATCCATGGCCTGGTCATTGGCAGCGCGCAGCAAGGCGGGAGAAATATCCGCATGCAATGCTTCGCCTACCGCATGCCGCCAGCTTTCCATATCAGCACCGCCCGGTAGCGCGACTCCCAGAGTCTGGGCCAACTGCTGAAGCAGCGCTGAATTGCCCAGGTGAGCTGCCTGCTCTGCAGCTGACATGGCAAGCCCCGCCTCGGGGATATTGGCCAGGATGCCGCCAAACCCGATGGGCACCAGCAATAGCGGCTCGAACCGCTTGGCGATGGCAAGCCACAGCAGCAACAGTCCCACCACAATCATCACCGCCTGGCCGAGACTCAGGTTATACAGTCCGGAGCCGTACCAGAGTGTCAGAATCTTCTCCATGAAATGACCCTCAAAGTACGACGAGCGTATCGCCGACGGCCACGCTATCGCCCTCGGATACCTTGACCGCCGACACAGTACCGGCATTGGCCGCCCGAATCTCGGTCTCCATCTTCATGGCTTCAAGGATGATCACCACATCGCCTGCGGCCACGCTGTCTCCCGCCGACACATTGACCTTGAAGATGTTGCCTGCCAATGGCGCCGTGATGGCTTCACCTGAAGATGCCGCGGGCGCAGTCGACGCTGCTGGCTCCGGCGCGACGCTGGCCTCACTGATCTGGGTGATATCGCCACCTTCGCTGACTTCGACCACATAGGCGCTGCCATTGACCTTGACGGTATAGGTCTCGGGCCCAGCCTCGGACGCCGGTGCACGGGAAGTAGCAGGAACCACTGCCTTATTGCTCTCGCCAGCCTCAGGTGCAGGCTCGAAGGCCTCGGGATTGTCACGATGACTCAGGAACTTGAGGCCAATCTGCGGGAACAGGGCGTACGTCAGCACGTCGTCGACTTCCTGCTCACCTTCAGCCAGGCGAATGCCTTCGGCCTTGGCCTTTTCGCGCAACTCACTGGCCAGCCTGTCCATTTCCGGTGCCAGGTTGTCAGCAGGACGGCAAGTGATCGGCTCGCCGCCTTCCAGCACCCTGCTCTGCAACTCTGTGTTGAAGGAAGCAGGCGCACAACCGTATTCCCCCTTGAGCAGTGCCTGAACTTCCTTGGAAATGGACTTATAACGCTCGCCCATCATCACATTCATTACCGCCTGGGTGCCGACGATCTGCGATGTCGGTGTGACCAGAGGAATGTAGCCAAGATCCTCACGCACCCGTGGAATCTCTGCCAGCACCTCATCCAGCTTGTCGCCTGCCCCTTGCTCCTTGAGCTGGCTCTCCATGTTGGTCAGCATGCCCCCCGGCACCTGAGCCACCAGGATGCGCGAGTCGATGCCCCTGAGAGAGCCCTCAAAGGCAGCATACTTCTTGCGCACTTCACGAAAATAGGCCGCGATGTCCTCGAGCAGCTCCAGATCCAGGCCAGTATCACGCCCGGTGCCCTGAAGTATCGCCACCACCGACTCGGTGGGGCTATGCCCATAGGTCATGGACATGGAAGAGATGGCAGTATCGACATTGTCGATGCCGGCTTCGGCAGCCTTGATAGCCGTCGCGGTGGACATGCCAGTGGTGGCATGACACTGCATGTGGATAGGTATATCAACAGCCTGTTTCAGGCGAGACACCAACTCGAAGGCATCGTAGGGCTTGAGCAGACCTGCCATGTCCTTGATGCACAGAGAGTCTGCCCCCATGGCAGCGATGCGCTTGCCAAGCTCCACCCACCCTTCCAAGGTATGCACTGGGCTCACGGTGTAGGACATGGTGCCTTGTGCATGCCCCCCAACCTTTCGCACAGCCTGAATGGCACGTTCCAGATTGCGCGGGTCGTTCATGGCATCGAAGACACGGAACACATCCACGCCATTGACCTTGGCTCGCTCGACAAAGCGATCGACCACATCATCCGCATAGTGGCGGTAGCCCAACAGGTTCTGCCCACGCAGCAGCATCTGTTGGGGTGTATTGGGCATGGCTTCCTTGAGCGCACGAATGCGCTCCCAGGGATCTTCACCCAGATAGCGAATACATGCGTCGAAAGTGGCTCCGCCCCAGGATTCCAGAGACCAGAAGCCAACCTTGTCCAGCTTTTCGGCGATAGGCAGCATGTCATCTAGACGCATGCGGGTAGCGAACAGCGATTGGTGGGCATCGCGAAGGACGACATCAGTGATGCCGAGCGGGCGTTGAGTCTCGCTCATCGTCGGTTCCTTGAATGTGTTGGAAGTTATCGTTGAAAGCGTCAGAGAAACCTATGTCCAGGCCATGAGGGCTGCTACAATCGCACGCCCCGTGCAGGCTCGTGGAATCAACCTAGCGACGATGGCGCTGGCGATACTTGTGCACTGCCGCTGAAATCGCGGCGATCAAGGCCTCGTCTTTCTTGCCTGAGACATCAGAAGGTTGGCCGGCTACTGCTGGAAGGCTTGGCTCCGGCTCAGGGAAGAAGCGCCCGAGAACTCGAGACATCAAGGTAGTGGCAATCACCAGCACCGTAAGAAAAACAAAAACGAAGCCCATTCCGAGCCCCATCAGGGCAAGACCTTCATTCAGCAACGGCATTCAGAATCCTCCGGATTAGCGCAAGAAAACTCTTCGAGTTGTCGTAATTTTCGTAAAATTGCCGTATTTATAACGAATTCATTGTTATAGCCTGCCACACTCCCGGGCCATGACAATGGCGTAAAGGTAGCAGCTTTGGTTGTTAAATTACTACATAATGACCAAGACCTAGACAAAGGTCGTATAGGTCTTGCCCCCATGGAAGGCGTCATCGACGCTCACTGCCGCGACCTGCTCACCCGCGAAGCAGGCTTTGACTGGACCGTCACCGAGTTCGTCCGCGTTGTCGACGCGCGCCTGCCACCTCGAGTCTTCTACAAGCACTGTCCAGAGCTGTTAAACAATCATCATCCAGAACTCCAACCCGCAACACCCACCGGCATCCCTGTACATCTGCAGCTGCTGGGGTCAGATCCAGATGCCCTGGCAGCCAATGCCCATCAGGCCCTACGCCTGGGGGCCATCAGCCTGGACCTGAACTTTGGCTGTCCAGCCAAGCTCGTCAACCGCCACGACGGCGGGGCCTCCATGCTACGCGACCCGGAGCGCCTCTACCGTGCCGTGGACGCCGTCCAGAGTGCCGTGGGCGACCACATTCCGGTGACAGCCAAAATTCGCCTGGGGTTCTCCGACCGCCGCCTGGCTCTGGCTTGCGCCCAGGCCGCAGAAGCCGGAGGCGCCGCACAACTGGTGGTACATGCCCGCACCCGCGACGAAGGCTATCGCCCTCCAGCTCACTGGGAGTGGATCGGACGCATCCGAACCCGGCTTTCCATCCCTGTCGTCGCCAATGGCGACATATGGAGTCTAGAAGATTACTGGAAGGCCCGAACTCTCTCTGGCTGTCGCGATGTCATGCTTGGGCGCGGCGCCTTGGCCGACCCCTGGTTGGCACCACGCATTCGCCACTGGCAACGCACCGGACACCGCTTGGCACCAACCACCTGGTCCCAACGCGCCAGCCTGCTCAGCGCATATGCTGCAATGCAGCGTAATACACTACCAGATAAAGTGGTGGTCTCGCTATTGAAGCAATGGCTGAATCACATGCGAGCCCGAAACCCCGAAGCAGCCCAACGCTTCCAGGCTTTACGCCGCATTACTGATCTCAATACCTTTCTCGGCGGACTCAATCAACCGGCGCCACCGGCCATTGCCGTCGGCCAGCCATGAACATGAAAGACCTCTCCCACCATCTCCACACCATCCTTCAGGGATGATTCAACTGCCAGGGAGAGGCTAGTGATGGCATAAAAACCACTAATGACATAGAAGCCACTGATGACATTACTGCTGGCCGCGTTTCCGGCGTATTGGCACAGCGCTCAGACACCCACGATCCTCGCGCGGAATTTACGACCTTTCAGTTTTCCATTGGCGAGCTTGCCCAGCGCCTTTTTAGCGACCTCGCGCTCCACCGCTACAAAAGTAGAGAAATCAAACAGCTGAATTTTCCCGATCTGGGCTCCGTCAATGCCACCTTCCCCTGTCAGTGCACCAACAACATCCCCAGCACGCACCTTCTGCTTCTTGCCACCATCAATCTGCAGCGTAGACATCACCGGCCGTGAAGCCACAAAGTCCCTGGGCAACGGCGGAACTTCCTGCAGTGTTATCGGCTGCTGTGTCGACTCCTCCAACCGCTCCAGTTTGTAGATCTCCTTCTTGCTGACCAGAGACAACGCCACCCCCTTCTGCCCTGCCCGGCCGGTGCGGCCGATCCGGTGCACATGCACCTCCGGGTCGCGTGAAAGGTGGTAGTTGACCACCACCGGCAGCTCCTCAATATCCAGCCCGCGCGCAGCCACGTCTGTCGCCACCAGAATGGAAGCGCTGCCATTGGCAAACAGCGCCAGCGTACAATCGCGATCCTTCTGCTCCATATCTCCATGGAGCGCAAGCGCGGAGAATCCGGCGCGCTTCAACGCCTGCGCAGCCTCATCGGTGTCCTTCCTGGTATTGCAGAAAACCAGTACCGAGGAAGCATCGAAGTTGGCCAGCAACTGGTATAGCGCTGCGGGCCGCTCTTCGTTGCTCTCCACCCGGTAGTATTTCTGCTCTATCGTGCTCTGGGTGTGCGGCGAGGAGACTTCCACCTTGACTGGGTTGCGCAACACCCGCTCCGCCAGTGCATCGATGGTCTTGGGATAAGTGGCTGAAAACAGCAGCGTCTGACGCTGCTGTGGCAGCTCCGCCAGAATCTGGTCCAGCACCGCCTGAAAGCCCATATCCAGCATCCGGTCCGCCTCGTCCAACACAAGAGCCTGCACCTCGCTCAGGTCGAGATTGCCCTTGCGCAGGTGATCATCAATGCGCCCGGGCGTGCCCACCACGATATGCGCCCCATGCTTGAGCGAGCCGACCTGCGGCCCGAAGGGCATACCGCCACACAGAGTCAGGATCTTGATGTTGGGAATGGTCCTCGCCAGTTTGCGCAACTCCCTCGCCACCTGGTCCGCCAGCTCACGGGTAGGACACAACACCAGTGCCTGCACCCGGAACTGCTCTACCTGTAGCTTGTGCAGCAGGCCCAGACCAAAGGTCACGGTCTTGCCTGAGCCGGTCCTGGCCTGGCCGATCACATCCCGCCCCTCCATAATCGCCGGCAGCGCGGCGGCCTGGATTTCCGTCAGGTGGGTATAGCCGAGATCCTCCAGGTTTGTCAGGAGGGGCTGCTGTAGTGGCAGCGACTGGAAATCGCGCGGGTGGTTGGTATCCGGGGTTGTCAAAGCAGGGACTCGTTTGGTTTGGTTTGGAAGGAGAGAGGGCGGTGCATTTTAGGTAAGCGCGGGGCAATACCCTGGTGGAAGTGGGCATGAGCCGCATTTGCGCGCCTTCCGGCCCCCAGGCCTTGCCCCAGACAGCCTTCACTACCAGGGGCCGGTACGTGCTGCTGGGGGGAAACACGCCAGATGAGCGCGCAGTTTGAGCACCAGGGAGTCAGACTCGTCAATCGTCGTTCTGCTCGTCCCAGGTCGGCGCCATGCGCTCGGCCTGTTCTTCACGAACGTCATCGATGACGGCCATCAGGTTCTCGACATCGACACTGGCCGTGTCATGCTCGAAATGCCCGGTAAGGGAGCTGTCCGGGTGCAGTTCACCCGCCTCATAGAGCGCCCAGATCTCCTTGCCGTAATCGGTAGTCAATAGCTCCGGGGCAAAGCGGCCGAAATAGGCGCGCATATTGTCGACGTCGCGCTCCAGCATCATGGCAGCACTGTTGTTGCCGGCGGCGTCCACCGCCTGGGGCAAATCAATGATCACCGGGCCGTGGCGGTCCACCAGCACGTTGAACTCGGAAAGGTCGCCATGCACCAGGCCAGCACACAACATGCGCACGACGTCGGCCATCACCTGGCCGTGGTAGTCGCGAGCCTGCTCCGCGCTCAGTGTGACGTCATCCAGCCGCGGGGCGGCGTAGCCCTCGTCGTCGGACACCAGCTCCATCAGCAGAACGCCATTGACGAAGCCGCATGGCCGGGGAACGCGCACGCCAGCCGACGCCAGTCGATACAGGGCATCGACCTCAGCATTCAGCCAGGCCTGTTCCTGCTCTTGCTGGCCGTAGCGGGTCTTCTTCGACATCGCCCGGGCGCGGCGGCTATTGCGCGTTTTACGGCCTTCCTGATACTGCACCGCTTGCTTGAAGCTGCGCTGCCTGGCTTCCTTGAAAACCTTGGCACAGCGCAAGTCGTCACCGCAACGCACCACATACACCTGTGCTTCCTTGCCGCTCATCAACTGGGCAATGACCTCATCGATCATGCCATCATCGACCAGCGGCTGTAATCTCTTGGGTACTTTCATGGTTCTTGGTCATCCGTCCTATTCAGTCCTGAATTCAACCAATAAGTACAGCACCCGCAGCATCCAGGATACCCGAGCCTTCACCCAGAAAAACCTGTGCCGGTGTCCGAGACACTTTCATGGACGATTGTTCAGCTTGTCTACCGATCAACGTACCTCGGCATCGCGCTCCGATCCTCTTCGTAACATACCGCCGCTACAGGCATTCACAGCACTTTCGCCCTTTCAGACTCCGCTTCACGATGGGCACACTTGCCGCTCGGCAGCCCTCCATCGCTCGGCGTACTCCAGCACCACTCTCTCGAGCTCAGTACCAGTCAAGACGCTATGGACCATGCCTGGCGCACAAAAAAACACCCTCACAAAGGAGGGTGGATAAACGATCGCGACCGGGCAGCAACTCCGTCCGCTAGCCGGCCAGCACAAACAGAAAACCCGCCCTCATCGAGGACGGGTAGGAATCTGGCGCGCCCGGGAGGATTCGAACCTCCGACCACCTGATTCGTAGTCAGGTACTCTATCCAGCTGAGCTACGGGCGCGTAGGCAATGCGAGTCAATAACACAAGCACTGCAATGATGTATAAATGGCGCGCCCGGGAGGATTCGAACCTCCGACCACCTGATTCGTAGTCAGGTACTCTATCCAGCTGAGCTACGGGCGCATGCCTACATCTGATACCACATCTTACAGTACCGATTTCGAGACCAGTTCTCCGAAAGAACTTGAACCCGAATGGCGGAGAGGGAGGGATTCGAACCCTCGATGAGGCTATAAACCCCATACTCCCTTAGCAGGGGAGCGCCTTCAGCCACTCGGCCACCTCTCCCTCATCGGCACGGTGCGTATCCTACCGATATCCCAAGGCTTTGTCCAGCCTAATGATAAAAAATCTTCTCATCAGGCCAGGCAGCAGCATCATTCGCCACTGTCCCCATCGGTGGTGCCACCACCAGCCTTTTCACGTTGGATTCTCTGGTAGATCTCTTCGCGATGCACCGCAACATCCTTCGGGGCATTAACGCCGATACGCACCTGGTTTCCCTTGACCCCAAGAACAGTGACTGTGATGTCATCACCAATCATCAGGGTTTCGCCAACACGGCGGGTCAGGATAAGCATGACTGATCTCCTTCTCAGACCAATAACGAGAGTCGCTTCAACACCCCAGGCTCAGCCGAGACAACTCTATATAATTATGTAAATTGCAGGCGACAACGACTCATGACACCTGATTGTCCCGTTTAAGGGAAGCCCAGACATCACTTTAGGATATCCAGGCCTACCTTAAGCGTAGAAGGTGTACGCGATGGCGGAAGCTTATTCGCTCTCGATATCAGTCATGTCGAGACCAAAAGCGCTATGCAGGGCCCGAACCGCCAGTTCCATCTGCTTTTCATCGATCACAACAGAGATCTTGATTTCAGACGTCGAGACCATGCGAATATTGATGTTCTCTTCGGACAATACCTTGAACATCTTGGAAGCGACACCTGCATGAGAGCGCATGCCAACACCCACCAAGGATACCTTGGCAATGTTATCGTCGCCACGCAGCTCACCACCACCAAGCGCCGGAATTACCTGCTCTTCAAGGATACGTGTGGTCTGCTTGTAGTCGCCCTTGGCCACAGTGAAGGTGAAATCCGTGTAATCACCGGTCGGAGCAACATTCTGGACAATCATGTCCACTTCAATGTTGGCATCGGCAATCGGACCCAGGATACGAGATGCCACGCCAGGCACATCAGGAGTGTTCAACAGGGTCAGCTTGGCTTCGTTAGCGGTGAAGGCGATACCGGAGATCAGCGGTTCTTCCATAGAGTCCTCGTCTTGTTCTGAGTCTGCAATAATCAGGGTGCCGGGACCGTCCTCGAAGCTGGACAGCACACGCAGCGGAACATTGTACTTGCCGGCAAATTCAACCGAACGAATCTGCAATACCTTGGAGCCGAGGCTGGCCAGCTCGAGCATTTCCTCGACAGTAATGGTATCCAGGCGCTGGGCCTTGGTGCAGACGCGCGGGTCGGTCGTATAGACACCATCCACATCGGTGTAGATCTGGCACTCGTCGGCCTTCAGGGCTGCAGCCAACGCCACTCCTGTCGTGTCGGAACCACCACGCCCCAGGGTGGTGATGTTGCCTTCTTCATCGACCCCTTGGAAACCGGCCACCACCACGACACGACCTTCATCCAGGTCTTCGCGCATCTCATCAGTTTCGATGCGCTGAATACGCGCCTTGGTATGGGCACTGTCGGTGAGAATGCCTACCTGCGATCCTGTGTAGGAAGTAGCGGGCACACCCAGCTTGTGCAACGCCATGGCCAACAGAGAGATCGTCACCTGTTCACCGGTGGACACCAACATGTCCATCTCGCGAGGTGTCGGATCTTCGTTGATCTCGTTGGCCAGACCAATCAAGCGATTGGTTTCACCACTCATGGCCGAAACCACGACCACCACCTGATGGCCAGCGTCACGAAAGCCCTTGACCTTCTCGGCAACCGCTTTGATCCGCTCGACAGAGCCGACTGAAGTACCACCGAATTTCTGTACGTATAGTGCCATATATGCCGATTTCCTCGCTCGCTGTACTGTTCAGGAAGCCTGAGCTGGTCTGCACTGTTCCCAGTACATTCCAGTAAGCCTCCATGTATGAATGAACTCTTGTATCGAGTGTCGTCAGAGGCAGAAAAAAGGCCGGGGAGCCACAACGTCTTCCCGGCCATCAGGCTCAGAGTTTGGCTTCAAGCCACGCAGGCACACTTTCCAGTGCTGCTGGCAGCGCCGCTACATCACTTCCTCCCGCCTGGGCCATGTCAGGACGACCACCACCCTTGCCACCGACTTGGCTGGCTACGTGATTGACCAATTCCCCGGCCTTGACCTTGGAAGTCAGATCCTCTGTTACGCCTGCGATCAAACTGACCTTGCCAGAATCCTTGTCAGCCACACCGAGTACCACCACTCCGGAACCCAGCTTGCTTTTGAGTTGGTCGAGCATACCGCGAAGATCCTTACCGGATACCCCTTCCAACTGAGTGGAAAGCACTTTGATGCCCTGAACATCTCGGGCCTGACCAAGCATGTCGCTACCTGCAGCACTGGCAAGCTTCGCCTTGAGGCGTTCCAGTTCCTTTTCCAGGCCACGGTTGCGCTCAACCAGAGATTCAACACGCTCTTCCACCTGCTCCGGCTTGGCCTTGAGACGGGCAGCGACACGTCCCAGCGTAGCTTCCTGATCCGCAAACCAGGCCAGGGCACCCTCACCGGTAATGGCTTCAATGCGACGAACACCGGCAGCGATCCCACTCTCTGCCACGATGTGGAAACAGCCAATATCGCCACTGCGGCGCACATGCGTGCCGCCACACAGTTCAATGGAGAAGTCATCTGCACCGATCGTCAGCACCCGCACGCTATCCGCATACTTGGCCTCGAACAGGGCAGCCGCTCCCTTGGCCTTGGCCTCATCCAGCGTCATGCTCTCGACTTTCGTATCAGCGTTGGCCAGGACCTGCTCATTGACCAGACGCTCGACCTCAGCCAGTTGCTCCGCTGTCACTGCCTCGAAATGGTTGAAGTCAAAACGCAGACGCTCTGGCGTCACCAGCGAGCCCTTCTGCTGGACATGCTCCCCCAGCACCATGCGCAAGGCCTTGTGCATCAGATGGGTCGCGGAATGATTGCGCACGGTAGCGGCACGCAAGGCCGGATCGACCTTCGGTGCCACTTCAGTCCCCACCACCAACTGACCTTCCAGCATCAGGCCCTGATGGAGGTGGTGACCAGACTGCTTCTGAGTATCGTTGACCAGGAAGCGACCGCCATCGGTGTAGAGATAGCCGGTATCCCCCACCTGGCCGCCGGACTCACCATAGAAAGGCGTGCGGTCCAGCACCACCGTCCCTTTCTGCTCGGCACCCAGGCTTTCCAGTGCATTGCCTGCAACATCATAGATAGCAACGACCTTGGCACTGTCTTCCAGGCGATCATAGCCAGTGAAGTCTGTCTGGCCATCCAACTCGATGGTAACGCCGTAGTCAGCACCGAACTGGCTCGCAGCCCGCGCGCGCTCACGCTGGGCCTCGAGTTCGCGCTCGAAGCCAGCCTCGTCCAGCGTCACACCACGCTCGCGACAGACATCCGCCGTAAGGTCATACGGGAAACCGTAAGTGTCATAGAGCTTGAATACGGTTTCACCTGGCAGCACATTGCCGGACAACCCCGCCAGTGCGTCTTCAAGCAAGCCCATGCCGTGATCCAGGGTACGGGCAAACTGCTCCTCTTCCTTGAGCAACACACGCTCGATCTGTTCACGGGACTGATGCAGCTCCGGATACGCATCACCCATTTCTGTATCCAGGGCAGTCACCAGACGATGGAAGAAGGCCCCCTTGGCGCCCAGCTTGTGTCCATGGCGAACCGCACGACGGATGATACGGCGCAGTACATAGCCGCGACCTTCATTGGACGGCAGAACACCATCGGCAATCAGGAAGGCACAAGAACGAATATGGTCGGCAATGACACGCAGAGACGGCGTCTTGGTGTCGGCATGGCCAGTCGCTTCGGCAGCCGCTGCCAGCAGGTTCTGGAACAGGTCGATCTCGTAGTTGGAGTGCACACCCTGCATCACCGCAGCAATACGCTCCAATCCCATGCCAGTATCGATGGACGGCTTGGGCAACGGGTTCAGATTGCCCTGAGCATCGCGATCGTACTGCATGAACACCAGGTTCCAGATCTCGATGTAGCGGTCACCGTCTTCATCGGGGCTGCCAGGAGGACCTCCAGCCACCTCCGGGCCATGATCATAGAAGATCTCAGAGCTGGGACCACAAGGTCCGGTGTCTCCCATCTGCCAGAAGTTGTCCTCGTCCAGCTTGGAGAAGCGTTCTGGATCGACGCCCATCTCGTCCTTCCAGATACGCTCGGCCTCGTCATCGCTGATGTGTACCGTGACCCACAGCTTTTCCTTGGGCAAGCCCAGCACTTCCGTCAGGAAGGTCCAGGCAAAACGAATCGCATCACGCTTGAAGTAGTCGCCAAAGCTGAAGTTGCCCAGCATCTCGAAGAAAGTGTGATGACGAGCGGTGTAACCGACGTTATCCAGGTCGTTATGCTTACCGCCAGCACGGACACAACGCTGCGCTGAAGTGGCACGAACGTAGTCACGCGGATCACGACCAAGGAATACATCCTTGAACGGAACCATGCCAGCATTGGTGAACAGCAAGGTCGGGTCATTGCCCGGCACAAGAGAACTGGACGGTACGCGGGTGTGGCCGTGTTCCTCGAAGTAACTCAGAAAGGCCTGTCTGATGTCTGCGCTTTTCATGAAATATCCGTGGCGATGAGCGGGGTACGCGTCGAGCCCACGGCACGCTGCCGAGGCACGCCGACGACCTCACGGGGGTGAACTCAGCAGGAAACGAGCCTGCGATTTCAGGACCCCAAGGTGTCGAAAGGGGGAATATTATAACGCAGATGTCAAGCGACTAAAGTGGCAGGGGCCATTGAAAGTCATCAAAACACTCAATCACGACGTTTGAGTGCCTTTTTTACTTGCTCGAAGGTGAAGCCGCGCGACGCAAGAAAGCGCTCTCGGCGGCCCTTTTCCTTTACAGGCAACGTAGCAAAATCTTCTTCGCCGAAGCGCCGTTGCAGCACTTCTCTCGCCTGTTCTTCCCAGTCGATGCCCAGATCGCGCTCGATTTGCGCCAGGACCTGACTGGCCATGGATCGATCAATGCCCCGCAGAGAAATATCCGCCAGCATCTTCACGATTCCTTGGCCACGTTGTACCCGACCACGCAGGAAACTTTCCGCAAAACGTTCATCGCTTTGCAGTCCCTGCGTCTCCAGATCGCTCAGCGTGTCGCTGATGATGGCGGATCCATGCCCCCTGACCTTCAGACGTTCAACCAGCTCCTGGCGCGAATATTCACGTCGCGCCAGTAGCCGAATGGCGTCATCACGGGCAGTTGGCTGCGCTGACGTCACAGCAGGTCGTCACCCAGGTCATCCACACCCGATAGCGAGGCCACCGGCGCTTCCTCTTTTTCCTGCTTGGGCTCAGGCTGAGTCAGCAGCTGGGCACGAATCTGGGATTCAATCTCGGCCATGATCTCGGGGTTGTCCTCCAGGAACTGGGCAGAATTGGCCTTGCCCTGCCCGATCTTGTTGCCGTTGTAGCTGTACCATGCACCCGCCTTGTCGACCAGCTTGCATTGCACACCTAGGTCAATGACCTCTCCAGCATGGTAAATACCCTTGCCGTAAAGGATCTGGAACTCGGCCTGGCGGAATGGAGGAGCCACCTTGTTCTTGACCACCTTGACCCGGGTTTCATTGCCCGTGACCTCATCACCCTGCTTGACCGAGCCAGTACGGCGAATATCGAGACGTACGCTGGAATAGAACTTCAACGCGTTACCACCGGTCGTGGTCTCAGGGCTGCCAAACATGACCCCGATCTTCATGCGAATCTGGTTGATGAATACGACCATGCAGTTGGCATTCTTGATGTGGCCCGTGATCTTGCGCAGCGCCTGGGACATCAGGCGAGCCTGCAGGCCCACATGGGAGTCGCCCATCTCGCCTTCGATTTCCGCACGCGGCGTCAATGCTGCCACCGAGTCGATGATGATCACATCGACACCGCCGGAACGCACCAGCATGTCGCAGATTTCCAGGGCTTGTTCGCCGGTATCCGGCTGGGACACCAGCAGGTCGTCCAGGTTGACGCCCAGCTTCTCCGCATAGCTGGGGTCCAGCGCATGTTCAGCATCGATGAAGGCGCAGGTCTTGCCGTCCTTCTGGGCCTGGGCAATGACTGAAAGGGTCAGGGTCGTCTTGCCGGAGGACTCGGGGCCGAAGATCTCGACAATACGCCCATACGGCAGACCACCGATGCCCAAGGCAATATCCAGGCTCAGCGAGCCAGTGGAAACAGAAGGCATCATCACCCGTGGCGCATCACCCAGACGCATCACGGTTCCCTTGCCGAATTGACGCTCAATCTGGGAAAGAGCGGCGTTCAACGCCTTGCTGCGGTTGTCGTCCTGGGCCATGTGGAAGCTCCTGTCTTGAACTAGCGCCTGATTACCAGCATTGAATACTGGTGGCGGTCAGCAGATCGAAAAGTCGGGTAAGAGTACTGTATGACTGAACAGTAGTATGACGAAAAACACAGTCTTCGACCAGCCCTTGATTGAGGCAATTTCTGGGAGGCTATGATAGCAAAGGCGGTTTATGCACCAGCTTCAAGCGCCTGGATCAGCCCCAGCAACGCATGGCGCACGGCCTGTTCGCGGACCTCTCCTCGCCCCCCAGGAAAGCAGCAGCTCTCAGTCGATACCCGGCCATGTGCTGACCAGGCAAACCACACCAGTCCTACAGGCTTGTCGGGAGTGCCGCCAGAAGGGCCGGCAACGCCACTGATCGCCACGCCAAGTTCGGCACCACTATCCTGGCAGGCTCCTTGAACCATGGCCTCAACCACTGCCTGGCTGACAGCACCATGTTGCTCCAGAGTCGCTTCTGGAACCCCCAGCAGACGAGTCTTGGCCGCATTGGAATAGGTGACGTAGCCTGTCTCGAAATATGCCGAACTGCCGGAAATATCGGTGATGGCAGCAGCCACACCGCCTCCGGTACACGACTCTGCGGCAGTCACGGCCACGCCCTGGGCCAGGCACATTTTCCCCAGGCGTTCGGAAAGCATCATCAACGGTGTAGAAGGAGCAGTAGCAGGAACATCAGCCGGCATCAGGAAGCTCCAGAAACGTCTGTTTGCAGCAGTTGCAGCCCATGGGTGCCGGGAGTTCTCCCGACACCAGAGGCATTCTGCTATTCGATGATTCGGTGGATGGCCAGTATTCGACGATGATCAATATTTGGTAATGACCCAGATAGCGTGAATGATGCCCGGGATGTAACCGAAGATGGTCAACAGGATATTGAGCCAGAACTGCAGGCCGAGACCAACCTGGAGAAACACGCCCACCGGGGGAAGCAGAATGGCCAACAAAATGCGAACGACATCCATATGCATGACTCCTTGGTAAATATGTACAAAGAGTAGCCCTGCCGCTCTTCGCAGAGCAACACTCAGCCAACAATCATCATGCTATGTGCACGATTGTACGCACTGGATTACGGATGCTGGGCAGTGTTTGCCCATGCTATTCTGAGCGGCCATTGCGCCATCTGCAGAGCGCCACATCCATGTACCAGGAAAGTCCCTAGCCCATGAACGACATGGCCAAGCCCAGCGCCCCCACTCATACGCCGATGATGAGCGCGTATGTACAGGCATACAGCGTCATCACTGGGAAAACCGCGCCATTACTGGGTTTTTCAGCCACCTAAGGAGGGACGCCAACTCCATCATTTGGCATAGAGTGGCGTCCAGTTTGCCCCATTGATGCCCCACACCTTCCAGGCAACCCTACTTTGAGTTGCCTTTTTTTGTCGCCCTCTAATACTGTATATATAGACAGCATTCATAGAGGACTATGCTCATGGCCAAACGACAGAAACCGAAGGTACACAAACCCACCAGCTATGAGTTGTTATGCCAGCGGGTGCAGCGGGCCATCAACGCACCTCGCGCTCAGCGCGAAGGCACTGTGACCATCTCCCGTGAAGCCGATGAAAACGAGGCAGACTGGCATCGTATGCTCGAAGAGCTTGAAACAATCGAAGAAGTGACATTGGTCCCTCTTGATGATGGCTGCATGAGGCTTCGTTGGAGCCCACAGGAGTAAGTACCATGGCACTGTATTTTGAAGTATTAGGTAGAGTCAGTGAGTCAGCGCCACTCACCAAGTTGCCGTTGGCCGCTGGAGAAGTCCGCGCGGGCTTCCCCTCTCCTGCTGATGATTACCTCGAGGGCGAGCTGGACCTAATCTCCCACCTGATCCCGCATCCCAGCGCCACGTTTTACCTTCGTTCCCGTGGTGACAGCATGGCGGGACTGGGTATCTATGATGGAGATCTTCTCATCGTTGACCGGTCGATCGACCACAAGGTGGGGCATGTCCTGATCATGGCCATAGATGGAGAACTCACCTGCAAGCAATTGGGCAAGATTGGTAACAGGGAATACCTGTTTTCTGCCAATGCCGAATATCCGCCGCTGCCGCTACGTGGCCACGACTGCAATGTCTGGGGTGTCGTAACACATAACATCCACCCTCACCCGCCAGGTACTGTGTGATGATTGCTCTGGCTGACTGCAATTCGTTCTATGTCTCCTGCGAGCGCGTCTTCAATCCACGCCTCGAAGGCAGGCCCGTAGGTGTGCTATCGAACAACGATGGCTGCGTTGTAGCCCGATCACAGGAAATAAAGGACCTGGGCGTTGGTATGGGCCAGCCTGCACACGAGATCCCTCCGACAACCCGGCGACAGTGTGTTCTCCTGAGCTCAAATTATGCGCTTTATGGAGACATGTCGAAACGGGTGACGGCGGTCTATGGCCAGTACACGCCTGATGTAGAGGTGTACTCGATCGACGAGTCGTTCCTGCATTGGACTGGTTTTGACCCTCGCTCACTGGATGAGCGATGCCAGGCCATGCGCCAGCAGGTACGGCGCGATACAGGTATTCCTATCAGCGTAGGGATCAGCACAAGTAAGGTATTGGCAAAGCTGGCCAATCACGTAGCGAAGAGAGAGCCAGCATTTGAAGGCGTGGCCACTCTATATCCCGATGCGCCTGAGACTCGACGGCTGCTTGAGCAGCTACCGCTGACAGAGATATGGGGTGTAGCTGGAAGAATGGCACTACGGTTGAATGCACTGGGCATTGAGACTGCATGGGACCTACGCCAGGCAGACCCGAAGCATATCAGGCGACACTCGTCTGTGGTCATGGAGCGGATCGTGTGGGAGCTCAGGGGGCAGGATTGCATACCCCTGGATGACATGACGCAGCCGAAAAAGCAGATCATGACGAGTCGATCATTCGGGCGGTTGACGGGAGAGATGGCTGATTTGCGAGATGCTGTCCGCACACACGCTTGCCGTGGAGCCGAGAAGCTGCGCAAGCAGCAAAGCCTGACCAGGGCTGTGATGGTATTCGTTCGGACGAATCCGTTCCGCACGGATCTACCACAGCACAAAGACAGCGTGGTTGTTGCTCTGGCCGGAGCGACTGACGATAGTCGGTTGATCGTGAGGGCAGCCTTGCATGGGTTGGAAGTGCTTTATCGGAAAGGGTACCAATACCAGAAGGCGGGAGTGATGCTGATGGATCTATGTGATCAGTCAGCTGAACAGCTGGATTTGATGGCCGTGCCGGTGGACGACGAAACGCGCCTACGTCGAGAGCGACTTATGGCAACGATGGACAAGCTGAACAGGGAGCATGGACGAGGAACAGTCTCTCTAGGCATATCTCGCCCAGGTAGTGCGTGGCATTTGCAGTGCCAGCATCGGACACCGCGCTATACAACCAAGTGGGACGAGTTGCCTGTGGTCAAGTGCTGACCGGCTCGACCAGCTCGGAGCCTTCTACACCGGAGCGATTGACCTCACGACTCACAGGCCAATGGGTTACCAGCTCGGCAGGGATATGCCGTACGACACTGCGGATGGTTTCTCTATCGGTGATGTCTGAGTCCATCCACAGCTCAAGGCTCACGTCATCCAGTGCCAGGGGCATTCTATCATGCACTTCTTTGGCGGCTCCGCGGGCAGGCTCAGTGATGATGGCACAGCAAGCTGAGCCGTCTTCATATTCAGCCCAGATTCTAGCCAGCATCGACAGCTCTCGATCTTCACGACATAGATATAGGGCTGCTTGCCAGTGTCTGCAGTGATCCACTCATATCACCCATCAGCCGGTACCAGGCAGCGGTGTTTACGGAAAGCAGCCTGAAAATAGCGACTGGTGGCCACTGCCTCGGCTTTCGCGTTAGTAGGCTGGGGAGATCCTTCCTTCGCCCAACGGGGGCGATAGCCCCACCACATTTCACCAAGCTGAATCTCTTCCTCTGGATCAGGCCGCCATACGACAGGAATCCAGATGCCTGGCGGAACGTTATAGCGGGGCTCCCAAGCTATGTGGGGCTCAGGTATACCCAGGCGACGAGATATCGCCGGGGCTGAGAGAAGATGGCATATCGTCCGCACATGCTTTGAGCATAGCAGGAGGACATTAGTCATCAGTGTCTAATCGAGCAGTGCACCAGCCTGCTTGGCACGTTCAAGCACCACATTGTAGTAGGACGGATCACACACGAAGGGGATGCGCTTGGTTCTAAACGTCTTTATCAAGGCGATTGTCCGGTGGCGGCCATCCATCGGGTGAAGATTCTCCATAATCTCAGGGTACTCGACGCTTCCCTTTGAAACGTAACTCTTAACCTTGTCCCATCGAATTGGGTGAATATCGAAAGCCCCAACTCCCATGTTGGATAGTACAAAATCGGCATCAAGGAAAAGGATCGGCCAATCATCAGCTACAGGCGGCTGGTAGAAATGAATCTCATCCAAGCTGGCTGGGTAGACATACTTCCTGCAAGCAGGAATTTCATCAGCGGATGAAAAAAGCACCTTGCCTTTGAACTCTGACCAATCGCCTGGGTAACAGGCAAAATCAACCTCATGAACGGCAGGATCGTAAAAAGTAGGCTCCCAATCGCTACCAATGATGGTTGATAGAGGAACATTGAGAGAAGCGCGACTGTTGTCATCAGATTTCATTGATGCACCTTTCCATGTCGTAGAAATTGAGCTTATTACACACATGTTTGAGGAAAGCATGCGAGCATGCTACCCAGAATGGCATAGTGTGTGAGAAATCGACCAGTTGGATATGTGTGGTACCCGTGCTATCAAGTATGACCATGGGAGTTCAGCACAGGGAAATGTGGCATGTTGTTTCAATCAGGGGACGGAATGATTTTTGTGGATGACGCTACTACACACGATGGACGAGTCATCACTGGAAAGCCTAACCACACGATGAATGGTCAACCAGCAGCCTTTCATGGGTGTCGCGCGAAATGGGGGAACAACTAGCCGCTTCTTAGTCCCTAAAGCGACATCTGGCTGATGAATCGTCAATCTAAGCACGATAAAGCATGCCGCCTACCGAGGGGGCTACCGATCAACGATTGGTCTCAGCAAGGTCGGGCGCCTGAACAGCTTTGGGAGCGTTTGCTTGTAGGATCGATGGAATTGGCCATGAAAAGATCATCACCTTCTTACCGCAAGCATGCGGAATGGACACTGGCGGAACTGGAGCTACTCGAGCGTCATTTTCATTCAATGACCGTGACGGCGCTACATCAACGATATTTCCCCGAGCGCACTCTGGCTGCTGTGAGGCGGATGGCAGGAAAGCTGGGGCTGAAGAAGTATTCCGTCCAGCGGGAATATGACCAACCCGCCTGGACAGAGGAAGAATGGCAACTCGTAGCGAAACACTACCCTGCCCTTAAAGCACCCGAAATACAGCGTCGTTTTCTGCCTCACCGGAGCGTCATTGCGATTCGAGCCGCTGCCAAGAAACTTGGCTTACGGGCATTCGACACTCATCCTTGGACGGAAATGGATGAGGTTCTACTACGACGCTTTTACCCTTTAGGCGGAACAGAACTGGTCCACCAATATTTACCGAATCGCACCTTCGAAGCCATCAAAGCAAGAGCTCTTGCAAAAGGGATTGAGTATGTCCGCCGAGGCGATGGGCACAAAGGTGATAAGTGGACTGAAGAGGAGCTGGAGAAACTTAGACAACATAGCCACCTACCAGCCAAGGAACTCGCCGAATTATTTCCACACCGTCCTCGAAAGTCGGTCATCAACACACGGTCCAAGATGCGTTTGAGTCCGGCTCAGAAGTGGTCACAAGATGAGTTGAAGACGTTACGAGAGCATCTCAAGGCACCGCTTGATGACGTATGTGCATTGTTTCCGCACCGGCCACGACAAAGCGTCTATCTCAAACGCAAGAAAGTACGTCGTGAGTTAGAGGGGAAGAGCGTCAATCCTCATGACACACTGCATTTAAATACCATCAACAAATGGACTCAGGGGGAAATCGACATCTTGCACCAGCATCTGGACCTTCCCTTGGGTGAACTGTGTCTGCTGTTTCCTCAGCGTCCCTACGATGGTATTCGAAAGAAACGGGCGCAGTTACGCCGCCAGCGTGCTGATAGGTAAACAAAACCCGCCAAGGCCCATCCGACAAGGCCTTGGCGGGGTTACAGCAGGGTATTTGAGCAGGGAGGCTCTCATACCCATGTACAGCATAGCAGACGATTCAGTGATGTTCTGATACTTCGTGTTCAGGGTTGCTAATGATCGACTGATGGCCATGGAAGCCGTCATAAGAGACCGTCCTTGGCCAAGACGTGGTCGCTCCCTGGTGTGATACGACGGCCATCCTGGCGCAGATGCCCGTCCCTGAGCGTAACTCGCAACACGCTATTACGATACCCACCTCTTCGACACAAGAATGTAAGAGATCGCCGACAAAGCCTGTAAGCGATTTCCAACAATAAGGTGCTTTTTCGGGGGTATGCCTGCAGTCCCAACCATACTAGGCTAGGTGGCCAACTCTGCGCAGTATTGCTGTACGGCGGCATGCATATCTGCCGGTGACTGTGCTTCTCGGATGGCAGCCTTGGCTTTGATCCTGGCGGACTCCTTGGCTGCCTCGGAGGTGCACCAGGCTTTTCTGGCTACTGTCACGCTCTGGATGACCTCGGCCAGCGTGCACCCTAGCGCCTCTGCCTCTGCTCGCAATACAGGGCCACCGCCTGCCAATACCTCCTGCCACTTCACCTCCCGGATGGTGGTAAAGTCTGACTTCGCCGCCAATGCCGCCTGATCGACCTGGTCCAGGTAATGCGCTATCGCCTCTTCTTGGGAGGCAAATCGCGCCACATTGAATTTAGCCATCCAGGGTGATCTCCAGTTCAGCATTCAAGTAAGGGACAAGGCCTGAGAACTGGAATTGGTAGGTGCCAGGCACATCGAACTGTATCTCCGTCGGCTCGCTATCGGTCTCTGTTTCCATCCCGGCCACCTCGACCCTCAGCCCAGGCGGTAGGTGGCGGAAGGTGACGGCGAGCCCGTCAATGTCATGGGAGAGATCCAAGGCACGCTTGGGCGTCACCACCCCGTCCTGTACATGATGCGTGATGGCATCAAAACTCGGGTCGCAGCTGACAATCTTTCTGACCTGTAATGCCGCATCCGACTCACTACCCGAAAACATGCCCACGATCTCCCCGGTACCGGGAATATAAACGGCAAAGCTGTTCATCCCTTATCTCCTGACAGCGAGTGATGTAATAAAGCGTGTATGCGCACCGATAGTGCACTCATCATTATTTTCGTTAATGACGTCTTTAAATCGGATTTGCAGTTGGTAGTTCCTTGTCCCAGTGGTGGTTCTGTTATCGAGGTAGGTGTACCTCGCCGGGATTCCTGTCGGATTGCCGTATGGATTGTTCGTGGTAATGTCGAGGATTTGATTGGGCCCCATATTGATCGGAACAACCATGAAGGTCTTCAGTACGGTGCCGCCGTCAATCAGTCTGACTTCTACGTCACCACTCATCCATTTGGAACCGGAGCGAAGTCGGTAAACCGCGTTATACCCAATCGTCAGCAGGGCCTTGGCGCCTTGCGTGTTGGTGGTTAACGTCGCAAAGGTGCGCCAGACATCCTTTCCTGAACCGAGCGCCTGGGCATCATTCACTACTGCTGAAGGGATCGTGACGGCATTCCCAGCAATCTTCAGCGTGTTGACCTGAGCGTTGCCAATTTTGGCCGACGTGATGGCCGCATTGGCAATCTTGGCATTGGTGATGGCGGCATTCGCAATCTTGGCGGCCGTGATAGCCGCATTGGCGATCTTGGCCGCAGTGATCGCGGCATTCTTGATTTTTGCGGAGCCAATGGTGGCATCACCGATCGCGGCTTCATTGATGATGGTTTTCAAACCATCAATGACAAAAGGCAGAATCTTGTTGGCGTCCGTAGTGCCTACCCAGAAGCGGTTGGCCAGGAACCCGATATCGACGGTCTTGCCATCGTTGTAGATCCCCATGCCGCCAATCAGGTTATTGGCCTGCACCTGAAGCAGGTAACTCGCCGCCATAACGGGATCGACACGGAACGCCTGCACGTTAGTGAAGCGCATACCCACACCAGAATTGGCATTCTTCGCAATACCAAAACGAACATACGCCGCATTCTTGGGTGCAGTGGAGGTTGCTGGACCGTATCGCTTCCAGTCGAAGGAACAGTTTTCTACAGGTCCTGAATCCACAGAGATCTCGTTCCGGTCCGCATCGAGCCAGCGAAAACGGCAGGTCGCAATGTTCGCATCTCCGTTGCCCTCTGCACCGTTACACTGATCGTATGACAGCGTGAACACGTCACCTTCACGACAAGGCACTTCACTCGAAATCGCTTGCTTGAATGCATTGGCAGGAAAGATGTAGAAATCTCGATTGGCCGCTTTCGTACCATTCCGGGTCTGTGCCGCACGGTGCTGGCCTTCTGGCATGAAATGCCAGCCAAGCGTCTTCCATCCGGTTTCAGCACCAGCATCGAAGTTGCCGTTGACCACCAGGTTGTTGCCATCGGCCTGTGCCTGGATCGAGGTCTCGAAAGTTTGCTTTACCCCGGCCAGCTCTTTGCCCATCGAGGTCTGAACATCCGTGACCTGCTTGGCGAGCGCCTTATCGCCATCGACAATGGCCTGAGTGTTTTCCTGCACGGTCGAGGATAGGTCTTCGACACTGCTCTGGGTCGTGTTGATTTGCTCGGCCAGCGCCTTATCGCCTTCGATATAGGCGCGTGCGACTTCCTGCAGAATGGACGTATTGCTGTCAGCCACTGACTGGACGTGACGGATGCGCTCTGCCAGCACCTTGTCCGCCTTGTAGGCTTGAACATTGGTGACACTCAGGCCGCCCTTTCCCATGTTGCGAAGGAGGACTACGCGCGCCTTGATAGCCCGCTCGGGCACCGTGACAGAGACAGGGCCATAGGTTTCCCATGTACTGGACGTGATGGCTTCATTGATGAGGAGGCTGTCGGCAAGCCGCTCGCCATGTTCATCCGACCATTCCACGCCCATCGCGAAAGGCACGTCCCCACCAATGAATACGGCGCAGTCGGCACTGACGGTGAATATGTCACCCGCGGCCACGGATACCTGGGTGAACTGCGCCAGGGCGGCAACGTACTCCGTCTCTCTGCCAACGAACCGAAGCATGTACTCTGCCGGTGCCGCATTGGTCACGGGGAGATCATCAGCATCTCGGCGCACGATAAAGACATGCTCTTCGCCTTTAAGGACTTCCCATTCCTCCAGTCCTCTTTCGAATCGGCCATTCTGTACCAGTGTCTGTTCGCCCAGCTCGACGTTAATCTTCTCGTCGACCTCAGTGACGCTTGCCTCCAGTCGCGGGATCTTGTCGATGGTCTCGCGCAATGCAGGGTAAAGATGATCCTCTTTGATCTCCCCGCTGATCACCTGCAGGATCTTGGCAGGATCGTTATCAGTCGTGGCCTCGACGGCATAGAAGGCAGAGACGAACTTCGCGGACCAGCCGCGGACGTAGTAGTAATACGTGGTGTCCGGTTCCAGCTCAGTGTCGGCTATCAACGAGCCGATTCCCAGGCGCAGGGCAGAAGTTTCGACATCACCCAGCGCCAGTGGCGCCAGGGAACGGAAAAACTCCCACTGCAAATTGGGATAAATCCCGCGAGGGCGCAGCACGATAGAGAAGGTGCCGATATCCAGATCCACCTGGGTCGGCGCGGTCACGGGATGCCCGGTCGCTGTCAGGTTGGCGGTCTGAGACCAGCCCGAGACCATGTTGCCATTGCGTGTCTGGATCTGAATTTCGTAGTGCTCGCCGTCCTCCACATCGCGGATGGTCAGCTGGCCGGACGCCGAAAACGGCCCAGCCTTCTGCCATTGCGCGGTCCCGACAACACGATAGCGGGCTTCTACTTCCAGAGACGGCAAGCCGACCTGAGCATTGAACGCATAGGCAACGCGAATCAACGTCTGAAATGAGCCGTCAGGATTTTGGTGAGCGGCATCCTCGCCACCCCGCACCGCTGTGATGTGTGGGACCGGTGGACGGATACGATCAGGCGGAATCGGCTTGGTGATGCCCGGGTCAAATTCCGGCGCTTTGCTGAAGTCCAAGATATCCGTGGCAGCAGGCACCAAGGTCAGGTCGGCCGTAAAGTCGGCACCAGGCTCGATGCGTGTCACCTTGCAATCAATGGATTCTCTGCCCAGAGGGCCAAAGATCACCAGATCCCCTACTTTCACCGGTACCGGCTCGACCATCGTCAGCGTATTGGTCATGCCGACCACGGAGGCGATCACCGGGGTCGTCGACTGTGGGCCTTCGTGGCCACGTACCCGGATGCCATACGGCTGTGAGGTGTCGTACGGCAGCTTTTCATCCAGGACAATGGTGTCATTGATGACCGCTTTGACACGCCCCCAGCCCAATCCGACCAAGATGGCATCATAGGCGAGACGCACACGATTGCCCCGCACCACGGCCAGGTGCTCCCAATCCATGCTGACACGGTGTGTTTCTGGACGTAGAACAGCTTGCCGGAAATAATACTGACCGTGGTACCAGGCTTCGTCAGGGTCGGCCACCCCCTGAGTTTCGAAGTCTTCAAAGCGGGTAGCGTTGGAAGCGTTATACCCTTCGCGGTAGATGATACGCTCAGCATCCGTCCAGGTCTTCGGATCGATGTACTTTACCCGCAGCGCATGAGGAAGGTCCTTGAACTGACGTGAGCTGCTGAAGCCCGTCGCATTACGCGGCGTAATGGCTTGTACGACTGGCGCGTTGGGGTCATCGCGCACCACACCAAACAGTCCATCCTGCAAGCTGAACGATGCAAGGCCGCCGGCCGCAATGGTACGAGCACGCTCGAACAAGGTTTCTGAGCCATCATGCACCCAGTGGTAGTGCAGTCCCTCGTTGTCACACCATTTCGCCCACTCCGTAATACCCACAATGTCGAGCTGAGCATCACTAATGGGGCGGCCAACCTGCTTACCCGTGAGCGCATCGAGGTAGGCCCAGGCCGGGTTGCTGGTGGCCTTCATCACGAAATCGGTGCCATTCCATACACGCAGGACAGCTTGCGAGCGGATGTTGAGCTGATCGATAACCCCATTGAGCTGATCCGTGGCACGGATACGCAGCGCCATGATCACATGGTCGCCTTTATAGGCCGGGCCTTTCTGGATAGAACGAAGAGTGGCCCAAGTGAAGTCGGAGTAAACGGCTTCGGTGCCGCCATGGTACGAGCGTAGGCGGGTGACACGGACATCGTACTGGCCGGCAGGGACTTTCCAGCGCTTGTTTACGCGCAGCGTTTCCTTCACCGGTCCCTTGAGGAGCCAAGCCTCTTCTTTCACGGTCCAGGAAGACGCACCTTTCTTGCGGTATTCAATCTTGAACTCGACTTGGGTGAGAGAATCGGTGCCATTGTCATTGATGGAACGCAGACCATTGGCTGCCACCAGGTCAATACTGATTTCTCGAGTGTTGGGCGCTGTGGTGCGCGTAGCAGTGTTGCCGTCTGGTACCCAGGTGTCATCCCTCAAGTCGCCCTCATGGTTCAATGCGACACCGATGGCTTCCTCGGCAATATCGGGATAGTCGAGATCAACCTGGCTAGGCAGGCCGATTTCCCACTCGACATCTTCATACTCTCCCATGTTGGTTTCACCGACCCGGATGGCATTGCCAACGTCGGTGGTGTGATCCAGCTTGGGCAGTCCAGGTCCAACACGATGTCCGGCAATTTCCAGTGGGCCATAACCCAGCACCACCATCATGCGCAGGTACTGGTCATTACCGGCAATCTCAGTCACGGGATTGGCAGCAAGCTTGGGATACCAGCGCGGGTTACCGTAGACACGCGGCACCACGCCATAGGGCTCGGCCTGATTGCGCGTGCCGGTGATGGACTGACGTACCTTGCTGCTGCCGGGATTTTCAGGGCCGCTGGGGATCTTGGGCGGGATCAAGGCATTGACGGCCAAGGAGCCCGCGATGGTGACAGCGGCAGACGCGGCGGCTTGTACTGCCGGTGCGTAAGCCGCGAGCGCCACGCCGCCGGTGTAGGCTGCCACGACGGCCACCGCGATCATGGCGACCGCGCGCCCGATATCATCTTGCGGGTTGGCGTAGACGGTGACGATACTGCCTAAGGGGAGGGATTCTGCCCAGCGATGGCGCTCCCATACCTCGCCATCCACCTGGGCAAACACGTTGTCCGGTAAGTCCCCCAACGTCTCCAGCAGTGTGGTGCCATCAGGCAGCTCGGCGGAATAGCAATCACTGCGAAGCGGATGCGGGCGAGCAACAAGCGTGGTCATACCGATAGAATCCTTCAATGCGGTCGCGCCAGTAGAGACTTGTGAATGGTTCGAGGCAGGCGTCTTTATGGCGTGTGGTGTGCAACATCCACCCAGGACTGACGACAAGGCCGATGTGATGGGGCTGTCCATCTACCAGCAACAGGACGGCATCCCAAGGCGCTGGCTCTGGCACTTCTGTCCAGTCCACGAGGCCAGCCTGGATCATGGCCGCCGTCGTAGGCGTCAGGGTCTGGGAATAGCCCGCATGCTCGGGCAACAAGATGCTCAGACGTTCGGCGTAGACCAGGCGTAGCAGGCCATAGCAGTCATAACGCGGCCCTCGGCCTCCCGGTGCAAACGGCAGGCCGATATATTCGGAGACGTCAATCATCGTGGAATCAGTTGAATAAGCCGGGGGCGGTTCCTGGATTCAGGATGTCCTGGCAGGCCGGTTCATTAAGAAGGTCGATGGCATAGCCGATATCAAGCGTGATCGTGTCGATACCGATGTCATGACTCAGCAAGGAAAGGTCTAACGGGCCGATTTCGCGCGTGACCGTGCCGTTCTGTACCCGCACCACATACATGCGAACACTGGGCATGGACGATACCGAACGCAGCAATTCCACCAGCGTCCGGTCGACGTTATCGACGCGAATCTGAACATTGGGAATCTTCTCGTCGGTGTCCTCGGGCAGGGTCGGCTCGAAGGGCAGACCAATCCACTGATGGCCATCGAACTGGATCGCCACTTTGTTGTTAACGATGCGCACAGGCTCTGACATGTCCGCATGGCTGAAAGCCAGGCACATCAACATGACGGCATCACTGTGCTGCGCGAAAAGTTCGCGAACGGCCCCGGCAGATATCGAACGAACGGCCAAAGCTAACCTCCGGACAGTAAAAAACCGGTACGAGGACCGGCGATAAAGGTTCAGGACATTGTTGGGGTATGTTAGGACTAAGTATTGGATAGTTTGATACAGCAAGGGACAAGCAATGAATGAGAATCAGCGTGGTGGATGGGTTTTTCACAACATACAGATTAAATTTCATCGAAAAACGCCGATGCTGACCGCTAAGTTAACAAAAGGAAAAGAATCAATTAAGCCCACCTTAGAGCTTCCCGATAACTACAAATCACTCACTGTATGGGACATGATGAGCCTATTGTGGAATGAAGTGGGGCGACGAAGCGAGGGATCAGACTGCTCAGTTTCTGATGTTCATGGACATGCTTATGAAAAACCCAAATGAGGTGGCCGCCCGTACTTTTCTGGGAGGTGCTGTGCACTCTTGTCAGCACAATGGCAAAATGGGCGATGAGCTCGCTATGCTGGTTTTCCAGAAGGTGTTCCCAGAGGAAGAGCTTCCGGCGGTGCTGTCGAGCGAAATATTCGAAACTCTTTCCGTTCGCCAGCAAGATAAATAGTTGCATACGAGATGAGGTCATCTGGGATCACCAGTTGGCCTTTGTCATATATCACCTCAGGGTTGAATCTCCAAGTTCATCGTTAATTGTTGGTAGTAGGTCCCAGAACCAAGCGGTTCCAAGGCGTACTTCTCCTTTCCTACAAACAGCATCGTGACAGGCGTCTTCTTTCGCGGATGAAGCATCGAGAAAGGCAACGATCCATCCAGCAAGGTGTTTTCAAAGAAGTCTTCGAAAATATCGGCTTGGTCCGCTTCCAACAGAAAGCTCAACGGTAAGGGCTTCTCCACTGCGGTAAAGCGTCGCCGCGTTTTCTTCGGCCCGGCATCCATCCCGGACTCGAGGACATTATTGCCGGGCACTTCTCGATAGCCATCCGCCAAAGGTTCCTGGGGCAACTCAGCAGGCCATTGGATCATCCGATCGGTCTCCTTTTGGCGCCATGATTGCGGGCCATGATGCTGTCCATGGAGCCGTCGTTGTGCATAGCTTTGACCTCATCACGAATCAAGACGCGAAACCGGCGCATGCCATTAGGGTCGCGCGACTCCTGCACCTCTGCCCGAGCGCCACGCTGGCGTTGATCAATGATCTGCACCAGGGGGCCACCTCCCACAAGATTGGCCTGCCCTCCCACCAGACCGCCACTGGCGTAGCCCGGCATGTTGTTCAGGCGCTCGAGCATCGGGAGGACACCCGGTTTTTCGACAATGCTTTTTTTGACGACAAATTCGCCTGCGTGGACGATGCCTGCTGGATCAAGCCGATTACCCGGCCCGGTCCAGCCTCCCTCGGAGAACTTGCCCAGGTTGGCGTAGATGCCACCCGCTGAGCCGCCGCCACTGCCACCACCAAAGCTAAACAAGCTGCCCCAGTCAAAACTCCCGACGGCCCCTGACAGAGCATCGGCAGCAGGTTCGGTGACGGCTTTGCGAATCGTCAGGCGCGCCAGGTCCTGGGCAATGCCGGACAGCACGTCGCGGAAGTTCTCTCCGCCGATCACGGCATCTTCAAACGCAGACGAAAAGGTCATGCCCAGTTCACGCGCCGCATCATTCGTGTCATCGAGCTGGTCGGCGTCCAGGAGTCCACCCGTTCGCACCTGCTCCATGAAGCCGCCCGTCAGATCTCGGGTAAATTCATTGCTGAGTCGACGCTGGGCATCCGCGAGGTTGAAGGTGTCATCGGCGGCCGCCTTGATATCGAGCTGCGCCATCTCTTCGCGGAATTTGCGATGGGCGGCCTCCAGGGGAAAGAGGCGATCGATCAGGGACTTCTGCACCGTATCGAGCTGCTCGAGGCGTTCATATTCGCTCTGCAGGCTGAGCAAGTACTCGGCACGTTCCCGACTGAGCCCACTGAGGTTGCCGCGTTCGAGCTCATAACGCAGCCGGGCCACTTCGGAGGTTTCCCCAAACAGGGCAATCTGTTGACTCAGATTATTCGCTAGGGATTGATAGCGCTGCTCGAGCTGCTTAGTCTCGTTGGCGCGGCCTTGAGCTGCTCGCTCTGCCGCCTCCCGGGCTGCTTCAGCCTGCTCCTGGCGGATTCCCTCCATGTCGAGCATCGACTGCTGAAAGACGGTGTAGCCCCGCATCCAGTCCGGCAGGTCATCCATGCCATCCAATTGGCGCAGCGTCGCCCCCATGGCAGACGGATCTCGAAGGACTGCCAGCTGCTCGGCGATCTTGTCATTGAGCTTGCCCCAGGCCTCAAGGGTGTCATCGCTCGGCGCCCCGTTGTTGATGCTGTTGCCCAGGTTATCGGCCGCCTTGGCCGCCTGCTCCATGATTTCTTTATTCTCGGCAATGATCGCAGTGCTGCGCTTGGCGTTCTGATCATGGTCCGAATACGTACCGGCCAGGGTGCGCCAGGAGGCAATCTTTTCTTCAGGAACCTCGACACGAGAAGTCACCCATTGCAGAACTTCATCCAGGCTCTTGGCCCCTGACTCAACTTCTTTAAATGCCCCCACTAAGGTGTTAACAAATTCGTCTCTCCCCCCATGGGGATCAATGAGTAGGTAGAGCGAGAGACTTTGAGACGCAGCTCGTCCAGTGCAGCTGCAGCCTTATCGACCTCTTCTGCCTGGCGGTTTCCCCATTTCACAAGGGCAGCTTGTTGTTGGTCGCGTGTCAGCTGACGGAACTTTTCCGTGATGGAGTCGAGGGGCTGCTCCAGGTCGGTCAGCGATGCCGCCACGTCATCCGAACTGTCACGGAACATCAACATGGCGCTGGCCGCCAGCACTGCCACGCCCACCGGGCCGCCGACCAGTCCAATCGCCCCCGCGGCACCACGGGCCACAAGATTGGCACGTGCCAAGGCAGCCGTCTGCGCATTGGTGGCTGCCGTACTGGCGGCTTTGGCACGGGTTAAGCGATCGTCCGCCCTGGCCAGGTTGTCGAGGGCAAAGGTATGGGCATTGGTACCCGTCGTCGCCTTGGCCTCGGCCACCGCTCGCGCTTGCAGAGCCTTGGCTGTTTGCAGTTCTGCCGCGGCACGACGGGCTGCCTGCTGGGTGGCTTGAGCTTCTGCGATGGTTTCGGCCCGCATCGCCGCAATTTTACTGATCGTTGCCGCCGTTGATGACGCCAGAGAACCAGCCAGCCGGCCGGCATACAGGGCGGCCAACCCACCTGCTGTCGTCAGTGCAGCCTGCATGACGACATCCGCGCCTCCCACTTCCTGGATGAAGGTCGTCACGTTGGTGGTCGCTTGCGCCAGCCCGGGCCCTAAATCCGCTGCAACCTGGTTGGACAGGCCTTGCGCCGCCCCTTTCAGTACATTGAGTGCGCGAGCCGCTTCACTGGCATTGCGGATGTCTACCTCATCCATGGCAATGCCGAGGGCATGCGCTTCCTCGGTATACTGCCGCAGCAGCCCCGCACCGTTCTCCAGCAAGGGCTGGAGGCGAACTGCTTCATCGGCCAGGGTCTCAAGGAAATGCGTGCGTTGTGATGGGTCAAGATGCTGCAGGGAGTCGGCAATCTTCAACAACTGTTGATCAGGCGATAAGCGTAGAAGCTCGCGGATATTCAGCCCCATCTTGCCGATGAGGTCAGCGGCTTCACCACCGCCATTCGCCGCAAAATCCCCCAGCTTGTCCTGGACATCCTTGAAGATGTCTCCCATTTTGTCGGCTTCCAGGCCGACCTGTTGCCCTGCGTACTGCCAGGCCTGCAAGGTGCTGGTAGAGGCACCCAGCGATTGCGCCAAGGCATCAGTGTTGGCAATGGCCTGCGCCTGGCTGGCCACATTACCTGCGGCAAAAGTCCCCGCGATCAGCGCCCCGACACCGGTGGCAATGCGCTTGAAGTTTTCAAGCCCACGACCGTTGGCTTCGATATCCTCGGAGAACTGGTGGGACTGACGTGAACCTCGCTCAAATCCTTTGCCCAGTCGTTCCAGTTCCCTGTCGGTAGCCCGCATGGCGCGCACTGCGCTGCTGCTATCCCCTTCAATGACCAGGCCGGTGCGGTAAGTTTTGGACATGAGAACCCCGAAGCGTGACAAACAAAACCCCGCCGAAGCGGGGGGAGATCAATGGCGGTTGAGTACTTCCAATGCGCCGGCTTCAATATCGCGAAGGTATTCCAGGCAAGTACGCCGGTTCTGGACCTCATGCACCTCCATAACAGAAGTCACACTGGGAATATCCAGCCCCTGGTAGAAACACCCGAACATCCCGGCGACGACTCGCCACTGGTTACCACATGCCTGGAACACTTCGAGCGCTTCAACGTGATCGCCCCATACCTCGACATCATCGGGAGGAATGGCATTCCCCAATTCCCCGAGTGGAATGCCGAAGGCGTTCGCATCCTGCTCGAGTGACGATGGCCCCCGGCTGGCTCCGGCCCAATGCCGGCCGAGGGCCTTCAGTTTCCCTTGCGTGCCGAAGCCAGACCGCTCTGTGCCTTGAACCAGCTTTGAATCAACGGGGTACGGAGATAGCTCTTGCGCAACAGCTGCTGTGCCAACTCCTGACTGAAAGGCACCGCCTTGCCCTGCTCGTCCTCGACGGGCCCCAGATCGAGCAGATCTTCCGCCACCAGCTCTTCATCTGTGATCAGTCCACGCTGAAGCTGGTCAGTTCGCTCTTTCGCATCCGGAAAGTCGTAGAGTTTCCAACGTGCTTCCAGCACGGAAACCGCCTCGTCTCCAGGTGTGAGAACTTCCAAGGATACGGTGATATCGGGGACTTCCTTGATGACAAACGCCATGCCAATTCCTCAGGTAAAAGTGATGGTGAACTCGTCATCACCAGCATCGGGCAAGTAGCGTGTACCCAACTGGTAATGCAGGATGCCGTCTGAATCAGCCCGCGACAGGGTACTCAGTTGGACCTTTGGACCGGTAATGGTGACGATATTGCCGGCCTGGGTGCCATGACCAATGGACACCGGTGCCAGGGTGATGCCGTTATGGCTTTCCAATGCTTCGAAATAGTTCTTGGTGGTGATGCTGGGGGCTTCGATCTCGACTTGACCTGTTGAGGCCCGGTCGGTGATCAGGACCTTTTCACAGCCCACCAGGTTGCGATGCACCACCTCATTGCCCATGTTCAGAGACAGCGATTGCAGGCATCCAGAATGACCGTGCACATTGCGTACCGGGGTATTCTGCTTGTTCACCACCAGCTCATCCACGATATCGGTGAGCGTCTGACTCAGTGCCTGGCTCAGGGCTTCTGGACGCTGGTAGAGGCCTGTCAGCGTGAAGGCCATAGTGGGTACTTGCTTGGCCGTCAGATTGAACTCGACGTTGCCGCGTACCCCTGGCACCTTCTGGACCTGGCCATCTTCGGCGAACCAGACACAGAAACTCTCCGGATTCGCGGTGGCCGGGGCATAGGTCACCTGGGTGTCCGCTTCGATGGTTTCCGACAGGCCGCAAGCCCTCAGCAACAGCCCGAAATTCGGCGGGGTACCTGCTGTTCCCGAACCGGCCAGCGGAATCGTGGAGGTGATGGTAGTGAATGGCGCCACATTGATTTCGGCGTTGGCACCGAAGTGCTCACGCAGACGGGTACGCTCTGTCCTATCCCCTTCGTAGGGACTGCTGTCCAATTCCGACACCAGCATCATGGTGGCCGTGGCGATGTCAGCCCCTGCCCCATACTCTGCTTCAGGCGCGACCAGCAGAATCTTCGTTCTTGTGTTCAGCATTGCGTTTCTCGCTCTTTGTGGGAGTCAGGTCCGCTGGGCGGGTGGGTTTGGGATTGGCCTGTTTGTGGCCACTGCGCTCGACAAGCACGCGCTTGCCTCCGCGCAGCTCGTAACGGCCGCCGGATTGGGTTGGCATTGAGGTAACTCCTTGGGTTCACACTTGATCCACCTGGGCAGGTGGAAGATACAGCGGGGGAAATTACTCAGCTGAATATGAGTCGCTGGTAGCGATATTGCTCGCGCCAGTACACCAGACGCCCGGATGTCATGACACGCTGACCTCCAGCGTATTCAAGAGGCGAAACGCCATCGCTGGACTCTAATCCAAGAAGCGCATCAGTTATGGCTCGTCGCTGTCGCTCAATTGCGGTCTGATCTGCCACCACCACGATGGCGATCTCTTCGTGGACGGTTTGGCGAACACGACAAGTGGCAAGTGCATTGGGCTCAGCTTCGGACTTCACAATGTGAACAAAGGCAACAGGAAGCTCCGATCCGGAAGCCGCGATACACGTTGCCTGGAGTTCAAAGTGGGCCCGGTACTGACGAGGATCGAATTCATAATCGGTGGCCGCATCGGTAATTTCCCAACTTTCCATGCCCTCGTGTACTTCCACTCGCGCTACCAGGCTGTCTGACATGGTGCGCAATGGGTCGAATACTGGGCTGCGCAGGCTGAGCACATAGGTATCGACCCGCCCCAGTCGAAAGCCATCGATGTCGATGTCATCTTGCCCTGCAAGGTGGTAAACACCCGTGATTTCCGGGGCATCATTGGGTAGGTGAACAGGCCACAAATGCCCATTCACCACTGGGTCTACGAGTGAAACCAGGCTTGGCACGGTGTCAGACTGACGGACATCTGCTTCAGCACTTCTCCTTGCGGACATGCCGATAGTGGCGAGACGACTCAGCACCTGGTCGATCATGTTCGTAACCCCTTGCGATCCAAGTAATCACGCAGACCGTGATAGAAGCGTCCCGCCATACCACTCTGCGTTTGCTCCAGCGCAGGTGTCATAAACGGGTTGGCTTCCATGTGCTCGGTACCGAGCTCCTGCCACATTCCCTTGCGACCTTGCCAGCGGCCATTGACCTTACGATTGGGTCCCACCAATAAGGCAACATTCTGGGCGGGAATGCCGAGCCGAGACTTGGCTGACTTGCTGAGTGAGCGGTGGCCAATAGCTCGTGCCATCGCCCCGGTGTCCTGAGGCGCTAGTCTCTTGGCCAGCCTTTTAGTAGGAGCAATGGCTCGTACCAAACCCGCTCGCACAGCGCCATGCTGCAAGCTGGCTTCGAGTGCTCTCAAATCATGAAGCGCCTCATCGAAACCTTCACTGCGTAAATGCCACTCATACCCACTCATGACACATCACCTCCAGCTCACGCTGACGACCGTCGACATCGATAGGTCGGCCATCTATGCGATAGACCCGATCCCCAAGCCGGAAACGCAACGTCTTGCCAGTGGCCTCGGCAACATCAGATCGCCAACGCAGACGGATCCTCGCCGTGGTGCTGCTTTGTGCTTCCTGGGCGGACAACAGCAATCGGCCTTGCAGCGGGGCGACGTTGGCCCACACCGTGGCACCGGCCACCCATTCGGTGGGCTCGGCACCCGAATCGGTTCGTGGACCTTTCTGATAGTGCTCCAGGGTCACACGGTGTCGAAGTCGTCCTGCTTGCATCGGTCACCCCACGGCATGGATCGTATGCGGCGCCAGCAGCATCTCGACGCCCAGAGGAAGGTCTGTGGCGATCGTACCGGTTACCACTGCTTCGCGGTGTTCATAGAAATGACCAATCAGCAACAACAGTGCGGCACGCACATCGGGAGGTGTGGTACTTGGGCCCACGGTTGCTGTGATCGTCACGCTCTCAGGCTCAGCAATGGTGGCTGGCCACTGGCTGCCCCATGAGGGAGCGAGTGTCGGATAGATCGGACGGCTATCGAGACGCAGCGCACTGGCTTCCAGGGACTGGCCAATACCAGCAAGATCGATGAAATCAACAGCATCAACGCCAGTCACTGGTGTCCAAGGCAACTGGATGGGACTATCCCCTGCTGGAAACTCATCCAGCACCAGGGTTTCGGAGCGCTGCCGCAGTGCCATACAGGTACGGGCTTCCGCATGGTGATAGGCTGCCTCGATCAAAGCCTCGAGCAAGCTGTCTTCCGAGGTGTCGTCACCGACTGCAGCCAGATCAGCGATGAGGCGTAAGTGCAGCTTGGCGTCGGCAAGCGTGATCATTGGGTGCATCCCGTTATGGCTTTCGGCGCAGCCACTCGCACTCGCAAGTGGCTGCCTGATTTATCAATGGATCGTTCAGGTCTTGTCCGCACCTTCCGTGCCTGTGGGCTTGGTGGCCCCCCCAGCCTTCTTCGGCGCAGAAGTTTCCTGCTTGACCGTCGCAGTGGGCACAGCGATCTTGCGGTCCTCGAGTTGCTTGGCACGCGCTGGTTCAAATCCTGCTCGGTCCCCTTGGGCATAACGTCCCCAGGGTCTGCGGAAGGTCATGGAAATCAAGTTGGTTTTTGGTTCGGCCATGGTCTGGCTCCTTATCAGCAATCAGAAAGAGACAGGGCCGCATCATGCGGCCCCACAAGCGAGGCGCTTACCAGGGGATTTGAGTCCCCATCACCAAACCTTCTGGATGGCGGAAAGCAATGTCATGTTCCTTCACCACTCGGATCAGAGACTGATTGCGAGCGAAGGCGCTAACCAGGTTGTCCGCAGCATCCTTGTAGGTGGCTTCCCGGCTGAAGTCGATGGTCATGGTGTCACTTTCGCCGATCACCACATCGTTCCAGTCCGCGAAGTAGATCTCCGACTCGTTGTTGGCCGCTGCGCCGGAGGTATCGAGGTTGGTAGGAATGGTGGTGGTGTGTTTGATCGGCCAGCCCTTGAGCTCACCATTAGCCATTTCTGGATAGACCTTGTTGCCATTGCCATCACGCAGGCCAAACAGCTTCATGTAAGTACGCGGCGAGAGTCCCCAGCCAGGATTGAGCAACAGACTGTCGCTCTCCATCAGCTTGAGGATCAGGCTATCCAGATAGGCATCGATGCCTGCCAGGTCGGCAGTGCCCGACCAGGGCACCACTCGGCCTTCTGTCACACAGGTAGGGCCAAACCCGGTCGGGGTATCATTGGCGCCTGTGTCACGCAGGAAAGCCTTGTCCTCGCGTACGGCCATGGAGGCCAGCATATCGTTGAGGAACAGCTGTTCCACCTGGAAGCCTGCACGTCCGATCAACTGGTTGGAGATGGGCACCAAGGTGATCATGGTCTTGGCGTTTAGCGCGACATCATCCGTACTGCCTTCGGAGGCCAACACATCCGAACCTTCTCCGACATAGCTGGAGGTCGCTCCTGATGCCATGCGCGGTAGACTGAGATTGCCGTTGGGCAGCGGCATGGTGCGAGCCCCCAGACTGCGCACGACGGTCCTTGGCCGCAACAACTCGATCACTTCATCGTGCAGGTTCTGGGGTACCAGGGAGCCGCCCGAGTTGGCACTGGTCTCCACGGCCATGGCCACCTCAGCATCCCCGATCTCGGTATTGGCAAACTTGATGGCGTCATCTAGGTTGCCCTTGCCAGCGGCCACGGACATGGCCATACGGGCCACTTTGGCACCAGTGTACTGCTTGAGTTCAGGCTTGGTGACCACGGCAGGAGCACGTTGGCCGAAGGTTGATACTGGCTGGGAAGCCGCGGCGTTCATGCGTTCAGTGCGCTCGGCCCGCTCCAGCTTGGTGGTCAGTTCATCGAACTGGCTAGCCAGCTGCTCGAATTGAGTCAGTTGTTCGGCCGTCAGCTCACCATTTTCCGCTTCCAATTTCGCCAACGCTTGCACCTGGGCGTTCACCTCGGCGCGTTCGCGGCGGAGAGTTTCAATGTCGTACATGTGGCATCCTCATCGGTTAGGCACAAAAAAGGCGGCCATTGGCCGCCTTGGGGTGTCGCTCCGCCGCCAGGCTAGAGCCGACAATGGGTGTCGAGCGCCTGGGCCTGAGCCCGGATGCTGCGACTTGATCGAGATTGCTGGGTCGTGGTGCCGGCATAAGCCTGTGCAATGCTGTCCAGGGCTTCCTGGGCCGGTACTACCTCGTCGACAAGCCCGGCTGCCAATGCATCCTGCGCGGTATAGAGCCGTGCCTGGGTCGCCACGACATCGTCGACGGCCATCCCTCGGTAGTCTGCGACGGATTCCGTGAAGGTGGCGTAGGCATGATCGAGACGTCGCTCGATCTCGGCCACGGCTTGATCCGTGATGGGCTGGTGGGGTGTCAGGTCGTTCTTGTGATCACCGCGGAAGAAGGTGTTGAAGGTGACCCCCATCGTCTCTTCCATGCGGCTCACCTCATAGGTCTCGATGATCACGCCAATGGAGCCGACTCCTGCCGTGGGACTGGCGATGATCTTCGAGCAGGCCGCCGCCAGGAAATATCCTGCCGAGTAAGCGGCAAAGTTGACCAGGGCGGTGATCGGCTTTTCTCCGGTACTGGCCCGGATGAAATCAGCCAGTTCCTTGCACCCCATGGCATGGCCACCCCCGGTGTGGAAGTCGAGCACAATCTCCTCGACCAACTCGTGGCGGAGAGCCGCCTGGATCTGGCTACGCAAACGCTCGTAAGACACCAACTCCTGGCAGGCGGCATTGATCTGCCCACGGCGAGCGACCAGCACCCCATGCACCGGAATAATGGCCACGCGACCTACCACGCGAAGCTCCTGCATCTCACGCTCTTCCGGCTCATGCGCCATTCCGAGCCCTTGTGGCAAGTCGGTGGCCTGACCCAGCAAACGGGGTTCCAGCACCGATCGCACGGCCTGCACCAAATCTGGCGTGGCATAGAGCGGCGTGTTGAACACCATGGACGCCAAGTGCGGATAATTGATCATCATGTGAGACATAGGATCCTCTCGATCTCCTGGAGCTGCTCGGGGCTGGCATTCAGGCTGTCGCCAATTTTCTGGGAATCGGCCATGTTCAAGGGTGTGAGATAGCGATCGCCTCCGGGAATGGGAGGCATGTTTTCCAGGCGACGAATATCGTTGACCGACAGCCATCCCCACTGGCGGCCAAGGGCATAAGCTTCATACCGGCTCTTTTGATCACCACGCAGCAACCCCTGGACGTTGAACTCGATGTAGAGGTCCTTGCGCTCGTCAGGCAGCAGAAGATCGCGCATCATCGCGGCCTCTTTACGCTTGATCCATGGCAGCAAGGTGTAGATGACGAATTGCAGGCCCTGGTGCTCGATATTGCTGAAGGTGGCCTTGTCCAACTGCTGCACCATGTGGGGTGGCACCTTGAACAGGCGGCAGACCTCGATGACCCCAAAGTTGCGGGACTGCAGCAACTGCGCCTTCTCGTTGTCCATGGCCAGCTGCTTGTAGCTCATACCTTCCTGCAACAGGGCCACCGAGAACATGTTGCGCAAACCGGCGTGGCGTTCGGCAAACTTCTGCAACAGCCGATCGACCTTGGCCTGGTCCGAGATCGGCGTCGCCTCTCTGGGCCGCTCGATCACCCCGGACATGGTGGCGCCACGCTGAAACACCGCCGCGGCATGTTGTTCTGTTGCCAGTGCCAGCCCGATGGCATCGGCATTGGTGGCGATCGGAGAGAGGCCCACGAACCCATCCACGGAGAAGGCCTTGACGTGGTGAACCAGGCGCATGGGCAAGATATCGTTGCCTTCCAGCAGCTGGTAATACGGCAAGCCATCCGGCCCCTTGAGCACCCGCATTTTCTGGGGATGGACCGGGATCAGCTCCCGAGGATAGCCCGCGCCATCGCGTTCGATCAGGGAGAAGTCATTGCCTTCCAGACACAGTGCGCCAATGCCTTGCTCGTAGTACTCGAACGACGTGTCCTTGCGATTCGGCTGGCTATGCACCAGGTCATAGATCGGGTGATCGACGGCCCGTGTACGCCCACCTTGGTCATCCCGGCGATACAACTCACAAGGCAACTGTGCGACCGATTCCGCCAGCAAGGTCACACAGGCCCGCAGGGCGGACACCGCCAGGGCCGTTTCCGTATTGACCAACGTGCCCGCCTTGCTCTGCCGACCGACAACAGAGCTCACCCAGCCGGTCCAGTCCGCCCCTTTCCTAGCGTGACCACTTGCGGAAGAACTGGTGAAGAGACCAGACCAGAACATCAGCTCTCCTCCTGGTCAGGTGTTGTTTGACGCGCGGCGGCCCGGGAGACTAGTCCTGACCACGCCAGGCACAGTACGCCACCGGTGATGTAGCCCGCGGCTGGCAGCATCAGCCAGGCTCCATAGGCCATCAGGCCAGCACCAAGGATGCCGACCAGGAGGGTAAGAACGTTGATCAGCATGTCACATCCGTCGTGTCGTAAATGGATTCTTCCGGCGCCTGATCTTCCATGAGGACCGCACGCCCCAGTGCCATCAGGATGGCGATGATGCCGTCGATCTTCTGCTCGGGCTTTTCCTTGCGTGGATAGATGTTGTCCTTGGCATCCGCCTTGGCCATCACATTGGACGCCATCCAAGTCAGCACCGGATCCGCGGCATGCCGCCAGCGTCCGGCGGTGATGGCTGCTTCCATCTCCCGCATCGCCGGGCTCATGTTCTGCACCGTATTGCGGTACTCGATGACCGATGCGCCATCGCTCATTAGCTGGTGCGCCAGTTGCGTCGCTCGCCAGGGGTCATAGGCCACCTCCTGGATATCAAAGCAGCTGGCCAGGTCCTTGATGTCCTCGCGGATGACGTCAAAGTCCAACTCCTCGCCATCGGTAGTGATCAGGTCGCCGCTGTTGATCCAAGTCTCATAGGCCGCCCGGTTATGGCTGGCCCGTTCCACCGCCCCTTCGGGCAGATAGCTGCGCACGAAACAGGTCCAGCGGGTCTTGAGGCGTCCCTTCTTGTCCTCCACCTCATCGCGAAACAGCAATGCAATCGCCGCGATATCGGTCTTGCTAGCCAGGTCAACACCTAGCCAGCATGGCTGGCCAACAAACTGATCCAGTGTCAGATGAGGATCACCGGCCGCATGCCAGGATGCCATGTTCAGCCAAGCGGTACGGGCACTGACCCAGACGTTGAGGTGCTTGGTGAGAAAGGCGTTCTGGCGACTCGGATAGCGCACCGCATCGCGTTGTGCCTTGAGCAGAAACTCCTCAGAAACTGAGATGCCAAAGTTCGGGTTGGCCTTGTGCAGGACGTCTGGGTCCTGCCAGTCGTCGCCGGCATCAATGGTGTAGATGATGGCGAAGAGTTCCTCATTGGGGAGCGCCCCTTCCAGCATCTGCTGCGCCTGGCGGCGTTTGTCATAGCACGGGCCTGCCAGGTTGAAGCCGGCAGTAGTGATGATGAACATCAGTGGCTGGTCACGCGCCCCCATACCCGTAAGCATGGTGTCGTAGAGATTGGGCGTCGGGTGCTCGTGAAACTCATCCACCACGGTGCAGCTGGGTGACGATCCATCACCGGGATCTCCGATCAACGGTTCCAGACGGCTGCCGTCCTCGGGGATCGAGATGTTCTTGGCCATGATTTCGATGCCCGCTGCACTGACCAGGGCAGGTGACTTGGTCAGCATTAGCCGGGCCGGGCGGAAGACCTCCCAGGCCTGCTTCTCGGTGGTGGCACCGCAATACACTTCGGCCCCGTATTCCCCGTCTGCCGCCAGCATGTAGTTGGCGACACCGGCGGCGAGCACGCTCTTGCCGTTCTTCCTGGGGACCTCGATATAGGCTTCGGTAAAGCGACGCAGTCCAGTCTTCTTGACGAGCCACCCGAACAGCGCACAGAAGATAAAGCACTGCCAGGGCTCAAGCTCAATCAGTCGGCGTTCGCGTGCCCACTTGCCCTTGGTGTGGGGCAACAACTGAATGAAGACGCAGACATGCTCAGCCGCATCACGGTCGAACCGGTACCGAAACGACCGGGACTTCGACGCCTTGATGTCGTCCAGGTGGCGCTGGCATGCCTGCCGGACCTCCTGGCACGCCGGAATCCGGCCGGCTACCACGTCGCGGGCGTACTTGTTCGCGGCGTTGACGTTGGGGTAGCTGGCCATGGTCTCTCATCGTTTCTTGCCTACCAGGTCTTTGAAGGGGTTGTTAGCGTCCTTCGCCCCAGGCACTGCCAAGCGGGTGCGACTGGCTGGATCCAGCCCCAGAGCACTGCCGAACATGGCCATCTGCTTGAGTGAGGCATTAGCCTCCGTGCAAGCCGGATTCTTCACATCGCTGTTCAGCCCCGGCACGACAATGCCATTCCTGGCGATGTCTTCCTCTGCCTGACGCCAGCGCGCATAGGCGGCGCAGTACGCCTCGAGGTTGGGCATGTCTGAGACGGTCAGGATCTTGCTGCTCACCAGCCACGGCGCCACTCGCTCCCACATCTGAATTCCATAGGGGTGCAGCCATTCCGGTGGCAAGGGGACTTCAAGCAGACCTTCACCCTCGGGCTCGTCATGATTGATGGCACGTTTTCCCGGATTGCCCTGAACCGCTTTCAGGTGGCTGGGCTTGGGTTTGCGACCTCGCGTCATCTGAAGCCTTCCAATTGAGAACGATTCCCGCTGAGCTGATTTTTCAATTTTGCGGGTGTAAAAATTTAACCTCGGCGTCGGTGTCCGCTGGCGCAGGGTAGGAGAGATTGACCTCCCCCCTCCCCCTCAGCCACCGCCGTCGCGGCCCCGGCGCGCCTCTGACAGCGTCTTGACCTGGTGGCACGGCTCGCAGATGGCCTCGAGGTTGGCGTCGCTACCATCGCCCCCTGACGCCAGGTTGACGATGTGGTCGACCTCAGTCGCGGGCGTCACTCGTCCGGCACGCCAGCATGGCTGGCAGAGCCCTTTATCCCGCTTCAGGATACGCTCCCGTTGGCGTCGCCAAGGACGACCACCACGACCATTCTTCACACCAGGTTGGCATCGGTCCCAGGTCACGGCCATGTGTGAATGCTGATCGCAGTAACCATGCTTGGCTGTGGTCTTGCCGGGACACATCGGCGCGCGACAGGGACGAGGAGGACTGGCTGGCATATTACGGGCCCAATCGAGCAAGGATAATTGTTGAGATCCGCGGCTATCCTGTCCCGTAGTCTGCTATATACACAGAAAGGAATGCTGCGCGTGCTTCTTACGTTGACAGCTTATTCGTTAATCACGTCATACTTAGACAGCACTAGGAAAAAGGAACGAGTAGCACTATGGAACCGCATTACTATCTCTTATGTATCGCAAAGGAATACGGTGACTTTTCGGATCAAGCTAGTGCGCGGCAACATGAGTTTGCTTCGATGACATGGATAGTTGTCGATGGCGCGACAGGGACGGAAACAGCATCCTTCGCATCACACCAAGAGGCAGTGGAATATGCCAACGGATTAAACAAGATAAATCCCTGAGCAACTTGCACCTGTAGCATTCCGAGGCCCTTTCGCTCCATGAGCGCCGCCATGACTTTCGAAGGAACCATTAGGCTAGTGCGAAGACTGCTATGCTCAACATATTGCATATCGCAGCCTCTATACCTCTATAGGGGGGACATTACATTGCCCACCTTCGAAGTAGTTCCAACAACGCCATCGCTGCAAGAACCTGTTGGATGGCTAGTGATTGATGCTCGGAACCCTGCCCAACCAGTATGGGCTAAATTCAGCTGCGAGATTGACGCCCGCCAGGTCGCCGCTCGGCTTTGCTTCGAATCCGAAATGGGGCTTTTAGATAACGAAAATGACGATGCCTCGCTCGATGAGGCGACTGATCATTACCGTCCCTCAACTGAATCACTTTTGTCGGCGCGATAACGCCCAGACTGATGACGACCAGGGAGTGCCGAAAATTTGTCGAATTCCGCGGCTCTCCGCCCCCGTGGATGGCTATGCCCCGGCGGGAAGGACCCACGGGGCGTCGGCGCTGACTTGGCCAGATGGTCTATTCTTTAGTTGCCTTCGATAACAAAAAGTGAAGAACATGCTTAGATTCACGAGGTGGCACATACCGCCTGTAATTATCTGTGGTGGCTTCGGACTGTTCTTCGGATCGAGAATTGGCATAGCTGCCTTTGGCGATGCTATCAGCGGAACATTCATCTCCGGGGCGCTAGGCGCTTACTTTGGATACAAGCTCTATGAATGGTACGAGCGACGGAAAGGCCAAAGAAACAAAAATCCACGTATAACTAGACGATAACCAACAACTTTATCGAGAAACATACATCACTCTTTCACCTGGCCAGCGACAGAGACAATCCTCTCTACAGCAGCACGATCTGCATTAGCTCGTCGGCGCAACGCCTCGTAATCCGCCAGGAGATCCAGCAAGTCGCGGTTACTCGCTACTGCCCTGCGTGGTGCTGCCAGAGGGGATAGCAGATGGGCTGGTATCGTTGGCCCTGGCATGATCACCGGCACTGTCACCGTATTCGGCGGGGAGCTGGCGCACCCAGTCACCAACAGCAACAGGAATAGGCTTGCCAGCCCAGTCAGCGGTCTCGGCATCTTCTTGCTCCAGCTTGCGGGCAGCACTGCGAACCAACTGCAGCAGTTGGTCATCACGCTGCAGCTGCTCTTCACGTTCATTGAGCGCGGCTTCCATCGCTTCGATCCGGCGGCGCTGCCAGCGCTGGTGTTCCAGCAAGGTCTCAGCACGCTGATCGATACGTGAAATCTCGACCTGAGCATCTGCCAGCTTGGAAGCGTAGTGCCGAGCCTGCATGCCCGAATACACGGTGATGCCCAGCAGCACTGAGATAATGAGCGGCGTGAGGTTGCGAAGTAGGGAGATCATTTCCGACCTCGCAGCAGGAAAGTCTCGAGGATGATTGACGCGCGTTCACGGATCCACTTGGTACCAAGGAAGCCAACAGCTCCTCCCAATGAGACCGCGAGGCTCAAACTCAAGCCGAAGTATTGGAGGACGGGAACCAATGACAATGTCAGGCAACCACACAGCACTGCTTCCAATAACGATTTCAGTGGCTCTCCGCCTGCCTGCATGGCACGTGCAAATGCCACAATACAAGCCATGCCAGCGGCATAGAGCTGTGGCCAGTTATGAGATAGCACCCCGAACAGGGCCTGCCAGAAGCTTGGGTCCTTGTCGGGCAGCATATCGACTCTCTTCTTTGTCATGAGACCACCTCATTGGTGGCCTGCGTATGAATTCGTTAACCGCGCCACTCTCAGGCAGCGTCGGAGTATTCGGTACAAACCTCGTCAATGAGCACTCTGCCGACTTCGGCAACTAATGCTTCAAGGTTGTCGCGGAAGGCCCTGAGGTCATCAGGGTTGGTGATGAAAAACAGCTCAACGATGATGCCACCGGCACGAACGAATGCGAGACGTGAGTGCTGCCCGCTGCCTTCACCCTTGGCACCGCGGTTGGAAATACCCATCACGCTGGATAGGGAGTTGCACAGCACAGCGCCAAGACGCTTACCGCTAACATCCGATAGAGTCTCTACACCGGTCGCGGAAGGGCTGGAGAAGGCATTGCAGTGGAACTCGACCGCTACATCATGGCGCTTGGCCATCTCGCATGCCTGACTGAGTGGCAGGTTCTGACCTTCCTTTCCATCACGAGCCAGCACGACCTTGCCAGACAGGTAGTCGAACAGGCGATCACGGAAGTCGAGGACGATGTCCGCCTCAGAAAGGCCATTGCCAGATGCGCCGGGATCAGACATGGAATGACCGGCACTGATGAGCAGCGTCTTGGTCTGGAGCGCCATCATCATGCACCTCAAATAAAAAGCCCGCAGGGGAGGCGGGCAAGACACCAGGTGGCGGTGTCATTCAGGGATCTGGTGGGCCACCGGGATTCGAACCCTGCCCATCCGGTTATGAGCCGGACGCTCTCACCGAGTGAGCTAGAGGCCCAACGCAAAAAGCCCAGCTGGAAAGCTGGGCCATGATCAATTAATTCTGTTTAGAAGGGGTATCCGGAATATCTGGTTGATATCTGACTATGACCTGACGGTTCCTACTCACCGTCTCACCGGATTTTCTGGTTGATAGTAGGCTATGCCTCATAGTTAGTGGTTAGTGGCGAAAAGAAAATGATGTGCTTGAGCTAGTAGGACCGCTGCGGTATTGAGGTGTTCTATTGTCGGTCAGTAAGGGTCAGTCAGAGACGCCCGCGCAGTTGTCGCGATACTGCGGGGCATCGGTGCCCAACGCCAGGCGCTTGGTTGCGCTGTTGTAGTAGAAGCGACCGGACTCGGCGATTGAAAGCTCATAGTCGCCGCACACCCCATAGCCCTTGTTGACCCGCGCCAGGTGGGAAATCTCGGCCGGTGCATGCCTGTCGAGGCGCTCGGCAATCGTCGCGGCGATGTGCGCATCACGCTGGGCCTCGGAATAGGCCTGGCCACCGAAGATCAGGCCGGCAACGGTGAGAATGGCGACGAAGGGAATCCATAGGTTATGCATAGCGGGTCCATTAGAGAATATTAAGGCACATGAGGCCGATAGGAAATTTGCTAGTCTGATATAAAATTTTACCTTGCGGGGTTTAATGGTTAATGAGCGCCTGGTTTTCGTAAGGATCGCTATTGATGCGTTACCAAATGCCGGCGCCATGGCATATACCGCCAGTCGTTGACGAGGGTGGCACCACGGAGCCATGCATGAGATAGCTCTGGTATCAGCCTGGGTTGTTTCTTCCATCTTTGGTCATCTGTGTTTCGTACTCCACCCCGTGCTTATGTAGATAATCACGTATCAGCTGCCGTACGACTTGCGAAGGAGTCAGATCCTGCAAAGCGCATAGCTGTTCAAAAGCTTGTTTCTTCTGAGGGTCTATGAGCAGAGTGAGGCGAGCAGTTTTCTTTTCCATTGATATTTTCCTGATGACATTAACATTTAATGTTAATGTCATTGCTCTCACATCGCAATGCTTGAGCGCTGCTCGTGCCATACAACATGGCGACCTTCGGTTGCGCCATATTATAACAGCATGTTAATGTCATTAACATGTTTTCTACTCCCTACGCCAAATGCTCCGGTCGACGCTACCATGGCGAGGGTGCATTGCAGCAAGGGCCATCGTATGTCGAGCCAACGGTTTTCAGTTAGCCTGCCCAGCATCTCCACTGGTCTTCGCGCCGCATGGCGAGAGGGTTACGGTCTCTCGGATTTGCGCAAAGACGTGATGGCTGGCCTCACGATCGGTACCGTGGCCGTGCCACTGTCGATGGCATTGGCAATCGCTACAGGCGTTTCCCCTCAGCACGGTCTCTACACAGCCATTGTGGCCGGGGCTATCATCGCGTTAACCGGCGGTGCTCGTTTCAATGTCTCAGGCCCGACAGCCGCTTTCGTCGTTATTCTTTTCCCCATTGTCCAGCAGTACGGTCTGGGCGGCTTGCTGATAGCCTCCATGATGGCAGGCATCATTCTGGTGACTTTGGGGGTTACCCGAATGGGGCGCCTGATCGAGTACGTTCCCTACCCCGTGGTTCTAGGTTTCACAGCAGGGATTGCGGTTGTCATCGCAGTACTACAGATCCCCGATTTTCTGGGGCTGAGCGTCGGGCAACTCGGCGAACATTTTGTCGAAAACCTGGGGCGGATCGTCACCTCTCTACCCACTCTGAATCCTATCGAGTTGGGGATTGGGACATTTGCTCTCGTTGTCATGTTGCTCTGGCCTCGATTGCACATGCCCATCCCGGCCCCCCTTGTCGGACTGGTCGTTGGGGCTATTGCGGCTTACGGTGCCAATCAGTGGTTTGGGAGCGCCGGTACGCCTGCCGTTGAGACGATTGCCTCTCGTTTTAGCTGGGAGGCTAATGACGAAACGGGTACTGGAATCCCTCCTGTAGCGCCTTCCTTCATGGCTCCATGGTTATTATCGGGACCCAATGGGGCCCCCCTTGAACTGAGTTTCGAGCTGATTCGCTCTCTGCTAGGTCCCGCCTTTGCCATTGCCATGCTGGGGGCCATCGAATCACTGCTCTGCGCAGTGGTGTCAGATGGCCTGACAAAGACCAAGCATGACCCCAACGCCGAGCTGATTGGCCAAGGGCTCGGCAACATCATCGCGCCACTTTTTGGCGGCATCACGGCGACGGCGGCAATTGCCCGAACAGCGACCAACATCCGAAGCGGTGCTCGTTCACCCATCGCTGCAGTGGTGCATTCTGTAGTAGTGCTGCTGGCGGTCATCGCACTCGCTGGATTGCTGGGTCTCGTGCCCATGGCTGCCCTCGCGGCGCTACTATTCATCATTGCCTGGAACATGAGCGAAGCGCGTCATTTCCTGCATACCATTAGGTCCGCGCCTCTTGGAGATGTGGCCATTCTTGTCATCTGCTTCGGCCTGACTGTTCTATTTGACATGGTTCTGGCCGTTGCTGTCGGCATGGGATTGGCTGCGGCACTTTTTATTCGGCGCATGACCTTGCTGACAACAACCGATCGCATCGAGATCGAGAATCACCCTGCTATCAACGGGCTGCCTCCAGAAGTGGTCGTTTACGAAATCAATGGACCATTGTTCTTCGGGGTGGCCGAGAAGGCACTCACCTCGTTGCATCTGGTGGATCCCAAGGTACAGATCGTTATCATCGACATGCACGATGTGCCAAGCATGGACGGGACTGCCATCGTAGCGCTCCGCTCCCTGATCGACGAAATGCATCGCGAGGGTGTCGCGCTGATCCTGGTGGGATTACCGACAAGAATCATCGTCAAGTTGCGCCGGGCCGGTATTCGCAAGACCGCCGGGATGCTGACGTACTGTAGAGATCTACCGAGGGCCCGGTCAGTGGTTTTACATTGGCAGAAAGCAAAAACAGAATAGTTATCTCCAGGTACCTATAAGAATTGAATGATTTCTCTTCATGACAATATCCTCCACCTTCCGGAGTACCACATCCAGGCCAAGGCAGAGGGCGAACACGACCTTCACTTCCGGATAGAGGCCCCTATCCCTATAGCCTGTGAGGAATGTGGCGTAGAAGGTGAGTTTGTTCGCTTCGGCAAGCGTGACGTTGCTTACCGTGACCTACCCATCCACGGAAACCTGGAGGAGCGCACCCTGTTGGACCTGCTACCCGGTCGTCAGCAGGAAGCGGTGACGAAGCGGCTCATGAGCATGGCCGAGCGCAACCAGGTCGAGATCGTCAGCATGGACATGTGGAAGCCTTACCGCCGCGCCGTCCAGGCTATGTTGCCACAGGCCCGTATCGTGGTCGATAAGTTCCACGTCGTGCGCATGGCCAACGAAGCCCTGGAGAAGATCCGCAAGGACCTCAGGAAGGAGCTGACGGCCAACCAGCGCCGAACTCTCAAGGGTGACCGGAAGATCCTGCTGAAGCGAGCTCACGATGTCTCTGACCGTGAACGCCTTATCATGGAGACCTGGACAGGGGCCTTCCCCCAGCTTTTAGCAGCCTATGAGCACAAGGAGCGATTCTTCCACATCTGGGACTGCCCCACCCGGCGTGATGCTGAGAAAGCGCTGGCTGCCTGGATTGACGACATCCCACAGGGGCAGAAGGAGGCCTGGAAGGATCTCGTCAGCGCCGTCAGTGGCTGGCGTGAGGAGATGCTGACCTACTTCGAGACTGACATCCCGATCACCAACGCCTTCACCGAGTCGATCAACCGGCTGGCCAAGGACAAGAACCGCGATGGCCGAGGCTATTCTTTCGAGGTGATGCGAGCCCGGATGCTCTACACCACAAAGCACAAGAAGAAGTCGCCGCAGACCAAGGATTCCCCGTTCTTGGGCAGGGCAACCATAGCCTACAGCATGGGCCTGCCCGAGCAAGAGAAGAACTTCGGCGTCGATCTATCAACCTTCTGGAGAGATTAAGGTCTGGGCTGGACCTAGGTGCCCCTCAACCAGTTAATCCGGATACCCTTTAGAAGTTGCTAATGCGCTCACTTAGAACAGAACTGTATTGCGTCATGTATTTATGTTGGCGGACGAGGCGGTCTTGTTCGCCAACATCAAGGGATGCGAAAACTTGCCCGCCAAGGAAGCTGTCTAGCGCTGAGATTTTTGCATCCAACTCTTCTTTTTCTGTGACGACACGTTCTTGATGCGGCTGCATAATGCTAGCTCCAATAAAAAGCCCCGCCGGTGAGGGCAGGGCTTTGAATGGCTGGCGCCTAGCGCGCACTGATCGCCAAGCTACAAATAGCGTAGATCAAACCGGTAAAAAGCACAACATGTTGTGTTAATTTCGGATGTAATCACTAGGCAAGCACATAGTCATTACTGCCCCTCCCGGAGCTTCGTCTCTGCTTAGCGACACTCCGTAAGCGATCAGCTATGCTAATTCTTCTGCTGCAAGCCGCCCCAAGAGGCGGCATGATATTCAAACGCAAGGGGATACCATGAAGAAATGGATTATGGCATGTGCTGCCGCAATGCTGGTGACAGGGTGTGCTACACAGCAATCGAAGGACAATTTTTCTACCACGATCTTGGGTCTGAAAGGCTATGACAAAGATGCTGTCTTGCGCCAATTGGGCGCGCCTGACTCAATCGCGGAAATGTCCAATGGTGAAATACTGACCTACCGAAAAGATCAGAATGACAAAGTGAGTGGGTATTACGACTACACATTCAAATGCCAAATCGACTTCATCGTCGAACACGGAACAGTTTCCGATGTTCGTTACACCGGAAACAGCAACCATCCTTATTATCGAGACATTGATAATTGTGCCCGGGTGTTTGGCAATAGGTGACTTTAGTTCAGCCCCGCCATAAAGCGGGGCTTCATATCAGGTTCAGCCCTGTTCAGATTTTCGCCAGCGCAATCATTGCAACCCGAGCGAACTTCCCTGCTTGCCTCAGCGCTTCACCATCTTTATACACTGGAATCAGTTCGACCTGATGCTCTTCAATGGTTCGAGCTTTTCCGGCCGCTTCGAGCCGCGCCAGCTCTGCATTAACCCTGTCCTCAGGCATGGGCCATACATGCATGCTGTTCCGATGCTTAGGCTGAACCTCGCGGACAACCACCCGAGCCTTTTGGTTCGGGACAGCAGCAAATCCAAGTGCTTTGGAATACCAGTCGAGATGCTCAGCGATGTGGTCATAGCTTTTCGCCCAAGGTGTATTACTGACTGCCCTAGGGTGCAGTTTCGCTGCATGAATGAGCGCTGCCAGTAGCTGGCGTGGTGGCACCTTCGCTGCTTCTATCCACTTGCGAGCCAATTCGTGCTGTTCATGTGTGTAGATGCCCCGATCGTACATGGTTGCAAGCGGCTCACGAGCAATAGCAGTACTACCTGGTCCTTCTCCGATACTTGCCAGGGGATTGGCCGAGTGCCATCCCAAGTTCTGATGGATATGCACCGTCCTACGCTCAGCTTCAATATCGAGGATTCGTGTCACAAACACACGAGCTGCATCCGGATCATGTTGCTCGTGTGACTGACGAGCCAGCTCACGCAGCTTCCAGATACCCACCTTCTGATAGTCCATCTTCTTTCCCTGCTGACCTTTTCTTTCCATCGCCATGACTGCCACTGCTCACCCCTTACGCCAGTCCGTGCCACTTGCCAGCACCAGTTGAGGGCCTACTACTTGAGTGCGCGGCCAGCTTGCGTACTCGATCAGCGCCCGTTTTGCCTCTTCGTACCCACGCGCCAGCACAGCGCAGTAACCCTGATACTCGGAACCTTCCAGCCACTTCTCCTGGCTATCAGCAAGATCCGCATCGCGGGGCGGGGTCGCTTTAAATTCAAGATAAAGACCATGCCAGCCACCACGAGCCTGGCGAACCACCAAGTCGGATACACCGGCCTTCACGCCCTGACGTTTCAGGTCTGCTGCCGTCTTCTTGTTGCGGTGCCCTCCATTGGGAACGTGATAGAGGTGGTCATAGAGCTCACCCACTGATGTACCCTGCATCTTCTGGCCATTGAGCCACACCAGCAGGGCGGTCTGCTCTTGGCCTTCCCAGTCAGTGGGACGACGGCGGGGAGTGCCTGAGCTTGTTCGACGACGTACATTTGGCCTTCTGGCAACAGTCATCCAACTCTCCTTTGCTGGCGCTCCCATTCCTGGTAGTCCGCAACGATCTTGTTCAGCATGTGGATGGCCGAGTCGTTGTGATCGATCTCGGCACGGCTCGCCACATTGCAGCTGGCGCGGATGAAGTCAGCGGCATCACACTCTGAATGAGTGCCGTCTGGGAGCTGCTCATGCGCCAGCCCATGCGCTTGCCGACGGCGCTGATCGAGATACAAGCGGAAGCGAGGGTTCGCGCACAACATGGCAGCACGGCGAGACTGAGGCCCGCCTTTAACCAGGCCTGTCACTGGCGGATCCTCCCTGCAGCCTCTCCGGCCAGGGCAAAGTAGGCAGCACCATCTTCATAACTGTCTGCCCGGTATCCACCTTGCTGACTGCGCACAGCTTTCAAAAGGCTCATGAACAACCAACCTTGCTCCTCGGTAAGCTCCAGCCCGGTGACTTCGCGGAAGGCACCGACGGTGGCTCCCATTGAGCGCTCCCCCTCTGGCTTGTCATAGGTGGCAGCACGGTCACGCATGTGAGCGCCAGCACGATCCAGGATGCCCTGGGCAGTGACGACGACAGGCTCAGGGGCGTCGTATACTTCCTTCTCTGCACAGTCACCGCACCGGTACTCCAGGAAGTGGACCTCTTCCCTGGTCATCTTTTTCCCGCAATCGCAGAACACCAGCGAATCAGACTTGATAGGTGTTGCTACCCCAAGGCCCGTTACAAGACCATCCCCGTCAGTGATCGAGACCAAGCCAGCAACCTCCTGCAGAGTCTTGGCACCACTGCCTGCAACTTCACCTTTGTCAGCATTCGGCTGCCCGTCAGTGACTGGCGCGTCATCCAGCTTCTCTGCTTGTTTGGTGCTGGGCTCATTAGGGGTTGCAACCTTGGTATCGAAAGTCGGATAGCCGACAGCTTGCTTACCCGAAGGTGTCGGCACCCATCGATTACCTACCACCCTGACGACATATCCCTTCGCCTTGAGCCTTCCCAGGTCTGTTGCTACACCCTCACGCGCACTTTCTGACCGAACATTGCATGCAGCCTGCACGATCATGAGCTTCACTGGATGGCGGCTCTGAGAGTGCTCATGCACCAAGGCCTTTAGGGATTTCATTTCGCTTGTTGTCAGGCTCATGCCGCTACCTCTCCATGCGTATGTACTGTTTTCTGTTCTTTTACTGGGCGGATCACTTCAAGTATCGGGAACGCCTGGCGTTCGGCATCGATCAGGGGAAGGACTCCCAACACGTCGGAATCTATTTTCACTATGGCTTGGCGCAGGTTTTGGGTGTCTGCCTGCCATATGGCCTCGTCAATGGAGCCAGCAATGGTGGCGCAGAGGATCATGCGTCACCATCCTTCATGTGCTTACCGTCGATGGTCAGTCGAGGCGTAATGCCACCGCCAGGAGCTCTGAGATACTGCAAGCCGGTTTTGGCATCTGTGACCACTGATACGCCGCTGCGGCCATCGACTGGATCGCTGTCGTCTTTGTGGTTATCGACTCTGCTGATCACACCGTAAACAAGTGCGCAGACACAGATCGCGACCATCGTGCCCATAGCAAAAGCAAACCCCTCATCAAAACGGCTCATGCAGCTTCCTCCCGCAAGGCATCACCCACGCTCTCTGGCCACTTGAGCTGCTGCACTGGAGCGCCATCACCATGTTGCTTACCGGTATCCATCATTCGGCCACCGGCGGCACGACCTGCATCGGTCAGCACCCAATGATTACGCCCGCGTGCATCGGGTTGCTGGCGCTGGTAGCCCAGGTCACGCAATGCCCGGTTCACGGCAATGGCGCTCATGTCCAACGGCAATCCCAGCTCAGTAGGTGTCAGGTAACGTTCATTGATCGGGCTGAGTAGGTGTGTGGCGTTCAGCTCACCAAGCAGGTTGACGCCAGTACGCTTCTGCACGGCTTGGTTGACCGACAGCAGGCGCATGTTGTCGTCGAAGCCGAATGCTCGAGCTGCAGCGTCCAGGGCGCCAGCAATGGCGGATGCCCGGGCAATGTCCGTCAGACGATCATCGGGGGCTGGCGCAGGAGCCTCGACCATCTGATAGGCTCCTGTCTTGCGGATCGCTGGTAGGACCTCGGATGTCACCCACTTCTTGAATGTCTTTGCCTCTGGTTTACGGCTGCGAAGGACAGCGGAATACAGGCCAGACTCGTTGATGACGCTTAGCCCACGGTCCTGCTCAACACCATTGGCAGACCTGACCGCCACAATGTGGCGCCCCTTTTCATCTTCATCGAGGAGGCGTGTCATTCGGTGGGGGCTGTCGTATTCCAAGGCCTCGGCCACGTCTGCAGCTACGAACCACACCTCACCATCACGATCAACGACACGGACCTGATGGCTGTTGAAATCGAATGGAATCACATTGCTCATGGGAAACCTCCTGTCAGGCCTTAAGGGCAGCGCGAAGGGAACGCAGGCCCTGATCAGAGTTCATACGATGTGGCAGCCCCGCTGCTTCTGCCCTGCGCTGGGCTTCCTCCTGCCCCGCACGCTCAGCAAGCTCTGCCGGGGTGCGGTGGCTGTCATGCTCGAGGAGCTGACGCGGCACCAGGTCCTCACCTGCCATCACCCGGTTGGCCAAGGCGGCGTAGTGCTTGTGAAAGCGTTTCTCGAGCCGTGGCCACTGGCTCTTTGCCGTTGTGTGGGTCAGGTCCCACCAGCCAGTGGCATTGCCTGCCATGTGCACAGCTTCATGGCTCCACCGATGGCGATTCGGCTCATGGGCATGCGCCAATGCTTCGCACCATGCGTCACCAGTCGCCGGCATTCCAAAGTCCTCCGGTGTCGGCGCCAGCATTGAGACCAGTGCGGGAATGGCCGGTGGCCAGGTGCTGCCCTCGCGCTTCAGGTCGCTCATGGCACGTTCCACCACCCTGCGTGTCGGTAGCGCTGGCCAGCTTGCTACCTCCTGCGCCAGCTCCCGGCGTGCCAGCGTCATCATGTCCGCACTCGGGAACGCACTCGAGAATGTCCTCGGGAAGATCGCTTCCAGCCGGGTAAAAATCTGGGCTACCAGCGCCAGCACCTGCTCCCGCGGTGGGTTCTCCAGGCGATCCGCCTTCTGGCCACCAGCCATCTGCCCAGCTGAGGTCGAGCGGGTTGGCAAGGGCTTCCCGGACGCGGCGGCGCTCATCGCTCGAGCTGTCAGGTTGGCGATGTTGTGCATGGGCAATTCCTCCGGTGGACACCTGGGTAGGCATGGCTAGGATCTGACGCTGACGATTTTCGTAAACCCAACGAGCAAGGCGGCCGTGCCATCCGCTTTGAGTCATTGGGCGGCCGTTCTCGGCAAAGTGGCCGGTGAAGTCAGCGAGCTCTGCTGGTGTGGGCTGGGCATCGGCAGGCAAGCCGCGACGTTGAGCCATGGCAGCGAACAGGGATGCATCCGGCTCCCAGTCGTAGGTCATCGGGAATGAGCGAGACATGCCGCCAAGGGGCTGGCCATCGTCGTCCAGGTGTTTGGCCCGGTCGTGATGCGACGCGCCCGCGTCAGAAAGAGAGGGGGTATTCTCTGTTGTAGTCTCTGTAAGAAAACTCCCATTGGTCGATTCTGTAGACGCCGTTTGGGAGAAACATGTTTCTCCGGTTGGGAGATTCTTGCTTCTCCCATCGGGAGAAACTGGACAACCATGCGGGCTGGAGGCTTGTTCCGCTTTCTTGTCGTCGCTCAAAGCTTGCGCCAGCGCTTCAGCCAGGCGATCACAGTTCACCCGATACCAGGTCTTGGCGGGCATGCCCTTCCGAGCCTCCTCAAGCACCCCCAGGGCAACCAATTGACGCCTGGCAGTAGCCTGCTGCTTGGCGCTCATGCCCGTCTCGGATTCCCAGCTGTCATGCGGGCCTTCCTGTTCCTTCCAAAACCACCCTTCTCGGCGCTGTGCCGTTGGCGTGTTGCACAGAAACAGCGCCTGGGACAGGAAGATGGCGCCCTGCACGTTGACACCCGGCAGCTTGGTGAACACCGGCTGATAGGCAACAGGACGGCCCAGCAGGGACGGGAGCATGGCGGCAGTGATGTTGCTCATGCGACACCCCCACCGATATAGAGGGCCATGCCGTTACCCGTTACATTGGGAGTTCCCACACAACCAAATGGAGCAACAGCATGGCCGAAACTGATCAAATGCTGAAAGCCGTCCTCGTCATGCAAGCTGAGATTCTGGGGAGGCTGGACTCTATAGAGCGACACATCCAAGCTGACCAGAGTTGGCATAACGAATCCAGAGGCGAGGCTTTGGCTGCCATGGAGTACATTGCCGACTGCGACATCGGAAAAGAGATCTGGAAGGACCTGCAGCCCATTATCCGGAAGATCAGCGCTTTCCAGGACCATTAGAGCTTCTCCAGGATTTCAGTGAGATCGTCTTTCCGCGTCGCCTTAATATGCTGGTCTAGGCGGCGCGCCCACGCTTCGCCGAGCATTCGGTCGGACAGGTACCGGTGGTGATTCATCTGCATGTTCATTTCGATCCACCTACCACTGCTGGCCAGCGACATAAGCATGTGCCCTTTGGCACCAGTGAAGGTCGCCCCTTCTTCCATCGCCTCAAGAACTCGATCAAGCTCTGCGCCACGACCTTTGCGCACCAGGCGAATCACTGCTGCCATTCGCTGTAATGTCTTCAGCATCACTCTTCCCCCCGAGGCCGTTCGAACGGTCGAAAGGCGCATGAGCGAATATCCTTTGCTGAAATCAGCCCTGGATCGTCATTCCCCTTAAGCTCCTGGCTTTCCTTTGACTCAATTGGCCCGCCTTTGACCTGCTCAAGGCGGGCCACTGCAAGTGCCAGTTGGGCGTGAGCGACCTGCACCTTGGCCGCTTCAACCTTGGCACTACATGGATCCGATATGGACCCATTGTCTTGAAGGCTGGCTTCTTCTAACTGATCTGCCGGTATGGCACGTGATAGGAGATCTTTCTCTCGCTTTGCTCGCTCAGCAAGATCAGACACCGGACAGTCAATATCCTGGAGGCCGAGACGAGCTCGGTATGCTGATACGGCCACCTGAAGCTCTCTCACCTTGGATTGAAGGCGAGATTGATTACGGGCAGCTTCCTGTGCCGCCTCCTCTTTCTCAGCCATTGCTTCACGCAGTTGCCAGACGAGCCTCCCCAGGGTGATTTCAGCTTCACACTGATCCAGCTCGGTAGGCGGAACCACCTTAAAATCCGTCATATTTGCTCCCGAAAAACCTGTACGTCTATTCACCCCGATCAGTCGGATGTTGCCTATGCATCAGCAGGGATAAGCTTTGGTCTACTGGAAGGGAGTAGCTCCGGCCAAAGCACATGCCAGTCATTTGGACGGAGGGATTTGCGCGAGGTAGCACCAGCAGACGCCGCTTCTACCCGAACAGCTATTTCTGGAGAGGCTGTCTTATGCCCGTATGCAATCTGTTTGAGATAGGCACGTGTGGTGCCTGTGGACGAGACCTGATCATCACTGGCACTTCGCAGCCAGTTGAGTAGGCCTTCATGGCGAGTCTTCATGGGCGGCTCCTGTGTCTATCGCCCAAATGATTACCTGCGGGTAATGTTATAGTCAATACCTCGGGGTAATTTACCTATGAGTAACAGTGTTCGAATATATGCCGATGAACATTGCCGACCTACGTAGAGAGAACCTGCGAAAACTCCTTGAAGATCGCTTTGAGGGGAAAAAATCTGCTTTGGCTCACGCGATTGAGCGTGAGCCAAGCTACATATCGCGCTGTCTCAGCGATAAATCTCACAGAAAGAAAATTGGTGAAGACTTCGCGAGGCACATCGAACGCTCGCTCAACCTCCCATCTGGCTGGATGGACCAAGACCAGGATAAAAGTAGTGCCGTGGTCAGTGAGCATCCGGCCTTCAAAGAGTCGAATGTGGCTCCACCTCCCAAGATGGAGGGATATGTGCCTGTTCTTTCATGGATACAGGCTGGCGCATGGACAGATATGTCCAATGTTGACTTCATCAGCGATGAGATGGTGCCGAAACCACCAGGGAGTTCAGACAATACGTTCGGTCTTAGAGTTCGCGGACAGTCTATGGCGCCGAAGTACGAACCGGGGTTGATCATCTATGTTGATCCGGAGGTGCCCGCATACGATGGCGATGATGTAGTGGCAATTCTCACTGAGGATAATGAGGCCACCTTTAAACAGCTGGTAGAGGAGCCCGGTGGTCGGCGTCTGCTCAAAGCCAGAAACCCCAGTTGGCCAGACCCATGGGTACCGATCAATGGAAATTGCGAGATCATTGGTGTGGTCATTGGGTTTCTGTGGATGCGGGCTCCGAGAACTTCGTGATAGTGTCCAGCATGTGCCATGAGGCAAGCCATGCCCTGGAGCACAAGAAAGAACTTGCCTCCCTATGAATACATCTCTTGTAATGGCTATAATCCAGTCATGAAAACGCTCACCCTTCACTTAGATGGTATCAAGCCGGCGGATCTCCCCATGAAACGCTTGGCCGAGTACTTGTGCGAGCTTTCCGAGCTGTATGGGAAAGAAGGAAGGGTGCATTTCACTTCTGTTACCAAGGGCTCAGCAATGCTGAATGCCCGTGTCGATGATGACCACTATACCAAGGTGCTTCATCGTGTGAGAGAAGTAGCCAACGGCGTTGGTCCTAAGGCTGCGACAAAAGCTTACCGTCGCCTCACGGATCTTATGCAGGAAGACCAGACATCTGGGACGGTGATGTCAGAAGGCGCACAGATTATTCAGTTCCCTCACACACCCAGAAGGCAAAAACCTATGGTGGTGTTCAGGACTGGAAGTGTGCAGGGCAGGCTGTACACCATAGGTGGTAAAGATGACTCTGTTCCGGTTCGTCTTGAAGGTGCCAATGGTGAAACCCTTTACTGTGAAACGGACTTGGAAACTGCGGCCCTTCTGGCCCCTCTGCTTTTCAAGCAGATTCGCATCTATGGCAAAGGTGAGTGGGAGCGTCGCCAGACTGGTGGATGGCGATTGAAGAAGATGCGCATAGCCTCATATGAGCCTCTGGAAAAGGGTTCTCTCAAGGTGGCTATTGAGCGTATGCGAGAAGCTGGTGGCATCTTGTGGGATCGCATAGATTCCCCTCACAAGTCGATACTGGATCAAAGGGGATAGTGTGCGAGTCGTTATAGACACCAACATCCTAGTACAATTCATGTGTGACGCAGATCCGGTCGACTTGAAAGACCCTGAGACTGGCAAAATGGTGGAGCGGGCCTCTGCTCGAGCTAACGCGCTTGTGGAGATGATCGATCAACGCAATGGAGTTGTCATTATCCCTGCTCCAGTTCTAGCCGAGTATCTGATTGGAATCAGCCAGGATGCATATCAGGCACAGTTGGACTTAATGAATAGCTTCTCTTGCATCGAGATTTCACCCTTCGATGATATGTCCGCGATAGAGTGCGCTTTGCTTGTAGATGAGCAAGAGCACAAGGTGCTAGATCCAAATGCCACAAAAGCTAAATTGCGTTTTGATCGGCAGATACTAGCGATTGCCTTAGCCAATGGGGCTGATGAACTGTGGACACATGACAAAGGCCTTTTCTTCAAGGCTAAGGCATCAGGCGTGACAACCAAATCTTTGGCAAAAATTGCTCCTCTGCCTGACCAAAAGAGCTTAGACCTCCCTCCTGACGAAGACTGATATATACGCTTCAGCCCTGCTGAAGCGAGAGATATTTGTCGCCAATCTGATACACTTCAATATGGTGCCGTGAACCAGGAAATCTGGTTGATGCCTTCGCACTCGGTTTGCGGCACCAACCTCTTCCTTGGCCTTCCTATCCGCCCTCGAGGCGGTTTTTTTGTGCCTGCTTAAAATAGGTTTTTACCCACCAGTCTCATTTTCGAGTGACGTTTACCTGCCTGACAATAAAAATTACCCAAAGGTATTGACCAATAATTACCTATAGGTAATCATCTAAAGCAAAGCTTCAGGGCAGATAGGGGTAATCATGCAAAACACAAATTCAATCGAGTTCGCTGGATGGCGTTGCCGATACGGGAAGCGAGGCAGCAATCTACCAACCGCCAAACAAGTCACAGTTCTAGCGGGATTAGCCTCCGGCATGACTCAGAAGGAAATTGCCCGTAAGCGAGGCATATCCCCCTCAACCGTCAAAAGCACTGCGGAAGCAATGTACTGCCGCCTACGTGCTGTGCGTGCTACAGATGCAGTATCGAAAGCCATTCGTCGCGGCTGGATAGCCCCGCTGGTGCTTGTCCTCCTGATCAGCGACATGCACCACCAGGCGTACCGCGTGCGCCAGCCAAACCGCTCTCGCGAAACCACCACCTTTGTGCGCATCGCTCGGAAATTCGAGGGGGTGATCGTATGAACCCCATCGACATTCAGGAATACCAGATCGCCAAGCGGGTGGTTGGAACCATTGTTGGTGGCGCCAGCGTTCTTCTACTGCTGTCGGCTTTCCTCGTAGTTCTTCATCAAGACAGAGCCATGGAAGCGGCCATAGAAATTCAGTACTGCAGTGAGGTCAGCATTTGGCGCGCAGAGGCTGATAGAGGCATTCCCGCCATCGACCGTACTGGCCACCCCGATTACCGCGGCATTGCCGATCGGCAGTGCCCTGGCATCAGAACAGATCTCGCATCTCATTAGATTGCACGGTGCGGTCGCCCTGCCCGCAGCAGGGTCTCGCTCGGGGTGTCAGCTGGTCTATGTGCCACCGGGATCACGAGCAAAACGCCAGCAGCTGGTGATGGATAGCCCCTTCTATCTGGGCACCAGCAACCTTTACTTCCCTGCGTTTTCCGGCCCTCGGGCCGGGCTGTTCAAGCAACAAGGAGCACGCCCATGTGGTTCAAGAACGTGATCATCTACAAGCTCCATGCCGCCGCCTCAATTGATGTCGGAAAACTGGAAACCGCCCTGTACGAGCAAGCATTCCGTCCCCTGGGTAGTAGCGAAGCACGCCGGATTGGTTGGACATTCCCTGCTGGCCGTGAAGGTGCTCAGCACCTGCATGAGCTGCAGGGGCAACGCCTCATGACGGCCATGCGCCAGGAGCGGATCCTCCCGCCTTCAGTGGTGCGTGACGAAGTTGAAGAGCGCGCAGCCAATATCGAAACCCAGGAAGGCCGCAAACTACGTCGCCAGGAAAAGCAGGCGATTAAAGAGCAGGTATACGAAGAGCTGCTACCTCGTGCCTTCGTTCGCACCCAGCGTACTGACCTTTGGTGGGATACCCAGCGCCAGCTCTTGGCTGTGGCCACCTCGAGCCGAAAGCGTGCTGAGGAAGTGCTCGACTTACTGCGCGAGTCGTTGGGCAGCCTCAAGGTCACCCCTCTTGCCACACAGTCTCTGCCTATCCGCGCCATGACGACCTGGCTGACAGACCCAGGCACTCGCCCTGCCGACATGGTCATGGGTGACCAGGTGGAGCTCAAGGCCAAAGGGGATGACGGTGTGGTCCGCGGTCGTCAGGTCGATCTGGATAGCGATGACATGCAAAAGCTCCTGGAGAGTGAACGCCAGGCCAGCAAGCTTGCCTTGGGCATCGAGGGACGTATCCATTTTGTCCTGCACGAAGATCTGGCCATCAAGGCCATCACCTTCGATGACGCCCTCATCGATGAGGCTAACCAGGCAGATGACGGAGATGACGCAATCATCCGCCTTGAAACCGACTTCCTCCTGATGGCCCAGGCACTCAGAGACAGCATTGATCGCCTGGTTCAGTGGATGGGTGGCGAGGCTCAGCAGTACGGCGCCAGCCACAAGGATGATCTGCTGAGGACCGCATAACCATGGCTCGCAACTGGACCAAGTGGGAACGATCGGAATACGACCGGCTCGAGGAGCTGTATCAGGCATGTCTGTCCTATCGGCAAATTGCCAAGCTCATGGGGAAGACATTCAACCAAGTGAGGGGCATGGCTGATTGCCTTGGACTCCGTGACCCGAACAGGCCGAACCCGAAGACCCGCACTGACTGGGACGAGATAGACGCCATCATTGTCGATTGCGTCGAAGTTGAAGGTATGTGCGCGCCTCAGATTTCCCAGCGGCTTGGTGCCCTGGGCAAGCAGATGTGTTCAGAGACGGTGCTGAAGCGCTTAAAGGGCATGCCGGAAGTACACAGGGAAGCAAGGCGTAACGCGGCAAAGAAGCGCGCCACCGCTTCAAGGATCTATTGGGCGCGCCAGCGTGCGAAGCGCCAGCAGGAGGCATCGGCATGAACAGCAAGCAAGCTGATAAAGCCCGGCAACAGCTCGAGCAGTTTGCTCGCCAGCACCAAGGGCTACTTCAAGCTGGGCTTCATATTCTCCCAGTCTTCGAGGCTTTCAATCCTGTAGTCCTCGGTATTAGGGGCGTTACTGAAACGGTTCTCAGCAATAATGGTATCTCCATCTTTTAGAGCCGAGTCAATCGAGCTGATCAGAGTTTGACTTTCAGCTTTTTCAGGGTTTGCGAGAGCTTCAGCTATATCTGATGAGTCTATATAGATTGTTTCGTCAGCCATTTTTGCATTCCTTCGAATAGGCTTTTGGTGTGAGCACTTAAAAAGTAGCAGATGGGTAAGTATTTCACTGAGCAGACATCAGTCTATGAGTCATCATTACAAATAAGAGGCGAAAGTATAGTGAAAGACGTCAATGTTGAGCTGTCCGTGGCAGTAGCCAGCGGCGATGCCGGACAGATCATGAAAGTTCTATCGAACCTGGCTCGTGACGAGCTCGGCATGACGAAGTTGGCGAATGCCACCGGCCTTGCCAGAGGCAACCTGTACCGAATTTTGCGTGAGGACGGTAACCCGACCCTCTCCACACTGCTGCTGATTCTCGATGCGCTGGACCTCAAGTTAAGCATTACAGCCAAGCCGACCGAGGAAGGTGCATGTCACAGCAGGTAACACATACCCATCGTCAACTCGGCGGACGCTTTGCACTGGTCGCTGAGCATGCAGGCACGGGTGCACTGGAAGGCCAGGGAGTGGCCATCTACCTCGACATTGACAAGGACATAACTAGCGCCACCACAACTGACGACTGGCGCCAGCAATGGCGTCCCATCGCAAAGGACGATTGCCCAGTGTGTCTCGGTACCGGTACCGACCAAATCAAGGGCAATAAGCGCAGGCCATGCGGTGGGTGTTTTGGGCTGGGCAAGGTCAAGGGCGATGGGGAAACGCCGGGAGACATGTGGGAGCTGGCGACGGTGGCCACGGGCATCATCCAGCGCCAGCTGCAGGAGCTCGGTCAGTTGCATGAAATGGTTGCCCAGCCAGAACTACAGAGCGCCATCCAGGTGTTGCAGCAGCGCCAGCACGAAGCAGAGCTGAACGCGATAGCTCGCAGCGAGCAGCAATGGCGGAACGGTCAAGGCCGAGCGGCTGGCGGTCGAAGGCATACGGGAGATTGATATGGCTCGTAACAGGTGGGTGCTCAAGAAGAAGGTTGCCGAACTATTCGGCTACAGCGAAACCGCCATCGATCACAAGCGTAAAGATGGCACATGGCCAGAAGGCCGCCTATGGCGCAAAGCACCAGATGGACGGGTGTTCTATAACGTTGAGGAGATCGACAAGTGGGTCGAAAGTCTGCCACTGAGAGCCTGACCCCCGCCCTGCGGGAGTTATTGTCCAAGCACCCAGGAGTAGAAGTTCATGGACCAAGCCTAAGAATCTGGTTCATGTGGCGTGGCAAGAGGTGCCGCGAGAGCATTGGCCTGATTCCCACGCGAGCCAACATCAAACATGCAGCTCAACAGCGGGCAGCGGTCACACATGCTATCAAGCTTGGTACATTCGACTATGCAGAGTGGTTTCCGGATTCAAAGCATGTTGATGGCAAAGGGCCTGTTCGGAATGCCCGCGTCCAGGAGGTTGCTGAGCGCTATCTCAAATTGAAGAGCGTCGATATCACCACTGACACGGAATATCGCTACAAAGCAGCATTGGACGAAGTGTGCACGGTGATCGGGAACGACCTATTGATAGGCACTGTCACTCCTGAAGATATCCAACAGATGCGAGGAGAGCTCGCCGCAACTCGCCAGGTAAGCACCGTCAACAACTACCTCGCCACGGCTAGAGGTTTTCTCGAATGGTGCAAGACAAACGGCTATACCGATAAGGACCTGGCTGCTGCTGCCGAACGCATTCGCGCTGAAGATGTGGATCCAGATCCATTCACCCAGCCAGAGTTTCGAAAGCTCATCGAAAAAGGGTGCCTGCATGAGCAAGATGTAGCAGCTCTCACATTGGCGATATATACCGGACTGCGACCAGGTGAAATATGCGGCCTAGCCCGTGAGGATGTAGATCTGGAGTCAGGTTGCCTGACTGTCAGGCGGTCAGTCACTCGCCGCAACCAGGTGAAGGTGCCAAAGACACGCCAGAGCCGTGATCGAGTCATCTGGCTATTACCTCCAGCCCTAGAAGCTGCACGTGTGCTGCACGAGCAGACAAAGGACTTGAAACCAGAAACTACTGAGGTGGCCATCACTCGGCATCAAAGCCGAACCGATACCGTCACACCATTGATCAGCCCGACTATCCAAGCCAGGCAGCCGATCATAAATCGCTGGATGAATCCCCATACGTGGGGTGTGAAGCTGACCAAGCTAATGAAGCGTGCCGACATTCGGCACCGGAGACCGTACCAGACACGACACACCTATGCATGCTGGTCCCTAACGGCTCATGGCAACCTTGCGTTCATTGCCAAACAGATGGGGCACAAGGACTACTCTATGTTGGTCAAGGTCTATGCCAGGTGGATCGACAGCGAGAGTCAGGATGAGGCCGCACGCATCTGGACCGAGATGAAAAAAGCAGGTGCTCTTATGCCAATGTTGCCCACTTCCGAAGGCTGAGAGAATTCCCGACCCTAATCGGCCAGGGCTTCATTCTGCCCTGGCCTCACACATCAGATGAAAGCTGCAAAAGAGCGGAGCAAGGGAGGTGACTCCGACCCTCTGGCTATGTGCGTAAGCACGTAGATCAATGGACGATCAGGAGACCCATTTTTTCTGAAGATCTCCCCTCGCACTTCAGCACCATCTTCAAAGGCCCGATGGAGGACATCCACGCACCCCTTGGGGACAAACCCAAGTTTCCTACCTTGAGACTCAATACGAATTGCTTTCGAATCAAAGGAATTAGTTGGATCTGACCGGAAGGTTATGGAGTCCCCCTCCTTCAAGTCATCTGCACTTATCTCGGTTTCATGTCGAAAGCCAGCTATCTCTATCAAAAACTCGAAGCGCTCTGGCGGCTCATCAAATGGATGTACGAGCTCAAAGCCATCATTAGGAAGCTTCGCCCCTGTATAGCCCAGCAGCGCAAAGTCACTGACATCTGATGATGGGTTGATGGCAAAGTGCTGCAGGTACTTGCCAAAGTCACTCCGATTGCGAGGCGGAAGCCGACGCATGAAGGCTTCCAGCACCTGATGTGAGTGTTCTTGATGCTTCAATGGAAATGCTGGATATCCGTGAAAACCCAGTTCTTTTGCTTTGATAAACTCAGCGCCCTCCAGGTCGTATTTCAGCACGACCTGATTCCCCTGCTTCACAATCTGCCCCACGTAGAAGCGAGAGCGGCTTTTGCTCTCACGAGCCTGCCAAAATAGCAGCAGACGGTGTGGTTCCACGATGTGTTCTATGAAGCGGTCCATGTTAGGTCTCCAGAGCCTGAATTAAGCGCTCTCTCCTAGCGAGGGTTAAAAACTGTACAAACTCAGCGTTTTCTTGAGTGAAAGGGGCCGGCATGTCTGTGAATTTTGTGAAGCCGCTCAGGATACCCCAAAGATCCTCTTCATCCCACTGCCTCAAGCGGTTAATAAGCAGGTCCTTGACTTCAGGATAGCTCTCACCGAAGCGCTCAACACCTTCAATCAGCCGTAAGCGTTTACGGTCATGCAACGACCAACGCATGTGATGCTCCCCTTTACGGAGATAGGCAGCAAACTCGTTGGGGTCACGCATCTTGCGACGAGCCACTTCTGGAAGCAGCTCATGCCCAAGGCTAGTGCCATTATCGAAATAGGGACTAAACCTCACAGACTTGCCGTCGGGCGTGACAATCAGTCCCCAGTTTTCCTGATGCCTGTCCGTATTGCCGATAAGAGCATCAAAGCAAAGGCAAAGTCCCCAGTACTCTTCCCAACTGTGAGTCAGCCTACCTGTGCGGTATAAAAAAAGTGCTAATCGTTGGATAGTCCCAAAATTGTGCTGACGCCCTTTGTCACGGTCATAACCTGGAATGAGATGCTGCATCAGGTCACCGCCGGCTATGTATAGCTCGCCCTCTTGCCCAGGATAATCCATGAACCACTCGTTAATCGTACCAGGCTCACCGCTATCAGAATCGATCGCAACAAACACTGGAGGAAGGGAGAGCTTCATCAACCGACCAATTCGAAATGCTATCGCTTCAGACCAGTATTGAGCTGGATGCCGCGGACGCCCGGGTTGCTTTGCACTCTTAATCGCTTCCTTGAAAAGGTATCGATGCCTAGGGATGCAGAAGGGTTGAGGTGCTGGATCTGGACACAAGCGCAAACTCTTGTCTCTCGCACCCACAGGATAAACGCCGTGAGTTCCAGAGGTGGGCCAATCAACAATATCAATCACCTGGTCTTCATTCTGATCTACCCCCCCACGATCAATCATCTGCACTCCTCTATCCCTAACGCTAAGAGCTCATTAAGCACCGCAGGTCATGCCAAACTCAACCTGCTTACGCGTGCTGGTCCCTAACTGCTCATGGTAACCTTGCGTTCATTGCCAAACAGATGGGGCAGCGAAAGTCAGGATGAGTCTGCACGCATCTGGTCAGAGATGAAAAGTGCAGGTGCTTTTGCCCCACTGGTGCCCCAAGAAACCGAAGAGATTGCTTTCAACCCATGAATGACATGGCGACGCCAAAGGCCCCCACTCATACGCCGATGATGAGCCAGTACCTCAAGATCAAGCGTGAGCATCCAGAGGTGCTGCTGTTCTATCGCATGGGGGACTTCTACGAACTGTTCTATGACGACGCCAAGCGCGCTGCTGCACTGTTGGACATTACCCTGACCCAACGCGGGCAATCCGCGGGCCAGCCGATCCCGATGGCGGGCGTGCCTTACCATAGTGCAGAAGGTTACCTGGCTCGCCTGGTCGCCGCAGGCGAGTCCGTGGCCATCTGCGAACAGATTGGTGACCCGGCCAAATCCAAGGGACCTGTAGAGCGCAAGGTCGTGCGCATCGTCACTCCGGGAACCCTCTATGACGAAGCGTTGCTCGATGCCCGCCGCGACAACCTGCTTGTCTCGCTGGCACCGCTGGGAGAACGCCTTGGGCTGGCGTGGCTGGAGTTGTCCAGTGGACGCTTCAGCGTGCTGGAGGTCGAAAGTGAAGCGGAAATGCTTTCCGAGCTGACTCGCCTCGACCCTGCTGAACTGCTGGTTCCGGAAAGCCAGAGCCTTCCACCAAGCCTGGCCGAGCGTCGTGGATTACGTCGCCAGAATGATTGGTTGTTCGACCTGGAAAGCGCTACCCGTGCACTGTGCAACCAGTTTGGTGTCCAGGACTTGCGCGGCTTCGGTTGTGCACATCTGTCAGCCGCCATTGTCGCCGCGGGTGTACTGGTGGAATATGCCCGGGACACTCAGCGCAGCGCATTACCTCATGTCACCGCCATCGGCGTCGAGAACCGTGATGATACGGTCGTCATTGATGCCGCCAGCCGACGCAACCTGGAAATCGACACCAACCTCAATGGCACTGGCGACAACACACTGGCCAGCGTCCTCGATACCAGCGCCACCGCCATGGGCTCACGCTTGCTCAAGCGCTGGCTCAACCGTCCACTGCGTGATCGTGCCCAGGTCCAGGGGCGACAGGCGGCCATTGCGCTGCTGCTCGATCGCGATGATTACGAGCCCCTGCGCGAGGATCTCAAGGCCATCGGCGATGTAGAACGCATCCTGGCCCGCGTCGCACTCTACAGTGCCCGCCCTCGGGATCTGGCCCGCCTGCGCGATGCGCTCAATGCTCTTCCCGCACTTCAGGTCAATCTGGCCAACTTCGATGACGGCACCGCGCTTGACGAGATTCGCCACCATATACGCCCTTATCCGGAACTGGCTGACACGCTCACCCGAGCCTTGATCGACAACCCTCCGGTCGTGATCCGGGATGGCGGTGTCATTGCGCAAGGCTTCGATGCCGAGCTTGATGAATACCGTGGCCTGGCAGAGCATGCAGGCGACTACCTTGTGCAACTGGAAACACGGGAAAAGGCCCGCACCGGCTTGAGTGGACTCAAGGTCGGCTATAACCGAGTGCATGGCTATTACATCGAAATTCCCCGTTCGCAAGCCAAGGAAGCACCGGCAGACTACGTGCGTCGCCAGACGCTCAAGAATGCCGAACGCTTCATCATTCCTGAACTGAAGGAATTTGAAGACAAGGCGCTGTCGGCCAAGTCCCGCGCCCTGGCAAGGGAAAAGCTGCTGTATGAGGCCTTGCTCGACGAGCTCAATGCCGAACTCTCCCCTCTACAGGCCTCCGGCCGTGCGCTGGCGTCCCTCGACGTGCTTTGTGCTCTGGCCGAACGTGCGCGCGCCCTGGATTTCGTCCGCCCAACCCTGTCCGATGAACCCGGCATAGCGATCACAGGCGGTCGTCACCCCGTCGTGGAACACGTCAGCGATGGTCCCTTCGTGCCCAACGACCTGCGTCTGGATAACGAACGTCGCATGCTGGTGATCACCGGTCCCAACATGGGGGGTAAGTCTACCTACATGCGTCAGGCCGCACTGATCACGCTGCTGGCTCACACGGGCAGCTTCGTACCCGCAGACGCAGCCACTGTCGGCCCGGTGGATCGCATCTTCACCCGTATCGGTTCCAGCGATGACCTTGCTGGTGGCCGTTCCACCTTCATGGTGGAGATGACCGAGACCGCCAATATTCTGCACAATGCCACTGACTGCAGCCTGGTGTTGATGGACGAGATTGGCCGTGGCACCAGCACCTTCGATGGCTTGTCACTCGCCTGGGCCAGTGCCGAACACCTGACCAGCACTCGGGCCTTCACCTTATTCGCTACCCATTACTTCGAAATGACCGCCTTGGCGGATCAGGCACCCAGTGTCGCCAATGTGCATCTGACTGCTACCGAGCACAATGACGGCATCGTCTTCATGCACCGGGTGGAAGAAGGTCCTGCCAGCCAGAGCTATGGCCTGCAGGTCGCTCAGCTTGCAGGCGTGCCTCAGAATGTCATTGCACGCGCGCGAACCAAGCTGGCCAGCCTCGAGCAACAGGAAGTCGACCATAGCCGCCCCGCCGCTGGCGGCAATGTATCCCCGGATGCTCCTCAGCAGGCGGACTTGTTCGCCAGCGCTCCGCATCCGGTTGTGGAACGGGTTGGCCAGCTGCAACCCGATGAACTGACCCCTCGCCAGGCATTGGAATTGCTGTACGAGTTGAAAGCCAACCTTTGACCCTGTCTTTTTCTGCAAAGGCCCGGGACAGGCATTGCAATGCTTGCCCCGGGCCCGACCCGGAGACTAGAATGTGGCAACAAAGGACCGTGACTTATAAAAAGCCATTGGTTAATAACCAAAGGCAATAAGAGAATGCTCGCCAGGGCCACCTCGTGGCGAGCCCGGGCAAGACCTCGAACGGCGTGAAATAGGCCATGAGCCAAAGCTTTTGTGCTTGACCCTCAGGGGCTTAATTCTCAGGTGATGAGTCCTGAAGCACATCGCCCTATAGAGTGAACAAATAGCCTGAAGAATGAATAGCGCCCTCTGATCGAGAACTTCTGACTTGATCGAGAATTTCTGAAGAGAGGGTCTGTAGCGTACTAACCCACCATATTTGAGTATCACCGGCAGCCAATCCGGTGAGAGGAAGGGAGACTGGCATGGCATTCGTCGTCACCGAAAACTGCATCAAGTGCAAGTACACTGATTGTGTTGAAGTCTGTCCGGTGGACTGCTTCTATGAGGGCCCGAATTTCCTGGTGATCCATCCCGACGAATGCATCGACTGTGCACTATGCGAGCCAGAGTGTCCTGCCGAGGCCATCTTCTCGGAGGATGAATTGCCGGAAGGTCAGGAGCAGTTTGTCGAGATCAACGCCGAACTGGCTGAGGTGTGGCCAAACATCACCGAAAAGAAAGATCCGCTGGAAGACGCCAAGGAATGGGATGGCAAGGAAGGCAAGCTGGAGCAGCTCGAGCGCTGAACCGGCACCTGCCAACGTCTCCCAGGCAAAAATCGCCAGGCATGGGCCTGGCGATTTTTGTATCCAGGGAAAGTGTTTGACCTAGATGAAGATGATGGATCTAGAGAAGGTGATGGATCTGGAGAGATTGATACATCACCGTCACGTCCTCGTCGCGATAGCTGAGCTCCTCGAGATCCCGCCAACCAAGTCGACGATAGAGCGACTGCTGGTCCGGCGTATAAAGATAAAGCCGATTGACACCATGCTCACGAGCCTCATCTTCGACGCGACGTACCAGAGCCGAAGCCAGTCCCTGGCCGCGCTGCTCAGGCAACACGAAGACAGAAGCCAGCCAGGGAGAATATGCCTGACGGATGCTCATATCGTCCGGCGACAGGCTGGCCGTGCCGACTGGCTTTCCATCACGCATGGCCACGAATACTGAAGGTACGCCACCATTGCCACAGAGGCTGGCCACTTCCTTGCTCCAGCTTTCTAAATCACTATCAGGGTGTAGATGCCCCCAGGCTTCATAGGTCCAGGCAGCCACATCAACCAGATGGGGAGAGTCAGCCTCTAGGCGCTCGATGACCCATGCTCGCATTGCTCGATTCCTCCTTGGAAAACAAATGCATAAATGTCTGCGCTACTCAATCACTGCGTTCAGCGGTGCGCAGAATCCTCACCTATACTCCATAGGCTCCTATGCTCCGGGCGCCTTGTTCTTGAGCATGCTCGTCGGCTTATTCAGTGTTTTCATCGAGATATTCTGGCTTCAACCGCGTCCAAAACGTTCAAGCTGCATTTCGCTGAGACGGCTCAGGGTGCGTCGAAAGGCAAAGGCCAGATGGCCATCAGGGTAGAGTTCGCCCATCGGCACTTGCGCTTCAATCATCAGTGGAACACCGCGGTCATAACACTCATCCACCAACGCGATGAAACGCCGTACACCATCATCCTTGGGCGATAGTGGGGGCAACTGTCGGTCACCGGCCTGAACCTGCTCGCTGGCATCTTCGGTACCCCGGGCAATACGTGCCGGCTGCGCACATCCGGCAAGGGCTGGTACCTGCCCCAGCATCAGCACATCAAAGCGGTCACACAGGGCAATGAAATCCAGGGCTGCCAGGGGCGCTTCACACAGAGCAGCGTAATCGCACCAGAGCACCTTCCTTCCCATGCCACGGGCAGCGATGGTACGGCTGCCCAGCCTCAGCTCCACATCTCGACGGGCATCAGGATCAAGCGCGGCAAGCTGATCCGCCATCACGCTGGGTTGTCCTTCACGCTGAACAAAGTACCGCTGACAGGCAATCCCCGGATGCTCGCGATGGTCGACGCCCCCATCCAGGTGTACCAGCACCATATGCTGTTCCATGGCCGCAATCGCCGGCAGCAGACGGTCACGATTGTAACCATCGCGATAGAGCTCTGCAGGAGGTTGATTGGAGGTCGCGATCACGACCAGGTCACGCTCAAAAAGCCGGATCAACAAGCCACCAAGCAAGGTAGCGTCGGCAATATCCTCCACATACAGCTCATCTAGGCACAGAACCTTGACCTCCGCGACCAGCTCTTCGGCCAGGGCCGCCAGAGGATCCGGCCGCCCCCGCCAATGAAACTGGCGTTGGTGTACCCAACGCATGAAATGATGGAAGTGCCAACGCCGTACAGGAACTGGGCAAGCCATCACGAAACGATCCATTAGCCAGGTCTTGCCTCGCCCGACACTTCCCCACAGATAGACACCGGCTATCGCACGTCCATCCGCCTTGAGAGACGAGCCCTTGAGGGCCTGATGGCAGTCATTCAGTATTTCGACGGCACGCCATTGAGCTGCGTCCTCGACGATACGCTCCGCCTCCAGGGCTGCCTGGTATGCCTCCAGAGGAGACAGCGGCGATGTCACGCTGGTCAAAACACTATCATCGGCTTGCATGACAACGGTGGGGCTCGAATTGGGCACGTATCTCCTCCTTGTTTGCTGCGTCATTACACCACAGGTATAGGCAGCACTTCGCGGGTCACCTATAGTAGGCTGTCATACTCATTTGACCTGGCATTCACCGCCCCATCCATCACCCCGCTTGAACGGCTTCTTGATGTTGTCACTCAATGCTCGCCTCCTACGCTGGCTTGGCTATCTGGCCCTGTTCGCCATGCTGATGATGTTTATCGGCCCGGTGATCAGCCAGACTCAACGCCTGCTCCTGAGCGAAGCCAGCGCCACACTTGCTGCCAGTACAGGGGTTGATAAAAGAGCTGGGGTTGCCCAGAGTACCGAGACATCACACGAGCATCATCACGGTCATCATGGTGATTCGCCATTCAGCAAGCTGCCTGGCAGTCCTGAATCAGGCTCTCATCATGACTTGTCCGCCTGTGGCTATTGTGTGCTGTTCACCCTGGTACCGGGGCAGGCAATGGCCGTGAGCCTGCCCGACCTGATCCCTCCTCGGAGTGCTCCCCCGGTTGCCATCAATGGCACTCGAGCACCACCCTCCCGTTCATACGCTCACCCGGAAACCCGTGCTCCACCTGTTTTCTTTTCCTGACTGATTTCGGCGTCTTCCATGACTCAGGCCCTTGTCTATGCCCAGCGGCATGGAGAGACGGTATTCCTCCAGGAACAGAGAATCCAAAACATGCATTCCGCTCATTCTCGCGAAGCCTCATCAAAGGCTTCCTGGATACCTGCGCTTAAAGCGCTGGTAATCCGCCTGCATTTCTACGTCGGCCTGCTGGTCGGTCCGTTCATCTTCTTTGCAGCCCTTAGTGGCACGCTTTATGCGCTCACCCCAGCACTGGAGAAGATGCTTTACCAGCATGCATTGTCAACCGAAGCCACAACGTCCGACGCCGTCCCTCACTCCCTGGCTGAACAAATTGGCGCAGCACAGCAATATCTGGGACATGACACGCTGCCCAGTGCTGTGCGCCCCGCCCCTGAAACGGGAGCCACGACTCGGGTCATGTTCAGCGACCCCACCCTGAAGCCCGGTGAACATCGCGCCATCTTCATTGACCCGACAAACCTCGAGGTTCGGGGCGACCTGACGGTCTACGGTACCAGTGGCGTGCTGCCGCTGCGCAAGACCATCGATCAGCTCCACCGCAGCCTGCTGCTTGGCGACTTCGGTCGTCTCTACAGTGAGCTGGCAGCATCCTGGCTATGGATCGCTGCCTTGGGCGGATTGGCCATCTGGTGGTTCAGCCCTAAGGGGGCCAGGCAGAATCCGGACAAGCGTAACCGTACAGCCAAACGGCTACGCACACGCCGTCGTCATTCCACCCTCGGCCTGGTACTGCTGGTGGGTCTGCTGGGACTGTCCGCCACAGGCATGACCTGGTCGCAATGGGCTGGCAACAACTTTTTCACGGTGCTCAAGGCCGGTGGCTGGACCACTCCTCGCGTCTCGGTGGAGCTGGATGCTAACGATGCAGGCAGCATGAATGATCCTCATGCCGAACATCATGCTCACGGAGCGTCTCATGCTGGTCATCAGCTCCCTTTGGGCGACTTTGACCGAGTATTGGCCCAGGCCAGAAAGGCAGGACTTGATGCAGGCCTTATCGAGCTGATAGTGCCAGGCGAGCAGCAGGCTTGGAAAGTGCGCGAAATCGACCGCAGCTGGCCCAGTCAAGTGGATGAAGTCAGCATCCATCCCAGCAGCTTCCAGGTGCTCCAGCAGGTCGCTTTTTCCGACTACCCGCTGATGGCCAAACTCACTCGCTGGGGGATCGATGCTCATATGGGCGTCTTGTTCGGTCGTCCCAACCAGTTGCTGCTGACAGCCCTGGGCATTGGCATCATGACCATGGTGGTCTGGGGCTATGCCATGTGGTGGAGGAGACGCCCCTCGGTATCTCAACCTCTGTGGCACACTCTCGGCAGGCTGCCTGTTTCTGCTCTGCTGCTGACCGGCATCATCAGCCTCGGACTTGGCTATGCCATGCCAGTGATGGGAGTCAGCCTGCTTATCTTCCTGCTGATCGATGGCGTGCGTTGTCTGGTCGGTACGCGCCAGGCCACAACGGCCTGACGCCTCCTGGGTACATCATGAAAACGAGACGGGCGCCGACAATCGGCGCCCGTCTCGTTTGTCAGCGACCACTCATCGCAACCGCTCAGTGCTTGCCACGTACCTTCTGCACCCCGGTCACGATGGCGACCAGCACAGCGCCGACCACCACGCCGAACAGGCCATTGCTGAGCATCGGCACGACACCATGCAGAATGGCATCAACGCCGGGAATGGACACATCCGCTTCGGCGATATCCTCGATCATGTGATGTACCGCAGGAATGCCATGGGCAAGGATTCCCCCGCCAACCAGGAACATGGCCAGGGTGCCAAAGATCGACAATCCCTTCATCAGCAATGGTGCGCCCTTGAGCAGCATTGCGCCGATCGACTTGGCCACAGAGCCATCCTTGCCGGATAGATAGAGGCCAAGGTCATCCAGCTTGACCAGGCCTGCCACCAGCCCATAGACGCCCACGGTAATCAACAGGCCAATGGCCACCATCACCGCAATCTGAGTCGTCAGCGGTGCATGGGTCACTGTACCCAAGGAGATGACAATGATCTCCGCCGACAGAATAAAGTCGGTACGAATAGCGCCCTTGATCTTGTCCTTCTCGAAGGCCCGGATATCCGTCTGATTATCGGCCAAGGCCTTGAGCCGGGCCTCATGTTCCACTTCTTCCTCATGCTTGTGCAGAAACTTGTGGGCGAGCTTCTCGGCGCCTTCAAAGCAAAGGTAGGCCCCGCCAATCATCAGCAATACCGTCACCAACCAGGGTAGGAAAGCACTGATCAGCAATGCCCCCGGAATCAGGATGGCCTTGTTGAGCAAGGATCCCTTGGCTACAGCCCACACCACAGGTAGCTCGCGATCGGCCTTGACGCCACTGACCTGCTGGGCATTGAGTGCCAGATCATCACCCAATACCCCAGCGGTCTTATGTGCCGCCACCTTGGTCATCGCGCCAACATCGTCAAGTAACGTGGCGATATCATCAATCAGCGTCAGCAGACTACTTCCGGCCACAGAGGCTCCCTCCTTGGGTTGCGAAGATATGAAGATTGGGACTCAGCATACCCCACAAATGCGAATCCCGCCGATAGCGACGGGATTCGTTGGAGCATGCGAGTTGGCACGACAAACGTTCGGCTCAGGATTCAGCCTCGCTGGAAAGGGTACACCGGCCCGATCTGCAGAATACGCGTCAGTTCATCCAGCGCCGCCAGACACTCTTCAGCCAGCTTGGGATCGGCCAGATCCTCCGGCGCCAGACGGTCACGGTAATGGCGCTCGACCCAATCCACCAGTTCTGCATAGAGCGCATCATCAAGCATCACTCGGCCAGCAATGGCCTCACGCTCGGCCTGATTGAGCACAACACGCAGCCGCAGACAGGCAGGGCCGCCTCCATTGCGCATACTCTGCTTGACGTCCTTGACCACTACCTCGGAGATAGGATTGTTGCCCGCCAGCAGATAATCCTGAATGCAGCGCCACACGGCTTCGCGTTCCTGACACTCCCCTGGTACGACCAAGGTCATGCTGCCATCCGCATTGGACAGCAGCTGGGAGTTGAACAGGTAAGAGGACACAGCATCCTCGAGGCTGACCGCTTCCAGCGGCACCCGTACCGGAATCAACGGCACGGACATCTTGGTGCGCAACTCGTCCAGAACCGACTCTTCATCGCGGAAGGCCAGCTCATGATAGAGCAGCACCGGCCCATTACCCACGGCAATGACATCGTTATGGAACACACCAGCATCGATAGCCTCAGGATGCTGCTGGGCATAGACCACCTGGTCATCGCTCAAGCCATGCTGGCGAGCGATCGCCTGACTGGCTTCCAGCGTCTGGCGGGCCGGAAAGCGCTTGGGCTCGATACCGTCGCCACCGAACGCCTGGCGCCCATAGACAAACAAGTGCACACCCGGCTCACCATACTCACCGCACAAGCGGGTATGGTTGGCCGCGCCTTCATCAGAAAAGGCCGGAGTGGCCGGCAACGACGGATGATGAGCAAAATGTTCCTGGCTGGCAAAGATTGCCGCCAGCACGCGTCCAGTCGTTTCTGGCTCCAGGTAGCGATGGAAGCTGGACTGCAGGTTGGCAGGCGTGAAGTGCACTCGAGCATCCTTCACATCACGGCTTGGCGTCACAGTTCCCGCATTGGCCGTCCACATGCTGGAAGCGGAACACACAGCACGCAACAACTGAGGGGCCTGCTCGGCAGCCTGAGCCAGCACCTGGGCATTATCACCACTGAACCCCAGGGCTCTCAGGGCCCCCAGGTCCGGACGCTGTTGAGGCGGCAGAACACCTTGGGCGTAGCCAGCATCCTTCAGCGCCTTCATCTTGGCCAGGCCCTGAAGTGCTGCTTCCCTGGGGTTGGAAACCAGGCCACCATGAGACATGGAGGCCACATTGCCATGAGCCAGCCCGGAATAGTTGTGGGTCGGGCCAACCAGGCCATCAAAGTTGACTTCAATGTAATGGTTATCTTCGGCGTTCACAGACTGACTCCCGGAGGCAGCTTGTCGGGCAGATTGAGATCTTCGCTTTCCACGGAAGCGACCGGATAAGCACAGTAATCAGCAGCATAGAAAGCACTGGGACGATGGTTGCCGCTGTCACCCACGCCACCGAAAGGTGCATCGCCAGAGGCACCAGTGGTCTGACGATTCCAGTTGACGATGCCAGCACGGATGCGCAGCAGGAAATCGTCCCAGTCGGCACGTTCACCACCGATCAAGCCGGCAGACAAGCCATAGCGCGTGTCATTGGCCAGTTCCAGGGCCTCATCCCAGCTCTTGTAACGGTATACCTTGAGCAATGGACCAAAATGCTCTTCATCGGGCACTTCGATGCCGGTGACATCGACCAGGCCAGGGCTCAGCAGGCTGGTGCCGTCCTTGAGACGAGTCATGCGGGCCAGCACCTTGCCACCACGGCTTTCCAGGTCGTCCTGGGCCGCCAGCAGGCCATCGGCGGCAGCCACGCTGACCAGACCACCATAGAAAGGAGCATTCTCGGAAAAGGGCTCGGCAACCCTCAGGCGCTCGATGGCCCGGGTCAGAGAGGCAACCAGGCGATCACCGCCAGCGCCCTCAGGAACCATCAGACGACGGGCACAGGTACAACGCTGGCCGCCAGACAGGAACGCGGACTGCAGAATGGTCAGTACTGCAGCATCTTCATTCGGCACATCCTTGACCACCAGCGGGTTGTTGCCGCCCAGCTCCAGGGCCAGCACCTTGCCCATCTGGCCGGCGAACTGGCGGTGCAACAGACCACCGATCTTGGCACTGCCGGTAAACAGCAGGCCATCGATACCCGGGTCGGCAGACAATGCCTGACCGACCTCGGCCGCCCCCTGAACCAGGTTGATCACGCCATCAGGCAGCCCTGCTTCCAGCCAGCATTGCAGAGTCAGATCTGCTGTCAGCGGTGTCTGCTCACTGGGCTTGAACACGACCGTATTACCCGCCAGCAGCGCCGGAATGATATGCCCGTTGGGCAAGTGACCCGGGAAATTGTATGGGCCGAATACTGCCATCACCCCATGTGGACGATGACGCAGCACCGCATGAGAGTCACCGAGGTCACGTTCACGTTCTCCTGTGCGCTCTTCACGAGCGCGGATGGAAAGCGCCACCTTGCCGATCATGGCGCCGACTTCCGTGCGAGCTTCCCACAGCGGCTTGCCGGTTTCATGGGCAATGCTGGCAGCGAGATCCTCACGATGCGTCTCGAGCACTTCACGGAAACGTTCGACCAGGGCCTGACGTTGTTCCTGGGAGGTACGCGCCCATGTCGAAAAAGCCTGGCGGGCAGCCGCCACTGCAGAAGTGACCTGCTCGGCACTGGCAGCAGCGCCCTGCCACAGGGTTTCGCCACTCACTGGATCCGTCTTGCTGAAGACATCTCCCTGACCGTCCTGCCATTGGCCGTCGATCAGAATTTTCTGGGTCGGCTTCATCACGCCTCCTCGTCAGTATCCAGGATGCGCAGGGTGTCGCCGGAGACGACCTCAAGCCTGCGAGCTTCATCATCATTCAACGTCACGACACCATTGGCGTCGGGACCACGTCCCACCCATGCCGCGCGGAACCCGGCCATGCTGGTGGTCGCCGCCAACCACTGGGGACGTCCTGTACTCTGTGCATTAGGGTCAATCTCGACCCGGGCGTGGTGCGACAGACGCACGCCCTTGACGTCATCGATATAGGCTTCCACGGTGGGGCCGCCATCGAAGATGTCGATATAGCCTTCCCAGCGCAGCCCCTGCTTCTTGAGCATGGCCAAAGCCGGGCGCGTCTGGTCATGAACCTGGCCGATACAGGCACGCGCCTCTTCGGACAGGAAGGGGGTATAGATCGGGAACTTGGGCATCAGCTCGCCGATGAAGCTCTTCTGTCCCATCCCGGTGAGGCGGTCGGCTTCGTTGAAATCCATGGGGAAGAAATTGCTGCCCAGGCACTCCCAGAAAGCGCTGCGCCCGTTCTCGTCGAAACGTCCGCGCATTTCGGCAAGCACCTTGTCCGGAAAACGGTCCCGGAACTCAGCCATGAACAGCCAGCGCATCATCGACAGCATGGCGCCGTTGCGCTCCTGGCGCCGGTCATCACCACGGTATTGCGGGCGCAGGAACAATGATGCGACTTCAGCGTCACCGGTATGGTCGGAACTCAGGAACAGCGTATCGATGGTGCGATGCAGATCAAGCTGCTTGGATGAGTGGGCCAGGGTACCCACGCGATAGTGGTAGAACGGCACTTCGCGCCCCACCTGACCATCGATGGCACAGCATCCTGCCAGCTTGCCCTGCTCTTCATCTTCAAGGACAAAAAAGTACAGACGCTGGTCAATCGGCGTCGCTTCAGTGAAGGAGCGGGTCGCCGAGGCAATCTTCTCGGCAAGAAATTCACGATTGTCCGGCAGTGAGGTAAAGCCCACCCCGGTCTCTCTGGCCAGTGACTGCAGTCCGTCGAGATCGCTGTCGCTAATCGGTCGAATACGCATTACAGCTCTCCCTCATCGTATCCTGGATCCAGCTCACCACCGGGAAGCGTCAGCGGCGCAACCAGCACAGCACGACCTTCTTCCACGCCCAGCAGCTCGGCGTGTTGCGGCGACAGCATCAACTGCCCCGTCGGCGACAACGCATAACGCGCAACAATGCAGCGGAAGTCATCAAGGCGCTGATTGGCGATCATCGCGGGTTCCGCATCGGGCAAAGTATGCTCTGGTCGAATACGTACCGGATGCCAGGCAGCACGACGGAAGGTTTCCAGGCGTGCTCTTTCACCCTTGACGATAGGGCCTGCATCAAACAGGTCGACATGGCGCGAGCGCAGGAAACCTTCGGCCAGCATCTCGTCCAGTGCCGGCTCATGAGCCGGGTGCTCGCGGCCGATAGCGGCACGGGCCTGGGGGGTCAGCAAGGCAAGATACAGCGGAAACTGCGGCATCACTTCAGCAATGAAGCTCTTTGAGCGCACCCCGGCGATGTAGTTGATGTCCTGGAAGTCACGCACGAAGAAATGACGCCCGACGCTATTCCAGAACGGTGACTCATTGTCATCGTCCAGATACCCCGGGAACGCCATCGCCAATACTTCAGCGAAGCGCTCAGGATACTGGGCAATGAACATCAGCCGTGCCCGACGCAGCAGACTCTCGGCACTGGTGCCCTTGTAGCGGGCATCGAGTGACAGCGCGCACAGCAGGCTGGCATCGGACACCTCGTGGGACAAGGCCAGCGTCTGAACTTCACGGCGCACATTGAGCTGATGCGAGGCATGGATCAGGGTTTCCTGGCGGTAGGTGTAATAGGCCTCGTTGGCACCTGCCAAGGCACGGATGGTAGCCGTGCCCACCACTTCGCCTCTTTGCGTGTCCTCGAGCACGAAGGTGTAGTGCTCGTCACCAGGGCCGTCAACCTCAGCGGCGAACGCCCGCTGGGAGCGCGCAATGCGCTCCTCAAGGCGGTCACGATGAGCGGGCAGATTGGTCAGCCGCGGCGTCGCACTCCCTGCCAGCCGTTCAAGGGCTGGCAGGTCGGAAAGCCGTGTGGGGCGAACGACCAGCATGGGGTTGCCTCCTCGCAAGGCGCTTGCATCCGATTGACTATCTGCCATCACTTGCCTGCGACCAGGCGTGCGATGGCACGCTCAAGACGCTGCATACCTTCGGCAATATCGGCTTCCGGAATCACCAGTGACGGAGCCATGCGCAACACATTAGGACCGGCAACCAGCGCCATCAGACCTTCTTCAATGGCCAACGGCAGGATGTCCTTGGCGCGATCCTTGTACTCCGGCGCCATCTCGGCACCAATCAACAGGCCCATGCCGCGAACTTCCTTGAACACCCCATGCTTGCGATTGATGGCTTCGAGATGTTCACGGAACAGGTCATGGCGCTTGGCCACGCCACCAAGGACTTCAGGAGTATCGATGTGACGGACAGCCGCCAGAGCCACGGCAGACGCCAGAGCATTACCACCGTAGGTCGAACCATGCGTGCCAATCGCCATGGCCGGTGCTACACGATCAGTGGTCAGCATGGCTCCCACCGGGAAGCCACCACCCAGGCTCTTGGCACTGGTCATGATGTCCGGCGTCACCCCATAGTCCATATAGGCATAGAAAGAGCCGGTACGACCAACGCCTGTCTGCACTTCGTCGAAGATCAGCAGCGCGTTGTGGGTATCGCACAGTTCACGCAGCCCCTCGAGAAACTCGGGTGTCGCCGGCTTCAGCCCGCCCTCACCTTGCATCGGTTCCACCATGATGGCGCAGGTATCGTCGTTGATCAGTGCACGCACGCTGTCCAGGTTGTTGAACTCGGCATGCACGATCCCTCCCGGTACCGGGCCGAAACCCTGGGAATACTTGGGCTGACCACCAACGCTGACAGTGAAGAAGGTACGGCCATGGAACGACTGGTTGAAGGAGATGATCCGGTTCTTCTGCTCGCCATAGTTGTCATGGGCCCAGCGACGAGCCAGTTTCAAGGCAGCCTCGTTGGCCTCACCACCGGATGAACACAGGTAGACCTTGTCAGCAAAGGTTCGCTCGGTCAGCTCACGAGCCAGTTCCAGCGCAGGTTCATTGGTGTAGACATTGGACAGGTGCCAGAGCTTGTCGGCCTGTGCCTTGAGTGCGTCGACCAGCACCGGGTGGCAATGGCCCAGAGAGTTCACCGCAATGCCACCGGCAAAATCGATAAATTCACGACCGTCCTGGTCCCAAAGGCGACTACCCTCGCCGCGCACCGGAATGACCTTCTGCGGTGAGTAGTTGGGCACCATGTACTGATCGAAGTCGGCACGGGTCGGGGTATGGCTCATGTGGGCTCTCCGCTTGTTCGGTGATGACATCCGTTCTGGAACACTCCAGCGACGGGAGGTGTTTCATTGTGTCATTCGAGTATAGGGAGAGCCGTGATTTCAGGCTTTCAGCAATGGGACCCGGATTTTCATAAAGGCTGAAATCCGCCAGCAGACAAGGACGCGATGATAGAAAAAACGCGTGCGCAAGAAAGAGCGTCAGATCGTCCTGCGACGTTCATGACTGGCAGCAGCGCCGCCGCCATACTCCCGGTGAGTCCTGCTCGTAGCGTCCCCAGACCCGGCGTAGCTGGCGGTCATCCTGCAATCCGACACGTTCGGCGATATCCGCCAGGCCAAGTGATGTTTCCTGCATCAAGCGCCGGGCCATGTTCAAGCGCAGACGCGCCAGATACTCCGGCAACGACATGCCAGTGAGCCGTTGAAAGCGCCGACGCAGATGACGCTCGCTGAGAGCCACTTCTGCCGCCATTCGCGGCATGTCCCAATCCTGTTGCGGGGCCTCGGTCAGACGATCCTGCAGTCGATGAATACGCGCATCCACATGATTGCGCCCTTGTAGCCAGATGCCCAGTTGCGGCTCCTGACCGCTGCGACGCAGATAGAGCACCATCTCCCGGGCAACGGCCAGGGACAATTCATGACCAAAGCGTCGAATCAGCCAATGCAGCATGGTGTCGATGCCGGTGGAAATACCGGCGCTGGTCAGTACCCGCCCATCATCGACGAAGATGCAGTCACGCTGAACCCTGGCAGCTGGCGCCAACCTGCTCAAGCGCTCGACGAGATCGTGATGCGTCGTGCAACGACGACCGCATAGCAGCCCCGCCTCAGCCAGCAGCAGCGTGCCGGAACAGATGCCCATGACCTGGCCAGGCTCATTGCCCCGCTGGCGCAGCCAGTTGACCGCTGTCTGCTGCATGCTGGGGTCGATGGCTGCCGCGTACTGTCCCGGCACCACCAGCAAGTCGAGGTGCTCAAGGGACTCCGGTAACGGCTGCATGCCACTCAAGCGCAAAGGGCCCAGCCAGTCCACCGACTCACAGGGCCCGAAATAGCTTACCTCGAAGGAAGATGAAAGACGCTGGGCACAGTGCAATACCTGCCAGGGCCCAACCAGGTCCAGCGGCACCTGCCCAGGCAACATCAGGATACCTACCCGACATAT
>NZ_JAJUFQ010000035.1 GCF_029263665.1 Halomonas sp.
AGACTTTGCGATATCGACGCCGACACGGGTAATGTTCATGACGAGTTCTCCTCACCCTCAGGCTGGTTGGTGTTCTCGCCCACCAGTGTGGCGCAACGACGCCGATATAGGGTGGGGAGGACTCCATCCCATTGCTACCGATGCCATCCATGGCATAGGACCTCCCCTTCGACTTGTCCCCGGCGCCCCTGGCTTGGCGGCTTGCGTGAGGCTCAGCCTTGGCGGGCGCTGAGGATATGGTGCAGGCCGCCGCACTCCACCAGGGGGTCATCGCAGTTGACCACCACCTCGGTATGGCCCAGCACGTAGGCCTTGCCGGTGATGGTGTTCTCCACCACCGTGTGGGGCCCGTCCTCCCGGGTGCCGGTGAAGGTGCCGATGAAGCCGGTCTCGCGCAGTGAGATAGTCTCCAGCCTGTCGCCGGGCGTGATGGTGCCCTCGTGGCGCATCAGCGCCAGGCGCGCCGAGGTGCCGGTGCCGGTGGTGCTGCGGCAGATCACCCCGGGGTGCACATAGGTGGCCGAACGCGAGCGGTAGAAGTCATCGGCGACCTGCTCCACCGGCCCCATGAAGTGCAGGAAGGGCAGCGGGCCCACATCGCCCAGGGTGTAGTGGGAGAAGCCGCGCTCGGCCTGGATCGCCTCGACGATCTTGTGGGCGCACTCGGCGAGCTCGCGCTCCTCGTCGCGGTTGAGGTGGAAGCCGAGCTCGGTGGCGTCCACCAGGGCGTAGAAGCCGCCGCTGTAGGCCACGCTGTAGGTGACCTCGCCCAGCCCCGGCACGTGGATCGTCGCGCGGTAGGTGTCGATGTAGCTGGGCAGCCCCTCGCAGGTGATCGCCTCCACCACGCCGTTCTCCACCCGCGCCTCGATGTTGACCCGCCCCGCCGGGGCCTCGAGGGTGAAGCGCTGAACGCCCTCCTGCTTGGGCACGATGCCGGCCTCGAGCACCGCGGTGGCGGTGCAGATGGTGTTGGAGCCGGAGTAGATGGGGTAGCCCATCACCTCCATGATGATGTAGCCGGCCGCCGCCTCGGGGTCGGTGGCGGGCACCATCAGGTCCACCGACATCTCCGGCACGCCGTAGGGCTCGAACAGCAGCAGCTTGCGCAGGCCGTCGGCATCGTCGCGCAGGTAGTGCATCTGGTCGCGCACCGTGGCGCCGGGCAGGGCGTCGATGCCGCCGAGCACGATGCGGCTGACGTCGCCGCCGGCGTGGGTGTCCATCATCCTGAAGGTCAGCGGGCGGCTCATGGGCGCGTCTCCTGGCTGGCGGAGGGCTGGCTGGCAGAGGAAGCGGCCAGGGCGAAGGGCGCGCCATGCGCCTCCCACTGGCTGTCGGGCACGATCACGATCTTGCCCAGGAAGTTGCTGCCGCGGCTGACGAAGTAGCGCTCGGCGGCATGCAGCTCGGAGAGCTTGAAGGCGGCATGCAGCACCGGCTTCAGGTCGCCGGAGCGGATCCAGGCGATCAGCTGCTCGGCCTCCTCCCGAGTGCCGTGGGAGACGCCGAAGATCTGCACCTGGTAGAGGTAGATGCGCGTCCACAGGATCTCCGAGATGTTGCCGCCGCTGGCGCCGGCGATGGAGAGCCGCGGGTAGCTGGTGCGCGCCTTCATGTCCTGGATCATGGTGTCGATGAAGCAGTCGGTCATCTCGCCGCCGACCAGGTCCATCACCGCGTCGATGGGCGCGCCGCCGGTGGCCGCGAGCACCCGCTCGGCGAAGCCGTCGAGGTCACCCCGGTCGATCACCGCCTCGGCGCCCAGCGCCTTGAGCGCTGCGGCCTTCTCCAGCTGGCTCACCGCGTAGGGAATCGCGCCGACGATGCGACACAGCTGGATCAGTGCGGTGCCGACCCCGCCACTGGCGCCGCTGACCAGTACCCGCTCACCGGCGGCCACTCCCGCCGAGGTCATCATATGGTAGGCGGTCTGGTAGGAGCACATGCCCAGGGCAGCGAGCTCGGCATCGCTGAGCTCGGGGTTGGGCACGTGGTGGAACTGATCGGAGGGCACGGCGACGTACTCGGCGAAGCCGCCGTCGGCACCGTGGCCGTAGTAGTCCGGGGTCAGGTTGATGTCACGGCGAGCGTCCGGGTAGAGGTTGAAGTCGAGCAGGCCGCGCTCGCCGAGGCGGGCCGGATCGACCCCCTCGCCCACCGCCACCACCCGACCGGCGATGTCGGCGCCCTGGATGCGCGGGAAGGTCAGGGTCGGCTCGCCGCCCATGGCGAAGGAGGTCACCTCGCCCTTCTTCACCGGGTAGAGCCCCTCGCGGGCCTTGCGGTCGGTGTTGTTCTTGGCCGTGGCCGTGACCCGCACCAGCACCTCGCCGGGCCCCGGTTGGGGGGTCGGCACGTCGTCACGATAGACCAGCTTGTCGACGTCGCCATGGCCGTTCAGCAGCATGGCCGACATGGTGGCGGGAACGGTCGCGTCTGGGGGATTCGCCATCTGCTGCCTCCTGTGTGGGGCCGCCGGCATCCCGGCGGCGTGGATGGTGCACGAGACGATAGCAGAAGCCCCCGGCGCCACCGAGCCCCTGCGAGGCCAAATCGGGGGGAAATCCTTTCCGTTTTGGCGGGAAGAAAGTTGCGGTTTTTCCTGCCCCGCTTTCCCGCCCCCCTGTCAGCCCGAGCCCCTACCAGTGCAGCGGATAGCGGCGGTGGCGGGCCAGGTTGTTCACCAGCACGGCCACCGCCAGCATGATGGCGCAGCCGATGCCGATGGGCATCAGCGGATACCACCAGCCCAGCCCGGTGATCTCCGGGCCGCCGATCACCGCCACCAGGGCTGCCGCGGCACCGGGCGGGTGGACGCTGTGGGTCAGCTGCATCAACAGGATGGAGAGCGATACCGCCAGGGTCACGGCGAGTGGCGTGGCGCCCAGCAGCTGGAAGCAGGCGACCCCCGCCACCGCCGAGAGCAGGCTGCCCAGCAGCACGTTGCGTGGCTGGGCGAAGGGGCTCTCCGGGGCCGCATAGAGCAGCACCGAGGTGGCACCGAAGGACGCCACGATCAGCAGGTGCTGGGAGAGCCAGTGGGCGCTGAGCCAGCAGATCGCCCCCATGCCGACCACCGCCCCCAGCCAGGACCAGAGGGCATCACCGAGGTCGGGGGTCTCGCGTCGCAGGCGCTCGCCGCGCATCTTTCCCAGATAGGTCTTCATCGTCCCTGAATCGTTGCGAAATGGATGACAGAGTCTGCCAAATCACATAATGATATCAAAGACAATATTTCTTATAACAACATGAGTATTTCTTGACCGGGATCATTTCCTGTTCGCGGCCAGCCACTCACGGGAAAAGAATGATCTCGATCAAGGTGAGTGGGTCACCGCCACGGGCCGATCACCTCGACCGGAACCGCCAAAACGCTCTCCTCAGGGCGTCTCGACGGCCGGAAGTGGCCAAGGCAAGAGGGCGGCGGCGGCCGACCCGCTGGAAGAGCCCCTGGCCCGGATGTTGCATCGGGTTGGTCAGAAGCTCCCAGATGCCAGGTTGGGTGGCGATGATGCCGCCCATAGCTGGAAGTTGGCTATATATTGATCAATTTCCTGAGCTCAGGGCACACTTCCCCCAACCCCCATGTGTTTTCTGTGCCGGGGACAGCTCGCCGCGGCGCTACCCAGGCACCAGTTTGCCAGCCAGCTTCAGGAAAAGGTCCTGCTCCGGGTGCTGGCTGCTCAACATCAGCCGGATGGTGCGCGTGTTGCGGGTGATGACGGCGCCGATCTTCAGCAGATTCAGGCGGATGGTATTGACCTGGGCCTGGGCGAAGGCGGTGCGCTTGAGGTAAATCCGACGCAGTCGCTCCAGAAGCAGATAGGCCAGCCCCGAGAGCAGTAGCCGGTACTGGTTGGGCCACCACTCGTGGCAGCTGGTGCGGTCGGAGAACAGGAACTGCTGCTCCTTGATGCGGTTCTCCATCTCGCCCCGGGCACAGTAGCGGTGGTCATAGAGCCACTCGGCGCTGCAGCCGCGCAGGCTGGTGACCACGTAGCGGGTGTTGAAGCCACGCCGGCTGGTCTCGGACTTGACGATCACCCTTCGTCGACGCTCCTTCCAGCTCTTGGCAGCGTACTCGATGAAGCCGAAGGCACGCTCCTTCTCCCAGGTCGTCTCGAAGCGGATGGCTGACGCGTAGTCGATGTCCAGAGCCAGCTTGGCCAGGCGCTTGTTGCCGGCGAGGCCGATGATGTCATCGACGCCGTGGCGGTCGCACCAGTTGAGGATCAGCGGGCGGCAGAAGCCGCTCTCGCTGCGGAACACGATCTTCACCTCAGGCCATGCCTGGCGCAGCCGCCGGACCAGCAAGGCGAGAATGGCGCCGGCGTGATGGGCGGCATCTCGGTAGGCCGGGCGCAGGTAGCTGACCAGTAGCTGGTCGCCACAGAACACGAACAGCGGCAGGAAGATGTAGTGGTCGTAGTAGCCGTTGAAGTGCCGGCCGAGCTGCTGGCCGTGTACCCGATCGTCGGTCGCATCGAAGTCGAGGTAGAGCGGCTTCTTCGGTGGCCGCCGGAACGAGCGGATGAACTGCTCGATCATCTCCTCGTGGATAGCGACCGCCCAGTCTCGGTTGGCCTGCTGCTCGAAGCGACACAGGGTGGACTGGCTGGCCAGCACGCCATCGGTATCGACGGCGGTCTGCAGGGCGATGTCGTGACGCAACGCATGGTGGTCGTTGAGATCCTCATAGCCCAAGGCCAGACCGAAGACGCGCTGTCGAACCAGGGTTTCCGTTCGGTGCTGGCAGCGCTGAGGGTCTCGCGCATCGCTCAGTCGGCGAGCTACCGAGCGCGTCAGCCCCATCTCACGATCGAGCTGACTCAGCAGGAGGGTGCCGCCGTCGGAGGTGACGTCGCCGCCATCGAAGCGGGCGACGATCTGACGGCCTTTGCAGCGTGGAAAGGAGGCTGACGGCATGGTACATTTTGTCATGGCGGCTGATGCGGTTGATTCTGGTGTAGAAGCTTGAATTATAACCGATTTTCAGCCGCCTTTTTCATGCCCAGTGCAATATCCGGGCTAGGCCTCAACAAGCCGGGTATAGGGCGCGCCGAGCAGCTCGGTCTCGTCCAGGCCCAGCTGATGCCGGAAGGCGGGGTTGACCTCGACGAAGCGCCCCGCCAGGTCGACCCGGCAAAAGAGGTCGCTGGAGAGGGTGAAGAACCGATCCTGCCGGCGGCCGGCCGGCAGCAGGGCGCGGAGTCGCGCAAGCAGCGGGCGGATCATGGAGGTCCTGTGACTGTTGTTATGGGCGACCGTAACGGGATGATGCCGGCCACTCCCACGGCGGAGACGGGAGCCGCCACACAGGAGAAACGGCGTTCGAGAATGACGCCGAAGGATAGTCGCACGATGCCTCTTCGGGCTCAAACGGGAGTGTCGGAGTGACGGTGCAATCCCCCGGGTGAAAGCGAGCCGGGGAAGATGCGGGAGCGGATCAAGGCATCAAGGCGCTGGCGACACTCAGCAGCCGACGGTCCTGGTAACGGTCGGCGATCAGCTGCACGCCGACGGGCAATCCCTGTTCGGTCCAGTGCAGGGGAAGGTTCACACAGGGAACCCCCAGCAGTGTCCAGGCTCTCGAATAGATCGGATCACCGGTGCTGTGGTGGCCCTGCGGGGCCACACCCGTGGCGCTGGGAGCGAGGAGCACATCGAAGCGCTCGGCAAGGTGCAGTGACAGCGTACGCCGAGCTTCTTCGGTGGCTTGTCGCGCCTGCCAGTAACGCGTCAGGGGAATGGCCTGTCCTTCGTCCAGCAGGCCGAGAAGGGCCTGACTCATCGAGGCGGCGAAGCGTTCGTGCTCGCTGGCCAGAGCGCGAGCGGCCTCGTAGGCCAGGATGGTCTGCTGGTGGGTCACCAGGGCATCGAATGCGTCGCCCAGGTCAACATGAGCGAGTTGGGCGCCAAGCGACGCCATTCTGGCGGCGGCATCATCCAGGGCGGCACTCACCTCCGGCGACGGCGGTTGCGGACTAGGTACGCGGCAGAGGCCGACGCGTATGCCATCGAGCCTCTCGAGAGGCGCGATCGACTCACTGCCGGTCAGTTCGCTGAACAGCGTGCAAGTGTCCTCCAAGTGCCGCGTGAACCAGCCAAGGGTGTCCAGCGAGGGTGCCAGGGCCTTCACACCGGCGACACTTAAGGTGCCATGGGTAGGTTTGAACCCCACTACGCCACAGTAGCTGGCTGGACGGATGATACTGCCTACCGTCTGGGTACCCAGCGCCACCGGTACCATGCCGGTGGCGACGACGGCGGCCGACCCGCTGGAAGAGCCGCCGGGAGTGCGCGACGGATCATGGGGGTTGCACGTCCTGTTTGGCTGAAAATAGGCGTACTCGGTCGACACCGTCTTGCCCATGGCCAGGGCCCCGAGGCGCGAAAGCTGGGTGACGATGGCCGCATCCATGTCGGCGGCTTCGACGCGATGGTAACCTTGGGTGCCCCAGGTGGTGGGTAGCTGGACCGTGTCGATGATGTCCTTGATGCCGACCGGCACCCCATCGAGGGGCCGGATAGGTGGACCACCGTCACGGTGCGTGATGGCGGGCTCGGGGGCCAGGCACTCCCAGGCATGTAGGTTCGCATCCAGACTATCGATACGCTTGCGGCAGGCCTTCCACCAGTCCAGTGGCGCGAACTCGCCTCCGGTCAGCCCGCGCTGAAAGCGGGCCAGGGTCATCCGGTTCCAGTCGGTCATTTGCATGCAACTCCTGGCAGGCTTGCGAGTGACAAAAGGGGCTGGGGTGCCATGGTCAAAAGGCGATCAGGGGGCTGGCGGCTCACCGAGCAGGGCGCGGCCGGTGCCCAGATGCTCCTCGATGGCCTGGCCCACGGCCAGCAATCGGGCATCCTGCCAGGGGCCGGCGAGCACCTGCAGGCCGACCGGCATGCCAGCACTGTCCTTGCCCACCGGCAGAGTCAGGCCGCACAGCCCCATGAAGTTGGCGATCACGGTGTTGCGCAGCGCCTGCATGTTGGCCCTGGCGTAGGCCCCCTCGGGGAGCAGGCTCTCCAGGGTGGGCGGCGTGATCGCCACGGTGGGGGTGAGCAGGGCGTCCACGTCGTTCATGCGTGTCGCGGCCGCGGCATACAGGCCGTCGATGACGCCGCGGCGGCGGATATATTCCCATGCCGGCATGTCGTCGGCGGCCTTGACCCGGGCGGCGACATTGGGGTCCAGCGCCTCGATCATCTCAGGGAGCTCGGTCTTGAGGAAGGCAGCCAATTCGGCTGCGGCCAGCCCCCCTTGCTGGAACAGCGTGTAGGCCTCGTCGGTATGAGGCAGGTCCAGGGTGACCACCCGCGCCCCGGCGGCCTCGAGGCGGCGGATGGCGGCTTCCACGGTCTCGGCGATCCCTGGACTGCAATCGTCCCAGAAGAAGGCGCTGGGCACACCGAAGGTCAGGTCGGCCAGCGCGGGCGGCGCGGGGACGCGATCGTCGCGTCGCGTCAAGGCGCCATCGAGGGCATCGAAGGCGAAGGCCAGGTCATCCACGCGGTGGGCCAGCAGTCCCGGGGTATCCAGGGTGCTGGAGAGCGGCACGATCTGACGTGTCGACCAGCGACCGGCGGTGGTCTTGAGCCCCGCCACCCCGGTCATGGCGGCAGGGATGCGTACCGACCCGGCGGTGTCGGTGCCAAGGGCAAGGCTCGCGGTCCCTGTGGCCAGCGACACGCCGGCACCGGCGCTGGATCCTCCGGGCGTGCGATGGGCCTGGGTGTCCCAGGGGTTACGCGGTGCTCCCCAATGGGCATTGGTGCCGAGGCCACCGAAGGCAAACTCCACGGTATGGGTCTTGCCCATGACGCTGGGCAGCTGCGCGAGCAGGGCGGCGACCATGGGGCCGGGCTGTTCCCACTGCTGGGGAAGCCGTTGCGACGACCCGGCATGGGTCGGCAAGCCCGGCACCGCATAGATGTCCTTGATGGAGACCGGGATGCCCATCAGGGCGCCGGCGTCCCCGCCCTGGCGGATCACCGCATCGGTGGCCTGGGCGAAGCCCAGGGCGGCCTCGCCGTTCCAGGTCAGGTAGGCATGGTCATGGTCGCCGCGAGCCCGATGGGCCGCCAGGGAGGCCTCGGCCAGTGCGGTGGCCGTCAGGGTGCCGTTGCGCAGGCCAGCATACTGCTCGCGTAGCGGCTGCTTGAGGGGAGAGTCGGTCATGGCGTGCTTCCTTGTGATCAGTCACGAATCTCGAAGATCGATTCGACCTCGACGGCGGCATTGCCGGGCAGGGTGGCGACACCGATGGCCGTGCGGGCATGGCGTCCATTGTCACCGAACAGGGCGATGAAGAGCTCCGAGGCACCATTGATCACCAGCGGCACGTCGTGGAACCCGGGCGCCACGTTGACGAAGCCGTTCATGCGCACGCAGCGCACGACCCGGCTCATGTCACCATCCACCGCATCGCTGAGCGCGGCCAGCAGGTTGAGGGCGCAGGCCTGGGCGGCCAGTTTGCCGGTCTCGAGATCGAACTCCGCTCCTACCTTGCCGGGATAGAGGACCTCGCCGCCCCGTTCGCAGATCTGACCGGCCAGGAACAGCTGGTTGCCCAGCCGGGACCAGGGCAGGAAGGCACCACGGGGCCGCGGGATGGCGGGCAGGGAGAGGCCCTGTGCAGCCACGGCGTCGCCAAGGGTCTGGATCATCGCAAGGTTTCCTCTTCGTTAAGCAGCCGCTCGACGGCATCGGCCAGGGTGCGGACGGCCACCTCGGCATCGGCGCGTTCGATATGCTCATCGGGGTGGTGGCTGATACCCGCCCGGCAGGGGGTGAAGAGCATCGCCGTGGGGCAGAGCTGGGCCAGATGGATGGCGTCGTGGAAGGCACCGGAGACCAGCGTCGGGGCCTGTGGACAGCGGGCCTTGACGGCCTCGTCGAGGACCGCGACCAGGCGCTCATCGAAGGCCACCGGAGCCACCCTGGAGGTCGCTTCCAGTCGCGCCGAGCAGCCGGCCCAGGTCTTCTCCGCCAGGTGTCGGAAGGCGAGATCCAGGGCCTCCAGTACCTCGGCATCGGGGTGGCGAAGGTCGATGGAAAAGCGGGCCTGCTGGGGGATGGTGTTCACCGAATTGGGCGACAGCGCGAACCTGCCGATGGTGAATCGGACCTGATCGTCATGGGCGGCCACTGCCTCCGTCAACGCATCTACCAGGGCGTGGGCGCCCATGAAGGCATCCCGTCGCGATGCGGTGGGGGTGGTGCCGGCATGGTTGGCCTGGCCGTTGACCTCGACCTCATACCAGTTGACCCCCTGGATACCCGTCACGACACATACCGGCACTCCTTTCTCCTCCAGCACCGGCCCCTGCTCGATATGCAGTTCCAGGAAGGCATGCGGCACCACCGGTTCGGGCCGGAACGCCGCACCGTGAGCATCCAGCTGTGCGAGACAGTCGGCGAGCGCCGCCTTGAAGGTAATGCCCTCATCGTCCTGGGCAGCCAGGATGGTCTCGGGATCGCGCCGGCCGGCAAACCAGGCGGAGCCGGAGGCTCCGGGGGCGAAGCGAGCGCCTTCCTCGTTGGTCCAGGAGACCACCTCGACCGGCCTGCGCTGGGCAATCCCCAGTGTCGACAGGGTGCGTAGCACTGCCAGTCCCGCCACCACCCCCAGGGTACCGTCGTAGGCACCGGCGCAGGGCTGGCTGTCGAGGTGACTGCCGATCAACAGCGGGGCGAGGCCCGGGTCCCGCCCCTCACGACGCAGGAAGACGTTGCCCAGGGCATCGTAGTGGCTAGTGCAACCGAGCGCCTCGCCTTGTTCCATCAACCATAGCCGAGCCCGGTTATCCGCGGCCCCCAAGGTCAGGCGACGCAGGCCGCCGCCTTCCAGGGCACCGAAGCGTGCCTGATCCATGAGGTCGGACCAGAAGCGCTCGCCATCCAGCTGTTCGCCAAGCGTTGACGTCGGGGACATGGATCCATTTCCTCAGTAGATCAGCGACGGCAGCCAGGTACTGATCCATGGCACATAGGTAATGATGATCAGGGCCAGCAGCATCAGGCCGATCAGGGGCAGACAGGCCTTGAACACCTCCTGGAGCGACATCTTGGAGATCGCCATGGCGACGAACAGGTTGAGGCCCACCGGGGGGGTGATCATGCCCACCGAGAAGTTGACCAGGGTGATGACGCCGAAGTGGACCGGGTCGACCCCCACCTGGGCGGCGATCGGTTGCAGCAGCGGTGACAACACGATGATGGCCGAGGCACTGTCGAGGAAGAAGCCGGCGATGATCATCACCACGTTGAACAGCGCCATGACCTGTATCGGGTCATCGGTCAGCGACAGGACCTGGCTTGCAAGCTGCTGCGGTGTCCCGGTGATCGCCAGCAACCAGGAGAAGGCCGAGGCACCGGCGGTGATCAGCAGCAGGGTCGCCGACGTCAGCCCCGAGCTTCGCAGCGTGCCGATCAGCTCGGGTATCTGGATGGTGCGATAGACCACGGCCCCCACGAAAAGCCCATAGACGCACGCCACGGCCGCCGACTCGGTGGGCGTGAAGACGCCGCTGTAGATACCACCCAGCAGGATGAAGGGCAGCCCCAGCCCCCAGGCCGCCTGCTTGAACGCGCCACCGATCTCGGCAAGGGTCGGGAAGGGCGCACGCGCATAGCCCTTGAAGGAGGCATAGACGATGCAATAGGCGATCAGCAGGGAGGCGATCAGGATGGCAGGCAGCAGGCCGGCCGCAAACAGCCGTCCTACGGAGGTGCCCGTCACCGAGCCGTAGATGATCAGGGCGATGCTGGGGGGCACGATCGGGCCCAGCGTGCCGGCCGTCGCGATCAGGCCGATGGCGAAGCGCTTGCTGTAGCCGGCGGCCACCAGGGCCGGGAACATGATGGTGCCGATGGCCACCACCGTGGCCGGACTCGATCCCGAGATGGAACCGAAGAAGAGGCAGGAGAGCACGGTGGCCGCGGCCAGTCCCCCCGGCACCCAGCCCACCAGTGCCTTGGCCAGGTTGATCAGTCGGTCCGACAACCCGCCGATGCGCATCAACTCCGCGGCCAGGATGAAGAACGGGATGGCCATCAGCGAGAAGTTGTTCATGCCGGTGAACATCCGCATCGGCACGATGACGGGGCTGGTGCTGCCGAAGAATTCGATGGCGATGAAGACCGAGAATGCCAGGGCGGCAAAGATCGGCAGACCCAGCAGCAGCACAGCAAAGAAGACAGGCAGGAGTGCCGTTATCATGGGGATCTCCGGTTATTGTTCGAATCGGGTCACGCGAGCTTGTCGGCTTCGGCCGCCAACTCGTCGGCATGACTCACCGGCGGCTTGACCCATGCCAGGTAGATGACCCGGATATATCTCAGGATCAGCAGGATGCCGGACAAGCCGATCGGCAGGTAGAACCAGGCCATCGGCAAGCGCAGCGCCGCCGTCAGCTGTCCCCGTCCCAGGGTGTTGAAGAACAGGTAGAAGCCGTAGACGACCAGAAACCCGGCGAAGGCGATCCCCAGCACGGCAGCGACGATATGCAGCCAGCGATTGATCGCGGGTGGGGCGATGGCATTGAGCACATCCACCGAGATATGCGAGCCGTAGCGAACCCCCATACTGGCGCCGACGAAGCTCATGCAGATGATGGAGTAGATGACGACTTCTTCTGCCCAGAAGAGCGAACTGTTGAACCCGTATCGATAGACAACCTGGACGGCAGTGATAATGGTCGCGATCGACATGAACGCGACCATCGCCACACTCTCCAGGCGATCAATAAAGGTATTGAGCGCCTTGAACATGGTGTGCCTACCTCAGTAGTCGATGCCAACCTCGTCGTAGACCTTGTGCAGAAGGTCGGTAGTGACGATCTCTTCATACTCCGCATGGACCGGCAAGCTGGCCTCGATGAAGGCCTCGCGTGCCTCGGGAGTGATCTCGTTGATGGCGATCTCGTCCTCGATCTCCTCCAGGATCCTGCCTTCGTCATCCAGGGTCAGCTGACGCGAGGTATCGCGACCATTGTCGAAGGCCTCGAGCATGATCTGCTGAAGGTCCTCGGGCAGCGAGTCCCAGGAGTCCTGATTGATGACCGCGGCATAGGCGTGATAGGCGTGACTGGTCAGGGAGAGATAATCCTGCACCTCGTGGAAGCGCATGGTGTAGATGTTGGCCAGCGGGTTTTCCTGGCCTTCCACCACGCCCTGTTGCAGGCCGTTGTAGACCTCGGTAAACGCCATGGCCGTGGCATTGGCATCCAGGTTCTCGTAGGTGGAGATGATGATCGGCGCCTGCATGGTGCGCATGCGGATCGCTTCCAGGTCCTCGGGGCCATGGATGGGACGGACATTGTTGGTCATGTGGCGGAAGCCGGCACCCCAGAAGTTGACCCCGTACATGTTGTCGTCATTCAGGGTGTCTAGGATCTCGCGACCCACGTCACCGTCGAGCACCTTGACCATGGTGTCGTAGTCGGCGATCAGGAAAGGCAGGTCCAGGATCTGCATGCGAGGTTCGAAGTTACCGAGCGTGGCGGTCGGCGGGATGCCGATATCGACCAGGCCCATCTGGATCTGCTCGATGATCTCCACGTCACCACCAACCTGAGCCGCGGGCAGTACGTCGATCTGGATGCGTCCGTCGGATTTCTCTTCCACCTCCTCCTTGAAGCGAAGTGCTGCCTGGCCGTTGGGGGTATCCTCGATCAGGACATGGGCGAAGCTGAAGGTGTAATCGGCGGCCTGCGCCTGGGTCATGCCGAGAGATGCAGTCGCGATGGCCGCTGCCAGTGACACCTTGGTCAGTTTGCTCTTCATTGTCAGCACCTTGTTGAGTTATTGATGCGCAGCATTGCGTGATACCAGGCACCGGATGGTGCCACCCGCACTGGGTGCGGGCCCTTTCAGCCTGACGCTGCCAGGCGGAGCATGTTGCCGGCCATGCTCAGGCCGTCAGGGTTCTCAGCCGTGTGGTGACCTCATGCTCCCCGGAGGTAGCAAGGAGGACCGACAGGGCAAGGCGCGCCTTGCGGGCGCTGAGATCGTGTATCGCGATGACGCCGGCGGCCTCGAGGCTCGCCAGGCTACCCGGGAATTCGTAGCTGGCATGGACCGGCCCGGTCGGGCAGCTGCTGACGATCGCGACGGGAATGCCGCGCCGGGCGATACGCGGCAGAGCATCCAGCCAGCTGGGCGGCACATGGCCCCGTCCCAGGCCGTCGATCACGAGACCCGCGGCTCCCGACTCGACGGCGAGCTCCAGCAGATCCGCCGAGGCCTCCAGATAGGCGGGCAGGATGTCCACCCGCGGCAACCTGGTGTCGGGCTGCATTTCCAATGCCTGGTGGCGAACAGGCCGCATGGCCACGCGGACACGTGGGCCGTCGATGTAACCGATCGGCCCCGTCTCGGGGGCGGCGAAGCCGTTGAGCTGGAAGCTGCTGACCTTGCGCACCTGCCTGGCAGGGAAGATCGACTGGTTGAACACCAGCAGGGCCCCGAGGCCGCGTGCCTTGTCGCTGGCCGCGACCCGGATGGCATCGGCGATATTGCGGAAGGCATCGGTGCCGGATTCATGAGGGGCCCGCTGGGAGCCGGTCAGCACGACGGTAGGCGAGCCGGGCAGCACAAGGTCGAGGAAGTACGCCGTCTCCTCGAGAGTATCGGTGCCGTGGGTGACGACGATCCCGGTCACGTCGCAAGACGCGGCCAGCGCCAGGCACTCCTGGCGCAGGCGCATCAGGTCACCCAGGGTGATGGCGTTGCTGGGCTTCTGGAGGACGGAGCGGACGTCGACATCGATGCCTGCCTCTGGAGGCAGCGAGACGCGGCGCATCAGCTCTTCGCCCTGCAGCGCTCCCGATCGGTGGCGACCGGAGGCATCCAGGCTGCTGGCAATGGTGCCGCCCGTAGTAATCACTACAACTCTGGCTCTTGTCATTATTGTCACCGTGTCGAGCACCCGCTGTGCCGATGCCGGTTCAGTGTTCAGACATCTGATGCCTGTTGTGTGATGTCATGCTAGACTCAATTTCGAGCCGTCTGCAAGCAAGAAATGACAGGACGTCCAAGAACATGCCATCGAAAAGGCGCCTACCAATTGTCTAACCTATTGGTAGGAGAAGACTTTTCAGATACGGCACGCCACCAGGAGAGGCCCGCATGAGCCTGAAACGCCAGCCTGCACTGACACCTAGCTCCATGGAGAGCTTCAGCAGCTCGATCGACCGCAGCTCGGTCGCCCTGCAGCTGCTTGAACGCATCAAGAGCGCCCTGATTCAGGGCGAGCTTCAGCCCGGCGACTACCTGCCTTCGGAAACCGAGTTGACCCAGAGCCTGGGCATCGGCAAGTCGAGCGTCCGTGAGGCCATCAAGATGCTTCAGGCCATCGGCATCGTGGAGGTCAAGCGGGGGCAAGGCACCATGATTCGACGTGAGCCGGGCGACCCGCTGGTGGATCCGATGGCGTTCGGCATGATCCTGGCAAGAGGCATGACTCGGGATGTACTCGAGTTCCGCAAGATGTTCGAGCCCGCCTACACCCTGCAGGCCATGCACAATGCCTGTCCGGAAGATCACATGCATATACAGCAAGCCATCGATGCCATGGCCTCGGCGATCGACAACGGTGAGCAGACGGCACGACACGATGTCGCCTTTCATCGCGCGATTCTCCAGGCCACTCACAACCCGATGACCATTCGCGTGGGAGAAACCCTGATCCAGCTGATCGAAGCCGCCCTGGAAACGTCCATGCAGACGCAGCCCGAGGTGGCGTTAAAGGATCACAGGGCGATCTATGCCGCCTTCCAGGCAGGCGATGAGGAGGGGGTGAAGGCCGCCATCGAGGTCAGCAGCGACAGCTGGGAGACCAACCTGACCTACGTCGAGTGAACGCCTGCCGAGGTGCCGGGCGGCATGACGGGGCCGAGGAGGACCGGAGGATGGGGAACTCACCATGCGAAAGAGGCCTGCAGCATGGCTGCAGGCCCCTGAAGTCGTGGCGCGCCCGGCAGGATTCGAACCTGCGACCTTTGGCTTCGGAGACCATTTCGTCAGGAAGCAAAAAACTGCCGCTCGTGGCGAGACACCCAAATAAACTCTTTAAATTCAACAGCCTATATAAAAAAACGCATCAACTGTTAATCTCAGGGTGACCGATTAGGGACATTCAACCTACACATATAAAATCGTATTGGACACAAGCTGTTAAGTCTAGAGGTGTCACAATCCAGACAGATGACCATTGGCAGCAAGGCACTTATAGAGAATTATTCGCATTTGCGGCAGGTGAGCTACGCTGCTATCAACCCTCGCAGCATCAACATCGGCCCTATCCCTATGACCAACCTGGCCCGACCTGATACCCAACGATGAGTGGGAGCGCACAAATCGAACCAGCTCAACAGTGCTGCTAGGGTATCCCAGCCTCTCGAACCAGCCCCATTCACTCCTGAGGTGTCGCAGGCAAGGCGATCTCCATGCCGAGCAACAGAAAGGAGAGCGTCTTGCCGTGGCCGTCCAGGTTCAACGCCCCGTTGACCCCACCCTGCAGCCCTTCATCGAACACGCGAGCGGCCAGCAGGGCTCGACCATGCGGAGTGAGACGGGCATTCTTATGGGTGTTCATCCGGGCCTCCTGGAGCGATTGGTTGGTTCGCATCTCCAGTCTTCCGGGTAGGCTCCGGATGAACAACCTACCGAGAGATCACAGCTAGCGGTGCTCCAGGAACTGGTGGCCGACCATAGCGCCACGTCCGATGCCTGGGTGATCAAGGAGAAGCTGCGTTGGATCCAGAAAGCCCCGACGCCCCGAGCGGCTCGGTGGCGCATCACGAACTACCTCAAAGTCATGAAAGCGGCGGTCTCCGAGAAGCCACTGCTGAAGCCGATGGGAAAGGCCTTGGCGACGCTGGAGCGGCACGCCGACACGGTGGTCAGGCGATGGATCTCGGGACTGACCAACGCACGACTGGAAGGCATGAACGGCCTGTTCCAGGCGGCTCGGTCACGCGCACGCGGCTACCGGAACGAGGCAAACTTCATCGCGATGATCTACCCGATCGGCAGCCCCGTGGGGCGCCTGCTCAATCAGGCAAAATCCACATGATGTGACGAAGAACCTCAATTTCCGACCAAAGTTTAAGGGTGCCCAGAAGTTTCCCGGGACACGATTTGGCCCCGGCACCAAAGATCCATCATTACACCGCGGAGACACCGGATGGACCCCTTAGCACTGCTACTCGACAGCCTGGACGTCACCCTGCCGGTGTTCGTGATGGTCTTCGTAGGCTACCTGCTACGACGCACCAGAATGGTGGACCATCGCTTCGTCACCACCGCGTCTCACCTGGTCTTTCACGGATCGATGCCAGTGATGATATTTCTGAGCATCATCGCTGCCGATCTGGACGCGACCCTCAACCCCCGCATGCTGGGTTTCTTCGCCATTGCCACCCTCGCCAGCTTCCTGCTGAGTTGGGGCTGGGCCCATCGACGCGTCGCCGTTGCCGATCGCAGCGCCTGTATCCAGGGCGCATTCCGAGGCAACTGCGGCATCGTTGGCCTGGCATTGGCTGCCGGCATGTACGGCGACGCGGGGCTGTCTACTGGCGGGCTGCTATTGGGCGTGGTCATCCTGACCTACAACGCCTTCTCGGTGATCGCGCTGACGCATTATCAAGCCGGGCACCATGGGGCCTGGCGCAATGTCCTGGGCCATATACTGCGCAATCCGCTGATCCTGGCCGTACTGACCGCCCTGCCACTGGCGGCCATGAACCTCAGTCTGCCGGGTTGGTTGGAAGCCTCGGGCAGCTATTTCGCTTCGCTGACGCTACCCCTGGCCCTGCTGTGCGTAGGCGCAACACTCTCCTTGAGAGCCCTAAAACGGTCGGGATGGATCACCGTAGAGACCAGTCTGATCAAGATGGTGGCTATTCCTGTCCTCGCCACCGGATCCGCCTGGCTGGTCGGCTTCGAAGGTCGCGAACTGGGAGTGATGTTCCTGTTCTTCGCCAGTCCCACCGCCGCGGCAGCGTTCGTGATGGCCAAGGCGATGGGCGGGAACGCTGTGCTCACCGCCAACATCATCGCCCTCACCACCCTGATGGCCAGCGTGACGATCACCCTGGGAGCTTTCGGCCTGCAGATGATCGGTGTGATCTGAGCAACATCTTGAACCGTCTCAAGGCATGAGGCGGCTTCATAATTCGCACACTTGCCGATAAATTATGCGTAATCATGCGCAATGCACGTCATGGCCCACCTAACGTGCCTCCACTAAGTCAGCACGCTTGAGTCAGCCGATGCCGCCTGGGCATTGAAAACCGATCAGCCAGCCATGCCGGTCCTTCGCAAATGTTCAGGTCCCAGAGCATCAATGCCTGTCACGCCGAGCAGGGCCATGTCGCGTTCAAGCTCTGCCCCCAGCAACGATACGGCATGAGCCACCCCTGCGTGTCCGGCAATACTCGCGGCATAGTTGAACGGGCGTCCGAGGAAGACGAAGTCCGCACCAAGTGCTAGGGCCTTCAACACATGACTGCCACGCCGGAAACTGCCATCAATCATCACCGGCACGCTGCCCTGTACCGCTTCCAGCACCTCCTCCAGCATCACCAGTGGAGCGATGGTCGAGTCAAGCTGCCGACCGCCATGGTTGGAGACGATCAAGCCATCGGCACCCACTGCCAGGGCTCGCCGCGCATCATCGGGATGAAGAATGCCCTTGACGACAAGCGTACCCTGCCAGTGATCACGAACCTGCTGAAGTGTCGACCAGCCGAGGTGGCGGCGTCCTGAGAAGTCCCGGTTGGCGTTCTTTGCCAGCACCGGCACACCACGAGTGGCCGCGTTGTTCTCGAAATGCGGCACCCCTTGTTCCCACAAGGTCCGAAGGAACGTGCCCATGAGCCAGCGGGGTCGCACCATACCATCCCACGCCAAGCGGACGCTCGGCCGCAAGGGCGAGGAGAAACCTGCCCGGCGGTGATTCTCGGGATTAGGAGGAACCGCATAGTCGACGGTGATGACCAGCTTGGTGAAGCCGGCTCGGGCCACTCGGTCGAGCAAGGCCCCGATTTCCTCTGGGGTACCGGGCAAATACGCCTGGAACCAGTCGCTACCCGCCTCTCCGCCCAGTGACTCCATCGGCGTCAGCGAGGTACCGCTGACGATCATGGGTATACCAGCTTGCGAGGCAGCCTCGGCCAGAACTCGGTCACCCTGATACGCCGTCAATGCCGCAATGCCCATGGGCGCAATGCCGAAGGGGTAGGCATAGCGCCTGCCAAACAGCTCGGTACCGGTCGATACGTTCGACACATTGACGAGAGCCCGAGGCAGAAACTGATAGTGGTTGAAGGCCTCACGACTGGCACGTGCTGTATCCCCCTCTTCTGCCACGCTGGCCACATAGCCAAACAGAGGACGTGGGAGATGGCGTTTCGCCGCTTTCTCGAAATCATCCAGGCTGAGAATCCTTTCTAGCCGCTTTGCCATCAGTGGGCCTCCCGCAGCAGTGGCACACGTTGCCAGACATCCCGATTAACGGCCGTTAGCGGCCCATCTCCCGTAAGGGCCCCGATCAGGTTATCAACGGCCAGCTGGGCCATGGCCTCACGAGTTTCATGGGTAGCCGATCCCATGTGAGGCGTCGTAACCACATTGTCCATTGCCGCAAGCGGTGAGATCGCGGGCAAAGGCTCCTCCTCAAACACATCGAGACCGGCAGCTCGAATCTGACCACGTCGCAGGGCAGCGATCAGGGCGGCCTCATCCACCACCTTGCCCCTTGCCACATTGATCAAGGAGGCCGATGCCTTCATGTGAGAGAGCGCCTCGGCATCGATCAGATGATGGGTGTCTGCCTGGTAGGGCACACTCAGACAGACGACATCGGCCTCGGCAAGCAAGGTGGCCAGGTCGCGTCGCTGGGCACCCAATTCACGCTCAAGTGCAGGCTTCGGCGAGCCAGCGGTATAGAGAATCGGCATGTTGAAACCCAGGGCACCACGTCGGGCAATGGCGGCGCCTATCCGCCCTGCCCCCACGATCCCCAGCGTCTTGCCGTGCACATCGACGCCGAAATGCTCACGACCCAGGTGAGCCGTCCAGCGACCTTCCCGCACCAGGTTGGCCAACTCGACCACCCGACGCTGCGTCGCCATGACGAGCGCGAAGGCCGTGTCTGCCGTTGTCTCGGTCAGCACATCCGGCGTGTGGCAGACCAGGATGCCACGGCGATTCAGGGCCGCCATGGGGAGATGGTCGTAACCGACCGAGATGGTCGACACCACCTGCAGCCTTGACGCCTCCGCCAAGAGATTCTCGTCGAGCTCAAGCTTCCCACCAATCAAGGCATCCGCTTGTTGCATGGCGGCGTGAAAGTCCCCTCGGTTGTCATCGGTCAGGTCTTCGAAATAGTCGACATGACCGATGGCAGATAAGGCGCGAAGCTGTTCTTCACTAAGGCGCCGCACGGCAACGATCCGCCAGTTACGGAAAGACTCATCCATCGTGTTACCTCAACCCGGCCATACGAAACCCATTACGCGTGAGCGATGACACAAGCAAGTCCTCACCCGCCGAATCCAGCTCCACCAGTGGCGGCCGAACCCGTCTCCAACCGGGCTCTCCAGAGAAGTGTGCCGTCACTGCTTTCATGGCAGGAATCAAGGGGTATGCCTCGAACAGTCCACGGACCTCGTTGAGCGCCTCCTGTCGGTCATCAGCGCCTTCCTCGCGGTAACGTCTGGCTGCTTCAACGATGGCCACCGGGTTGACGTTAGCCGTGGCACTGATGCAGCCAGCTCCCCCAGCGCGCAGCGTATCCAGCAGGAAACGCTCGCTGCCTGCATAGACGGCGAAATCATCACCGCCGAAGCGCGAGATCAATGCCTGAGTATGGCCCCAGTCACCTCCACTATCCTTTATGCCGGCGATGACGCCAGGGAAGGCGGCGCGAAGGCGTTCGATAAGAGCAAGCGAGAGCGGCACCTGTGCCACTGGCGGGATGTGATAGAGATAGATCTTGAGACGATCATCACCAACGCGTTCGACCACCTCGGCATAGTAGCGGAACAGTCCCTCATCGCTGACACCCTTGTAGTAGAAGGGGGGCAGCATCAGGACACCCGCACAACCGCCCGCGACAGCGTCACGGGTCAAGTCGACGCTGTCGCCGATGGCACAATGCCCAGTTCCTGGCATCACCCGAGCCGGATCAACCCCTCCTTCTATCAAGGCCCCCAGCAGTGCTCGCTTCTCCCCCACTGTCATCGAGTTGGCTTCGGAGTTGGTGCCAAAGACCGCCAGGCCAACCCCACTCTCACTCAGCCAGCGACAGTGCGAGACAAAGCGCGATATGTCAGGCGCCAGATCCTGGCCGAAGGGCGTAATGACGGGAGACCATACGTCACCAAGTAGTTGCGACATGAGCTTTTCCTCGTGCTGTATGGGGGGTCAGTGCCAGGATTCGACGGCGTAACGATCCAGTGCCGCCTGGTCGAACCCGAAGCCCAGCCCAGGCGTGGTGGGCAACTGAAGGTTACCGTTGGAGAACGTCAGCTGAGTGTCGACGAGCCGACGGAAATTCAGCACTTGGTCGTCGGCAAAGAATTCCACCATGGCAACGTTAGGTGCCGACGCCACCAGATGAACATGCAGGTCGTGGAACCAGTGGGGGTAGACCTCTACCCCAAAGCTCGCGGCCGTGGCGGCGATGCGGCGGAACTCGGTAATACCGCCACAGACGGCAGCATCGGTCTGCAGGATCATCGCCCCCTCTTTCTCTAGCAGCTCACGGAAGCGCCAGCGACCGGCCTCGATCTCGCCGGTGGCTACCGGCACCGGCGTGCGCTCAGCCAGACGACGGTGGTTGTCGATGTCGTCCGGGCTGAAGGGCTCTTCGATCCAGAAGGGCGCATACGGCTCGGCCATGCGCATGAAGGCAAGAGCCGATGGCAGGTCACGCCAGGCATTGTTGGCATCCAACATCACCTTCACATCAGACCCAACGGCGTCGCGAACCGCGGCCAGGCGAGCTTCCTCGCTCGCCAGGTCCCCACGGCCCACCTTCATCTTCACCGCAGTAAAGCCCTGAGCGACATATCCTGCCATTTCATCGCCAAGCATCTGAGGCGTCTTGCCCTCAAGGTAATAGCCACCGCTAGCGTAGGCCGGAACGTGCTGGGTGTCGCTCGCCCCAAGGTACTTGTACAGCGGCAGGTTGGCCGCTCTTGCATTACGGTCCCACAGGGCAGTGTCCAGAATACTGATTGCACGCATTACTGAACCACAACGTCCATGCAGTAGCGATTCCTGATACATCGCTTGCCACAGCGCTTCGGTGGCGTGAGCATCCGCGCCCACCAACACCGGACGAAGCAGCTCCCTGACCGCCTGAGAAACCAGCGCCCCAGCGTTGTTGCCACCGTAGCAGAAACCGATCCCTACATGGCCATCGTCACCCACCACTTCCACCAGCGCGTAGTCTCTCTTGAAGACCTGCCGATTGGAAAAGCTCGTGGGGTTGTCCAGCGGGACACTGACAGTGCGTGCACGTACCTCGGTAATCTTTGTCATGATGTTGTCCTTGTCTTACGCATGAAAGTTGTTATGCCTGGGTGCCGGGACGCAAGACACCTCTCACCCAACGGAAGAAGGGCGTGGCTTGCAGTATCGAGAAAATCGCAATGGCGAACAGCACGACGGCGATGGGGCTGGTCAAGAAGATGGTGGGATTGCCTTGTCCAATCAGCATCGATTGCTGATAGCTGGTTTCCATTACCGGCCCCAAGATCAGACCGATCACCATTGGTGCTGGAGAGACGCCTGCTCTGTTCATCCAGTACCCGAAAAGGCCAAAGCCCAGCATCAAGCCCACTTCGAAGAAGCTGTTATTGATAGCGAAGGAGCCGATAACACAGAGCGTGATGATCGCGCATGCAACAAAGCTGTCCGGGACACGGGTCACACTGACGCACAAACGAGTGAACATCAGGCCCACGCCAAGCAGTGCGATGTTGGCAACGATCACGCCCCAGATCAGCGTATAGGTGACATCCCCATAATCGGTGAGCAGATTGGGGCCCGGCAAAATGCCCTGCACCATCAGCGCGCCCAATAGGATCGCAGTCGAGGAACTGCCCGGAATGCCCAGCGCGATGGTGGGTATCAGGGCACCCCCGACGACCGCGTTATTGGCTGCCTCCGGTGCCGCCACACCGGCGATATCTCCCTTGCCAAAGCGACTTTTGTCTTTCGCGAATCGCTTGGCTTCGTTGTAGGCAAACCAACTCGCCGTGTCCCCGCCCGTACCGGGTATGAGGCCGGTGATGATGCCAATACCCCCTGAGCGGAAGATGTTGGGCATCAGCTGACGGATCTCGGAAAGCTTCGGGATGAGTCTGTCGGTGATTTTGCTGGCCGTTTTCTGAGAACCTTTTGCGTTTTCAATCAACACCAGCGCCTGAGGAATCGAAAACAGGCCGATCAGGGCCACGGTGAACTCGATCCCCGAGAACAGATTGATATTACCGAACGTCATCCGTGGGGTCCCTGTGATCAGGTCCATGCCCACGGTGCTCACCAGAAGCCCCAGTGCACCGGAGAGCAAACCGCTGATCACCGACCCCTGGGATAGCGAGCCGATGATGGTGATACCAAGCACGGCGATAGCAAAAAGTTCAATTGGTCCAAACTTGAGTACCAACACCCCAAGCAAAGGGGCAGCAGTCAGCAAGGCAATACCGCTCATCAGGCCACCGACGAAGGAGGCGAATAATGAGATACCCAGTGCTTTACCCGCGTGCCCCTGCTGAGACAGTGGATAACCGTCAAGCACAGTGGCCGCCGCCGAGGGTGTCCCTGGAGTGCGCAGCAGGATGGCAGCGATGGACCCCCCGTAGGACGCCCCCACGTAGAGTGCAGCCAGCATGCTGAGACCGGTTGCCGGATCCATGCTGAACGTCAGGGGAAGCAGCAGCGCCAGGGCCATGGTTGCCGAAAGGCCTGGCATGGCACCGACAAACAGCCCAAGCAAGGTACCACCCAGTATCAGGGCGATATTGGTGAACGTTAAGACGTTGGTCAGGCCCACCAGAACGAGATTTTCCATACGATCAAGCTCCAGAAGCCGATCTCAGGCACTCTCCTCCAAGGCCACCAAAGGCGACGCCTGGACGATGGGTGCCTGAGAACGGATTAGGCTAGCAAGGGAGGCAGCAGCGGCACCGGCAGTCCCAGAAAGCCGATGAACACCAGGCAAACCACTGTGATAAGCAGCACGATGCCAATGGCGGCAAAGCGCCAGGTGACATGCCTGACAACCGACAAAGCGACCGCCATGAATGCTGCGGTGGCAAGCAAGTAGCCCACCGTCGAGAGGCTGACGAGATAGAGGATCGAGAGACCGAAGACCAGCATGGCCTTCCAGGGCTGGCGATGCTGAGTTGAGCTGGCATCGCCCTCTTCGTCAGGTACTGAAGAGGAAGACCCTACCTCTGCTGTCAAACGACGACGTCGACTGCCAATAACCTCCTGGCTAACCATCGCGGCTCCCAGCAGGGCCACCAAGACCGAGTAGATCATGGGCATGTTGGCGGCCTTCTGGGGATAGCCCATCGACGTGACGAAAAAGGTCACCGCCACGCCAATGGCAAAGACACCAAACACCAGACGACTGAGATTCATGCTACGTCCCCCATGACAATCATGATGACCCGCTGGCAGTCGGCCGTTTCACCCCTCGACCTCATCCTTAACTTCGTCCCAGATCACTTCGAACTGCCCTTCCATGTTCTCCATCATCTGGCCGTACTCGTCCCCTGTCAGAATCTCGAGGTTCATGGCACGCTCCTGCGCGGTTGCCTGAAACTCCTCGTTATCCTTCAGGGCTTCAAAAGCGGCGATCAGATCAGCACGCGCTTCATCGGGGATGCCGGCCGGCGCGCTATAGCCGCGTGAAGAACCTGCCACCACATCGATGTCCATCTCGACGAGCGTGGGAACGTCTGGCAGCACCCCAATGCGTTCTTGAGCGAAGACCGCCAGCGGGCGCAGGTCACCCGACTGAATGTGGCCATACACGTTGCCAAGGTTGTTGAAGCTGGCATCGATCTTGCCACCCAGCGCTGCAGTGGCCGAGGGACCATCGCCCTGGAACGGGACCTTCTGGAAGCTCAGACCTGTCGCCTTCTCAATCATGATGGTCGAGAAGAAGTCATCCCCGCCTACACCGGAGTTGCCGACAGTGAGCTCACCCGGACGCTCTTCGGCAGCAGCAAAGAAGTCTTCCACGGTCTGGTAGGGGCTGTCCTTGGGAACCACGATGATGCCTGGATCGGTCACCACGTTGGCGATCGGCGTCAGCTCTTCGATCGAGTAGTTTATTTCCTCGTTCATGATGTAGTTGGTCATCAGCATCGGCGTGTTGGTGATGCTGATGACGGTGCCGTCGTTGGGCGACTGCTTGGCCAGGCGGGTCCAGGCAATCCCTCCGGTGGCCCCCGGCAGGTACTCGTTGATGAATTCCACATCCAGGGATTCACGCAGGAAGGGCTGTGTCAGCTGTGCCAGGGCATCACTGCCACCACCGGCCTTGAAGCCTTGCAGGACCTTGATCTCGTCACCGGCGGAATACTCGGCATGTGCAGCCCCAGATGCCATCAGGGCTGACAGCAGGCTGGCGGCGAAAATTCTACGTTGTTGCATGGTGATCACCTCAAGTGCGGTTTGTCGTTGTGTAGCACGCTGGCATGCAAGCCTTGCTTGCCCGTTGCAACGTAGACGGCAATCAACAAGATTGTCAATAATCTTGTCAACCATGCTTTCAGCGCCTAGCCTTGCGTTCAGGAGCCATACCGGCGGCTACGTTCCCCATCGCCCACATACAAGGAGAAAGCGATGCGCCCGGATCAACACAACGACAGCAACGAGCACTCTCACGACGAGGCCTCTGATCAAGGCAAGACCACGCAAGGCATGTCTAACCGCCTGACCAACTACGGGGACTCGGCGTTTTCGCTGTTCCTGCGTAAGGCCTTCATCAAGGGCATGGGCTATACCGACGACGCCCTGTCCCGCCCGGTGATCGGCATCGCCAACACCTATAGCGGCTATAACGCTTGTCACGGCAACGTCCCGGGCCTGGTAGAAAGTGTGAAGCGCGGCGTGATGCTCGCTGGTGGCCTGCCGGTGGACTTCCCCACCATCACCCTCCACGAGTCATTCGCGCACCCCACCAGCATGTACCTGCGCAATCTTATGGCCCTCGACACCGAGGAGATGATTCGCGCCCAGCCCATGGATGCGGTTGTGCTGATCGGCGGGTGTGACAAGACGGTACCCGCGCAGTTGATGGCCGCGGCTAGCGCCGGCATTCCCGCCATCCAGGTAGTGACCGGACCCATGCTCTCTGGCTCCCACCGCGGCACGCGGGTCGGGGCCTGCACCGACTGCCGTCGTTACTGGGCCGCATATCGTGGCAAGGACATCGATGATCAGGAGATTAACGAGGTCAACGACAAACTGGTCCCCACCGTCGGTACCTGCTCAGTGATGGGAACGGCCAGCACCATGGCCTGCCTGGCCGAGACCCTTGGCATCATGCTGCCCAACAGCGCCACCGCACCGGCGGTCTATGCGGATCGTCAACGGATCGCCGAACAATCAGGGGCTCAGGCGGTTCAGCTAGCTCACGCGGGCGTGACGCCGCAACAAATCCTCACACCGGAAGCTTTCGAGAACGCACTGCGCGTGCTGCTTGCCCTCGGTGGGTCGACCAACGCCTTGATCCACACCACGGCCATCGCGGGTCGCCTGGGCATCGATATCGATCTAGCAGCCTTTGATCGTATGAGTCAGGAAACACCGGTCTTGGTAGACCTGAAACCATCGGGTGAGGGCTACATGGAGGACCTGCACCGCGCAGGTGGGCTCCCTACCCTCCTGCGTGAGCTCAAGCCGCTATTACATCTCGATGCCATGACGGTCAACGGACGCACCTTGGGAGAGAACATCGACAGCGCAGTGCATCTGATCGACCAAAAGATCGTGAGGCCCCGGCAAGCACCGATCTACGCGCAGGGTGGCATCGCCGTGTTGCGCGGGAACCTGGCACCTGCCGGCGCGATCATCAAACAGTCGGCGGCATCACCCGAACTGATGTCGCATCGAGGACGTGCTGTGGTATTCCACGGCCTCGAAGACCTGGCCAAACGCATCGATGATCCCGAGCTGGACGTGAACGCTGACGACGTCCTGGTGCTGAAGAACATCGGACCCAAGGGGGCGCCCGGCATGCCTGAAGCGGGTTACATCCCGATTCCCAAGAAGCTGGCCGCACAGGGCGTCAAGGACATGGTGCGTATTTCCGATGGCCGCATGAGTGGTACCGCTGCAGGCACCATCGTGCTGCATGTTTCACCTGAGTCCGCCGAAGGTGGCCCATTGGGGCTGGTCCAGGACGGCGACATGATCGCGCTGGATGTCGCCCGCAACGCGCTCAACCTGGAAGTCGAGGAGTTAGAGCTCGACCGGCGGCGGCAATCGAACCAAATGGCAGCGGATGAGACGCCCCTGCTTGGCTATCGGCGACTGTTCATGGAGCAGATCCTGCAGGCGGAGGAAGGCTGCGACTTCCGCGCTTGCCGCCCAGAACTCTCTGTCAGAGTCCCGCGTCAACATGAAGCCCAGGAGCGCGGCTGATACACTGGCCACGCCTCTTTAACGTTATTTCAGCTGAGGAAGCGACCATGAGCCGAAACCTCCAGCCGCTCACGCAACGCGACGATGAGGCAGCCTCCCCGTCCACGACCGTCAGCGTCGGTGACATTGTTGCCGCCGTGGAGGAAGACATTGTGCTTGGGCGCCTGCACCCGCGTGAGCGGCTGGTGGAAGAGGCCATGATGGAGCGCTTCGAGGGCAAGCGGCACATCATCCGCCAAGCGCTGTTCCAACTGGAGAGCATCGGGCTTTTGGAGCGCATCAAGAACCGTGGTGCCTTCGTGAAGAGCTACCCGCCCGAGGAAGTGGAACAGCTCTATGCCATGCGCGAGTTGCTCGAATTGGCAGCGGTGGATGCCTTACCGCTACCCGCACCCGCCGAGTGGCTGGAAAACCTGGAAAGGGTTCATCAGCAATACAGTGCCGCGGTGGATGCGCATGACCTCAGGCAGGTGTTCCATCTCAACATCGCCTTCCACCGCACGCTGTTCCGGGCCTGCGGCAATACGTTTCTCTACGCCACCATCAATGAGTTCGCGCAGAAGGCGCACGGGATACGTTTCATCGCCATCAGCGATCGTGACGCCCTCGCACAAGCTCAGCGTGAACACCAGGCCATGATCGACGCCATTCGCGCCGAGGACCGTGAGCATCTGGCAGAGCTCTGTCGGGAGCACCTGCTGCCCTCAAAGGAGCGCTACCTCAGTCTCTACCGACACTCTTTCGAATAAAAAGGAAAGGTGCGGGCTTCCGCCTGGAAAGCTGACACGTAGCCCGGATGTTGCACCGGGCCGGCCAGACGCTCCCAGATCTCAGGCTCGGTGAAGACATTGGCGCTACGGGCTTGAGATTGGCTATTTCTTGATCAATTTTCTGCGCTCAGGACGCACTGCCCCCAACCCCCATGTGTTTTCTGTGCCGGGGACAGCACGCCGCGGCGCTATCCCGGCACCAGCTTGCTGGCCAGCTTCAGGAAAAGGTCCTGCTCCGGGTACTGGCTGCTCAACATCAGCCGAATCGTGCG
>NZ_JAJUFQ010000025.1 GCF_029263665.1 Halomonas sp.
CGAGGTTGTCATGAAGGTGGGTGGCGACACCTACACAGGGGTCGTGAACGAAGATGGCAAAACCTGGAGCGTGGATATTGATCCCGTCACCTGGAGCCACTTCAAGGACACCGACATCGACGTCAATGTCACGGTGACCAACGCCCAGGGCAACAGCGGTTCTGCCGTTCGTACGGTGGCTCTCGATATCACCACACCGATCATCTACTTCGATACCATCGCGGAAGATGACATCGTCAATGCCGCTGAACATGCCAAGGATCTGCCAATTGGCGGCACAGTCCTGGGGCTTGACGGTGGTGAGACGATGTATGTCGAGCTCAACGGCAAGACCTACACCACCACGGCAACGGCAGATGGTCGTTGGGCGTTGAATGTGCCGGCAGCGGATGTTGCTGAACTGGCAGACGGCGATCAGACGGTCTCTGTCAGCGTGACCGAAGGGGCCGGTAATACCGGAACTGCCTCGCACGACTTCCGTGTCGATACCGTCCTCCCGACCTTGACGGTCACCGAAGGGGTAACGCGCAGTGGTGACAACATTGTCACTCCTGACGAGCACGGTACGAACCTGGAGGTCTTCGGTACTTCCACAGGGCTGGATCACGACTTCGTCTATCTGGAAATTGCTGGCTTCACCTACAACATCCAGACATTCGATGATGGTACCTGGGGCATCGTGACTCGTCGCGCCGACATGGCCACGCTGACCGATGGTACGTACGAGATCAAACTCCACGCCACCAATGATGTGGGCAACGTGGCCGAGACTTCGGTTGAGCTGATTGTCGATGCGGGTGTGCCGTCTCTGCAGCTGGCATCGGCTGAAGCACCGGTACAGGATGCGGTGGTCGATGACCAGGCTGTTGCTGGTTCTGTGGATGATGACACCCTGGAGAGCACCCAGGCCGATGAGCACTTCACCATCGGTAACGGTGGCAATGACTCCGTGGTATACCACCTGCTGGATGCAGCGGATGCCACCGGTGGTAATGGTGCGGATCGTATCAGCGGCTTCACGGTTGGTGATGGCAATAATACTGCCGATGCCGATCGTATCGACCTGAGTGAGCTGCTTGCTGAGCGTCGTTCGACCGATGGCAATGATGATGGTGCTGAGATAACCGCAGAAGATCTCAGCGATTACCTGAGCGTTACCGTGAACGGCAGCGATACCGAGATTGCCATTGACCGTGATGGTGCCGGCTCTGCCCATGAGATGACCACTGTCGTGACCCTCTCTGGTGTGCAAACGGACCTGGCAACCTTGCTGGCCAACCACCAGTTGGTTGTCAACTAACGGATCGTCAGTTCGTTGACTGGTAACTGACAATCTCCGGGCGGTCGGCCAGCGCAGGGCAGCAATGCACTGGCCGACACCCAATATGGAGATAACGTGAACAAAACAGAAAGGGGATCCTGCGGGTCCCCTTTTTTGTGTCTGTCGTACAAATTTCTTGCTGTTCGTTTGTTGTCAAATGGATGTCAATCAGATGGCTTTTTGTTCTATCTCATTGATTTATATGCTCCATGTTGAATTGTGGGCGCAGGCAGGAAATTCAGGCTAAAAAATGTCATCTATCTGACATTGTCTAGACAACTGGGCTTCACATTCATCGCTGACACTGGCGTCAATCAAAGAGGAGAGACGTCATGTCCATTCCTGCAATGGAGTCCATCGTTGCACCTGTGACGCCGGCGATCCGGGTAGAGAAGCTGCAGAAATCGTTCGGGCAGCGTCAGGTACTCGATGACATCAGTTTTCTGGTTTACCCGGGACAGATGGTGGCTCTGATCGGGCCATCCGGTTCTGGCAAGTCCACTCTGCTGCGTCATTTGGTCGGCCTGACCTGTGCCAGTCGCGGCGGCAGTCTTGTTGCACTGCTGGGGCGGGAGATACAGAAAGCTGGCCGCATGCGGCGTGCAAGGCGTCAGGAACGTTGTCGTACAGGATATATCTTCCAGCAATTCAATCTGGTCGGTCGCCTGAGTGTGCTGACCAATGTTCTGGCTGGAAACCTGGGGCGTATGCCCCGTGGCCGGGCCTTGCTGGGGCGCTTCAACCAGGAAGAGAAAGCCCGGGCATTACGCTGTCTGGCACGTGTCGGTCTGGAAGAACTAGCTGACCAGCGGGCCAACACCTTGTCCGGCGGCCAGCAGCAGCGTGTTGCCATCGCTCGGGTTCTGATGCAGGACGCCGATGTGATTCTTGCCGATGAACCCATCGCTTCCCTTGACCCGCGCAGTGCCCGGGAAGTCATGGAGATTCTCAAGCGCATCCATGCCGAGGATGGTCGCACTGTGGTTGTCACTCTGCATCAAGTTGATGTGGCACGTCGCTATTGCCAGCGTGCCATCGCGCTCAAGGATGGGCGCATGTACTTCGATGATGCCATTGCCGAGCTTACCGACGAGCGCCTGCAGGCACTCTATGAAAACGCTGACCTCGATGAATTGCAGAACACTGCTCAGCAAGCTGAGAAAGGGTTCCGTGAGCCGTCATTGCAATACACCACTGCCTGACCACAACCGCCTGATCTCCCCCGGGCACTACAGGAGCATTCCTCATGTCATTCAAGGCACTCTCATTCACGACTCTCCGCCGACTGACCTTGCCGCTGGTGCTGGGTGCCAGCATGGCTATCGTGGCACCACTTGTCTCTGCCGAAGAACTGAAGTTCGGCATCATCTCCACCGAGTCCAGTCAGAACCAGGCGCCTTTATGGCAGCCCTTTCTCGATGACATGTCTGAGCAGATCGGTATGGAAGTGAAGCCGTTCTTTGCCACCGATTATGCTGCCGTAATCGAAGCCATGCGCTTCGACCAGATTGATCTGGCTTGGTATGGCAACAAATCGGCCATGGAAGCCGTCGACCGTGCAGGAGGTGAAGTATTCGCCCAGACCGTTCCTGAAAATGGCCAACCGGGATACTGGAGCCTGCTGATCGTCAACAAGGATAGCGACCTGCAGAGCGTCGATGATGTGCTGGCCAATGCTTCTGATCTGGTGTTTGGCAATGGCGACCCCAACTCCACTTCTGGCTACCTGGTGCCGGGTTATTACGTCTTTGCCAAAGCAGGTGTTGATGCTTCGACAGCGTTCAAGCGTACCCTGAATTCCAGCCATGAGACCAATGCCCTGGCGGTTGCCAACAAGCAGGTCGATGTGGCGACCTTCAATACCGAAAGCATGGAACGCCTGGAGATCACGGCACCTGACAAGGCCGAGCAATTGCGCGTGATCTGGAAGTCTCCGTTGATTCCATCAGATCCGCTGGTCTGGCGTAGCGATCTGGATGAGGAAACCAAGCAGAAGCTGCGTGACTTCCTGCTCAGCTACGGTGAGACCGCTGAAGAGAAGGAAATCCTGGCGCCACTGCAGTGGGCGCGTTTCGCTGAGTCCAGCAATGACCAACTGCTACCCATCCGTCAGTTGGCCATGTTCCAGAAGCGTGCCGCGGTCGAGAAGGATCAGAGCCTGTCCGACAGCGATCGGGAAGCTCGGCTTGCCGAGATCGATGCCAAGCTTGATGAGCTGGACAAGCGCATGGGTGAGATTCAGGCGGCCGATACCGGCGCCGAAACCAATTCCACGACTGCAGGCTGAATATCGCCATGAGTTCTCAGACTTCACCGATCGATGCTGCCTTGTCAGATCGTGCCCATGGCAAGCGAAGCTGGGTGACGCTAGCAATTTGGGGTATTGGCCTCGCCGTGCTGGCCTGGTCCTGGCAAGGCGCCGAGATGCAGCCGGGGCTACTGTTCTCCAATGCCGGTAACATGGCCACCCTGGCCGGGGATTTCTTTCCCCCGGCCTGGGGCAACATTGGCCACTACATTGACCTGATGCTGGTCACCATACAGATCGCGATATGGGGCACGTTGCTGGCCATCATCGTGGCCATTCCATGCAGTCTGCTATCTTCAGAGAATCTGGTGCCCTGGTGGGTGTACCAGCCGATGCGCCGGTTGATGGACGCCACACGTGCCATCAATGAACTGGTGTTTGCCATGCTGTTCGTGGTGGCAGTGGGGCTGGGTCCCTTCGCCGGTACCTTGGCACTGTTTGTTCATACCACAGGTGTGCTGGCCAAGCTGTTCTCCGAAGCGGTAGAGGCCAGTGACGCCGGTCCCATGGAAGGGATTCGTGTCACAGGGGCGGGGCGCATCGAGGAAATCGTCTTCGGGCTGATTCCTCAAGTACTGCCGCTGTGGATTTCGGTCAGCTTGTATCGTTTTGAATCGAACATTCGCTCGGCCACCGTGCTGGGCATGGTCGGGGGAGGGGGTATTGGTGTTGCGCTGTGGGAAACCATGCGTGGTTTCCAGTACGCCGAAACGGCCACCATCATGCTGGTGATCATCGTTGCCGTGACCGCGCTGGACATGGCTTCCCAGCGAGTGCGCAAGCGCTTCATCTGAGGCGCTTTTTCAAGGAGTTAGGATGTCTAGACAAGTTGCTGATCATGATGCCAAACCGAGGTATCGACAGCTAGCAGACACCTTGGCTCGGGAAGTCCGCAGTGACTTTTCACCAGGTGACCTGCTGCCCAGCGAGGCAGTGCTGGCCAAGCGTTTTGCTGTCAATCGTCATACGGTACGCCGGGCGCTGGATGAGCTGGTTGCCGCGGGGATAGTCACGCGCCATCAGGGGCGAGGCACCCAGGTGGTGGACCGCCGCCTCGATTACGCAGTGAATGCAGGCAGCAAGGTGACCCATAACCTGGCGGAGCTAGGGCTCGATACACAGACCCAATGCTTGAGTCAGGGATTGCTGCAACCTCCCGAGGCCATCGCCCAACGCTTTGGTGTATCACCTGATCATCCCCTGCTGTGTGTGGACACCTTGCGCAGTGTCGATGGGGCCGTGGTGTTGCGTCTGCGCCACTGGTTCGACCCTGAGCGTGTTCCGGGGTGGCAGCAGCGTTACCGCGGAGGCTCCACGCGTGCCGTACTGGCCCAGCACTATGGTCTGACCCTGACCCGTTCGCGAGTACGTCTTGAAGCCAGCCAGGCCGGCCCCGAAGACTGTCGGTTGCTGCAATGCCCCCATCTGGCGCCGCTATTGGTGCTGACCAGTGACAACGTCGATGGCGATGGCCGTCTGGTGGAAGTCTCCGTCAGCCGAGCCAGGGCCGATCGTATTGCCTACCACTTTGATTTCGACCATGGGGACTCTGGTGTGCCCGACGGTGGAGCGGCCGAGAGCCGTTCTGTCACGAGCCTTTCTGTCACGAACCACACTGAGCAAGGAGATACCGAATGACTCCCGCACAGCGTCATCGCATTTTCGCGTTGACCCCTTTCGACCGTCTTGCAGCGCATTGGCAGACCCTGGGCATCCGGGTCAGCCATCGCTGTGTGCGAGGCCCGGAAACCGGCATGACCATGGTGCGTGGCCGCATGGGCGGCTCAGGTAATGCCTTCAACCTGGGAGAGATGACACTGACCCGGGCCAGTGTGGCGCTGGAAGACGGGACGCTGGGGCATGGCTGGGTCGCCGGGCGCGACAAGGCGCATGCCGAGATGATTGCTGTCATTGATGCCTGTGCCCGTCACGACAATTGGGGACGACGCATCGATACCGAACTTGCCGAGCCACTGGCAGACGTATTGCAGCATGAGCGTGAGGAAAGATCGAAGGCTGCTGCAGCGACTCGGGTCGATTTCTTCACCATGGTCCGGGGGGAATAAGCCATGACGCAATTTGACGATAGTGTGCGAGTCCACGACTGGCCGGCGCTGAATGACGCTGTTCACCATGGCCAGCAGGTGTTCCGTCAGTTGCTAGGGGCGATGGCCGAGCCAGGCTCCCTTGTCGAGCTGGACATGGCGGCGTTGCCTGATGGTGTTGGTATTCCGTCGGCGGCCTGGGCCGCGGTGCTGACGCTGTGTGACCTGGATACCCGTATCTGGATCGATGCGAGGATCGAGGCGTCAGGCCTGGCGGCAGCGATCGCCTTCCATACCGGTGCCCGTGTGACACAGGTAGCTGAAGAAGCCGACTTTGCCTTGATCCTGCCGTCGACCCTGGGTGAGCCGCTGTGCTTCGCCGAAGGAATAGACGCTTATCCCGACCGCAGTACGACACTGATTGTCGCCGTGGAGTCCGTCGAGACCGGGGAAGATTGGCAGCTTTCCGGTCCCGGTATTCCTGATCGTCGTGGCCTGCATATCGGTGGCGATGGCGTCACTGCTCTGATGCAGCGCCTGATGGCCAATCGCACCAGTTTTCCCTGTGGGCTGGATGCTTTCATTGCCGCAGGAAGCCGGATCACGGCGATTCCTCGCAGCACCGCGATCATGCCCAGCGTGAACGCGCCGCAGCATGCAGAAGAGGAGGTGGCCTGATGTACGTTGCCGTCAAGGGAGGAGAGAAAGCGATCGCCAACGCTCACCGCTGGATGGCAGATCGCCGGCGTGGAAATCGCCAACAGGAAGAACTGGGTACTGCGCAGGTAGAAGAACAGTTGGGCCTGGCGGTCGACAGGGTGATGGCAGAAGCCTCGCTCTACGACCCAGAACTGGCTGCACTGGCATTCAAGCAGGCCAGTGGAGACCTGGTGGAAGCGGTCTTCCTGCTGCGTGCCTATCGCACGACCTTGCCGCGCCTGGCCGAAACGCTCCCGGTGGAAACCAGTGCCATGCACATCGAACGCCGCATCAGTGCCACCTTCAAGGATGTGCCTGGTGGGCAAGTGCTTGGCCCGACCTACGACTATACCCACCGTCTGCTCGATTTCATGCTGCTGGCAGAAGGAGAGGTGCCCGAACCTGCCCGCGCCGAAGAGGCCCTGGAAGCCTGTCCCCAGATTCTCGACAGCCTTGATGCAGAGGGCCTGATCGAGCAAGAAGTGGACGATGGCGCGATGCCCTATGACATCACCCGGGATCCGCCGGATTTCCCTGTCGATCGTGCTACGCGTCTGCAGATGCTGGCCCGGGGTGATGAGGGTTACCTGCTGGCTTTGGGGTATTCCACCCAGCGCGGCTATGGGCGCAATCATCCTTTTGCCGGGGAAATTCGCCAGGGTTCAGTGGAAGTGGAAATCGAGGTCGAAGGTTTCGATGAGCCTCTGTGCATCGGCGAGATCATGATGACGGAATGCCAGATGATCAATCAGTTTGCCGGGTCCCGTACCACAGCACCGCAGTTCACACGTGGCTATGGCCTGGCCTTTGGTCGCAATGAGCGCAAGACCATGGCCATGGCGCTGGTTGATCGTGCCTTGCGTGCCGAGGAGCTGGGCGAGCCGATTCAAGGTCCTGCCCAGCAGGCGGAATTCGTGCTGGCTCATGCCGACAGCGTCGAGGCCTCGGGCTTTGTTTCTCACCTGAAACTGCCGCATTACGTCGACTTTCAATCCGAGCTGGAACTGTTGCGTCGGCTACGGCGTGGATATGTCCAGCAGCATGAAGAAGCTGAAGCGTCCTCTTCCGAAGCGTCGCCGGCAGGTCAGGAGAGCCTGCGTACTGCTGTCGAGGAGGCTGCCCAATGAGTCATCGCAATGACGTGGCCAACGGTGATGCCATGAATACAGGTTATAACGATGGTTACAACTTCGCCTACCTGGATGAACAGACCAAACGCATGATTCGTCGTGCATTGCTCAAGGCGGTAGCGATTCCCGGGTACCAGGTCCCCTTCGGCGGGCGTGAAATGCCAATGCCCTATGGCTGGGGAACGGGAGGCATGCAACTGACGGCCAGTATTCTCGGGGCAGATGATGTGCTCAAGGTGATTGACCAGGGGGCGGATGACACCACCAACGCGGTCAGTATTCGTGCCTTCTTCGAACGTGTGGCTGGGGTGAAGACCACGACGGCCACGTCCGAGGCCAGTGTGATTCAGACTCGTCATCGTATTCCCGAAAAGGCACTGACCAAGGATCAGATCCTGGTATTCCAGGTGCCGATCCCCGAGCCATTGCGCTTCATCGAGCCCAGCGAAGAGGAAACCCGCGTGATGCATGCCCTCGAGGAATACGGCGTGATGCACGTCAAGCTCTACGAGGACATCGCACGCCATGGGCATATCGCGACGACCTATGCCTACCCGGTCAAGGTGGATGAACGCTATGTGATGGACCCATCGCCGATACCCAAGTTCGACAATCCCAAGTTGCATATGAACGAAGCGTTGATGTTGTTCGGCGCAGGCCGCGAGAAGCGCCTTTATGCCATCCCTCCCTACACCCGGGTCAAGAGTCTGGACTTCGAGGACCACCCCTTCGAGGTTCAGGTATGGGATGAGCCCTGCGCGATTTGCGGTGCCACCGACAGCTATCTCGATGAAGTGATCATCGATGATGCTGGCGGCCGCATGTTCGTGTGCTCGGATACCGATTACTGCCAGAGTCGGTCTGGCAGTGAGGCTCAATTATACGACGATCCATCACACGACGGTCAGCCACTCGATCGTAAACCCAAGAGTGCGGAGGAGATGGCATGAAGCGCCCGGAACTGGATCGCCCCGCCTTGCTGGAAGCACGTGGCATCACACGCCTGTATGGCCCCAACCAGGGGTGTCAGGACATCGAGTTCACCCTGCATCAAGGCGAGGTCCTGGGAATTGTCGGTGAGTCCGGCTCTGGCAAGTCGACATTGCTGCGGACCTTGTCCGGCCTGGAAAAGCCGGACCATGGCCAGGTGATTTACCACAGCCAGGAAGGCAGCAGCGCCGGCCAGGCAGGTGAGCTTGACCTGTATGCCATCAGTGAAGCACGCCGCAGGGCCCTATTGCGCATGGAATGGGGGCTGGTGCACCAGAATCCTCGCGATGGATTGCGTCTGGGGGTGTCCGCCGGTGCCAATGTCGGTGAACGCCTGATGGCACTGGGGCAACGCCACTACGGCAACCTGCGTGCTGCAGGGCAGGACTGGATGGCACGAGTGGAGCTCGATCCACGCCGTATCGATGATGCGCCTCGGACATTTTCCGGTGGCATGCAACAACGCCTGCAGATTGCTCGTACCTTGGTCACTCAACCGCGCCTGGTATTCATGGACGAACCGACCGGGGGACTGGACGTATCGGTGCAGGCACGTCTGCTCGACATGCTGCGTACGCTGACCCGTGAGCTGGGGCTGTCAGTGATTCTGGTCACCCACGATCTGGCTGTGGCGCGTCTGCTGTCCCACCGCCTGCTGGTAATGCGGCAAGGCAGGGTCGTCGAATCCGGCCTGACTGACCAGATCCTCGATGACCCACAGCATCCGTATACCCAGTTGCTGGTGTCCTCCGTGTTGACTCCCTGACAGGTGCCCAAGATGACAGCCATGATCAAACCTTTTCTGAGTGCCGAAGCACTTTCCAAGAGCTTCACGCTGCATTCCCAGGGCGGTCAGCATCTAGTGGTAATGCATGACCTCAACCTTCAACTGGCGCCAGGAGAGTGCCTGGTGCTGGCCGGCCGCAGCGGTATCGGCAAGAGCACGCTGTTGAAGATGGTCAACGGCAACTACCGGGTTTCTGCCGGCCGCCTGACGCTGCATTTTGATAGCGAAGATGGCTCAGACCACGCTGATGGCTCTGACTACGCTGATGGCTCTGACCACGCTGATGGCTCTGACAGCGGCGAACTGGAGCTTTCGACCCTGCCCGCCCACGCTTGGCATGTGCTGCGTCGCGACGTGATCGGTTATGTCAGCCAGTTCCTGCGAGTGGTTCCGCGAGTCAGTACCCGGGAAGTCGTGATGGAGCCGTTATTGAGCCGTGGCGCTGGCGAGGTTGAGGCCCGCCAGCGTGCTGAAGCGATGCTGGCGCGACTCAACCTGCCCGAGCGTCTGTGGGACCTTGCGCCGGGCACCTTCTCCGGCGGGGAGCAGCAGCGTGTCAACATCGCTCGGGGTTTCATTGCCGAGCATCCGCTGCTCCTGCTGGATGAGCCCACGGCTTCTCTGGATGCCGCCAACCGAGACGTGGTGGTCGAGTTGATCCTGGAAGCGAAGGCGCGGGGGACTGCCATGCTGGGTATCTTCCACGATGAGGATGTCCGTGACCGGGTTGCGGACCGCTTGCTGCATCTCGAAGCCACTGTTCTCGAAACCTCTTGTCTTGAAACTACAAACACAGGTCTTGAAAACACAGGTCTTGAAACCACGGGCCTTGAAAGTACGGGTCTCAAAACCACTTCACCGACGACAGAGGAAACCGAGTGATGGGTATCAATGATCAGATCTTGACCAACGCTCGCCTGGTGCTCGATGACGAGGTCGTGGCGGGCAGCCTGGTGATCAAGGATGGACACATTGCCGCCGTGGAGCAGGGTCCGATTTCCCTGCCGGGAGTCGTGGACTGCCAGGGCGATATTCTGATGCCCGGAATGATCGAGCTGCATACCGACAACATGGAAAAGTATTTCCAGCCTCGCCCCAAGGTGTCCTGGCCAAGCCGCCAGGCGGCCCTGGCCCATGATGCTCAGATGGCGGCCAGTGGTATCACCACCGTATTCGATGCGGTTTCCATCGGCGATGTCGATGAACAGAGCATGCGCCATGGGGCCCTGGGCGAGATGGTGGCCTCGCTGGAGGACATCTCGCGCAGTGGCATATCCCGGGTCGAACACTATCTCCACCTGCGCTGTGAAGTGTGTCATCCCGATACGCTGGAACGCTTCACATCATTGCTGGAGACGTCGAATCTGGGGCTGGTGTCACTGATGGACCATTCGCCGGGACAGCGTCAGTTCGTCAGCCTGGATGCCTACCGCACCTACTACCAGGGCAAGCATCGTCTGGATGATGCCAGCATGGATGCCTTCATTGAACGCCAGCTGGCCAACAGCGCCCAGTATTCCAGTGCCAATCGCCAGGCCATTGCCGCGATTTGCCGGGAGCGTGGCATCGCGCTGGCCAGTCATGATGATGCCACGGTGGAGCATGTGGCCGAGAGCGTCGAGTATGGCACCCAAGTGGCTGAATTCCCCACTACCCGCGAGGCGGCCGTGGCCTCTCATCGTAATGGCCTGGCGGTGATGATGGGAGCACCCAACGTGGTTCGCGGAGGGTCACATTCCGGCAACATTGCCGCGGTAGAACTTGTGCGTCTAGGCGTGCTCGATGTGCTGTCTTCCGATTACTACCCGGCCGCCTTGCTTGACGCCATATTCCGTATCGCTGCCATGGAGGATGGCTACCCACTGCCGCGTGCCGTGGCCTGTGCCACTCGCCACCCGGCCGAGGCGGTGGGTCTGACGGATCGCGGGCGGATTGCGGCAGGGCTACGTGCCGACCTGGTCCGCGTGCGTGAGGTCGATGGTCATCCGCTGGTACAGCGGGTGTGGTGCGCCGGCCGGCAGGTGCACTGATGGGCAGACTCATCTATCTGATCGGCGCCAGTGGCGTGGGCAAGGACAGCCTGCTGAATGAAGCGCGCAAGGTGCGCCCGGACTGGCTGGTTGCCCACCGTTATATCACTCGGGATAGTGGCACGACCGAGCGCTGTGTGACGTTGAGTGAAGCCGAGTTTGCCAAGCGGCAGGCGCTGAGAATGTTCTGTCTGCATTGGCGCGCTCATGGGTTGTGTTATGGCGTAGGCACGGAAGTAGAGGATTGGTGTCGGCGTGGTACCCATGTATTGCTCAATGGCAGCAGGAGGGCCTTGCCTCAGGCATGGGAACGTTTCGGGACGACCCTTCTGCCGGTCGTGGTCACGGCGTCCACGGCCGTGTTGCGAGAGCGTCTTGAGCAACGCGGTCGCGAGACTCCGGAGCAGATTGCCGATCGCCTGGCGCGGCACCTGGAAATCGAGGAGGAGTTGGCCCGCGAGCATCCTGAACTGGCGCGGATTGATAATGGTGGCACCCTGCAACAGAGCCTGGAGGCCTTGGCCGAGCTTATCGATAGCACGGATGCCGGATGTCACAAGAGCAAGTGTGGCAAGAGCTTGTAACCAGAACTTGTAACCAGAACTTGTAACTGGGAATGGAGAGGCCATGGAGTTTCGCTTCATCGGCACTGGCGACAGTGCTCAGGTGCCACGTTTTGGCTGTGACTGCGTCGCCTGTACCAAGGCACGCGTATTTACCAGTCATCAGCGTGGTCCTTGCTGCGCTGAGGTATGGGTAGACGGGAAGCGCTATCTGCTGGATGCCGGGCGTACCGATCTGGCCCACAGTTGTGAGCTGGAACGGCCTGCCGCCTTTTTCATCACCCATTACCATGCGGACCACGTGCAGGGGCTTTTTCACCTGCGCTGGGGAACGGGAGCGTCCATCCCGGTATATGGCCCCAAGGATGCGCAGGGCTGTGCGGACCTCTACCGCAACCATGGCGTGCTGGATTTTCAGCCCGGGCTCAAGCCATTCAAGACCTTGAAACTGGATTCTCTCTCCGTGACACCGGTACCGCTCAATCACAGTAAACCGACCCTGGGGTATTGTCTGGACGATGGCGGCACACGCCTGGCGTACCTGACCGATACCTTGGGGCTGCCAGTGGAAACCGAGCGCTTTCTGCGCGATTGGGGGGCCGACGTGATCATCCTGGACGCCTGCCACCCGGCCTCCCATACTCATCCACGTAATCACAACACCATCACCCAGGCTCTGGAAATCATTACCCGTCTGGATCCACCCCGGGCCTACCTGACGCATATCAGTCATGATCTTGATGCTGAATGCATTGCCCATCCCCCCGTGTTACCTGCCAAGGTACGCATTGCCCGGGATGGTGAGAGCCTGGAAGATGGAGGGAAAATGCGTGCGGTCTCCTGAATGGAAGGCGCCACCAGAAAAGTGTAGGGAGAAGCAATATGCTTGAACTGTCGATACGTTATCTACACTTCATGGGGATTCTGGTGCTGGTATCCATGCTGGTGGTGGAACACCTGCTGTTGAAAGGGGAGTTGCTGGCGGAAGAGCTGCGCCGACTGGCGAGGGTGGATGCCATTTATGGCATTTCAGCATTAGTGGTGTTGGCAACCGGGCTGACGATGTGGCTGCTGGTGGGGAAGCCCGCCGGATTTTACACTGCCAATCCGGTGTTTCATGCCAAGGTGACCCTGTTCATCCTGCTGGCTCTGCTGTCGATCTATCCAACGATCTTTCTTACCAGGCATCGCCGGAGTGCCTCTGCGTCGGTTTCCGTCCCGCGCCTGATCCCTGTGCTGCTGCGCATTGAGCTGTTTGGCATCATCGTGATTCCGCTGCTGGCCGTTCTCATGGCAAGAGGCGTGGGCCTCGGCTAGTCGTTGTCTGCTCCCATGTGTCGATGAAACACACACCTGTCGCTGGGTTGACTTTGCCTGTCGACAAACTCCTGCGCCCGGTCAGCTCTGCTCGACCGGGCGCAGAAGGTTCGCATCAGAGAATGATGAGAGAGTTTCTAGAGAGTTGATCGATTACTGATCCCACTCGGGGGCAAAGTCCGGGTTGGCAACACGCTCACCACGGTCCAGGCTGGCAATGGCCGCCATTTCATCATCGGACAACTGCAGCTTCAGCGCCTCGATATTGCTTTTCAGGTTTTTTGCCTTGGTGGAGGACGGGAAGGTGGGAATACCGAGCTGATTCAACCAGGCGATAGCAATCTGTGCAGGGCTGACCGCGTGGCGTTCAGCGATACCCTTGAGCGTTTCATCATCCATCACCTTGCCCACTGCCAAGGGCATGAAGGCGGTCGGCGTGATGCCATGGCGTTGGCAATGAGCGACCAGCTCACGGTTCTGCAGGAACGGGTGTATCTCGATTTGATTAGTGAGAATTTCCCCTTCTCCGAGGATCTCCACGGCCTGACTGACCTGGGTGATAGTGAAGTTGGAGATGCCGATATGGCGGGCTTTTCCTGCCTCCTTGACCTCTTTCAGTGCCGTCAGGTAATCCTGCATTGGCACCGCGTTGCCGGGAGAAGGCCAGTGAATCAGCAGCAGGTCGACATATTCCATGCCGAGCCTCTCCAGGCTTTCATCAACACTGGCTTTAAGATCTGCCGGCTCCAGGCGTTCCCACCACACCTTGGTGGTAATGAAGAGCTCTTCACGCGGCACGCCACTGTCATTCAGCGTTGCGCCAACTTCAGCTTCATTGCCATAGAACTGAGCGGTATCGAAATGGCGATAGCCGAGTTTCAGCGCTTCCTCGATGGCGAATTTCAGCGTGTCGCCTGTCAGGCGAAAGGTACCCAGTCCGGGATTGGGAATTGCAGTTGTCATGGCAGCTCTATCTTTATGGGTTGCAGGGGTGATACGAATCGGTCTTGTAAAGTTAGCATGCAAATTTACTGAGTGCTGGGCAAGCGAGTCATGCGGCGCTGGTCCAGGACACCAGACAGACGAGTGGCCAGCAGGGCAAACAGTACGATGATCGCGCCGATCCAGGCCGTGTCGGTGAGCTCCATGGTATCGACAGTCCAGCCTCCGACCAGCGAACCCAGGGCAATGCCGATGTTGAACGCCGCGATATTCAATCCTGAGGCGACGTCCACGGCTTCCGGGACATAGCGCTCGGCCAGCTGTACCACATAGACCTGGAGCCCCGGGACATTACCAAAGGCAAAGGCTCCCCAGACCACGATAGTGAGAATGGCAGTCAGCGGATGTGGCGCAGTGAAAGCGAAGGTCAACAGAATCAGCGCCAGGCCGGCGAAGATGAGGTACAGAGCACCGATAGGGCCTTGGCGGTCGGCGAGCTTTCCTCCATACAGGTTACCTATGGCGACCGAAGCACCATATACCAGCATGATCAAGCTGACGCTGTTGCTGCTGAAGCCGCTGACCTGCTCAAGGATGGGAGCGAGGAAGGTGAAAGCAGTGAAAGTGCCACCATACCCCAGGATGGTAATTGCATAGACCAGCAGCAGACGCGGATGGGTCAATACCTTGAGTTGCTGGGAGAGACTGGCGGGAGCTGGACGCTTGAGATTGCGTGGTACCAGCAGTGCACTTCCGAGCAGAGCGATGACACCGAGCAACGACACCACCAGGAACGTTGCGCGCCAGCCAAAGTGCTGGCCGATCCAGGTGCCCAGAGGCACTCCTGTTACCAGTGCCACGGTCAGGCCGGTGAACATGATGGCAATGGCGCTGGCTTCCTTGTCCTTGCTGACCAGGCTGGTGGCAATGGTCGAACCAATGGAGAAGAACACACCGTGGGCCAGTCCGGTCAGCACGCGAGCCGCAATCAAGGAACCATAGCCTGGCGCTTGCCAGGCCAGCAGATTTCCTGCAATGAACAGGCTCATCAGTGCAAGGAGTACCCACTTGCGGTTGAAGCGACTGCTCAATGCGGTGAGCACCGGTGCACCGATGGCAACGCCGAGTGCATAGAGACTGACCAGCAGGCCCGCTGAAGGCAGGCTGACAGCCAGATCAGAGGCAATGGTGGGCACCAGTCCGACGATCACGAACTCGGTGGTGCCAATGGCAAAGGCGCTCAGGGTAAGCGCGAACAGGGCAATAGGCATGGAGAACTCTCCCGAAACAATGGCAAGGACGCTGGCGTCCTGTGAATGCGGCGCAGTGTGGCGGGAGAAACTTTTTCGATAAATGCTATATTCGGGAAAATACCTTTGTACAAATCGAGATAATTGGCCTGGATGAAAACTCGCTCCGATGATCTGGAACTCTTGCTGGCGGTAGTGGATGCTGGAGGCTTCAGTGCCGCAGCGCAGCGCCTGGATATTCCCGTTGCCCGTGTATCACGTGCCATTCAGCGGCTTGAACATAATCTGCAGGTGCCGCTGCTCAACCGTACCACGCGCAGTGTCGCGTTGACGGCCGAAGGACGTTGCTTTGTCGATGAAGTACGTACAGGACTCGAGCAGCTCAATGCTGCCGAGGAAGCCTTGTCACTGGCCCAGGGTGAGCCGCGTGGTCGCTTGCGAGTCGATGCTGCCAGCCCCTTTGTGCTGCATCAGCTAGTGCCTCTGGTAGCCGAGTTCCGCCAGCGTTATCCCGCCATTGAGCTGGAGCTGACGGCCAGTGATGATATCATCAACCTACTCGAACAACGCACGGATGTTGCCATTCGCATCGGTGCACTGACGGATTCCTCGTTGCATGCCAGGTTGCTGGGGCGTTCGCGCCTGTATCTGGTCGCCAGCCCCGACTATCTAGCCAGCGCCGGGACACCAGTATCCTCCGCGGACCTTGTCCATCATCAGCGTATTGGCTTTCTCGGCTCGAACGTCCTCAACCAGTGGCCGGTGGATGGGCTGGATGGCGAGATAGCGCCGACACTGGCTTCATCCAGTGGTGAAGTCGTCCGTCAGCTGTGCCTGGCAGGCCAGGGTATTGCCTGCCTGTCAAACTTCATGATCGGCGAGGATGTCAGGGCCGGGCGCCTCAAGCCCGTACTCAGCGAGCTGATGCGGCATGGTGGCGCCCGCGAGCAGGTTCAGGCGGTGTACTATCGTAACACCGCCATGTCGGTACGCATTCAAGCCTTCCTGGATGTCATTGCACCGCGCCTGACGTTGTGATGTCGCTTTTTCAAGTCTTCTGGCTGGGCTCTTTGAACTGATAAGCATGGTGCTGCAGGTATCTCATCCAGTTTGACTGGATGAGATACTCCATTCTTACGCTATCCAGGGTTATACCGGCCCGATCAGATGCTTCACTGCGAGGTAGCCCGCCAGACCCCAGGGGCCCAGTTCGCGGCCGATGCCGCTGATACCGAAGCCGCCCCAGCTGGCTTCAGGCATGACGATCTGCTCACTGTTGTACCAGATGCTGCCTGCACGCAGTTGACGGCCGACTCGGCGGGCACGTTCGACATCACTGGAGATGACAGTGGCCGCCAAACCGAAGTCGCTGTCGTTGGCCAGTTGAATGGCTTTTTCTTCACTGGCCGCAGAGCGCGCGCACAGTACCGGGCCGAAGATTTCCTCGCGCCACAGTCGGCTGTCGGTCGGAACATCGCGGAACAGGGTGGGAGCAATGAACTCGCCCTGAGCGGGGAGCTGACGGTGGCTGGCATCACGCACGGCAACCAGACCTTCGTCACGGGCAATGGCAAGATAGTCTTCCACGGCCTGGCGCTGGCGTGCGCTGGTCATGGGGCCCAGGTCGGTGTCTTCGGCCAGTGGGTCACCCAGGCGAATGGCATCCATGCGTACGGCCAGGGCCGCATACAGGCCTTCGGCCAGTGACTGGTGCACAATCAGGCGTGAGGTCGCCGAGCAGATCTGGCCAGAGTTGAAATAGATGCCGGCCATGACCCAATCCGCGGCCTGCTCGATATCAGCATCATCCAGAACCAGAATCGGCGATTTGCCGCCCAGCTCAAGAGACACGCCACGAATGCCCTTGGCAGCGGCGAGCATGACCTTTTCCCCCACGGCATTGCTGCCGGTGAAGGACAGTTTGTCCACTCCCGGATGCGCTGATAATGGAGCACCGATGCCTTGGCCATCGCCATGAACCAGGTTGAAGACGCCCGCGGGAAGGTCAATCTCCAGGGCAATTTCGGCCAATGTCTGCTCCGGCAATGGTGTCACTTCCGAAGGTTTGAAGACAATGGTGCAACCCGCAGCCAGTGCCGGTGCAATTTTCCAGGCGCTGGTGACCAGCGGGAAGTTCCATGGCGTGATCAGGCCGACCACGCCCACCGGGTCTTCGTAGGTGCGGGCTTCGACGCCGTCCATGGCATGTTCGACAAGCCTTCCCTGACGCTGCTCCAGGGCTCGCGCCTGATCGGCGTAATAGCGATAGCAGGCAATGGCATCATCCAGGTCGATGCCGGCCTCGGCCAGAGGCTTGCCGTTGTTGATCGCGGACAGGCGCATCAATGCTTCACGGCGCTCGGTCAGGGCATCGGCAAAGGCATCCAGATAAGCGCCGCGACGATAGCCGCCCAGGCCCTGCCATATTGGCAGAGCCTGACGAGCCGCTGCGACGGCTGCATCGACATCAGCAGGATCGCCGGCGGTGAGTTCAGCAATCTGTTCCTGGCGATAAGGATCGGTGACGGCCAAGCGGCGAGCACCGTGGCTTTCCACCCAGTGGTTACCAATGAATTGTTGAGTGAGTCGTTGCATGGGGAAATCTCATGGGACGTCGTGGCTGGCCAGTAGGACTCTAGAGTTGGTGAGCCCGTAGCCAATGGTCGATCAGTTCATGCAAGCGCTGTCCCGAAAAGCTCGGAAAGTGTCCGCCATGAACCGTGCGTACAGGCAGTGCATTCAAGCGGCGCAGGCTCGCGGCATAATCCTGCAGATTGCTGTGGTAGGCATCCTCGATCAGTTCTCCGTCATAGATGATGTCGCCGGAGATCAGGGTGGCGGTCTCGGACTCCCATAACGTGATGCCTCCCGGGGAATGACCGGGGGTATGGATAACGCTGAACCGGCGATCGCCGAGGTCGAGAATATCGCCATCCTCGAGCATCCTGACCTCAGGCGGTGCGGGAATGTGGTACCCACTGTGCGAGTAAGGCTCAGGAGGCAGCGCATCGAACATGCTGTCGTCGAGAAACTGGCTGGCCAGGGTTCTCTTGTTGTCGGGCTGCCGCAGGATATCGGCCTCATCGCGGTGCACCAGGCAGCTATCGAATTCATGGGCGGCGCCAATGTGATCGAAATGGGTGTGACTGGCCACCGCCAGAACCTCCCGCTCCGCTAGCAAGGCAACGCTCTGACGCAGGGGAACGGCGCCAAGCCCGAAGTCGACGACCAGATCACGCTCCCTACCGCGGACATGCCAGATATTGCAACGGTAGAACGGCTTGATCGCGGGTTCATCGATCAGTGTGATGCCATCTGCCAGGTGTCTGGTGCGATACCAGTTGCGTGCCTCTCCTCTGGAAACATGAAAGTGCGTCATGTGGCTAGCTCCGGCGTGGATCGCAGGTCCCGCAGATAATCCTGTTGCTTGCGGCTCTCGGTGATGCGTTCAAGGTCGATATCGACGATCAGCGTGCCTGGCTCGGCACCCAGCAGTCCGAGAACCTCTCCGTCCGGGCCAGCAATGAGGCTATGCCCGCAGTAATGCAGTTCGTCTTCCTGACCGGCACGGTTGATGCAGGCCACGAAACACTGGTTGTCCATCGCACGCGTGCGGATCTGCAACTGCTGGCGTTCTGCGTTGGGCACCATGTTGGCAGTAGGCGAGAGAATGATGTCGGCGCCACGTTGGGCGAGTGCGCGGGCCATCTCGGGAAACTCGTTGTCGTAGCAGATCATCAGTCCCAGGCGGCCAAGGCGGGTGTCGACCACACAGAGTTCGTTTCCCGGGGAGAAGAACGCATGTTCACGATCCCACAGCTGGCGCTTGTGATAGGTGGCTTGCCGCTGGCCCTGGTCATCGAACAGCACAGCGGCGTTAGCCAGGCTGCCATCGGGCTGGCGTTCGGCAAGCCCGACCAGCAAGTGCAGTCGATACTGATGAGCCAGTGCTGCGAGCCGGGCTGATGTGGGACCATCAATGGGCTCGCTGAGGCTATCCAGCTGCTCGAAGATGTTGTACCCGCTGATGCCTAGCTCAGGGAGGGCAACGAGGTCGACATTGGCGTTCACCGCCTGTTCGCACAGGCGAGCGATGTCGGCAAGGTTGGCTTCGATGTTGCCGCGTTCAGGAAAGGTTTGAGCCAGCAGCAAACGCATGATCAATAATCCTCTTCGCTATGGGGCACGGCCGATGGGTGGCGAACGAGCAGTGTGCAGCCGAACCAGTAGATGGCACCAGTGATCACGAAGACGGGCAAGGACGCGCCAAAGGAGAGGGGTGACACCAGGGTCCAGTAAGCGGCCAATGCTGCACCTGAAAGATAGGCGCAAATGGCTATCTTGGCAGTGGGACGCCCGAGTTGATGACGGGCCTTGAGCAGCTCTGAGCTGTAGCCGGCCTTGCCCAGCAGGAAGTAATCGGCAATCACGACGGCAAAGGCCGGAATGAACAGGGCTCCCACCAGCAGCAGGAAATTCTGGAACTGGTCGAGTATGCCCGGGATCAAGGCACCGAAGACGGTAACCACGCCGATGATCAATGCCGGTTTCCAGAATGCCATGCCGGGGGAGACATTCATGCACGACATGGTCGCGCTGTAGACTGCCATGATGTTGGTGGTCATGACCGAGAAGAACACGACCAGTGCCGCCGGCAGGCCGAATCCAAAGCCGCTCAGCAGGCGGGTCGGGTCGTAGGTCTGCGGCATGCCGGTAAGCACAGACAAGCCAGAGACTACAGCACCGAGCCCCATGGCGATCATCGCTGCCAGCACATAGCCGCTGTAGGTTCCCCAGATGGCGATGCGACCGCTCTTGCAGTTGCGGTTGTAGTCGGCAGAAGAGGATATCCAGGAGAACGCTGTGGCGACCACGATATCAAAGGCTATCCCCAGGGTGATGCCATTGCGGGACTCTATCGGCATGTCCAGCAATGACGTTACGTCATAATGGCGATTGAGCTGGTACAGCACGATGGCAGCAAGTCCAACCATGGCTAGTGCCGCCCAGCGTTCGACTTTCTCGATGCCAAGGTGGCCGCGCAACACGACAAGGACCACGATCACTTCGCACAGTATCGTCATCAGCGGCAGGTTCGAGTAGCCGGTGGCAGACGAGATGGCATAGTCCAGACTCATCCCCGCCAGCAAGGCCTGAATCCAACTCCAGGCAATCAGTACTGCCATGTTGATCAGCGAGATCACTTTGCTGCCCAGGGGGCCATAGGCACGACGGGTCAGGGCCATGGAAGGCAACCCGGTATGCTGCCCCATCAGGCCGACCAGCAACAGCGGGACGGCGCCGATCAGGGAGCCCAGCAGCACGGTGCCCATGGCGGTCATGAAGGGCAGGTCCGGTACCAGCAACATGCCCGTCAGAATGGTGGTGACGACGACATTGGCACCGAGCCACAGGAACACGGTGCCAAAGGCCCCCAGGCTTTTACTGTGGTGTGCGTCCAGCGTGTCCTGTCCGAGCACACGTTTGATGATCGTCATGCTGTTGTCCCTTGAGTTGTGATTATGAGAAGGACGGACATGTGTAAATCGCTATATCGCGACGGCCTCATTCCAGGCAGCTGCATCGATCTCGATCAATAGTGGGCCATTGACAGGCCGGTGTGTGATGGCTCGTGCAAGTCCTTCGGGATCACCAACCCGGGTGGCGCTACAGCCAAAGCCCGCAGCCAGCATCTGGAAGTCCGGGGCCTGGATGTCCACACCGAGTCGGGTGACGCCTGCGTTGTCCATGTAGCGGCGGATTTCCTCGTAGCCCTGGTTGTGCCACAGCAGAATGATCACCGGCAGTTGCTCTTCCACCGCACAAGCCAGTTCCGTGAGGGTAAACATCACGCCGCCATCGCCGACCAGTGCGACCACAGGCAGGTCCGGGCGACCGATGCAGGCGCCCATGGCGGCCGGCAGACCATAGCCGAGGGTGCCGTAGCCGGAAGCGGAGTTGAAATAACGCCTGGGATGAGGCTGGCTGACCAGATGGTTGCCGGCATACACCGTGGCACAGGAATCGCCCACCAGCACTGCTTCGGGTAACACTTCCTGCAAGGTGTCGAACAGAGGCACATAGGCAGCGAAAGCAGGGTCATTGGCCAGATTCAGTGCCGTCAGCGCGGCCTTGGTGCGTGCTTCTCCTCCTCGCGACAAGTGCCGGTTCTGGAAGCGCTCTGCCAGGGCGACCAGGGTGAGTCCAGCATCGGCCACCATGGCCAGATCCGCTTGATGATTGCGAGCGAGTTGTTCGGCATCGATGTCGACGCGGATCAAGCGTCCGCCGAGGGCAAAACCATCATCGAACACCACGTCATAGTCGGTTTCACCGATCTCGGTGCCGAGGGCCAGCACCACATCGGCTTGCCGGGCCATGTCGCGTACAGGCGGGAAGGAGGCATTGGGGCCGAGGTCGAGAGGATGGTGGCGACCCAGCAATCCCTTGGCATTGACCGTGGTCACGGTCGGTGCATCCAGCGCCTCCACCAACTGGCGTGCAGCCTCGGGGGCCGTCACACAGCCGCCACCCAACAGGACCAACGGGCGCTCGGCCTGTTCGAGCCATTGGCAGGCCTGATCAAGCGCCTCGGGAGACGGGGCCGCCTTGGCCAAGTGGCAGCGTTGCCAGTGACGAGGTGGAGTCACTGGCGCATTGAACAGATCGATGGGAATCTCGATGTGTACTGGGCCGGGGCGTGCGCCTTCGAACACGGTAAAAGCTCGGGCCATGACTTCGGGCAGGGCATCTGCATCGAGCAGGGTATGGCTGAAGCGGGAAACGCCGGCCATCAATTGTTGCTGGCTGGGCAGTTCGTGTAGCCGGCCCTGGCCTCGGCCCAGTGTATCGGTGCGGTTGACACTGGAAATCACCAGCATGGGGATGGAATCGGCCAAGGCCTGCCCCATGGCGGTGGCGATGTTGGTCATGCCGGGGCCGGTGATGATGAAGCATACCCCGGGTTTTCCGGTGGTTCGGGCATAGCCATCGGCCATGAATCCCGCCCCTTGCTCATGGCGTGGGGTCACGTGGCGAATGCCGCTTCCTTTTCCATCTCCGGACGCTTTCTGGCTTCCACCCTCCAGGCCACGATAGAGTTCGACGGTATGCACACCAGGGATGCCGAAGATGGTATCCACAGCATAGGTGTCACGCAGCAGGCGAATCAGTAGTTCGGCACAGGTCATTTGGGCAGTCCTTGTGATGGAAACGCCGGATCTGGCGCAAGGCTATAAGGTTGGCGAGAGAAGATGCGCTGCACCATCGGCATAAAGTGGTCGAGTGGTCGTGAGTCGTACTCTGGGTCGAAAGAAGGGCAATCCCAGTCCCGGCAAAAGGCCTCGCAGTCGTCGAACCAGGGGTGGTCGCAGAAACGTTCTCGGGCATGTTTGTCAGCACCGAGTTTGTCCCAGTAGTAATACCCCTGGAATACATCGTGATGCTTGATGATCCAGTGGGTTTTCTCGCTGACAAAGGGCCTTATGATTGATGCGGCATAGGATGCGTGATCGAACAGCGCCAATTCATCACCGATATCATGCAGCAATGCAGCGACGATCATTTCTTCATCGGCACCCGCTTTCTCGGCACGGGTGGCAGTCTGCAGGCAGTGCTCCAGGCGTGTGACCTGGTAGGGCTGATGACCTTCGCCAAGCCGTTTTAACGTCGCCACGATGGTCTCGGGCAGTTCACGAAGATAGTTCTCATCATGAGCGAGGATGATTTGCCAGTCTTCAACCGTGCTGTGGTCAATACGGGTGAACGTTGCCTTGCCTGGAGCATGGGAGTTAAGGGGCATGCGGATCTGTCCTCAATCACATGAACGTTGTCTTTGATGATGCGACCAGGTCAGGGGCTGGCCGCTTTCCAGGTATCAGCCCACCAGCCAGTGCGCCATCACCACGATGATCGGCAGAGTAATGACGGTGCGCAGAATGAAGATGACCACCAATTCCCAGAACTTGAGCGGAATCTTCGATTTCAGCAGCAAGGCACCGATTTCCGACATGTAGATCAATTGGGTCAGTGACAGGCAGGAAATCACGAAACGTGTCAGTTCGCTGTCGATGTCCTTGGCCAGTACTGCGGGCAGGAACATGTCGGCAAAACCCACCAGGGTGGCTGGGGCAGCCTTGTCGGCTTCGGGCAGTCCCATCCACTCCAGCACCGGGACCATCGGCAGTGACAGCCAGTCGAAGATCGGAGTGTATTCCACCAGTACCAGGGCCACGGTACCGATGGCGATGACGATCGGCAGCAGGCCAAAGAGAATATCGGCGACGTTGAACAGTGCGGTGCGCATCAGCTTCATCGCACCTGGTGCGGTACGTGCTCGTGCCACAGCCATGCCGAGGCTGTAGCGCAACAGGTTCTGTTGACTGTCATTCTCTTCGCGAATCTGGCACCCCACTGGCTCATAGTAGGTGTTGGGCTTGCGTGAGAGGGGGGGAAGGCGTGGCACGATCACCGCCGCCACCAGCCCTGCCACGACCACGGTGAGATAGAAGGGAATGAACAGGTGGTTGATCTGGGTGAAGGTGGTCACCAGCAAGGCAAAGGCAATCGACACGATCGAGAAATTCGTGGCGATGGCGGCGGCTTCACGGCAGTTGTAGAAACCTTGCTCGTACTGCTGGGTAGTGATCAGCACACCTACGGTGCCGGAACCCATCCATGAGGCCGTAGCATCGATGGCGCTGCGCCCTGGCAGGCCGAAGATCTTGCGGAAAGGAGTGCGTACCAGGCTACCGACGAATTCCATGAAACCGAAATCGACAAGAAACGGCAGCAGGATGGCGGCAAAGAAGAAAAATGTCACCAGCACCGGGGCCAGGTCATTGAGCATGACGCCACCGGTGAAGTCGGAGTTGATGAACTCCGGGCCGATGTGGAAGTAGGTCATGACCGCGAAGATTGCCCCGATGATGCGGGTCACCAGCCACAGCGGAGCGACGTTGAACAGCTCTTGCATGGCCTTGTGCTGTGCCCAGCGGGGTTGGCTCAGGGACACCAGCAGAGTCATCAGCGCAGACAGGCATAGCACGCCGGTGGCAATAGCGGGCAATGTGCTTCCCAGGGCTGCCTTGAGCCAGTCGGCAGCCATTCCCATGCCGATATTGATCGACTCTTCCGTGGAGATAGGCACGAGAAACAGCAGAATACCGAAGAGAGAGGGTATAGCGAACTTGAGGACCCCGGCCGCGTTGATGGGAGCGACATCATTGGCCAACTGGTCGGCGGAATGCAGTTGCGAAGACATAAGCGTTACTCGTTGATCTTGTAGTGTCGGGGCATGGCTTTTCGCGATGCCCTCATGGCCGAGGCTGCTGACAAACTACTGCGCTCGATCATCCAGCGTTAAAATTCACCTCAAAATGCTCATTTACGGCTTGTAAACTGCGCTTTTCGGTGGATTTTGCCTTGCCTGATCGTCGCTCGTGACCTTTGTCAGCGCCTCGGACCCTGCCATGGCAGGGGCTGCGTCATGCCACTCAGGAACCCTCAATCGCGGCGCTTGACGCCGGGCAGCACGCAGAGCATCTCGTAGAGCAGCGTCGCGCCCATCAGTGCGGTATTGCCACTGGGGTCATAGGGCGGCGCCACTTCGACCAGGTCGCCGCCGACAATGTTGAGTCCCCAGGCTCCGCGGACGATTTCCAGTCCTTGCTGGGCGGTGAGCCCTCCCATTTCCACAGTACCTGTGCCGGGAGCCACGGAAGGGTCAAGGCCATCGATATCAAAGGAAATGTAGACAGGACCATCTCCCATCTGCTCGCGAACTTCGGCCATCAGCGGCTCGAGCGACTTGTGCCAGCATTGTTCGGCCTGCACGACGCGGAAGCCTTGCTCGCGGCACCAATCAAAGTCTTCGGCGGCATAGCCGGTGCCGCGCAGGCCAATCTGCACGACGCGCTTGCTGTCGAGCAGGCCCTCTTCCTGGGCGCGGCGGAATGGGCAGCCGTGGGCCACTTCTTCACCGAACATGTGCTCGTTGACGTCAGCGTGGGCGTCGATATGGATAAGCCCCACCGGGCCGTGTTTCTTGGCAATGGCACGCAGGATTGGCCAGGTCAGAGTATGGTCACCGCCCAGAGTCAGCGGCACGCAGCCGTGACTCAGAACTTCATCATAGAAGTTGCTGATGATGTCGAGGTTCTTGGGCAGGTTGAAGGTATTGATCGGCACATCACCGATATCGGCGACCTGCAGACTATCGAAGGGGGCCGCGCGGGTGGCCATGTTATAGGGGCGCAGCATGCGTGATTCATCACGGATCTGGCGCGGCCCCAAACGGGTTCCTGGGCGGTTGGAAGTACCGATATCCATGGGAATGCCGATGAAGGCAGCATCAAGGCCTGCGGCAGTGTCTTGAGTCGGCAGACGCATCATGGTCGCGGGGCCGCCAGAACGCGGCATGACATTTCCACCCAGAGGCTGATTGAAATCGTTCACAATGGCTTCCTGCTTTCGAATGGCTGTTGTCGGGGTATCTATTGTCGAGATTGTCGTCAGGCGGATCCAAAGACACTGGGACTACGTCTGACACATGGCTTCGTTTCTGCAACTTGTATTGCAGAAACCATGCCAACCCTGAAAAGCCTCTGCTGGTGCCTGTTTCCAGCTGTCGCCAGGGCATGGTGATTCATTATTGAATTGCTATGGCGTCAGAGGTGATACAGTAATGAATTGCTGATGCATTTTTGAATCGCTGTGAGAGAATCGTTATGGGCGCTGATATAGAAGATCTCATCCTCCAGACGATCATTGATACTGCGCATGACCACTTCTTCATTGTCGAGGCCAGTGGCCGTATCCGTGACGTCAGCCCTGGTGCGGCCGCCGTGTATGGTCTGTCGCGGGAAGCGCTATGCCAGACCACTGTTCAGCGTCTTGAAGCGGAAGGCGTGCTGCGCCCTTCCGTCAGCATGGAAGTCTTTCGCACCGGGCAGGCTGCTCAATTAGTGCAGCAGACCAGTACAGGACGAACGGTGATTGCTCAGGCGCATCCTGTTTTTGATGGCGATAGGCTGGTCGCTGTCGTCAGCCGTTCCATGGACCTGACCGACCTGCAATTGCTGCAGCAAGAATATGCCCTGTTGCAGCAACGCTTCAGCGAGCACATCAAGCTTGGCCATGGTCTTGGCCAGGATGCCGAAGACCTCGAAGCGGCACTGGGAGACCTGGAAGCCCATAGTCCCGTGATGCGAGAGGTTGCCCGCCTGCTGCGTCGCGTGGCGCCCACGGATGCCACGGTATTGATGCAGGGCGAATCCGGTGTCGGCAAGACCGTCTTCGCGCGCTTGTTGCACCGTTGGAGCCCTCGTGCCGATGGGCCATTCATCGACGTGAACTGTGCCGCCATTCCCGAAAGCCTGTTTGAGTCGGAAATGTTTGGTTATCGCCAGGGAGCCTTTTCGGGGGCGGCACCGGGTGGACGTGTGGGGCTGATTGAGCAGGCGGCGGGAGGTACGCTGTTTCTGGATGAGATAGGTGAGCTGCCGCTGTCAGTGCAGACCAAACTGCTCAAGGCCATTCAAGATGGCCGCATCACACGCCTGGGCGATACGGAATCCCGTCGTGTCGATTTTCGCCTGGTCGTGGCCACTAATCAGGATCTGGCACAAAGTGTCGAGCAGGGCCAGTTCCGGCTCGACCTCTACTACCGGCTCAATGTCATACCGGTCACTCTGCCGCCCCTGCGCGAGCGGCGCGAGGAAGTGCCTGCCCTGGTCGAGCGACAGCTGAGCCGCCTCAATCAGCGTTATGGGCGTGACAAGATACTCGATCGTGACGTGTGGCAAGTGCTGATGGGGCATGACTGGCCGGGTAATGTACGCGAACTGGAGAATGTGCTGGAAAGAGCCTGGCTATCCAGTGACGACGTGATTCACGCGCGCACCTTGAACGTCGAGGGCCAGAGAAATACCGCTGATGATGATGTGCCGAAACAAGCTGATCTGGATTCTGTCGGGGCTAGCCTGGCGGAACATGAAGGGCTCAAGGAGGCCCTGGCACGTACCGAACGCCGCATTCTTGCCGAGTTTTGCCAGCAATTGCCTTCCACTTACGCGATCGCTGAGCGCCTTGGCATCAGCCAGCCCAGTGTCGTGCGCAAGCTCAAGCAGCATGGCCTGGAGATTCAGAAGAATCGCTGAGACTGGCGCTATGGAGAAGTATCTGAAAGCGGAAAGCTAGCCACAACAGGGCTTGTTCTGAGAATTTATCATGATAAATTAAGCGTGCCATCCTCCCGGGTGATGCGCTTGCGGTCATGCCTGGGAAATATGGGCGACTGACTCCAACAAGGACAATGCTATGAGCGCACAAGACCAGGTATTGAACGAACGCAAGCGCAAGAAGTGGTACCAGGCAGTACCAGATCCCATGGTACTGATTTTCCTGATCCTGCTTGCCACTTATGCGCTGACCTTCCTGATTCCGGCGGGAGAGTTCGAACGGGTCATGCTGGATGGGCGTACCCGGGTGGTGCCGGACTCCTTTCACTATCTCAATGATGTCGCAGCGATTTCACCTTTCGATATCTTTGTCGCGATTCCCAGGGGGCTGAACGAGGCCTCGCTCTATCTTTTCATCGTGTTCATCGCCGGAGGGTTGTTTCATATCCTGCAGCGGACGGGAGCGCTGGAAAATGCCATCGGGGTAGCGGTGCATCGTGCGGGTGTCGAGCGCCGCAACCTGATCATCACGGTAGGCACTTTCATCTATGGCTTCTTCGGCGTGGCCGTTGGCTTCGAGAACAATATTGCCCTGGTGCCGATAGCCGTGCTGATTGCGAGCGCCGTGGGCTGCTCCAGTCTGGTGGGGACCACCATGGCGGTAGGAGGCATCGGGGTGGGCTTCGCCTTGTCTCCGATCAACCCCTATACCGTAGGTGTGGCACAGGGCATTGCCGAGTTGCCGACTTTTTCAGGGGCATGGTTGCGGGTTCTGCTTGTGGTGTCGGCGTTGGCCCTGCTGTCGTTCTATATCTGTCGCTTTGTCACCCGAATGGACTTCGAGGAACCGGCCAACGCTGAAGCCATGAGCAAGTCGCTGGGTGAATACCATCTTTCAGGGCGAGACAAGCTGACGCTTGTTGTCTTTGGTGGTGGCCTGGTCGCGATGCTGGCAGGGGTCTTCACCCAAGGATGGTACATCAATGAGATCGCTGGCATGTTCCTGCTGATCGCCATCCTGATCGGGATCGTCAATGGCCTGTCCGCCAACGAGATCGTCAAACAGATGATGGAAGGTGCCTCCAGTGTGACAGCGGGGGCGTTGGTGATTGGCCTGGCGGCATCGATCCAGGTCATCCTCAAGGAAGCCCAGATCATTGATACCATCGTCTATGCGCTGAGCGGCCTGATCCAGGGAATTCCTGCTTCGCTGTCGGCGATCATGGCCAGTGTGGTTCAGGGCGTGATCAACCTGTTCGTGCCATCGGGCTCTGGCCAGGCACTTGTCACCATGCCGATCCTGATTCCTGTGGCGGATCTTGTCGGGATGAGCCGCCAGTTGATGATCACTGCCTTCCAGATCGGTGATGGGCTGACCAACCTGATCGTTCCCACCTCTGGCGGTACGCTGGCCATGCTGGCGTTGGGCAGGGTGTCCTACGAGAAGTGGTTGAAGGCGATCCTGCCGTTCATGGTACTGGTTTACCTGCTGGCCTGGGTGGGGCTTTTCATTGGCCACCTGGCTGGGTATTGATGCCATGACACTGTCATTGGTGCATGTTCATCCAAGTAGCGGGACTGTTGCTGCACTGACTGCCACTGGCGGTGTCGCCGTGGGTGGGTATGTCCATCATGTCTGGCGTGGATTGGGTGCCTGCGCGACCCAGGGGCTGGCGACCAACCCCTGGTATCCCGAAGGTATTCAGCGTGCTTTGGCTGACGGCCATGGGGCCAATGAGGCACTGAATGGTGTGGTGCAGGAAGATGATGGAGCTTCGCGGCGGCAGTGCCTGGTGATGGATGGACAAGGCCAGGCTGCAGTACACCACGGAACGGACAATGTCGATGCTGTTGCCGCCTGCCTGCGTCCGACAGTCGCTGCAGCAGGCAACATGCTGGCAGATGCTGCGGTCGTCGATGTCATGGTCGACGCATTTGCCATGCAGACATGCCACAACTTCGAGGCAGTGCGCCTAGGCATCTCTCCTCCCGATTACCGCGAAAATTACGCATCTAATCTGCCAGAAGTACTGCTCCATGTTCTGGGTAGGGCGCTTGAGGCCGGTGGAGACAAACGAGGTGTTCGTTCCTGTGCTCTGCGCATCGAGTCTTTCTCGGCGGCTCCCATTGATCTGCGTGTGGACTGGTGTGAAGGCGACCTTGTCGCCGAGCTGAGAGCCTTGATAAGGCGTGTTCGTGCAGCGGAATTTTCGACTTTTCTCTCTTCTTTGCCGATGCGTTGAACCGGCATATCCAATCTCAGTATACGGAAATAGGTGTCCTGTCCTCCGCAGTGAGGACGGGACACCGGATGGAGTTTTTATGACGACAGTAACGACTGACCTGGGGCATACCTTGCTGCAACGTCTGGATGAGGCCGCCCAGCATTCTGAGCCGGGCCCGGGAGTGACCCGGCTATTCTGTTCCGAGCAGCATCGCGGTGTCTGTGAGGTGATTGCCGGTTGGATGCGCAGGGCTGGCCTGACTCCTGAGCTGGATGCCTCAGGCAATCTGGTAGGCCGTTGTGCTCGGGCTCAGGCGGGTGAGAAAACGCTGATCATGGGGTCGCATCAGGACACCGTGGTGGAAGGCGGTAAATACGACGGTATGCTGGGTGTTGCTCTGCCGTTGCTGGCCCTTGAAGCCTTGCAGGAAGCCGGAGTGACATTACCTTATGGCGTCGAAGTCGTGGCGTTTGGTGACGAAGAAGGTACCCGTTTCCAATCGACCTTGATCGGTAGCCGTGCTTTGGCCGGTACCTTCGATGCTTCGAGCCTCGAGGCCAAGGATGCTGATGGCATCAGCCTGGCTAAGGCGTTGCAGGACTTCGGCGGTGAACCAGAAAACATTCCTGCACTGGCACGCGAGCCGGATTCAGTGCTGGGCTTTGTCGAAGTACACATCGAGCAAGGACCGGTGCTCGAGCGCCGAGATCATGCCCTGGGGGTCGTCACCGCACTGACTGGCATCGAGCGCCACCGTCTGACTGTGTCAGGCAAGGCTGGCCATGCGGGAACGACGCCGATGCCTGGGCGCCGTGATGCGCTGGTCGGGGCCGCCGAGATGATTCTGGAAGCCGATAGGGTACTGAATGCCACCGAGGATTTCGTAGGCGTGGTAGGTAAGCTCGATGTCCGGCCCAATGCGGTCAATGTGATTCCCTCCGAGGTAACCTTCACCCTGGAGCTGCGTTCTCCCCGGGCGGAAGTGCGTGCACAAGGGCGTGATGCCATTCTGACGGCCTGTCGTCGACTCGCCGCGGCTCGGGAACTGGAGGTGAGCATTGAACAGACGTACTCGGCTGAAGCCGTGGACTGCGCTGCCTGGCTGATAGAGGCTTTGGGAGATGCCTGCAGGGCCATTGGCCAGCCGGCTGAGCCGTTGTTCAGTGGTGCTGGCCATGATGGCCTGGCGATGTGTGACCTGACGGATATTGGCATGTTGTTCGTGCGTTGCCGGGATGGGCTCAGCCATCACCCCGATGAAGCGATCAGTGCTGCGGACGGGGAGGCGGCCACCCGAGCGTTGATGCAGTTTCTTGCCGACCTTCCATCGCGGGTGGGGATTTCCGCCTAGGTGACTCCTGGCCTGGGTGACTTCTTGCCTGGGTTATATCTTGTTTAGGTTATTTCTCGCTGAGAAAGCCGCGTTTTACCTGAACTTCGTTGTCATTCATCACCGCCTGAGCGTCGAGCAGATGCTCGTGCATCAGCCGACGGGCCCGGTCGGCATCGCCGTCCTCGATGGCATCCAGAACCTGGGCATGGTACTGGCAGCCGGCCGGACCCAGGTGATGATCCCCTGGCTCGTAGAGGCGGCGATAAACGGTCAGGTCGGCCAGTATCTGGGCGGTGAAACGGATGATGAATACCAGCAGAGGATTGCCACCTGAAAGCTGGGCCAGTTCCTCGTGAAAGGCCAGAGAGTCAATGTGCTGTTGGCGCTCGGCGTCAAGATTCTGGGCTGGCTCTGCATAGCTGTGAAGGCTGGCCCGCAGGCGGGTGAGGTCCTCGGCATCGACCTGGCCGGCAAGTGATGCGGCCAGTTCTGGCTCCAGTGCCAGGCGGATCTGGTAGATGTCGTGAATCGAGAGATCCTTGAAATACAGATAATGGCTGAGCAGGGAAATGGCCCGGGTCTCGCTCATTTCTCGTACAAAGACTCCTCCGCCGGGTCCCGTGCGGGTTTCGACCAACCCTTGAGCCTCGAGAACCCGTGTACTTTCGCGGATCGTGCCCTTGGACGCTCCCAACGTCTCCATCAACTCGGTTTCACTGGGCAGGCGGTCACCAGGACTGAGCTGGCGATCGACGATCCAGCCCTTGATAACCTCTGCCAATTGGTAGGGACGCCTGCGTGCTGCTGTTTTGGCCATGACCTCGCTTGCTTCCTGAAATGCCTGCTTTAAGGGACTCAGGTTATCAGATCGACGAGGTCTCTAGCCTGTGTTTCTGCAATATCAAGCCCGTAACAGCAGCTGTCATGACCGAATATGCAACGGCTCTTCATGCTGGCCACGTACACCGGGCAGGATGTCACGCAGGTCGATGATGAAGGTTGCACCATCCTGGCGACCTGGCGCCTGTTCCGTTTGGCCCTCGGTCGCCGTGGTGATCAGCAATGTCGTCAGATCACGGCCGCCAAAGGCTGGGCAGGAAGGTTGCTCGGCATTCACTTGCACATGGCCGATCTCCTTGCCTTCTGGCGACAGGCGGGCGACGCGTCCGCTGCCCCACAAGGCAAGCCACATGCAACCTTCGCTATCAATCACGGCGCCATCCGGACTGCCTGGATCGTTGCTGAAGTCGGCCCAGGGCTCGGGAGACAGCAGCATGTCTGGTGCTGCTGCCTGTCCATTCTGGAGGAAGGCACTGCCATCGGTGCGCTGCGGGAATCCGTCGGCATCCAGTGACCAGCGCATCACCACTTGCGTCGTGGTGTCAGTCAGCCAGGCATGCTGGCCGTCAGCCGAGAAGCACAACGCATTGGGAATGCTGATGTCCGTGCACAGTGTATAGATGGTGCCACGATAAAGACGATACAGGCTGCCTGCGCCAGGTTCAGCATGCTTGCCCATGGTCGAGAACCACAGGCCGCCATGCTGGTCGGCGCGGGCGTCGTTGCTGCGAGTGACAGGATTGTCGGCCTCGACATCACGCCAAGGCGCCACTTGTCCATGAGCATGTTCCATGATGGCCAGGCCGTGTTCGGTGACCAGCAGATCATCACCATCGACCAGTGGCTGGGCGAAGGAACTCAACTGGTCAAGCTCGATCACCCGGTGTTCGCCACTTTCCAGGTGATGGCGATGCAAGCGGCGGCCAAGAATATCGAGCCAACGGAACTCGCCACGGGCGGCATCCCAGCTAGGCCCTTCCCCCAAGTGGGAAGGGGGAGAATAAAGCGCCTCGGCATGGCCGAGGCATGGAGAGATAGTGGGCATATTGTTCTCCCTGAGCGTTTACCGTTGAACGCTTCCCTTACCACTCGGCAACGGAGCCATCTTCATGTTGCCACACCGGGTTGCGCCAGCGGTGGCCAACTTTTGAACGTTCCTCGACGAATGCCTCGTTGATTTCCACACCAAGTCCCGGACCTTCCGGAATGGCGCAGAAGCCATCCTCGATGGCCAGGGCAGACTTGTCGACCAGATAGTCGAGCACGTCGTTATCCTTGTTGTAGTGGATACCCATGCTCTGTTCCTGGATGAAGGCGTTATGGCATACCGCATCCAGTTGCAGGGAGGCCGCCAGGGTCAGCGGGCCGAGCGGACAATGTGGGGCCAGGGCCACATCATGGGCCGAAGCCAGGGTGGCAATCTTCCAGCCTTCGCTGATGCCGCCACAATGGGACAGGTCCGGCTGGACAATGTCGACCATATTGTCGGCAAACAGGTCGCGGAACTGGAAGCGGGTATGCAGGCGTTCGCCGGTGGCGATGGGGGTGGCCAGGTCCTGGGCAATGGTCTTCAGGGCAGGGAGATGCTCCGGGGCCACCGGCTCCTCGATGAACATCAGATGGTAGGGCTCGAGCTCTCGCATCAGCGTCTTGGCCATGGGACGGTGTACGCGACCATGAAAGTCCACGGCAATGCCGACATCCGGACCTACGGCATCGCGGGCCTCGGCGACGCGGGCCACAGCTTCATCGATCTTGCGGTGGCTATCGACGATCTGCAGTTCTGGTGTGCCATTCATCTTGAAAGCGGTAAAACCCTGGTCGACCAGGGCCTTGGCACCAGCGCCCACATCGGAAGGGCGGTCGCCGCCGGTCCAGGCGTACATGCGCATCTTGTCGCGTACCTTGCCACCGAGTAATTGGTGGACGGGAACACCCAAATCGCGTCCCTTGAGGTCCCATAGCGCCTGGTCGATACCGGCGATGGCGGACATCAGTATCGGGCCGCCACGGTAGAAGCCGGCCCGGTACATGACATTCCACAGGTGTTCGATGTTACGAGGGTCCTGGCCGACCAGATAATCGGCGAGCTCATGCACGGCAGCTTCCACCGTGGCGGCGCGACCTTCGATCACTGGCTCTCCCCAGCCATAGACGCCTTCATCGGTCTCGATCTTCAGAAACAGCCAGCGTGGTGGAACTTGCCAGGTCTTGAGTCGGGTAATTTTCATCGTCAGTGTCCTTGAGTGGAATCGTGAAGGGGGCGTGATGGTGCCCGCAATGTGGCTGTGGGTGGAGATGTGCTGTGATCCATTTCCAGATCCATTGCGGTGCGCTCCAGCAGGCACTCTGTGGCATGGCGTGCCTGTGCTGGCTGGCGTAGGCGAATGGCTTCCAGTAGTTGCTGATGGCGTTCGAGGCTATCGCTCAAGTCCTGTGTGTGATGCTGTGCACTTTGGATCAGCGCGACGATGGATGGCTTGAGCAGCAGCCCCATCTGCCGCCATACCAGATTATGGCTGGCGCGATAGATCGCATCATGGAAGGCGACATCATGCTCGATATGCTGCTGGCGAAGCTCTTCTACACCGGCACTGTCACGCATGCCGATGAAAGCGGCCTCGATGCGAGCCAGGTCCTCGGCGGTGGCATTCAATGCCGCCAGCTCACTGATATAGGGTTCTGCGGACAGGCGAAAGGCAAAGACGGCTTTTATCAGCTGAGGATGAGGTGATTCCAACCTGGCCATCCAGGCACTCATCTGTGGTGCCAGCAGATGCCAGTCGATGATGTCCTTGACCACAGTGCCACGCCCGGCGGTGCGCTCGATCAGCCCGGCGGTACTCAGTTCCGCCAGAGCGTTGCGCACCTTGTTGCGGCTGGCGGAGAAGTGGGCACATAGATCGATCTCCCGGGGGAAAGTATCACCAGGTTGCCAGTGGCCAGACAGGATCGCCTGGGCCAGAACCTCGGCCAACGCAGAAGCGCTGCGCTCCTGGGCAGGTTGGGGCAACTTGGCAAGACGTGGTGTGGCGAGAGGATCCATGCAGGAACTCCAAAATGTCTGACGACAATATATGAAATGTCAGACATTTTGTGCAACTCGACTTTTGATCGACTCCATCGTGCTGATGGGTGAAGTGAGCGAGAAAGCGATTCAGCATCGAAAAGGAAGTCGCCATGGAACCACGCTCGATGGTCGGGCGAGAACTACTTGAGAATGACTGCCGGGAACATCAGAGATCTTGTACCGGCCTGAGTGTTATGGACGTTGTTCCTGGCAGCGGCATGCTGATGTCGAGCTCAGGGCTGATATCGAGCTCAGGGCTGCGAATACAGAGATGAATGGTCAATTGCTCATCCTGATATTGCCAGACATGTATGGTGCCATTCGGAGCCAACTCGTCGAGCATTGTCGCGATATCCGGGGAAAGCACGTGCGACGGCCTTTTCCCTTCGCTCCAGGCGAGCTTGAAGAGCGCTTCATGCAAGGTCCAGGCGCGATAGAAAGCCTGTTGTGGTTGGGCATCCTGGTGGATGGAGGTGCGTATCTGCGGTGTGGGGAAAGCTTCGATCAGGCCGTCGAGCTTGCGTGCATGACGTCCAATGGGGCTCTCGATGTCCAGTCCGAAGGGTCTGTTGGACAGCGCGGCGATGACATGATCACGACGGTGGCTCAACCCCGGCCAGATACCATTGGGCAGGTTATCGTGGCGTACCGGTCCGTGACCGCGCGGTGACCAGCCTGCCAGGGGGCAGTCGATCGCCCACTGGGCCGCAAGCTGTGACAACAACTCGCGGCCCAGGCGAGAGGCTCCGGCTCCTCTGGCTACTGGCCCTGTACGTGCAAGGGCCAGTAGCAGGCGAGCGGGGCCTAGCTCACTCCAGTGTGACAACTTCGCCCTTGAGCGAGACACCGGCAATCAGGGTACCGGCACGACATTCGTATTCCGTTGCAGAGGGCCTGGCAATCTCATCGTAGTAGCTGGTGATGTTGATGACCGCATTGGCGCCTTCTTCCTTGGCACGCTCCTGTATCGCCAGCAGGGCGGACAGCATCACCCAACGGCAGGCTTCCTCATCGGTCTTGTTCAAGGCATTGGTCTTGCGGTATGTGACCACTGGCCCATGTTCCTGGGCCACGCTGCCGGCGACGGCACTGTCGCCGAAGACAAAGTGGATATTGGGGTCGAGCTTTTTCTTGGCCTCAGGCATGGCCAGTACATCCTGAATGGGCAGGAAATACTGCGTATCGCGGGCCTGAGCCATGGATGCCAGCACCATGCTGCTGAGCATCAAGGCCAGGCAAATCAGTCCTTTCTTCATCTTTTATCACTCCTTGTGCAGTGAGATAGATTGTGCGGTGAGATAGATGGCGTGGTGAGATGGAGCCGCTGAGGCGGTGGTTGCAAAGCGAGCATGAAACCTGTCGGCCCAGGGCTTCATGGGCCCCAGCGCTGGAAGATCAGTGATGTATTGATGCCGCCGAAGGCAAAGTTGTTGCTCATGACATATTCACAGTCGATGTGGCGGCCCTTGCCACAAAGGTAATCCAGTTCTGCGCATTTTGGATCGAGCATATCCAGATTGGCGGTGGCGTGGAACCAGCCTTCACGCATCATCTCGATAGCGACCCAGGCTTCGAGTGCACCGCAGGCCCCTAGAGTGTGACCGGTAAAACTCTTGAATGCACTGATCGGCTGAGCTTTTCCAAAGACGGCTTGTGTGGCAATGGACTCAGCAATATCGCCACGTTCCGTGGCTGTGCCATGGGCGCTGACATAGCCGATCTGCTCCGGGCACAACGCGGCGTCGGCGAGTGCACCGCGTATGGCAGCCTCCATCATGGCGGTATCTGGCTGAGTGACATGGCGGCCATCACTGTTGGTGGCAAATCCTACCAGTTCGGCATGAATCCTGGCTCCCCTGGCCAGAGCATGCTCGAGGTCCTCCAGAATCAGGGTTCCTGCCCCTTCTCCGATGACCAGACCATCACGCCCAGCATCGAAGGGACGAGGTGTCTTCTCGGGTTGGTCGTTGAGTGTGCTGGTCGCGAACAGGGTATCGAAGACGGCTGCCTCGGAGGCGGAAAGCTCTTCGCAGCCGCCTGCAATCATGGCGGTCTGGCGACCGAAGCGAATGGCCTCGTAAGCGTAGCCGATCCCCTGGCTACCGGAGGTACAAGCACTTGAAGTGGTATGGATGCGTCCGCGAACACCAAGGAAAACCCCGATGTTCACTGGCGCGGTATGCGCCATCATGCGGATATAGGAGTTGGCATTAAGCCCATCGGTGGACTTGTTGATCAACATGTTGCCGAAGTCGGCCACCGCGTCAGGTTCTCCGGCGGAGGCGCCATAGGCGATGCCCATGCGGCCGCTTCTGGTCAACGTGCTGTCGAGCAGACCGGCATCTTCCAGGGCCAGCTCGCTGGCCCGGGTGGCCATGCGGGCTCCGCGTCCCATGCTGCGCAGGGCCTTGCGATGGTAGTGTTCGGGCAGGGAGAAGTCTTGCACTACCCCGGCGAGACGCGTGTTCAAGCCCTCGTACTGTTCCCACTCTTTCATATGACAGATGCCGTTGATACCCGCAGCGAGACGCTGGCGAATGCTTGGCCAGTCGTTGCCGATAGGCGAGAACCCCGCCATTCCGGTCACGACCACGCGTCGGCCCAGACCGTCGGGGCGCATGGCATTGGTTGTCATCAGCACATACCTCCGTTGACCGCAATGACCTGGCGGGTGATGTAGCTTGCCTCGTGGGAACACAGGAAACTGACGGCAGCGGCAACTTCATCGGCGGTACCGGTGCGCTGCATGGGGATCATCTTGAGCGCTTCATCGCGAGCCAGGTCTTCTGTCATGTCAGTGTCGATCAACCCTGGCGCAACGGCATTGACGGTGATTCTGCGTTTGGCGAGTTCGATGGCCAATGCCTTCACGGCTCCGATCAAGCCGGCCTTGGCGGCGCTGTAGTTGACCTGTCCACGGTTACCCATCAGACCGGAGACGGATGACATGACCACAATGCGCCCGGGTTTGCGCCGACGTACCAACGGCATGGTGATCGGCTTGATCACGTTGTAGAAGCCATTGAGGCCAGTATCGATGACCCCATCCCAGTCGGCATCGGACAGCGCCGGGAAAGCCGCATCGGCAGTGATGCCGGCATTGCACACGACGCCGTAGTAAGCCCCGTGAGCGTCGATGTCTGCTTCCAGCGTCTGGCGTGCATGCTCTCGGTCAGTCACGTCAAAGCACAGAATGCGCACGTCACGGCCCAAGTGACGAATGTCCTCGGCAACACGCTCGGCGGCATCCTTTTGTTGACGACAATGCAGCACGATATCGAAGCCGTCCTTGGCCAGGCGCAGCGCAATGGCACGGCCGATGCCTCGGCTGGAGCCGGTAACGAGAATGGTATCTCTCATGGTTGCTCCTTCAGCATGGCATTCAGGGCATCTTCGGATTCGGGTTGGAACACATTGAGCAGAGCACTGGCGACCTGGCCCTGAGCGGTGTGTAACTCGGCCTGGAAGGCGCCCAGGCCATTGTCGGCACGATAGTCCAGTTGAATGGTGACTTCGACGGGCACACCCAAAGGGAAGGATGCAAGGTCGCAGCGATAGCGTCGGGTACCGAGCAGAAAACCGATGCTGGGGCGCCGTCCCTGATCCGTGTTGTGGTGTCCTGACCAGGCAGCGATGGCCTGGGCCATCCACTCCAGGCCGACCCAGCCGGGGATGCCTGCGGAGGTTGCAAACAGGTCATCACGCTTAGGAGTGACTCGAGCGCGCAGATGCTCCTGGCCAACCTCCAGTAGCTCATCCAGCAGGCACATGTCACCTTCGTGAGGTACCAGTGAGTCAATGGACTGAGGATATGAACCTGCCTGGTCGGGAGTCGTATGGTGAATCATTGGCTGCGTTCCATGAGCAGGGCAATGTTATTGCCGCCAAAGGCAAAGGCATTGGACAGGGCGCGTTTCACATCGTAATGGCCGCCATGGCTGAAGGTCAGGGCGGGCAGGGCCGGGTCGGCCTCGTACAGCTGAGGCGGTAGTTGCCCGCGGTCGATGGCCAGCCAGCAGAAAGCGGCTTCCAGGGCGCCACATGCTCCCAGTGTGTGGCCTGTCAGGCTCTTGGTCGAGCTGCAGGGCACACCTTGAGGGAACACTTCGGCAACGGCCAGGGATTCCATCGCATCATTCAGCTTGGTGGCGGTGCCGTGCAAGTTGAGATAGTCGACCTGTGACGCCTGCACGCCAGCCATGTGCAGAGCCGCGAGCATGGCTTCACGGGCGCCGGAACCATCCGGCCGGGGGGCGGAAATATGATGGGCATCGCTGGTTTCACCATAGCCGCCAAGCTGAATGCCGCCGTTTTCTCCAGTGACCAGGAATAGCGCGGCCCCTTCACCGAGATTGATGCCCCTTCTATCGGCGGCAAAGGGACGGCAGGGAGCGTCGCTGACCGCCTCCAGCGAGGCGAAACCATTGACGGTCAAACGGCACAGTGAGTCGGCCCCTCCCGCGATGGCCGCATCGCACTGGCCGCTGGCAATCAGGCGGCGGGCACTGGCCAGGGCCTTGGCGCTGGACGTGCAGGCCGTGGACAGGGTATAGGCGGGGCCATCAAGGTTCAGGTACCAGGCAACGAAATCAGCAGGTGCACCGATTTCATGGCGATAGTATTGGAAGTCCTCTGGCCAGTCGCCATCCCTGCCGCGTTGTGAAAGCGCGTCTTCGGTTTCCCCGATGCCTGACGTGCTGGTGCCCAGGATGACGGCAATACGTGCATCAGGATTGGCACTGCGCCAGTCTTCCAGAGTGGGGGCCAGGCGCTCCAGGGCTGCCGCAAGCAAACGGTTGTTGCGTGAACGGTACTTGCTGGGCCATCCACTGTCATCCGGAAGGGCAGTGTCAACGCGTCCCAATGGCAAGGGCCTGCCCGGTGTGAAGGCATCGCTCGTGTGCAAGCCCGCCTGGCCTTGGAAAAGGCGGGTGGCGATGATGTCCAGTTGGTCGCCAAGTGGGCAGACCAGGGCTGGTGGGTAAAGGCGGCAATAGGTCATGGTGGAGGGCATGCTGTCGTGCTGTCGTCTTGTGTTTTCGTGCCTTGCGCTGCTGTCGGCGCAATGTAGAGCCGATATCCTGCTTCGACATCATCAATGACTCGACATTGCGGTGTTGTGTCGATACGTGCTTTCAAGCGACCTCGGTAGTAGATCCTGCGTTGTCTGGCAGTAGTTTCCAATGTCCAGTCTGTGCCGTTAAAGGCATCTTGTATGTCATCTTTCGGCCACAGGCTCCAGGTCAGGCGGCTGGCCAGCCAATCGGCACTGAAGGGGGGATCGAACACCGCATCGGGCAGGAAACGGCTACCGTTTTCATCACGAACCATCGTCAGCAGTCGCTGACCCTGCAAGCTCAGCAAAGCCAGTTGCAATTGTTGATGGTCGTGGCGGATGACACCGAGAAGCGTATCGCGCTTGTTTGCGTGCTCAAAGGTCAGCCGTTGAATACTGGGTGTCGCGGGTGGCAGCGTTGCGAGACTTGGTGCCGGTGACGTTGGTGGTATGTTGCTGCAGGCACTCAGAGCCAGTAGCAGGACGCCACTGAGAAGCCCGTGGAGCAGGGAGTGTTTCTGCCCTTGCGGACGGCGCTCCTGGCCACTCGAGGCTGTCTCACATCGCGTCAGGCCATACCGGGCCATGTCGCCTTGCTTCATCGAGATCAGCTCCATAGGGCTCAACTCCCCTGTTCCGGGTAGCAATATTCGGCCAGGCTATCCAGGCGTCGCTTGCTGGCGCTGACAAACGGGTTGTCCTGATCCCAAGCATAACCGGCCAGAACCGAGGCAATCATCTGTCGGATTCTTTGTGGCTGGCGGTCGTGGAAAATGATGCGTTGCAGACGCTCGTCGTACCAGGCATCGACAAAAGCGCGGAAGGTAGCAATACCTTGTCGCAAGGGACGCTCAAAGGAGGTGTCCCAATCGATGTCCTGTCCTTCCAGCTGTTGCTTGACCAGAGGCGCTGCGCGCAGGGCGGAATCCAGAGCGATGGTGACGCCTGAGGAGAATACCGGGTCGAGAAACTCGCCTGCGTTGCCGAGAATGGCGAAGCCTGGACCATGCAGACGCTCGATGTCAGCAGAATAACCGCCGATACGCTGGACCTCGCGCCTAGGCTGCGCATGACTCAACAGACGAGAGAAACGCGGTTCCTGACGGAGCAGGTTCCACAATCGTTGGTCGTCGCTGTCGCCAGCGGCATCGGCCTGGTCTGGTGCCGTCACCACGCCGACCGAAGCACGTCCGGAACGGAAGGGAATCAGCCAGTACCAAGTCGTGGCGTCCTGGGGATGAACCCCGATCAGAATCTTTTCACGGTCGTATTCCGCCGCTTCGATATGGTCTTCGACGTGGGTGAAGAGCGCTGTGCGGGGCGCCAAGGGAGAGGGTCGGTCAAGCTTCTCCAGGCGAGCCAGGACACGGCCATAGCCGCTGGCATCGAGCACGAAGCGAGCCTTCAAGGTATGACGCCTGCCTTGTTCATCTTCAAGCTGAAGACATGGCTGTTGAGGGTGGGCGTGAAAGCCGGCAACACTGACGCCGAAGTGGATCTGAGCGCCGGCGCGACGTGCTCCCTCGATCAGGCGTTGGTCGAAGTCGGCTCGTTCCACTTGCCAGGTGGTGCCTGGCCCGGAAGAAAACTTGTCGCGGAAGTCGATGGCAGCATAGCGCGCACGATGACAGAAGGCAGCTCCGTTCTTGGCCTGGAATTCTCCGGCTTGCGCAGACTCAAGCAATCCGCACTGTTCCAGATAGACCATGCACTGGGGCAGCAGGCTCTCGCCAATGCTGAAACGAGGGAAATGCTGGCGCTCCAATACCTGTACTGACCAACCGTCACGCGCCAGCCAGGCTGCAGCTGCCGCCCCGGCAGGGCCGGCACCAATGATCGCGATGTCTGTAGTCTCAACGATGTCCATGAGAAGTCTTCTCCGTGTGAGAGGCGGCAAGTGATTTGCTTGATCGAGAGAAGGGCACCAGACACCAGGTGGCGGTCAGACCGATCAGGCAGGTTGTGCCGAGAAAGTGCAGTGCAGGAGTGGCACTGAACGCCAGTAGTCCAAACGCCAGCAGGCTGGAGGCGCAGGATAGCGTGATGGCCAGCCAGGCAGCCGGGTCGTCGGGGTGCTCGGTACTGAAGATGCCGGCATCGAGACCAATGCCGAGTACCAGCAGAAGCCCCAGCAGGTGAAAGAGTGACAGGCCAATCTGCAAGGCAGCGAAGATCCCCAATGTCAGTATCACTGCGCCAACAGGAGGTAACAGCACCCGCCAGGCGTTCAAACGGTAGCGCCAAAGGAAGGCAACACCCAGCACGAACATGGCCAGGGCCAGCCAGCGAATGATGCTGGTGCTCAGTTGTTCCAGTTGGGAAGAAAGTGCACTGACCCGGTCGCGATATAAGGTACCGGGGGCTCGGGACAGCGCCTGGACTTTGGCGAGGCCCTGATTATCGAGGTCTCCCAGCAGAATGACGGCACTGGGTGTGCCATTCAGTGTGAACCATAACGGGCGCAGGGTTTCTCCAGCGTCATCGTCAAGCCATATGTCCGGCGTCAATGTCGGAACCTTGTCCAGTGTTGCCCAGATACGACTCGCTTGTTCGGAAGGTAGCCCTGCCTGTTTCAGCACAGATGGCAGGGCGCTCTGATAGCGTTGGGTGACGGTTTGCAGGTTGCTTTCCTGGGTGGCTCTTGAGGGTACGACCTGGGCCAGGTGACGGTAGCTGGATAAGTGTCCTTGATGATGCAGGCGAGATAATTCGGCATCCATGGTCTCCAGGCGCTGCAGCAGCGTCTCGGGAGCGTCCGCTTGCAGTACCAGATAACGGAACCCTGCTGGTTGGCCGAGCAATGCCTGTACGCGCTGCTGCTGATCGATCAGTGCCTGGGGGGAACTGTTCAGTTGACGCAGGTCGTGACGCGAGTGGCCTGCCAGAATAGCCAGCAGCAGCGCGGCAAGCAGTACCAGCAGCATCAGAACATAGGCGTTGCGATGATGAGGGCCCAGGCGCAGGCTGTTCAGGCGCAGGGCAATGGCCTGGGTAGCAGGATGGCTGCGCAGAGGGATGCAGGGCAGGCATAGGCGAACGCTCAACCAGGCACCGAACAGGCCACAGGCGGTGAAGGTTGCCATCTGGCGCAGGCCAGGAATGGGCGGCGCCATCAGTACCAGGTAAGCACACAAACTGGAGACAAGGCTGAGAAACAAGCCTGGCCACAGCGCAGAAAGTGGGCGGTGTGGATGCAGTTGACGCATGCATTGCAAATGCAGTGCGTAGTCCACCGAGATGCCGATCAGACTGGCACCAAAGGCCAGGGTAATCAGGTTCAGGGAGCCGAATAATGTCCAGGTGATGGCGCTGGCAAATAATAGTCCGCTGGCAACAGGCACCAGCAGTGTTGCCATCAGGGCCGGCCGGCGAAAGACCAGCCAGAGCATCAGCAGGACACCGAGCAGGGAACCGACACCGATGGTGGTGACCTCTCGCTGGGCCTGCCGGGCTCCGGCGGCGGCGTGGAACACCAGGCCTGAACGCAGCAAGGTGAGATCAGGGTGGTCGGCAGTAAAGCGATCCAATGTCTCGTTCAGGCGGCGCTGCAGTTCCATGTCGTAGGGACTGGCGGCCAGGGTGGCACTGATCAGCCGCCACGTCGCCTTTGGTGTGGTGACGACCGGGCCGCCATCGCGCCATTCCACGTGGGAGGCAAGACGGGCACTGAGCCAGGCATCAAGCAGGCCGAAGGGGTCATGAACGAGGTCGCCAGCGACTCCTGGGGTGAACAGGCGAGACAGACCACGCTTGATCCAGTCTTCCGGAGTGCCCTGTGCCAGTGTCGGGGGCAGCAGTCGATATCGGTAGGGGGCCAGCAGGTGGTCCGGGCGAGGAGGCGACTGCTCATCAAAGCGAGCCACCACGCCGCTTTCTTGCAGGCGCCTGCGTAGTTCCTGGGTGGCAGCAACATCACCGGGGCCGGTGACCAGTATCAGGAAGCGCTGCTCGAAGGCGTCTGCAAGGCGTTGGTCTGTGTGCTGAAACAGAGCGTTGCTGGCAGATTCCGGTAGCAGGGCCGTGATACGGGTATCCAGAGGAGCACCGCGCCATAGCTGGATCCCGAGCAGGACAGCACTGACCAGGATCACGCCCAACCATAGCAGCAGCCCCCGTGAGCGGATCACTGATAGTGCCCCTGCTGGGTATCACTTGCATCATGGCCGGGTTGTTCGCCATTCCCTTGGTCAATGACGTCAGGGCAGGGTGCGGCACTCAACTCCAGCATCAGCCTGTCGCCGTTGCGGAAGACCAGGTGCAACTGGTCGATTCGGTCGGCGCCATTGAGCTGAATCTGCTCAAGGCGTTCGGACACGATGTCATCAGTGGGCGTAAGCGTCGCGTTCCACTGTTCAATACTGCCCTTGAGATCGATGCTGAAATGCTGTTCGAGCCTGGCCCAGTCGCCCTGGAGCAGGCCTGAAAGTACAGGCAGCATGGCCTTGAGCCCAGGCGGCAGGTCGGGATTGTCCGGCGTCAGTACGACACGGTCGTTGACGGGGGTAAGTGTCTGCCAGATGAACCCTTGTGACTGGCGCTGAAAGTAGCCCTGGCTGTCCACCTGGGTTCCCAGGTCTGCCAGCCAGCGTTGCTGCTGAAACTCGACACACTCAGGCGCCTCTTCACTGAGTCGCTGGCTGAGTTCAGCAAGATCGAGAGAAGAACGGGGACCAGCGCCGGTTTCGGTAGCCGCCGCGGTGGAGGCAAGCGCTGCCGTCAGCAGCAGGGCGAGAAGTGAATAACGCATCAGTGATTGGCCTCCTGCCAGGTGACAAGCCTATCGATGAACACTTGAGGGGAGGCCAATTGCATCTCCCCCGAGGCCATTTCCACGGCAACCTGCACGGTCCATGCCCGGGTCAGGCGGCGCCGGGTTGTGGCACAGCGGATGGTGTAATCGATCTTCATGCGATGCTCCCATTCGCTGAGTCGGGCCTCGATGACAAGATGCTGGCCGAAACGCGCTGGAGCGGCATAGCGTAGCCTCATGTCGATGATCGGCCAGGCATAGCCTGATTCGCACATCTGCGGATAGTTGTAGTTGATGGTGTCCAGCAGCTTGCAGCGGGCGATTTCCAGGTAGCGGACATAATGGCCATGCCAGGCGACCTGCATCATGTCGACGTCGTGAAAGGGGATCTCGATGTCGGCTTCAATCTGCGGTAGAGGGCGATCATCCGGCGTCATACAGGCTCCAATGGCGCTTGCGAATCAGTGAACACAGCAGAGTGAGGTCCTGGTCCAGGGCGCGGTCTTCAAGTACAGGGTCGATATTCTGGCGAATGGCGTCGATGAAGTCGCCCAGGGCCTGGGGTACGGCCTCATTGTTCTCTTCGGCACTCGCTGCGGTGCTGCCTGTGTGAAGGATGTTCAACTGGCTGCGCAGCTCTACGCCCTGACAGGCAGCATGCAGGGTGGCTGCGGCGACCTGTTCGACCAGTGTCAGTACGCGCAGGGCATCGCGGGCGGCGATGGTGCCCATGCTGACCTTGTCCTGATTGTGGCACTCGGTGGAGCGGGAAAACACGCTGGCGGGCATGGTCAGTTTCAGTGCTTCGGCAGTCCATGCGGAGGCGCCAATCTGAACGGCTTTGTAACCATGGTTGAGGGGGAGCCGCTCAGGGCTGGCTCCGCTCAGATTGCTTGGCAGGCCGTGGTTGTAGCGAGTGTCGACCAGCAGCGCCAGCTGGCGGTCGAGCAGGTCCGCAAGGTTGGCCGCTGCTTGCTTCAGACTGTCCATGACGAAGGCCACGTGGCCGCCATAGAAATGTCCGCCGTGCATCACCTTGCCGACATCGGGGTCGATCAGTGGATTGTCGTTGGCGCTGTTGAGTTCATTGGTAAGGAACTGGCGCCACCAGGGCAGAGCATCTTCCACGACTCCGATGACATGCGGAGCGCAGCGCGTCGAATAGCGATCCTGCAGGCGTGATGAGTTACGTGGGGTGCTGGGGGCGTGAAGATCCTGGCGCAGTCGCTCGGCGACACGCTGCTGGCCTGGGTGAGGCTTGGCAGCGAACAGGTCGGCATCGAAGTGGTAAGGGTTGCCGTTCAGTGCCTGGACCGAAAGCGCGGTGATGCGAGTGCTCAGGAGGGCCAGATAGGAGCAGCGGGCAAAGGCCAGGATGCCCAGAGCGGTCATCACTGCAGTGCCATTCATCAATGCCAGTCCTTCCTTGGGCTTGAGCCGATAGGGCGTCATGTGACGCTCGGCCAGGGCCTCGGCGGCAGACCGGCGAACACCGCGATCGAAGACATCGCGTTCGCCGCACAGCACGGCCGCGAGGTAGGACAGGGGAGTCAGGTCGCCACTGGCGCCTACGGAGCCTTCCTCGGGAATGACGGGCAGCACATCTTCCTGCAACAGCCACACCAGCCGCTCGAGCAACTCCATGCTGACCCCTGAAACGCCCTGACACAGAGAAACCAGGCGCACCAGAATCACTGCCCGTGCGGCCTCTGCTGCAAGCACCTGGCCCTGGCCACAGCCATGAAAGGTATAGAGATGACGCGGCAGGCTATCGATGTCGTCCATGCTCACCGGGCGCGTGCAGGCATCGCCATAACCGGTGGTGACGCCATAGACCACACCGTCTTCTTCCAGCAGACGCTCAAGGAATACCTGGCCGCGGGTAATGCGTTCGCGGAACTCCGGTGCTGTCGAGAGCGCCACTTTGCGACGCCCTTCGGCAACGGACAGGATATCTTCGAGAGACACTGTCGAGCCGTCGAGGACAAGAGGAGAAAGGCTGGCAGATAGCTGTGTCATGGCGGAGATATCTCGGGAGGTTGCCAGAACGGAAAGAAGTTGAACCACTGTAATGGGTGATGGCGGACGTGGTTCTCGAGTTGTGCCACATAGCGGAACATGGCGTCGTCAAGCCAAGCCTGGCGGTGCTTGCGCGGCAAGGATGACGTGTCATCGAAAGGCGTGAAGTCGACTCGGTAGGCATCACCATCGCGCACGCAGGCCAGCAGGTAGACAGGACAGCGCAGCAGAGCTGCCAGGAGGAATGGGCCTTCTGGGAATGCTGCAGGAGCGTTGAGGAAGTCCAGCCAGCGATAGCGTCCCAGTCCAGGAGGAACCCGGTCGGCAGCGACGACGACAAAGCCGCCTGCGCGGATCCTGGCATCCAGCAATTGAGCGGTGGCAGGGGTGATGTCGTTGATCTCGATGATGTTGGGACCACGACGCCCCGTTGCACGGCTCAGTAGCTCATTGAACTTGCGAGCATTGCGACTGTGCATGATGACACTGACATCGAAGTTCGAATCCTGTTCATTCAGCGCATTGACCACATCGAGGTTGCCATGATGAGCCACCAGTACCAGGCCGCCCGGCCCCTGGCGTTCTGCCCTGGTGAGAGCTTCGGAGAAATGGCGTACGCCGTCACCCTGAAGTTCATCGGCCGGAAAGGCACCGCTCCAGGCGCCGACCTTGTCCATCAGGCAGCGGCCAAAGCTGAGGAAATGGTGAAAGCTGCGCTGGTGCCAGGCCAGGGGGCTTCGGGACAGATTGGGGTCGAGGCGTGCCAGGTAATCGCGCGATGCATGGCGGGCGACGGCATGAGTGGCGTAATACCACAGGATCACTGGCCACAGGACAAGTTTGAAAGGCCATTCGCCCAGGCGCCGCAAGTGCACCATGAGCAGCATTCCGCCCAGGGTGCCGCGTTCACCGACACGTGCCCATGAGGACTTCATGATGCTACCCAATGTCGCTTCAGCAGGCGAGGGAGGCGCGGCAGCATGGCGAAGAACAGGCGTGCATGCATGCGGCTGATCTGCAGGTTGTCGCGCCATACATGATAGTGGCTGATGCCATCTTCCGGGTAATGCACTCTCACCGGCAGGTTCTCTATGTTGCCTCCACTCCAGTACCAGCGCACCAGGACTTCGGTATCGAATGTCATGCGCTCTCCACAGGGATGTTGCGCCAGCAAGGCATTGACCTGCGCTACTGGATAGAGGCGGACGCCACACATAGTGTCGCGAATATGGCAGGACAGTGTATTGATCCAGACCCAGACATGGGTAGCGTAGCGCCCATAGTGGCGGACCTTGGGCACGCTCTCGTCATAGCAGGCGTAACCCGCCAGAAGGGTTTGCGGGGCATGGGCCATGCTTTCAATAAAGGCAGGCAGGTCGTCAGCATGATGCTGGCCATCGGCATCGACCTGCAGTGCGTGGGTATATCCCAGCCGTTGTGCCTCTGTCAGGCCTGAGCGTACGGCGGCTCCCTTGCCCCGATTGCTGGCATGACGCACGAGGTGATGTCCTTGTGCAGCAAGGCGTTCCAGCTCATGACGACAAGGCGCGCTGCAGCCATCGTCGACCAGAATCACCGGCAGGTCCAAGGCGCTCAAGCGATCACACACCGCGGCGATGGTTTCGGGGTGATCGTAGACCGGTATCAGGGCGCAAGGATGCAGATCAGTCATGGGGAGCTCAGTCATGAGTGGCATCCTGAGTGAACACGACTCGTCCGGATGCATGCCGTCCGTGGTGAGAGTCATAATGGAAGGCAATGCCATCGTCACGTCGTTCAAGATGCAGGCTGAAGCGCAGGCCAGGACGCAGGATCTTCTGGAATTTCACCCGCTCGACCGCACAGAAAGTCCCCAGTTCACCGAAATGCTCCGTGGCCAGCTCAATGGCCCACTGAACCAGTACGACACCTGGGACGAGCGGAAAGCGAGGGAAGTGGCCTGCGAGATAGCGCAGGCGACTGGGAACTTCCAGATGTATCACGACGTTGCCTGCACAGTTTGATACTTCCCCAAGCCAGCGGGGCTGACGGTCGTCGTCGAGGTCGGCGAAGCAGCGTGAGAGCAAGGCGTTGTCGTGCTTGCCCTGGGAATTGACAGGCAGCATTTCGACAAAGCGCCAGTAACGGGGAATTGCCACGTTATCCAGCTCATCGCCAAGGATATTGCGCAGACGCTCGACAAGACTTCGTCGCGTCTCATGATCACGAGGGATCGACTCGGGCTCCATGGCGACGACGATAGCCAGACGGCCATCGCGTTCGGCAAGGGGCAGGCAGCGGGCGGCGTGAATGTCTTCCAGCAGGCTGAGGCAATTTTCGATCTGGGTCAGGGAAATACGCTTCCCCCCTACCTTGGCCACGCGATCGGCTCGTCCCAGCAAGTGAAAGCCATCTTCCTGGGAAGCGGCCCGGTCACTCTGCAGCCACCAATGTTCAGGGTGTTCCAGAAAGGTGGATCGGACTTGCAACTTTCCTTGGTCAATTCTCCAGTCGACACATGGAAAGGCCGTCCAGCATGCCGATTGTTGCTGACGTCGCCAGGCAACACCGCCGGTCTCGGTACTGCCGTAGATTTCGATGACAGGGGCCTGCAGCAGCTGTTCACTGCGTAATGCATCTGCTTCGCTCAGTGGCGCGCCCGAGGAAAACACGCGTCGGGTAATAGCGGGCCAGTGCAGATGCTCGGGGAGGCGTGATAACTGTGCCGGCGATGATACTACTACGGCCGCCAGCCCGGCTTTCTGGGCATCCATGAGCCTTTCTGCCAGCGTTTCGGGGTAACGACTGTCTCTCGCGCTGAACGGCACGCCGTGGCATAACGGATGGAGAATACCGGTCAGCAGGCCATAGATGTGCTGATGGCTGACTTGAGAGACTACCGCACAGCCTTCGAGAGGCCATAGCTTGGCATGCTGGTCGAGTTCGTCCTCCAACTGCTGGAAACGCTTCGGCTGCATGACGGGTTCGCCCGTGGAACCAGAGGTATACAGGACCACGGCCTCACGCTGGGCTTGCAGAGGAAGAGGCGCCGGTATCGCGCATTGTTGGCCGTTGGGGGGCTGGGAAAGTGGCGCTTGTACGGGAACCTGAGGTGGGTATGGCGGGATGATGCCGTCAACCATACTACTCAGGCGGCGCAGGGTGGCGGGCTTGTTGTCGCCTGGCAATACCGCGCTGCGACCGCTTTCCCACAATGCCAGCAGCGCTGCGGTAAATTCCATGGGATCTGTTTGAAACAGCAGCCAGCGCCCCTCGGCCTGGGATGACAGCCAGATACGCCATGCGGTGATCCGGGGTGCTAGCGTTCGTGCCGAGCACCAGTCTGCCGGTTGTGCGCTGGACTCACCCGCAGCACGCTGCCAGGGCGACCCGGTGAGAGCAAGGTAATTCACTGGGTTCTACTCCGTAGTCGGCGGCGGCAACACCATTCGGTGACAAACATCAGCGCCATCAGTACATAGCTGATGGCGCCATTGTACAGGGTCCAGACGGCCAGGCTGGCATAGTAGGCAGTCCAGGCCGCTATGGCGCCGTTGACAAGAAAGAACACGCACCAGGCTTGGGTCACCTTGCGGGTGTAGCGCACTCCCGACGGTGGCAGGTCAGGTTCCTTCAAGCGTGCAATGCGCTCGATGATGGGGGGACCTTGCCACAGGCTGAAGGCGAAGGTTGCCAACATGATGGCATTGACGGCGACAGGATACCCGCGTAACCCCCATTCGGCCTTTCCTGCCAGACCAATGGCGATGAGTGCCATGGCGGCCAACACTGCCAGCCCCCGGGCCTGAGGCAGTCGCCAGGCGATAAGTGCGCTACCCACGGCCAACAAGGGCCAGGGGCCCAGGCTATCTTGAAGCCACCACACCGCGAATGGCCAGGCAGCGGCAAGCAGGACAGTTGCTGTCGTGACCAGGAAAGTGGTGGGGCGCATGGAAGGTCCTTCTGTGCCGGCACAATGGATAGCATCCATTCAATAGACTATCGGTTCAGGCGTCTGGATTGCGAACCAGAGCCTCAACGGCATCAACCACATCATTGATCGTTCGAACTGACTTGAATGCTTCAGGGTTGATGCGTCGACCGGTGAACTGCTTGAGTTCCACGACCAGGTCGACGGCATCGATGCTATCGATATCCAGGTCCTCGTAAAGACGAGCCTCTGGACGCACTTCTTCGGCAGGCAGCTCGAACAGTTCGATCAGCGTCTTCTGGATATGCGCCAGGATCTGGTCACGACCGGGTTGCTGCAGAATGGTACGGGAGTCAGACGTCACGATGTGCCTCCACCAGCGCCCGCAGCGCTGCCAGGCTTGCGAAATGGCGACGAGTGTCTTCTGCCTCGGCGTCGAGTTTCACGCCATAGCGCTTTTGCAACGCCAGGCCGAGCTCCAGCGCATCGATGGAGTCAAGGCCGAGTCCTTCGCCGAACAACGGAGCATCTTCGTCGATATCGTCGGGAGTGATGTCTTCGAGTTCGAGTGTGTCGATGATCATGCGCTTCAGGTCAAGCGACAGCTGTTGTGTTTCGCTCATCATGTAGGAGTTCCAGTTCCCTATTGAAAAATTCGGCCAGCTCTTGAGTCAGGCGTCTGGCCTGTAACGGAGTGGGTGCTGCCGATGGCGGCTCTATCGGTAGTTCGTCCAGAACTCGTAAGTGAATATGTACCTTGGTTGCAGGTATGTGGTACCAGGGAACGTCTTTAGTCAGTGTAGTTGGTATGCACTGGATCAATACCGGGACGATGGGGGCTCCGGTACGCAGGGCAATATTGGCACCACCCCGTCGGAACTTGAGCGGACGCCCTGGTGTAGTGCGGGTTCCTTCCGGGAACAGAATCAGAGTATTGCCTGCGGCAAGACTGTTGTGTGCAGCCGCCAGCAGGTCTTCGGGATCTCGGTTGGTGATAAAACCAGCCGCTCGGATGGGCCCTCGGGTGAAGAGGTTGTCAGCGAGACGCCCCTTGACGATGCAGTCGGCATTAGGCGTGTGGGCCAGCAGGAAGATCACGTCGATCAGTGATGGGTGATTGGCCAGCACCAGTCGGCCAGGCCTGGCCAGACTGTGTCGGCCTTCCAGGCAATAGTCCAGCACACCGAGACCTTGCATCAGCCCGATGAAGCAGCGAAATGCCTTCTGGATGAGTTGTCTGGCCAACTGTTGGCGCCGTTGTGGATTGCGTATGCACACAGCAAGCATTGGCGTGATGACCAGCCCGATCACCAGCCCGCCCAGACCAAAGGTGGCGAAGGAGATGGCTGTCCCCATGCAGCGCCAGGCGCGGTTCCATACCCCACTCATGCAAGTGTCCACCCATGGCGGCCAATAGGCGTCTTGCCTGCGCCACATAGCCACTCAATGATATCTATCGGGGTGGGGCGCGGTAGTGAGTTGCCGGAGGCGCCGGCAACAAGCTTGTGGCCCTCGTTCAAGCTCAAGCGCATGCCTACGGCGCAAGCCTTGCCGGGGTGCTCGGTATGGCCCAGGTATTCCTTGGGGATATCGCCTTCGGTAAATGCAATGACCACCGCAGGATAGCCTTCGGCAAGATAACCTCGCGCCTCACTCAACAGGGCATCGAATTCGTTGCCGCAAGCACTCAGTGCTTGAAGAGGACGTTGATGCTGCCGGGCAATGGAATGAATCCCCAGGGTGGCGTTATGAACCGAAAGTGAAAAGCGTGTCGGAGACAGCGCTTCACCGGCAATGAGGTCATGCAGCATGGCCAGGGTTCGAGTAGCGTCGCCATGGCGTGAAGCATGCAGCAACGGCAGTTCCGCCCCGCTGTCCAGGCTGGCAAGAATGTCACAGGTGGCCCGCCCGGCGTCATCGAGACGTCGGCGTAACATGGCAGGCAAGCTCTTGCCTGGGCCATCGCTTGGCAACAGCTGAGGGGTGTCAGGACGATCCTCTCCGTGCTTTTGCCAGCCGCACCATTGACTGAGGCAGAGTTCATCCATGGCGTACTGCTTTGATAGCTGTTGTATTGGGGACTGCTGTATACCGTAACTGTTACATCGTATCCACTGTACGGATAAACACAGTGCCGGTAATCATGAAATATGCGTGGCGGATGCGTCACGGTCAATCCGGCATGGTGCCAATAGCGTCAAGACATTGCATCCGGTAAACGGCCCTTGTTTGCTAAAGATGATCTGTATCAGGTTTGTTAAGCCGTCATGGCTCATGGGCGAGAGCTCCTCGGCCGAGGTTCTTTTGATTCTCAAGCCGAGGCTCTTTGATAATCAATGAGGGGCGGGACATGAAAGTGGTGAGGCACATGCCACTTTGCACAACATTGACACGGGATGTCGCGACCTTGCCACATGGCTGGAGCTTATCGGCTTGTTAGCATGCCGATAAAGAAGCCGAAAGGATGAAGCCATGCGACTTGTATCTATCCTGCTCTCAATGGTTGCTGTCCTTGCTCTGGCCGGCTGTGCTTATCATCCCACGCGCATCGGTGGCGTGCCAGGCATCATCACGGGAGATGGTGGCTATGAGCGTCATCGCTCATACGATTGGGGGCGTCGGGAGAGGGAGCGCGAGCGTTGGGAGAGGCAGCACAGGAAAGAGTGGGAGCGCGACCGCGACCGCGATCGAGAAAAGTGGTTGCATGAGCAACGCAGGCGGGAGTATGAACAGCGGCGGGAGTATGAACGCCGTCGGGAATGGCAGCGTGAGCGTCGCGAGACTCAGCATGATCGTCGCGAGCGGGAGCTCCGGAAACGTGAACGCGCTCATCAGCAGCGTCATCGCCCTTGGGATTGAGTCCAAGGAGAGGGAGCTGGAAGCCAGGTAATGAACCCTTGACGGTTGCCTGTGCTGACTTCTTGCTGGAAGTTGAATTATCGCGCTGAAAAAGTCGCCACCCTGCGCTTGCTGAGGGTGGCGACTTTTGTTGTTGCCATCATTCTTTGACCTTTACGGGGCCTGTGCCATTGTTCATGACTGACTTGATGCCCTTTTCCATTGAGGGTGAGGCACGATACATGCCACTGGTGCCAATGACCTGGCCGTTGCTTGCTTTCAGAGTAAAGTAGTTGCGGCCATCTTTAGCGATTTTGCGTTCGAAACTCTTGGGGTTCTGGCTGTTTTTCTGGCAGGAGGCGATGCCGCTTTCGGCTGACTTCCTGGTCTTGTAGCGTTGGCTGGTCAGGATGATTTCATGATTGCCTGCCTTTAAGGTGAAGTTGAATTGACCATCTGTCGATGGCTTGAGCTCATAATATCCTGGCATGGTTCGTTCCCCTTGTGATGGCCGCCTGATAGAGGCGTGCCCTGTAAAGTAGTAGTCGCCAATCGGTGGCTTTTCCACTAAGTGGAGAACGGGATGCCTGTGGTAGCAAACATGAGGGAGAGTTCTTTCCTTGCCCGACTGAAAGTCAGTTATCATGGTTTCCTGTATTTCATTTTCTTCATGGTCCCTATTGCCATGCACAATCTCTATATTCCCGTCATCATGATCCTGGTCACGGTTGGCCTGGTCATCGGTGCAGCGACTCTTTCTGATGGTGATGTCGATACGGATATCCAGCATGCCATTGCTGCCACGCTCGACACATCTCAGGAAATCGTGCTGAAGGACATGAAGGAGGTCAATCATGGATACGGCGTCTGTGGTTGGTACCAGTTGTCAGGTTCTTCTGATGAATTTGCCCGTTTCTTCTACACCAAGGTTGATGATGAGGTTGAGCTGGATATTGGCTCCCGGCGCTATCGGATGAATTGCAAGTCTTGAACGGCGGCTTTTCAGAGCATGCCCCAGGTGATGGAAAAATTGACTTCAAGGCAGGGAATATCAAGGAGAGAGTACCCATGTCGATCTATTTGCGTTGGCCTTTGCTGGCAGTGATGCTGCCTTTGTTGAGTGCTTGCCAGCCGGCTGATGGAGAGAAACCCACAGAAGAAAAGCCGGCAGAACAGCTCAGTATTGAGAAAATCGATAAAACCATGCTGGCACCAGCATGTGATGATGCGGAAGACTGCTCCAAGATATCCTTGGCATATCTCAGTTTTCCTGAATCACCCGAGTTGTCGGCTGAGCTTGAGCAGGACTTGTTTTCGATGCTGGAAGGCATCGGAACCGGTGGGTCCGAGGCGGAGCCCCGGGATCTGGATCAGCTTGCTGCGTCCTTCTTTGCCAGTGCTCAGGAAGCCCGGCAGGCGAACCCCGATATCCCTCCCTATGATGCCAGCCTGAAGGCCGAGGTGGTGTCAGACCACAATGACCTGCTGGTGGTCGAGCTGAATGGCTATGTGTTCACCGGTGGTGCCCATGGCATGCCGCTGACAGAGTACTTCGTTGTCGATCGTCGTACTCAGCAGCGCGTAGGGCTTGATGACATGTTGATCGAGGGGCAGCGTGAGGCATTCGATGCCGCCGTGGCGGATGCCCATCAGCGCTGGCTGAAGGAGATCGAGCAGAATGCAGAGTTTGCACAGCAGTGGCCTCTGGTAGAGACAGATAATGTCGCGCCAATGGCCGAGGATGCGGTGATCAAGTTCAATGCCTATGACATCGCACCTTATGCGCTGGGCCAACCGGAGTTGCATCTGCCCTATGCTGCCCTTGAAGGGATCTTTGCCGAGCGATACCTGCCTTGAGAAGAAGCTCTCAGCGGAGCGCCATGTCGCTGAGGGCTGTTGTCAGAGTTGCTGAGGGTTCTTTCCAAATGTCGCTGAGGGCTCTTTCCAGATGTCGCTGAGGGCTCTTTCCAAATGTCGCTGAGGGCTCTTCTCAGATGTCGCAGATATGAATGGCCGCTTCCAGTGAACGTGCCTTGTTTTCCATGCTGTTCCTGTCAGGAATGAACTCCTGTGCGACATAGCCCGTGAATCCCGTCGCGAGGATGGCTTTCATGATGGCGGGGTAGTTGAGTTCCTGACTGTCATCGATCTCGTGCCTTCCGGGGACTCCCGCCGTATGGTAGTGGCCGAAATACTGGTGATTATCGCGAATGGTCCGGATGATATCGCCCTCGCTGATCTGCATGTGGTAGATGTCATACAGGAGTTTGAAATTGGGTGAGTCGAGTCGCTTGCATAACTCTATCCCCCAGGCCGAGTTGTCACACAGATAGTCGGGGTGGTTGACCTTGCTGTTGAATAGCTCCATGTGCAGGATGACGCCTTTCTGCTCGGCCTGACCCAGGATTCTCTTCAATCCCTGCTCGGCATTCTTCAGGCCATCTTCCGGAGTCATGCCTCGTGCATTGCCGCTGAAGCAGATCAGATTCTTGTAACCAGCTTCCTTCACCAGATCGATATGCTTGTGGTAACTGTCGGTCAAGGCGGAATGGAATTGCCTGTCGCCCCATCCATCTTCCAAGTTGGGCTCCGCCCCATTGCACATGGACGAGTCGATGCCGTGACGCTTGAGGATCTGCCACTCACTGGGTCCCACCAGATCAATGGCGGAAAATCCGATACGGCGGACGAGCGTGCAGAGCTCCTCCAGCGATAGGTCTTCGAATGTCCATCGGGCAACGGAATGGTGGATATTGCCTTTCAGTGCCCCACTGTCGCTGACACTATTGCCGGCATTCTGGGCATCTGATGCCTGCGCCTTCAAGGCGCCAAGGGCAGCCAGGCCAAGAGAGCTGGTCAGAGTATTGCGCAGCAGGCAGCGTCGGCTGATGGGATGTTGCGCCATGTGAGTCTCCGGTGTGAAAGCAGGACGAGCATAGGTGAAGTGGGGCAAAGCTTTCCTAAAGGGCATATCCTTGTATGTGTAACCGGTTACATCGAAGGGTGACATTCCACCTTAGTTGGTGAGTGGGGTAGTAGGGTGCATCGCCATCCAAGGTAATTACAGTTGGAAGCTGCCTGTATGGATGGAAGTATGAGGCCGTGAGCTAACACAGAGGTATGCTCATCTATACTGGCTGCTGCCCGAGAGGCTGTGGACAACCTTGTTCTGGTACGAAACGGTCACGTGACGTTCGTGATCATAAAAAAATCCGCTGACTCTATGAGAGAAGTCAGCGGATTCATTTGATTCTGGTCGGAGTAGCAGGATTCGAACCTACGACCTCTGCCTCCCGAAGGCAGCGCTCTACCAAGCTGAGCTATACTCCGACTTCTGCCGAGGCCTTGCCTCAACGGATGCGTAGTATACGGATCCGTTTTGTTATTGCAAGCCTCAAGAAAGCCAGTCCGCGATTTTTTTCCCTTCGCGCCGGGGCGTTAGCGACATGCTCCATTGATTAGCAAGAGCCAGTGCCAGGGTGTTTCACGTCTCACGCTCGACAGCGAGTTTGGCGAGATCTGCCATGGCATCGCGGAAGGGCGACTCTGGGAGGTGCTCGAGTTCGGCCAAGGCCTTGTCAGCCATTTCCTCTGCTTTCTGGCGAGTGTATTGCAGAGCGCTGGTGGCATCGATAATGGCCAGCACCTCATCCAGATGGTCAAGCCCACCTTTGCGGATGGCGCGGCGAATCAGCTTGGCCTGTTCAGGCGTGCCTGCTGCCATGGCTTGAATCAAGGGTAAGGTCGGCTTGCCTTCAGCAAGGTCATCACCGACGTTCTTGCCCATGGCCTTGGCGTCGCCCTGGTAATCGAGCAGGTCGTCAATCAGCTGGAAGGCAAGGCCCAGGTAGCGACCATAGGCGGCCAGGGCTTGTTCCTGCTCGGGAGTGGCTGCCGACAGGATAGCGCCACAATGAGAAGCCGCCTCGAACAGCATGGCGGTCTTGCCCTGAATGGTCTCGAAGTAGTCTGCCTCGCTGATGTCGGGGTTACCAACATTGGTCAGCTGCTGCACTTCACCCTCGGCAATGGTGCAGGTGGCGCTGGAGAGGACCTCCATGATGCGCATGGAGCCGATTTCCACCATCATCTGGAACGAGCGGGAATAAAGGAAATCGCCTACCAGCACTGAAGGCGCATTGCCCCAGGCATCGTTGGCCGTGGCCTTGCCGCGCCGCATATGGGATTCGTCGACAACATCGTCATGCAGCAGGGTGGAGGTATGCATGAACTCAATCAGTGTCGCCAGGGTGATGTGCTTGTCGCCCTGATAGTCCAGTGCCCGGGTCGCCAGCAGTACCAGCAGCGGGCGTAGCCGCTTGCCGCCACTTTCAATGATGTACTGGCCGATGGTCTCGACCAGTGGAATACGTGAAGCGAGCTGGTCGATGATGGTGTGATTGACTGCGGCGAAGTCGTCGGCGACCACGGCGTGGATGGGGGATGGGGCTGAAGTACTTGGCGACGTGGCGTTAGCAGGCATGAAGGCAGCTTCGACTGGTAGAAAGACGGCTTTAGACAGACTCGATAGAGCTCTTGGGTTGCCGGTCATGCTATGGGCCCCCCATGGGGGCGTCAAGACAGCCATGGTCAAGAGTTGCTTGAAAGCTGAGCCATAAGATGATGATTGTCGAGGCTCGGGACAGCTTGACGATACATATTGGGTTGTGTATGTCGAAGAAGGTGGTTATAATGCGCGGCCCACTCATCCATGCTCCCTGTCAGATGGTGTCAAAAGGGGCGCCACTCGAAACAGGTCGATCAAGAGCCAACCCCGATGAGTTTCTGGAGATAGACATGTACGCAGTTATCAAGAGCGGTGGCAAGCAGTACCGCGTTCAGGAAGGCCAGACCCTCAAGCTCGAGAAGCTGGAAATCCCCACTGGCGATACCGTCGAGTTCGACGAGGTTCTGCTGGTTGGTAATGGCGACGACGTCACCATCGGTGCTCCGCTGGTTGAAGGTGCCAAGGTCTCTGCCGAGATCGTTGCCCACGGCCGTGGCGAGAAGGTGACCATCATCAAATTCCGTCGCCGTAAGCACCACATGAAGCGTCAGGGCCACCGTCAGTGGTTCACTGAAGTTAAAATCACTGGAATCTCTGCCTGAGGAAATCGCTGATTCATTCAGTGTTTCCTGACGCCTTGTCCCCGGGCAAGCTGCGTTGCAGAACATTCCCTTAACGAGCGAGGACTTTGCAATGGCTCATAAGAAGGCTGCTGGTTCCACACGAAACGGTCGCGATTCTGAATCCAAGCGTCTTGGTGTCAAGCTGTACGGTGGTCAGGCTGTGGCTCCTGGCAACATCATCGTGCGTCAGCGCGGCACCAAGTTCCACGCCGGTACTGGCGTCGGCATCGGCAAGGATCACACTCTGTTCGCCCTGAACGAAGGCGTGATCAAGTTCGAGACCAAGGGTCCGAAAAACCGCAAGTTCGTGAGCGTTGTCTCTGCCTGAGACCGCCCGAGCGTAGAGGGTCGTTCCCCTGGCCTGAAAGTCGTTTTGGGCTGAGCAGGTAGTGGTTTCGACCCAAGAAGGCCCCGCCAAGCGCGGGGCCTTCTTGTATCATGGAAACAAGGCATATGAGGGCTGTCTGAAAAGTCGACGAGCGATCATCCGGGCTATCCGCGTTCCAGACGCGGATCAAGCACTTTCCGCTCTCAAGCGGTATGGCTGAGCGCAGACATTTCAGATACAACCTGAGCGTCGTTTCCGTATGCTGGTGTGTCCACCAGGAGATTACAGATGCAGTTCGTCGACGAAGCCTCGATCATCGTGGAAGCGGGCAACGGAGGTAGTGGTTGCCTGAGCTTTCGGCGCGAAAAGTACGTGCCCAAGGGTGGGCCTGATGGTGGTGATGGTGGCCATGGGGGCAGTGTTTACCTGATTGGTGATGATGCACTCAATACGCTGATCGATTTCAAGTACACGCGTTTCTACAAGGCTCAGAATGGAGCGCCTGGCCAGGGTCGCCAGATGAGCGGCAAGGCGGGTGATGACCTGCATGTCAAGGTGCCGGTAGGAACGACGGTGATCGATGAGGATACTCTTGAAGTCATTGCAGATGTCACGGAGGCAGGCCAGGTCGTTCAGGTCGTTCAGGGCGGACGCCGTGGTTTGGGAAACATCCATTTCAAGTCGTCGACCAATCGTGCTCCTCGTCGTACCACACCAGGCACGCCAGGCGAGCGGCGCAACCTGCGCCTGGAAATGAAAGTCATGGCTGATGTGGGCTTGTTGGGGTTACCCAATGCTGGCAAGTCAACGTTGATTCGTGCGGTATCGGCTGCTAAACCCAAGGTGGCCAATTATCCCTTTACTACCCTGGTGCCGAACCTTGGAGTGGTGAAGCTTGGCATGCACGAGCACTTCGTCATGGCCGACGTGCCGGGATTGATTGAAGGTGCGGCTGATGGTGCGGGACTTGGTCTGCGTTTCCTTAAGCATCTGACGCGTACTCGCCTGTTGTTCCACGTGGTGGATGTGGCGCCCTTCGATGAGTCGGATCCTGTCGAAGCTGCGCAGGCTATCGTCCATGAGCTGGGGCAGTTCTCTCCGGCACTTGCCGAGCGCCCGCGCTGGCTGGTGCTCAACAAGCTTGATCTGCTGCCAGAGGACGAGCGCGAAGAAAAAGTTGCCGACATCGTGCGCCGTCTCGGCTGGGATGGACCCGTGTTCCGGATTTCCGCTATTTCCCATGATGGCACCGATGTTCTGGTCCAGGCTGCTTATCGCTGGCTCACTGAGCAGCGCACCCTCGAAAATGAGGATGAAGAGGCCAGGGAGCGCGAGATGGAAATGCGACGCCGCATGGAAGAAGAGGCGGTGGCGCGTACTGAGGCACGTCTGGGTCGCAAGCGCCGTCGGGATGAAGACGATGACGACGACTTCGATGATGATGATTATGATGTCGAGATTGAATACGCCCCCTGAAGGATTGTGGAAGGTTTCGGGCTGCGCTGGGTAAATCAGTGATCGGGTGAAAGGGATGCATATCGAGCAGGTTCCCGGGCGTGAAGCGTTGTCCAGCGCACGCCGGTTAGTGGTGAAAATAGGTAGTGCCCTGCTGACCAATGATGGACGCGGCTTAGACGATGATGGCATTGGAGGGTGGGTCGATCAGATCGCCACACTGCGCAAGTCCGGTGTCGAGGTGGTCCTTGTGTCTTCTGGTGCTGTCGCTGCAGGCATGGTGCGCCTGGGCTGGGTGGCACGGCCCTCTGCTGTGCATGAGCTGCAGGCAGCGGCTGCGGTAGGCCAGAATGTGCTTACCGAGACATACGAGAATCACTTTGGTCGTCATGACTTGATTACGGCACAGATTCTGCTGACGCATGATGATTTGTCCAACCGCAAGCGTTATCTCAATGCCCGTTCGGCGTTACGCACGCTGGTGGATCTCAAGGTAGTACCGGTGGTCAATGAGAACGATACCGTTGTGACCGATGAGATTCGCTTTGGTGACAATGACACCTTGGGCGCGTTGGTGGCGAACTTGCTTGAAGCCGATGCTCTGGTGATCCTGACCGACCAGGAAGGGGTGTTTGATGCGGACCCGCGTTCGAACCCTCATGCCAAGTTGATTGACGAGGGCCGTGCCGATGACCCTTGGTTAGCCTCGGTTGCAGGTGGTGGTGGCGCCTTGGGGCGTGGAGGCATGGCTACCAAGGTGCGGGCTGCGCGTCTGGCGGCACGCTCTGGTGCAGTGACGGTGATAGCGAGTGGCCGCCAGCCGGACGTGATCTCCCGCCTGGTCAAGGGCGAAAGGCTCGGAACCTTGCTGACTCCTGACCAGGCGCCCATGGCAGCCCGTAAGCGCTGGTTGGCGGGCCAGTTGCAGGTACGTGGAACCCTGACGCTTGATGATGGTGCGGTGCGTGTATTGCGCAGCAGTGGTTCGAGTTTGCTGCCGGTTGGCGTGCGCAAGGCAGAGGGCAGCTTTGTGCGTGGCGACATGGTGGTGTGTGTCGACGAGAGCGGTGCGCGTATTGCCAAAGGGTTGGTCAACTATGGTATCGATGATGCGCGCAAGATTCTTGGTCAGCCCAGTGGACGAATTTCTGAACTGTTGGGTTACATGGAAGCCCCAGAGCTGATCCATCGCGACAATCTCATTGTATTGTGAGTGATGAGTATTGCGAGTCAGCAAAGTGGGTAATCTATGAAATACCGATATTGATCGGGCCAGCGTAAACGCCTCGCAAGGAATGCTTGCGAGGCGTTTTTTTCTGCACTGATTTCAGTGACTCGATATCAGAGCCTGAAGGGGTCAGTCGTCGAAGTCCGGTGCGCTGGTGACGCGATCTTCCGGCAAGGAGCTGCGAACCTTGGAGACCTGGTCGGCACTGACGTTATCGCCGTGATTGCCCCAGGCGCTACGCACGAAAGTGGCCAGCTCAGCAGCTTCTTCGTCCGACAGGCGCCAGGAGAAGTCAGGCATGGCCAGCGCTTCGGGCTTGTCGGGGGTGGAAGGCA
>NZ_JAJUFQ010000040.1 GCF_029263665.1 Halomonas sp.
CGAGGTTGTCATGAAGGTGGGTGGCGACACCTACACAGGGGTCGTGAACGAAGATGGCAAAACCTGGAGCGTGGATATTGATCCCGTCACCTGGAGCCACTTCAAGGACACCGACATCGACGTCAATGTCACGGTGACCAATGCCCAGGGCAACAGCGGTTCTGCTGTGCGCACGGTGGCCCTCGATATCTCCACGCCGATCATCTACTTCGATACGATCGCGGAAGATGACATCGTCAATGCCACTGAACATGCTCAGGATCTGACAATCGGTGGTTCGGTCCTGGGGCTTGATGGTGGTGAGACGATGTACGTCGAGCTGAACGGCAAGACCTATACCACCTCGGCAACGGCAGATGGGCGCTGGACGTTGGATGTCCCGGCAGCGGATGTGTCTGCCCTGGCTGATGGCGACTACACGGTCTCTGCCAATGTGACGGAAGCAACCGGCAATACCGGAACTGCCGAGCATAACTTCAGTGTGGATACCGTTCTTCCGACATTGACGTTCACAGGAGGAGTGACGCGTAACGGTGATGATATCGTCACGCCGGATGAGTATGGTTCGAACCTAGAGGTCTTTGGTACTTCAACAGGGCTTGACGGTGCTTTTGTCTTCCTGGAGATCGCTGGCTTTACGTACAACATCAAAACGCAGCCTGATGGTTCCTGGGGCATCGTTACCCGCAGGGACGACATGGCTACGTTGGAAGATGGCACGTACGAGATCAAAGTCACTGCCACCAACGATGTGGGTAACGTAGCCGAGAACACGCTTGAGGTTGTGTTTGCTACGGGGCATGCACCTGTGTTGCTGACTGCGGGCGTACAGGATGATGCTGTGGTCGTTGATCAGTCAGCCGTGAATACCGATGATCAGGTTGTCGCTGGTTCGGTAGCGGATGACTCCCTGGAGAGCTCCGAGGCTGATGAGGTCTTCTCCATTGGCAATGGTGGTAACGATTCAGTGGTATACCACTTGCTGGATGCAGCTGATGCCACGGGCGGTAATGGTTCGGATACCATCACTGGATTCACGGTAGGCGATGTTAGCCAGACTGCTGATGCTGACCGTATCGATTTGAGCGAGCTACTTGCAGAGCGTCGTTCAGCGGATGGCAGTGAAAAGGGTGATCTCAGTGACTACCTGAGCGTGACCGTGAATGGTAGCGATACTGAAATTGCTATCGACCGTGATGGTGCTGGCTCTGCTCATGAGATGACCACTGTCGTGACTCTCTCTGGAGTGCAGACGGATCTGGCGACATTGCTGGAAAACCATCAGTTGATCGTTGGCTGATCGTTACCTGAGCAAAACGGTGGATTGGCCAATGAGGGAAAGGAGTTCCTCATTGGCTACCCAGTAAGATCATTTCAATCCATTCTAGGGATGGCTTTGGGTCGCTTCGGCGGCCCTTTTTTCATGTCTGAGATTGTACTGGCCACTCTTGTGCTGGTAACGACAGCTCCACGTGAAATATGCTTCAGCCTTGTCTATTCGGTGCTATCAGCCCATAACGCTGCATACGCCGGTATATGGTGGGGCGTGATACCCCTAACTGTTTAGCTGCCTGGCTGATATTCCACTGATTCTGACGTAATAGAGCATGAAGCTGTTCAGCCTGTTTGTCAGGTAATGGTGTGTGTGTGGTTTGCTCGGTTATCAGACTGGGAGGTTCATTCTCGGCATGAATGGGAGACAGGCTCTCATAGGGCAAGTCATGCATAGTGATTTCGTTGCTGTCTGCACTGGCAATGGCAAAGCTCAAGGCATTCTTTAGCTGGCGGATGTTACCGGGCCAGGAACAAGCCAGCAGGGCGCTCATGGCATCGGCGCGTAAATGCAATGCCTGGCGATGAGGCTGTTGTTCCATCAGCTCTTCAAATACTCGGCGGATAACATGGTGTTTGTCGGCGCGGGCGCGCAATGGGGGAAGTCGGAACTCTGCGCCATTCAGTCGATAATAAAGATCTTTACGAAAGTGCCCATCGCCGATCAGCTGCTGAAGACTGCGACGAGTCGTGGCGATAATTCGAATATCTACTTTAGTACCCGTACCCTGGGGAAGGAGCTCTCCCGCAGTGATGACACGTAGTAGCCGGGACTGCAAGTGCCAGGGGATATCGCTGACGTCATTAAGAAATAGTGTGCCACCATCAGCTTGCTGGATCAGCCCCTGTCCGCCTTCCATCTGTCCGTTCGGAATACTCTCAGGAAGGTAGCCAAATAACTTTCCTTCCATCAGTGATTCAGGAATGGATGCGCAGTTCACTGCTATGAATGGCCGGTGGGCACGCTCGCTGATGCGGTGAAAGGCTTTGGCCAGGGCGGTTTTCCCGGTCCCAGTGTCTCCGATGATCAGGACATTGACGGATTCGTTGCGTAACCTGTAGGCCAGTTTCTTGATTCTGTTCATGGCTGGATCGTCTCCAGCCAAGCGCTCCAAGGGTGGTGCCGATCTGGTGGGTTCTGTCGGGATTGGCCGAGGGCGCAGGTGATTCCTTCTGGGTTCGATCAGGTTGATGAAGACAATACTGTTGTCAGAGCGCACGCGGAATGCGCAGATGTCATCGTCGCTATTGCTGGGGATGCTCAACAGGTCGACCACTTTTGCATCGAAAAGCTGGGTGGCTCTGGGAAATGTCTGTGACGTAAAAGAGGGCCAGCATCGTTGATGCATTTTGATCAACTCTCTGCCGAAGCTATTGGCGGCAATGATATTTCCTCCCTCATCAATGGCAATCAAACCGCGGCCATTGAGGTGGACGAATTCCCTGCTATTGTCGTAGCGCAGAATCAGGTGGTCCCTGTAGTGATGAAGAAAATAGGCGTCCTCGATCATGCGTGCGCAATGGGTAACCAGCGGTAGAGCGAAGGCCTGGCTCTGCAAGGTGCGCGGTGAATTCAGGGAGGATATGTTGAGCACGGCGATGACATTCCCCTGAGGATCCATTATGGGAGCTGAGCTACATGTCAGGCTGATATGAGAAGCATCAAAGTGCTCTCTCTGATGACAGGTGAGGGGAATGGCTTCGTGGAGGCAGGTGCCCACTGCACAGGTACCGGCATAGCGTTCGTTCCAATCGGCTCCCAGGTACAGTCCTGCACGTCGCAAGTCATGCTGGTCTTCCTTATCTCCACGAAACTTCACCGTAATACCTGCATGGTCGGTAAGCAGCAGGACATAGCCAAAACTGGCGATCTGGGCATAGAGGCGGTCAACTCCGGCACGGCCAACATGCAGCAACTCATCTATCGACTCTTGGTGAGTCCGCAGGATGTGTTGCGGCACGACGCGTACCGGGCGAGGCTTGCTGGGGTCCAACTGATATTCATGCAGGCAGCGTTGCCATGAGCGCATGATGATATCGCGCTGGTTTATGGTTGTTCCTTGCGGTGTTTTTCCCAAACACAGCAAAGTATCGATATGGTGACGTTGGGCGGCGCACAGGCTCACGGTAATGTTCCTTCTAAAGGGAATCTTTTTAGGACCGTTGCCCAAGAGTGCCATTTCACTTGTACACAATGCCACTCATGAATATCCAACGGTTATCATAGCCGTCATCAGATGCCTTTCCAGGAAGGGGCGTGAGTTGTCTGGCAAATCCTCAGGAGAGTAATAGCCTATCTATCCATATGCGGTGGCTGGAGTGAAGAGATATTCAATTTCTATGCAAAGCCGACGAGGGACTGAGTCTTGTCCTCCGTATTCGAGATAATCCAACGCAGCTCCTGAAACACCGATGCCCCACGATAGTGGGGCATCAATGGTTCTGGCAGATAAATTTTTCGTCCTAGCTGTCTGTGTCCGTATCGTTGTCGCCGTCCTGTTCGTGGCTGGCCAAGGCAACCACAGCACCAGGTTTGCCTGTCTCCAAGGCAGCCAGGGCTGGCGATACTTCCTTCTGAAAGCTGGCCAAAGCAGTTCCTTGCAGACGAGTATTCTCCGGCAGAGATACGGCCATGGCGTCGACCTGGCTGTCATTGACCAGAATCTCGTAATGAAGATGAGGTCCGGTGCTGCGTCCGGTGTTGCCAGATTGGGCAATGGCATCGCCCATGTTGACACGCTGGCCATTGGAGACCAGAGCTTTGGACAGGTGCAGGTAGCGGGTCTTGTAACCGTTGTCATGACGGATGACGATATAACGGCCCGCAAGAGGATGATTACCTACTAGCTCGACCGTGCCGCTAGCGGGGGCGACCACGGAGGTGCCGATCGGCATGGCGAAGTCTGTCCCCTTATGCGGGCTGATACGACCGGTGACCGGGTGGCGACGCCCAGGGTTGAAACTGGAACTGATTCGGTACTGGCCGCTGAACGGATAGCGGTTGAAGGCCGGATCAAGGCTATCGCCATCGGGAGTGTAGAACTTGTTGTCTTCAGGATTGCGCACCAAAGTGAGGTTCATGCGCGCACCTTCATAGGACACAGCCAGAACGCGCGGATCCAGGCGTTGACCATCAATGATGTCGGATTCTACCAATGCTCGGAAACTGTCGCCGCGACGGGTGTCGCGACGGAAGTCGAGCTTCTTGCTGAGAACTTTGGACATCTCCGAGATTTCTGTACGCGTCAGGCCCGCTGCCTGGGCGGACCGCGTAAAGCTGCCACTGACAGTACCGGCATAGAGGCGTTGCGAGGCTTCTCCTGCGCGCTCGATGTCGGCAATGTCGTAGTTACCATCTTGCTGTTCGATCAGATAGCCATGGCGCGCGTTCTCCATGATGCGCAAGGAGAGAAGCTTGCCATCTTTATCGAGCTGGTATTCAAAGGTGTCACCCGCACGCCAGCGGGTCAGTACCTTTTCATCCGGAACCAGATCGAGCAGCGCCATCGCATCGTGATAACCCAGCCCCAAGGTGTGGTCGGCAATCGTGGTGAAGGTATCTCCAGCAGCTACCTTGTAAGTCTGCCAGGTCGGGACGTAGGGAGCCTTGGCCACGATCTCTTCATTGAGAACCACTGGGCCTTCATCGAATAGCTTGAGCTCATCTTCGCTGATGTCTTCGTATGAGGTTGCATCAGTAGCGAGTTGTTCGCTTCTTGCCATGTTGCCAACAGCCATGGCGACTTGGCGGGCGGTTTCACTCAGTCCTGCATGCCCCAGAAGAGTCGACGCCGCTTCCTCGGAGGAAGAAGCGGCGTCGGGCTTCATCATGAGAGGTGGTAATCCCGAGGAGGAACGCATGGCGGCTTCAAATCCTGCATCCTGATCGGCAGGGTCGACGAAGTCGACATCGACAATTTCACGAGCCTGCAGTTGGGATATCGGGACATGCTGTTGTCGTGCATCCAGGGCCAGGTCGATTGCGCTGGCTACCCGAGGAGAATTCAGCTCGAGGGAGGGAAGACCTGGGGAGGCGGTGGCGTCCAGCGGAACTCGAACGGTGTCGAGAGCTTGCTTGTCACGCTGAACGTCTTCGTAAGTCGTAACGATCTTGTGAGCACCCAGCACGGTAACCATGGTGGCGACAGGTAGTAATAGTAACTTGTGTGTGCGGGGTAGCGAATGGATGATTCGCATCATGGGTTATGTGCCATAAAACTGGTGAAAAAAATGAATATATGAATATACATAGGCGTTCACACCATACCCCATGAAGCATGGTATTCCTATACTGTATATCCATACATAAGAAGGCGCTTTGCTGCGCGGAGTGGCGTTTTATGGCAAGCGGTGGTTGTACGTGACCCTCAAATTATACGTGGTTCTCAATCGGCTGTTGCATGGCTACATGGATACGAGATACCCCAAACATGCATATATGAGATGCGTATTCACGAGTAAGTGCACAGCACATTGGCACAAGAATCAATAAGCGCGAACAGTGTTCACTAACTTCATCCATTGGACACTCCTGTAAAACGAATTGCAAGTATTCCTTTGGTGTATATCAGGCTAAGAAGCGTAATCCCTGTAGGTTGTACGACGGCAAATGTAAATGGTAGATGGTGATTGCCCACGTCCTGAATGATAAACATTCGATTATCATCAAGTATAAACTGGTAGTTCTTGTGCATCGTTGGAAGGAATCGAAACATGTCACGTGTGACTTTGGCCCAGTGGCGAATGCTGGCCGCAGTGGTCGACCATGGCGGTTTTGCTCGGGCCGCACAAGCGATCCACAAGAGTCCTTCAACGCTCAACCACGCTGTGCATAAGTTGGAAGAGCAACTGGGCGTCAAGGTTTTCGAGCCGGAAGGGCGTCAGGTGCGTCTGACGGAAGCTGGGCAACTACTGCTGCGTCGTGCTCGCCAATTGCTCGATGAAGTGGATGCGCTGGAGGATGTAGCAGCACAGCTACGTGAAGGTGAAGAAGCTGAGGTGGTGTTATGTGTTGACCAGATATTTCCTTCAAGTGCCCTGGCCTGGGCCATGGAAGCGTTCTCTGTCAGTTATCCTCATGTGCGCCTGCAACTGCATGAAACAGTCCTTAATGGAGGCGTTGAAATGCTGGTCGCCGGGCAGGCGGACCTGCTTGTCTCGGGATTCGCTGCCGCAGGGCATCTGGGGGAGCCTCTGGTAATGGTGCGTTTCATTGCTGTTGCCCACCCGGACCATCCACTTCACGCCTTGGATCGCCAACTGAATCTGCGCGACCTGAAGCATTATCGCCAGATCGTTGTACGCGACTCTGCCCAAGGCAAGGGGCGTGATGCAGGCTGGCTGGAAGCCGAGCAGCGCTGGACCGTCAGTCATATCAGTACGTCTCTGGATATGATCGAGCGTAACCTGGGGTTTGCCTGGTTGCCGGAAACCCGTATTCGTCGTCACTTGGATGATGGGCGTCTACTGCCCTTGCCATTGGAGGCCGGAGGCGTGCGCGAAGCGCCGATGTTGCTGATCCATCAGGACCTGGATAGAGCGGGCCCGGCCACCCGGGCCATGGCGTCTCTCTTGCGGGAATCCGTTTCCACTTGTCCGGCTGAATCTCAACTCGATCATCGATAAAATCGTATGGTTGGTGCGAGAAACTGCGCTTGATGTTCGATCGTTTCGATTTAACCTGGAGAAAGAAGGCGAGCAGCACCGTAGGTGCAAGTGGGTCGTATACAGCTAAATCGTATACAAGCGAGCCGTTTGCAGGTGTGCGTGCAGGCAAGGCTCGATCAGATGGCTCAGCCGAGAAAGTACAGGTCGGGAAACCGTGGAGCACAAGACATGGGCAAGTTGATCAATGGCATCTGGCATGATCAGTGGTATGACACCAAAGCCAGTGGTGGTGAGTTCGTGCGCGAGTCAGCTCAGCTGCATGATTGGGTAACTCCGGGAGGGAAGCCGGGCCCCGATGGGCAAGCTGGCCTGTTGGCAGAGCCTGAGCGCTACCATCTTTATGTGTCCCTGGCATGTCCTTGGGCTCACCGTGTACTGATCATACGCAAGCTCAAGGGACTGGAGGACCTGATTGGAGTCTCCCATGTCAGTCCTCTGATGCTTGATCAAGGCTGGATCTACGATGTTGCCGAAGGCTCCAGTGGCGATGCGCTCAATGGAGTGAGCTATCATCATCAGCTCTATACACTGACGGATTCGAGGTATACGGGCAGAGTGACAGTGCCGGTGCTGTGGGACAGAAAGACGCGACGCATCGTCAATAATGAGTCATCTGAACTGTTGCGTATGCTCAATGTGGCCTTTGATGAACTGACGGGAAATCACCTGGATCTCTATCCGGAGGATTTACGTGGCGTCATCGATGAGATCAATGCTGATGTGTACGACCACATCAATAATGGTGTCTACAAGGCGGGGTTTGCCACTGAGCAAGCGGTATACGAAAAGCACGTAATGGCCTTGTTCGATGCACTGGAGCGGATAGAGTCGTGCCTATCGCATCAACGCTACCTGGCAGGAGCCTGGCTGACGGAGGCCGACATTCGCTTATTCACTACTCTCGTGCGTTTTGATGCGGTCTATCATGGCCACTTCAAGTGCAACCTGCGGCGCATTGAGGACTACCCCAATCTCTCCAATTACCTGCGCGAACTCTATCAATGGCCGGGTATCGCTGAAACGGTGAACATGGATCATATTCAGCGTCACTATTATATGAGCCACGCGACCATCAATCCCAACGCCATTGTTCCCCTTGGCCCCTCTCTGGACTATGAGCGTCCTCATGACCGCGAGAGACTGGAGGGGAATGGAATAAAGCAGAAAGCCAGCAGCACGTTGGTATAAACCTTCAACTGCCAGCTTTTAGCTATTACCAGCTTATAGCGATTAAGAGATACATCAGCGAGGCAGAACCGATTTGCCTCAATTACACCGTGTCTTGGATATCCCGGCTTACGGCTTACGGCTAGTCATGTATTTTGCCAGCCAGCGGTCCAGGGCATTGGCGAATTCACGCCGGTCGCTGTCTGAGTATCCCTTGGGGCCGCTGGTATGCTCGCCACTGGCTCGTAGTGTTTCCATGAAGTCACGCATCTGTACTCGGGCACGGATGTTGTCCCGGGTCAATGCTTCTCCACGGTTGGTCATCACCATGGCACCTTTTTCCAGAGCATCCATGGCCAGAGGAAGGTCGGCGGTGACCAGCAGATCACCGGGAGTCAGACGCTGGACAATTTCATTGTCGGCAGCATCAAAACCATGGCTGACGGCAAGTCCTTTGACCCATTTGGATGGCGGAAGAGGAATCTGGTGATTGGCGACAAAGAAGGTTTGAGTGCAGGTGCGCTCGGCAGCGCGAACGATGATGTCGCGGGCAGCACGAGGACAGGCATCGGCATCGACCCAAAGGGTTGGCATGGGATTCTCCAAGAAACGATTCCCCATCATAAAGTATGGATCTGTGCTAGCCAGACCCTTTTGCTGATGGTAACATGCGCGCTCCTCGCATGTGCTGACCCCACCATCATGATGCGCGATCTTCTCCAACAGCAGCTCGATGGGACTCTGAAAGTCCTGCTGTGATGGAGTCCAGATAGGCGCTGTAACGTGTCCACGAGTGACGCGTTCGATTTGTGAAGATGGAGCACCGCCAAAAAATCCTGCTACTCAAGTGGGATTGGTGCAAGACGGTCGCCACGATGGTTCGAGCCTATGCCACAGACTCATGTTCCGTGGAAGGCGAACCAATGCCAGGTGCGACCGACGTCCCCGACATCGAAGTTGACTCTGCCAGGAGCGGAGCTTCTATCCTGCTGTTCGCGCTTACCATGTGATCGCGTCAGGGGCGTCACCCATGTTTTTTGCCGGTCAACCCGGCCTACCAAGGTGTGATTCATGACCTCGACTGTTGTCGCCTCGCCGTCCTTCGGTGATCTGGCCCTGCTGCCTGCCGTTCTCTCTGCTATCGAGACCCTGGGCTATGAGACTCCCTCGCCCATTCAGGCACAGACCATTCCCGCATTGCTGGAAGGCCGCGACATGCTGGGCCAGGCCCAGACCGGCACCGGCAAGACCGCTGCCTTTGCTTTGCCACTGCTGTCACGTCTCGAGCTTGAGCGCCGTGAGCCCCAGGTGCTGGTGCTGGCTCCAACCCGTGAACTGGCCCAACAGGTGGCCGTGTCGTTCTCCCGTTATGGCCAGAACCTGAACGGCCTGGAAGTGGCGACCTTGTGTGGTGGTCAGGAATACCGTGATCAGCTCAGCGCCTTGCGCCGTGGTGCTCAGGTTGTCGTCGGTACGCCTGGTCGTGTCATCGATCACCTGGATCGTGGCAGCCTCAAGCTGAATGGCTTGAATGCACTGGTGCTTGATGAAGCCGACGAAATGCTGCGTATGGGCTTTATCGATGACGTCAAGCGTGTCGTTGCTGACACCCCGGAAGATGCACAGCGCGTGTTCTTCTCCGCGACGTTGCCCAGCGAGATCGAACGCATCGTCAATAAGTATCTGGTAGACCCGGTCAAGGTCACCATTGAAGCTCGTACCACCACCAATGAGAGCATCGAACAGCGCCTGGTGCGTGTCGATGGTGGAGCCAAGGTCGAAGCACTGGCACGTATCATTGAAGTCGAGCCGGTGGATGCTGCCATCGTGTTCGTGCGTACCCGTGCTGCCTGTACCACGCTGACCGAGCAGCTGTCCGCTCGTGGTGTCAATGTAGCCAGCCTGTCTGGGGACCTGGATCAGAGTTTGCGCGAGCGTACCATCACACGTCTCAAGCGTGGCAAGGTCGATGTGTTGATTGCTACCGACGTGGCGGCTCGTGGTCTCGATGTACCGCGTATTACCCATGTCATCAACTATGACCTGCCACAGGATGCAGAAGCTTATACCCACCGCATCGGTCGTACTGGCCGAGCCGGTCGTACAGGTATCGCCATTACCTTTGCCGGTTTCCGTGAAGGCCGCAAGGTTGGGTGGCTCGAGCAAGCGACTGGCCAGAAGATGGACGTCATGGAGCTGCCGGATGAGGCTGCGATTCGCGCTCATCGCGACGAAGTTTTCCACCAGCGTGTGGTCGCTACCCTGACCAAGGGGGCGGAAGAACAACAGGCTCTGGTCGAACGTCTGGTTGAAGAAGGCTATGACCCTGTTGAGCTGGCTGCCGTATTTGCTGCCATGGCCCGTGCTGACGAGCCACCCATCGGCCGTCTTCAGGCTCCGCGTCGTGAGCGCAATGAGCGTAGTGATCGTGAGCGTGGTTCGCGTCGTCGTGACGACCGCGCACCGCGCGAAGGCATGACCCGTTATCGCGTTTCCGTGGGACACAAGGACGGCGTCAAGCCGGGTCAGCTGGTAGGGGCTCTGGCTAACGAAGGGGGAATTGAGGGGTCGCGTATCGGTCGTATCGATATTCGTAACGCTTTCTCCGTGGTTGAGCTTCCCAACAGCCTGCCGGCGAGTATTCTTGCCAAGATGGCACGTGCACGCGTGGCTGGTCGAGCTCTGGAAATCAGTGAAGATCGTGGCGGCCCCGAGCGTGCTCCGCGTCGTCGTCGTGATAATGGTGATGCTCCGGTGCGTCGGCAGTCTCGCGCCTGATAAGCTGAACCAAGGGGGGGAGTTGATCCCCTCCATACACAACAAGGCCGGTGAGGGGAACCTCGCCGGCCTTGTTGTGTATGGACAGGTGTTTCACCAGGCACTGAAGGCACTTTTCGGGATGCAGGATTAAAGAAGTTTCCACTTGGGACGATATCTCATAAGGATAGTGGTTTTTGTCCCTTGATAAGGAAGACGGACAAGATATGGGCATGAACTTGAGCAATCTGAGCGTTTCCACGCGTCTTGCCTGGGGGTTCGGCACTCTTCTTGCCATGCTGATGCTGGTGGTGGCAGTGGGGATCCTGCGCATGGGGAGTATCAATTCCGAGATGACAGCCTTGATCTCGCAGCGTATACCGGCAACTGAGCTCATCAATGATACTTCCTACCGGGTGGTAGACAATGCCCGGGTCGCACGCAACATGATTTTGCATAACAACGATCATGACAAGGGAACCAATAAAGATGCCTATGACCAAAATCTGGCAGTCATCAATGAGAACCTCAAGAACCTCGCATCGCGGATCAACAATGCCCACGATAGGGCATTGTTAGATAAAGTGGGCAGGACTCGCGCCGCCTATGAGAGTTATACCGATAACGTGATTGCCCTTGCCCTTGCGCACCGCTCGGCCGAGGCAACCGCCTTGCTGTTCAGCTCGCAGTATCAGCGACAAGGGGATTATCTGGCGGCATTGGGTGAGCTGAGGGCCTCCCAGAAGCATCTGATGGAGAATGATGCTCGGTCTACCCAAGAGCTTAATGGGCAGACACGCGATGCCATGCTGGCTGTTGGCTTCATCGCGCTCCTGCTCGGTGTGGGGTTGACCTGGTTGATCACGCGCAGTATTCGACGCCAGCTCGGCGGAGAACCGCGTGTTGCAGTACAGATTGCCCGTGCTGTTGCACAAGGTGACTTGACTCATGCGATCCTTGTCAAGGACGGTGATACTGGCAGCTTGATCGCCCAGCTCCAGCAGATGCAGCTCAGCCTGGCTAAGGTGGTGGGTCTGGTGCGCGGAGGGGTCGAGTCTGTGATGGTGGCTTCAATGGAGATCGCTTCAGGTAACCGTGATCTGTCTAGTCGCATCGAGATGCAGGCTTCCAGCCTCAAGGACACCGCCAACGCCATGGAGCAGATTTCTGGAACCGTGCACCAGAGCGCCGGCGTTGCGCAGCAGGCTAGCCGGTTGGCTGATGCCGCCTCGCAGGCGGCCAGTGGCGGTGGTTTGGCTGTTGAGCATGTAGTGCACAGGATGAATGAGATATCCTCCGTCAGTCAGCGCATCGGTGAGGTCATCGGTGTTATCGATGGTATTGCCTTCCAGACCAATATTCTCGCACTTAATGCTGCCATCGAGGCCGCTCGTGCTGGTGCCCAGGGCAAGGGATTTGCCGTTGTGGCTGCGGAGGTTCGTACCTTGGCCAGAAACAGCGCGGAGGCGGCAAGAGAGATCAAGCAATTGGTCGAAGATTCTGCACACAAGGTTGATTCCGGCAGCGTCCAGGTGGCCGATGCCGGACAGGCGATGGGTGAGATTGTCGATCAGGTTGGCCGCGTCAATCAACTCATCGGTGAATTGGCGTCGGCTGCGCGTGAGCAGAGCATGGATTTAGAGCAGATCAGTGATGCCGTGGCGCAGATGGACCGGACCGTCCAGCAGAACGCTTCCCTGGTCGAGCAGAGTGCCTCAGCGGCCATCGGTCTCGAGGAGCAGGCCAAGAGCTTGGCTCGGGCGGTCGAGGTATTCAGAGTGCCGGACCACTACAGGGTAGGGAATGAGCCTGATTTGACGGGGCGTGATAGGTTGGACGAGGGAGAGAAGGTGAAGAGAGAGCCGACCAGGGCTGCGAGCTGACTCCCTGCTCTGGATGCTACCGGCTTAGATTGTGCCTGTCTATCGACTCACGAGTTGCGCAAAACGTGCCAACAGCGAACGGGCATCGGGGGTTGGATGGATGCCTGCGTAAAGCGCCTCGGGATCCGCCCCCTGTTGCAAGAGTGGCTCTCGCTGATGGTCGAGGTAGCGCCGCATGACCTCGACATCGAACTCAGGGTGGAACTGCACACTCCACTGGCGTGGACCATAGCGCAGCGCCTGATGCGGGTCGTGGGCATTGCGCGCCAGAACCGTGGCACCGGCCGGAGCCTTGAGCACGGTCTGGGAGTGGGTCAAATGGGCAGGGAAGGCCGGTGGCAACTCGGCAAACAGCGGGTCATCGGACGCCGCTGCATCCAACTGAATCGAGAAGCTGCCGCATTCTCTACCAGCGGGGTGGTAGCCGGCTTCTCCACCAAGCGCATCGGCCATCAGTTGATGGCCATAGCACACACCCAACAGTGGTAGATCGACCGCCAGCGCCTGACGCAGCCAGGGCTTGAGTGCCTCACTCCAGACCTCGCGATCGGTGACCATGGCATGGGAGCCGGTAATCACTGCGCCGCGCAGTGATTCAGGGGCGGGTAGGGTATCAGCCCTACGTGCATCGACTACGTTGATGGGTAGGGTGGCGGGGGCATTGAGCGCTATCGCGAACAGCTGCTCGAAGTTGCCCCGATGCTCGATGACATCATCGAAGCTATCGCCGGTCTTGAGGATGATCAGGGGTTTCATCATCGTTCAAGCCATCTTCAAACGTTGGCCCAGAGCCTGCATGAAGCGGCTGCCAGCCTCGAGTTGGCTGATGTCGATATATTCGTCTGGCTGGTGGGCCTGGCTGATGCTGCCCGGGCCACAGATGACAGTCGGCAAGCTGGCCAGCTGGAACTGACCCGCTTCGGTGGCATAGGCCACTGCACCTGGAGGCTGGGATTGGCTCAGCTGCTCATGACACAGCAAATCATGACATAG
>NZ_JAJUFQ010000031.1 GCF_029263665.1 Halomonas sp.
GGCCAGGGAAGCCACTTCGTGGGAAATGCCTTCCATCAGGCAGCCATCGCCGAGGAAGCAGTAGGTGTAGTGATCGACGATGTCATGGCCGGGGCGGTTGAACTGAGCGCCGAGGGTACGCTCGGCCATGGCCATGCCGACGGCATTGGCCAGGCCCTGGCCGAGAGGGCCGGTGGTGGTCTCGATGCCACCGGCGTAGCCGTATTCGGGGTGACCGGCGGTCTTGGCATGCAGCTGGCGGAAGTTCTGCAACTCTTCGAGGCTCATGTCCTCGTAGCCGGTGAGGTGGAGCAGGGAGTAGAGCAGCATGGAGCCGTGGCCGTTGGACAGCACGAAGCGGTCACGATCGGCCCACTTGGGATCGTTCGGATTGTGGACGAGGTAATCGTTCCACAGCACTTCGGCGATGTCAGCCATACCCATGGGGGCGCCGGGGTGGCCGGAGTTGGCCTTCTGGACGGCATCCATGGATAGGGCGCGAATGGCGTTGGCCAGTTCGAAACGGGACGGCATGGGGGCAACTCCTCGCCTGTGGCGACAATATGCTATGACACGGCCTGGCCTGGGGCGCGACCGGACGTATTTCTGAACATTCTGGCTAGTGCGTGCCAATGTGGCACAGTCAAATACGGTGGCTTATTGTCGCCGAGAAGTGGCTGGCCTTCAAATATCCTTGTGTAGTGCTTGTGTAGTCAGCCAGTGTGAGGGTCATCCAGGCTGTGAACATATACAGCAAACGTGTAGAATCCGCGGGCAGCCAGTGTGTCTGGTTATGATGACACATAGGCCCCTCATCTTATCCCTGGCATCGAGCCCAGGCGCTGTCACCCAATCATGTAGAGGGTCTAGGACGCCATGAGCGAATACTCCCTGTTCACCTCCGAGTCTGTGTCCGAAGGACACCCGGACAAGATCGCCGACCAGATTTCTGATGCCGTGCTCGACGCGTTGATCGCCCGCGACAAGAACGCCCGTGTCGCTTGTGAAACCCTGGTCAAGACCGGTGTGGCCATCGTGGCAGGCGAAATCACCACCTCTGCCTGGATTGACCTGGAAGAGCTGGTACGCAAGGTGATCACCGAAATCGGTTATACCTCTTCCGACGTTGGTTTTGACGGTGAAACCTGTGGCGTACTCAACCTGATCGGCAAGCAAAGTGTCGAGATTGCCCAGGGCGTCGATCGCGAAGACCCTGATGATCAAGGGGCTGGCGACCAGGGCCTGATGTTCGGCTATGCCACCAACGAGACGGACTCCCTGATGCCGGCGCCGATCCACTACAGCCATCGACTGGTGGAGCGTCAGGCTGAGATGCGCAAGAGCGGCCTGCTGCCGTGGTTGCGTCCGGATGCCAAGAGCCAGCTGACATTCCGCTATGACGAGCACGGCAAGCCTTGTGCTGTCGACGCAGTGGTGCTTTCCACGCAGCATGATCCTGACATCGATCAGGAAAAGCTGCGCGAGGTGGTCAAGCGCGAGATCATCGAACAGGTGATTCCCGAGCAGTGGCTGAGTGACAGCACGCAGTACCACATCAACCCTACAGGCAAGTTCGTCATTGGCGGACCCGTTGGTGACTGTGGCCTGACAGGCCGCAAGATCATCGTCGACACCTATGGCGGTATGGCGCGTCATGGTGGCGGTGCTTTCTCTGGCAAGGACCCCTCCAAGGTCGACCGCAGTGCGGCTTATGCCGGGCGCTATGTGGCCAAGAACATCGTCGCTGCCGGTCTGGCCGAACGCTGTGAAATTCAGGTGTCCTACGCTATTGGCGTGGCTGAGCCGACTTCCGTATCGGTCAATACATTCGGGACCGGGAAAATCGGTGACGAGCGTATCGTCGAACTGGTGCGTGAGCATTTTGACCTGCGCCCCAGTGGCATTACCCAGATGCTTGACCTGCTGCACCCGATGTACCAGCTGACCGCTACTTACGGTCATTTTGGCCGCGAACCCTTCGAGACCAGCTATACCTGGACCGACACGGACGGGAAGACGCACACCGAGACGTTCACTGCCTTCCCCTGGGAGAAGACAGATCGTGCGGATGTATTGCGTGCCGCGGCTGGCTTATAAGGAAAAGCATCGCCCAAGAAGTACGCAGCCTGGAAACAACACAGCCCCACTGGCAGCTAGCCAGTGGGGCTGTGTTGTTTCAGGAAATACTTCAGGGCTGGACCACTACATCTCCTGCCCTTGGGAGGGGGCGTCTTTGGCCTGATGGATAGGTTCGCCACCAATCCAAGTCTCAAGCACCTGAGTATCGGCAACCGTGGCAGGGGCATCGCGAATGATGTCCCTGTCGATAATGATGAAGTCTGCCCATTGGTTTGGCAGCAGGCTACCAAGGCGCTCCTCCTGATGGGCGGCAAAGGCGGCATCTGCGGTGAAACTGCGCAGGGCCTCCGCCATGGTCAGCTTCTGGCCGGGAAGCCAGCCTCCGGGTGGTTGGCCGTCGCGATCCTGGCGGGTGACCGCGGCATGCAGGCCATAGAACGGGTTGGCAGGCTCGACCGGGAAGTCCGAACCACCTGCGATGAGGCTATTGCTATCCAGGAAATAGCGCCAGGCATAAGCGCCAGCCAGACGTGCTTCACCCAGGCGATCGCCGGCCATGTTCTTGTCACTGGTGGCGTGAGTCGGCTGCATAGAGGGAATGACGCCAAGTTCGGCGAAGCGCGGAATGTCCTCCACGCTCACCACTTGGGCGTGCTCGATGCGGTGACGCAGGTCGCGGCTCTGAGGGACCTGCTCCTGTTCGGCCTGATAGATGTTCAGGGCGATGTGGTTGGCTCGATCCCCGATGGCATGCATGTTGGCCTGGAAGCCATGCTGCACGGCCTTGTCGACCAGCCTGGCCAGCGTGTCCTCGTCTTCGATCAATAGCCCACGGGAGTCGTGGCGGTCGCTGTAGGGTTCGGTGAGAGCCGCACCACGGCTGCCCAGGGCGCCGTCGGCGAAGATCTTGATACTGCGAATGTCGAGCCAGTCCTGCGGGTCATCGATGATGCCCTGTTCCAGCCATTCCTCCAGCTTGTCGTCATTGGCCGAGATCATCGGATAAAGACGAATCCCCAGGGATTCCTGCGCCTTGCGCTGACGGTAGAAATCCAGCTCCTGCGAACTGGAGCCAGCGATATGGACACCTGTGATGCCGAGTTGCTGAACATGCTTTACGGCAGTGTCGTAGGCTTCGTTCATTTCCGCCTCCGTGCGGGCCGGAATCTTGTCAGTGATCAGCGCCTCGGCATTATCGATGAACACACCGGTAGGCTGGCCGCTTTCATCACGCAGGATTTCTCCACCTTCTGGCGCCTGGCTGTCGGCGTCGATACCGGCAAGCTCCATTGCACGGCTGTTGACCCAGATGGCGTGACCGTCGACACGCTGAAGCACCACGGGACGATCCGCTATGTGAGCGTCCAGATCCGCAGCGGTGGGAAACTGCTTGCTCTCCCATAGCACCTGGTTCCAGCCACCCCCACGCACCCATTCGAAGTCAGGATGTTCAGCAGCAAACTCGGCAACGGCAGCGGCACTTTCCTCGGCCGAACCGATACCCCGGAGATCTGCTTCAAGCAGGCTGTATCCCAGTCCCATCAAATGGGTATGAGCATCGATGAGGCCCGGTATCAGCGTCTTGCCCTGGACATCGATACGCTGCTCGGCTTCAGGATATTTCTCCGCGAGGCTCTCGCCACCACGAGCGACGACCTTGCCGTCTTCCAGATAGAGCGTGGAAAACGCCACCAACTGACGGTTCTCGTCGAAACCGTAGCCATTGGCATTGACCAGGAGAGAGGAGGCTGCTTGAACCCCAAGGCTGGCTGATGCCAATGAGATGCCCAGAAGAACCTTGTTCCATCGCATTGCATGGCTCCATTGTTGTCATGACCGGCTTGTACTGACCGGCTTGTCATTAATGAGTTGTTATGACTGGGCCGTAAAGCGAATGTGGTCGCTGAATGGCTCAGTAATGAGCTACGGAAGCTCCAGAACAGCATTGTCGCTATCTGAGATTTAGCCATGTCTAAATCAGCAAACAATGTATTTCCTGTCGCATTCATGAAACCTGTTGCTATGCCAAACAAGCTGTTGCTGTGACGCTTTTTGTTCGTGTCAGGCGTGCTATCTCCATTCCCGCCCAATTTTTCCTAGCCTCAGGATGGATAAGGAACGTCGGCATGGAGGATGCGATGGGAGCACAAGGACGTGTAGCGGTGCCGTTGAGCAGGGTGGTGAACTTAATGGTTGTGTGGCTGGCCATCGTGTCAGCCCCGCCGTCATGGGCGGCGTGCCCGGGATGGGGTGCGGAGCAGGCACGGCAGGAAATACGTGAGCTTGGCGCACGTCTGGAAGCCTGGAATCAGGCCTATCGTCATGATGGCAGCTCGCCCGTGGGTGATGATATCTATGATCAGGCCCTGCGGCAGTGGCAAGCATGGCGTCGCTGCTTCCCGGATGTCGTGGTGCCCCAGGATATGACGTTGCCGACACCGGAAGGTATCACCATTGCTCACCCGATCGCCCACACCGGAGCAAGAAAAGCCGTAGGGCGGACTGAAGTGAGTACCTGGATGGCGCATCACTCGGATGTCTGGATTCAGCCCAAGGTCGATGGAGTGGCGGTGACCCTGGTGTATACACAGGGGCGCCTGACACGAATGATCAGCCGTGGTGATGGTCTGCGTGGACAGGACTGGACGCGCCATGCCTACCGTATTGCCGCCATTCCCCAGCGTCTGCCTGCTGTTTGGCGAGATTATGCCGTCGACGGTGAACTGATCTTCCAGGGAGAGCTGTATCAGCGTCTTGATGGGCATCGCCAGCATGATGAAGGGGGCGCTGGCGCCCGTAACCGGGTGGCCGGATGGCTGGCTCGGGATAGTCTGGAAATGTCCACCGCAAAAGAGATCGGCTTTTTCCCCTGGGCCTGGCCGCTGGGGCCGGAAGACATGCCGGCACGGCTTGCCGGGCTCAAGCGCCTGGGGCTGGGTGATCTGAACGCCTATACGCAGCCGGTATTGGACATCAACGATGTCAGTGCCTGGCGAGAGCACTGGTATCGTCAGCCATTGCCCTTCGCTACGGATGGCATCGTATTGCATCAAGGACAGCGGCCCGATGGCAGTCACTGGGATAGCCAACCACCTGACTGGATATTGGCCTGGAAGTATCTACCCCGTGAGGCCTTGGCCGAGGTGCGTGACATTCGTTTCACCATTGGACGTACAGGGCGCATTACGCCATTGGCTCGCCTGATGCCGGTCAATCTGGATGGGCGCACCCTGCGCCAGGTCAGCCTGGGAAGCGTGGCTCACTGGCGGGAACTGGATGTGTTGCCTGGTGATCATGTGGTGGTGCAAATGGCCGGGCTGACCATTCCCCAGGTCAGTCGTGTGGCATGGCGAACAGGTACCAGGGTGACGGTTACGCCGCCGGATGAAGGGCGATACAACCTGATGAGCTGCTGGCACCCGATTGAAGGCTGCCGACAGCAATTCCTTGCCCGCCTGGCATGGCTGGGAGGGGCCAAGGGGCTGAACCTTTCAGGCGCAGGACCCGGAGTTTGGGAAGCGCTAGTGAATGCCGGCCTGGTGGATGGCCTATTGGACTGGCAGTCACTCAATGTCGAGCAATTGACGCAGTTATCAGGATTCGGGGTATCCAGGGCTAGTGTGCTGGTTGATCAATTTCGACGCGCCGAGCAGCGAGGTTTTCATGCTTGGCTGGTGGCTCTGGGAGCACCCCCGGGATGGGATGCAGGAGCGGTGATGAGCTGGAGTGAGCTGAGTGGGCGAAGTGAACAGACATGGCGCCGGTTACCAGGTATCGGGTCTGTTCGAGCTGCGGATCTCGTCGCTTTTTTCTCCCATCCTGAAGTGCAACGTCTGGCTGCCACTCTATCGGCGCAGGGGGTCGATGGCTTTGCCATGAGCACTGGAAATACACGAGGGAGTGGATGAATGCAGGGGCGGCCATTGGTGAAGGGAAACTAGGCTTAAGGGGCTCGGGGTTAGTGGTTGGCGAGCTAATGGAATCGCCGCCTATAGTGAGGTAAGCAAAACTTCCCGTCACAGCAGCAGGAGGCAGCGATGACCCAGATGCAGCAGGTAACCCCCATGGATCACTCCTTCAACGATTATCGTGTCGCCGATATCGGTCTCGCTGAGTGGGGGCGGCGTGAAATCCGTATCGCCGAAAGCGAGATGCCGGCGTTGATGGCGATTCGCGCTAAATATCATGCCGCCCAGCCGCTCAAGGGGGCGCGCATCGCCGGCTGCATCCACATGACCATCCAGACGGCAGTGCTGATCGAAACGCTGATAGATCTGGGCGCCAGTGTGCGCTGGTCATCCTGCAATATCTTTTCCACTCAGGACCATGCTGCTGCAGCCATTGCCGCTGCAAATATCCCCGTATTCGCCTGGAAAGGGGAAAGCGAGGACGAGTTCTGGTGGTGCATCGAGCAGACCGTAGAAGGTGCCGATGGCTGGACGCCGAACATGGTGCTCGATGATGGAGGTGATCTCACTCAGCTGTTGCATGAGCGGCATCCCCAAAAGCTGGATGTAATTCACGGCATCAGTGAAGAAACGACAACAGGGGTCCATCGCCTGCTGGAGATGTGGGCTGATGGCACGCTTCGGGTGCCTGCCATCAACGTCAACGACTCCGTGACCAAGTCCAAGAACGACAACAAGTACGGTTGCCGCCATAGCCTGAATGATGCCATCAAGCGGGGACTTGACCACCTGCTGGCAGGCAAGCAGGCCCTGGTCATGGGGTATGGTGACGTCGGCAAGGGCTCCGCGGCGTCATTGCGTCAGGAAGGCATGATCGTGCGGATCGCAGAAGTTGACCCCATCTGTGCCATGCAGGCATGCATGGATGGCTATGAGGTCGTGTCTCCTCATCGCGGAGGGATCAACCAGGGAGAGGCCAGTGTCGACCGTGAATTGCTTGGCAGGACCGATCTGGTCGTGACCTGTACCGGCAATATCTCCGCCTGTGATGCCGCCATGCTGGGAGCGCTGAAAAATGGTGCCGTAGTGTGCAACATTGGGCATTTCGATAGTGAAATCGATATCGCCTATATGCGCGAGAAGTGGCAATGGGAGGAGGTCAAACCCCAAGTCCACAAGATCTATCGTGACGCCGCACCAGGCCAACCCATTGATGCGGATAGTCGCAATGTGCTCTACCTGCTGGCGGAAGGGCGGCTGGTCAACCTGGGCAATGCTACCGGGCATCCATCCCGGGTCATGGATGGCTCTTTTGCCAACCAGGTATTGGCGCAGATGCATCTGTATGAGAGACGTTTTGCCGACCTTCCTGCATCCGAGAAGCAGGACGCCATCGATGTCACGGTATTGCCACGTCATCTGGACGAGGAAGTCGCGCGTTACATGGTGGAAGGATTCGGTGGCGTGATTACCCAGTTGACAGAAGAACAGGCCAGATACACCCATGTGCCTGTGGAGGGCCCTTTCAAGCCTGAGCATTATCGATACTGAGCGACGAGTAAACTAAGCCATAAGCTGTAGAGCTATAAGCTATAAGCTATAAGCTATAAGCTATAAGCGAAGGAATCTTTACACGGTTCTGTGAAGCGTTTTGACTCACTGGCTTACGGCTTACGGCTTACGGCTTACGGCTTACGGCTTACGGCTTACGGCTTACGGCTTACGGCTTACGCTTTGGAAACAGGATCGTCATTAAGCCGCCATGGGGTCGTCATGGCGGCTTGTCAGTCTAAATGAGCGCAATCAGGAGAACGCTCATGGCTACCACGCTGACGGTTCGTACCCTTTTCATTTCCGATCTGCATCTCGGCACTCGGGATTGCCAGGCGGAGCTGCTTTCTCGCTTGTTGCGCAGGGTGCGGCCCGAGCGCCTGTACCTGGTCGGTGATGTCATTGACCTGATTGCCATGCATCGCCGTGCGGCATTGCCTGCTCAGCAGCAGCGCCTGGTCGCACGTATTCTTCGCCTTGCTCGCAGTGGCTGCGAAATCATCTATATTCCTGGCAATCACGATGCTGCCTTGCGCCGTCTGTGCGGGCTGAAGGTTCATCGGGTCAGCATCGAACGCAGGGCCATTCATGAAACGGCTGATGGGCGCCGCTTGCTGGTCAGTCATGGCGATGAATTCGATACCCATGTGCGTCTGGCGCCCTGGGTGATGGCGCTGGGCGATGGCATGCACCAGTTCGTGCTATCCCTGAATCGCTGGGTCAACCGAGTACGTTCTGCCCTGGGGATGCCCTATTGGTCCTTGTCCGCAGCGGTCAAGGGGCGAATTGGTGCCGCTCAGCGTTATGTTGCCCAGTTCGAACAGGCAGCACTCCATCAGGCGGGTCGTGAAGGTCTCGATGGTTATGTCGGTGGGCATATCCACCAGGCCGGCTTCCGTGCCCGAGATGGTGTGCTCTATTGCAACGATGGCGATTGGGTCGAGCATTGCACGGCTCTGATCGAGCGCCCTGACGGTCGGCTGGCCCTGATCGATTGGCAAGGTGAAGTGATCGAACATGAGCCGGCGATGGAAGCTCAGCCAGCGGGAGGCCGGGCTCAGGATGACACCGATCTGGTCCGGGCCTGAGCCTGTTGTTCTCCCGTGCCAGGCACGCACGATGCCAGTGAGAGGCCTGCTTCCATCAGTTCTTCAGCGAAAACAGGGTCATTGACACTGCGGGCAATGGCCAGGCTGCCGATCATGGCGACGGCTTGCATGAGTGCGCGCTGTCTGGAGGCTGGCGAGCGATTCTCTTCACATAGAAAGCGGCAGATGAATCCTTCCAACAGGTCGGTATAGGTATCGCGTACCTGACCATCGCGATGGGCCACATCGCTGACGAGACAGGCAAGAGGACACGAAATCTCGCTTGTGTGCGGTGCCAGGCTCAGGTAAGCGGCAATACGTCGTTCGGTATCTGGAAGGGCTGCTAGGTGCTGGGCGCCCAACTGGGCTGCGTGGCGCATGGCACAGGCATACAGGTCCGACTTGCTGCTGAAGTGGGCGTAGAAGGCTCCTCGTGTCAGGCCGGCAGCAGCCATGATGTCATCGATTCGAACACCATCGAAGCCTCTCTGAGTGAAACAACGTGCGGCGGCATCGAGGATTCGCTCGCGACTCTCCTGCTTGTGTTCAATGTGCCATGGCATGGCGTATCTCCTATGGGAGTACTCGTGAGAGCGGGTATCAGTTTGGTTCAGGTTCCAAAAATGAGAGCTTGTCTTGCACCAGAATATGTTCTTGAACATATTCTGGTGCTTGTCATGCTGCAGGGGAAGTTTCTCACCCTACACAGGAGTTGATCATGGCGGCTGTACATCTTCTTGGGCCTGCGTTCAGCAACTTTGTACGCAGTGCGATGCTGGTGTGTGAAGAAAAAGGCATCGACTATAGTGTCGGTCTCGAGCACTCAGGCCGTCAGTACCAGATGCATTCTCCAGAACATCTCTCGGTCAACCCTTTCGGTAAGGTGCCGGTATTGTTCCATGGAGAACGGAAGCTGTATGAAACGGTTGCCATTTGTCGTTATCTCGACGCTGGCTTTGATGGTCCGAGCCTGCAGCCAGCAGACCCTTGGCAGCGTGCCTTGGTGGATCAGTGGTGTTCGGCGCTAGCGGTACAGGTCGACCAGGCTCTGGTTCGCCGCTATCTGCTGGAATTTGTCATGCCCCAGATCATGGGGGGTGAAGTGAATATGGACAAGGTTCGTGAAGCCGAGCCCGGAGTGGTCAATATGCTCGCCATTCTGGAAGACCAACTGCATGGTGATGGGTATCTGGTAGGGGACAGCTTTACCCTGGCCGATGTCATCGCGGCACCCATACTGGATTATCTCGTCGGCATGCCCCCTGCCCAGCCTCTGGTCAATGAGGCACCCAAGGTGCAGGCTTACGTCGCACGCATCAAAGATCGAGTCTCCGCACAACGCGTACTGGTAGAGCCAGTGTTTTCCGTCTGACCTGGTTGTCGATGGCGAGCCTTCAGGGCTCGCCAACATGCGGCATTATCCTGAAAGTCTCAATATACGAGACGAACTTTCGATTCTATCTCGCTAATCTGTGGTCTGGTTCCGCGACATAGGCGTTCAGTCATGACGCCCAGACCTACAACGACAGGCCAAAGTCCAGCTACAGGCCAAAGCCCATCTACGCTCATGCACGCCATGCAGGTGCTGCAGGTCACGGCTGCGTGTGGCTACCGTGGTGCAAGCATCGAAGATTATCTGGATGCCCTGGAGCTCAGCCGACCGACGATCTATCGCCTGCTGAAAGGCTTGAAGGATCAAGGGTTCCTCAGGGCTGCTCCGATACGGGGGCGTTACCTGCTCGGTTATGAATTACTGGTACTCGGATCCCAGGCGGGCAATGGCGCTGGCTTGCGGGATCTTACGCGTCCGCGTCTGCTGTCTCTGGCCCAGCGTCTCGGGGACAGTTTCTACCTGTTTGCTGCTGATGGCTTGAATGCTGTCTGCTTGGAAGTCCAGAACGGTGAGTATCCGGTAGGTAGCTTCGTCCGCGCGACCGGGGGGCGAGTGCCTCTTGGCGTCGGCCAGGCCTCCATCGCGCTGCTTGCCTATCTCGGGGATGAGGAGCGCGCGTCCATCCTCAAGCGTAACGCCGAGCGTCTTCAACACGAGTACCACATTTCACTGGAAGACATTGCGATAGAGATCGATCACCTGCGCTCGGTTGGCTATGCGCGCGGCGTCGAAGGCTCTCATCTGCCGGAGTACACCGGTCTGGCTATCCCCATTCTCGATCATGGCGGCCATCCCTTGGGTGCCATGAGCTGCTCGATGCTCAAGTCGCGCATGACCGAGACCCACAAGCAGAGCGTCCTTCAAGGCATGCACGAGGAGGTACGTGAATTGGTGCAACAGGCCCACGGCCTTCTGTATATCGAGTAACGGATACATGGCTTATCTTTCTGTCCCCGTACATGAACGCCCCTGTGGCTGGAATGCACAACTTGCCGAGCGCCCCATCCCTCCTAGCGTGCGTGGTTCATTGACTGCCGAGCTTGTGATCGTCGGTGCTGGTTATACCGGATTGGCAGCTGCCAGTGCCTGGGCGGAGGCGCGTCCGAATGACCGCGTTGTGATTCTGGATGCTGATCGCTTGGGAGAGGGAAGCCCGGGGCGCAATTCCGGTTTCATGCTGGAGGTTGCACTGGCCAACGATGCTTCTCCCGACGAGCTCGAGCGTATGTCTCGACTCAATGCGCTGAGCCGGAAGACCATGGCCCGGCTGCGCCACAAGGTGGAGCAACATGGTATCGATTGTCACCTGCAGCATGTTGGTACCTACCGGGCTGCGGCTACCGCGCAGGGCATGCAATCGCTGAAGAGCTATCAGGCGTTTCTCGAGTCGGCGGGGCTGAGTTATGAACGCTTGTCACGAGAGGCGCTCAAGGAGCGGATTGGCACCCGTTATTACGCCCATGGGCTCTATTCTCCCGACTGTTACCTGGTCCAGCCGGCGGCGCTGATCAGAGGTCTGGCCGATGCCTTGCCGGATTCCGTGAGCATACACGAGAACAGCCCTGCCATGAGTGTGAGCAAGGCTGGGAGTGTTTGGTGTGTCCGTACGGCTGAAGCCGAGATTCAGGCGCAACACGTCATTCTGGCCAACAACGCTTTTTCTCGCGCGCTTGGGGCCGATGCTTCCCGGCTGACGGCCATCTATACCTACGCCGCGGTCACTCCGGTACTGCCCGAGTCCACTCGTGCTCGCCTGATGCCTCAGGACTGGGGGCTGCTTCCTGCACATCGGCTCGGCTGCACACTGCGTACCACCCATGATGGGCGGCTGATGATTCGCTCCCGATATAGCTATGAGCAGGAGGACAGCAATCGTCGAATCAGCGCTGGCCTGATCAAGAGTCTTGCTCGGCGCTACCCCGAGCTGGCCGGTACAGGATTCGATTACGTCTGGGGAGGAACCACAGGCCTGACCTACAACGGCGCTCCGTTGTGGGGGGAAATACACCCTGGGTTGTATGTCTCGGCAGGCTGTAATGGCGGGGGCATCGTCAAGGGGACGTTCCTCGGTGATGCCTTGGCGCGTCATGCGCTGGGCCAGACCGTCGAACCTATCCACCAGTTGTTTGGCAAAGCCAGCTGGATGCCTCCGGAGCCGGTTCGCCATCTCGGTTTTCAATTGATATCCGCCTTGGAGCGGAAACGCGCAGAGCGCGAAACCTGACGTTTGAACGACACCTTGCTGCATAACAATAAACGAGGATCATATGGACGCCACGACGCATCTCGGCATGCTTTCGATAGTCCCTGCCACTTTGGCCATTATCCTGGCCTTCATCACCCGCAATACGGTGTTCTCTCTCGCCGTAGCCTGCTTCGTCGGTGTCATGGCGATGGGCGAGGGGTTGATGGGCTTTCCTACACTGCTCAAGGAAACGCTCGGTACCACCAGCTTTTCCTGGATTCTGCTGCTGGAGCTGTTCATTGGCACCGTCATTGCTTTCTTCCAACGTACAGGAGCCATTCAGAACTTCTCATCCTGGGTAGAACGTCGCGCCCTGACACGCATCAAGGTGCAGCTCATCGGCTGGGTAATGGGCATGTTCGTGTTCTTCAGCGATTACTTCAGCCCGTTGTTCGTTGGCAGCACCATGCGCGGGCTCACCGATCGCTATCGGGTGTCTCGGGAGAAGCTGGCCTATATCGCTGACTCCACGTCAGCGCCGGTCAGTGTGCTGGTGCCGATCACCGGGTGGGCCGTGTTCATTGCTGGCCTGCTCATCGGCATGGGGCCGATCGAGAATGCCGAGCAGGCGATGTCGGTGTTCCTGCATGCCATTCCCTTCAACATTTATGCTTGGCTTTCGGTTGCCATGGTCGGGCTGGTGATCGTGGGTATCGTTCCGTTGTTTGGCCCGATGAAGAAAGCCGAGAGGCGTGCCCAGGAAGAAAACAAGGTGTTGCGCGATGGCGCCGAGCCCCTGTTGGGTGAGGAACTGACGGATATTGAACCCTATCCTGCAGCACGGACATCGCTGCTGCTGAATTTCTTCATGCCGGTATTGATTGTCATTGGGGTGGCAATCGGCACCTTTGCCACCACAGGTTCGGCCAAGACCATGGAAGCCTTCCTGGCGGCGGCTGTCTTTCTCGGCATTGTGATGCGGCTGCAGGGCATTCCTTTCAACGACATCATGAAAACAGCGACGTCGGGAATGAAAGGTGTCATGCCAGCGATCATCATCCTGGCCCTGGCCTATTCGCTCAATCAGCTTTCCAAGAACATGGGCACGGCAGACTATATCGTCGAGCTGACCCAAGGTTGGTTGACCCCCGCGCTGCTGCCGGCCATGACCTTCCTGATTGCGGCGGTCATCGCCTTTTCCACAGGCACGTCATGGGGGACCTTCGCTATCATGATGCCGTTGTCGGTGCCTGTGGCCTTCAACTTCACCGGCGATGCCATCTCGCCATTGATCTATGCCACGGTGGCGGCTGTCGCTGGGGGCGGTGTATTTGGCGACCACTGTTCTCCTCTGTCGGATACCTCCGTTCTTGCGTCGACCGGGGCGGCTTCTGATCATATCGATCACATCAAGACGCAGATCCCCTTTGCCCTCGCTGTCGCGATCATCGCCCTGGTGGCCTACCTGGCAGTAGGGTTCTGGTGGATTGAGGTGGCCTAATGCATGGATAGCGCCTGGCCCCAGGCTGCCCGGGGCATGTACCAGGCTCGGTTCCCTAACGGATCAGTGGCAGCATGGCGCCCAGATAAAGGGGGATGATCAATGGGGCTGCCAAGGTGGTGATCAGCACTGCCAAGGCGCCTTTTTCCGGTGCGATACCAAGCTCCATGGCCACGACGACGACGTTGGCGGCCATGGGGACTACGCCAACCAGCAACAGTGCCATGGCCAGCTCTGGTGCCAGGTCAAAGGTCATATTCAGCGCCAGCACCACGCCCAGCATCAGTAGTGGCCATAGTACATAGCGTACCGCCACACAGGCCCCAATGAAGCGCCCGTCCAGGGAACGAAGCGAGACCCGGCCCAGGGTCATGCCGATGATCATCATGCCAAGCAAGGTGTAGGTGGCAGGGAACACGCTGAGTGCCTCTGTCACTGGTGTAGGGACTTCGATGCCAATGGCTTCGACGGCGAGGGCAGCCAGGAAGGCATAAATCAGCGGCAGACGCAGGATCTTGAGCAAGCTGTCGCGGACGGAAAAGCGGCCACGGGCACTGAGATAGAAACCCACCGTGAATTCATACAGGGTGACACCAAGCACGCAGAACAGATACAGGGTGACGCCATCCGGTGGCAGCAGCACCAGTGCCACCGGCAGGCCGAAGTAGCCGGTATTGCCCGTGCCGGAGGAAAAGGCCAGTACGGCGCCTTCTTCTGCCGGTAGCGCGCGCTTGGCCAGGATGTTGATGCACAGGGCCACCAGGCTCGCCGTGATGAACAGTGCTGCCGTCAGCCCCAGGTAGGCGGGTGTCGGGCCACCCAGAACCAAGGCACGAAAGAACGTGACAGGGGCAATCAGATAGATCAGCAAGGTGGCGACAGGGCGAGGATCCACCTTCAGGCCACGGGCTGCCAGTATACCGAGGGCGGCGAAGGCGAGCAGCGTCCAAAGAGGGCCCATGAGGGCAGATGGGTCAAGTGCCATTGGTGATGTCCTTATCAGAAGCAGCATCTCAAAGCGGGCATTCATGATGCCGTTGTGCTGGCCGCTTGTCAGGTCGCATCAACTGGAGAGGACAGTTTTAGAACTGTTGGTTATGTTGGTTCTGGTTTTTATATGAATGGAATTGATAGTGAGCCGCTAAACTTTTCATTGGTCGCTTTGCTGCGCTGCCGTCACAATACTCAGCACATGATCCAACTTACCTACCGTCTATTGTGACGAGGACATTGAGATGAGCGCACAACAGCATCCGCTGGGTATCAGCTTCGAATTCTTTCCGCCTAACACCGACGCTGGGCGTGACAAGCTGATGCAGGCCCGTGACATGCTGGCGGAACGCAATCCGCGCTTCTTCTCCGTGACTTATGGCGCCGGCGGTTCTACCCAGCATCGCACGATCGATACCGTTCAGGCCGTACGCCAATGCGGTATTTCTACCGCACCTCACCTGTCATGCGTAGGCAGTGCGAAGTCCCAGATCCGCGACCTGATCAACCATTACAAGGACGAGGGCATCAATAGCCTGGTGGCCTTGCGTGGTGATCTGCCGTCCGGAATGGGCAGCATCGGTGAGCTGCGCTATGCCAATGAGCTGGTCGAATTCATACGCGAAGAAACCGGTGACCATTTCGAGATCGCTGTAGCAGCCTACCCCGAGGCCCACCCGCAGGCATCGAATTTTGAAGCCGACCTGCAGAATTTCGCACGTAAAGTGAAGGCTGGCGCCAATCTGGCCATCACCCAGTATTTCTTCAACGCTGACGCCTATTTCCATTTTGTCGAGCGGGCCCGCCAGTTGGGCGTCGAAGCCCCCATCGTGCCAGGCATCATGCCGATCACCAACTACAGCAAACTGGCTCGCTTCTCCGATGCCTGTGGTGCCGAGATTCCGCGCTGGGTTCGCAAGCAACTGGAAGCCTATGGTGATGACAGCAATGCCATTGCCGCCTTTGGTGAAGACGTCATTACTCGCCTGTGTGAACGCCTGTTGGATGGCGGGGCTCCGGGCCTGCACTTCTATACCCTGAACCAGGCCGAGCCGACGTTGAAGGTCATCAAGAACCTGACGGGGCGTTAAACAAGACAACAACAACGCTGGACACGGAAACGGCCCTGCCATCTGGCAGGGCCGTTTCTTTATGATGGCGCCATGGTGATGGCTGTTTCAGGTGATGATCTGCTTGGCGCCACCGCGATGGGCCTTCTGCATCATGTACAGGGCTGCGGCAATGGCCAGGCCTGCTACATCGGTATAGATACCGCCATAGATCAGGAACAGGGCTCCGACCAAGGCGACCAGGCGTTGCCAGGATTTCAGCGGGCCGAAGAACCATGACTGCACGGTGGACGACAGCAGGACGATCCCCAGCGTAGCGGTCAGGCCAACGCGCAGAATTTCCAGCCAACTACCTTCCAGCAACATGGCCGGGCTATAGAAGAACATGAACGGCACGATGAAGGCTGCCAGACCGATCTTGAACGATGCCACTGACGTTCCCATGGCGTTATCGCCGGAAATACCTGCCGCTGCATAGGAAGCTAGCGCCACAGGCGGCGTGATGGCTGATACCACAGCGAAGTAGAAGACAAAGAAATGAGCAACCAGCGGCTCGATGCCAATGTTGATCAGGCCCGGGGCGACCACCGAAGCTGCTACGGCGTACGCGGCGGTGGTGGGCATGCCCATTCCCAGCAGAATGCTGATGCACATGGCAAAGAACAGGGCCAGAAGCTGACTGAATCCCGCCAGGCCAAGCAGCAGCGAAGAGAAGCGTGCACCGACCCCGGTCAGGGCAATGACACCGACGATCAAGCCAGCGCAGGCACATACGGCGATGATCTGGATGGCCATGGTGCCAGCCAGTTGCAAGGCCGTGATGATCGCCCGCAATCCCATCTTGTGCGGTGACAGCCAACTGACCACCGCAGCAGCAGCAGTGGCGATGGTACCTGCGCGAATCACCGAGTAACCCATGAACAGGGCGACGACGAGAATGATGATGGGCGCAAACAGATAGGCCTGACGAGCAAGCCGGGCAAATTGCGGAATCTCGTCCTTGCGCATGCCGCTCATGCCCTTGCGGGCGGCCTCGAAGTCCACCATGAAGTAGATCGATGCAAAATACAGAATAGCGGGGATCACGGCAGCAATGGCGATCTCGGTATAGGGAATCCCAGTAACCTCGGCCATGATGAAGGCCCCGGCGCCCATGATGGGCGGCATGATCTGCCCACCAGTGGAGGCGGCTGCCTCGATGGCCCCGGCGCTGCGTCCTGGATAACCGACTTTCTTCATCAATGGAATGGTCAAGGAGCCAGTGGACACTACGTTACCGGCGCTGGTGCCATTGATCATGCCCATCAGGCCCGAGGCAAAGATGGCTACCTTTGCAGGACCACCACGAGCGCGACCGGCAGCAGCGAAGGCAAAATTGACGAAATAGTCACCGACCTTGGAAGCCTGGAGGAAGGCGGCAAAGATGATGAACAGGATGATATAGGTCGAGGAAACGGCAGTGGTCGGGCCGAGTACACCGGCATCGGTGTAGACCTGGCTGAAGAAGCGTCCCACAGAAAGCCCTGGATAACCGAGAAAGCCCGGCAGGTAGGGGCCAGCAAAGACGTAGGCCAGGAAAATGGTGGCAATCACCACCAGCGCCATGCCAGCCACGCGACGAGTCATTTCGAGTATCAGCAGCGAACCGGCGATGGCGGCCCAGGAGATACCCATGGGCGCGAAAGCTGTGCCAGTAGAAGCGCGTAATGGGCTGTTGAACATCACCAGCAGATAGCCGGCGGAGGCCAGGGCACAGACCATCAGTACGACATCCGCCAGCAACAGGCTGTTGCGCTGCTGGCGGTGCAGCCACGACAGCACAATTGCGACCACGGTTGCAGCGATGAGCGGTGCGCCAAAATGCCAGTTCTCGATGGCCGGTTCGATGCGCATGGCACCCCCTGCCATGGCCTGACGCATCAGTATCACCTGGATCAGTGCATAACCCGCCGGAATCAACATGACCAGGGCCAGTACATTCGACCAGCTGGGAGCCCCGCCTTTCTCGCCATCGGAGACAAAGCGAGAGCCGGTGTAGAGGCCGAAGCCCAGGATCAAGGCGCCGCAAACGTGAATGATGCGAAACGACCAGGTCTCCATGGGATAGATATTGAGAGACACCAGGTGGAAGGTGGCATAAGCCACGGCCAGAGCGCCGAACAGCCACCATTTCCAACCATCGTAAAGACGGCGGTTGGGTTCAACGGGCTCTTCGTCGACACCCTCGGCCACGATGGGCTCGAGCAGCTCTTCGGCGCCATGCTCGTTGCGGGAAGGATCAGGAATGTGGGACATGGAGCAATACCTTGAAAGGTAAAGCAAACCCTGAAAGGGGAGTGATCAGGGTTTGCCGAACATCATCGATGGAAGCCATCCCACGGTTGCCCACAGGATGGCCGTCCCTTACTGCTTGACGAGCTTCGGGTCGATTTCGTAGCCGTTTTCTTCATACCAGCGGGCGGCACCAGGGTGGAACGGCAGTACAGTGTTGTACTGAATGTTCTCGGGAACGCTGGTTGCAGCACTGCGGTGGATGCTCTGCATCTTGTCGTTATTTTCCATGGTTACCTTGGTGACTTCGTAGACGAAGTCCTCGGGCAGGTCGCAGGCGCCAATGGCGAAGTTCCACATGGAAACTGCACGAGCATCATGATCCAGCGTGGTATAGGTGCTGGCCGGGATGGAGAAAGCCGAGACAGGGAACTTGTCGAGGACCTGCTGCTGCTCTTCCTCGGTGAATTCGATGATGTTGACGTCGGTCTGAACTTCCAACTGGCTGACGGCCGGAATCGGGATACCTGCGGCAAAGGCGACGACGTCGAGCAGGCCATCCTGCAATTGTCCGCCAAGATCGGACCAACCACCGTTGCGGCGCTCGAAGTTCACGCCCAGTGCTTCAAGAATAGCCGGGAAATAGGTATCGGAGGTGGAGGCCGCGGGGCCGAAACCGATACGGGCACCATCGGGAATTTCCGAGATGGAGGTGATGCCGCTGGATGACAGGGCCGCGATGGAGAACGGTGTCTCGTACATCGGGAACAGCGCACATACGTTGTCCATCTTGACGCCCGGTGCCAGCGGACTCTTGCCCTCGACAGCATCTGCGGCAGGGCCCATGGTCGTGAGTCCAAAGGCGACATCGCCACTCTGGACCAGAGCCAGGTTCTGGGTTGGGCCGCCGGTGACTTCGCCACCGCCGGAAATTCCCAGTTGATCAGCAACCAGGTTGGCCCAGCCGGAACCATAGACGAAGTAAGTGCCGCCCTGGCTTGCCGTGCCTACCGTGAAGTTCTGGGGCCAGTCCTCGCGTTCTGCCTGAGCCGTGCCAACCAGCAGGAGTGAAGAGGCGATAGCACCGGTCAGTATCCGGGTAGTGGTGTTCATGGCATGTCTCCAATGCGATGTCATTTGTAACGGTGTTGTTGTGATGGTGTTGCTGTTGTGTCGTCTTCCAGCCTAGGCCGGTTGTCGGGAAAGACTATCGCAAGGGGTGTGCCTGAAATGTTTTTGTTTATATAAATCAATTTTTTATGTTTTTCATTTCAGACGAAAGTCGAAAATGAACATGTCGCGAGATGGCGGAAACCCACACGTCACCCAAGATGAAGTGTGCGGGTTTCCGCACATGACGTGACAAGGTCTGTGGTTTCTGTCTGTGGTGATGCTCCTCAGGCTCCATACCTCTGATATCTATATCGTCGTATCAGTATCGATCGGTGATATTTGTGCAGCGATGCAGCCATCGAGGGTATGTTGAAGAGCATCTTGATCAATGCCACCGCGAATCCCGATGAACACCAGGCGTGAAACAGGAGCTTCTCCTTTCCAGAGGTCTCCTGGCTGAATGTCATGGCGGCTACCGACCACATGCACAATAGCGCTACGTTCAGGCAACTCGACCAGTTGGCAGAATCCTTTGGCTCGATAGATGGTCGATGGCAGCTCCGCAAGGGCTTGGCGCAAGGCACTCAAGGATAGAGGCCGCTGGCTTTGCCAGTACCAGGTGTCGAACATCTGTTGATGATCATGCGAATGGCAGTGAGCGCTGCACCGATGGTCATGTTCGGCGGCGCAGTGATGCTCGTCGAAGTGATCGGGATTGAAGTGCCCGGTACCCAGGATCAAGGAGAGTGGCACATCGCAATAATGGGTGCTGTAAAGGCGCAGACCAGGGTAGGACCAGCGTTGCTTGAACGCCGAGATTTGCGCATCGGTGGCGATATCGGCCTTGTTCAATAGCACGATGTCGGCAATATCCAGCTGGTCCATGGCCAGTTGAGCTGGCTCGCCCTCAAGGTCCGCAAACTGGCTGGCATCGACCACAGTAATCGTACTGTCAATGGCAAGCTTTCCTGTGAACTGTGGGTAGCGCAGGGTATTGACGATCTTGGCCGGATTGGAGACCCCGCTGGCTTCGATGATCAAGTATTCAGGGCGGATGTCCGGTGCATGGATCAGTTGGGTCAATTGCTCGATCAGGTCACTCTCAACTGTGCAACAGATACAGCCGTTGGTCAGACTGATCATGGTTTCTGTCTGGCTGACGATCAGCTCGCTGTCGATATTGACGGCACCAAAGTCATTGACCATGACGGCGATACGCATGTCAGCGCTGGTATTGAGAATACGATTGAGCAGGGTGGTCTTTCCTGAGCCGAGAAAGCCGGAAACGATGGTGACGGGAATGGGGCTCATGCATGACCTCATGAATAGGTAGAAGGCTGTGATGACAGCCTTCTATGGGACTACCTGAAATGGCCTGTACAGCAGTTGTGTCTTTCTGAAACAAGGTTCAAATACGGAGGTGATCAGAGGGCAGGATCGTTCCCTGATCAGAAACAGGGCAAATCGCGCTGCCAGACCGCTTGATGCTCTGTGCCATCAAGCTCTCCATGAGCGTCCCAGACCCATTGGCCTTCCATTAGGGTCATCTCGACCTTGGTGTTGTGAATGTTGCCCTTGGGCTCGATCTCGAACAGGTTACGATCCAGCACGATCAGGTCGGCGTACTTGTCGACTTCGATGGAACCAGCACGATCATCGATGTCCATGGCCTTGGCGCCATTGATGGTCATCACTCGCATGGCTTGCTCAAGCGCGATGGGTTCGCCATAGAAACGGCCTTCCTCTTCACCCCAGGGATTTTCCCGAGTGACCATGGCTTCAAAGCCAATCCACGGATCGAAGCTGGATACTGGCCAGTCGGTTCCCATGACGGCAGTGCCGCCAGCCTCCAGGACACCCTTGAAGTTGTAGGCCCGCTGCATGCGATCCTCGCCAAACACAGCGCGTGCATAGCTGAACGATGACGGATACCAGCCTACAGGGGAAAACTCGGCAATGACGTTGAGTTCGGCAAAGCGTGACAGATTCTTGTCGAGTAGCGTGGTGCAATGGGCGCATTGATGCTGTACACCGTTCGGGCCATTACGACGACGGGCCTCGGCCACCGCGTCGAGGAAAATGTCGGAAGCACCGTCACCGGTGCAGTGAGCGATGACACGAATGCCCTTGCGGTCCATGTCGACGACCATGTCGGTAATGTGCTCTGGCGTCAGGTTCAGATGGCCGCGCCAACGGGTGTCACCTGGCCATGCTGTAGACAGGTAGGAAGAGCGTGATTCGTGGGTACCGTCGAAGTGGAACTTGACCGCATTGGCGTTCAGCCGTGAACTGCGATAGAAGTGGCGCTCACCAGCAAGTAGCTCCCAGCGCCGTTTGACCGGGAAGATATCATCCTGCCAACTGATGGCGGCCTCGACACGTACCGTCAGCTTGCCGCGCTGGTCGATGGCTTTGAGCGCATTGAGGCGATGCTCGCAGACATGGACAAACTTTGTGCCGACCACGCCACGTCCGCTTTGGAAATGCACCGCTTCTCCGTAAGCACGTTGCAGCGCGTGTGCCGGTGTCGGTGGCATGGCGGCATGAATCAGGGCATAGGCGCCATCGACCAGAATACCGGTAGGTTCACCGGTAATGCTGTCACGTTCGATATAGCCATGGCGCGGATCTGGTGTATCCGCGGTGATACCGGCAAGTTCCAGAGCCTTGGAATTGACCAGCATGCACCCCCAGGAGCGGTCGAGGATAGCGGCAGGTCGGTCGGGAAGGAAACTGTCTAGCCAGGCTCGACTGGGCACAATGCCAGCCTGCTTGAAGGTGTAGCGTACAAAATAGGCGCCATATACCCAACCTTCGGCATCTGCTGGAGCATTGGCGGCATAGTCCAGCATGGCCTGTTTGACTTGTTCTGGCGTCGGGTCTTCTATGCCGACATCGAGGTAGCCGGCGTACTCGGGCGCCAATGCCAGGTCTGGATGGGTGTGCATGTCATAGATTCCTGGCATGACAAAACGGCCATCCAGGTCAATGACCTGGGTACGATCATTGATGTAAGGCGCAATGTCTGTTGTGCTGCCAACGGCAATGAAACGACCGGCTTTGATCGCTACGGCCTCGGCCCATGGTTGGGCATCGTTCACGGTATAGATGCGGCCATTGGTCAGCACCAGGTCTGCGCCAGGAGAGGGGGCCTGTGATGCGGCCAATGCGTCTGAATGGTTCATTGTTCGATTCTCGACGGTGAATGGGACGCTAAGATGTTGTTAGTGAGTTGCTCAGGCCACGGGTGTGCCCGACACGGCGTCAGTTCAGGACTAGATGACCCAGAAGTGCCAGGATGGGCAATGAAATAAGTACCCGAAGCACATAGATCATCAGCAGATCGCGTAACTTCAGACCAATGTCAGCACGCACCAGAATGATGGCGGCTTCGGTAAAGAAGATGATCTGGTTGACGGCCACGCCAGCCAGCACGAACCGCGTAACTTCACTTTCGATGCTGGCACCCAGCAGAGTCGGCATGATGCTGTCGACGATACCAGCGAGCAGTGCAGGTGCGGCCTGCTCTGCTTCTGGTAATTGCAACAGTTGGAATAGTGGCACCAGCGGTTGCGCCAGATAGTCGAATATCGGGGTGTAGGCAATGAGCGCCAAGCCTGTACAGCCCACCACCATCATGGCGGGGTAGACGGAAATGGCGATGTCGAGACTGACATGAATGCTGCGCTTGACCAGTTCGACGGGAGTGGCGGCGCTATCGGCGCGTTCCACGGCACGCCGCAGTCCGAGGGCCAGAAGGCTTTCACCTTCGAGACGGTCGGATTTCAACTGCTTGCCGACAGAGGGAAAGTATTCATCTTTCTTGCCGCGCAGGGGAGGTAGTTTCGGCACAATGATGGCACACAGGACTCCGGTGATTGCAACGCAGGCATACCACTGCAGGAACACATGCTGCATACCAATGAGACTGAGCAGCAGGTAAGAGTAGGCAATCGAGACAATCGAGAAGTTGGTGGCGATGACGCAGGCTTCACGGCTGCTGTAGTAGCCTTCACGATACTGCTGGGTCGTCAGAATGATGCCGACTGATGAGGCCGACAGCCAGGAAGCCAGACTGTCGATGGCAGCGCGCCCAGGTAATCCGAAGAGTTTCTCGAAGACCCGGCTGACGAGGCTGCCTGTAAATTCCATCAGGCCATAGTCCGTCAGCAAAGGCAGCAGCAGAGCAGACAGGAAGTAGATGGCCAGTACCACAGGGCCCACATCGTAGAGCATGACGCCACCGGTGTTTCTGCTCCAGATCCACTCCGGCCCGATCTCCAGGTAGACCATCAACATCAGGATGGCCCCGATAACCCGTACTGTTGTCCAGCCCAGGCCAGGGTTGAACAGTTGAATGAAACGATTGGAGTGGTACTTCAATGGGCTGAAGGTCACCAGTACGGTGATCAGGCTGGGAACAACGGCGATGAACACTGTGACCGGCACCATCAGCGGTTTGATGACGGTATTGATATAGTCGATGACGAAGGCAATCATCACGGTCAAACGACCATCAACGCTGATGGGGGTGAGGAAAAGCAGAATACCGAACAGAGTGGGGATGATGAACTTGGCCAGTTGTTTTGCAGAATATGGGCTCAGTAGTCTTGCATGGTTAGGATCACTCAATTTGGAACGTGGTTGCTCAATCATGGTGTTACCTTCTTTGTTGTAATATAAAAGCCTTTAACATCAGCTTGTTATGAGGCTATTTGCGATAGCTGGCATCCATGCGGTCCAGTTTTCTACGCAAGGCATTCCATACCAGTTCGACGCTTTCGCTGTGGTACTTCTCGTTATCGAACTGTTGAGCGGTGAACTCACAATCAGCGTCCGAGGGAAGGATCAATTTCCGTCCGGTTTTCATGGCCTCAATTTGAATCTCGCAAGCCTTATTGAGGTAGTACATATAAAAAAAGGCCTCAGCTACGCTCCGGCCTACGGTCAACAGCCCATGATTGCGCAGAATCATGCACTTCTTGTCGCCGAGCGCTGCTGCAATGCGTTCGCGCGCACTTAAATCAAGAGGGATGCCTTCATAGTCGTAGTAGGAAACACGCTTATAGAACGCCATGTTGGTCTGGTTGAGTGGCAACAGGCCTTCCTCGAGCGCGGCAACGGCCATGCCTGCTAGCGTATGTGTATGCATGACACAGACGGCGTCGTGACGCGCTGAGTGAATCGTACTGTGGATAGTGAAGCCGGCTGGATTGACGTCGATGTTCTGGTTATCGACCTTGTTGCCATTAATGTCGATTTTTACCAGGTTTGAAGCCGTGATTTCCTCTGGCATCAGGCCATAGGCATTGATCAAAAAAGTGGGTGTCTCGCTGGGGGTGCGCACGGAAATATGGGTAAAAACCTGATCACTCCATCCATAGTGATCCAGTAAGCGATATGCAGCGGCAAGATCGGTTCGCAGGGATGATTCAGTGCCCGGGTGGTTCATGTATTCGTGTCCTGAGATTCGATAGTTTTTGTGGAAGCGCAACGTTGTAGACACCCTGCCTTGCGGCAGCTCAAGCTTTCCTTTGCTTAGTCCAGGCTTTGTGGGAGCTGTCTTGTTGGGAGCTCGAAAGAGCGTTGTACTGATGTCCTGGCGTTATACGCCGGAGAATAGGTCACTTGTTACTGCCGAGATAACGACTTAGATTTCACAGGTCATTCCAAAAAGGAATCACTCTGATGCCGAGAGGACTGCCGACGACCATTGCGCTGTGCTGTTTCGAGGCAACTGCTCGCCATATGAGTGTGACGCAGGCCGCAGAGGAACTGAGCCTCACGCAGAGTGCTGTCAGCCGCCAGATCAGAAAGCTGGAAGCATCGCTGGGTTGTCAGTTGTTTCGCCGAGTCAAGCAACGCCTGGTCTTGACCGAGAGTGGGCGATGTTATGCGCAGGACATTGCACCGCTGCTCGAGCGTCTGGCGATAGTGACACGGGAGGTGCGACGTGATTATGCCAAGCCGCTGCAAGTCGGTGCTGAACCGTCCTTCACGACACGCTGGCTATTACCGAGAATGGAAGCTTTTGCTGATAGCTATCCTGGCTTTGATATAGAGTACTTCGGCGATCTCGATCAGCTCTATGTCACTCAGGAAGGCTTTGATATCGGGATTCTCTATGGCCAGGGGCGCTGGTCGGGGTTTGTTACGCAGTTACTGCTACCCTGCGAGCTGGTGGCAGTGTGCACGCCATCCTTGAGAGAGCACCATGGCGTGATCACCCATCCACGGCAGTTGCAGGATTACCCATTGTTATGCCATGTACCGAAAGCTAGTCCTGTGCATCTGTCCTCCACCTATCTATGGTTTCATGCGGCGGGGTTGAGTGATGAGGAGGTTGCGGCCTTGCCGGGACAGCGCTTCGAGCATTTTCAATTCGTACTCGATGCAGCGCTGCATGGCATGGGCGCTGCAGTATTGCCACGCTACTTTGTGGCCCATGAACTGGCACAGGGGCGTTTGGCCGAAGTTTCTCAGACTCCTTTGATATGCGGCGCTTACTATCTTGCGATACGCCATACCTGCATTGGTGATTCGCGAGTACAGGCATTTGTCGACTGGCTCATGCAGATTGCTGACGAGCCAGTCGAGGAAGAAAGGCAAGAGGTCGAGAAAGACCCGACAGGCTAGGCAGGATGACTCAGTGCAGCTTGGGGTCGATGATCTTGACAGTGCTGATCTCTTCGCTGGGAGATGCTTCCTGGGGGCGATTGACCCGGGTTTCGAGCTCTTTGGGGGGGGCACTTTCGATCGGCAGTTGCTCGAAGAAGTCACAATTGACGCACTCGCGATAGCGCACCCCGTTCTGTTCCCAGGCACGAATGCGGTCCATCTCGGCGCAGCGAGGGCAGACGACACCGGCAATGAAGCGTTTCTTGAGGGACATGTAGCCTCCGGTGGCTCATCCGTGCCCTGCCACAGGGCACGGATGAAGGGTAAATGGATCAGGCGGCCTTGATGCCACTATGACGCAGCAGCGGGTCGATGCTCGGCTCGCGTCCACGGAACGCGCGGAACAGTTCGGCGGCATCCCGGGCGCCGCCTGGTTCCAGGATCTCCTTACGGAAACGAGACCCGGTGGTGGCATCGAAGATACCGCTCTCTTCGAACGCGCTCCAGGCATCGGCAGAAAGCACTTCCGCCCACTTGTAACTGTAGTAGCCAGCTGCATAGCCACCGGCAAAGATATGTGAGAAACCATTCTGGAAGCGGTTGAAATCAACCTTGGGTACTACCGATACCGCTTCACGTACCGTATTGAGCAGATCCTGGATGTCCTCTGCGCTGGGAGCTGCCAGCTCCAGGTGCAGGCGGAAGTCGAACAGCGAAAACTCGACCTGACGCAACAGCCCCATGGCCGACTGGAAATTCTTGGCGGCCGTGAGCTTGTCGAACAGCTCATCAGGCAGGGGATCGCCGCTATCCACATGGGCGGAAATCAAGTCCAGTCCTTCGCGTTCCCAGCAGAAGTTCTCCATGAACTGGCTGGGTAGTTCCACAGCATCCCAGGCCACACCGTTGATGCCGGAGACATCGGCCACTTCCTGACGGGTCAGCATATGATGCAGGCCGTGTCCGAATTCGTGGAACAAGGTCGTCACTTCATCATGGGTCAGCAGAGCGGGTCGGTTGCCCACGGGGCGCGTGAAGTTGCAGACCAGATAGGCGACTGGCAGTTGCAATTCGCCATCCTGGCGGCGGCGAACCCGGCATTCATCCATCCAGGCACCACCACGCTTGCCTTCCCGGGCGTACAGATCCAGGTAGAAACCTGCGATGGGAGTACCATTTTCCAGCAGGCGATAGAAACGCACATCTGGATGATACGTTGGCGTTGTCGCATCCTCTTCCACCTGTACACCGTAGAGGCGCTCGACCACGGCAAACAGACCATTCACCACCTTGGGAGCAGGGAAATAGGGTCTCAGCTGTTCCTGGGAAATGGCATAGCGGGCTTCGCGCAGTTTCTCGCTGGCATAGCCAATATCCCAGGGCTGGAGGTCGGCCAGGTCCAACTCGTCCCTGGCGAAGGCTTCGAGTTCGGCAAATTCCTGTTTGCCCTGGGACAGGGCGCGGGCCGCCAAGTCATCCAGGAAGCCGAGTACCTGTTCGGGACTTTCTGCCATCTTGGTGGCCAGGGAGTAGTCGGTGTAGCTGTCAAAGCCCAGTAGTTCGGCAAGCTCACGACGCAGACGCAGGGTTTCCACCATGATTGGCGCATTGTCATATTCGCCGGCATTGGGCCCCTGGTCGGAGGCTCGGGTGACAAAGGCGGTATAGACTTCACGGCGCAATTCCCGGTCGTTGGCATAGCTGACGACGGGATAGAAACTGGGGAAGTCCAGGGTCAGTCGATAACCGCTGAGCCCTTTGGCTTCCGCATTGGCGGCGAGGGTCGCGAGTGCGCTTTCCGGAAGACCTTCGAGGCGTTGATCATCCTCCAGGTCCAGCGACCAGGCCTGTGTTGCATCGAGCAGCTGGTTGGAGAAGGTGCTGGCCAGGGTGGACAGCCGCGAGCGTAGCTCGGCCGCACGTTGCTTCTTTTCGGCGGGCAGGCTGACACCGGCCAGGCGAAAATCGCGCAGGGCATTATCTACGGTGCGGCGCTGGGCCTCGTCCAGGTCTGCCCACGCCGGACCGTCCTTCAAGGCTTGCCAGGCCTGACACAGTCCTTCGTGCTGACCCAGCCAGGTGCTGTATTCGGACAACTTCTGCAGACAGCCATCATGCGCTTCGCGCAGCTCGGGCGAGCTCATGGTGCTGTTGAGATGCGATACCGGAGACCAGGCCTGGGACAAGCGATCGTTCAATGCTTCCAGAGGTGCAGCCAGTGTCTCCCAGCGAGGTGTTTCCTGTTCAGCGCGTGTCACCAGTGCCTCGACGCCCTGACGCAGCTCTGCCAGCAGTGTATCCACTGCGGCTGCCACATGTTCGGGGCGGATGTCGCCGAAGGGCGGCAGGTCATGGCTTTCGAGCAGGGGATTACGGGACATACGCACCTCTTTATGGAAGGTTTCAAGTTCTCTTTAGATGCGGGCACCAGTCGCGGGTTTCAATGTGCTAGTCTTGCGCACTTCGAATTGTGACTGGATGTAGAACAACATGAACCAAACGCTGGAGCGCTGGAGTTCGCGACGTGCTTTTATCCTGGCGGTAACAGGGGCCGCTGTAGGACTGGGCAATATCTGGCGCTTTCCCTATATCACCGGTGAAAACGGCGGTGCCGCCTTCCTGCTGATCTATGTCGGTTTCGTGGTACTTCTGGGGCTGCCGGTGATGATGGCGGAGATTCTGATTGGTCGTGCCGGACGCAGCAGCCCCATGTTGTCCCTGGGAAAGCTGGCCCGTCAGGCCGGACACAGTGAACATTGGTGCTGGTTGGGCCTGTTTGGTGCCTTCACGGTGTTCTGCATTCTGTCTTTCTATTCTGTGGTCTCCGGCTGGGCCATGGACTTCATGGTCACTGCATTCTCCGGTGGTTTCCAAGGAATGAGCGCAGACCAGGTCGGTGCAGGGTTTGGCGACTTTCTCGCCAATCCGTTGCGCATGGCCATGGATCATACGCTGTTCCTGGTGCTGACCATGCTGGTGGTGGCTGCCGGGGTTTCCAAGGGGCTGGAGCGTCTCAACAACCTGCTGATGCCAGCCTTGTATCTATTGCTGTTCGTGCTGGCGGGTCATGCGATTTCCATGGAAGGTTTCGGCCCTGCGCTGGAATGGTTGTTCACTCCGGATTTCTCCGCTGTCACGCCTATGGTCTTCCTTCATGCCATGGGCCATGCCTTCTTCACTTTAGCAGTGGGCGCCTGTGCGTTGATGGCCTATGGCGCTTATATGCCGGATCATCAGAGCCTGCCGGGGGCTGCCGCCGCCGTGGCGATACTCGATGTGATCGTGGCCTTGCTTGCGGGTATCGCGATTTTCTCGGTGGTCTTCACACAGGGTATGGATCCTGGCGAGGGGCCGGGGCTGATGTTCATCACGCTGCCGGTGGCCTTTGCTGATCTGCCTTTTGGGGCCTTCTGGCTGGGCTTGTTCTTCCTGTTGCTGGTATTGGCTACCTGGACATCTTCGATCAACCTGGCCGAGCCGATTGTGGCGACGTTGATCGGTTGGGGGATGACGCGTCGCCGTGCGGCCCTGGTGACCGGTGTCTGCGTGTGGCTGGTGGGAATGCTGTGCGTGTTGTCCTTTTCTACCCTATCGGACTTTCATGTCCTCGGATCGATGAACTTCTTCGATGTGGTCAGCACCATTCCCCCGGAAATCTTCCTGCCTTTGGGTGGTTTGCTGATTGCCATCTTTGCTGCCTGGGTAATGCTGGAGCAGGAGGCCTTGCGTGCACTGGATGCAGGGCCCAATGGCTTCCGCCTGTGGCGCATCGTGCTACGCTGGATTTCGATTCCATTGGTGGTCGTGGTGCTGATCAGCGGCTTGGTGTAGACGGAGACATGCTTGGCTGAGCGTCTCTCTGCCGCTGGTGTCGTATTTCCGATGAAGCGAGCAGGGAAGAAAAATGACGGAACGCAAGCGTATTGATCTGGCTCTCCAGGGAGGGGGTGCCCACGGTGCTTTCACCTGGGGAGTGCTGGACCTGTTGCTCGAAGATCCTCGTATCGATATCGAGGGTGTCAGCGGTACCAGCGCAGGTGCCATGAATGCCGTTGTCATTGCCGATGCCCTGACCCGCGGCAATGAACAGACTGCCCGGGAAGCACTGAATGATTTCTGGAATGCGGTCAGCCAGGCAGGTATCACCAGCCCGATCAAGCGTACGCTGCTGGATGCCTGGTTGGGCAACTGGAGCCTCGACCACTCTCCCGGTTATGTTGCAATGGACCTGTTGGGCCGGCTGGTCTCGCCCTACCAGTTCAACCCCTTGAATCTGAACCCGCTGCGCGACATCGTCGCTGAACGTGTCGATTTTGATCATGTGCGCAGTTGTCCGTCGCTCAAGCTGTTCGTGGCCGCTACCAATGTGCGTAGCGGCAAGCAGCGTATCTTCCGCCGCGAGGAGATGAGTCTGGACGCCGTCATGGCCTCGGCATGCATTCCCAGCCTTTATCAGGCGGTAGAGATCGATGATGAAGCCTACTGGGATGGCGGTTACATGGGGAACCCCAGTCTGTTGCCGCTGATGCAGCACTGTAGTTCCCGAGATATCGTCATTGTACAGATCAATCCCATTCGCCGAGAGCAAGTGCCTGATACGGCGGCCGAGATTCACAATCGGCTTAATGAGATCACGTTCAATGCCTCATTGATCAAGGAAATACGCTTGATCGACATGATGCAGAAACTCATGGTCAGCCAGGGCGTCGAGATTGGCTGTTATGCTGGCACCCTGTTTCACCGAATCGGTGGAGATGATGCGCTGTCAGAGCTCTCGGCCTCAAGCAAGCTCAACACGGAGTGGGCTTTCCTTTGCCACTTGCGTGATCTGGGGCGCAAGGCTGCTGCCGCCTGGTTGGGAGAGAACTTCGATGCTCTGGGCTGCCATTCCACCCTGGATACGGAGAGTGTCTACCAGGATACCGAGGCCTGAGACTGACACTCGCAAGACACTTTCCATCGCTTCGATGAACCGCACAAGGAGAAGGAAATAATGGCAAATATTCCAGGTTATCCAACACTGCGCCCTTGGCAGGGACATTCGCCAAGACTGGGTGAGCGTGTGTATATCGATCCGCAATGCATGGTGCTCGGTGATGTGGAACTGGGTGATGACTGCTCGGTATGGCCCATGGCGGTCATTCGCGGCGACATGCACCGTATCCGCATTGGTTCTCGCACCAGCGTGCAGGACGGCAGCGTACTGCATATCACCCATTCCAGTGACTTCAATCCGGATGGACACCCTCTGACCATTGGCGATGAGGTCACGATCGGCCATAAGGCAGTACTGCACGGTTGCACGCTGGGCAACCGCATTCTTGTCGGCATGGGGGCTATCGTCATGGATGGGGCAGTGGTCGAGGACGAGGTGATCATCGCAGCCGGTGCGGTGGTGCCGCCGGGCAAGCGCTTGGAGGGAGGATATGTCTATGCGGGCAACCCGGCCAAGGCGCTACGGCCCTTGAAGGACAAGGAGCGGGCCTTCTTCCCATACACCGCGGGGAATTACGTGAAGCTGAAGGATCAGTACCTATCCGTTGCTTGTGGCGTCGCTGAACGGTGAGAAAGTGCTGAATACATCCTTGTTTTTCTAACGCATTGTTATAATTGAACTGTCAGGCGATAATCTGGTCATTTATCCAGTATTTGACGAGATTCAAGGAGATTGCCTGGCATGGCCGACTTTCGCACCCATCTCAGCGTAGCCGCCGTAGGTGGCTCCGCGCTGGCCGTGGCCGCTTGGCAAGCACAGCTGCTGGCACCAGGAGAGGCTGTGGCGGCAGCTCTGCTGACGGCCTTCGGAGGCATCCTGCCGGACGTGGACTCCGACCATTCCCATGCCGTGCGCCTGGTGTTCAGTGTAGCTGCCGTGCTGGCGGTGATTGCAGGAGCAGTATTGCTGCGACCTTGGCTGGAAGCTGGCACCCTGCTGGTGACCTGTGGAGGACTCTATCTTGCTGTGCGCTACGTGCTGGCGCCGATCTTCAAGCAGTTTTCCGTCCATCGCGGTATCTGGCATTCGCTGTTAGCCGCCGTACTGTGTGGTCTGGCTACCAGCGTGGCCAGTTATCAATTGCTGGGAGAGGCCGCCACTCTGGCCTGGAGCCTGGGAGTGGCACTGGTGGTAGGCTTCTTGATTCACCTGCTGCTGGACGAGCTTTACAGCGTCGACCTGGAAGGCACTCGCATAAAGCGTTCTTTTGGTACCGCCTTGAAGCTGTTCGACTATAGAGAACCCGTCAACTCCGCCATCATGCTGATCATGGTGGTGGCGCTTGGCTATTGGATGCCACCCTGGCAGTCGTTCATGGATATCTGGTCTCAGGGCGTGGCGTTATGGCGATAATGCTCCGCCTTGAGACCGTGCTTGCGCAGTTTGTCGTATAACGTCTTGCGTGGCACCCCCAGTTGTCTGCACACCTCGATGACATGGCCACGGTGGCGATCCAGTGCCTGGCTGATCAACTGCTTTTCGAAGAGGTCCACCTGCTGGGGCAGTGTCAGCTCCCCACCATCGCTGTCGACACCCTGCATCAGGTTGTCCAGGCGGTGGTCACAGGTGGCGCCCAGCAGCACATAGCGTTCCGCCAGGTTGCGCAATTCACGCGCATTGCCTGGCCAGTCATGGGCCAGCAGCACAGAAACACCGGTGGAATCCAGCGGCGGCGCTTCCATCCCGCTGCGGCTGGCGGCCACGGCGGCAAAGTGCTGGAACAGCAGTGGAATGTCTTCGCGCCTCTCGCGCAATGGAGGGATCGGCAGAGTGACCACGTTGAGCCGGTAATACAGATCCTCACGAAAGTCCCCGGCCTCGGAGGCCACCTTGAGATCGACCTTGGTGGCGGCGATGACACGGATATCCAAAGGGACCGGTATATTGCTGCCAAGCCTCTCCACCATTCGTTCCTGCAGCACTCGTAGCAGCTTGACCTGCAATGACAGTGGCATGGACTCGATTTCATCGAGAAAGACCGTGCCGCCATTGGCATATTCGAATTTGCCTACGCGTCGCTCTACGGCTCCGGTAAAAGCGCCTTTCTCGTGGCCGAACAGTTCAGATTCGATGATGCTTTCCGGTACGGCGCCACAGTTGATGGCGACAAAAGGCTTGGCGCTGCGTGCGCTGCGTTCATGAATCGCCCGGGCGACGAGATCCTTGCCAGTTCCGGTTTCACCAAACAGCAACACATCGGTTTCCACTTGGCTGATACGTTGCACCATGGCAGCGAGGCGTTGAATGGCGGGGGTTCGTCCTACCAGCCGAGGGCCAGGTGCGGATTGCTGAGCTTCCAGCTCCGCTTTTAGATAACGGTTCTCGAGGCTCAAGCGGCGCTTGTCGATACCACGTTTCACGACTTCTTCCAGGCGTTCTCCGGGGAAGGGTTTCTCCAGAAAGTCCCAGGCCCCCTGACGCATCGCCTCGACGGCAGTAGAGATATCGCCATGACCGGTGATCAGTACGACGGGCAGGTCCGGGTCGCGTTGGTGGACCTCGCGCAGCAGCATCATGCCATCCATGCCAGGCATGCGAATGTCGCTGATCAGTACGCCGGGGAAATCGTGATCAAGCTCGGCCAGGGCCGCCTCGGCGCTGTGATATGTCAGAGGCTGATAGCCGGCCAGCTCCAGCGTCTGGGCAACGGTGAAGCGCAGATGTTCTTCATCGTCAATGATCATCACCGGTAGAACATCATTCATGGAGCTGACCTTTTGTTGAGTCTGGTGCTGTTGAGTTCATCGTTGTTGAGTCTGCCATCGGCGAAACGATGCTGTCGGAGGCATGCGGTCGAGAGGCCGGAGCACTACCAGCTTCGGGCAACAGAATGACGAAGCGTGCCCCTCCTTGAGGAGAAGTCGTGACGGTCAGGTTGCCACCGAGATCGTCGATGATACGAGCAGAGATTGACAAGCCCAGGCCCAGGCCAGAGCCAGGCGCCTTGGTGGTATAGAAAGGCTCGAAGATATGCTGTCGCTGCTGTTCCGGGATGCCGGGACCATTGTCATCCACCCACATGCGAACCAGTTTTTCTTCCCTGGCGATACCTAGCGTCAGGCATGGCCCGTCTGCTTCTGTCATGGCCTGAAGGGCGTTGCCTATCAGGTTGACCAGCACCTGTTCCAGGCGGACCAGGTCGGCCAGCACCCAAAGTTCATCCTCGGGATAGTCATGTGCCACGTTGACATGCTGCTCACGCAGGCGAGCCTGAAACAGACGCAAGGCATAGTCGAAGCAGGCTGGCGCCGAGACTGCGGTGGGGCGGTCGCCACTCTTGCGCGAGAATTGGCGTAATTGAGCACTGATATCCGCCATGCGCTCGGTGAGTTCGACGATCTGGCTGAGGTTGGCGTCAGCCGTATCTACCTTGTCTCGGCCGAGAAAGATGCGCGCATTTTCGGCATAGGCACGGATGGCCGCGAGCGGTTGGTTGAGCTCATGGTTGATGCCGGCAGCCAATTGGCCAAGTACTGCAAGCTTGGCAGCCTGTACCAGTTCATCGCGCGTCTGGCGCAGCGTCGCCTCGGTCCGTCTGCGCTCCTCGATCTCATCGGACAGAAGGCGGTTGGTGGCGACAAGGTCCTGAGTACGGCGGGCCACATTACGTTCCAGTTCATCTCTGGCTCTGGCCAGGGTCGCACGCTCACGGTCGGCGAACTTTTCGCGTTCGCGACGCAGGCGGTAACGCTGCCAACTGATTCCGCCAGCCAGCATCAGTATGCCGTAGAGCCCGCCTCCGAGCAGCATGGCCAGCCATTGGGCTTCGGTGACAGAAGTTAGTGGCTTGAGGATATGCATTGACCAGCCCAGTTGCGGCAGTGGCTGGCTCAGGCTCAGATACTTGCTGCCAGCCAGGAGACCATGATCGAAACCAACCAGTTGGGTATCGTCGCTCAGGCGCTCGTCTTCTGTCAGGCCCATGGGCTCCAATGGCTCGTTGGCGTATCGACGCGTGTCCTGCAACGTCTGGCGGCGCAACTCGTCCAGAGGGTGCAGGGCCTTCAAGCGCAGTTCAGGCTGACTGGCCATGAACACGACATCGTTGTGATCAACGACCAGCAGTTCGGTATCAGGGTTTTTCCAACTGGTTTCGATCTCATCGATGGGAACCTTGACCACCATGACGCCCACCGGAGATGCATCGGGATTGAGGTCATCGGACCATATCGGGGCGGAGAAGTAGTAACCACGATCCTGGGAAACCACTCCCAGGCCATAGAAACGTCCGTTCCTACCATGGATGGCATCGCGGTAATAGGGGCGGAAGCTGTAGTTCACGCCGATGAAAGTATCGGGGCGATGCCAGTTGCTGGCGGCTAAAGTGGTCCCTTCATTGTCGAGCAGATAGATGTCGGAAACGTTAGTGGTACGCCGGAAGCGGTCAAGTAACTGGTTGAGCGGCATCGTGTCCTGTGTGCGTGGGCCGCTGAGATAACGTTGGACGGTTTCCCGGCTGGCCAATAGCTCAGGCAGGTACTCGTGACGGGACAGGTAGCCGGTCAGGCCGGCAGCGGACAGGCGCAATTCATTCCTGGCATCGCGTTGCAGAGATTCCAACGCTGTTTCGCGTGCCAGTTGGGCTGACTGCCAGAGACACAGCACCAGTCCTGCCGGAATCAGCAACCACAACAGGGCTCGGGTGACATGAGAAGGCAGAGGGAGCATGGCAGCTCAACGTGACCTTGGCGGCATCACTTTAGCGCGGCGCAGTGCACGCTGGGCCCGAGTTTCCGCACGCTCTGCATCAAGCAATCCTTCTTCGACATAGACCAGGTGTTCATGAGCTCTGGACTGGGCGTCTTCGGGGCGCCCATCGAGAATGGCATCAAGCAGGGCTCGGTGCTGCTTCATCAGTGTCGGGCGGGCATTGGGTTTCTCGAACAGGTGGCCAAGGTTGTTGGCGATGCTGCGCTCGAGCAGATGAAAGATGCCGCGCATGGTGTGCAACAGCAGAATGTTATGCGCTGACTCTGCGATGGCCAGATGAAAGGCGGCATCAGCCTTGGCCTCGTCGCGAGGATTCTCGCCAAGAAAGCTGGTTTCAAGTTCCTCGAAACGCTTGATCAGTGTGTCCTTGTCGGCAGGTGTTGAGCGCAGCGCTGCATAGTAGGCGGATAGCCCTTCCATGGCGTCGCGAAACTCCAGCAGATCAAGGTGAAACTCACCATGCCGAGTCAGCATGTCGAGCAGAGGGTCGCTATAGCCCGTATTGAGGGACTCGGTGATATAGGTGCCGCCCCCCTGGCGGCTGACCAATAGGCCTCGAGCGGCCAGTTTCTGTATGGCTTCGCGCAGAGACGGGCGTGAAACGCCAAAACGCTCAGCCAGTTCCCGTTCCGGTGGCAGACGCTGACCAGGCGTCAGGCTACCTTCAAGAATCAAGGCTTCGAGTCGTTCCGTGATGGCATCGGCCAGACGAGGCTGGCGCACGGGCTGGTAGGCCATGGAGAGGTCCTGTCGTACCGGATAAGTACCGGGTTGGTTGAATCACTGGCCACATGGTAACGAGATTGCGTTGCCATTGCCGCTATTCAAGCGTGATGAAGAGCGGTGCGTTTGACATGAAGGCAGTGGCCCCCTAATGTGCACTGGACTTTAATTGTCAATTGGTATTACCAATTATAGAGGTTTCGCCGATGACAGCCACCAGACATTATCCTTCGCGCCCGGAAAAGGTTTATCTGTTCGGGACCTGTCTGATCGACATGTTTTTCCCTGAAGCAGGAATGGACGCAGTCCGCCTGCTTGAGAAGCAGGGTATCGAGGTGCTTTTTCCCGAGGACCAGACCTGCTGTGGTCAGCCGGCTTATACCTCGGGGTATCATGATGAAGCTCGTGCGGTTGCTCGGGCCCAGCTTGACCTGTTTCCTGAGCCCTGGCCGATTGTGGTTCCCTCTGGGTCCTGTGGTGGCATGATGCGTCTGCATTACGCGCAGCTGTTCGCTGGTTGTCCCGAAGAGCGGAAGGCTCAGGAAGTCGCTTCGCGGGTCTTCGAGTTGACCGAGTTCCTGGTACATGTCTGCCATATCGAACTGGAAGATCGGGGTGCTCCCGAGCGGATTGCCATGCACACATCATGCAGTGCCCGCCGCGAGATGGGGCTGGCGGACACTGGCCCGGCGTTGCTCGCCAGACTAGGGCAGGTGGAACTGGTCGAGCAGGAACGTGCTGCAGAGTGCTGTGGCTTTGGCGGGACCTTCGCTGTTCGTCATCCGGAGGTCTCTGCTGCCATGGTCGAGGACAAGGGGCGCGCACTTGAGGAAGCTGGTGCTCAGCACTTTGTCACATCCGATTGTGGTTGTCTGATGAACATCGCTGGGCACCTGGCACATCGCGATAGCGCCTTGCAGGGCGAGCATATTGCCTCTTATCTGTGGCGGAGGTGTTCATGAGCCAGCCAGTGCAGACTTTCACGCCTGAAGCTTTCCATCGCCAGGCTCATGATGCCTTAGGTAATCCCCAGATCCGGGCTAACTTCCGCAAAGCCATGGATGGGTTGATGGACAAGCGCCGTCAGGCCTTCGAGGAATGGGATCTCGAAGCACTGAGAACCCTGGGGGCGAGTGTACGCCTGCGAGCCTTGTCCAGGTTGCCGGACTTGCTGGAGCAGCTGGAAGCCAAGTGTGAAGCCAACGGCATTCGTGTGCACTGGGCTGAAGATAGCGAGGAGGCTTGCCGTATCGTCACCGGGATCTGCCAGGAAAACGGCGCGCAATCAGTGATCAAGGGCAAGTCGATGGTATCCGAGGAGATGCATCTCAACGCCCATCTGGCAGAGGCGGGCATCGATGCGCTGGAATCGGATCTGGGAGAGTATCTGGTGCAGCTCAATGAGCAGACACCTTCCCATATCATCATGCCGGCTATTCACCTAAATACCGATGAAATCTCGACCATCATGCACGAGCATACCGGTACGGCTCCTACCCGTGATGTCGATGTCATGACCGCGGCTGCTCGCGCCCAGTTGCGCGAACGTTTCATGGCAGCGGATGTAGGGGTGTCCGGCGTCAACTTTGCAGTGGCCGAAACGGGGACCTTGTGCCTGGTGGAAAATGAAGGCAATGGCCGCATGACGACCACGGTACCGCCAGTTCACATTGCCGTGACGGGGATCGAGAAAGTGGTCGAGAACCTTTCCGATGTCCCGCCTCTGTATGCCTTGCTGACGCGCTCGGCGACAGGCCAGCATGTCACTACCTATTTCAACATGATTACCTCTCCACGCAAGGAAGGCGAGCGGGATGGGCCGCGAGAGGTTCATCTGGTGCTGGTGGACAATGGCCGGTCGAGGATCTACCAGGATGACGAGTTGCTCGACACCTTGCGCTGTATCCGTTGTGGTGCCTGCATGAATCACTGTCCGGTATATACCCGGGTGGGCGGGCATACCTACGGCACGACGTATCCTGGTCCGATCGGCGCCATTCTGATGCCTCACCTGATGGGACTGGAGGCGACCAAGGACCTGCCTACTGCCTCGAGTCTATGTGGTGCCTGTGGTGAGGTGTGCCCGGTGAAGATTCCCATCCCAGACTTGTTGGTACGCCTGCGTCGTGAATCCGTGGGAGAGGGGCGAGGGAATGTGCCAGGTGCTGGCGTCAAGCGTTCAACCAAGGAAGTGGCAGCCTGGAAAAGCTGGCAGTGGTTGGCCACGCACCCCACTGCGTGGCGTGGAGCCAGTATCGTGGCGGGCAAGTTGCGTGGTTTGGCGCCGAGTCATCTAGGCCCCTGGACGGAATGCCGGGTAGCTCCGAAGCCTGCCAAGGCGTCCCTGCATACCCTGATAAAACAGAGAACTAAACACAAGGAGCTGCGGCAGGGGCAACAGGAGGGGGAATCATGACAGCCAGAGATCGTATCCTGGGGCGATTGCGCAAAGGGCGTGAAGAGCGCATGCAGCGCGACGGTGGTCGAGGGATTGTGATACCGGAGGCTGATGCCTCTGTTATCGGTGATCGGGGGTGGTCACGCCAGGAACGCCTGCAGCGCTTCGAGCGCTGGCTCACTTCCGTGCATGGAGAAGTGATTCATTGTGAAACGGATGACTGGACCGAGACTCTGTGCCGAATATTGAAGCAGAAGGGCATCAAGCGTCTGGCCCTGGGCCATGAGCAAGAAGTCGCCAGGCAGGCTCGCCAGGCCCTGGAAGGGAAAATGGATATCGCATTGGTAGATGCAGCCCGAGATGTCGAAAGCTGGCAGCAGGAGCTGTTTTCCCAGGTCGACGCCGGTCTTACCTCGACCGGGGGCGCCATTGCCGAGACAGGTAGCCTATGGCTATGGCCAACCGTGGACGAGCCTCGTTTGCTCAGCCTGGTGCCGCCTATTCATATTGCGATCCTCGATGCAGAGGCTATCGAAGATACTTTCCATGATGTCATGGTCAGCCATGAGTGGGCGGGCAGTATGCCCACCAATGCCCTATTGGTCTCGGGGCCGAGCAAGACTGCTGATATCGAACAGACGTTGGCCTATGGCGTGCATGGTCCACGTGAGCTGGTGGTGATCTTGAGGCATTGACACCATCATCGGGAAGACTCTTCCGGTATCACGGTTGAAATATCTCATCTAGATAGATCTATCTGGTGTCACAGCTGACTCCGATATATGTTGTGGGCAGTGAAGGACACAGGCTGTTTTTCACACTGCTTACCGTGCGCCCTTGTGCGCTGCAACCAGGAGTGACGACGAGATGGACCGAGAATTACCCAGTAGTGACAGGCGCCCCTTGGCCCAGGCTGTACGTCAGTTCGGTAGAGCCTCTGGCGCGGCGGCAGGGGTGATTGTTGCAGGTGCCTTGCTGGTCGGCTGTGATGATGGCGGTGAAACCCCGTCAACACGTTTTACCGAGGCCCCTGAAGTGAGCCTTGGACAAGCGATCGAAGGCGAACTGAGCTCTGCCAGCGACGTCAACCTGAAGGATGGGTCTCGCCAGGGTAGCTATTGGGTTTGTGCAAACAAGGATGCCGATTCTTCCGGCGTGCTCTACCAGCTTGATGCGCCTTTCGCTGCGGATGTCACTGTTTTCGATGACGCCGGGGGCTGGCTTGGTGATGCCCATTCTTCCTCTGACCAACAGGTGCAGTTACTGCTTGCGCCCACTGACAGTTGTTCTTTGGTGGTGGTGAGCGGGCGAGATATGTCGGCCTTTGGTCCTTGGTCCTTGAAGCCTGGCAAGCAGCCGGCGGAAGCTGAGCCTGCAGGAGAAGGTGAGGATACCGCAACGTTGAAGGATGGCCAGGTTATTGCAGGACATCTCGGCCAGGAAAACACCACCTATTCTTTCCGTCTGCAGGAAGCCAGTCGTGTCGAACTGACGCTATCCGGTGCTCGTGGCGCTGCGTTGACGCTCACTGGGGATAATGTGTCAGAAAAGGCCGCGCGTTGTGCGGATGATCAGCAGACGCTGGAGACCTTCCTTGAGCCGGGAAACTACGAGGCCAACCTGAAGCCAGGGCAACTGGCCAAGGAGCAAGTCAATACCGAGTGTGAGGATAGCCTGGTAAGTGTTGGCGATGGCTTCCGCCTGGGCCTGGGCGTTTCTGACCTCTCCCGGGGGCAGCGCAATTCCGGTCCTTTGCGCAATGGCGACCGGATCAGTGGAACCCTGACAGAAGACGCACCGAGCAATGAATATACCTTGGAGATCACTGAGCCCACACAGGTCAAACTGAACCTGAGGTCGAGTGATTTCGACACCATCCTCAATGTCCGTGGTGAGCAGACAGACATCAGCATTGATGATTCCGGCAACAGCACCGATTCCATGCTCGATACCGTATTGATGCCTGGAGAATACCGCATTGAAGCGACCAGCTATGAGGATAGCGGCACGTACGACATCGAGTTGGCGACCGCGCCTTTCGATGGTGAAGTACAGAACAGCGGCGAGCTGACGCCAGGCCAGGGCCTTTTGGGCATTGCCGGTGGAGGAGAAGGTAATGTCTATACGCTGTCTCTGGACCAACCATCGGAAGTGACCATCAAGCTGTCTTCAACGGCATTCGATACCATGCTGTATCTTGAAGGCAATGGTATTTCCCTGAATGACGACGACGGCGGCGGCAATACCAACTCTCAGCTCACCAGCATGCTCGAGCCTGGGGAGTATCGGGTCACGGTCGATAGTTACGATGGAATGGCTTCCGGCATGTTCCGCATGGAGACCATGGTCACTCCCTTTAATGGCGAGCAGCAGGACAGTGGTGAATTGACGGCGGACGAGGTCGTTAGAGGAAAGCTTTCCTCAAGCGGTTCCAACCATTACGAGTTTACCCTCGGTGAGCCGACAGAAGTGACTCTGGATATGCGCTCGAATGAATTCGATGCGCTGCTGGGAATGACGGGGCCGGATATCGAACTGCGTGACGATGACAGCGGTGGGCGCACAGATGCCCGGATTCATGCGGTGCTGGCGGCAGGCACATATGAGGTCGAGGCATCCAGCTACGGTGGCAGCGGCGCTTTCACTCTTCAGTTGAACACCCAACCGTTCGATGGAGAGATCCGTTCAAATGGTGAGGTTCGCCCTGGCGAGACGGTGTATGGCCAATTGCTTCCCGGTGGCTCTCTGACCTATCAACTGGTAGTGGAAGAAACGAGTGATATCAGTATTGAAACCCAATCGGATTCCGTAGATACGCTGCTGCAACTGGAGGGTGAAAACATCAGTCTCCAGGATGATGATAGCGGGAGCACGGAACTGGGCTCCATGATCGAGACGCAGTTGGAGCCAGGTACCTACGAAGTAGTGGTGACAGGGTATGAAGGTGTCAGTGGTGTGGTGCGAGTGGATGTGAAGGGATGATAGCTCATCATGTGTCGAGTGAACCTCCTCCGAGAGAGTCACTTGATCACCTGATCTCGGCGCTTTGCGCACGACTGCCTGAGGAACGTCTGATCCGAGATCCCCTCAGGCGGCTAGCCTATGGAACTGATGCAAGTTTCTATCGCATGGTGCCCAGTCTGGTGGTGCGGCCTGAGAATGAACAGGAGTTGGTTTCGGTAATTGAAACCTGCCGCGAAAAGGGGTGGCCGATGACCTTTCGGGCCGCCGGGACCTCGTTGTCAGGGCAGGCGGTGACTGATGGTGTTCTGATTCAGCTCCACCAAGGCTGGCGCCATGCTGCAGTACTGGATGATGGGGCTCGGATACGCCTTGACCCTGGTGTCATCGGTGCACGAGCCAATGAGCTGCTGGCGCCCTATGGGCGCAAGATTGGCCCGGATCCCGCCTCGATCTCCAGTTGCATGATGGGAGGGATTGCCGCTAACAATGCTTCCGGCATGTGCTGTGGCACGGCTCATAACAGCTATCACACCCTCGATAGCCTTCGGGTTGTATTGCTTGATGGAAGTATTCTCGATACCTCGGACTCCGACAGCGTGGCTGCCTTTCGCCAAAGTCACGCGCCGTTGGTGGAAGGGCTGGAGCGAATCTCCGCGAATGTCCGTACAGATGTAGACCTCGCCCGCCGCATTAAGCACAAGTATCGGCTCAAGAACACCACGGGATATGCGCTCAATAGTCTGATCGATTTCCGCGATGGCGTGGATATCCTCGCTCATCTGATGATCGGTTCCGAGGGGACATTAGGTTGCCTGACCAGTCTTACTTACCGGACTGTACCGGAGCCGCCATGTAAAGCAGCGGCGCTGATGCTATTCCCTGATCTATCCAGCGCATGTCGAGCGACCATGGTCCTGCGCGGGACCTCAGTGGCGGCAGTAGAGTTGATGGACCGGGCTGCCTTGCGTGCCGTGGACCATGCGCCTGGCATGCCCGAGAATCTGCGTAGCCTGCCGCCAGGTGCAACGGCGTTACTGGTGGATGTTCGTGGGGAAAATGATGCAGCGGTGGAACATGCATCTGAAGAAGTGCAGCAGGTGCTCGAGGGTATAACAACCCTGGAGCCGATAGCATTCACCACGAACCCCGACACTTATGCATTGTACTGGAAGGTACGCAAGGGGTTGTTCCCTGCTGTGGGAGCCGTGCGCCAGGTAGGCACGACAGTTGTCATTGAAGATGTTGCTTTTCCCATTGAGTGTCTGGAGCAAGGCGTCGCTGCCTTGACCGAAGCTTTTCATCGCCATGGCTATCAGGATGTCATCCTGTTTGGCCATGCTTTGGAAGGCAATTTGCATTTCGTCTTTCCGCAAGGTTTCGAAAAGCCGGGCGAAAAAGAGCGCTATGCTGCTCTAATGAAAGATGTGGCGCAATTGGTAGCAGTGGAATTTGGCGGTTCGCTCAAGGCTGAGCATGGTACTGGAAGAAACATGGCTCCCTTTGTTGAGCTGGAGTGGGGAGCAGAAGCCTATGCCTTGATGTGGCAGATCAAGGCACTGTTTGACCCTTGCCACTTGCTCAACCCTGAGGTGATGCTCAGTCGGAATCCCAGCCTTCATCTCGAGAATCTCAAGCCGCTCCCGGCGGCCGATGAGATTGTTGACCATTGCATAGAGTGTGGTTTCTGCGAGTTGGTATGCCCGTCGCGCGATCTGACGCTCACCCCACGCCAGCGTATTGTTCTTGTCCGAGAGCGAGCCCGGCTGGAAGCGTTGCAGGCATCGGGGAATCAGGTGCTCAACGACACTGAGCAAGCCTGGCTTGCTGCCTATGAAGATCACTCCGGCTATGACCTTGATACCACCTGTGCTGCAGATGGAATGTGCAGTACTCGTTGCCCTGTTGATATCAACACCGGGGAACTGGTATTGAAGATGCGCCAAGAACGCCTACAAGGCCGGGCAATGCTGGCTCGCCGCATTGGGCATCATTTCTCCGGAGCGACGCGGTTTGCGCGCACGGGGCTGCGTTTGCAATGGATAGGCAGGCAACTGCTGGGGCATCGAGCAATGTCCGCGATCAGCCAAGGCATGCACCGCCTTAGTGGTGGTCAACTGCCGCAGTGGATACCTGTACTGCCCAAGGCGGCGCCGATCAAGCTGCTGGGGCGGGTGGGGGCTCGTGGGCGGCCTGACAAGGTGGTTTATTTTCCTTCCTGTGCAACTCGTGTCCTGGGGGGCGATGGGAGTTCTCGGGCCGTGATGGATATCACCCTGAAATTATTGGATAAAGCCGGTTACGACGTCATTATCCCGGCCATGCCAGGACATTTATGTTGCGGCATGGCCTTCAGCTCCAAGGGCATGGCCAATGAGGCTATCCATAAAGCACGGGAACTCAACAGGGAGTTGCTGATTGCCAGTCAGAATGGTCGCTACCCTATCCTTTTCGATACCAGCCCTTGCAGCCTGCAGGCCGAGGATCATCTGGATGCTCGTTTGAAGGTCCAGGAACCGGTCGCATTTGCTCATGATCACTTGTTGCCACGGCTCGAGCTGACCCCGCTGAATGAACGCGTAGCCGTTCACGTAACGTGCTCGAGTCACCGTAAAGGCTTGGCGGACCGTTTCATTGCCCTGGCCCAGGCCTGTGCCAGAGACGTGGTGGTCCCTGAAGATATTGCGTGTTGTGGCTTTGCAGGTGACAAGGGGTTACGTGTCCCTGAACTGAATGCCTCGGCTCTGCAGACGCTGGCTCAAACCGTCGAGGGCTGTGCGTTTGGCGTGTCCAATTCGCGTACTTGCGAGATGGGGCTGACTCAGCATTCAGGCATCGCCTACTACTCCATTTTTGATCTTCTCGACAGGGTCAGTCTGCCCGCAAGAGCCTGATAGTAGGGATCGAAAGAAGCGAATGTCATGCCAGATTCATGGCCGCGTCATTGCCCTGAAACTTTTTTACAGAAAGTCCTTGCAGGGCTCCGGTGAAATCCGTAAAGTACGCATCCGCTGCCGGGGACGAGACAACGTCACCAGCGGTAAGAGGTGGTAAAAGCAATTGATTTGAA
>NZ_JAJUFQ010000004.1 GCF_029263665.1 Halomonas sp.
GGCCACGCCTTTTTCCTTGAGGCGAACCGCTTCTTCCACGGCGATCTCACAGAAGGGGTTCATGGCCATCTTGACGTTGGTGAGATCGACGTCGGAATGATCCGGCTTGACCCGGATCTTGACGTTGTAATCGATGACGCGTTTGACCGCGACGAGTACTTTCATAGTGTCCTCGCTTGGTTCACCGGTGGAACCGGGGTTCTTGTAACCGATGTGACTTACCGATATATAACTTTTTGTCATGCCACTAGACGCATTAAGTCAAGCGTTTGATAGGCATCGTAGAAGCACTTTCAATTTGCCACAGCCTGGCCTCTGGCAACAATCCTTTCTGTCCATCATCAAGGCTGCCTTCAGCAGGCCGCCTTTCTCAAGACCTCTCATCAGCCCCCTTCCACCAGGGCCGTGCTCAATGGGCCGCTGCTCGATGGATTCTGAACAAAACTCCTGATCATTACTTTCAGAGGCGCCTGGCATCAAACAGCCATCGAAAGGATGGCTAGGCAACGGTATTATGCCTATCATGGGTCACATGTAGAAGCAAACGACCGTTTTAAATTACTCGACGTTGGTGGTAAGGACCGACCAATCAGCGTCCTGACTAGCCCCTGCGAGGAGGACAGCATTCAATGACAGAACAAATAGAACGCGACACTATGGAATTCGATGTCGTTATCGTTGGAGCCGGCCCTTCCGGCCTGGCGGCGGCTTGCCGATTGATGCAGCAAGCCAACGAAGCTGAGCAGGAACTGACCGTATGTGTCGTGGAAAAAGGCTCGGAGGTAGGCGCTCATATTCTGTCAGGTGCCATCCTTGAGCCCCGCGCCTTGTTCGAGCTTTTCCCCGATTGGGAAGCGCGTGGCGCCCCCCTGACCACTCCAGCGGTTCGTGACGAACTCTATCTGCTCAAGGATGCCGAAAAGGCCCAGAAACTGCCCAATGCTCTGGTGCCCAAGAGCATGCACAACACAGGCGGCGATATCACCCGCTACGTGATCAGTGCTGGTAACTTGTGTCGCTGGCTGGCAGAACAGGCCGAAAGCCTGGGTGTCGAGGTCTTTCCCGGTTTCGCTGCCCAGGAAGTCATCATCGAGGATGACGTGGTGCGCGGTATTCTGATTGGTGACATGGGCGTAGGCGCCGACGGCCAGCCCAAGGACAGCCATATGCCTGGCATGGAACTGCGAGCCAAGTACACGCTGTTCGCCGAGGGTGCTCGTGGCCATCTGGGCAAGCGTCTGATCAAGCACTACGGACTCGATGCCGGCAAGGACCCTCAGCACTATGGCATTGGCCTCAAGGAGCTATGGGATGTCCCTGCTGACAAGCATGAGCCCGGCCTGATCTTGCATGGCTCCGGCTGGCCGTTGGACAAGCATACGCATGGCGGCTGGTTCCTGTATCACGCGGAGAATCAACAGGTTGTCGTTGGCCTGATCATGGATCTGGCCTATCAGAACCCCTGGCTGTCGCCCTTCGATGAATTCCAGCGCATGAAGCACCATCCTGTCCTCAAACAGCACCTGGAGGATGGTAAGCGTGTGGCCTATGGCGCACGCGCCGTAGTCAAGGGCGGCATCAATAGCCTACCGAAGATGACTTTCCCCGGAGGTCTGCTGATCGGCTGTGATGCCGGCACCCTGAACTTCGCCAAGATCAAGGGCATCCATACTGCGATGAAGTCTGGCCTGGTCGCGGCAGAGAGCGTTTTCGAGGCCATCAAGGCTGGCGATGAAGGCGGCCAGGAACTGACCGACTTTACTACCCGGTGGGAAGCCAGCTGGGCCTGCAAGGAGCTTCAGGAAAGTGCCAGCTTTGGTCCGGCGATTCACAAGTATGGCACCGTCGGCGGTGGCGCATACAACTTCCTTGATCAATTGCTTGGCGGGAAACTGCCTACCGTGCATGACACTCAGCCGGACTTCGCGACGCTCAAGCCGGCATCGGAGTGTGAGAAGATCGAGTATCCCAAGCCCGACGGCAAGATCTCCTTCGACAAGGCTTCTTCCGTGTTTCTGTCGAATACCAATCACGAAGAAGATCAGCCATGCCATCTGCGCCTGGCCAATGCCGAGATTCCGATCCGCGACAATCTACCCAAATACGCCGAGCCTGCCCAGCGATACTGCCCAGCGGGCGTCTACGAGGTGGTCGAGGATGATCAGGGACAACCCAAGTTCCAGATCAACTTCCAGAACTGTGTCCACTGCAAGACCTGCGACATCAAGGACCCGGCACAGAACATCACCTGGGTTGCCCCGGAAGGCGGAGGTGGCCCCAATTATCCCAATATGTAAGAGCTAGCCCAACATGTAGGCAATCCATGTGGCTATTGTGCGGGTCAGGCTTTCAGTCTGACCCGTATTATTTCGGCTCTACGTGCGATCTAGCAAAGCTTTCATAACCATAAAGCATAAAATGACACTTGAGTTATTCCACTTCAACCCCGATAGTATGCCCGCGAACTACCCGCTACCCTGACACCGGTTTCTTCGCCACCTATTCCTGGATAGATACTACCTCAGGCCAGATACTGTTTTGCCCTGCATCATCGGAACTGCCCATGGTGAGTCAGGGCCGTTTCCTTTGCTCAGCTCTCGGAGGCTTCATGACCCACACCCGCCAAATACTGCTGGCGTTGATACTGGGTGTCGCAGCTGGAGGCGCCATCAACCTGCTGGTGCCACAATGGGTGCCACTGGTCGATCACCATATCCTCGCCCCTGCCGGCCAAGTATTCCTGCGCCTGCTGCAATTCATTGTGGTGCCGATGGTGTTTTGTGCTCTGGTGCTGAGCTTCACTCAGGTAGAGCGCGATGAACATGTGACGCACTATGCCGGCAAGCTGCTGGTGCTGTATATCATCACCAGTGCGGTGGCACTCGCCATCGGCATGGCTGTGGCAGCGTGGCTGACACCTGGCCTGGGTCTCGGCGATGTGGGCCAAGTCAGTATCGAGGCCAAGGAGCCAGTACCGCTGAGCCAATGGCTGGTCGGGCTGGTTCCCAGAAACCCTTTTGAGGCCCTGGCGGACGCCAACTTGCTGCAGATCATTATCGCGGCGGCTCTTGTGGGGATCGCTGCACGCCAGCTCCCCGAGCAGAGTCAGGCCTTCATCAAGACGCTGGAGAGTGGTTACCACATCACGCTCAAGATATTGTCGATGGTGCTGAAGCTAGCGCCGATCGGTGTCTTTGCCTTGATTGCATCAGTGGTTGCCAGCCAAGGACTGGAGCTATTGATCAAGCTCGGTCTCTATGTCTTCGGCCTGCTGCTGGCACTTGGCGGCATGGCACTATTCTACCTGGCCGTACTGGCCCTGGCAGGCGCTCGCCCCGGTGCTTATCTGAGACACTTCAGCGAATCACTCAGCTTTGCGCTAGGCACGGCAAGCTCCAATGCGGCCCTGCCCATCGCGCTGAAAAATGCTGCAGCTTATGGTGCGCCTCATCAGCTGAGCGCCTTCGCCCTGCCGTTCGGTACCGCATTGAAGCGCGACGGGGCTGCCGTGTTGCAGGGGTTCAATGCCCTGTTTGTCGCTCAACTGTTCGGCGTTGATGTCACGCTCCCGCTGGTGATCACCATCTTCGCCACAGGACTCCTGGTATCATTCTCGACCGCGGGTGTTCCCGGTGCGGGCCTGGTGGCAATGAGCACGGTACTTTCTGCGGCAGGACTGCCATTGGAAGGTGTCGCCGTCGTGGCAGGCGTTGACCGTTTCACGGATGGTTTTCGTACTGCACTAAACGTGATGGGCAATACGGCCAATGCTATGTTATTGGCCCGCGTCCAGCATGAGCCCGAGCGACAAGCCGCAAAACCGGAACATTCATGACCAGCAGTGACAGCGCCTGCATGACATGGCGGCCAGGGATCAGTTTCTCCGGCCGCCAACCGCATCAAGCAACTCTAGAACTGAAGCAACTCTGGAACTGAAGTATCTCTAGAGTTGAAAGCGCTCAGGAGCGGCCTGGCTAACCCAACTCAGCAGGCCTTGCAGGATCACTGCACCACTCGCTCCATGAGCCGACATACAAGCGCGGAAGTGGACGCCCCGCCACCTCATAAGCGAGCAGGTTATGGCAGGCTGTGACGCCTGAGCCGCAGTAGGCGATCACTTCATCGGCAACAGGCAACTCCCGGTCCAGCTGAGCCGGTTCCTTGAAGCAACCATCCACAAGGTTCTCCGAGCAAGGGCGATTAACAGCACCGGGAATGTGGCCCGGGCGGGGGTCCAGAGGCTCCACCTCGCCACGGAAACGCTCACCGGCACGCGCATCCACCTTGAGCGCGGTACTTTGTGCTACATCACCCAAGGCAATCAGACCCGCATCATTGAACCGTGGTTGCCAAGCAGATGGTTCTGGTTGGGGGGCATCCCCGCTTTGCAGCTCTCCTCCACTGGCCGTCCATGCTGCCAGGCCGCCATCGAGAAGGCGTACCGCCGGATGCCCGGCCCAATGTGCCAGCATCCACCATGCCCGGGCAGCAGCCAGCTGCCCCCCCATGTCGTCAAGCACCACGACAGGACGCTCCGGGCTCAGCCCCAGGCGACGCAACGTGGCAGAAAAGGCCATCTTGCTCGGCAAGGGATGGCGACCACCTCCTTCCTTTGCGGAAAGATCCTCATCCAGGCTCAGGTAATGACTGCCAGGAATATGACCTTGACGCCATAGCGCGTGCCCTTCGCCAGGGTCCGTCAAGCGGAAACGACAATCCAGCACCAGAGGAGGATGAGCACTGGCCAAGGCATCACGCAGCTCGGCAGCTTGAATCAGCGGGAATGACATGGAAACTCCTGATTATCACGAGACGCAATTTCGAGCGCTGCCTCAGAGTATGCACTAACTCAGCATATGACTAGCCAGAACAAGGGCCAAGCCCAAAGCGGAAACAGGCCAGGCCAGGACATGAACCAGGCCTGGATGAAAGCCAAAAACAAACTACAGCGCCAGGCGTTCGATCGGCGCACGTCGGGCAATAAGGCGCCGCTTGCCAGCATGGTCGAACAGCACTTCGATCACTGGATTGGCGGGATCCCCTTCAACAACGCTGACTTCCCCCTCCCCGAATACGCCATGACGTACCCGTTCGCCAACACTGAAATCCACCTCGGGAGGCTGCATGCCATTCGAGTGTTGTCCAGGTAAAGCCTCGACGGCCAGCTCACGACCAATGGCAGCCAGATAGCGTTCCACCAATTGGGGGCGAGTGACTTTCAATGCCTCGCAGGAGGAAGCAGACGGCGCCAGGGCCCTGGCCACATTCATCGCATCGGTGACCGCGGTTTCCGCCAGGAAACGACTGGGGCGGTGTTCGCCAAGGTCATGCATGACGACCAGCCGCTCTATGGCTCGAGTGATGGCGACATAGTAAAGGCGCCGCTCCTGCTCCAGGCGTTCTGCATCCAGAGGGTTGTCACGACTGTAATGCGGAAAGTCCTCTTCATTCACGGCCCCGACCACCACAAGCGGCCACTCCAGGCCCTTGGCACCGTGCACGGTGCTGATCAACACACCATCATCACTGCTTTCCACCGGACGCCGAAGCTGTTCGATGAACGCCGCCAGGTCCCCCACTTCCCTCGCCTGCTCGATCAGCACATCAAGCAGGCGAATATCCTCTTCCCCCTTGTCCCGTCGCACAGCCGCACGCTTGAGCACCTTTTCAGCCTCGACTTCATTCACCACGTGCTGGAGCAAGGCGTCCGGGCGCAAACGAGCCAACTTGGGCAGCTCGCAAAGCAGTGCCCAACGCTTCTTCAGCGTGCGTTTCTGATGGGGCTTGAGGCGATTCAGCAGTGGGTCATTGGATGCCGGCCAGCGCTGCACTTCCGCCAGGTGCAGTGTCAATGCCGCCAGGATCTCGCGCGGCACGAAGCAGGTCGGTTGGGAAAACACCAGCAACAAATGGGCGGGATCACGCAATCCTGCTGGCTCCAATGCCAATGACAGATATCCCGCCAACGCTTCGACAAGAGGAAGGCGGAACACGAAACGATCCTCCCTGGCCATGCGGAAAGGTATGCCCTCCCGCAGCAGTGCCAATTGCATGGGCACCGACAGCGTCCAACTGCGCACCAGCAAACAGACCTCATCCAGCCTTCGCCCTTCCTGCTGCCAGTCGGCCAAGGTTTCGAGAAGAGCACTATTGCCGCGCTTGAGCATTACCTGAGTATCGGGATTGCTTTCGGCTGCCACGCATAACTGACTCGCCCGGCGTCGGTTGGCCGAAATGGCATGGTTGGAGGCCAGGGCCAATGCGTGCCCATAGCGGAAAGTCGTGGACAGTGGGTAGTCACGTCCCTTCCCGAAAATCCGGGTGAAGGTATCGAGCATGGCATCAGGGTGAGCACCCCGCCATTCATAGATGCACTGATTGGCATCGCCAACTGCCATTACTGACGCGGTACAACCGGTTTCGGAGCCCGTCAGCACCGCAAGCAAGCGTTGCTGGACAGCGTTGATATCCTGGTATTCGTCGATAATGACGTGGTCAAGAAACCCCTGGACCCGGCGACACAATCCACTATCAGACTCCAGGGCTTTGAGTGGCCGATAAAGCAGATCGGAATAGGTCATCACCCGATGGTCGGCCATCAGCGCTTCAACCCGGTGGTAGGCCTCGACGAAATGGTCGGTTCCCTCCCCCAGCGCCAGGCGCTCGTAGAGCAACGCGGGGTCTTCCACTTCCGCTTTGACCAGGCTACAGAAATGGGCCAGTTCTTCCAGACGATCGCTCTCCAGGGCGCTATCCCGATCATCCTCCTGCCCAGTCAGGGTTTCGATGGTTGCCTGGCGCAATAGACGCTCCAGTTGCCAGTCAGCTGTCAGCAACTGACGCGCTTCCAGTGCGCCCCAACGGGTCAGGCTTTGGCTCAGTCGATGACCTAAAGAGTGGAAGGTGCGTACATCGGGAAGCTCGGCGCCAGCAGGAGCCATAAGGGAAAGTCGCCGCTGAAAATCCTCGCGGGCACTGCGATTGAACATCAACACCATGATGCGGCGGGAAGAGACTCCCTGCTCCAGCAGTTGCAGCACACGGGCCACCAGTGTCGTGGTTTTGCCGGCTCCGGCTACTGCAGCAACTCGGGCATGACCGCTCCCGTGCATGACAACGGCATGCTGCTCAGCGGTCAACTTCATGCATTACCCTCACTGCCGTCCTCTTCACCGGGGGCAATGTCGTCCAGGTATCCCAGTGGCTGCCAGATGCCCGCACTATGTATCCCGAAACTATCACCTTGCTGCTGACCCTGTTCTACCAGTTGGTAGAACACATTACGCCCCAGTCGAGCTGCCAAGCCCAGACGCAGATTGACCTCGGGCACACTGTCACCAGATGGTGTCCGGGACAGGATCAGGTGATGCTCGCGACCAAGCGCGATGCGCTCGCCGACATTGGTGGTCAACCACCAGGTGCCAACTGGCCTTTGCTGTCCTGCGCTGCTTTTCTCATCAAGGTCAGGCTCATCAAGATCAGGCTCACCTGCATCTCCCTTGAACTCGGCAGACACGACAATGAAGGCGCAATCCTCGACCTGGATGCGCCACTTCTCCACCGGCGTCACCAGGTAATAGTCGCCATCGTCTTCACGTCGCAGGATACGGGCAAACAATTGCACCAGTTCATGGCGGACCATGGGCGTACCTTCATGAACCCAGCACCCATCATGCTGGATGACCAGATCCATGTCCCCTGAAAACCGAGGGTTCCAGTGTTCCACTGGAGGTCGATCGGCCAGAGGCGATACACCAGAAAGAATTCTATCAAGATGCATGCTTGCTGCTCCTGAGAATGGCCGCTCCAGGGCATGTGTTCTTGCAGGTACCTGGCACACCACGGGCATCAGCCCTGGCAACTAGTTGACAAACCCTGCATCCATCAGCGCCTGACGCACTTCGTCATCAACTTGAGGGGCCGCAGCACGGAACAACCGGTGGAAGTTGGCCGTCGTCTGCAGCGCCACCTCTTCCACACTGATGTTGCGCTCCCTGGCGATGCACTCGGCCACCTCGACCACCCATGCCGGCTCATTCGGCTTGCCACGGTATGGTACAGGGGCCAGGTAGGGGCTGTCGGTCTCGATCAGCATGCGATCCAAGGGAACCCGACGAGCCACTTCCCTCAGTGATTCTGCATTGCGGAATGTGACGATACCCGCCAAGGAGATGTAGAAGCCCAGACGCACGGCCTCCCGTGCCATGTCGAGATCTTCAGTGAAGCAGTGCAATACTCCACCTACCGCGGGATCGCCATGCTCACGAATCAGCGCCAGGGTTTCTTCCTTGGCCGCCCGAGTATGCACAATAACGGGCAAACCTAGCTCAGTTGAAGCCTTGAGATGGCAAATGAAGCGCTCACGCTGAACATCACGAGGCACACTGTCGTAATGGTAATCGAGACCACATTCACCAATGGCCACGGCCTCATGCTCCTTGGCACACATCACGATGTCCTCGACAGAGGGCTCATCCTCGAGCTCCTGCAGAGGGTGCACGCCTGCAGAGATCACGACATCAGCATGCTGGTCACGAATGCGGGCCAGGCCCGGAACACCATCCAGGCTCACACTGACAGCAAGAAATTGCCTGACCCCACGGGCACGCGCCACATCCAGAGCGACAGACAGGTCGCCACCATGAGTGTCGGCCGACAGCCGATCCAGATGGCAGTGGGAATCGACGAATGGGATTTCAACACTCGGATTCTCGATATTCATTGAAACTCTCTTTCGAAGCTCTCTCTCGAAACACGCTTTCACGCTCTACATTCGCAGTCTGTGCTGGTTTGGCTTTAGGCTGTGCTGCTTCTCAAGCACCGGCACCAGAAGCTGGCTCAATCAATCATCCTGCAGCAGCTTGTCATGATCTTAATAGGGCTGCCCAGCGTACCAGCCAGGCTTCGAGGACGAGTTGCGGATTGGGGTTTGCTCCAGCACTCAACAGACGCCTCTGCTCACGGGCATAATCAAGCAGACGGAACCAGTCACGCACTCGGGCATTCTTGACTGCCTGACGAAACAGCGGCATCAGATCTGGATTGCGCAATTGCTGCGACTCTCCAGACAGACCAAAACGAATCAGATCTTCAAGCCAGTCAATGCCATACCACAGGATGCTGTCGATGGCCTGACGATCGAGCCGAGCCGCTTCAGCCACAGGCTCGGAACCCCGTACCAGCGCATCGAAGGTTTCGTGCAGTTGCTGGCGCAATGCCCGGGCCTGGGGTTCAGCCATGACCAGGGCCGTCAGAGGTTGACCTGCAGCGGCACGCAGCCAGAAGCGTGCTTCGTCTTCTCCTCCCAGGCGCTCCGCCAGCCATGGCAAGCAATCCTCCATGGCCGGCACGGCCAGGTTCCACTGCTGGCAGCGCGAACGGATGGTCGGCAACAATTGAGAAGGCATGTCAGACAGCAACACAAACAGTGTCGCGACACCTGGTTCCTCCAGACTCTTCAGCAAGGCGTTGGATGCCGCCACATTCATGGCCTCGGCAGGCTTGATTTCAATGACGCGATAGCCACCTTGCTGTGCAGTCTGAGAGACAAAGGTATTGACCTGACGGATAGGATCAATGCGGATCATGCGCTTGCCTTCTTCCGGCGCAACCCGCAACAGGTCCGGATGATAGCCCGCCTTCAGCATGTGGCAACTATGGCATTGGCCACAGGCTACTTCGCCAGGACTGGCACACAATGCACGGGCAATCAGCGCATCGGCCAGTGTCTGCTTACCAATGCCCCGCTCACCGGAAATCAACAGCGCGTGGGGCAAGCGTCCCGAATCCATCAGTCGCACTAGCTCATGCCAACGTGACATCAGCCAGGGCAAGGGGCGCAATTGATTATCGTTGCTTTCGACAGGACTGTCGCTCAGCGCCATTGCTCGATCCGCTGCTTGAGGATTTCACTGATACGCGACTGCACACTGGCCAAGTCATTCCGGGCATCGACCACGACGATACGCTCGGGCTCGGCAGTGGCTCGCGACAAGTAACGGGTTCTCACACGCTCAAAGAAGTCACGTTTCTCCTGCTCGAAACGATCCTTGCTCCCGCCCTGAGACTCGAGTCGCGAAGCCAGGCGCGCCTCGGCGGCTTCCAACGGCATGTCCAGCAACAAGGTCAGGTCCGGGGTCAAACCACGCTGCACCAGGTGCTCCAGGCTGGCAATACGCTCCTGATCTATGCCTCGTCCTCCCCCTTGATAGGCGAAGGTGGCATCAGTGAAACGATCGCACACTACCCAGGCACCACGCGCCAGAGCTGGACGAATTTTCTGGGCAAGGTGCTGAGCACGAGCAGCAAAGACCAGCAGTAACTCGGCATCATCATCCAGCGGCTCATTGTCATGGGCAAGCAACTGCTCGCGAATGGCCTCGGCACGCGGTGTACCGCCCGGCTCTCGAGTCTGGACGACCTCAATGCCATGCTGAGCCAGATAATTGACCACGAAGGATAGATTGGTGGACTTTCCTACCCCTTCCCCTCCTTCAAGGGTAATGAAACGGCCCCGGCCTGACGGCTCGGGCCGTGAGTTGTCATGCATAGTGACTCCTGTTCCACCATCGAGATATCGCAACGCCGTCCAGGCAGCACTGCTTCAGGATAACTGCTCTAGCGCTTGAGAATATAGCGTCGCACAGCCTCATTATGCTCGCGCAATGTGCGAGAAAAATGGTGCGTTCCAGTCCCGTCACCTTTGGCAACAAAATACAGTGTCTCTCCCTCGGCAGGATGCATCGCCGCTTCCAGCGAAGCCTTTCCAGGCAGAGCGATGGGAGTCGGAGGTAACCCCTCGATGACATAGGTGTTATAGGGTGTTTTCTTGCGCAGATCGGCACGCGTGATATTGCCGTCATAACGGTCGCCCATGCCATAGATCACCGTAGGATCCGTCTGCAGACGCATGCCACGTTCAAGACGACGTACGAACACACCCGCAATTTCGCGACGCTCCTGGGGGGCACCGGTCTCCTTCTCGATCAGCGAGGCCATGATCAGGGCCTCGTAGGGCGTCTCGTAGGGAAGCCCCTCGTCACGCTTCGCCCACGCATCGTCAAGCAGCCTGTCCATGCGGCGCAAGGACTGACTCAGAATCTGCTCGTCGCTGACACCCTTGTGGTAGGTATATGTATCGGGGAAAAAGCGGCCTTCTGGATGCTCATCTTCATACCCCAGCTCTGCCATCAAGTCTTCATCAGACATGTCGGCTGTATCGTGGGAAAGTTTTTCCGCATCATCCAGCACAGCGCGCATCTGCTTGAAGCTCCAGCCCTCGGGAATGGTCACTTTGTAGGTGACGACATCACCGCTGTTGAGCTTATCCAACACATCCAGCCCACTCATTTCTGGCTGCAGCATGTACTCTCCCGGCTTCAGGGAGTGGACTCGTTGGGGCTCAATGCGGGCCAGCAGCTTGAATGCCCAGCTATCGGAAAGAATTCCACGGGACTCGAGTTCTGCTATCACCCGGTTGAAGCCAGCCCCCTGAGGGACTTCATAAATGATCTGCTCATCAACGGCGATAGGGGCTTCGAGCTTGACCTGCCAAAAACGATATCCCGTATAAGCGGCGAATAACGCTAGAACGACCAACACCACCAGAGCCTTGAGCACTGTGCGCATGATATTTCCTCAGGTCCTTCGTTCAGAGGTCCTTTGCAAGGAACCGCTGCAAGACGGCCTCATACAAGCCAGGACTTTTACAGATCAACAAGATCTTTTACCGATCAAATAGCTGGATAGCCAAGGTGGTCATGAGCCAGTCTCTGCAGATGCCGGTGAGTCGCCGTGATTGGCCATTCACTCAATATCCGACCCTCAGCGTCATCCAGTCGTGCCACCGGCCATAGACCTTGGACGCTATTACCCACCCAAAGTGCCTCACAACCTGACAGCTCTTCCACGTCAAGTTCGTCAATCATTAGCTCACCCGCATCCAGCATGACCTGGCGCAAGGTACCAAGGACACCGCAGTGTTCCAGCGACGGCGTACAAGGCATGGACTGCGATGACGACGACCAGAACAGGTTCATCGCCGTGGCCTCCACCACCCGTGCATGACCATCAGTAACCAGACCCTCGGCAATATCAGGATCACGCCACTCATTGCGGGCCAGCACGTTTTCAAGGCGGGCCATATGCTTGATGCCAGCCAGCCTCGGCTGACGCGCCAGGTTCATGTGACACAACCTGATCCGCACGCCTTGTTTCCAGCGCGCCTGTTGGGGGGAGAATGGTGTCGCCTGCCAGTACAGGCGAGGGGCCGCTTCCGCGGGCGGCGCGTAACCTCTACCGCCACTGCCCCGGGTATAGATCAGCTTGAGTACCTGCAACCCATCGCCAAGCCGAGACAGGATGGCATCAAGCTGATCACGGGAAGGCGCAGGGATATCGAGCACTTTACAGCCATGCATCAAGCGATTCAGATGCTGTTCCCATAACACTGCATTGCCATCACGCACCAGCACCGTCTCGAACAGACCATCGCCATACGCCAGGCCTCGGTCATCAAAAGGCAGAGACGGCACTGATGCCACAACCATCAGACACGCTTGAATATCAGGGTGCCATTGGTACCACCAAAGCCGAACGAATTCGACAGGGTAATGTCGACCTTGGCTTCGCGCGCGGTATTCGGCACATAATCCAGCACACACCCTTCCTGGGGATTATCCAGGTTGATGGTCGGCGGCAACACTTGGTCACGAATGGCCAGGATGCTGAATACGGCTTCGACAGCGCCAGCCGCGCCCAGCAGATGGCCGATCATGGACTTGGTCGAGCTGACCGCGACCTTGGATGCTGCGGCCCCCATGACCTTCTCGACTGCACGGCTCTCGGCCAGGTCGCCAGCCTGCGTAGAAGTACCATGGGCATTGATATAATCGATCTCGGATGGATCAAGCTTGGCATCCTTGATGGCATTGGCCATGGAGGCAGCAGCACCACGACCATCTTCGGGCGGAGATGTCATGTGATAGGCATCATCACTCATGCCAAAGCCAACCACTTCGGCATAGATGTTGGCACCACGCGCCTTGGCATGCTCGTAATCTTCCAGGACCAGAACTCCCGCACCATCGGACAGCACGAAACCATCGCGGTCACGATCCCACGGGCGGCTAGCAGCAGCCGGATCATCGTTACGCGTGGACAGTGCCCGTGCCGCAGAGAAACCTCCCAGGCCCAATGGCGTAGTGGCCATTTCTGCACCACCACAGACCATCACATCGGCATCGCCGTAGGCAATGGTACGGGCACTGTAGCCAATGTTATGAGTACCAGTGGTACACGCGGTGGTGATGGCAATGTTGGGGCCACGGAAACCATGCTGGATCGCCAGGTTCCCCGAGATCATGTTGATGATGGAGCCTGGCACGAAGAATGGCGAGATACGACGAGCTCCGCTCTTGAGCAGCGCATTGTGGTTTTGCTCAATCATCGGTAACCCACCGATACCGGAGCCGATGGCAACACCAATTCGGTCGGCATTCTCATCGCTGCATTCAATACCGGCATCGGCAATCGCCTGCGCGCCAGCGGCCACACCGTATTGAATGAACAGATCCATCTTGCGCGCATCCTTGGGATTCAGATACGGGCTGATATCGAAATTCTTGACCGAGCCGCCGAAGCGCGTATTGAAGCCGCTGACATCGAAGTGCTCGATAGGCGCTACACCGCTCTTGCCAGCCAGGATGCTTTCCCAGCTTTCCTTGACGGTGTTACCCACCGGCGTGACCAAACCAACTCCGGTCACCACTACCCTTCTGCGAGACATCAGCATTCCTCCAGACAACCAATATATTCACGGCGCGCTTCCAGGCAACCACCGCTTTGCGCGCATTATACCGAGACTGACGCCACAGCGCTCCCCCTCTGGACACCATCTATCGCCACCATCAGGAGATACTTCCACCAAGCGCACCTGATATGCAAAAGCCGCCCCTCTGGGGCGGCTTTCCGGGAGGCAGGCTCCCGCAACTGTCTCGACCGTCTTGGCTGCCTCAGCAATAGCGACAGCAAGCAGTTTCGATCGCGACCAACAGACTTACAAGCATGTTCCGCGCCATCGCATCAGAACAATGCTGTACAGTCTTACTGGTTGGCGTTGACGTAGTCGATAGCTTCCTGAACGGTGGTGATCTTCTCGGCTTCTTCGTCAGGAATCTCAGTATCGAATTCCTCTTCCAGCGCCATCACCAGCTCGACGGTATCCAGGGAATCAGCGCCCAGGTCCTCGGTGAAGGAAGATGTGTTCTGAATATCTTCTTCCTTGACGTTCAGGCGCTCAGCCACAACTTTCTTCACGCGCTCTTCGATGGTGCTCATTTAGACATACTCCAGTCGTTCACGTTAGCCGTTCTGATGATCAGCCGATTAAATCCGCAAATAAACTGCGGGGTAGTTTATAGCCCCCTCGGGGTCGACGCAACACACGCAATGCGTGCGATCAGCGCATATTCATGCCGCCATTGACATGCAGAGTTTCTCCGGTGATATAACCGGCCGACTCCGATGTCAGGAAGCCCACCGCTGCTGCGATTTCTTCGGGCTGTCCCAAACGAGCCAGAGGCACCTGCCCCTTGAGCATCGCTTGCTGTTCTTCGGACAATGCTTCTGTCATATCCGTAGCGATGAAACCTGGAGCTACTGAATTGACAGTGATTGCCCGGGAAGCCACTTCACGAGCCAGAGCTCGGGAAAAACCTTCCATGCCCGCTTTCGCCGCAGCATAGTTGGTCTGGCCAAGATTGCCCATGGTTGCCACCACAGAACTGATGGAAACGATACGCCCCCAACGAGCCTTGGTCATGCCACGCAGGCATGCCTTGCTGACTCGATAGACAGACTTGAGATTGGTATCCATCACACCATCCCATTCATCTTCTTTCATGCGCATCAAGAGGTTGTCGCGAGTGATGCCAGCATTATTGACGAGAATGGTCGGTGCGCCAAACTCATCGCTGATGGCCTTGATCAAGGCATCAACGCCAGCCTGATCGGTCACGTTCAGGCAGCGACCGGCACCTTCGATGCCATTCGCCTTGAGGTCGGCATCAATGCGTTCGGCACCAGCCTCGGAGGTAGCAGTACCGATCACGATACGGCCCTGACGGCCCAGCTCATGTGCGATGGCGCGGCCAATGCCACGACTGGCCCCTGTTACAAGGGCGACTCTACGCTCGGTTGTCATGATCACTTCCGTTGATTCGTCATATACGACCCGATCACCCTTGGCACCAGTGACCGGGCATCAGATCACAGGGTCTCGCGAGCCAGTTCCAGCGCAGCGATCAAGCTGTCCGGATCATTGACCGCCAGCCCACGACTACCCTTGGCAATGCGCTTGTTGAGGCCGGTCAGGACCTTGCCAGGACCGCACTCGATGAATACCTCAGCACCACTATTCACCATGGCCTCTACACAAGAGACCCAGCGAACCGGCTGATACAGTTGCTCCACCAAGCGCGTCCGCAAAGTACCGATATCAGCATGCGCTTGCGCATCAACATTCTGCACCACGCTATAACGTGGGGCACGCAGTTCAATGGCGTCAAGGGCCTCTGATAAACGCTCCGCCGCTGGACGCATGAGAGCGCAGTGAGATGGCACAGAGACCGGCAATGGCATGGCACGCTTGGCACCTGCTTCCTGGCAGGCAGCAATCGCGCGCTCTACCGCCGCCTTGGCACCAGCAATAACCACCTGCCCCGGAGCATTGTAGTTGACTGCAGCAACCACGTCGCCGTTGGCAGCCTTGGCACAGGCCTCTTCCACCGCGGCATCCTCAAGACCAAGAATGGCTGCCATGGCACCCTCACCCTCCGGCACGGCTTCCTGCATGGCTTCGCCACGCAAGCGCACCAGGCGCACACCATCAGCGAAGGACAGTACGCCGGCACACACCATGGCGCTGTATTCCCCCAGACTGTGACCGGCCATGGCGCCAGGACGCGGGCCTTCCATTTCTTGCCAGACCCGCGCAATGGCAACACTGGAAGCCAACAGGGCCGGCTGCGTGCAGGCAGTTGCATTGAGCTGCTCCACGGGGCCTTCCTGAACCACTTTCCATAGATCGTAGCCAAGGGCGTCTGCCGCTTCCTCGAAAGTGGTTCTCACCACGCTGTAGCGCTCAGCCAGCTCGCGCAACATGCCGATCTGCTGAGAGCCCTGTCCAGGAAAGATGAGGGCAAGCGGTTGTGTCATGTCGATCACCTATGCTCTTGTTGGTCACCGTGCCACTGCCCGACCATGGGACGAGCCACCTTCCTCTGAGGAGGGCGGCAGCGGACGGCGATTGACGAGCTCAGCTTCCAGCCGGCTCGGCAAATCACGGCGAACTTCCTGTACTGCCCGCTTGAGGGCATAGTGGAAGCCAGCGGCATCACAGCTGCCGTGACTTTTGATAACGATACCCGCCAGCCCAAGCAGGCTGGCGCCATTGTAGCGAACTGGATCCAGCTCGCTCTTCAAACGCTTCAGCGCAGGGCGAGCAAGCACACCTACCAGGCGGCTGCCCCAATGCGCTTCAAAGGTGGCCTGGACACGCCGCACCAGCATCCTCGCCAACCCTTCGCTGGCCTTGAGCACGGCATTACCGACAAAGCCATCGCAGACCACCACATCGACCTCACCGGCGAAAATCCCATCGCCTTCAATGAAGCCTTGATAATTGAGGCCGGAAATCCGCCGAAGTTCGGCATCGGCTTTAAGTACGCTGGCCGCCCCTTTGGTCGACTCCACTCCCACATTGAGCAACGCAATGCGCGGCGCAGTGATGCCATCTACATGGCGCGCCATGATGTCGCCCATCAGGGCAAAATCAACGAGACGGTCACCACTGACATCGACATTGGCACCCAGATCAAGCAGGTAGCAACGCCCCTCATTACGGGTGGGAATAGCCGTACTGATGGCAGGACGAGGCACACCAGCCACCATCCCCAGAGCCCGTCGGGACAGCGCCATCAAGGCTCCAGTATTTCCCGAACTGACGCCGACCTGCGCACCACGAGAAGCCACGCATTCCAGCATTCTTGCCATACTGGATGCCTGCCCATGACGCAACGCCTGAGACGCACGCATGTCCTGAGAGATCACTTGCGGCGCATCTCTCAGGTCCAGACGCGACGCCGCCGCAGCCAGGGGCCGCGGCAGGCGTGAAATCTCGTCTTCCAGAGCACGAACAGGGCCGAACAACTGAATCTCGAGACTGGGGTCTTCTATCATCGCGCTGGCCGCGCCTGCCACAGCACTATGGGGACCTTTGTCCCCGCCCATGGCATCAACGGCAATCCGCATCTCAGCGGCCAGGCGATATCAGGTACGTCGTCGCCTTAGGCGTCGACGACCTTACGACCGCGATAGAAGCCATCCGGAGAAACGTGGTGACGCAGATGAGTCGTACCGGTTTCCTTGTCCTGGGACAAAGTCGGTGCGCTCAGCGCATCGTGACTGCGACGCATACCACGCTTGGAACGGGTTTTACGATTCTGTTGAACTGCCATGAGGAATCACTCCACAAAAAAATCGATCAGGTATCGGTGTTGCCCTTGAGGTGCTTGAGCACTTCGAAGGGATTGCCAGAGGGCGCTTCCGAGACTTCGGTTTCCACCCCGCTGCTCAGCTGTTCTCGCGAGACAGGGCACTCTGACTCGTCGTGGTAAACCACCTGGGGCAAGCAAAGAATCAATTCATCTTCGATCACGCCCAGCAGGTTCAGCTGTTCGTTCTCCACCAGTACCGGTTCATAGGTAGCTGGTAGATTGGCGGCCATGTCATCACTGGAAACGAGCCCGAGCTGGAAGTCGCTCGCAACATGTTGGGCCATAGGCTCGAGACAGCGACGACAAGGCAGCTGCAATTCGGCCTCCAGGCGCCCCCGGATCACCCGACGCCCCTGAGCGTCGATGGCGAACTCCAGCCAAACGCTGGCGTCGCCCTGTTGAGTCCCTGCCTCTTCGGTCAGACGACTCATATCGGCCAATGCCACTAGGCCATCAAGGTGTTCGGCATGGGCGGCGAGCTTGTATGGCTCGACCCGGCCGGGCAATCGTGAGGTCAACATAGGCGCGCAATGATAGGCACTCGGTAAGTCTCTGTCAAAGCCATATAACCAACAGGTTAGAATTCATTGGTATCTTGAAAGTTCTATACCCCCCATTTGCATCAGGAGATATGCATGCCCGCTCTGGTTCTGGCCTCCAGCTCCCCTTGGCGTCGAGACCTGCTGTCGCGCCTTGGCCTGCCCTTCACCTGGGATAGCCCTGACATCGACGAAACACCTCTACAAGGAGAGTCTCCCGCCGCATTGGTGCATCGTCTGGCACTTGCCAAGGCGGAACGACTGACTGATCGCTACCCCGACCATCTGATCATCGGCTCGGACCAGGTAGCGGTATTCGATGACCAGATTCTCGGCAAACCTCACACCGAAGAGCGCGCCCGCGCCAACCTGAGCGCCTTTTCAGGACATCGCGTCAGCTTCCTGACGGGGCTGGCCCTGATCGACACCACTCGCTCAAGCCACCGTGTCAGCCATGAACGCTACGATGTCGTGTTTCGCATGCTCAGCGAGGCCGAAATCGCCACTTACGTAGCTCGGGAAAAGCCTCTGGACAGCGCAGGCAGCTTCCGCCTGGAAGGCCTGGGCATCACGCTGTTTGAACGCCTGGAAGGAGATGACCCAAACACCCTTATCGGCTTGCCCCTGATACGCCTGTGTCAATGGCTGAGAGAAGCCGGTCTCGACCCACTTCTCTCAGCTCATTCAAGTTGACAGGGGATTGGCCGACCAGGACTCAAGGCAACTGATAGCGTAGCGGTGAACTTGCCTGCGGCACACCCAGCCATTCGGCAGCCACATCGCTGAAGCGACGACTCAGGCGCTCAAAAGGATCCTGCGCCGGAGTGTAGTCCTTGAGCTGGGGATCATCATCACCCAACCGCTCGCGCAGCACACCTTCAATTGTCCCCAGGCGATCGACCAACCCTTCATCGATGGCCTGCTCACCTGTCCACACCAACCCGCTGAACAAGCGCGGATCATCGCCCAGGCGGTCTCCGCGCCCTGCCTTGACATCATTGATGAACTGGCGATGGGTGGTTTCCAGCACACTCTGCCAGAACTCCCGCTGCTCAGGCTTGATCGTGGTGAACGGATCGAGAAAAGCCTTGTTCTCGCCGGCAGTAAACACTCGCCGCTCGACCCCAAGGCGCTCGATGGCACCTTCCAGTCCAAAGCCTGAATAGATGACGCCAATCGACCCCACCAGGCTGGCGGGTGCAGCCACGATCTCATCAGCGGCGGACGCAATATAATAAGCACCACTGGCACCGATATCCTCAATCACGGCGATGATCGGCTTGTCCCCGGAGTCACGCAGGCGCATAAGCTCATCGTAGATACGCTGGGACTGGACCGGACTGCCACCGGGACTATCGATATCCACGACCAGGGCCACGCTGTTCTCGGCATCCCACGCAGCCCGGATACCTTCGATGATCCGATCAGCATTGGCTGGAGACTCCTGTGAGATGACCCCATCGACCCGGACCACCCCCAGGTGTTCCTCTTTTGCAGGAGTTTCCATTGGCACCCTCAGCACAGCCCAGGCCACCAATGCCACCAGAGTCAAGAAGAGCAATAGAAAGGAGAAGCGAAAAAACAGCTTCCAACGCCGCGTACGGCGCTGCTCAGCGAGAACACCACCAATCCAGCGATCCATCATCTCCACCTGAGCCAAGCGCTGTCGCTCGCGCAGCGCCGCAGCATCGTCGCCAGCAGGCACTTGAGAGGAGTCACCGCTAGCCGCAACGCCCTCACCTTCTGTCCAGGGATCACGATCCTTCTTGTCGCTCATATCACCCTCTCATCCTTTGCACCTTCAATTTCCCAGCAAATAGTCGATCAGCTCGGGAAAGCCATCGACGACTTGCCGGGGATGACTGGCTTCAAGCCGATCACGAGCATGCACTCCGTAGGTGACAGCAATGCGATCCATGTTCAAGGCCCGAGCCATTTCCATGTCATATTCGGTATCACCGATCATCACAGCACGCTCAACGCCGACACCAAGTTCTGCCAACAACTCCTGCAGCATTTGAGGATGAGGTTTGGAGCGCGTTTCATCGGCCGTACGGCTGGCTGCAAAGATATGGCCAGTACCGGTTTCACGGAACGCCCGATCAAGCCCTCTCCGGCTCTTGCCCGTAGCTACGGCCAAACGCGTGCCCGGCCTTGCAGCTAGGCGGTCAATTCCGGCCATGACGCCGGGATAAAAGGTCATGGGCGTGGTATCGCCCTGAACGAAATGATAGGCATAACGGGTCTTGAGGTGATCAGCCTGCTCGGCTCCAATCCCGGGACACAGAGTCTCGATTGCTTCGGGCAACCCCAAACCGATGATATTGCGTATCGCCTCCACCTCAAGCTCTCCCCATTCCGCTTCGCGGGCTGCTACCTGCATGCTGCCCACAATACGGCCGATGGAGTCCATCAGGGTTCCGTCCCAGTCGAAGATGATCAGATCATATGGCAATACACAGTCCCCCTGACACCATGGATGGATGGGAAGCCGCTCATTCTGCCACTGCAGGCCTCAGCCATGCCACCACAACTGCGCCACTAGAAACTGCGTCACTACAGCTGTAGCACTAGCTGTAGCACTGCATTGTGCATTACCAATTATGCGGCACAGCCCATAAGGGCAGGACGAGCGCTAGTCACCAAGTCGAGTCACTACCTGGGCGTTTGCCTCCAGCGTCCGATGAACCGGGCAGCGATCGGCAATGGACAGAAGTGCATCACGCTGCTCAGCGCTGAGATCTCCTGTCAGGTACAGGACACGCTCGAAGCGATCGATCTGCTTGGCATCATGATTGGAGCAATCCTGGCAATCCTCGGCATGCACTCGTCCATGGGAGACATCGACAGCCACATCGACAAGCGGGAATTTCTTGCGCCGAGCATAGCTACGCACCGTCATCGACGTGCAGGCCCCAAGGGCAGCGGCCAATAGCTGGTAGGGGGTAAGTCCAAGGTTCGTACCACCGAACGACTCGGGTTCGTCGGCTCGCAAATAGTGAACACCTGAAACAATGTCCTGGAGAAAGCCGTCAGGGTCCGCCTCATGGATGCGAGTGATCCCTTCCGGAGCTTCAGGTGGAGGTGTCGGAGCCACAAGCCCCAGATAGCGCGATGACCAACTGGCAATCACCTTTGCGGCGTACTCGGCATCTTCAGCCCGAGTCAATAAATGATCGGCATCATCCAGCGAGACAAAACTGCGCGGATGGCGAGCAGCCGTAAATATGTCAGTCGCATTATCGATACCTACCACCTCATCTCGGGGGGCATGCAGAATCAGGAGCGCTCGTCCCAAGGTTGCAATGCGCTGACGTTGCTGCTGCCCTCTTACATCCTCAAGAAAGCTGCGACGGATGGTGAACGGCCGCCCGGCCAAGGTGAGCTGGGCCTCTCCCTGATGCTCAATGGCATCAATGCTCGAATCAAAGTTATGCAGTACATGTGCTGGATCGTATGGCGCCCCAATGGTCGCCACCGCCTTGACAGAGGGAAGACGAGTGGCTGCTGCAATCACCGCTGCACCACCGAGCGAGTGTCCAATCAACAATGCAGGAGCCTGACCACGCTGCTCAAGAAAAGCAGCGGCAGCCGTCAGGTCATCGACATTGGAAGTGAAATCCGTGTTGGCAAACTCACCCTGCGAGTGTCCCAGGCCGGTAAAGTCGAAGCGCAGCACTGCCACGCCCCGTTCCACCAGGCGCTCGGATATGCGTCGAGCTGCCAGAATATCCTTGCTGCAGGTAAAGCAGTGGGCAAAAACTGCGACTGCCTGCGGCTTGCCCGCAGCAGGACGGTCAAAACGCGCCGCCAGCATATTGCCACTGTGCCCGGGGAACTGCTCCTTCTCACTGATCATACGCACGATAGGACGCCTCTTCTCTGTCATTGCCATGTCGTCATTGCTAGGTCGTCATTACTGCGCCACCATTACAGCAGCGTCATTACCGCACCTGCTGCATGCGCAAACCTGGCAGAGTAGAGTTACCTATCAGCCCTTCTGCCACAAGTCAGAAAGGACCATACTAGTGACCAGAACCCTCTGAATATAATGAGGCTTACCACCAGTGCATCGGATAACGACGATGACGAGCCAGATTATTGACCAGCACAGCGACAAGCAGCAGTAATGCACAACCAACACCTACCGGCATCAATGCATATGTCCACCCCAGATCATGCACTTCACTGGCACCTATCACCGCAATCAATGCCGTCGCACCTCCCGGCGGATGCAAGGTATGCGTCAACTGCATGACCAGAATGGATGTCGATACCGCCATCGCCGCAGCCAACCAGGTATCCCCTAGCCACTGCCAACTAAGCACCCCTACCAGCGCCGAAAGCATATTCCCACCGAGCACATTGCGCGGCTGGGCCAGAGGGCTTTCCGGTGCAGCATAGAGCAGGACGGAAGTCGCCCCGAATGAGCCAATCATCAGCAATGTATGGGTAATCAGCCACTCGTCAATCAACCAGCCGACTCCGGCCATACCCGCAAAAGCACCAAACCACGACCACAACATATCGCGCCAGCATCGGCGCCGATGCGCGGCTTCGTTGCCACGCATTTTCCAGAGATAAGCCTTTACCATGACCTACTGAGTCTCCACCATTGAAGGCGGCATACTGTCTCAAAGCCCATAAGCATGAGAGAAATGATCTTTTTTTATGGACTTATATCCTACGACCGACCAGCCCCCCTCGCCCAGCCGGGCCAATGACACCGGAGTCAGCGGCTCCGAGCCTTTTCAAGCACTGCTTCCATGGCAGGTTCCAGGGGGGCACGAATCCTGACCGGCTTTCCGCTGGAAGGCTCAGGAAACGTCAAGGCCGCTGCGTGCAGGAACAAGCGATCCAGCCCTAGCTCACGCGCCAGTTTTTCGCCTTCTCTGGTGCCGTACTTGTCATCTCCCAATAGCGCATGCCCCGCATGGGCAGCATGGACACGTATCTGATGGGTTCGTCCAGTAATGGGCTCAGCCTCGACCAACGTGGCTCCAGCAAAAGCTTCGCGCACGGCAAAGCGAGTACGCGCCACCTTGCCGGCAGCATCGACCCGCACCCGGCGCTCTCCATTCCCTGCGTCATAGCGATCCAAGCGAGCACTGACAAAGTCCCGTCGTGCTGGCCACCTGCCAGTTACCAAAGCAAGGTATTGCTTAGTCATCTCATGGCGCTTGAGAGCCGTATTAAGTGTCAGCAGCGCAGGACGGGACTTGGCCAACAGCAAGCAACCGGAGGTATCCCGATCGAGACGGTGTACCAATTCAAGGAAGTCGAGATCTTCCCGCACCTGCCGCAATGCCTCGATCAGGCCGATCTTGACTCCACTGCCGCCGTGTACGGCAAGACCTGAAGGCTTGTTCATCACCAGCCAGTCGGGACCTTCGAGCAATACGCTGCCAGCCAGCAGATTACGCAGGTTGTCACTGACTTCACGCACGGCTTCCCGAGGTGCAAGCCTGAGAGGAGGAACACGCACCACATCACCTAGCTGCAAGCGGTACTCGGCCTTGACCCGTTTCTTGTTGACCCGCACCTCACCTTTACGCACGATGCGATACACCAATGAACGCGGCACACCTTTCAATCGGGCCATCAGGAAATTATCGACACGCTGGCCAACCTGCCCTTCAGTGACTTCCACCCACTGTACTTCTCTGCCTTCGGCCACGATAAATACTCCACGTTCTATTAAACCACCTCGCCAAATGCATATAGCAGACTGCGTTCCCGTCGTGTCACTTGCTGGAATCTGTGAACACGTTGCCGAATTAAGCAGGCTACCAACACGCGCAACGCCGTGATGGGTACGTGCCGACAGTTGATCACAACTTCCTTTGCAACCCGGACATGAAACAACAGCCAAGCAGGGATTGCCCTGCCGACGGCGGAAGGCGGCATTCTAGCTCAGTGTGCCGCTAATTGCTGGCCTTTGGCATTGCTGTTATATTGCTTTTTCGCTCCTCAGATTCAATCTGGTCAATAGAAGCGCCTGCCCGACAGACATGCAGGCCTGAGCGAACGCCTAGTGACGAAGCACTTAGAGAAAGCAATGGCACTTAGAGAAAATTGTGCTGAGAAACAATACCTAGACGAAATGGTTTCTAGATAAGTCCGTGCTTAGATGAAACAGTACTAGCAAGCTTCTCTAGAGAAATATGGGCAGTGAGCCCCGGGTTCGGATTCTCACTGCCATGAAGAATTAAAACGTAACAACACATGCTCGACGTCAGCCGCCATCCCAACAGAAGCGCCCGACGTCGAGAGACGTATAACACCGTGCCGGAGAACCGGCGTCGGTGAATCGATGAATGCCAGGTGTTGGCGGTGATGGCAGGACCGGATGGGCAGAAGATCCCACCGAGACACGTCCTCCCTCCGCCCCGTACTCAACATGATCATGCCGCGCCATGCCCCGCATCACTGCTGGCATGTAACGGCCGGGCGCAGTCCTCGCATCCGCGACATGCGCTGAGCACAAGCACGCAGCACCCAGCGGTTCGCCAACGCCTCGTCCATGGGCGCTCTCCGGCGCGTCCATATTGCGAGACAACATGAAACGGATGCTCATCAACGCGACTCAGCCCGAAGAGCTGCGCGTCGCACTGGTCGATGGACAACGCCTCTACGATCTGGACATCGAATCCGGTGCCCGAGAACAGAAAAAAGCCAATATTTACCGCGGAAAGATCACTCGCGTAGAACCCTCCCTCGAAGCCGCCTTCGTCGACTTTGGTGCTGAACGCCACGGCTTCCTGCCCCTCAAGGAAGTGGCGCGCGAATACTTCCTCAAGGACCCGTCTGGCCGCCCCAGCATCAAAGAAGTCCTCAAGGAAGGCCAGGAAGTCATCGTTCAGGTTGATAAGGAAGAGCGAGGCAACAAGGGGGCCGCGCTGACGACCTTCATCAGCCTTGCAGGTCGCTTCCTTGTTCTGATGCCTAACAACCCTCGCGCGGGAGGAATTTCACGTCGCATCGAGGGCGAAGAGCGCAGCCAGCTCAAGGAAGCCATGGGTCAGCTGACGGTCCCTGACAAGATGGGACTGATCGTGCGTACTGCTGGCATCGGGCGCTCGCCGGAAGAATTGCAGTGGGATCTGGATTATCTGGTGCAGGTATGGGAGTCGATCACCGAAGAAGCCGGCAAGCGCTCTGCCCCCTTCCTCATCTACCGTGAATCCAATGTCATCATCCGCGCCATGCGCGACTATCTGCGCCAGGACATTGGCGAGGTGCTGATCGACAGCCCTGAGGTACATCAGGAGGCCTTGGGCTTCATCCGCCAGGTCATGCCGTCCTATCAGCAAAAGATCAAGCTCTACGCTGATGAAGTCCCGCTTTTCTCACGCTTCCAGATCGAGTCACAAATCGAGACGGCTTACGAGCGTGAAGTGAAGCTACCGTCTGGTGGCTCCATTGTCATCGACCACACTGAAGCCCTGGTTTCCATCGACATCAACTCTGCACGAGCGACTCGTGGCAGCGATATCGAGGAGACCGCCCTGCAGACCAACCTGGAAGCGGCGGACGAAATTGCTCGCCAATTGCGTCTGCGTGACATCGGTGGCCTGGTAGTCATCGACTTCATCGACATGGGGCCATCACGCAATCAGCGCGAAGTGGAAAACCGAGCGCGTGATGCTCTCAAGCTTGACCGTGCCCGGGTACAGATCGGTCGCATTTCCCGCTTCGGCCTGATGGAAATGTCACGCCAGCGACTGCGCCCGTCCCTTGGTGAGACCAGTGGCGTCGTCTGCCCCCGCTGCGATGGCCAGGGTACTATCCGAGACGTGCGTTCCCTGTCACTGTCGATCATGCGACTGATCGAAGAAGAAGCGATGAAAGAGCGTAGTGCTCAGATTCGTGCCATCTTGCCGGTCCCCGTGGCCACCTACCTGCTCAATGAGAAACGTGCAGTATTGGCAGACATCGAACGCCGTCAAGGTGTGCGCTTGGTAGTGCTGCCCAACCCCGAAATGGATACGCCTCACTACGATGTTCAGCGTCTGCGTGACGATCATGTGGATGAGGAAGGTACTGCTCAGGCATCAAGCTTCGAGCTATCAATGGAGACCGAAGTCGGCAAGGAGCCGGAAGCTACCTTCGGGAAACCCATACAGCGCACCGAAGCGGCAGTGAAGACCGTGGTCCATCACGAGCCCGCACCGGCTTCCCTGCAGCACCAGGAGTCTGTCGAACGTCGCGCGACAGCAGCACCTACACCACAGGCCACTGCTGGTGTTCAGAATGCAGGCCTGTTCGGTCGACTAGTGCGTGGCTTCGCCCGATTCCTGGGCAATGAAGAACAGCAACAGGCTGTTGGTGATCAGGGACAGCAGTCTCAGGGCCAGGAGACTCAGACACCTGCAAGCCGGGACAACGAAAGCCGGCAGGATAATCGCCAGCGCAACCGCCGCAGCAGCCAGCAGCGCCAAAGTCGCTCATCATCACGCCAAGACAACCGCAGCGAGAGCCGGCAAAGCCAGGAAAATTCATCCTCGCAGGATAGTCGTCGCCAGCAGGAGCGTCGTGATAGCGATCGCCGGCAGCAGGACCGTCGACAGGACAGCCGTCGTGATAGCCGCAGCGAAAAGACCGAAAAGCCTGATGGACGCAGCAGCCGTTCACGTCGCAACCAGGATGACACCCGGACCAGCCAGTCCAGGACGACAGAGAGCCAGGATCGCGAGAGCGTACAGAAAAGCGAGACGGTAGTGGCGGAGACTTCCAAAGAGTCCAAGCCCAAGCGCACTCGCAACAATCCGCGCAGTCGCACACGCAGCCATGCGATCAACCCAGAATCGCTTGCTGAGCAGCAACGCCTGGCTGCCTTGGTTGCAGAAACGCCCGCTGTTGCGGACGAGAGCCAAACCAAAGCACCGGCAGCAGAACCCAAACCGGCGGAATACAAGAGCGACACCACGGCGAAGGACAGGACCAAGGCTGATACTCAGACCGACAAGGCCAAGGTAGAGGAAAAGGTCGAAGAAAAGATCGAGGCCACGACCGACATCCGGGCTGACAAGCCCAAGATCGAGGAAAAGGTCGAAGAAAAGGTCGAGGCCACTACCGACGTCCAGGCTGACAAGCCCAAGCTCGAGAAAAAGGTCGAAGAAAAGGTCGAGGCCACTACCAACACTCAGGCTGACAAGCCCAAGATCGAGGAAAGGGCCCAAGCCACGACCGACGTCCGGGCTGACAAGTCCAAGATCGAGGAAAAGGCCCAAGCCACGACCGACATCCGGGCTGACAAGTCCAAGCTCGAGGAAAAGGTCGAAGAAAAGATCGAGGCCACTACCAACACCCAAGCTGACAAGCCCAAGGCCGAGGAAAAGGTCGAAGCGACTACTGACGCCCAGGCTGACAAGCCTAAGGTTGAGGAAAAGGTCGAAGCGACTACTGACGTCCAGGCCGACAAGCCCAAGACCGAGGTAAAGAGCGAAGCCACTACTGACGCCCAGGCTGACAAGCCCAAGGTTGAGGAAAAGGTCGAAGTGACTACTGGCGCCCAGGCTGACAAGCCCAAGGTTGAGGAAAAGGTCGAAGTGACTACTGGCGCCCAGACTGACAAGCCCAAGGTTGAGGAAAAGGTCGAAGCGACTACTGGCGCCCAGACTGACAAGCCCAAGGTTGATCCACAACCCGACGCGCCAGTGACAGAGGCATCTTCTTCCCTGGAAACGGCAGAAACCACGACACAATCACGTCGTCGCCGCCGTCGCGCTCATAACGACCCTCGTGAACAACGCCGTCGCGAGCAACAGGTCCAGGCGGGAGATAGCCAGCAGAATTGACGGCTACCCTGCTGAAATGCAAAAACCCGCGGTCATTGACCGCGGGTTTTTGCATTGCGTGACGGCTTTCCTCTTATTGTCTGGAGCATGTATTTCAGGCCAGCCTCGGCTCTCTTTCTAGAGCGATGCCAAAGCGTTGCTCAACCTGCGCAGCCACTTCAGCGGCAACTGTCAGTAATTCTCCAGCGTTACCGCCACCATGATGAACCAGGACAAGGGCCTGGCGCTCATGCACCCCGAAATTGCCATGGCGCCAGCCCTTCAGGCCACATTGGTCTATCAGCCAGCCTGCTGCCAGTTTGGTCCGACCGTTATCCTGGGGGAAATGTGGCATCCCGGGATATTCATCAAGGAGTTGCTCAGCAACATCTGCTGCCACAACAGGATTCTTGAAAAAGCTGCCAGCATTACCCAATACTTCGGGATCGGGCAGTTTCTCGCGGCGAACAGCACACACCGCCTCGGCCACTTCCAATGGAGTAGGCTCTGCCGAGACTCTCTGGACCAGATCACCGTAATCTAGACGCGCCCTGCTCTTTCGGCTGACACGCAGTACCAGGTCAGTGATGATCACGCGACCATCAAGCTCACCCTTGAAGATGCTCTCGCGATAGCCAAAGCCACAATCAGCAGCCGTCAGCGTCTGCGTCGTGCCATCCTCGACATGCACCAACGTCACAGACTCGAGCAACTCAGCCAGTTCCACACCATAAGCGCCGATGTTCTGTACTGGAGCCGCACCACTGTGGCCCGGGATCAGTGCCAGGTTCTCGGCGCCCCACCAGCCGGCCTGGGCCAGGGACATGACCAGGTGGTGCCAGACCACCCCCGCACCGACATGTACCAAGGCATCTTCACCACAGAGCTCCAGCCACCAGTAATTCAACCGCGGGCACATGGTCAGCCCCGGCAGATATTCAGGTAGAATCAAGTTGCTACCGCCGGACAGAATGGTCAGCTTGTCCTGATGCCCTGCTCCTTGCTGCATCAGTGCAACTATCTGCTCTCGCTGGGAAACGGTCACGACTCGTTCGGCGCGACAAGGCAAGCCCAAGGTGTTGGCTGACGTCAGGTCGACATCATGCCGTTCAATCGATCTCACCGTGATGGCCCCCTTGTGGTTGGCTCCACCAGACGCTGGCGAAGCTCCGCCACAAGACCATCAGCAGCGCTCTCGATCATGGCATAGACACGACCGAACCCTCCGTCATAGTAGGGATCCGGCACTTCGCCATTAGGCTCTCCTGCAAACGCCATCAATAACGCCACATGAGCCTTGCAGCCTGGCGGTCTGAGGCGCTCGATACCCGCCAGGTTGTCATCATCCATCGCCAGCATGTAGTCGAAGCGCTCAAAATCGCTGTCTGCCAGTTGGCGTCCACGCAAGCGTGATATATCAATACCCCGCACGCGGGCCTCCTTCTGTGCCCGAAGATCAGGTGCAGAACCTACATGCCAGGCACCTGTGCCACAGGAGTCCACTTCAACCTGATCCGCCAGGCCCGCAACCTCGAGCTTGTGACGCAGCACTCCTTCAGCCGTAGGTGAGCGGCAGATATTGCCTAAGCAAACGAATAGTACGCGCATCCCATACCTCTATCCTGACGCGATGTCTCTGGTGACGATACTTTCAAAAGGCATGCTTGAAGGACGCGCTTGCGCTGGGCCCACTATTGAAGCACCGCATTTTTGAAGAGTGTGCACCCCCTCCTTATACGGCGCACCCACAGACTGCATGCCCTCATACTGCAAAATCCTATTCTGCAAAAATCATGCTGCAGATGAGTTCTGCGCAAAATGGCGTCGCACGCGCTCCAGGTCTTCCATGGTATCCACCCCAGCCGGAGGCGCTGTCTCCGCCAGCGCCACCTGAATCTCGTGCCCATAGTACAGAGCACGTAGCTGCTCGAGTTGCTCGAGTTGCTCGAGCGCCGCCGGGGCCCACTCGCTGAATGCACGCAGGAAGCTGGCACGATAGGCGTAGAGCCCGATATGGCGCAACCAGGCATCGGTTTCCAGCAACGCTGGCTTTTCACGAAAGCCTTCCCTGTCCCAGGGCATCGGTGCGCGAGAAAAGGTCAGAGCGCGGCCGGATGCCGCCCGCACCACCTTGACCACATTAGGATTGAACAGCGTGTCTACATCTGTGATGGGCTCGGCCAGTGTTGCCACCGATGCGCCTTCATCCTGCATCAGACGCTCAGCCACCTGATTGATCAGCACTGGCGGCAACAGTGGTTCGTCGCCCTGAACATTCACCAGCACAGCGTCATCAGCCAACTCCAGGCGAGCGGCCACTTCGGCCAGACGATCAGTCCCCGTGGGATGATCCGGACTGGTCAGAAGCACCTCTGCTCCCAGCTCGGCTACCGCATCACGAATGCGCTCGTCATCGGTGGCCACCACGACTCGACTGGCGGCAGACTGACATGCCTGATCCCACACGCGAGCTACCATGGGACGCCCGGCAATGTCCGCCAACGGCTTGGCCGGCAGGCGGCTGGATCCATAACGCGCGGGAATGACAGCAATGAATTCCTGCATCACAGCGCCCCTGTTCCATCCTCACCGGTCTCACCAGCACGACCTGGAGAGCGCTTGAGAGTTTCATCGACATTCATATGCCGCGCCTCTTCGATGAGCATGACCGGAATGCCATCACGAATCGGATAAGCCAAACCATCGAACTGGCAGCACAACTCTTCTGCTTCCCGGTCGTAGCGCAGCTTGCCCTGACACTGCGGGCAAACCAGCATTGCCAGCAATTGCTTGTCCATCATCTTGTCTCCTCGGTACATGAAACACGACGGCCCAGCCAGGGTGCCGTGTGTTTGTCCAACCAGTCGACGAAAGAGGCCGAAGGTACGGCTTCCACGTCCAACGCCCAACTGTCTGAGGGGGCAATATCACGACACTTGACCGCATCCTTGGCAGTCATGATCAATGCTTGGCCGGGCTTCGTCACCAGGTCATCGGCCCGAAAACGGTGGTGATCGCTGAAGGGAGACGGGTCATGGGCAACGCCCAGAGTCTCCAGGGTTCTGAAAAAGCGCTCGGGATTGCCGATTCCTGCCACCGCCTTGACAGGTGTGGAAAAGGGGAAAGGCGTCAAGCTGGCCGTTTCCACGGCACTTGCTGCATCGCGCCTCACCTTCCTCCAACGTGCAGGCTCAAGGCGCATGGCATAGGCCCCTTCTGGAAAAGCGTGGTGTGCTTCACCATTGATCACTAGTGCATCGATACTATCAAGACGCTCCAGAGGTTCACGCAACGGACCAGCCGGCAGGCAGCGACCATTGCCAAATCCACGACGCCCATCTACCACCACGATCTCGAGGTCGCGGTCCAGCGGGAGATGCTGCAGACCATCATCCGTAATGATCAGGTCACACCCCCCCTCCATCAGGCGCCGAGCACCACGCGGCCGGTCGGGATCCACCACTACGGGCAATCCTGTCTGGTCATGCAGCATGCGCGGCTCATCACCACATTCCTCGACAGGCGTATCCTGTTCCAGCCATAGTGGATAAGCTCCTCCACCGCTCTGACCTTGACCATTTTGATCTTTACCACCCTGGCCTTTACCGCCCCGCCCTTTACCACCTAGACCTTTACCACCATAGCCCCGAGACAGAATTCCCGGATGAAAGCCCTGGGTCGCCAGGTGCTGTCCCATCCACGCTACCAAAGGGGATTTACCGGTTCCCCCAAGCGTCAGATTGCCCACCACAATGACCGGCACAGGCGCCCGCCAACGCGAGCGCCTGCCTTCGCGATACGCTCTGGCACGACGAAGCACTTCACGGCGATACAGGACTTCCAGTGGGCGCAACAGGCCAAGCCAGGGCGCTCCCTGGTAGGCCGCATTCAACCAGCGCTCTGCGAGCCCCATCAGGCCTCCTGAAACTGCAACTGATACAAGGCAGCATAGGCTCCCCCACGCTCCAGCAACTCATGGTGAGTCCCCTGCTCGATGACCTCGCCCTGCTCCATCACCAGAATACGGTCTGCGCGTTCGATGGTAGATAGACGGTGAGCAATTACCAGGGTGGTACGGCCCTTGCAAACCTCTTCCAGAGCAGCCTGGATGTAGCGTTCCGATTCAGTGTCCAAGGCAGAGGTGGCCTCATCCAGGATCAAGATCGGAGAATCCTTGAAGATCGCCCGGGCAATCGCCATTCGCTGACGCTGTCCCCCAGACAACATGACACCATTATCCCCCACCAATGCGTCGTAACCTTCCGACATGCGTTCAATGAATTCATGGGCATAGGCTGCACGAGCAGCGGCTTCGACAGCGGTGCGATCAGGGTTCGATACACCATAGGCAATGTTGTCGGCAATGGTGGCATTGAATAACGTGACCTGCTGCGACACCAGTGCGATCTGTTGCCGCAAAGGGGCCAACTCATAGTCATTCAAAGGCACCCCATCAATCAGAATGCGCCCTGCCGTGGGATAGTAGAAACGTGGGAGCAGGCCGACCAGCGTCGACTTGCCGCCCCCCGAGCGCCCGACAATGGCGACCATTTCCCCTTGTCGGATATCCAGATCAATCCCCTTCAGCACTTCAGGCTTGTCTTCACCATAGGCGAAATGCACGTTTTCAAAGCGCACTCGACCCTCAAGCCGGCCCGGCACCACAGTACCTTCATCCGGCTCCAGGGGTTCATCGAGCAGGCCGAAGAGTTCACCAGAAGCGGCAAGTCCTTTCTGGATCGTGTTATTGATTTCACTGAGAGAGCGTACAGGCTTGGCCATCAAGGATGCCGCAGTAATGAAACCCACGAACTCGCCTGGCGTCATATTGTCCATCAATGCCGGAGACATCGCGAACCACACCAGAATGGCAAGCGAAATCGCCACCAGAATCTGAATGACAGGAGTACTGGTGGCCTTGGTAGCAGCCTCTTTCAAGCTCTGGCGACGATTGGCCTCACTGGCAGCACGAAAACGCTCTTGCTCATACGTTTCAGCACCGTGGGTGCGCACCACGCGATACCCCGTCAACGCTTCGGAAGCAACGTGAGTGACATCTCCCATGGAACGCTGGAGGCGGCGTGAAATACGTCGAAAACGCTTGCTGGTATAGCTGACCACCCCGCCAATCAGCGGCGTCACTGCCAGGAACAGCAAGGTCAGCATCCAGTTGGTCCAGAACAAATAGCACAGCAGGCCAATGACAAACAGTCCTTCCTGAAGCAGGACAGTAATGGCCTTGGTTCCTGCACCTGTCACCTGTTCCACATGGTAAGTCACTCGGGAAACCAGGTGCCCCGATGAGTGGTTGTCGAAATAGCTCCCCGGAAGGCGCAGCATATGGTTGAACACATCGCAACGCAGCATATGCACCATGTTACGCGCCACATTGCTCATGAAATAGGTACCCAGGAAGGTCCCCACGCCACGGGTTGCAAACATGACCACCACGAACAACGGCAAGAACAGCCGGAATGATGCATCCGGGTTCTGGATACCGTCGATCAGGCGCTTCATCATCTCCGCCAAGGCCGTGCTGGAGGCGGCGTAGATACCATAGCCGATCACAGCAACGAGGAAGGATTTCCAGAAAGGTTTTACATAGCCAAGAAGACGCTTGTATAGCGTCCAACCGGAATATTCGCTCACATTGGCTCCATTTCAAAGGGAGTCAGTTGACTGATCATCAAATACCAGTCCTGGCGCAAGGCGGCACCATAAGCCGACATCAAAGGCCCGATTCTACCCCATGGCATCGTCCACCGACACCGCTCCCTCGTCGATGAGATCCGACACGTATCGGTCGCCCCAGGCGCAGCATGAAATGTAGCTGACCATCCAGCGCCGTGCTGAAGAAACAACTCCCTGCGTGACGCAAGCGCCGGACGACTTCTGCTGAGGGATGCCCCAAGGTATTGAAGCGCCCTGCGGAAACGACACTGAAAGCAGGCTGCAAGGCCTCGACCAGCGCAACGCCCGTACTGGTACGACTGCCATGATGCCCCAGCACCAGCACATCCAGACGTGCACTGTCATCGGTATCCATGGTATCTCGCATCCAGTAACGCTCCGTGCGCTTGCCAGCATCCCCTGGAATGATGATACGCCGTCCATTGGCCGTCACTTCCAGGACACAGGAACGATCATTGGACGACAGCGTCTGCTGGACGTCTCCTGAAGGAGGCCATAGAAAGCGAAACTCGACATCGTCCCAATGCCAGGCCTTGCCCCTCTCGCATGTAGTAGTAGAAGAACTTCTTGGCATTCTTTCAGGCCATTCAGACTGAGGATGGAACCATTGCGACACATGATATTCAGCAGCAATCCAATCAACGCCACCGCTATGGTCCAGGTCGGCATGACTGACCACGACAGCATCAAAACGCCCTCCTGGAGGCAATATCCCGGTTGCAGGCACAAATCCTGAATAGGAGCGGGGCCCTGTATCAAACAGTAGCCGATGGCGTGCCGTCCGCACTTCAGCCATCAACCCTTGCCCGACATCCCAGATCACCAGATCGAACTCTCCACGTCGCGGCCCCACACTGCCATGGAATAGCCCACTCGCTATTATCAGAATCACCATCCCCCAGCGTAGGCGTGGAGCCATGCCCGGAATCCCCATGATCAGTGCCATAGCACACAGAGACATTCCCAACGACTCACGCCATGACAGATCCGGGTACAACTCTGTTTCCCAGGTCGATAACCATGCCAGCCCAGCAACGACAACATCGATGACAACACCATCAAGCTGCCAGATCAGCAACCCAATAGGAGGCCATAGCATGGAGAGACTCCAGCCAAGCATTCCCAAAGGAACAAGCAGCATGCTGACCACAGGGACCGCAAACAGATTGGCGACCGGAGCCACCCACGCCAACCGCCCAAAGCTGATCAGCACCAGGCCTGACACCAAGGGAGACAACAGCAGTTGGGTACGCAACAGAACCTTCACCGGCCCCATCCTGCCAGCAGGTGGACGCCGCCCCTGCCAAATCAGCACCAACAGAAAGACCGCCGAGAATGACAGCCACAATCCTGGCCGCCAGAGTGACAATGGATTGATCAGCACAACCAGCCCCAGGGCCAGAGCCAATGCCTGCCAGGGAGAAGGATGGTGACGACCTCCTGCGACCCACATTGCCACCAGTGTCATCACTAGCGCGCGCATGGCAGGGGGAGCACCGCCCACCATCCAGACAAACCCCGCAACTGCAACACCGGCCACCCACCAAGGCCACATCTGCATACGCCAGTTACCCGGGCTCAGCAGTCGCGCCATTCCCTTGGCCAGCCACAGCACCAAAACAGCAACCAGTCCGACATGCAGGCCGGATACCACGACAAGATGCGTTGTTCCCGTCGCATTAAGCAGATCCCAGTCATCATCGCTAAGCGCATCGCCATCGCCCAAGGTCAGTGCTGCCAGCCATCGCCTCGCCTGATCATCCAGGGGCTGACGATAGAGATAATTCCGAGCAGACTGCCTCAGGCTGAATCCAGCAGGTGCGAGACGCGATCCAACAGGTGTGCCCACCACTTTTCCCGTTGCCTGAATGCCTTCTCGCCATAGCCAGCCTTGGTAATCGAAAGTACCGGGATTCGACATGCCCCACGGAGGCCATAGTTTTACCTCAAGGCGCCAGCGCTCACCGACTCGGGGCTGCTCCGGGGCATCTGCAGGCACCTGGTCACGATCGGAATAACGGTTGTCGGGATAGTGACTGACGCGAACGCGCTGCAATGATGCACAAGAGGGCAAAGAAGGCTCTAGCGGTTGACAGTTATCGACCTGCAAGACGAGACGCTGAGTACCACTGCCATCCAAATCACTGGACAGTACACGAGCGTCGATAATCAATACCCGCCCTGTCAGCCCATCGGCAAGCTCTCGTCCTTTTTCGACCAGTAGTGATGTCATCACCCAAAGCGCTGCCAGACACACCACGATCATTGGCCAGCAACGTCCAGCCAGACCTGACAGCAACAAGACCGCCAGCAATGGAACGACCGCTTCCCAGACATTTCCTCCCATATGGAAAGCCAGCCCGCCAAACATGCAGCCTAGTGCCAAGGGAAACGCGAGCCCGTACCTCAAGCTATCCGACCTATTCATGCAAAACATCCATGCCTACCATCCATAACGCCTCCTTGCGTTGGCCGATGTCATGGCAACGCCATCGGCTAGTATGGATAATAGCCTCGCACCCTAAGCTGCGAACTGGGCCACCATGCCGCGTCGACTATTGCAACGTTACTTGCCCGATCCCGACTCTCTGAGGCGGCAGCGAACCTTGCGTTGCATGGCACACCTGATTGGTGACCCTGCCCTGTGGATGCTGTCACGCAGAAGCGTGGCCAACGCCTTTTCCATTGGGCTGTTCAGTGCTTTGCTGCCGATTCCCATGCAGATGGTAGTGGCCGCCTTCGGTGCCCGCTTGGCGCGTTGCAATCTGCCCCTTTCCGTGGCCCTGGTATGGATCACCAATCCGTTGACCATGCCGCTGATCTATTATGCCAACTACACGCTGGGCGCCTGGCTGCTGCAGACCCCCGCCCTGCAGGCACCAGAGCAACTGACGACCCATTGGCTGAAAATGCAGTTGATGGAGATTCTGCCTTCACTGGTCGTTGGCTCGCTGGTCGCTGCTGTCGTCACCGGTCTTGTGGCCAACCTGGTCATCCGCCTGATCTGGCGCTGGCATGTATTGCGTAGCTGGAAAGCCAGGACCCACCGCCGCAGGCAAGCCCGGCGAAATGGTTAACTGCACATAAGCCTTGCCAGATCCCAACAGAAAAAAGACCGCCTGAAGGCGGCCTTTTTATTCCCAGAAGTTTATTGCCACACACCAGCCGCAATGATTCACCCCGTTACCATGCAGCACACCTAAGGAACCTCTGATTCACTGCCTGCGTGGGCCAATCACTGCGTTACGCGGTGCTGGTACGCCAGCCCGGCGGATGGCCGCCCCGACGAAATCCTCACATAGCCTACTATGCTCCGGTTGACCATCCTCTGGATGTTCTCTCCGCTGCGCTTCGGGTCTGCGCTCCGGGCGCCTTGTGCTTGACCCGCTCGCCGACTTATTCAGAGGCTCCCTAACGCTGATATTTGATAAACGGTGTCAGCTTCGCGACTCGGTCATAGAGTTGGCGAGCAGGTTCATTGAAATCCTGAGTCAGCCAATAAACCGACGGCGTGCCGTTGGCATCGGCAGCCTCATATACTGCCTCGATCAGTGCGCGCCCCACCCCACTGCCACGGAGAGTCGGGTCAACGTAAAGGTCTTGCAGATAACAAACATCTTCCACACGCCAATTGTGTGCGTGATAGATGAAGTGTACGAGCCCAATGAGGCGACCATTCTGTTCCGCGACCAGAGCATTTCTATTGGCCTCATTGGGATCAAGGATCCTGCTGAACGTCGCTTCGTAGACCTGTTCTGAAACGCTACTTTCATAGAATTCCAAGTAAGCGGTCCATAGGCGCCGCCACTCGGGCTGGTCGTCTTCTGTCAAATGACGGATATGAAGAGTCATGAAGCTTGTTCTCTCGACAGGTGTCTTAAAAAGAATGTGATTACCCAGCAGTTTCTACACAGGTCAGATCGCTAAATTCATAGCCACTGGAATAAGCTTCTGCGAGTGTTTCATACTAGGTACCTAATGAGGGTATCGGTGGTTATAAAACTGAATCTAGCCGCCGATGGCTTGAATTGCATGCTGCCAGCCTCGAAACGGGGGTAAAAGCATGCTGGCCTTTCGATGCCCAGATCAGACGCTCTTCCTGCCGTTTTGCATTAGCTACCTGTAACGTTTCATATTTCCCCACTTTCATGCCTTTCCCCTCTACAAACATCACAAAAAAGGCCACCCGAAGGTGGCCTTTTTATTCACAGAAGCTTATTTCAGCACATCATTCCTGGTGCAGGCGTCCTTCATCCAGGCGTAGCACTCTATCCTGGTGTGCAGCGAGCCCTTGATCGTGAGTGACGATGACGAAAGCACAGCGAGCCGTGGATGCCAGTTCATCGATCAGAGAAAGGATGCTGGCGGCGGTGTGCTGATCCAGGTTGCCGGTCGGCTCATCCATCAGCATCAGACTGGGATCCGTCACCAGAGCACGGGCAATCGCTACGCGCTGGCGTTCACCACCGGATAGCTCACCTGGTTTATGGTCGGCTCGCGCTTCCATCCCCACGCGAGACAACAGTCTCATGGCATGTTCCTCGGCAGCCTTCTTGCGCTGACCACGAATGATCAGCGGCAATGCCACATTCTCCACGGCCGAGAACTCCGCCAGCAGGTGGTGGAACTGGTAGACGAAGCCGATGTGCTGATTACGGAACAGGCCAATCTCGGCTTCGCTCAGCTCATGCAGCACGGTCCCTCCCACGTTCACCTCACCGGCACTGGGCAGGTCAAGACCACCCAGCAGGTTGAGCAGTGTGGTCTTGCCGGAGCCGGAACTGCCGACCACCGCCACACGCTCTCCCGCCCGCACCTGCAACGACAGGTCGTCGAGCACAACCAGATCATGGGGCCCTTCACTATAGACGCGTGACAGCCCTTGGCATTCCAGCATGATCTCGCGCGGCGTTGTCTGTTGGATCGCTGCATCACTCATAACGCAACACCTCCGCTGGCTGGACCCGTGCGGCTCGCCAGGCCGGGTACAGGGTGGAAAGGAAGGTCAGCACGAACGCCGCCGTCACGATCTGGCCTACATCGCTCCATATCAGCTGGGATGGCAGCTCACTGACAAAATAGACACCCGCGTCAAGGAAGTGGATGCCAAAGGTGTTTTCGACAAAGGCGATGATGTCAGACACGGTCAAGGCCAGGATGATGCCGAGAATCACCCCGATCACAATGCCGATGATGCCGATGGCCAGGCCTTGAACGATGAAGATACCCATGATCGAACGTGGCGTGGCACCGATGGTGCGCAGAATGGCGATATCCGCATGCTTGTCGGTGACAACCATGACCAGAGTGGAAACGATATTGAAAGCGGCTACCGCGACGATCACCGTCAACAGCAAGCCGATCATGCGCTTCTCCATCTGGATCGCCTGGAACAGGTTGCCCCGGGTATAAGTCCAGTCGAAACCGCGATATCCCTGGCCAAGCTGGTTGACGATATCCTGCGTCACGCCTCCCGACAGGAATAGGTCATCGAGCTCAAGCCGCAGGCCACCCACGGAATCGCCCATCCGTGCCAGAGTCTGCATGTCCTTGATATTGGCATAGGCCAGCGCAGAATCGAGGTCAGCCCCCACGCTGAAGATGCCACTGACCGTGAACCGCTTGAGGCGAGGGAAGACACCTCCGGGAGTAATCGAGGCCTCAGGCACCATCAGGGTAACGCTATCCCCTACGCCAACGCCCAGGTTGCGCGCCAGGATCGAACCCAGCACGACATTCCAGGAACCTGGCTTGAGGTCATCGAGACTGCCACGCTGCATATGTTCATCAACGATGGACACACGGCTTTCCCAGTCGGGCATGATGCCATTGACCATACCCCCCTGGTTATGACCATTCACCGAGAACATGCCCTGCTGTTCGATATAAGGCGCCGCCCCGATGACATGCTCATGCTGCATAAGGCGCTCGGCCAGAGGCTCCCAGTCGGTCATGCCTCCGGCCTCTTCGATCTGCACGTGGGGCACCATGCCCAGTATTCGTTCGCGTAGTTCCCGGTCAAAGCCATTCATGACTGACAGCACCAGGATCAACACGGCAACCCCGAGGGTCAGACCGAGCATGGAGGTCAACGAAATGAAGGAGATGAAGTGGTTACGTCGCTTGGCTCGCACATAGCGTAGCCCGATCAGAAACGGTAGTCGGTCAAGCATGGACTCTTTCCTTGTCGGCAGGCCGACATGGTACGGTTTTTTAGCGTCCGCTGCATCGCTCTAGGGTGTGATTTGCGAGATCCTTGCATCTTCGTGCACTCAAGCCTACATTTCGGCCTCTCCCCATTCCTGCTTCGAGGCCATCCATGCAGCGTCTCCTTCCCGAATGGCATCCCCAGGATGCTGTCCAGTTGACCTGGCCACGCCATGACGGCGATTGGGCTCCAATGCTTGCCTCCATCGAGCACATGCTCGAGCAGATTGCCCTGATCGTCAGTCGCTATCAGAGCGTGGTCATTGGCGTTCCCAGTGACACGATTCGCACAGAACTGACCAAGCGCCTGCGACAACGTGGCGCTGACCCGCAGAATCTGATTGTGACCGTCGTCGACAGCGACGACACCTGGGCCCGGGATCATGGCCCACTCGCGACAGCGAACGAGAGCGGCAACTTGTGTCTGCATGACTTTGTCTTCACCGGCTGGGGCGGCAAGTTTCCCGCTTCACGCGACAATTGCATCAGCCAACAGCTGGCCGATGCTGGACTCATGGCCTGCGAGCTGATTCGCCATGACCTGGTTCTGGAAGGCGGTGCTCTGGAAACTGATGGACAGGGAACGCTGCTGACCACCGAGGCTTGCCTGCTCAACCCGAATCGCAACCCTGAGCTCGACCGCAATGCCATGGAAACCCAGCTCAAGGATGCCCTGGGCATCGAACGGGTATTGTGGCTGCGCCATGGCCACCTGGAAGGTGATGACACTGACAGCCATATCGACACTCTGGCACGCTTCTGTGACCCCAGCACGATTGCCTACGTACGCTGTGACGACCCGGATGACCCTCATTTTGCGGCGTTCGATGCCATGGAGCAGGAACTCCAGGCCTTGCGCCAGGCGGATGGGGCCCCCTATCGCCTGATTCCCCTGCCCTGGCCTCAAGCCTGTTACGATGCAGATGATGGTCACCGTCTACCTGCGACCTATGCCAATTTTTTGATCATCAATGGCGCAGTGCTGGTCCCGGTGTATGGAGACAGTCATGACCGCGAGGCCTTGAATGCCCTGGCCATGGCGTTTCCGGGGCGCGACATCCTGGCCGTGGATGCCAGTACCGCCATCCGACAGCATGGCAGCCTGCACTGCCTGACCATGCAATGGCCTCGTGGGGCTCTCGCCACCTCCCAGATCCATCGCCAAGGAGACACACCATGACACGCCAACTCACTGTCGGCCTGGTTCAGCAGGCCGCCTGGCCGGACAAGGCCAAGAGTCTCGCCGAAAGCGAGGCTGGTATTCGTGAACTCGCCGCCAAGGGCGCCAAGCTGGTGATGCTGCAGGAACTGCATGCCACCCATTACTTCTGCCAGCATGAAGATACCGAGCTATTTGACCTGGCCGAACCCCTGGACGGCCCCACCGGGGCCCGTCTGGCACAACTGGCAGCAGAACTCGACATCGTCCTGATGGGCTCATTGTTCGAACGCCGGGCCCCCGGTGTCTACCACAACACGGCGGTGGTCTACGATGGAAAGCGGGGTGCGGTCGGCCAGTATCGCAAGATGCATATTCCGGATGACCCGGGATTCTACGAGAAGTTTTACTTCACTCCTGGTGATCATGACGCTGCACGTAACGAAGGTTTTACCCCCATCGACACTTCTGTAGGTCGTTTGGGTGTGCTGGTCTGCTGGGATCAGTGGTACCCCGAGGCAGCCCGCCTGATGGCCCTGGCAGGGGCAGAGCTGCTCCTTTATCCCACCGCCATCGGCTGGAACCCTCAGGACGATGAGGCCGAGAAAACACGCCAGAAAGATGCCTGGACCATCATCCAGCGCAGCCACGGCGTGGCCAACGGCATTCCAGTACTGGTCGCCAACCGTGTCGGCCATGAGCCAGACTTGTCCGGCGTCGGCGCCGGTATCGATTTCTGGGGGGGAAGCTTCGTCTGCGGCCCCCAGGGAGAACTTCTGGCACATGCGGGCACCGAGTCCGAACGCATGCTGGTGACTCTCGACCTGGATCATGGCGAGAACGTCCGTCGCTGGTGGCCCTATCTACGTGATCGCCGGGTGGATGCGTACGGGGATCTGACCCGCCGCCTGCGCGATTAGGCGCTGTCTGCAAAGTACCTGCGCTTGCTCAAGCGGTGTTATCAGCTGTCGGGACTCTCTCTGAAAGCAGAAAGCCCGGGAAATTTCCCGGGCTTTCTGCTTCATGGCCATGCCTGCATCCATCAGCAGTCCATCAACTCCAGAAATCGCGGATGGAGGCAATACCCTGGGCGCCTACGGCTCGAGCATGGTTGGCATCGTGTCGGGTCATGCCGCCGAGAGCAAAGACCGGCATGCCCGCACGTTCCACCAGTTCCTGAAAGTCATGCCAGCCAATCGGCGGCACTTCCGGGTGAGAAGGCGTCGTGCGCAATGGCGACAGCGTGACAAAATCACAACCGATGCGTGCAGCCTGATCGAGCTGCGCCTTGTCGTGGGTAGATGCCGACAACCACTTGCTGTCGATGATCGGACGACGTTCCAGACTCATCAGACGCTGACTGGTCAAGTGAATACCATCTGCATCTACACGCTTCAATAGCTCCGGTTCTGCGTTGAGCACCAGGCGGGCATCATACTGGCGGCACAGTTCCAAGGCACGTTCTGCTCGAGCAACATAGGCATCTTCATCCAGATCCTTGGCCCGCAGTTGCACCAGTCGAACACCATCTTCCCGGAGCGCTCTCTCCAGCTTGGCGTCGAATGCCGCATCGTCGCCTTCCTCTCCAGTGATGAGGAATTCGCATGGCAGCATGACAGCCCGAAGAATCGGCAGGTTGGCAGCTGGGAACGGGTAGCTGTGCAGCTCTTCCATCGGCACCCAGCGAACAGCTTGACCTTCACGACCGAAGGGTTCGCCAGCGAAGTCCCGGACCTGCCATACATCCAGCAGGATGTGCTTGTCAGGATATTCGTGATGAATGCGAATCAACGGTTGAGCACGGAGAATCTCGATACCGAGTTCCTCGTGCAGTTCACGCTTGAGTGCTTCCAGGCCTGTCTCATAAGGCGCCAGCTTGCCACCCGGAAACTCCCACAGGCCACCCTGATCGACGTTGGAGGGGCGACGTGCCAACAGCACCTCTTTACCGTCGCTACTGACGATGGCTGCCGCCGCTACGTGCACCCTTCTCTTTACAATTGTGTCCATTCAACCCTACCAGCTTAGCTGCGAGCCCATGCCCGCCAGATGTTTTCCCCGGTGTTCCTGCATGCCTCTCACCGAAAGCATTGATGCTTGACTGCGGCTCTTGATGATCGACTTAACTGCGATAGTCTGCGTTGATCGATACGTAGTCATGCGACAGATCCGATGTCCAGACCGTGGCGGCAGCATCACCACGCCCGAGATCAATACGAATCTCGATCTCTTCACGTGCCATGACCGCACTACCGGCGTCCTCGGTATAACTTGCTGCACGTCCACCATTCTGTACCAGACGGACTCCGCCGAGATCGATGACCACCTTGTCGACATCGAAGTCCTCCACCGAGGCCCGCCCCACTGCAGCAAGGATGCGCCCCCAGTTGGCATCACTGGCATAAAGCGCCGTCTTGACCAGCGGCGAATGCGCTACGGTGAAGGCCACTTCACGGGCTTCGTCCTCGTTCATGGCACCATCGACCTGCAGGGTCACGAACTTGGTAGCACCTTCACCATCACGAATGATGGCTTGAGCCAGCTCGATCAACACTTCATCCAGTGCTGACCGGAACCTTTTCAGGTCTTCCTCGCTATCCACACGAGTCGCCTTGCCGGTAGCAATCAACATGCAGGCGTCATTGGTGGAAGTGTCGCTGTCCACGGTGATGCTGTTGAAGGAGCGCTTTACCCCAGCACGCAACAACTCTTCCAGCGCGGCCTGTTCGATACCAGCATCCGTGGCGACAAATCCCAGCATGGTGGCCATGTCAGGGCGAATCATCCCGGAGCCCTTGGCAATGCCATTCAGAGTAACGACTCCACCACTCAGCTCGATGCGGCGACTGGCGCCTTTGACTCGAGTGTCAGTCGTCAGAATGCCTTCAGCAGCCAGCTTCCAGGCATCGCCATCATCGGCCAAGGCTTCCAGGGCAGCAGGCAGACCCGCCAGCAATCGGTCCATCGGTAGAGGTTCACCGATCACTCCGGTAGAAAACGGCAGTACAGAGCAGTCGGCGACCCCACCGAGACGCGCCAGTGCCGAGCAGGTCTCTCGCGCATCTCGCATACCAATGTCCCCGGTTCCAGCATTGGCATTGCCCGTGTTGATGATCAGATAACGCACCCCATGGGACGCAGCCACGGCCTCTGCCAGGTGAGCCTTGGCAACATGCACCGGGGCGGCGCAGAAGGCGTTGCGGGTGAATGTGCCCGCTACCGAGGCTCCTTCAGCGATCTCTATCAGCGTCAGATCGCGGCGGCCAGGCTTCTTGATCCCTGCCATTGAGGTACCCAGACGCACACCTTCTATGCGCGACATGTCAGGGAAGCGGTTGTCACCCACTGCCATTGATTTATCTCCTTACATTGGCCGCCCCAACACCGGGGCTAACCTCAAATCGCATCTAGAGCCACATGGAAACGTTGTGCAGGATAAAGCGAATCTGCATGACTCTCCTACACAAACGTTTCAGGCAGGCGTCCTCAGTTCAGCTTGCCGCAGCACTGCTTGTACTTCTTGCCAGAACCGCAGGGACAAGGATCATTACGCCCGACCTTAGGCGCTTCTCGACGCACCGGGCGCGCTTCGTCTTCGCCCTCGAAGCCCTCTTCTTCCGCTCCCTCGGCCACTGTGGCAAGGGCTGCTTCAGGATGACGGTTGTCAGCCTTGGCTGATTCCCGTGCCAGTGCCTCACGACGTTGTTGTTCCAGGGCATCGACCTCTTCCGGAGCACGCACCTGCACATGACTGAGGATGCGCGTCACGTCGGCCTTGATATTCACCAGCAGATTCTGGAACAGCTCAAAGGACTCGCGCTTGTATTCCTGCTTGGGGTTCTTCTGCGCATAGCCACGCAAGTGAATGCCACGGCGCAGCAGATCCATGGACTGCAGGTGTTCTTTCCAGCGAGTATCCAGCACCTGCAACATGACTTGCTTCTCAAAGCGACGCATCAGCTCTCCGCCAGCCGTCGCCACCTTGTTCTCATAGGCTTCGCGGTGCAGCTTCTGAAGACGTTCGCGCAGCTCTTCCTCATGGAATCGCTCGTCGCTTTCAGCCCACTCCACCACGGGTACCTCAAGGTTGAATTCGCTCTTGAGATGAGCTTCCAATCCAGGTAAATCCCATTGCTCAGGCAAGCTCTGTGGCGGCACAAAGGCACTGACAGCCTCATCCAGCACTTCAGCACGAATACCGGTCACATTCTCGGATACATCCTCGGCTGCGAGAATCTCGTTACGTTGCTCGTAGATCACATGACGCTGGTCGTTGGCCACATCGTCATATTCCAGCAACTGCTTACGGATATCGAAGTTGCGACCTTCGACTTTCTTCTGTGCCCGCTCCACGGCATTGGATACCATCTTATGCTCGATGGCCTCGCCGCGCTCCAGCCCCAACGCCTGCATCAAGCGCTGTACCCGCTCGGAGCCGAACAAGCGCATCAGATTGTCTTCCAGGGACAGGAAGAAACGCGTGGAGCCCGGGTCACCCTGACGGCCAGAACGTCCCCGCAGCTGGTTGTCGATACGACGGGATTCGTGGCGCTCGGAGCCAATCACATGCAAGCCACCGGCATCCAGCACTGCCTGGTGACGCTCGGCCCAGGCACTCTTGAGGTCTTCGATCTGTTCATCGGAAGGCGACTCAAGCTTGGCGGCCTCTGCCTCCCAGTTCCCCCCCAGCATGATGTCCGTACCACGCCCGGCCATGTTGGTCGCAATGGTGACCGCTCCAGGACGACCGGCCTGAGCGATGATTTCGGCTTCTCGCTGGTGCTGCTTGGCATTCAGCACGTTGAAGTTGATGCCTGCCTTGCGCATCATCTCGGCCAGGTACTCGGAGGTCTCGATGGATGCAGTACCGACCAGTACCGGGCGCCCGGCCTCGACCTGTACCTTGACGTCCTCGATGATGGCCTCGAACTTCTCCTCGGTGCTGAGGTAGACGAGGTCGTTCATATCCTTACGCGCGATCGGTCTGTTGGTCGGAATGACCACCACGTCCAGGCCATAGATCTGGCGGAATTCGAAGGCCTCGGTATCCGCGGTACCTGTCATGCCCGAGAGCTTGTCATAAAGACGGAAATAGTTCTGGAAGGTTGTCGAAGCCAGGGTCTGGCTCTCGCGCTGGACAGTGACCCCCTCCTTCGCTTCGATAGCCTGATGCAACCCCTCAGACCAACGGCGGCCCGGCATGGTACGACCAGTATGCTCGTCAACGATGACAACCTGGCCGTTGCTGACAATGTAATCCACATCTTTGTGGTACAAGTGGCGTGCACGCAGAGCCGAGTTCATATGCTGCAACAGGTTAAGGTTCTGGGCGGCATACAGGGAGTCGTTTTCTGTCAGCAAGCCCTGCGCCTGCAGCATCTCTTCGACCCGATGATGGCCTATCTCCGTCAGTTCCACCTGCTTCTGTTTCTCGTCGAGGATGAAGTCGCCCGTCTCCGGGTCCTCTTCATCCGCACAACGTGTCAGTTGAATGGCCAGGCGATCCACGACCTTGTACAGCTCAGTGTTCTCATCCACCGCTCCGGAAATGATCAGCGGAGTGCGGGCTTCATCGATGAGAATGGAATCCACTTCGTCAACAATGGCAAAATTCAGGCCGCGCTGCACCTTATCGTCCAGCGAGAACGCCATGTTGTCGCGCAGGTAGTCGAAGCCGAATTCGTTGTTGGTTCCATAGGTAATGTCGCAGCCATAGGCCTGGCGTTTCTCTTCCGACGTCTGGCCGGCAAAGATGACACCCACGCTGAGCCCGAGGAATTCATACAAGGGCTTCATCCAGCCAGCATCACGGCGGGCCAGATAATCGTTCACAGTGACGACATGCACCCCATTGCCAGGCAAGGCGTTCAGATACACCGCCAAGGTTGCCACCAGGGTCTTGCCCTCACCGGTCTTCATCTCGGCGATGCGACCGCGGTTGAGTGTCATGCCGCCGATCATCTGGACATCGAAGTGGCGCATGCCCATGATGCGCTTGCTTGCTTCACGCACCGTAGCGAAGGCCTCGGGCAGCAGTGACTCCAGGCTCTCACCATCCGCCAGACGCTGACGGAATTCATCGGTACGAGCTTGCAGTGCTGCATCGTCCAGGGCCTCCAGGCTGGGCTCCAGACTATTGATCGCACGCACCTGGCGGGTCATGCGTTTCACTTCACGGTCATTCTTGGAACCGACGACTTTACGTAGCAACGAGTTGATCATAAAAGGTCCATAAACGAGTCCTGCGTCAGTGGCAGAGACCCTATAGTGCGTAGGAAATAGTGGCGATACAGTTCATTGATGACGCATACAGATCAGGCCAGCAAAGGCGGGCCTCGCCGGGAAACGACATCAAGCGCAGCCACAAGGCGCACCCATGGTTCGGATCTTGGAGAACTGACGATCTCTCGATCATGAAGTCTTCGTGTCCAGAGTGGAGACGAGAAGAAACGGCGACGAGCATTAAGTACACTGCGCGCACGAATCATGGCGGGAGCCATGATGCAGATCTGGACCAGCCGATCGCTGAATGGAGTCCCCTGAGACTGGGCCAACCCCGCCGGCAGCAGACAGCCGACCAGCAGCCCAGCCAGCCACAAGCGTGTCATGGCACGCCGGGTACTGGTATCAGCACTGCTGGAAGGTGGGGCAACAACGGCCATACGGTCAAGCAACTCCTTGGCATGCTAGACTCAGGCAACAAGCCAGAGTACAGGCAGCAACGACTGGTATAAATCCCGGGTCTTTCACCCCGAGAAAGAGGCATATGAGTATAAAGGTTAAGCGGTTCCGCGCCCAGCCCATGTCCCGCCTCCTGAACAGAGGCGAATTAGGTAGTCTGATGCATATGGCACGCCTGCTGGAAAAGGCGCAGAACCACCTACGTCAGCACCTTACCCATGATCTGGCCGAGCACCTGTTCGTTGGTGGCTACCGCAATGGCCGTTTGACCCTGATAACCGATGGTGCCGCCTGGCTGACACGATTACGCTACGAGCAACCGCGCCTGCTGTCACTCCTCCATCAACTGCCTGAGTTTGCCGCCGTCACCGGCTTCCAGCTCAAGGTGAGACCTGTCAGGCCTGCCAAGGCACCTCTCCGCCAGACCCGCCGCCTTCCTGCCCAGGCCGGCAAGGAAATTGCCACCTGCGCCGAAGACACTGACGATCCCAAGCTGAAGCAAGCACTGCAACGCCTGGCCTCCCATGCCGAGCACGAGTAGCCAGCCAGAGACACATCGATGACAAAACCTTCCTGAAATGCCAACAAGCCAACTTAGCCCACCACAACGCGACATCACCTCACAGACCGGTAATTCCGGCATTCTGCACTTGGCCCCGGTCATAGTCCTGCACGCCCGGACACCCCACGAGATAAGCTTTGCGGACAGGTTCTTTCTTCAGATCAGCCAGATGTTTCAGATACGCCTCCACGCACTTTAATCACCCTGCCTTCCAACTCTTTCTCCTCTTTTCACCTCTTTCGCCTACCAAGCCCTCTTTTTCTACCTCACACCCACCAAACACATTGCGGCCGCCCATTGGGCGGCCGCAATGTGTTCAACGACTGATGGCTGATGAGGGCGAGGCATCAGGCCATGGCAGGAGCCGCATAGGAGATCGGCGCCGGCTGGGACTCATCTTCGAAGGTGACAATTTCCCAAGCCTCAGGTTGTTCCAGCAGAGCACGGCACAGCATGTTGTTTAATGCATGGCCAGACTTCACACCACGGAATTCGCCAATAAGGCTATATCCCAACTGATAGAGGTCACCAATAGCATCCAGCACCTTGTGCTTGACGAACTCGTCGTCATAACGCAGACCACCTTCGTTCACGATACGGTAGTCATCGACCACGATGGCATTGTCGAGACTGCCGCCCAGCGCCAGATTGTTGGAGCGCAGGTACTCCAGGTCGCGCATGAAACCAAAGGTGCGAGCCCGAGACACTTCCTTGACGAAGGAAGTAGTGGAAAAGTCGACCACTGCAGTCTGCTTCTGATCCTCGAATACCGGATGATCGAAGTCGATGGCAAAAGAGACCTTGAAGCCCTGATGGGGCAAGAACAGAGCTTCCTTGTCATCTTCACGCACCACAATCTCACGCTTGATGCGGATGAACTTCTTCGGGGCATTCTGCTCGGCAATACCGGCAGACTGGATAAGGAACACGAAGGGGCCAGCGCTGCCATCCATGATCGGCACTTCGGGAGCACTGAGATCGACATAACAGTTGTCGATACCAAGGCCAGCAAACGCTGACATCAGGTGTTCCACAGTAGCTACCTTCTCACCGTCCTTCGACAACGCTGTACACAGCGTCGTATCGGTGACATTGGTTGCCTGGGCCGGAATGTGGACTTCCGGATCCAGGTCAGTGCGTACGAACACGATACCAGTATCGGCCGGCGCCGGGCGCAAGGTGAGATACACCTTCTTTCCGGAGTGCAGGCCCACGCCAGTAGCGCGAATGACATTCTTTAGAGTGCGTTGTCTGATCATGTGCAGTCGCCAGGCAGTCGTTTAGTTATCAAACACCGTTCACTATAACACCAAACAAGCGTTTCAACAAAAAAACCTCAACTGCCCTGAATGGCGCACCTCTGCGACAGTTTTCTTTAGCCCTATGGCCCAAGCCCTTCCTCAGTCCGCCTGACGACGCAAGAAAGCAGGAATATCGAGATAATCATCGAGATCCTGGGATTTGCGCGATTCCGGCTGTGGGCGCGAAGGCGCTTCCTGAGCTTCCGGCTTGCTTGCCACCGCGCCTGACTGGCCGCGATGCATGACCGAATGCTGAGGACGCTGGCGCGTCACTTCCTGCTGGCGACGTGCAGCCGGCTGGCTGGCCGGCTTGTGCTGGGTGACCGGACGATCCAGGCCTGCAGCCACCACGGTGACGCGCAGCTCATCGGTCATGTCCATATCGATGGAGGTACCGACTACGATCGTTGCATCCTGGGAAGCAAACTCCTGGACGGTTGCCCCTACATCATTGAACTCACCAATGGACAGGTCCGGACCAGCAGTGATGTTGACAAGAATGCCACGAGCACCATGCAGATCGATGTCTTCCAGCAGCGGACTGCGGATCGCTTTCTCGGCAGCCTCGCGGGCACGGTTTTCTCCGATGGCGCCGCCAGTTCCCATCATGGCCATACCCATCTCGGACATGACAGTACGCACGTCAGCAAAGTCGACGTTGATGATACCGGGGCTGGTAATCAGCTCGGCGATTCCCTGGACAGCTCCCAGCAGGACATCGTTGGCAGCACTGAAAGCCGTCAACAACGTCGCGCTCTTGCCGAGCACTGACAACAGCTTCTCATTGGGAATAGTGATCAGAGAGTCCACATGCTCTGAAAGCTCTTTCATCCCTTCTTCAGCAGAGCGCATGCGCTTCGGGCCTTCGAAAGGGAACGGACGGGTTACCACCGCAACGGTGAGAATACCCAGTTCCTTGGCCACCTGGGCCACCACTGGAGCACCACCTGTTCCAGTACCACCACCCATGCCAGCGGTGATGAATACCATATCGGCACCATCCAGCAACTCGGCGATACGCTCGCGGTCTTCCAGAGCTGCCTGACGCCCCACTTCAGGATTGGCGCCAGCGCCCAGTCCCTTGGTGATCTCAGTACCCAGCTGCAGCACAGTCTTTGCTGAACAGCGCTTCAGCGCCTGGGCATCAGTATTGGCGCAGATGAACTCCACACCTTCTATGTTGCTTTCCACCATGTGGTTGACAGCATTACCGCCGCCACCGCCCACACCGATGACCTTGATGACCGCACTGCTTGAGGGTGCACTATCTACGAGTTCGAACATTTGCCCCGTCTCCTGAGCCGCGATAGCGGCCCGTTTAAAAATTTCCTTTGAACCAGCCCTTAATCTTTTCCAGCGCCGAAGGTCCTTCCTCTGGTCCACGCCGGGAGACGTCCTCGCGTCTCGGTTGCTCCGAGATTATGCCACCCTGCCCTTGGCGGCCATGACCCTGATGAGCCTGATGTAAAGCGTAATGTAACAAACCGACGCCCGTCGAATAAATTGGATTACGCACAACGTCGGCCAAACCGCGAACATTCTGCGGACAGGCAATCCGAACCGGCATATGGAAGATTTCTTCCGCCAGTTCAACCACCCCTTCCATACGTGCAGTACCGCCCGTCAATACGACGCCGGCAGCAACGAGATCTTCATATCCGCTGCGCCGCAGCTCATCCCGGACCAGGGTGAAAAGCTCCTCATAGCGCGGCTCAACGACTTCGGCCAGAGACTGTCGCGACAAATCCCGCGCAGGCCGGTCACCAACGCTAGGAACCTTGACCATCTCATCAGCCGAGGCCAGTTGAGTCAGAGCACAAGCGTACTTGACCTTGATTTCCTCGGCATACTGCGTCGGTGTACGCAGTGCCATGGCGATATCATTGGTCACCTGGTCACCAGCGATCGGAATCACTGCAGTATGGCGAATAGCACCTTCGGTAAACACCGCAATATCCGTAGTTCCGCCACCGATATCGACCATGCACACTCCGAGCTCACGCTCATCTTCTGTAAGCACTGCATGGCTAGAGGCCAGCTGCTCCAGGATGATGGCATCAACCTCAAGGCCACAACGACGGACACATTTCTCGATGTTCTGAACTGCATTGAGCGCAGCGGTGACCAGGTGGACGCGTGCTTCCAGGCGCACCCCCGACATACCAAGAGGTTCGCGAATGCCACCTTGTGTGTCGATGGCGAACTCCTGAGGCAGAACGTGCAATACACGTTGCCCTTCAGAAATAGCTCGGGCCCGCGCAGAATCGATCACTCTGTCGATATCGGAAGGAGCGACTTCACGCTCCTTTATTGCCACGACCCCATCGGAGTTCATGGAGCTGATATGGCTACCAGCGATACCGACATAGACAGAATGGATATCGCAGCCAGCCATCAGCTCTGCTTCCTCTACCGCACGCTGGATCGACTGCACGGTAGATTCGATATTGATCACGACTCCCTTTTTCATTCCTCGGGAGGGGTGAGAGCCGATACCGGCGATTTCGATACCACCATCGTCAGTGGGCTGCCCCACGATCGCGACGACCTTGGATGTTCCGATATCCAGCCCGACTACCATATTGGACACGTTGGATGGACCTGCCATGAGTCGGGAATTCTCCTCGAATCGATCCCACTAAAATAGGGAACTTGTCACTAATAAAAAAACCTAGAACGATTATAGAAACAAGAGCACTTGTTCTACCACCCCAGATGTACTGTTATTTCAACATTAAGGGTACACCCTTTAAAAGGAAATACCCTAAATTTAGAGACAGCCATTCAACAGCACCGGCGTTTATTGATCACCCTTGCTTGCCATCAGTTCCATTCACGGGCTCCGTCTCACCATGCCAGGCGACAGCGACACCATTCGGATAGCGCAGATCAATGTATCTAATATGCGACGCAACTCCACCAAGCTCTCTGTTCCAGGCAGCATCAAGGCGCGCTAAACGCCCATCAAGATCACTGCGCCCGAGCATTATCCATACACCATCTTCGAACTGAAAGCGCCAGGCACCCCTGGCTTCCAGACTCAACTGCTTGAGCTTCAGGTCCATTTTATCGAAGCGCTTAGATAGCTCACCATAATAGGCCAGGACTTCCTGACTCGACCCCTTGGGACCGGATAAATCCGGCATGTCGTCTGGTGGAGACACTGGTGCAAAGTCGAAGGGCTCACCTTGTGCATTGAGCAACTGATCATCGTTCCAATGCGCCACCGGAATTTGCTCGGTCAACTCGAAAGTCAAGGCATTGGGCCACTCTCGACGTAGACGAACTTCCTTGAGCCAGCCAATTTTCAGTGCTTCTTCACGCAACGCGCCAAGGTCAACAGACAACCAGGTCTGCCCCTGCACAAGAGGGGCTAGTTTAGCCTTGAGGTAATCGGCACCAGCGTAGTGCAGTTCTCCTCCTATCGATACTCGCTCGATAGGCCGATCCAACCACACCCACAGCGCGCGGCCTCCCGCTCCCAACAACAGGACCAGCAACAGGATGCCGAGAAAAGTGCCGCGCCTAGTCATGATCAGCCACGCTCCTGAGCGGTTGCAAGAATGCGCAACACCAGCTCATCGAAGTCAATGCCTGCATGTGCGGCTGACTGCGGAACAAGGCTATGATCCGTCATCCCAGGCACAGTGTTGACCTCTAGCAGCCAGAAGCGCTTGTCGGCATCACGCATGACATCGACACGCCCCCAACCTTCGCAGCCCACGGCCTCAAAAGCCCGGAGGCACAAGCCGGCCAATGCTTCTTCGTCTTCCCGAGAAAGGCCACAGGGCAAGTGGTAGAGCGTGTCATTCGACAGGTACTTGGCCTCATAATCGTAGAAGCCGTTTGGTACTTCGACGCGAATCGCCGGCAATGCCTTGTCGCCAAGCACGGACACGGTAAATTCGTCTCCCACCACGAACCGCTCGGCCATGACACGGGTATCAAAGCCTGCCGCATCCCGGTAGGCCTTTTCCAGCTCACCATGATCACGCACGATGGTGATACCGATAGTAGACCCCTCATGCACCGGCTTGACCACCAGAGGCAATCCCAGGCGCTCAACGACAGCATCCCAGTCCATGTCAGCACTCAGGGAAATGCTCTCGGGAGTCGGCAGCCCCATGGACTGCCACACTGCCTTGGTACGTAGCTTGTCCATCCCCAGGGCAGAGGCCAGCACACCACTGCCGGTATAAGGAAGTCCGGCCAGCTCCAGGGCACCCTGCAGGCAACCATCCTCCCCTCCTCTGCCATGCAGAGCGATGAACACGATATCAGGAGACAGCGCCTCAAGACCGGTCAGACCACCTTCTGCCAAGTCATAGCCGACGGCGTCGACGCCTCCACGCTGGAGAGCAGCAAGGATTGCGCTGCCACTCTTCAATGACACCTCTCGCTCGGCACTGTGGCCACCATAGACCACGACGACATGTCCGAAATCTTTATCCTGTGTCATCACAGAGCCACCTCATCCAGCTTCAAACAAGCGGTAGCAAGATGCTGGGAAATGCCTCCCACATCACCTGCTCCCTGGGTAATCAAAATATCACCAGGCAACAGCACCTTGGCCAGCAGCCCAGGTAGTTCTGTCTTGTCCTGAACAAAAATAGGATCCAAATCACCACGCTGACGAATGGAGCCAGCCAGGCTGCGGCTGTCAGCGCCAGATACTGGCGCCTCTCCAGCACTGTACACATCGAGCAGCAGTAGCGTATCGACCCCAGCAAGCACTCGCACGAAATCTTCATACAGATCTCGAGTGCGGGAATAACGGTGCGGCTGATAGACCATGACCAGACGACGTTCAGGCCAGCCATCACGGACAGCCTTGATCACCATCTCCACTTCACGAGGGTGATGGCCATAATCATCGACCAGCATCACCTCACCATCGCCTTGTGGCGCAGGAAAATCTCCCTGAATCTGGAAACGCCGGCCCACACCCGCGAAACCTGCCAGACCTCGGCAGATAGCGTCATCGTCCACTCCTGCGTCAGTGGCCACGGCAATGGCAGCCAGAGCGTTGAGGGCATTGTGGCGACCAGGCATGGCCAATTGCACCGCCAGAGGGGCATGGCCTTCCGGTCTCACGGCAGTAAAGCGAATTTCGCCGGCGCTCTGGGAGAAGTTCTCGATGCGATAATCAGCATCCCCGGAAAAACCGTAAGTGACAAACTGGCGATTGATGGATTCAAGCAGACCACGCACGTTGTCGTCATCAAGGCACAAAACGGCCAGGCCATAGAATGGCAGATTGTGCAGAAATTCAATGAACGTCGACTTGAGACGCTCGAAGTCACCACCATAGGTGCTCATATGATCGGCATCGATATTGGTAACGATACTGACCATAGGCTGCAGGTGCAGGAATGAAGCGTCTGACTCGTCCGCCTCGGCGACCAGGTATTCCCCCTTGCCCAATTGGGCATTGGTCCCTGCGCTGGTCAACTTGCCGCCGATGACAAAGGTCGGATCGAGACCGCCCTCCCCCAGCAGCGTCGCGGTAAGACTGGTCGTGGTGGTCTTGCCATGTGTACCCGCCACAGCGATACCATGTCGAAAGCGCATCAGTTCCGCCAGCATTTCCGCCCTACGCACGACCGGCACACGATTCTCATGGGCCCATAGCAGTTCGGGATTTTCCAGGCTCACAGCGGTGGATACCACCACCACATCGGCCTGTTCTGCATTTTCAGCACGATGACCGATGAACACTTTCACACCACAGTTCTTCAGCCGCTCAACCACGGCAGAGTGCCTCAGGTCACTGCCACTGACGCTATACCCCTGGTTGGCAAGAACTTCGGCAATACCACACATCCCGGCACCACCTATGCCGACGAAATGGATGTTACGAATCCGGCGCATACCGAGGCCACGACCTCTGGAAATCTGGCCAGGCACCGGCCCATTGTCTTCTAGCATGCTATTTTCAGTGCTCAAAAGCTGTCTCCATGCAACCCGCTACCAGTCGATCCACCGCATCCAGGTGGGCCTGGGCCCGAGCTTTCTGCGCCATTTCGGCAAGAGTGGCGGGATTGAGCAGCGTCGTCAGGCACTCGGCCAGCGTTGCCGCTGTCATATCTCGTTGCTGCAGCAATGCTGCAGCGCCTGTCTCGACCAATGCCTGAGCATTGGCCGTCTGATGATCATCTACCGCATGCGGAAAGGGAACGAATAACGCAGGTTTGGCTGCCGCCGCCAGTTCAGCCACCGTCAACGCTCCCGAGCGACACACCACCAGATCCGCCCAGTCATAGGCAGAAGCCATGTCACTGATGAAGTCAGTCACTTCCGCCTCGATACCCTGGCTGGCGTAATTCTGCCTAGTATCCGCATCCTTGTCCCGCCCAGCCTGATGACGGATCTCAGGACGTTGTGCTTCGGGCAATTGCGCGAGAGCCTCAGGGACTCCTTGATTCAATGCCAAGGCACCCAAGGACCCCCCAACCACCAGCATTCTCAGGCGACGCCCACTCATCTGTTCCCTTTGCCGCGGCAACTCTCCGAGAACGGCAATTTCGTGGCGGACAGGGTTACCGACCACCACCCCTCGTGAACCAAATGCCTGGGGGAAAGCGGCATAGACGCGATTGGCCAAACGGGCCAGGGCCTTGTTGGTCATACCTGCTACGGCATTTTGCTCGTGAATCACCAAGGAACGACGACTCAACCAGGCAGCCAGGCCACCGGGGCCACTGGCAAAGCCTCCCATGCCCACGACCAGTTGAGGATCGAAGCGGCGAATCACAGCTCGGGCCTGGAAGACCGCACGCGTCAGGCGCAGCGGTGCCAGAACCCAGCCACCCAGCCCACGGCCACGCAGGCCGCTGATGGCAATCCTGTTAAGAGGTATTCCGGCTTCGGGTACCAGGCGATTCTCAATCCCCCTTGGACTTCCCAACCACTCGACTTCGACACCCTGCTCGGCCAGGCCCTTAGCCAAGGACAAAGCAGGAATCACATGACCGCCAGTGCCGCCAGCCATGATCAATGCGCGCTTTCCCTGAGAAGCACCGATCACTTGAGCATCCTGTCTATCCAAGGAACCTCTTTCACTTCCATTCATAGGTCTTTTCCAACTCCACTCAGGGCAGCTTTCCTCGCCACGCTGAGGATGTTCTTTCCAGCCTCACCCAGAGTGCCTTTTCCAACCACGCTCAAGACTTCACTCCTTGAGCATCGGTACGCTGACGGGTCCCGATACGCTGAGCAGTGGGAGCAGACTGACGTTTACGTTCGCGGGTCTCGATATCCACCCGCAGCAGCAGGGCCACCATGACACAACTGACAATCAAGCTTGAACCACCATAGGACAGCAGCGGCAGCGTCAGTCCCTTGGTGGGCAGCATGCCGCTGGCCACGGCGATATTGATAAAGGCCTGAGCACCGATCACCAGGGCAATGCCATAGCTGAGATAGGCCGCAAAGGGCAACTGGGCCAGTTCAGCACGCCGCCCCACCGCCATGGCGCGCCACACGAGCAGAGCGAACAACCCGATAACGGCAATGGCACCGACCAGGCCAAGCTCCTCGGCCAGCACGGCGAAAACAAAGTCGGTATGAGCCTCCGGCAGATAGAACAGCTTCTGTACGCTGTTGCCCAGCCCCATGCCGAATACCTGACCTCGACCAAAGGCAATGAGTGCCTGCGTCAACTGATAACCACTGGCAAACTGATCCGCCCATGGGTCAGTGAAGCTGGTCAGGCGCGCCATACGATAGGGCTCTGCCACAGCAAGCAGTGCCCCCAGCAGCCCAACCCCGATGAATAGCAGGATAAAGCGCCCCCAGGGAGCGCCTGCCATCAGCAACATCCCCATGACACACCCTGTCATCACTACCACAGCACCATAATCAGGCTCGAAGATGAGCAGGAATGCATATACCCCGACCACCGCCAGAGGGCGCAGGAAAGCCCCCCACTGGGTACGCACCTGAGGCAGAAAGCGCTCCAGGTAACCGGACATGTAGACAATCAGACACAGCTTGGCGATCTCAGAAGCCTGTAGATTGATCGGTACGCCAGGTACTGATAACCAACGCTTACTACCATTGACCTCGCGCCCAACCAGCAGCACCAGAATCAGAAATCCCACGCCTACCAGCAACAACAACGGCCCATTGGCTTTCCACCAGGCCAACGGCACTCTCAATGCCAACGTTCCAACGGTAACGCCAGCCAACACAAAAATGCCGTGGCGAATACTGAAGTACCATGCATTACCTGTCAGACCAGAGGCCACTTCAGTGGAAGCCGAAGTCACCATTACCCAGCCAATCAACAGCAGCGAAAAGGTCGCTACCAGCAGCCAGCCATCAAAGGCATGATCACGCGTGGAAAGGCGCTCGCTGATATCTCCCAGGCGACGCCGGATCTTGCCCAATCGGCTCATGCATCCCCCTCAGTGAACCGCTTGACCCAGTGACGAAAGGCATCGCCCCGAGCCAGATAGTTGGCGAATTGATCAAGGCTGGCACAGGCCGGTGAAAGCAATACCGCATCGCCTGGTTCAGCAATCTCTCTTGCATGTTCCATGGCAGCATCAAGGGTATCCACCCTCGTCAGTGCAACATGCCCTTCCAGGGCCGAGCATAGCCGTTCGGCATCCTGGCCAAAGACCACCGCCTCCCGTGCATATTGAGACAAAGGCTCGGCCAGAGGTCGGAAATCCGCCCCTTTGCCCACACCCCCAGCCAGCAGAATCAGGCGCCCATCAAGAGTCGGACCCAGACCAGCGATAGCCGCCAGGGTTGCCCCGACATTAGTCCCCTTGGAGTCATTGATCCAGGCAACACCATCGATGTCGGCAATCCATTCACTGCGATGCGGAAGCCCGGCAAAGTGTTTCAAGACCTCCACCATGGTTTCAACAGGCAAACCCAGACGATGCCCCATCGCCATGGCTGCCAGAGCGTTGGCCTGGTGATGACGCCCCTTGAGTTTCATGCTGGAAACCGGCATCAAGCGTTCATTGCCATGGGCAAACCATAGCTGGCCATCGTGCCCGGCAATCCCCCAATCATCGTCATTGGCAGGAGGCGACAGGGTAAAGCGCGATTGCGCCGGGAGCGGAGCCTTCGGCCATGTCATGTCGTCATCTGCATTGATCACGCCATGAGCCGCCCCTTTGAAAATTCTCAGTTTTGCATGGCGATAGCCCGCCATGTCGCCATGGCGATCCAGGTGGTCCTCACTGAGATTGAGAAATGCTGCCGTATCAGCAGCAAGACATGGTGTTGTCTCAAGCTGAAAGCTGGACAACTCGAGCACAAACAGCTCTGCCTCGGTATCTTCCAGCAGATCCAGCGCCGCCACCCCCAGATTACCGCCTACAGCCACCCGGCAACCGGCCTGTCTAGCCATTTCACCGACCAGAGTCGTCACTGTGGACTTGGCATTCGCTCCCGTAATGGCTGCAATACGCCCTTGGCAAGCACGCCGGAACAAAGCGATCTCTCCGACCAGACGAGGTTCTCCTGTCTGCGGATTGATCTGGGCAAGCAAAGGTGCCAACACAGGATGGTGGGGGTCGACGCCCGGACTTTGCACCACTTCAAAGGCATCATCCAGACTCAGCCCATCCAACGAGCCAAGACGCAGCGCAACATCTGGAAAATTGCGCAGAAAGTCATCAAGCCCAGGAGGTACATCCCGGGTATCGACGACCATGAAACGTCGTCCAATACGTTTGAGATGGCGACAAATGGCCATCCCGGAAATACCAAGCCCCACGACGACCGTAGTGCCTGGCGGGACCCGGTAATCCTGGGGCAGGAAGGTATTAGGCAGGTCGCATTCGGCGGCCATGACTACCTCAACGGATCTTCAGTGTGGCCAATCCCATCAGGACCAATATCACAGTAATGATCCAGAAGCGTACAATGACCCGCGGCTCGGGCCAGCCTTTCAGCTCGAAATGATGATGCAATGGGGCCATACGAAAAATGCGGCGCCCTGTCAGCTTGTAGGAACCCACCTGCAGGATGACCGAGATGGTTTCCATGACAAACACACCGCCCATGATGAACAACACCACCTCCTGGCGGACAATCACCGCCACGACTCCCAAGGCTGCGCCTAACGCCAAGGCGCCGACATCTCCCATGAATACCTGAGCCGGATAGGTGTTGAACCACAGAAAACCAAGCCCTGCACCAGCAATGGCGGAACAGAACACCGCCAGTTCGCCGGAGCCGGGAATCAAAGGCATCTGTAGGTATTCGGCAAATACCGAGTTGCCACTGGCATAAGCAAACACCGCCAGGCCCATGGCCACCATGACCGTCGGCATGATGGCAAGGCCATCAAGGCCATCAGTGAGATTGACCGCATTCGAGCTACCTACGATGACCAGATAGCTGAGAACGACGTAAAAAGCTCCCAGAGGCAGGACAAAATCCTTGAGAAGCGGCAGCGTCAAGCTGGTTTCCACCTCGGAAGCTGCTGTGGCATACAACACGACGGAAGCACTGAGACCAATCACCGACTGCCAGAAATACTTCCAGCGTGCCGGCAGACCTCGAGGATTCTTTTCCACCACCTTGCGGTAATCATCCACCCAGCCAATCGCGCCAAAGCCCAGGGTCACGATCAGTACGATCCAGACATAGTGATTACTCAGATCCCCCCACAGCAAGGTGCTCACTGCCATGGCCATCAGGATCATGGCGCCGCCCATGGTAGGCGTACCGGCCTTGGACAAGTGGGATTGCGGGCCATCGTCACGCACCGCCTGACCTATCTGGCGCTCGACCAGACGACGAATCATCAACGGACCCAGCCAGAGGCACAGTACCAGTGCCGTGATTGTGGCCAGGATCATCCGTAACGTAAGATAACCAAAGACGTTGAAGGCGCTCTGGTGCTGCGCCAGGAGTTCAGCCAGAAAAAGCAACATGTATCAGTTTCACCTTGAAACATCCGGCCGTAAGGCCGCCACGACGTGTTCCATTCCCGTGGCCCGTGAGCCTTTTACCAGCACGCTGGCATCCTTGGGAAGCTGGCTCAGCACATGACGGATCATCGCCGCTTGATCAGAAAAATGGACTCCGCCTTCACCGAAGGCATGGCTCGCGATCTGCGCCGCGTCACCCAGAGTACCGAGAAATTCCACCCCTTGTTCCCGCGCATAGTGCCCGATTTCGGCATGCAGCCGGTCCGATTCGGCACCCAATTCGCCCATAGCGCCAAGCAGGCACCAATGAGGCCCTGGCAAGCTCATCAGCGTATCGATGGCCGCCTTCATCGCTCCCGGGTTGGCATTATAGGTATCGTCAAGCACCCGAGCGCCATTCATGCCGTCGACGACTGTCAGCCGCCCTTTCATTGGAGCGACTTCACACAACCCGGCAACAATATGACTTTCGCTCACGCCCATGGCCAGTGCCGCTGATGCCGCCGCCAACGCATTCGCTACATTATGGCGTCCCATCAACGGCAGTTGAACCCGTCCCAGAGAGCGATCATCAAAAGTCAGCGTGAAAGCATAGCGTCCGAAATCATCACAAGCCAGAGAGGATGCCATGACACGGGCCTGTCTGGACAAGGAAAAATCCATCACCTCTCGAGGTGCCGCCAGACTCGACCATAGCGGGAAGAAGGCATCGTCTCGATTGAGCACAGCGATACCGTTCTCCGACAGCCCGGCGAGGATTTCTGCCTTGGCCTGAGCGATACGCCCAAGACCACCGAATTCTCCCACATGGGCTCCGGTAACATTGGTGATTACCGCAACCTGTGGCTCAGCCAACTCCGTGGTCCAGGCAATCTCCCCGAGATGATTCGCGCCAAGTTCCACGACGGCCCGGCCGTGCTCTGGCTGCAGAGCCAGCAACGTCAAAGGGGCGCCGATGTCATTATTGAGATTCCCCTGGGTTGCTAGAATATCTCCTTCACGTGACAACAGCGTAGCAAGCATCTGCTTGACAGTTGTCTTGCCACTGTTGCCTGTCACTGCCACCAGAGGACCTCCCCAGGCACGACGACAAGCACGCCCCAGCAACCCCAGGGCCATGCGAGTATCACCCACGACGAATTGAGGAAGAGGATCGTCTACTGGCCGCTCCACTACTGCAGCCACGGCCCCCGCCTCTCTTGCCTGGGCAAGAAAGTCATGAGCATCAAAGTGCTCACCACGTAGCGCCACAAAAAGCGCACCTGTGGATAGCCGCCGCGTATCGGTGAGCACGGCACTTACCGGGGTTTGTGCATCAGCACCTTCGGGCAAGGCAAGCCCGAGAGCAGTAGCTATATCACTCAGGTTTTGCAGGCCAAGGATATTCATCAGCTATCACCTTCCCCACCCCTGCTGAGGGCTCTCTGCGCTTCGACCAAGTCCGAGAAGTCATGGCGCACCCCATGAATCTCCTGGTAGGTTTCATGGCCCTTGCCTGCGATCAGCACCACATCATCGCTTCCAGCTTCACGGATGGTGCGTTCGATCGCGACAGCACGTTCAGCAATATTCCAAGTACGCTCAAGGTCTCCCGCCGAAAGCCCGTCAAGCATGGCGGCCCGGATGGTTTCAGGGTCTTCGCTACGCGGATTATCATCAGTAATCACTACTCTATCGGCATGCTTGGCTGCGACCTGCGCCATCAGTGGACGTTTGCCAGTATCGCGATCACCGCCACAACCGACCAGACACCACAACTTTCCCTTGCCCGGCAGATGCGCCTTCAGCCCCTGCAGGGCATTCTCCAAGGCATCCGGGGTGTGGGCGTAGTCAATCACGACCGTAGGAGCGGCCCCCGTTTCCTGCGTGACAGGCTGCATCCGGCCGGGGACCGGCGTCAGGGTCTCGGCAGCCGCGAACAAGGCATCGAGCCGTGCCCCAAGGCCATAGAGAGCCGCCATGGCCAACAGGACATTATCCAGGTTGAATCGCCCCATCAGCGGCAGTACCAGAACTTTTTCACCTTCCGGGGTGGCAATCAGGGCGCGCTGGCCATCAAGATGAGGATTCCAGTCAAGCACCCGCAGGGATACGGATTCGCCTTCTCCAGTGGCCAATACACGCACGTCCTTGGCCACCCCCGCCAACATCAGGCGCGCCAGGCTGTCGTCACCATTCACCACGGCCAGTTTCAGACCAGCCTGCTGAAACAGCTTTGCTTTGGCAGCGGCATAAGCTGCCATGCTGCCGTGATAGTCCAGATGATCTCGCGTCAGGTTGGTAAAGACTGCAGCGTCAAAGCGACAACCGGCAATACGCTCTTGATCCAGTGCATGGGATGACACTTCCATGGCAACCCGGCAGATGCCTGCTTGCGCAAGCTCTCCAAGTTGACGCTGTAGTGCAAGGGCCTCTGGCGTTGTCAGCATGCCCTGCTGCAACCCACCGGGGCGACCATGTCCAAGGGTGCCAATGATTCCCGCATCGACACCCAAGGCAAGAGATAATTCGGCAATATAGTGAGTTACCGAACTTTTGCCATTGGTGCCAGTGACACCGATCAGCTCCATATTGTCGGGGACCTGATAGAGTTCACGAGCAAACTCGCCAAGCCTTTCACGCAAGCCGTCGAGCCATATCACTCGATCATCGCTGATGGATGGGTTCGCTCCTTCGGCTTCGGCCAGCACCATCACGACACCAGCGCTCAGGGTCTGGTGGATATAGTCACGTCCATCGGCAGCCACCCCAGGAATGGCAATGAACACGCCGCCAGCATCCAGTTCACGGCTATCGGTAGTCAAAGTGGTGCTAGTCTGAACATCAAGCCTTTCAGGCAGCCGGCACTCAGGCCAGTACCGGGTCATCACGCTTACCAGATGTGCGACAGCTAGGGTCATGGTCATCAGCTTCCTTATTTCTTGCTGTCCTGCTCGGCCATCTCATCCAGACGGTCCGGCGGCACATCGAGAATACGCAGGGCATTACCGGCAATCCGAGCAAACACCGGAGCGGCAATGGCGCCTCCGTAATAGGCACCAGCCTTGGGGTTATCGATCATCACAACGGTGATGATACGCGGATCAGAGACTGGCGTAATGCCGACAAACAAGGAACGGTAAGAGCTCTTCTGATAACCGCCTGCCCCTGTCTTGCGTGCTGTACCACTCTTGCCTGCCACGCTATAACCCGGCACTACGGCGCGACGAATACCCTGCGGAGAAACAACTTCATCCATCATGTGCAGCATGTCATCAGCCACGTCGCTGCGAATCACCTGCTCACCTTCTGATGGCGAATTCAGGCGCAGCAGCGAAGGTGGTAGCCTCTTGCCATGATTGGCAATGGCAGTATAAGCACTGGCCAATTGCAACGGAGAAACCGACAGGCCATAGCCATAGGACAGAGCGGCCCATTGGCTGCTCGACCACACTCTGGGTGACGGAACATTCCCCGTGGCTTCACCAGGAAAACCAGTGCCTGGCGCCTGACCAAAGCCCAGTGAACGATACTTGTCGGGAACCACGGGCTCATCAAGCTGCAAGGTCAGCTTGGACATGCCGATATTGGAGGATTTGCGCAGAATACCGGCAAGGGTCAACTTGCCATTGTTGGACACATCACGAATGGTGTAGCGATCGATGCGCATCCATCCTGGCGAAGTGTCTACCACGGTATCCAGCGGAAATTTTCCTGTTTCCAGCAATGCGGACATGGCCAGCGGCTTCATGACTGAGCCTGGCTCGAACACATCGACAATAGCCTGGTTACGCAACCCTCGCGGATCAAGGCCCGCACGATTGTTGGGGTTATAGGATGGTTGGTTAACCATGGCCAGCACTTCACCCGTGCGGGCATCCAGCATTACCAGGGAAGCACCATCGGCATCATTTTCGTCCATCGCCACCTTGAGTTCGCGATAGGCCATGTACTGAAGACGCTGATCAATCGACAGCGTCAGGTCGCCTCCGGGCTGCGCTTCCTGCAGGACTTCCAGGTCACGCACCAAACGTCCACGACGGTCCTTGAGCACCCTGCGCTTGCCTGGCTCACCGGAAAGATAGGAATTGTAGGCCAGCTCAAGGCCTTCCTGGCCAGCATCATCGACATTGGTTACCCCAAGCAGCTGAGCGGTTACCTCGCCAGTCGGGTAATAGCGCTTGTACTCTTCACGTGCATATACTCCTGGCATGCGCAGATCCACGATCGGTTGTGCTTCCGCTGGAGTGAGACGCCGGCTGAGATACATGAACTCCTTGTCGCTGTAGCCAGCAACTCGCTCATTGAGTGAGTCCAGGTCAGTACCCAGCGCCTTGGCCAACATCAGGCGCTGAATATTATCCTCTGGCAACTGCTGGGGATTGGCCCATAAGGTCATGACAGGCGTGGAGATCGCCAGTGGTTCACCATTGCGGTCGGTGATCATGCCTCGGTGTGCCGGGATCGGATCGGTGCGCAGCGTCCGCGCATCCCCCTGCCCTTGCAGAAAAGTACGATTGATGACATGCAGATCCACGATACGGCCTGCGAGCAAGCCCAGGCCAATCAGTATCAGTGACATCATCACCACGTAACGAGCACGCCCCATGGGGGTCATAGGGGGGGGCCGACGGGTGGACACCCCGCGTGATTGCCCTGTACTCATGGAGCGATCACCTCAATATCGTGAATATCAGGTAGATGCATCTCAAGACGCTCCACCGCCATGCTCTCAATGCGCGATGGCGTTGACCAGGCACTTTCTTCCAGCAGTAACTGGCCCCACTCGGTCTGCAACTGCTGCTGCTCACGCTCCAGACTTTGCAAACGAGCATACTGTGTACGGGTCTGGTGGCTGACACTGATCACGGCCAGGGCCGATACCAAACAGGCACCCAGCAGTGCCAGCACCAGAATGAGCCGGGGGGTGAAGGTTTGCCTGAGCGGCCAACCGAAAGCATTGATATCCAGTCGTCCTTGAGCCATGGGTTTCCTCAATAACGCTTGCGGGCGATACGCATCACGGCACTGCGGGCCCGGGGATTGGCGTCGACTTCTTCCTTGCTGGCCTTTTGTGCTTTACCCAGGGACTCCAGACGCCTCTGTATCTGGTCATCTCGCAATGGTACTCCCTTGGGAAGCTGAGTATCGCCGCGCACATGGTCACGAATGAAGCGCTTGACGCGACGATCTTCCAACGAGTGGAAGCTGATTACCACCAGGTGCCCTCCGGGCGCCAGTGCTTCCAGAGCCTCTTCAAGGGCCGCATCCAGTTGGTCCAACTCACCATTGATCTCGATACGTATCGCCTGAAATACCCGTGTGGCCGGATGCTTGCCTTTTTCCCATGCAGGATGGGCAGCCTTGACGACCTCGGCCAGATCAGCTGTCCGTGTAAAAGGACGCTCCTTGCGCCGCTCGATGATGGTCCGGGCCAAACGGCGAGCATAGCGCTCCTCGCCATAGCGCTTGAACACCCCTGCCATTTCGGCTTCATCGACACGGGCCAACCAGCTGGCAGCACTCTCCCCTCTTGTAGGATCCATGCGCATGTCCAACGGACCATCACGCAGGAAGCTGAATCCTCGCTCAGCGTCATCGAGCTGAGGAGAGGATACCCCGACATCCAGCAATATGCCGGAAATCTGGCCATGCAAGCCCTTTTCTCGAGTCACATCTCCCAGACGGGCAAACTCGGAATGAACGATGGAAAAGCGAGGGTCCACAATATTGGCAGCTTCAGCAATGGCTTGCGGGTCTCGGTCCAGAGCCAGCAGACGCCCTTCCGGTGCCAGGCGAGATAGGATGGCGCGGGAGTGACCGCCACGACCGAAGGTGCCATCCAGATAGATTCCCTTGGGGTCATGAATCAGCGCTTCTACGGCGCCGTCGAGCAGAACGCTGACATGAGCGAAGCCGCGCACAGAAGGTTCAGAGGTGGGTGACGGCATGTATATCTCGTTCGACGGGCTGAAAAGAGCAACTACGAAGGGGCGCATCATATTGAAATCAGGGGGAGTTGGCCGATAAGCCGGGTTCTGTCGTGGACAGCCATTCCTCTAGAGGCAGCGTCGCCACTACCTTCAAGCAACCTACCCGAACCCAGCGCGGGCCACGCCAACGGGTTCCTATTTGGTCTTGCTCCGAGTGGGGTTTACCGTGCCACGCACTGTTACCAGGCGCGCGGTGCGCTCTTACCGCACCCTTTCACCCTTACCGGCCTCCCAAAGGAGGCTTAGGCGGTCTACTCTCTGCTGCACTTTCCGTCGGCTCACGCCGCCCAGGCGTTACCTGGCACTCTGCCCTATGGAGCCCGGACTTTCCTCCCCCGCATCAAAGCGGCGGCGACTGTCTGGCCAACTCCCGCGGCAAGCATACCAGTGGCCCGCAAACCCCTCAATCCCCGTCCACCGAGAACGAGGCTTATTTTCAGTTATCTTATCCTATATTCAAGCCCCATCTTTCAGACTCTGAGCCTGGGCATACCAGGACTTTTTCGTCCCACCAAGCACTCGAGTGGCCACTGCCGCTGTCTGCTTCACTCCCACTCCTTCTGCAAGCAGTGCCTTGAGCAAAGTCTCAGCATCGACATCGCCACCCGCTACTTCCGCACCATTCTCCAGCTTTGGTGCACCAGTGACCATGACCACAAACTCACCGCGGGCCTGATCCGGGTCGTCTTCCATCAACCTCAACAATGCCCTGGCATCCCCATCGAGAAAGGTTTCAAACGTCTTGGTCAGCTCACGACCAAGCACAATTCGACGCCCACCCAATAGCACAGCAATATCCTCGAGTACATCACGAATACGGTGCGGCGATTCATAAAACACCAGCGTCTCGGTAGCCTTTACCAATGCCTCCAGACGCACACGGCGAGCACTCCCCTTGGCAGGAAGGAATCCATGAAACGAAAAGCGATCTGTTGGCAGTCCCGCTGCACTCAAGGCAGTAACCAATGCACAGGGCCCTGGTACCGGCACGATGCGAAAGCCTGCAGCACGTAATTCTCTGACCAGGACATACCCCGGATCACTGATCAGCGGCGTCCCTGCATCACTGATCAAGGCCACATCAGCACCACCGGCCAGCACATCCTTTAGCTGAGAGACTCGCCCCCCCTCATTATGGTCGTGTAGCGACACCATTTTTGGTGATATGCCCAGGTGGCGCATCAGGCGAGCACTATGTCGAGTATCCTCTGCAGCCACCATGGCCACACGCCCCAGCACAGCTGCCGCTCGAGGACTTAGGTCATCCAAGTTCCCAATCGGTGTGGCGACCACGTACAATGAACCGGCTAAAGCGTCTGACATCTCGGGCTCCCTGGGGTGAATTCCGCATCGAGGACAAGGAAGGATTCATGATGATTTCGACTCGCGGCCCTCTGGCCACCATGCTGCTTGCGCTGACACTGGCGGGGTGTAGCGCACCTGGCGTGATCCAAAGGACCTTCGACGAAGATCCTGACCAGCTACTGACCCAGGCTGCCCAACAACAGCCAGCCCAGGCGGCGCAAACTCGTCTGCAAGCGGCCGACATCCTAGCACGATCCGAGCGCCGCCCCGAGGCTCTGGAAGTCGCCAAACAGATCGACGACAGCCAGCTTAAAGACGACAACCTGCGCCAATGGGCACTGTTGCTGTCAGAGTTAGGCGACAGCGAAGGAGACCCTCAAGCGGTGCTGCGCGCCACCGACGCGAGCAAGCTCGTCCAGTTCTCCGACGACCAGCTCAACCTCCTGCTGCTACGCCAGGGGCTTGCATTTGGTCAGCTTGGCCAGGCTCAGAAATCTGCCCGTATTCTTCTGCAGGTACAGACAGCCTCTGGCCGCGAGGACATCAACGACGCCATCTGGGCTCAGCTATCGACCCTCAGCGAACGTCAAGCCAATGCCCTGGCCCAGCCGGACAACGCCATTGTGACAGGTTGGCTGTCACTGGCAGCTCTCGTGCGCAACAGCAATGGGGATATCGACCAGTTGTTTACCCAACTGGATGACTGGCGCGTGGCCAACACGGACCACCCGGCCAACCGCCGCATGCCGAAACAGATCACGGCAATGCGCGATCTGCGGGGCAAGCAGGTCACCAAGATTGCGGTCATGCTACCCGAAAGTGGTCCTCTTGCCGGCGTTGCCGATGCCATCGAAGAGGGTATCCGGACCCGGCAGAAAATCAGCGGCAACAGTGGTGCCAAGCTGGCATTCCTCGACACATCCAGCGCCAGTCTCGACCAGTTGTATCAGACAGCCAAAGGCGGTGGCGCCCAAGTCGTGATCGGGCCTCTGGACAAGAAGGACGTCTCCCAACTGGAGAGCCGCGCCAGCGTCCCTCTGCCCACCCTGGCACTGAACTATGGAGAAGGCGCTTCAAACACGACCGAGGGGCTCTTCGAATATGGCCTCTCTGCGGAAGACGAAGCCCGGCAGGCTGCTCGCCGCGGCTGGCAAGACGGACACCGCAAGGCATCCGTTCTTGTTCCCAACAATGACTGGGGCCAGCGAGTTGGCGAAGCCTTCTGGAATGAATGGAAAGCACTGGGGGGCGAAGTTGCCTCCGCGGTACGCTACTCGCCGTCTGCTCCTGCGACCGACAGCACACGCCGCGCGGTAAGCGAGCCTCGCCCGGACATGCTCTTCTTGCTGGCACTTCCCGATTATGCTCGCCAAGTGCGTCCAACACTGCAGTATTACAATGCTCTCAAGCTGCCAGTCTACGCCACGTCCCATCTGTATGAAGGGCGGCCTCAGCCAAATCTGGACAGGGACCTGGATGGCGTCCAGTTCCTCGACATACCATGGCAGATCCCTGATGCCGCAGTGGGTGGTGCCGAGGCCTTGCCCTTCTATGCCAGCTACCAGCAGTTGCGCTCTGAAGACAACCCGGGCACATTTCGACTCAAGGCCATGGGGGTAGATGCCTACGAGCTGGCTCGTCGCCTGCCCCAGTACGAGGCCATACCGCAGACACGCATGCAGGGAGCAACCGGCATGCTTGGTGGCAACAGCGATGGCCGCATCTACCGCGAGTTGCCCTGGGCAGTGTTCGTCAATGGCGTACCTTCTCCCATCCTGGCCGGTGGCGATACTGACGGCGCTGCCAGCAGCGAGCAACGCTGATGCCGGATACCAGGCCACAGTCAGCCAGAGCAAGGGGAGCATGTATCGAGCATGCCGCCAGCCTATGGCTCAGCCAGCGAGGCTTGCGCCTGGTAGCCAGCAACCAAGCCACCAAAGGTGGCGAACTCGACTTGATCATGCACCACGGCGACATATTGGTTTTTGTCGAGGTTCGTCACCGCTCCAGCAATCGCTTCGGGACGCCTGCAGAAACGGTCACGCTCACCAAACAGCGCCGCCTGATAAAGGCGGCGCGTTTTTATCTGCAGCGCAACCGGCTATCATGTCCTTGCCGCTTCGATGTTCTGGCTGTTACCGGATCACCGCCTGATCTCGACTTTTATTGGATTCCCAATGCCTTCGAAGCGAACTGAACACACTGGAAACACTCAAAGTCCTGACGTGTTTCCCCATGGACCAGGAAAACAGCATGGACTTCCAGAGCCGAATTCTCGGACATTTCAACGACAGCATCGACACCAAGACCTACGCCAGCGAAGTGCTCCCGCCCTTCATCGAAGTGGCTAGTCAAATGATGGTTCAGTGCCTGGTCACCGACGGCAAGATTCTTGCCTGTGGCAACGGCGGCAGTGCTGGCGACAGTCAACACTTTTCCTCGGAGCTGCTCAATCGCTTCGAGCGAGAGCGTCCCAGCCTTCCCGCATTGGCTCTGACCACCGACACATCAACCTTGACCTCCATCGCCAACGATTACAGTTATAACGATGTGTTCTCCAAGCAGATCAGGGCACTGGGCCAACCTGGCGACGTGTTGCTGGCGATATCCACCAGCGGCAACTCGGCCAACGTCATCCAGGCCATTCAAGCTGCCCATGATCGCGACATGACAGTCGTCGCCCTGACCGGACGCGACGGTGGTGACATGGCATCATTGCTTGGCCAGGACGATTGCGAAATCCGTGTCCCGGCCACCTCTACCGCACGCATTCAGGAAGTGCATCTGCTGGTGATTCACTGTCTCTGCGACTTGATCGACGAACAACTCTTTGGTGCAAGCGAGTAATTCCATGACCCAACGCTCTCTTATCGTCTCCCTGACCCTGGCCCTCATGCTGGCAGGCTGCTCCACCATCACTTCAGTGACCAACCCCGGCCCGATCGAGGACAACTATGGCGAACGCACCTGGGGCGCCCAGGTCGATGACGAAAGCATCGAAACCAAGGCAGAACACAATCTGAAAGCCACTGACGCTCGTTTCGGAGATGCTCGTGTCAACGTGGACTCCTACAATGGCGTTGTCCTGTTGACTGGCCAGGTCCCGAGCGAAGAACTCAAGCAGAGTGCAGAGCAGATTGTCTCCCAGATCCGCAATGTCCGCCGGATACACAACGAGCTGAGCGTGGCAGCCAACCTGCCCACCAGCCAGCGCCTCAGTGACTCCTGGATCGACACCAAGGTCCGCACCACCCTGGCGACCAGCGGTACCTCCGCCAAGGACATAAAGGTTGTCACTGAAAATGCCACTGTATATCTGATGGGCCTGGTCACTCATGCCCAAGCCGACCAAGTGGTCAATACAGCAGCCAGTGCTGGCGGCATGGAGCGCATCGTCAAGGTATTCGATTACCTCGACTAACCTTTCCCATGTCAGTCATGCAAAAACGGCAGGCCTGAGGCCTGCCGTTTTTGCATTGTCCAACGATCGCACAATCACACCATCACTTGATGACACGCAGAGATGGGCGCCCTTTGCGCGGCGGCTTCGCTTGCTGATTGACATCGTCATCACTGCGCGCGTCGGCATCTTCCTCGGCACGTTCTTCCAGAGCTTGAGATTCCGAAGCGGCATCAGCACTATCAACACTTTCCAGCACTGGTGCCTGATCTTCTTCTGCCTCTTCAGGCAATACCGGCTCGTGGCCGAAGACCATGCCCACACCATTTTCTCGTGCATACAGCGCGATCAAGGCAGGCACAGGCACGAACAACTGCTCGGACTTACCATTGAAACGAGCAGAAAAACGAATCCACTCATTATCCATATGCAAGTCACGTACGGCGCTTGGCCCAAGGTTGAGCACAATCTGGTCATTCTGCACAAACTGGCGCGGCACTTCGACGCCAGACTGAGTAGCGTCAACAACGATATACGGAGTCAGATCGTTATCCAGCAGCCACTCATAGAGCGCCCTGGCCAGATAGGGACGACTTGATTTCATGAATTGGCCCTCTTGGATGGCTCTTTCAAAACGGGCTGATGGCTTTCCTGCAACACGCTAACGGTTTTCTACACAACACGTTAACGGCTTTTTCATGGCCCCGCCAAGGCTACCTTCAGAATATGCCTTTGCTGTCATGGCAGGCCGATACAGCCTCGGCTGGACCGACCTCACCGGAGGTCGGCCACAGAAGGTCGGTCAGGCACGCATCTCGCGCTCATTCTCCGACAAGGATGCCTTGAAGCCTTCACGATCAAACAGACGCTCCATGTAATCCATCAATGGACGTACCTGTTTTTCCGGCAACTCAATGCCAAGAGCCGGCAAACGCCAGAGCACCGGAGCCAGGCAGCAATCGACCAGGGTGAACTCTTCACTCATGAAGAATGGCATGTCCTCGAAGATCGGCGAAATGCCAATCAGACTCTCGCGCAGCTCCTTGCGTGCCTTGTCAGCCTCCTTCTTGCTGCCAGAAAGGATGCGCTCCACCATCGGGCACCATTCACGCTCGATGCGGTGCATCCACAGACGACTCTGGGCACGGGCAACCGGGTAAACAGGCAGCAGCGGCGGGTGCGGGAAACGCTCGTCCAGGTACTCCATCATCACCTTGGACTCATACAGCACCAACTCACGATCGAGCAGCGTAGGCACACTGTTGTAGGGGTTCAGATCAGCCAACTCCTCGGGATGCTTCTCTTCCGTCACTTCGACGATATCAACAGCGACCCCCTTCTCGGCCAGCACAATCCGCACACGATGACTGTAATGATCGTCACCGCCGGAATAGAAGATCATCGACGACCGCTTGGCCACTACACCCATGAAACAATCCTCGCATCAGTTCAAGCCGGGATAATAACACGACAGCACCGACTTGGGGCTCACGACTCCTTCGAGAGCGACAAATCGGAAAAATATGATACCCAGATAACACAAAAGGTGCATGGCCAAGACCATGCACCTTGATCAAGAAAGCTGCATCCTAATGCACATCACGCCAATATTCACGCTTGAGCAGCCAGGTGATCACAATGAACACCAACAGAAAGATCAGTACCTTCGGCCCTAGCGAACGGGCCTGCAAACGGGATGGCTCGCCCACATAAACCAGGAAGTTGGTGAGATCGAACATCGCCGCTTCGAAGTCTTGCGTGGACATGCTGCCGGGCGACACCACACTCAGGGTACTGCACTCCCCGCCCTGTGCATGCTCTCTTTCTTCTTCGGTGCAGGTCAGTTCCTGAACTCCTTGCAATTCCTCCAGTACATTGGGCATGCCCACCGCCGGAAAGACCACGTTATTGACACCAAAGGGACGCTCGGAATCACGATAGAAACCCAGCAAATACGAATAGATCCAGTCGGCTCCTCGCAGACGAGCCTCCAGCGTCAGATCAGGAGGTGCAACGCCGAACCAGGCCTCCGCGTCATCTTCTCGCATCGCCCGGTGCATTTGGTCATTGAACCCCAATTGAGACGAGAACATCAGGTTATCCACCATCATGCCCTCGGGAATCCCAAGATCCTCGGAGGCTCGGGAAAAGCGCTGATACTCAAGGGAATGACAGCCCATGCAGTAATTGACGAACAACTTCATGCCGCGCTGCAACGATGCCTCGTCATCCAGGTCCGGCGTCATGTCATGGGTAGCGCCTTCGCCCGCGGCGATGGCAGACGACACCATGACGACTGACATGAGGGAACACGCAAGGGACAGGGCAATGGTCAGAATGAGTCGTTGTGTATTCATCAGCCAGTCACCCTTTCCGGAACAGGCTTGGTCTTCTCCAACCTGGTATAGAACGGCATCAGAATGAAGAAGGCGAAATAAACCAGGGTACACACTTGGGAAATCACTGTGCGCATTGCCGTTGGCGGCAAAACACCAAGCACTCCGAGCGTGATGAAGCTGATGACAAACAGCGCCAGCATGACCCGGGAGAACCAGCCCTTATAGCGCATCGAACGTACAGGCGATCGATCCAGCCAGGGAAGCACAAACAACACAGCAATGGCAGCCCCCATGGCCAACACACCGAGAAACTTGGCATCAAGGCCAAAGATGCTGAAGGTAACACCACGCAAGATGGCGTAGAAAGGTGTGAAATACCACACAGGAGCAATATGATCCGGAGTCTTCAACTGGTTGGCCGGCTCGAAGTTTGGCGTCTCCAGGAAATAGCCGCCACCTTCAGGGAAATAGAAGATCACCACACAGAAGACAAAGAGAAAAACTGCCACCCCGAACAGGTCCTTGACCGTGTAATAGGGATGAAAGGGAATCCCGTCCAGCGGATTACCCGCCTCATCACGCTTTTTCTTGATATCAATGCCATCCGGGTTGTTGGAGCCAACTTCGTGCAAGGCAATGATATGCAGCACCACCAGCGCCAGAATCACGATGGGTAACGCGACAACGTGCAAGGCAAAAAAGCGGTTCAGGGTAATGCCGGAAATCAGGTAATCCCCCCGGATCCACTGAGACAGATCCGGACCGATTCCAGGAATCGCTGAAAACAGCGAAATGATGACCTGGGCCCCCCAGTAGGACATCTGCCCCCAAGGCAGCAGATACCCCATGAAAGCCTCTGCCATCAAGGCCAGATAGATGGCCATGCCAAAGATCCACACCAACTCTCGCGGAGCCCGGTACGATCCATAGAGCAGCCCACGAAACATGTGCAGATAGACCACGATGAAGAAAGCCGAAGCGCCCGTGGAATGCATATAGCGGATCAACCATCCCCATTCCACATCACGCATGATGTATTCGACAGAGTCGAAGGCCCCCTCGGCACTAGGGTTGAAACTCATGGTCAGCCAGATTCCGGTAATGATCTGATTGACCAGCACCAGTAACGCGAGAGAACCAAAGAAATACCAGAAGTTGAAATTTTTCGGCGCGTAGTATTGTGTCAGGTGGTCGCGCAACATCTGGGTTGCCGGGAATCGATCGTCTATCCAGCGCATCATACCGCGCTCAGCTTTCGCTCTACGCTGATTAGCCATCAGGCTCCCTCCCCGTCTTCACCGATCACAATCACCGAGTCACCTTCGAAGTGATATGGCGGCACTTCGAGATTGATTGGCGCCGGCACATTACGGTACACCCGACCAGCCAGGTCGAAGCGCGATCCATGACAAGGACAGAAGAACCCTCCAGGCCAGTTGCTGACCCCGACATCACTGGCATTGGGTTCAGGCTTGAATAGCGGTGAGCATCCCAGATGAGTACATAGGCCAACAAGTACCCCTATCTCAGGACGAATGGCGCGCATCGGCCCAGAGACATAGTCAGGCTGCTGTGGCTCAACAGACTCAGGGTCTGCGAGAATATCCCCGCCCAGATCCTCGGTGCGCTCAATCATCTCCGTGGTACGGCTCAGTATCCATACCGGCTTGCCGCGCCACTCCACCACGATGCGCTGCCCGGGCTCGAGCTTGGAAATATCCGCCCTGACTGGTGCTCCTGCCGCAAGCGCCCTGGCACTCGGCTGCCAGGACGACAGAAAAGGTACCGCTACGCCAACAGCACCCACGGTCCCGACGACCGTTGTCGCACTTACCAGGAACCGACGTCGAGCCCTGTCGACTCCCCGATTCACGTCATGCTCAGCCATGCCCTGGTGCCTCCCATCGCCTCACTCCTCCTGGACCGCAGCTGTGCCGCGTGGCCACGCGCCCTTGTCGTTATTGCTGCTTGTCGTTATTGCTGCTTGTTGTTATTGCTGGCTGCTCTTGTGAGTCCAGATATAAGACCCAAGTGCTTGTATCTTAGGCAAGCCTCATACGAACACACAAGGATGGTACCTAAACGACAAAGCCCGGACCTAGGTCCGGGCTTTGGAGATCGAAGCGGTAAAGAGCGATTAACGCTTGGAGAACTGCGGGCGACGACGTGCCTTGCGCAGACCGACCTTCTTACGTTCGACTTGGCGCGCGTCACGAGTGACGTAGCCTGCATCACGCAGCGGCTTGCGGAAGTCTTCGTTGTATTCGATCAGTGCACGAGTGATACCGTGACGGATAGCACCGGCCTGGGCACTACCACCACCGCCCTTGACGGTGACATAGGCATCGAACTGCTCGAGCGTTTCAGTCAGCTCGAGAGGCTGACGAACCACCATACGGCCGGTTACACGACCGAAGTATTCATTCAGCTCGCGACCGTTGACGACGATCTTGCCGGAACCCGGCTTCAGGAAAACGCGAGCGGTAGAGGTCTTGCGGCGACCGGTACCATAATACTGCTGTGACATGGCCTGATTCCCCTTAGATGTTCAGTTCTTGCGGCTGCTGTGCAGCGTGCGGGTGCTCGGTGCCGGCATAGACCTTCAGCTTGGCGTGCATGGCACGACCCAGCGGGCCCTTCGGCAGCATGCCTTTCACAGCACCTTCGATGACACGCTCAGGAGCGTGAGCAATCAGCTGTTCGAAGCTCATGGAACGCAGGCCACCCGGATAACCGGTATGACGGTGGTACATCTTGTCACTGGCCTTGTTGCCAGTCACCTTCACCTTCTCAGCATTGATCACGACGATGTAATCGCCGGTATCGACATGAGGAGTGTACTCAGGCTTGTGCTTGCCGCGCAGGCGACGAGCAATTTCAGTGGCCAGACGACCGAGCGTCTTGTCCGCAGCATCGACGACATACCAGTCGCGCTGGACGGACTGCGGCTTAGCAGTGAACGTCTTCATGGATGAATCACCAATTAGATATGTTGGATCCTGTCATCGGCCCGCTTCAGCATGCTGAAAGAAGGTCGACATTGGATCATCCCTATTTTTCTTGGTTGTACCGGCGGTGATGACCACCACATCGGCACAACGGTCGAGCGAGCGCGCATTCTACACGATAGGACAGCGCTACGTCACCCCCTTCACGGGGTTTATGCTCAAGGCTTGTGTGGCAACGCCAGATATTCTCTTGACTGCATTTCCTGCAGACGCGAAAGAGTGCGCTGGAATTCGAACTCCAGTGTTCCTCCGGAATAGAGCGCATCCGCCGACACCTCGGCCGACATCAACAACTTGACGCCACGATCATAGAACTCATCGACCAGGTTGATGAAACGACGAGCCCGATCATCAGTGGCACCACTCATGCGCAGCACCGATGACATCACCACAGTATGGAATTCTCGTGCCAGCTCAATGTAGTCATTCTGACTCCTGGGACCGTCACATAGCTCCAGGAAATCGAACCACACCACATTTTCGTGCAGACGCACCGCGTGCAGTACGCGATGATTGACCTCCAATGCGACGCCCTTCTCTCCCGGATGCCCGGCGATCTCCCGAAAGCTACGCTCCAGCTCTCTGTTCGCTGCCTCATCCAGAGGCGTATGGTAGATCTGTGCACGCTCGAGAGCACGCAAGCGATAGTCCACGCCCGAGTCGACATTGACGACTTCACAATGGCGCTTCAGCAAGTCGATGGCAGGCAGGAACCTTGCTCGCTGCAGGCCATCCTTATACAGGTCATCAGGAACGATGTTAGAAGTTGCCACCAGCACCACTCCCCGCTCGAACAGTGCTTCGAGCAGGTTAGCCAGGATCATGGCATCAGTGATGTCCTTGACGAAGAACTCATCGAAGCAGATGACTCGCGTCTCTTGAGCAAACTTGGCGGCAATGAGCTGCAAAGGGTTCTTCTCCCCTTTGCAGTGAGCCAGCTCGTTATGCACACGCTGCATGAAACGGTGGAAATGGGTACGCATCTTCTGGGGAAACGGCAGTGCTTCATAAAAGGTATCCACCAGATACGTCTTGCCACGACCGACCCCGCCCCAGAAGTACAGCCCGGAGATATCCGGTAGCCTGGGCTCCTGTCCGGCCTCCTGGCGCCCGAAGATACCTTTCACCTTGGACTTCCACCCGCGACTGTTCGCTATTGCAGGCTTGCGCACCGGAGCTGCAACCAATTGGTCATACAGACGTTGTAGATGCTCGACAGCATTGGCCTGGGCCGCATCGTGATTGAAGTCTGGACGCTCCAGATCCCGACGGTAGCGTTGTATAGGGGTCAGAGGTCGACTAGTGCTCGGCGTGGTAGCGGTGGCAGTCATGTACCATCCTGGCTGAGTCTGAATGAAGAAGGCCGTATTATACGCAGCTGCAGCAAAATGCGCAGCCGCAGCATGAAACACATTACACAGCGTGGCATTTGACGCTCCGTAGGCGTCGCCCCCTATAATGGAGCCCCGGCTTGACCGGCACTGCGGCTAGCGACTGGCACTCAGGGAGACAATAGTGGAAGCAAGCAATATCAATGTGATTCTGGCAGCAGCCTGCCTGATCGCCGGCATCGGTATCGGCGCCCTAGGCTATCATCTGCTCAATGGCGGTGCTCGCAATGCTCAGAAGCTACGCCAGCGCCTCACAGAACGTGAACGCCAGATCGCCGAATGGAAAGATGGTGTCGATGAGCACTTTACCCAGATGGACACGCTGATTCAGCGCCTGCTGGAAGGTGGTCAGAATCTTCGCCAGCAACTGGACGAATCAGCCAAGCGTCTGGGCCGCGAAGGCTCTCCCAACAAGGTGACACCCCCAGGGAACCTGCAGATAAGCAGCCTGACACCATCGAACGACGCCGCACAGGAAGATCTCAAGATTCCCCGCGATTATGCGGATGGCAACAGCGGCACACTTTCCGAAAATTACGGCCTGCGCAAAGAGGATGAAGACGATGATGAAGCATCCCCTCGCCCTCCGCGCTACTAAACCCCACGCAACTATGTTCCGCGCCACTGACTATGATCCGCGCCACTAGGCCCGTTTCTGCATAGACAAATCGCGACATACTCAACACCAGGCCTCACTCCATGGAACGGAGTGAGGCCTGAATGTGTCAGGCAGGGTTGTCGATATCGACAAACCGATGCTCAACAGCAAAGCGCTCGGCCAGCCACTGCCCCAGAGCCTTCACCCCATAACGCTCGGTCGCGTGATGCCCCGCCGCCAGATAGTGGATACCCATTTCGCGAGCCAGATGAGTCGTTCGTTCAGAAATTTCACCAGAGATAAAGGCATCTACCCCCGCCTCCGCCGCCGCACTGATCATGTCCTGGGCCCCACCCGTGCACCAGGCAACCCGCTTCACATCCCCCAGGCCTGGCGCTTTGACCACGGTAGGCCTTCTGCCCAGCACACTGGTCACCTGATCCGATAGCGCTTCCAGAGAAACAGGGTGCTCAGGCCGGCCATGCCACAGCAACCCTTCACCCATGGGAGCATCCAGGGTGCCTTCCACCTTCAATCCCAATTGCCGAGCTAACATGGCATTGTTGCCAAGTTCAGAGTGGGCATCCAGAGGCAGGTGATAGGCCAGCAAATTGATATTGTGATTCAACAATGTCGCCAGTCGCTTGCGCTTCATGCCGGTGACAGCGACCGGCTCGTTCTTCCAGAAATATCCGTGATGCACCAGCACCAAATCCGCCTGCCATGCCACGGCTTCGTCAAGCAAGGCCTGACATGCCGTCACCCCACTCAACACACGCTGGATACTGGGTTTACCAGAAACCTGCAGACCGTTCTCCGTATAGTCCCTGAAACGCGAGGAATCGAGCAGCGTGTCGCAGGCAGCAACCAGTTCTTTACAGTCGACCATGATTCCATCCAAGAGCAAAAAGTGCAGGAAACCCAGGGTCCACTCAACCAAGTTTCCCTCCGGGAAGCAGCCATAACCTTCCAGGCAGTGTTACAATATCGCTCATTGTACTCGGCCCGTAACAGGCCCGCGACACCGCCCCAGCGATAAGGACTCCCGCCGCATGCGCCGCAACCTGCTACCCTATCTTTGGCCGGTCATCATCGGCATTCTGCTTGCCGTCGTCCTGCTCAACGCTTTTCCTGAGCGCCTCGGCCGAATGGCTCCTGACTTAAGTACCGAGTCCACCCCACCCCCCACTGCACCAGGCACAGAAAACGCCCCGGCCGTCGGCGCACCCGCACCGGACCCCATTGCCCCAACAGGGGACAGCACCACCTCCACCAATGTGGCAAAGCGCCCTCTGCCCGAGCTGCAGCAAGCACCGCCACTCAACCGGCAACAAGGACTGGTCAGCTATGCTGATGCAGTTGAGCGTGCAGCACCGGCCGTGGTCAATATTTATTCCTCTCGCGTCGTGGAACGCGAGACTCATCCTCTGATGTCCGATCCCTTCTTCCGTCAGTTCTTCGGTCGCGACGCTCCTGCACGCCAACGCATGCTGTCGAGCCTCGGCTCCGGTGTCATTGTCAGTCAGGATGGTTATGTCCTGACCAACCACCATGTCATCAGCGGTGCCGATCAGATCCAGGTAGCCCTACGCGATGGGCGCGAAACCCTGGCCGAAGTGATTGGCACTGATCCCGAGAGCGACCTGGCGGTACTCAAGATCAACCTCGACAACCTGCCCGTCATCGAACTGAGCGATTCCGAGGATGCAGTAGTAGGTGACGTAATGCTTGCCATCGGCAATCCCTTTGGCGTCGGCCAGACTGTCACCATGGGGATCATCAGCGCCACCGGCAGGAGTCACCTGGGACTCAGCGCCTACGAGGATTTCATCCAGACCGATGCCGCCATCAACCCTGGCAACTCCGGTGGCGCCTTGATCAACCCCCAAGGAGGCCTGGTCGGCATCAATACCGCCATTTTCTCCCGGTCAGGAGGATCCCAAGGTATTGGCTTTGCCATTCCAGCCAACCTGGCCCGCAGCATTCTTGAACAGATCGTGACCAATGGACGCGTCATTCGTGGCTGGCTTGGCATCGAAGCCCAGGAACTCAATCAGGATCTGGCCGCTTCCTTCGGTCTCAAAGTTCCCGCTGGCGTGATCATCGCCGGCGTTGTTTCCGATGGTCCGGCCGATCAGGCAGGATTAAAACCAGGAGACGTATTGCTCAAGGTCGACAACAGCCCTGTCATCGATCCTCGTCGGACCATGAGCGATATCGCCGCGGTTTCCCCGGGAACCGAGCTCCAGGTGACAGTGGCGCGCAATGGCACCCCCCAGGAAGTCAAGATTGTCGTCGGTGAACGGCCGACGCCAAGCAGCCAGGAAGACCTTCTGAACAACACTCAACCTGAGTAGCGATCAGCATGGAAATGCAAGAGGCCCCGGCATAGACGGGGCCTCTTGCGTGATGACGACTGACAGGCGGGTGCTACTCCCAGATTCCGCTCACTCCCTGATTCGTGCTTACTTCTTGATTCGATATTCTGCCGAGCGAGCATGCGCCGTCAAGGATTCCCCACGAGCCAGCACGGAGGCCGTCTTGCCCAGAACAGAAGCCCCCTCAGGAGAGCATTGGATGATCGAGGAACGCTTCTGGAAGTCGTACACCCCCAAAGGAGATGAGAAACGCGCCGTCCCAGAGGTCGGCAGGACATGGTTGGGGCCAGCACAGTAGTCCCCCAACGCTTCAGCGGTGTAACGCCCCATGAAGATAGCACCAGCATGACGCACCTCGGGCAGCAGAGCTTCGGGATCCGCGACAGAAAGCTCCAGGTGCTCCGGGGCAATGCGGTTGACCAGCTCCATGGCCTCCGTCTGATCACGACAGGCGATCAATGCGCCACGCTCCACCAGAGACACTCGCGCAATAGGTTCACGCTCCAAGGTCGGCAGCAAGCGATCCATGGCTTTCTGTACCTCATCGAGGTGAGCCTCATCCCAACTGACCAGAATAGCCTGAGCATCCTGGTCATGCTCGGCCTGGGAGAACAGATCCATGGCCAGCCATTCGGGATCGGTCTGCCCGTCGGAAACTACCAGGATTTCCGATGGGCCAGCTATCATGTCGATGCCCACCTGGCCAAATACTGCACGCTTGGCCGTGGCGACAAAAATATTGCCAGGCCCCACGATCTTGTCGACTTTCGGCAATGTCTCGGTACCGTATGCCATCGCCGCCACTGCCTGGGCGCCACCTACGGTATAAACCTTTTCCACCCCGGCCAAGTGCGCCGCCGCCAGCACCAGTTCACTGACAACTCCACCCGGTGCAGGCACCACCATCACGATTTCGCGTACACCTGCCACATGAGCTGGCAAGGCATTCATCAGCACAGATGATGGGTATGCAGCCTTGCCGCCAGGTACATAGATGCCCGCACGGTCAATTGGCGTTACCTTCTGTCCCAGCACCGTGCCATCCGCTTCGGTATACTGCCAAGACTCCGGTTTCTGGCGCTGATGGTACTCACGTATCCGCTCAGCGGCATGAGCCAATGCATCACGCTGCTGCTCCGGCAGCCCTGCAAAAGCCGCCTTGAGGCGCTCCTTGCCCAGCGTCAGTGCAGCCATGTCTGTCGCCTCGACCCGGTCAAAGCGACGGGTATACTCCAGCAACGCAGCATCACCCTGCTCACGCACTGCGATCACGATCTCGTCGACACTCTGTTGCACCGCCTTGTCAGACACACTTTCCCAGGCAAGCAATGCCGACAGGCGTGCGTCAAAGCCTTCTTCCCAGGTAGACAGGCGAGTCATTGCAAGATCGTTGGAAACGGAGGCATTCATATTGGGCATTACCTGTAATAATTCTTCTGTGTCCAGTAGTTCAGCATCAGGACTCCGCCAGGATCAGGTCTCGGCAGCAACCCGGCGACTCTCCACCGCCTGGCGCAGGCGATCGACCAGCGGCTTGATGCGCTCATGTTTCATGGTCATTGAAGCCTGATTGACCACCAGGCGCGTACTGATATGCGCCATCAGCTCACGAGGCTCCATGCCATTGGCCCGCAAGGTATTGCCAGTATCGACGATATCAACGATTTCATCTGCCAGGTTCATCAATGGCGCCAGCTCCATTGCCCCATAAAGCTTGATGACCTCGGCCTGGATGCCCTGCTCGGCATAATAGCGACGCGCGATATTGACAAACTTGGTTGCCACCCTACGACGAGCACGGGCTGGTTCCGCGCCGGTGATTCCCGCCGTCATCAGCTTGCAGCGGGCTATTTCCAGGTCAAGTGGCTCATACAGCCCCTCAGCACCATGTTCCAGCAGCACATCCTTGCCGGCCACCCCCATATCAGCCGCACCCAGCTGGACATAGGTCGGTACATCAGTAGCACGAATCACCACCAGCTTGACATCAGGCAGGTTGGTATCGAACAGCAACTTGCGACTCTTGCCCAAGTCCTCTGCAGGGCGAATACCTGCATCCGCCAGCAGCGGCAACGTTTCTTCCAGGATGCGCCCTTTGGAAAGGGCCAGAATGAGTTGTTGAGTCATTATCCAGCCAGGTAAATATTGTGAAAAGACATTACCAGCCCGCCAGAATGCCAGGCTGGTAGTCAGGCATCACGTCAACCAGGAATGCGCTTGATCTTGGCGCCCAGCAGTTGCAGCTTCTCTTCAATGCATTCGTAGCCGCGGTCGATGTGGTAAATACGATCCACCAAGGTTTCACCCTGAGCCATCATCGCTGCAATCACCAGTGAAGCAGAAGCACGCAAGTCGGTCGCCATCACCGGCGCTCCCGACAATGCTTCGACTCCAGTAATCACTGCCGTATTTCCTTCCAGGGCAATATTGGCCCCCATTCGATTGAGCTCCTGCACATGCATGAAGCGATTCTCGAAGATGGTCTCGACCACGCGTCCAGTGCCTTCCGCAACGGCATTCATGGCGACGAACTGGGCCTGCATGTCAGTCGGAAAGGCAGGATATGGCGCAGTGCGAATATTGACCGCCTTGGGTCGACGCCCTTCCATGTCCAACTCGATCCAGTCATCTCCCGAAGATATTCTGGCGCCGGCCTCTTCCAGCTTGGCCAGCACTGCTTCGAGAATATCAGCACGCGTCCGCTTCACTCTGACCTTGCCACGACTGAGTGCTGCCGCCACCAGGAAAGTGCCCGTCTCGATACGGTCGGGCATGACATGATGCACAGCTTCATGCAGGCGCTCGACACCTTGGATAGTGATGGTATCGGTGCCATGGCCGCTGATATTTGCACCCATCTTGATCAGGCACTCGGCCAGGTCTACCACCTCGGGCTCGCGCGCCGCATTCTCCAGCACGGTAGTGCCTTCGGCCAGCGTCGCCGCCATCAGCAGGTTCTCGGTACCTGTCACGGTCACTACATCGAAGAAGATAGTCGCACCCTTGAGACGACCATCGCTGCGCGCACGAATGTAGCCACCTTCGACGCGAATATCCGCTCCCATGGCTTCCAGTCCGCGCAGGTGCAGATCAACCGGACGCGATCCAATGGCACATCCTCCCGGTAGGGAAACATCTGCTTTGCCAAAATGGGCAAGCAAGGGTCCCAGCACCAGAATGGAAGCGCGCATTTTCTTGACCAGTTCATAGGGCGCATCACAGTGCTCGACCTGGGCACCATTGAGCTGGACACTCATGTCCTCGCTCAGAACCGCTTCCACTCCCAGGTGGCCCAGCAGTTCAAGCGTCGTGGTGATGTCCTGCAAATGCGGCAGGTTGCCGATGGTCACTGGCTCTTCAGACAACAGAGTGGCACACAGAATAGGCAGTGCGGCGTTCTTGGCACCACTGACCCAAACCTCTCCGTGGGTCGGGCCATTACCGGTAATGATCAGTTTATCCATGCAACGATACCATCAGGCTCCCGGGTTCTCGGCCGCCACTTGCCACTGGTCCGGCGTGAAGGTCTTGATACTGATAGCGTGTAACGCACCTGAAGCGATTTCTTCGGCCAGGGCACCGTAGATCAGTTGTTGGCGCTTGACCGGCGTCAATCCGGCGAAACGGTCGCCCACAGCAATGACCTGAAAATTGCAGCCTTCACCCTGGATATGGAACTCACAACCATCCACGCGGCTTTCGAGCAACGCTTTGACGTCGCTAGGTTGCATGCAGACTCTCCTGAAAAGTCGTGAGACACCGGCGCGGCGATCAATGACCACTCTCGCCCGGTGCCAATAAAAAAGGACGTTTGGCGCCTTATGGTAAAGAAAAGCAGCGTCTTTGGCGATGCCGGAAACAAAACCCGTGCCGTCGCTACACATACTGCCTGCGACTGCCTATGGCAACAAAGCAGGGCTGCAAAAACATTGAGGGCCGCGAATGCGGCCCTCTCATGGCAGGAAAATGGCGTAAAAGGTTGCGAGCTGTGCTCAATTCCCGCTGGGTAACAGAGTATCGATACCTGCCACTCGCGTCAGTCGCGCCAAGGCAGGAGATAGCACAACAGCTTCGAGGTTCAGGCTGGCCGAGCCGATGGATCTCAGCCACTCGAGCATGACGCTGAGCGCGGCACTGGAAACCTCTTCTACCTGACTGAGGTCAAGCCGTACCGCCCCTCCCTGCTGACGGGAAGCAAGCCAGTCGCGCCCCGCTTCAGCCATCTCTGCTGCTGCTTCGAAGGCGACCCGCCCACTCACCTTCAACGTATTGCCGTCGGCTTCGAGGCGGGCAGTTTCGCTCTTCATCAGCACACTCATGCACCACGCTCGAGTTCATCGGTACCCACTTCCGGCGACCATGTGTTGATGACAGCATCATAGTCACGGTTATGCTCGCGCATAGATTGATCGAACTGGTTACGGAAGGTCAGCCCGAGGTTGATGCCATTGACGATGACATTGACCACTTTCCACTGCCCTTGACTGTTACGCAGCGTGTAGTTGACCGGATAAACCGCGCCATCGGTGCCGATAACCTGAGTTTCGACATTGGCCTGATCTTCGTAACGGCCAGATCCACTATCGAGCACTCGGATCTCGCGGTAGTCGTAGGTAATCAAGCCTTTCGCATAGGTATCGAGCAGGCTCTGCTTGAACACATTAACGAAGCGCGTGCGCTGCTCGGGAGTGGCATTGTTGAAATAACGCCCCATGACGCTCGCGCCGATGTAACGAAAGTCCAGCGCATCACTCAGACTCTGATCGACCACCCGCTTGAGCTCGCCCGGGTTCGATGCGAAATAGTCCTTGCGCCCTTCGATCTGACTCATCAGACCATCAATGCTCGATTGGACTACCTGTTGCGGTGCTTGCTGGGCAAAAACCGGCAAGCTGACAAGCAACAACACCAGCGCAAACAGAGCATGACGAACATTCATCGGGGAATATGCAATTTTCATGGAGCTCTCCTTGTGATTTCCGGCAATTACCGGCCACGTAGTTGACTTGATTAGTCTTTGACAGCGCTGGAGATAAATTGTTGTATCAGCTCTTCTAGGACAACAGCCGATTGGGTGTCACGAATCGTGTCGCCCTCACCCAGCGTATCCGGCGCGCCGCCCACATACAGGCCAACATACTGCTCGCCAAGCAGGCCTGCTGTCAGAATGGCTGCCGTGGAGTCTTCCGGCAGCTTGCCAAGCAGATCACTGTTCAAGGACATCACCACTTGAGCGTCATACCATTCCGTGCTCAAGCGAATACTCTCCACACGCCCCACCGTCACGCCGGCCATGGTGACTCTGGCTCTCGGCTTGAGACCGCCGATATTGGCAAAGTTGGCGGTCAACTCGAAAGTGTCGTTAGGGCGTCCTGTCGGGTCGAGACCACTGACCTTCAACCCCAGGAACACGAGTCCCAGGATGCCGGCCAACATGAACAGACCCACACCGAACTCCATCATCTTGCTGCGCTTCATCAACAATACTCCGCAGAATCAGGAAAGCCCGCCGAACATTACGGCAGTCAATACAAAATCCAAGCCCAGTACGGCCAGGGACGAGTACACCACAGTACGTGTGGTGGCACGGGAAATACCCTCTGACGTGGGCACCAGGTCATAGCCCTGGAACACAGCAATCCAGGTCACGACCAGAGCAAACACCAGGCTCTTCACCAAACCATTGCCGATATCATCGATAAACTCCACGCTGGCCTGCATGTTGCCCCAGTAGGAACCATCGAAGACACCCAGCCATTGCACCCCCACCAGATAGCCGCCCCATATCCCGATGACACTGAAGCCGATCGTCAATAGAGGCAGGGAGACAAAACCGGCCCACAAGCGCGGTGCCACAATGCGGCGCAGAGGATCCACCCCGATCATCTCCATGCTGGTCAGCTGCTCGGTGGCCTTCATCAGGCCTATTTCAGCGGTCAAGGCTGAACCTGCGCGACCAGCAAACAACAAGGCTGCAACGACGGGGGCCAATTCTCTCAGCAGTGACAGGGACACCATCTGGCCCAGAGCCTGCTCAGCACCGAAATCGACCAGAATGGTATAGCCCTGCAGGGCCAACACCATGCCGATGAACAGTCCGGATACCAGGATAATGGCCAGGGACATCACCCCTACCATATGCATCTGGACAAGCCACAGACGGAAACCCTCTGCAGAAGGCCGACCAAACATCGACTGAACCAGAAACAACCCTGCCCTGCCCATGGCCTCAAGCAGGTCGCAGCCAAGCCGCCCAAGGCGGGTGATGTATGCCATCATGACCGGACTCCTTGACCCAGGATATCTTCATGGAAATCGTTGGCCGGATAGTGAAACGGCACAGGACCATCCGGCTCGCCATGGACAAACTGATAAACCCGCGGGTCCTGTTCGACATCCAGAGAAGCCGGTGTGCCATGCGCCATCACCTCACCATCGGCGATCACATAGACATAATCCGCGATGGACAAGGTCTCCTTGATATCGTGCGACACAACTACCGCTGTCAGCCCAAGAGCCTCATTGAGACGCTTGATCAACTGCACCAGCACACCCATGGAAATTGGATCCTGCCCAACGAAAGGCTCGTCGTAGAGAATCAGTTCGGGATCGAGCGCTACTGCACGGGCCAGTGCCACTCGCCGGGTCATGCCCCCAGAGAGCTCCGACGGCATCAACTCGCGAGCACCGCGCAGGCCAACCGCCTCCAGTTTCATCAACACCACATCACGAACCATGCTCTCAGGCAGGTTCGTATGAACGCGTAGCGGAAAAGCCACATTTTCATAGACATTCAGGTCGGAAAACAGTGCACCACTCTGAAACAGCATGCCCATGCGTCGACGCATACGGAACAACGCCTTGCGTGACAGCCGATGAACATCATGACCAGCGATCAACACACGCCCGGCATCGGGGACCAGTTGGCCTCCGATCAATTTCAGCAACGTCGTCTTGCCGGTGCCGCTCGGCCCCATGATGGCGGTGATCTTGCCACGCGGAATAGACAGATCCACGCCGCGGAAGATCTCTCGATCTCCTCGCGAAAAGCGCAGTTTTTCCACCTCTACCAAGGCGGATGAAGTCATCGCAATCCCCGTTATTGAACCAGTCAGATGAAGGTGGCCGCTGAACATTCACGCCAGCCAAGAGTCGAAACATCAATGATAACGACCATTTGGTCAGTTATCGAACATCGTATCCTAACTCTCTCACACCATGCTAGTATGCCCCCAACGACTTATACACATAGGCACACTTGGTACAGGACGTTCCTCGCTGAAGCAATCTGGCCTGACCAGGGCATCGTGACCGGCCACTTCCTGCCTCTTGTGAGAACGCGCTCTTACGGCAACAATCATATCCATGACAGAACAACCTGATACTGCATACGTGGCCCCCTTGTCCTTGCGCGATAGCGCTCGACGTACCCTCAGCCTGGAGCGCGACGCGATCGATGCTCTGCTCACGCATCTCGACGAAAGCTTCGATCGAGCCTGTGAGCTGATCCTCGCTTGTTGCGGCCGCGTGGTCGTCACCGGCATGGGAAAGTCCGGTCATATTGGCGGCAAGATTGCTGCTACCCTGGCAAGTACCGGTACCCCGGCTTTTTTCGTTCACCCTGGCGAAGCCAGTCACGGAGACCTCGGCATGATTACCCGGGGCGATGTGGTATTGGCGTTGTCCAATTCTGGCGAAACCGCCGAAGTGACCGCACTACTCCCATTGCTCAAACGCATGGGTGTGCCGCTGATCAGCATGACCGGTCGCCCCAACTCAACATTGGCGCGCCATTCCAACGCACACTTGTATGCAGGCGTCGAGCGCGAAGCCTGTCCTCTGGACCTGGCTCCGACTTCCTCGACCACCGCGGCTCTGGCCTTGGGTGATGCCTTGGCAGTGGCGCTGCTCGAGTCACGTGGCTTCACTGCCGAAGATTTTGCCATGTCCCACCCCGGCGGTAGCCTCGGCAAGCGACTGCTGCTGACAGTTGCTGACCTGATGCATAAAGGCGACCGTCTGCCCCAGGTTCCGCAAGGCAGTCCTCTGCGTGATGCCTTGCTGGAAATTTCCCGCCAGGGGCTGGGCTTTACTTGCGTAGTCTCCCCCGATGGCACGCTGGCCGGCGTTTATACTGATGGTGACTTACGCCGCACCTTGGACCGCCACCAGGATTTCACTGGCCTCAAGGTGGACGATGTCATGACTCGGCCAGGGCATTACGTGACTCCTGATACACTGGCGGCAGAAGCCGTACGTATCATGGAAGATAACCGTATCACTGCTCTGGCCGTCATCGACGATATGCAACGCCCCATCGGTGCCCTGCACATGCATGACTTGCTGAGTGCCGGGGTCATCTAAACAGAGCCTCCATGACGCCCTCATGAACAAGGACAGTGCCCATGCCTAAAGATACTCTCTCGACCGTCCCCCAGGATCTGCTCGACCGCCTGCGCAGGATACGCCTGCTTGCTCTTGACGTGGATGGCGTAATGACCGACGGCAGCCTGTACTTCCAGGCCGATGGCAGCGAACTCAAAGCGTTTAACACGCTCGACGGACACGGACTGAAACTGCTCAAGCGCGCCGGCATCGAAGTCGCCATCATTACTGGCAGGCGTTCCACCATGGTTGAGCATCGAGCCGATGCTCTGGGCATCCGCCATGTCAGTCAGGGGGTGGAAAAGAAGCTTGTCGAGCTCAAGGCTCTCTGCACAGCACTTGGCCTTGAACTGAATCAGGTCGCTTACTGCGGTGACGACCTCCCTGACCTGCCTTGCATCCATCATGTGGGCGTAGGCATCAGCGTTCCCGGTGCCCCCGACTACATACAGAAGCATGCTCACTGGGTCACCGAACGTCATGGAGGGCATGGTGCTGTACGCGAAATCTGCGACCGACTGCTGATAGCCCAGGGTCATTGGGATAGCGTGCTCGATACTTATTTGCACAGTGGTCACTGAACATGCAATTGCGCCTGCGAAAGCCCGGCTTCCGCTTCTGGCTCGTAGTGATACTACTGGGGCTGGGAGCCTGGCTGGCTTTTCTTGACCCACGCGATACCATTATCCCCAACATGATCCCCAGGAACGAGGCCGGGGAACCGGACTATTACCTGGAAGATGCCAAGCTGACACGTTTCAATGCCCAGGGCCAAGCGTATCAGCGTGCTACCACTCCTCGTCTGGCACATACTCCGGAGGATGATGTCACCCGTCTGAAGACACCAGACCTCGAACTGATCGACGATGACGGCAGAGACTGGATTGCCAGTGCGGACGAGGGGCGCCTGGGACCCGACGGCAACCCCATCGTCCTTACCGGCAACGCTCACCTAGAGGCACCACAGGAACGTTGGCAGCTGGATACCGAAGAACTCCACTACGATAACAAGACAGGTCACGCCTGGAGCGAAACCCCTGCCCTGTTACGCCAACCGCCCCAGGAAATGCGTGGCGAGCGTTTCGATGCCTGGATTCATGACAACCGCGCCCGCCTGACCGACAATGTGACCGGCTTTCATCCGCCCGAACCCCAAAAGGAGTCCGCCCAATGACGCGTCCGAGCACCACTCACCTGCTCGCCCTGTGCCTGGGCCTTGCCACCTGCCTTGGCAGCAGCGCTGCCCTGGCCCTGGAAAGTGACCGCACTGCTCCCATCCAGGTCGAAGCCGATCAGCTTGATCTGGATGACAAGGCTGGCACGGCTGTCTATACCGGCAATGTACGCATCCAACAGGGCAGCATGCTCCTCACCGGCGACCGAGTAGAAATTCGGCGCAACAACAAGGGCGAGCTGTCTCTGGCCACGGCCACCGGTCAGCGCGCCTACCTGGAACAGAAACCCTCACCTGAAGAACCCGTGGTCAAGGGATGGGGGCATCGAGTCATCTATCACGTCCCTGAACGCCGCATCGAGCTGATCAACCAGGCCGAACTGCACAAGGGAGGAGATACCTTCGACGGCGCCTATGTGGAATATTTCCTCGATCGCAAGGTGGTACAGGCCCGCTCCAGTGCTGAAGGCGTCCAGGGCAATCAGCGTATTCGCATGACCCTCGAGCCGGAGCAAGGTAACTGATGAAGACGCTTCACGCCCGCAATCTGGCCAAGAGCTACAAGAAACGCCGCGTCGTCCATGACATCAGCTTGTCCATTCGCCAGGGCAGCATCGTCGGCTTGCTCGGCCCCAATGGTGCCGGCAAAACCACCTCGTTCTACATGATCGTGGGACTGGTACGCGCAGACTCCGGCGAAGTCGCCATTGACGAGATGGATCTGAGCCGTGCTGCCATGCACGAGCGTGCACTTGCCGGAATTGGCTACCTGCCCCAGGAAGCTTCGATATTCCGCAAGTTGACGGTTGCCGATAACATCATGGCGATTCTCGAAACTCGCAAGGATCTCGACAAGGCCGGCCGCCATCAGCGACTGGAGCAGTTGCTGGAGGACTTCCATGTCACCCATATTCGCGATAATCCTGGCATGGCATTGTCTGGTGGCGAACGTCGCAGGGTGGAGATTGCCCGTGCCCTGGCAACAGAGCCCGCCTTCATTCTTCTTGATGAACCCTTTGCCGGTGTTGACCCCATTTCCGTCGGTGAGATCAAGGCGATCATCCGCCAGCTCAAGGCACGCGACATCGGTGTTCTGATCACCGACCACAACGTCCGCGAGACACTGGACATCTGTGATCATGCCTACATTGTGGGTGATGGCCAGATCATCGCCGAAGGCAATGCCCATGACATTCTTGCCAATCAGCGGGTCAAGGAAGTGTATCTAGGCGAAAACTTCCGTCTTTGACTAATGTTGGCAAGAGACTTGCATGCCGCCCAACTCGCCGTTAGTGTGATGCGATCATCCACCCGAGAAACACTGCAATCTCCATCAGTGTTTCCTTGACCGGAATTCGCTAATGGCCCTCAAGGCGTCACTGCAGCTGCGTCTTGGCACCCAGCTCACCATGACTCCCCAACTGCAACAGGCCATCGCTCTGTTGCAGCTATCCACTCTGGACCTGCGCCAGGAGATCCAGCTGGCCCTGGAGTCCAACCCCATGCTTGAGCTGGAAGATGGTTTTGGCGAGCAACAGGCTCAGGAAACCACAGATGACGACTGGGTCGATGAAATTCCTGCAGACCTGGCGACCGATAGCGAATGGGAGGACACCTTTCAGGACCTCGGCATGAGCCCTGCCGGCAGCGGTGAAGCGCCCGACTTCGAGCGCCAGGCTGATAGCCAGTCACTTCAGGGTCATCTCAGTTGGCAGCTGGCCATGCTCGACATTTCTTCAGCAGAAAACCGCATCGCCGAAAGCCTGATTGACGCTGTCACCAGCGACGGTTATCTCGACCAGCCACTGGAAGACATCCATGAAGGCCTTCTCGGCCAAGGCTTGGAGCCATTGACCCTGAGCGATGTCGAAGCCGTTCTCAAGCGCCTGCAACAGTTCGAGCCCACTGGCGTCTTCGCTCGAGATCTGCGCGAGTGCCTGTCTCTGCAACTCGACGCATTGCCCAGGGAAACGCCCCTGCTCGCCCAGGCAGGACGTCTGGTCCGCCAGTTTCTCGAAGCGCTGGCAGCTGATGATCGCCGTATGCTCAAGCGCCGCCTCAGCCTGGATGACGACCAGCTCGACAGCGTCATCAGTCTCATACGCAGCCTCGATCCACGCCCCGGCAGCCAATTCGGTGACAACAGCTCAGATTATGTGATACCTGATCTCATCGTACGCCATAGCGCCGCTGGCTGGCAGGTAGAGCTCAACCCTGATGCCATGCCGCGACTGCGTATTCAACCCGATTACGCAGCCTTGATTCGCCGTGCCGATAAAAGTCAGGACAACCAGTTTCTCAAGGATCATTTACAGGAAGCCCGCTGGCTTCTCAAGAGCCTATCCAGCCGCAATGACACCCTACTCAAGGTGGGTCGTGAAATCATGGCGCGCCAGATCGACTTTCTGGATCATGGCGAAGAAGCCATGAAACCCCTGATCCTGGCCGACATTGCAGACAAGGTCGAGATGCATGAGTCCACCATCTCCCGAGTCACGACACAAAAGTTCATCTACACCCCCCGTGGCGTTTTCGAGCTCAAATACTTTTTCTCTAGCCAGGTAGGCAGTGATGGCGACGCCCATTCCAGCACAGCAATTCGCGCCATGATCAAGAAACTCATCCAGGATGAGCCTCCTCGCAAGCCGCTATCCGACAGCAAGCTGGTCGAACTGCTTAATGCGACTGGCGTCAACGTGGCCCGACGTACGGTAGCCAAGTACCGTGAGTCGATGCATATTCCCTCATCCAGCGAGAGAAAACGCCTGCGCTGAGACGCGTCTTGAAGTCGCAAGGACTGCCCACAAACACCCGCTGGCGTTGAATCTGCTTGCTGGACAAGTTGACAAACCACTCAAGTTGCTGAATCACGGGCTCTCCTGTCAGATTTCAAGCAACTTCGATGAGGGGGTTTGCAGGACCCGAAAAAGGGTTACAATCGAGCTACCACATGCAAGAGCAAGGAGCTTGTCATGCAAGTAAACATCACCGGCCATCACGTTGAACTGACCGACCCCCTGCGTGACTACGTACAAGAGAAGCTCACTCGAGTGGAGCGCCACTATGACAATATCACCAACGTCCAGGTGACGTTGTCAGTGGAGAAGGAACGCCAGCAAGCCGCCTGCACGCTTCACGCCGCCGGTGCTGATCTCCATGCTGATGCACAAGATGGCGATATGTATGCCGCCATCGACGCGCTTGCCGACAAGCTTGATCGTCAGTTGGTCAAGCATAAGGAAAAATCTCAAGCCCGAGCACAGGGCACCGGACTCCGTTGATCCCCCATCATTATGACATTGGAAGCCATTCTCCCTCCCGAGCGCACTCTCTTCGATGTGCCGGGAGGAAGCAAAAAAAGGGTGCTGGAATTTTTCAGCACCTTTATTGCGCAAAATACTCCGAGCCTGGACAGCCAGGAAGTCTTTAGCCGACTGATTGGCCGCGAGCGGTTAGGCAGTACAGGTATTGGTAATGGCGTGGCCATTCCCCATGCCCGTAACCCTCACTGCAAGACACCAATCTCGGGCTTTCTCAAGCTTTCTGAGCCTATCGACTTTGATGCGATCGATGGTGAGCCCGTCGATCTGATCTTTGTGCTGTTGGTGCCAGAGGAAGCTGACGATACCCATCTGGCTCTGTTGGGACAGGTCGCAGGAGTCATGAGCGATGCCGAAACCCGGCAACGCCTGCGCAGTGCCACTTCACAGCGAGAGCTTTACGAATGCCTCCAGGAAGCGATTCGTCAATCCGACGGCCCTTCTTCTCCCAGTGGCTGAGAGCTTCCGCCCCATCCATTATATCGTCCATCCATTACATGCCTCAGCCGCACTCTCCTTCGAGTACTGCGGCTCTCCCCTGACCAGGAGACAGGACATGCAACTCGTGATCATCAGTGGCCGCTCTGGCTCGGGCAAGTCTGTTGCTCTGCAGGCCCTCGAAGATCTCGGTTTCTATGCCATCGACAACCTCCCGGCCATGTTGCTGGGGTCGTTGGTGGCAGAACTGGCCAATAGTGACCTGCGCCGCGTCGCTGTCAGCATCGATGCACGCAATCTGCCAGGAGCGCTCGAACGTTTCCCTGAACTGCTCAGCGAGCTCAAGGATGGCAATATCGAGTGTCAGGTGGTTTACCTGACCAGTAACCCTCAGGTATTGCTGGAACGCTTTTCCCACACTCGCCGGCGTCATCCGCTAACCCGCTACAGTGACATGACCCTGGCTGAAGCTATTGAATCTGAAGAAAAAGCACTCAGTGGTATGCGAGACCTGACAGACCTGGTCATCGATACCACCCGCTTGTCCGTGCATGACTTGCGTGCCCAGATTGCCGACCAGGTCGCCGGACAAGATGCAGAACAGCTCAGCCTGACCATAGAGTCCTTCGGCTTCAAGCGCGGCGTTCCTCCTGATGCCGACATCGTCTTCGATGCCCGTTGCCTGCCCAATCCCTACTGGGACCCCTGCCTGCGTGACGCGACAGGCCAGGACCAGGCTGTCATCGACTTTCTCGAGGGGTTTCCTGTCGTGGATGAGATGTACGATGACATTCTCCACTGGCTGGACAAGTGGCTACCGCAATACAAGGCCAGCCACCGCAGCTATCTTACCGTGGCCATCGGCTGTACCGGCGGTCAACATCGCTCGGTCTATCTGGCCGAGCGTATCGCTCAATCTCTTGCCGCCAAGCACGACCGTATTCGCCTGCGTCATCGCGAGCTTGTTCAGCAGCGGCGCCTGGTATCAAAGGGAGACTGATATACCGTGCCACAGCGACAGCTCACTCTCATCAACAAGCGTGGCCTTCACGCTAGAGCAGCCACCCGCCTGGTACAGTGCTGTCAGACCTTCCAGTCTCAGATTATTGTTCGCCGTGACCATATGCAGGGCGATGGCGCCAACATCATGTCGCTATTGATGCTGGCAGCACCCTGCGGCACCGAGCTGATCATTGAAGCCGAAGGCGACGATGCCGAATCAGCACTTGACGCCATTGAAGCGCTATTCACCGCCCGCTTCGACGAAGAAGACTGACCTCTGGCATCAGCATCCTTTTCAATGCATACGAACTCGATGTACAAGAGATATGCTTGAATTAGCGCCAGTCGATTATACTGTGCGTACATTAGATGATCGCTGAGCATCCTGCTCGAGCGTGCGGAGAATATCGATTTCCCACCATGCAGTTAATCCAGACCGGAAAATACAGTAGCGTCCATTACGATCCCGAGCACGACACCTTCATCAAGACGTTCTCTCCCAACATCACTGATCGCTGGCGTTACCGGCTCGGCATTCGCCGTTATCCCGGATATAACTTTCGTTATGTGGCCAAGCGCCTGTCTCTGCTTGGCATCCAGGCTCCCGACATTATCGAGTCCAAGCGTTATCGCCTGGTCACTGCCAATGTGAATGGTGTGCCTCTCAAGCAGGTCATTCAGGATGATCCTGCCCTGCAGCAGCGTTATGTGGACATTCTGGTAGCCCTGTATCGTGATCGCATTCACTGCCGGGGCCTGCACACTGACAACTTCCTGGTCAAGAACGGCGAAATCATCGCCATCGACCTGGATGCCTACAAGGCACCGAGAATCTTTACCTATCCCCGCCAAGAGTTCATCGACTGCCTCAGCCGCTCCCTGAAAGGTAAAGAAGCCTTCTTGTTCCAACGCTTCCTACAAGCCATCGACGCTCCAGCCCCCTGACACAGGTTCAGGGGTTTCGCCGAACCAGATATCGCCCAATAACAGGATGACTCCACTTATTCGCTCATGCTGGTAAACTTTCAGTTCGATAACAGGTTTACCATTAGCGAGAGTCACCCATGTCTTCACCCGTCTGGCACCCCTACGCCCATCTCAAGCACCAGGCCCCAGCGCTCAAGGTCGTTGGAGGCCAGGGGACACATTTCACCCTGGAGTCTGGCGAGCGCCTTCTCGACGCCACATGTTCCTGGTGGTGCATGATCCATGGATATGGTCATCCTCGCCTGGTCAAGGCCATTCAGGAACAGGCAGCAACGCTTTGCCATGTAATGCTGGGCGGCCTGACCCATGAGCCCGCCGACCTTCTCGCCCGAGAACTGGTGCGCATCACCCCGCAGGGGCTCAACCATGTGTTCTACTCGGACAGTGGTTCCGTGGGCATGGAAGTGGCGATGAAGATGGCTGTGCAATACCACTTCCTCCGCGGGCGCCCACAAAAGCACCGCATGCTGTCATTGATGAAGGCCTATCATGGCGACACTGCTGGCTGCATGGCGGTATGCGATCCCGAAGAAGGAATGCACAGCCTGTTTTCAGGCTTCTTGCCTCAGCATTATTTTGCCCCGGCCCCTATTTCTTCCTTTGACGCCGACCAGGCAAGTGTCGATGCTGACCTGGCCGCCCTGCGCAAGGTACTTGAAGCCCATCACCGGGAAATCGCAGCTTTGCTGATGGAACCTTTGCTACAGGCCGCAGGCGGGTTGAACATGACCTCGCCGCTTTACCTGAGGGGAGCCAGGGAGCTCTGCGATGAGTTCGATGTACTGCTGATCTTCGACGAAGTGGCCACTGGGTTCGGTCGCACCGGACGTCTCTTTGCTGCCAATCATGCCGATATCTGCCCCGACATCATGGTGCTGTCCAAGGGGCTGACCGGTGGTTACCTCGGCCATGCAGCCACACTGGCCACCGACCAGGTGCATGACACATTCATTGGCGACAGTGAATACCATGCCTTCATGCATGGCCCCACCTTCATGGGCAACCCTCTGGCCTGCCGTGTCGCACTGGAAAGCATCAGGGTCTTCGAAGAAGACCATTACCTTGACCGCATTGCCAGACTCAATGCTGTACTGAAGGCAGAGCTTGAAGGTGATGAGGATCTACGTCGCCATCCTCGGATCGCCGATGTACGCACTCTCGGCGCCACCGGTGTCATTGAGGTCAAGGATAGTGCAGACCTCAAGGGTGTTGCTGAGCAGGCCAGGGAGCGCGGCGTCTGGCTACGCTCCTTCGGGCGCTGGCTCTATACCATGCCGGCTTACATCACCAGCGATGACGACATGCGCCGCATCACCGATGCCATGAAAGCCTCTTTTCTGAATTCCCTGGGCAACCGCTGATCCCACAACGGCACAATCGCTGTTCCTGAGGCAATCACATATCATGACATCAATACCTGTCATGGTATGTGATTACCTCATCACGATGGAGCATTCATGTCATCTCCCAGCAAGACCCGCACCAGCTTTTATCGTCGTTTGTACGTTGCCCACTTGATCGAACAAGGCATCGATACCGTACCCTCGTTGATGGCGGCTACCGGCATGCCAAGGCGCACCGCCCAGGATACCCTGACGGCACTGGAAGAGCTGGACATTTGCTGCCGCTTCATTCCCGAATCCGGACAACGGCATAACGTGGGCCACTACACCGTGGAGAACTGGGGCCCTATCGCCCCAGAATGGGTGTCAGCCAACGCCGAGCACCTGCGCAAGACACTGGGTTACCCCAGCGTTCGAGACTGACGAGCGAGCGCAACAGCGCTCTCGATGGCTCCGCGAGCCTGCGGACTGTTGCGCCAGCACGTAGCGCCCAGCATGGCAGAAATGTCTGCAAGAACCTTCTCGACATCGGATCCCGCCAGGACAGCAAAGCAGTCAATGCCAATCTGTTCCAGGCGCGCCACCACCAAAGGGCCAACACCTTTTAACGCCAGCAACTGCTCTCTTTCCACATTACTGAACGCCATCTCCCATCCTCTGACGATTGTGATGCGCAGAAAATGAAGCCTCGGAAACCAACAGCCCATAGACAACGTGACTCAAGGCCTGATCATTGACCCACTCGCAGTCCCTCAGCACGCCTTCCTGGCGAAACCCAAGACGCTCGGGAATGGCACGGCTGCGCTTGTTGTCCTCGGCACAGCGGATTTCCAAGCGATGCACATTCAACTCACTGATGCCCACCTGCAGCAGCGTGCGTACACATGCCAGCATGATGCCTTGACCCCAACGATCTCGCCGCAGCCAGTAGCCAATCGACGCCCAACGATGCAGTAAAGAAATACGATTGAAGCCACAGGCACCAATCACTTCATTGCCCTCTTTTTCGCTGTCATCGATAATCGCAAAATGCCAGGCAGCCCCCCGCTGATGCTCCTCCTGTGCTCCCTGGATGAAGCTACCGATATCCTCCGGTCCTCGCGCTGCTTCCACCCATGGCAGCCATGGGCGCAGATGCTCGCGACTGGCATCCACGGCGAGCCACAGCTCCTGCTGATGTGCTGGAGACAACGGACGCAACGTGATGGATTCCCTGACCTGCCATACCATGCCCAACCTCCTGTCAGACTGACGTATCCTGGCCCAACGCTATCAGGATGACTTCTTTCTATCTCATGCAAGCCCCATCCGTGCAAGCCTCCTCCATGCACATTCCTGCTGCCCCAACCTCCACGGCACAAAAAAGCCGACCATGACGGTCGGCGAAATGGAAGCCCAGCATTGAGAGAAAAGCTTCCGGGGATCGAGAGAGGTTGGTTTAGATCTCAAAACCTAGATTTCAAAGCCTAGATCTCAAAACCAAGGCCGAAATCTCCTTCACTTACTGCCATCAGTGATTCAGCCCCTGCCTGGATCATCATGGCGTGAGCCCGAGTGCGCGGCAGTATACGCGCGAAATAGAACTGTGCCGTCTGGATCTTGGCCTGATAGAAAGCGGCGTCACTGGGGGATCCCGATAATGCATGTCGAGCGCACTTCACAGCCCGGGCAAACAGGTAAGCCAAGGTGACATACCCGGAATACATCAGGTAATCGACACTCGCTGCACCGACCTCTTCGCGGTCCTCCATGGCCTTCATGCCAATGCTCATGGTCAGTTCGCCCCACTCGGCATTGAGCTTGACCAGTGGTTCGATGAAGCCCTTGAGCGCTTCGTTGTCAGCCTCGGCCTGACAGAACTTATGAACTTCCTTGGTAAACAGCTTGAGGCTTTCCCCCTGGCTCATCAGCACCTTACGCCCCAATAGATCCAGGGCCTGAATACCCGTTGTACCCTCGTACAGGCGAGTGATACGGGAGTCCCTTACCCGCTGCTCCATTCCCCATTCCTGGATGAAGCCATGCCCACCAAATACCTGTACACCTTCATTGGTGGACTCAAAGCCGACCTCTGTCAGGAAAGCCTTGACGATGGGAGTCAGGAAACCAAGCAGTTCATCAGCACGCTCATGCCCTTCCTCCCCACTGGCAACGACATCAACCAGTTGTGCCGCATACAGCACCAGCATGCGCCCACCTTCAGCGAAAGCCTTCTGCGTCAGTAGCATGCGGCGCACATCAGGATGCACGATGATGGGGTCAGCCGGTTTGTCGGCAGCCTTGGGGCCAGAAAGTGCACGCATCTGCAGGCGATCACGGGCATAAGCCAGGGAGTTCTGGAAGCTGGCCTCCATCAGGCCAAGTCCCTGGATACCGACCCCGATGCGGGCATCGTTCATCATGGTGAACATGCATGCCAACCCTTTGTTCGGAGCACCGACCAGGAACCCCTTGGCTGCATCAAAGTTCATCACACATGTCGCATTACCATGTATGCCCATCTTGTGTTCCAGGGAACCGCATACCACGCCATTGCGTTCACCAACCTCACCATCGGTGCCCGGCAAGAACTTGGGTACCACAAACAAGGAAATGCCCTTTGATCCCTGTGGCGCATCGGGCAGCTTGGCCAGTACCAGATGCACGATATTTTCCGCCAGGTCATGCTCACCCGCGGAAATGAAGATCTTGGTGCCACTGATCGCAAAGCTGCCATCGTCCTGCGGCACGGCACGCGTCTTGATCAGGCCAAGATCCGTCCCGCAATGGGGCTCGGTCAAGCACATAGTGCCGGTCCAGGTACCCTCGATCAGCTTGGTCAGGTAGGTGCGCTTCTGCTCCTCGGTGCCATGGTGCCGCAGAGCATCCGCAGCACCATGGGAAAGCCCCGGATACATTCCCCAGGCCAGGTTGGAAGCACAGATCATCTCGGACAGTATCATCGCCAAGGAGGGCGGCAACCCCTGTCCGCCATATTCAGCATCTGCAGACAGCCCGGGCCAGCCACCTTCGACGTACTGCTGGTAGGCTTCACGAAAGCCCTTGGGGGCCTTCACTTCACCACCTTCCCAGGTACAGCCTTCCTGGTCGCCACTCTGGTTCAGTGGCAGGAGGATTTCCCGGGCAAAACGAGCGCCCTCTTCGAGGATGGCCGCTACCGTATCAGGATCGGCATCTTCTCCACTCGGCAGACGCGCATAGTGGGCCGGGTAGTCGAACATCTCGTCCATCACGAAACGAAGATCACGCAGCGGAGCCTGATAGTCGGGCATGGGATACTCCTGGATAACGGGGTTCGCCAGAGTCAGTGACTGGGACGAAGCGCTTTCAAACGATTGTTTGAAAGTAGCTCCCAAGCATGACCAAGGTCAAGCGTTCGTTTTAAATTTAACCACTGAATTCGACCAAGGTGTAAAGAAAAGGCCACTTGAGTGCCTTATCCGAAAGGCGTCAGCCAGGTGCCGCTCTGCCCCTGGCTGACTATCGACCGCGCAGGCGATCACTGCATGCGAATGCTGCCATCCAGGCGAATCACTTCACCATTGAGCATGGTATTCGTGATGATCTGTTCCGCCAGGCTGGCAAACTCCTCAGCCTTGCCCAGACGTTTGGGAAATGGCACGGCCTGGGACAGAGCGGCCACCGCATCATCGGGAATATCACTCATCATCGGGGTCTCGAATACCCCGGGCGCAATCGCCATGACCCGAATCCCATGGCGCGACAGTTCCCGAGCCGCTGGCAGGCTCATCCCCACCACCCCTGCCTTGGAAGCACTATAGGCACACTGTCCAACCTGGCCATCGAAGGCCGCAATCGAGGCGGTATTGATGATCACTCCACGCTCACTATCCTTCCCTGGAGCGTTACCTGCCATGGCGGCTGCCGCAAGACGCATGACATTGAAGGTTCCCACCAGGTTGATCTGTACAGTACGGGCATACGCGTCCAGGTCCGCCGGATTGCCCTGACGATCCAGCAGCTTGGCGACGCTGACCACACCAGCGCAATGAATTACTCCGCCCAGCCCCTGCTCACCACCGTGAGCCACAGCGCTATCGAAGGCCTGCTGCATCTGCTCTGCAGAAGTCACATCTGCGTGTACGGCGATGGCTACCTCACCGTATTTCTCATTCAAGCCTGCCACCTGCTGCTCGACCTTGTCACTAAGGTCACACAACACCACTCGGCCCCCACCCTGGGCCAAACGTTCCGCCGTAGCAGCCCCAAGCCCAGAAGCCGCCCCGGTGATCAGGAAAGTCGTGCCCTGAATTTGCATTGTTGCTTCTCCATATTCCTGTCGATAGATATCTATGCGGCACTATCTCTATGCAGCACTATCTCTATGTAGCACTGCCTCGAGATTTAGTGGCCGCATCAGCACGTAACTTGAAACGCTGGATCTTGCCGCTTGGTGTCTTCGGCAATGCATCGACGAATTCAACGACCCGAGGGAAGGCATGCGCTGAAAGCCGCTGACGAACACGTTGCTGGATTTCCTCGGCCAATTCATCGCTGGGCTCGAAGCCTTCACGCAGCACGACATAGGACTTGATGATTTCCCCACGGATATCATCAGGCAGACCGACAGCCGCAGACTCTGCCACGGCAGGATGCGTGAGCACCGAGTTCTCCACATCCGTGGGCCCGACTCGATACCCCGCCGTGGTAATGATGTCGTCATCACGCCCGGCAAACTGGAAGGTGCCATCTTCCAGGCGTACCACCACATCGCCAGTCAGGTAATAGCCTTCGGCAAAAGGATGCTTTTCCTGCCAGGTATAGCCCGGGAAGAAGAAGGCAGGAGAACGGGCCATATCCACTGCCAGCACCCCAGGTTCCCCCACCGGTAGCTCGTTATATTCCGCATCCAGGATCGCCAGCCGGTAACCCGGCATGGGCACTCCCATCCCGCCGACATGCTTGGGGTGCTCAAGTGAATGATGATTGTTACACGTCATGCCGGTTTCCGTCTGGCCATAATGATCCATCACCGGGCAGCCCAGTGATGACTCGACCCAGCCCACCACTTCCGTATTCAGGGGTTCTCCAGCAGAACTCGCCGCACGTAGCGACAGAACACGGTGGGCATCCTCGAACAAGCCTGAGGCCTTCATCAGTCGATAGGCGGTGGGGGCCGCAGCAAAATTGGTGATACCATGGCGCTGCATGAAGGCCTTGGCACCCTCGGCGCTGAAGCCCGCTTCACAAAAGTGCGTCGTTCGTCCCAGCAGCAAGGGCCCGGTAATAGCGTAGTAAAGCCCGTATGCCCACCCCGGGTCCGCCATGTTCCAGAAACGGTCATCCTCGCGCAGATCAACAGCCAGAGCCATGTACAGCGCAAATGCCGCCATGGCGGACAAGGGCACCGCCACTCCCTTTGGCTTGCCTACCGTGCCAGAGGTAAACATCTGCAGAAAAGGGGCATCGGCTGGCAAACGTGGCGGCGGAGTATCCATGGCGGCAGACTGCAGGGCACTCTGCCAGTCCAGGTCCTCAGGATAATCGTCTTCAGCATCCACACTTCGCACACAGAGTACCGCTGGCAGATTATCGAGATCAGCAAACTTGTGACGATGGTTCGTATCGGTGATGACCAGGCGAGTATTCGCCCGCTCCAGGCGATACGCCACTGCATCAGGACCAAAAGCCGTGAATAGTGGTTGATATACCGCCCCCAGGCGCCAGGTTGCCAGCACAGCCACCAGCAGATCTGGTGAGCGCGGCAGCATGCAGGCAATACGGTCGCCCGTGCCCAGCCCTTGCGCAGCCATCCAGCCGGCCAGCCGAGCACTGCGTGCATCCAGATCAGCAAACGTCAGGCGGGTGATGCTGCCATCTACCGCCTCATGCACCAGAGCCTCGACATTCCCACACCCAGCCCGGAGATGTCGACCACAGCAGGATTCATAAGCATTGAACAGGCCATCGTCATGATCATCAAGACGCCGGAAAACGTCCTCTATGCGAAAGTCAGCAAGATAGTCGGCATAGTCGATAGGCTTTACTGATGTACTCATGATCGGTCCTCTGTCTGACTCTTGTATGAAGTTATTGGGCACACAATGCTTGAGGCAAACACGCTCATAAAAAAACCTACCAAGCGCTCGGTACAAACTAGAGTCAGAACAGCACAGGTACAAGACACAAACGCCTAGACCATGGTCTAGGCGCGTATCACAAGAGAAAGGAGAAAGTCGTAGAAATGGCGTCAGGCCGGATTTTCCTGAGTAATCATGGCCACCAGCTCCTTGGCCAGTTCATCTGAATCGCGTGGACCATCCGGGTCATACCAGCGTACGGTCCAGTTCAATGCGCCAAGAACAAAACGAGACACCAAGGCCAGTTCTCCCTTGACCAGGCCCGCGTCAATGGCATCCTCAATCACTTCATTCCATAGCGTTTCGTAGGCATCGCGCAGATGGATCAGGTGGTCCCGGGCTTCGTCATCCAGGCGTCGCCACTCATAGAGTGCCACCACATGGGAGTTGCGATCAGTGAGCAGAGTATCCAGATGCGCCTTGGCCAACGCATGCAGGCGCGCCTGCGGCTCTGGTGAACAGCTGGCCAGTGCCTGTCGTGCCTGGGTCAGCGCATTTTGGGTCCCCTCCTCGATGACGGCAGCAAGAATCTCCTGCTTGTCTCGAAAATGATGGAACAGGCTGCCTGACTTGATGCCCATCTCCTGGGCCAACATACGCACCGTAGTGCGATCAAATCCTTCCTGGACAAAAAGCTGGCCGGCAAGCCGAGTCAGTTCCTTGCGGCGGGGCGAGTCATTCATTACAGTCATCTGCAGTCACACTAGCGCTTGCTTGGTTGAACCGAGAAAAGCACAACCACGCTCTGGGGTCAACGCTAACCGCAACTCACAGGCAGCATATCCCAGAAAGCTGAGCCAGACTGAAAGTCACATCACTACCCAAGACACATAAGTACAACACCCAAGTACAACAGGCATCCGGGAGCGCGCTGCTGCAGACCTATGCAAGGTAACCTCACCGATGCCAGGAGAACACGCCATGACTCAATCCGATATCGTCTTCCTTTCTGCTGCCCGTACCCCCATGGGTGGCATGCTGGGTTCACTATCCAGCATGCCAGCCCCGGAGCTCGCTGCCGTGGCCATTCGTGCAGCCATCGAACGGGCCGGCATTCCTGCAGAAGCCATCAATGAAGGTTTCATGGGCTGCGTTCTGCCCGCTGGGGTCAAGCAGGGGCCCGCGCGGCAGGCCATGCGCCAGGCCGGCATTCCCGATAGCGTCGGCGCCACCACCATCAACAAGTTATGTGGTTCCGGTATGAAGGCCACCATGCTGGCCCACGATCTTATCAAGGCCGGCAGTGGTGACGTCATGCTGGCCGGTGGCATGGAATCCATGTCCAATGCCCCGCATGTATTGACCCGTGCTCGCAGCGGCTATCGCCTGGGACATGGTGAACTCAAGGATCACATGTTTCTGGATGGCCTGGAAGATGCTGAAACCGGCAAGCTGATGGGAAGCTTCGCTCAAGGCATCGCCGATGATCGTCGCTACACCCGGGAGCGCATGGACGATTTCGCGATTGCCTCTTTGGAACGTGCCATGGCCGCCACAGAATCCGGTCAGCTCAAGGCCGAGATGGCGCCTGTGACCGTTACCGGTCGTGCGGGAGAGACTCTGGTCGAACACGACGAGCAACCCTTCCAGGCCAAGCTCGACAAGATCCGTTCTCTGCGCCCAGCCTTTGCCAAGGAAGGTACCATCACGGCTGCCAATGCCAGTTCCATTTCCGATGGCGCCTCGGCACTGATCCTGGCCTCGGCAGCGGCGGCAGATCGTCTGGGCGCCAAGCCTCTGGCGCGCATGCTTGGCCACAGCACTCACTCACGCCACCCCAGTGAATTCACCATCGCCCCGGTCGGGGCCATTGATGGATTGATGAAAAAACTGGGCTGGACAGTGGACGATGTGGACCTGTTCGAGATCAACGAAGCCTTCGCCGTGGTCACCCTGATGGCCATGGATGACCTGTCCATCCCCCACGCAAAGGTCAATATCTTTGGTGGTGCCTGTGCTCAAGGCCACCCGATCGGCTCCACCGGCTCTCGCATCATCGCCACCCTGATCCACGCGCTACGCACGACAGGGGGCAAGCGCGGCATTGCCAGTCTGTGTATCGGAGGCGGTGAAGCGACCGCTGTCGCCGTCGAGCTGATGGACTAACCCCTTCTTTCTTCAGTCCCTTCCGGATAACGCTGATGCCACCATCATCAGCGTTATCCCAGAGAGCAGAGTCAGCCAGAAGGCAATGCCTCAGCCATAACGGCCAGTGATATAGTCTTCCGCCTTCTTGGTCGCAGGTGTCGAGAACATGGTCTTGGTATCGTTGTACTCGACAACCTCACCCAGGTGGAAAAACGCCGTGTAATCAGCGACACGGGCTGCCTGCTGCATGTTGTGTGTCACGGTGATGATGGTGTATTGCTTCTTGAGCTTGTCCATCAAGTCTTCAATGGTCGCCGTGGAAATCGGGTCCAGGGCTGATGTCGGCTCATCCATCAGAATCACATCCGGCTGCACAGCAATGGCTCGTGCAATACACAGGCGCTGCTGCTGACCACCCGACAACGACGTCCCAGGCTGGTGCAGCTTGTCCTTCACCTCTTCCCACAAGCCGGCATCACGCAATGCTCGCTCCACCAGTTCATCCTGATCGGCCTTGCGGCTGACCAGATCGTGCATCTTGGGAGCATAGATGATGTTTTCATAGATCGACTTGGGGAATGGATTGGGCTTCTGAAAGACCATGCCAACCCGGCGACGCAGCGCCACTTCATCCATTTTCGGCTCGTTGACATCGCGCCCATCCATCTCTACCAGGCCATCGATGCGAACACTGGGAATCAGATCGTTCATGCGGTTCAGGCAGCGCAGGAACGTCGACTTGCCGCAGCCAGAAGGGCCAATCAAGGCAGTGACATTCTTCGAGTAGAGATCCATGTTGATGGACTTCAGGGCATGGAAGTCTCCATACCACAAGTCCAGGTCACGCACGCGAATGCTGAGATCATGGTTGGCATCATCGTTGCGGGTGACCGGCTGGCCAGGTTGATCCTGCTTCATGGCATGCTCTCCACGCGGAGTAACTTTCATATTCATAACAACATATCCTGTCTGGTGGCAGCGTTACCAACGACGCTCGAATTTCTTGCGCAGCACCACAGCTGTCGCATTCAACGTGATGAGAACCGCAAGCAGGACCAGAATGCCGCCGGAGGTCTTCTCGATGAAGGCCCTCTCAGGCTCACCCGCCCAGGTGAATATCTGCGCTGGCAGGACAGTCGCTGCATCGCTCAGAGATGCGGACACATCAGGAATGAAGGCCACCATCCCCACGATGATCAATGGAGCCGTTTCCCCCATGGCCTGGGCCAGCCCAATGATGGAACCGGTCATGATCCCCGGCAGCGCAATGGGCAGCACATGGTCACGCACCATCTGCCAGCGCGAGCAGCCGACACCAAAGGCGGCATGGCGGATAGAGTCCGGCACACTGCGCAGCGCAGTACGTGTCGCGATGATGATCACGGGCAGCGTCATCAGCGCCAACGTCATCCCCCCGACCAATGGGGATGATCGAGGCATGCCAAAGAAGCCGATGAATACCGCCAGACCCAGTAGACCAAACAGGATCGACGGGATGGCCGCCAGGTTATTGATATTGATTTCGATCAGCTGAGTGAAACGGTTGTCCGGTGCAAACTCTTCCAGATATACCGCTGTCATGACCCCAATGGGGAATGACACAGCCAGTGTCACCAGCAGAGTCAGCACAGTACCCATGGCTGCAGAGGCGATACCGGAAAGTTCCGCCATCTTGGAGTCACCGCTGGTGAAGAAAGTCGAGTTGAAGCGCAACTCCGCCCGCCCTTCATCCACCAACTGATCGACGATCGCCTTCTGATCATCCTTGAGTCGGGAGTAATGCCCCTTGAGATACTGATCGACCTCGGCAGTAGCTGTCACCCACTCCATTTTCTTGGTACCCAGCAGGTCAGGGTTATCCTCCATACGTCCCGGAATCAGACGCAGAAAACCACGGCTGACGAGACGGCTCATGTCTCTGTCCACCGCTTTCAGCGGCATCTTGCTGGTCTCTTCGGAATAATCGACCTCGACCTGGATCTGGGCCTGTTGAAAGGCCGGCAGGCCCTTGACCAGCATGTCAGCAAAGAACAGCACTAGAAATAACGCAGCCAGCCCCAGCGCGCCCATGGAGATCCACTTCAGCCGAGCGGACTTGCGGTGGCGGGCGCGGAGCTGAGCACTGATGTCATCGAAGGATTTAGGCATTGGCATGCTCCACGCTTAAAGGTTGTTGACGCGATACTTCTCGCGGAAGCGGCGAATCATCATCACCGACACCAGGTTGAGCGCCAGCGTCACGACGAACAGCACCAGTCCCAGGGCAAATGCCGACAGGGTCTCGGCACTGGCAAATTCCTGGTCCCCCGTCAGAGCCGCAACGATACGCACGGTGACCGTGGTCATGTCTTCCAGGGGATTGGCGGTGAGGTTTGGCCGCATGCCTGCTGCCATCACCACAATCATGGTTTCTCCCAGGGCCCGAGATACTGCCAGCAGAGATGCGGATATGATGCCAGGCAGCGCTGCCGGTACCACGATGTCACGAATCATTTCGCCCTTGGTCAGCCCCAGGGCCAAGGCTCCCTGACGCATGCTGTCCGGCACCGAGTTGATGACGTCATCCGACAGCGAGGAGATGAACGGAATGATCATGATGCCCATGACAATGCCAGGTGCCAGCGCATTGTTGAACGAGGCTTCAAGACCGAAGAAACCCGCAATGCCCACAATGATAGGGGCCACCGTAATGGCGGCGAAGAAGCCGTATACCACGGTCGGAATACCCGCCAACACCTCGAGCACAGGCTTGGCAATGGTGCGAATCCTGGCCGGAGCGAATTCTGCCATGTAGATCGCCGCCAACAGCCCCACCGGGATCGCCACCAGCATGGCGATGAACGTGATCATGAAAGTGCCGGCAAACAGCGGCACGGATCCGAATTGCGCGGCACTAGCGCCTTCTTTGCCTCGGCCAGCGGCTTCCAGGAAGCTGGCACCAGGATTCCAGGTAGTGCCCGTGATGAAGTCCCAGAAATTTTGCATCTGGAAGAAGCGTATCGCCTCAAAGATGATCGAAACCAGAATGCCCAGGGTCGTGAAGATGGAAATCAGTGCCGCACCAGCCAGGATGAAGCGGATGACACTTTCGATGGCCTGGCGAGCATGAAAACTGGGGCGCACCATCTGGATACCGACGACCAGACCGATGCAGGCCACCAGCAGGCAACCGATCAGCAGATAAAGCGGAGAAACCTCGGCGCCCAGTGACAGCATGAGAATGGAAGCAACAGCGCCAACCGCCAGAGCCGGCCCGGCAGTCGACAGGACAGTGAACCAGGCATATTGATCGGGCTGGGAATACATGGAAGCTCCGCTGGCGCGCACTCGTACGGCCTTGGAGCGCCCCAGCAGATAGGCAATGAGACCCAGCAGCAGCAGCGAGCCGCTGAACATTGCCAAGAGTTGATTAGTCTGCATGGATGTCTCTCGGATTTTGTAAGAACCCCTGCACACATCCACATGAATGCATGGGTTCCTTCATTCTGGCGAATCGTGCCGGGGAGCATGCCAGATTCACCGGAATCCTGAGCGGCCGACGCCTCAACAGAGGACGTCGGCCAGCGTCATCAAAGGCTCGGTGTTTAGTTGAGATCGCTCAACTGCAGAGCCGTCTTGCCTTCCACTGCTGCACGAGCATCGGCCTGAGCGTCTTCCGGAGCCGGAATCAGACCGATGTCCCGCAGATACCCTTCAGCACCAATCATCATCTCGCTCATGAACATGTTGGCGTACTCATACATGGCCGGCACATCTTCGGCATGCTGGTCCTTGATGTAGAAGTACAGAGAGCGAGATACCGGATAGTCGCCGGAACCGATGTTCTCTGGGGTCGGCTCTACACCATCGACTTTGGAACCGATGATGGAATCACTGTTCTCTTCCAGGAAAGAGTACCCAAAGATACCAAAGGCATCCTTGTTCTCGGCCAGGCGCTGAACGATCAGGTTGTCATTCTCGCCAGCGTCGATGTAAGCGCCATCGGCACGGATATCGGTGTAACCTTCACCGCCGTACTCAGGCATTTCTTCGGAAACGGCCTCCATGACCAGTTCTTCGAATGCATCACGGGTACCGGAAGTCGTGGGCGGGCCATAAACCGCAATCTTGCGATCCGGTAGAGAAGCGTCTACGTCGCTCCACATGGTGTAGGGATTGTCGACCAGTTCGCCATCCACCGGCACCTTGGCTGCCAGAGCCAGGAACAGCTGCTCACGCGTCACGTCCATGGGTTCATTGTCGGCAGACTGGGCAAAGGAGATGCCGTCGTAACCAACGAAGGCTTCGGTAATCTCGGTGACCCCGTTAGCCTCGCAGGTCTCGAACTCAGAAGGCTTCATGCGGCGGGAAGCGTTGGTGATATCGGGAGTATCATCACCGACACCGGAACAGAACAGCTTCAGACCGCCACCGGAACCGGTAGACTCAATGACAGGAGTCGGGAAATCGGTCGTGGCACCAAATTCCTCAGCAACATAGCTGGCAAACGGATAGACGGTACTGGAACCGACGATGCGAAGCTGGTCACGAGCTTCAGCAATGCCGACTACGCCCATAACGGCTGCAGCTACAGCGGTGGTCTTGAGAATGCGATTCATGGAGGGGGCTCCTCGTTCAGGATGTGGTCAACCTTCGCGATGGACACATTGCCCCACAAAGATGACAACTTCATGACAAACCCCGTTCCTGTTTCGTCCTCCCGGTTTCTGTGACGGCACTGTTAACGTGATGTGAGCAATGTTATGAATGTGATAGGAGCCGACATTCGCGTCACTTGAGCAGCAACCCGATAGCCGCAGCGGTACAAAGCCCCAGGGACACTCCCTGCAACAGCCGCCTCGGCAAGCGAGGTGCCAATAGTGCTCCCAGCGCATTTCCCATCACCACGAAAGCGAAAAAGCTCAGGCTCATCAGCACCAGCCATAGATTGACCTTCCCCGCGAAGGCCAGCGCGCTCAACGTCATCAACGACGAGATCAGAAAGAAAGCGGCAAGGTTGCCACGCAGGCGCTCCATGGGCATGCCATGCATCAGCAGTACGATGGGCGGCCCACCAATGGCAGCAACCGCGCCGAAAACCCCGGAGAGAAAACCACCAGCAAACATCGAGCCACGATTGACTGGCAACCTGAGCTGAAACAGTGTCACGAGTACAGCAAACAGCACGATGCTCGCGATCAGCACTTCAAGCGTCGCCATGGGCACCAGCAGCAGCAACCACACTCCAACCAGCGTGCCAGGCACCTTGCCGATCAGGGCGACGCTGATATCTGCCACGGCCACCTCTCGGTAGTAGCGCCGTATCACGATGCAGGATTGCAGAAAGCCATAGATGACCAGCACCACCGGCACCAGAGACGGTGCCAGCATCAGGATAAGAGGAGCACCAACGACCGCCGATCCAAACCCGGTAATGCGCTGCACACAAGCCCCCAGTGCCAGCACAAGCCCGACGCACAGCCAGCTAGCAGGTGACAGACCTGTCCACTGCCACCAGTCATGCCAGATAATACGTAACCCTTCAGCCATCAACGCTCTTCACCTGACGGTATTCCTCGCTCTGATCATGCTCCCCATTGCCACGATTCGCCAGGACACGCAGCGCCAGATTTCCCATCAGGGCCGCGCTCAACATCGCAATGACCATGGGCCAGGCCGAATCGACCTCGAATATAGTGACAAGCACTCCCGTCAACGCTCCACAACTAAACTGAATGCAGCCCTGTGTTGCCGCCACCGTAGCACTCATGTGGCGGAAGCGCTCAAGCAGCAGTGAAATGGCATTGGGAGAAATCAGCCCTATCACGCCAAGGAACATCATCACCAGAGGGACCACGGTATAAATGCTGTCCAGCCCCAAAGCGACCAGCAGTACCAGAGCCGTGGCGGCAAACAGCTGAATGCCAAGCCCAAGATGAAGAATCTGATGAGGCGAGTATCTATGCAGCAGGTGTATGTTCAAGCGATTCGAGGATGCCATCAATACGACATTGGCCCCGAATACCACCGGATAGATGGCCGGTGTCAGTCCATAGTATTCCATGTACAGGAAAGGAGATGAGGTAACGAAAGCAAACATGCCGGCAAAGGACATTGCTGCCGCCATGATGTATCCCATGGCGCTTCGGCTACTGAGCACACTGGCATAATTCCTCAGTACTTGCCTAAGCGAGGCCACGGGCAGATCTGGAGCACGGGTCTCGGGAAGGTTGGTGCCCAGCAGCCATAGCAGAAAGGCAGCATAGGCGGCCAGAAACACAAAGATCAGCCACCAGTCAGCAAGATACAGCAGGCCGCTGCCGACTGCAGGGGCCGCCAGCGGTGCCAGCATCAGAATCATGGCCATGGTCGACATGACCTTGGCCGCCTCCCTTCCACTGAAGCAATCGCGCACGATGGCAGCAGAGTTGACCACACAGGCACCACCACCCAATGCCTGTACAAAACGCAAGGCAAGCAACTCTGTCAGCGAATTCACGCTGATGATCGCCAAGCTCGCCAGCCCGAACACCACCAATCCACTGAGTAGAACTGGCTTGCGTCCAATCCGGTCCGACAGCGGACCACATACCAATTGGCCAATAGCGAAACCAAACAGGAAAATGCTGATCGATAGTTCTGTATGGTGGACACTGGCGCCAACCGTTTCTGCCAGTGCAGACATGGCGGGAAGATAGGCATCGATGGCAAAAGGAGCCAAGGCAGTATTGGCCGCCACAAGAAGGGCGACTCGCCGAGCATTGATCGTCACTGGTTCTCCGCAGGAATGAGTAGAGAGCTAAATAATAGCGCAATCACCTTCTTATCCATATCACCGACCAACATCATTCTCTGCCTTCACCTGGATACAACCTCCGCCGCAGCGTCATCTACCCACCGTTTTCATCCATGTACCATTTCAGCTGCTCGCACAAATGCAACAGCTCCCCGATAACATGCAGAAAGCCCCGGACAAACGTTCACACAGCATTGACTTATCTATCTCAACCAACTGTCACCGGTAGCGCGACCTTGCTAGAGTATCAAGCCGGCTACCCAAGGAGGAAAAGTCACCATGGCAGAAGACCTGCTGACACAATTGAAAGCGATGACCACCGTTGTCGCAGATACTGGCGACCTGGATGCCATTCGCCGCTTCTCCCCCACTGATGCGACGACCAATCCGTCGCTGATCCTGCAGGCCGCTCAACAGGACGAGAGGCGTGCCCGTCTGGCCGCCATCGCCAAGAGTGCCAATGACATCGACGATGCCCTGGATGCCGTGGCCGTAGAGATCGGCAGTGAAATCAGTTCACTGGTGCCAGGCTATGTATCCACCGAAGTCAGCGCGCGCCTTTCTTTCAATAGCGAGGCGACCTTGGCTCGCGCTCACTCGCTCATCGAGCGCTATGCGCAGCATGGTGTCAGTGCCGACCGCATCCTGATCAAGATTGCTTCCACCTGGGAAGGTATCCGTGCCGCCAAGGTGCTGGAGCGTGAAGGTATTCGTACCAACCTGACGCTTCTGTTCAATTTTGCCCAGGCCCAGGCCTGTGCAGACTCCGGCGTAACACTGATTTCACCCTTTGTTGGCCGTATTCTTGACTGGCACAAGGCACAGGATCCCAGCGCGGACTTCTCCGGCGACAATGACCCTGGCGTGCAATCCGTCAAACGCATCTATGACCATTACAAAGGCCATGGCTACTCCACTATCGTCATGGGAGCCAGTTTCCGTAATACCGGGGAGATCAAGGCATTGGCCGGCTGTGACCGCCTGACCATCTCCCCATCTCTGCTCGAAGAGCTGGCACAGGAAACAGGCTCGCTCGAACGCCGCTTACGCTCCTGCGATGCCGAGACACGGGCTCCGGAACCCCAGGACGAGCCCGAGTTTCGCTGGTCCATGAATGAAGATGCCATGGCTACCGAAAAGCTTGCCGAAGGTATCCGCAAGTTCATGGCCGATCAGCGCAAGCTGGAAACCCTGCTGGGTGAACTACGCAAGTAAGCTGCCTGCACAGGCCTGCAATACCCAAAACAGCAAGCCCCGATGCATGGAGGCATCGGGGCTTGCTGTTTTGAAGCCAGGCACTCTCTTATTCGGAGGAAGCTCATTCGGTGGCGGCTCACACCTCAGTTGATCGAACCTCAGTTGATCACACCATCAATGGTGGGAAGTCTTGTCCTTCCCTGTTTTCTCTTGCTCTTGCACGGGTGCCGATTCAGGTGCCTGTGTCTGCTGCTCCAGCATCTCCACCAGTGGCTGAAACTGCTGGCGATTGTGCTCATTGATGTCCATCAGAATGCGATGGGCTTCAAGGATACGCTGACGCAGGCCCTCTTCATCCGCAGGTAGCTGCATCAGGTCTTCCAGTTCAGCCACCTCGGCAATCGGCTGCTCAACCATGGTGAAATATGTCGCGAACCCCATCACTTCGAGCATGCGCTTCACATCCGGATTATCAGCCACAATCGTCGGCGGCTGCTCCAGCTTGCCTTTCAGCGCCATGGCTACCTTGGCCAGGAACCCCAGAGCAGTGGAATCCACATTGGTCGCATCACGCAGGTCTATCATCACAGCCTTGAGGCCGGGGGTCCGAGAAAGCTGCTGGGCCTGGTAATCCAGAGTAGCGCACAACGGCAAGCGCACGTCTCCACTCAGATTGAGAACGAAGACGCCAGACTCGAATGCCGCCTTTACACGGCCTTCGTGAATGACACGGGCTGCCCCTATACAACCTTCTTTAGCATTCATGGCGAAATCCACTCACCAGCATGATCGTCAAGTCATCCGGCAATTCTTCACGATCCGCTGCTGGATCATCAGTGTCATCGTCTTCGCCCCGAGTTCCCAGGGCAAGACTACGGCGCATGGACTCCAGACTCTCACTCTCCATCACTCGGCTCCGGAGCTCTTCCAGACGAACCTCCAGACTGTCGCCCGGCAGGCATTCAAGCACCCCATCCGAACACAGCCATAACGAGAAATCATCAGGCAGATCACATCCCAGCTGCGGATATTCTGCCTGAGGGAACAAGCCAACAGGCATTCCCTCTCCTTCCAAGATGGTGGTCTCAGAGCCACTCTTCAATAGCGGCATGGGTAATTGTGCACCGAGCGAATAGTGCAGATAGTGGCGCTGCTGGTCAATCACTCCGACAAACAACGTGGCATGCTTGCCGATCCCCGTATCCAGCAGTTCACCATTTAGTGCCTTCAGCCAGCGCGGTGGCAATTGCTCTGGATACAGGCCATCCCACTGGCTCTGCAGTTGATTGAACAGGTATTTGAGCAATACCGTGACAAAGGCAGACGAGGCACCATGCCCCGATACATCAGCGAAGTAGAACAGCGTATAGCGTTCATTGAAAGCCTGAATATCGAGAAAGTCCCCGGAGAGATATAACGACGGCGCCATCCAGTAGTCACAACATATACCACGGAATTGCTGAGAGCGGGCGGGTAATAGCCGACGCTGAATCTGTCCACCCGCCTGCTGGTCAAGGCGCAGCATGATCAGGTGAGTTTCCAGATTCTCATTGAGCTCTTCAAGTCTGCGCCTGTCAGCCTCACGCTGTTGAGCCAGACGATGCACATCAAGCACACGACGAATCATGCGGCGCAGCAGATAGGCATGGCGCAATGGGTCGATCACGTAATCGACTAGCCCGGCGTCCACCGCCTTGAGCAGATCATCGTCGTCACGCTTTTCGCTGACCACCAGGGTCGGCCAGCGATTGGACAGCATATGCCATTCGCAACTGGGAACCGCCCGGGCATGCACCACGACCAGACTGATGTCGTCAGGCAGGTCTGCTGCTCGATCGACAGCACGCACTTCAACACCATCCCGGGCAATGGCATCGACCAGAGCATCACGCTCGTTACCCGGGAGGTCGATCACTCCGATCAGAGTGCTGGCAGCAGACATGACATGCTCTTCATCGTCTTATTCGGAGAAGGCGTCTTCGTCATAGTCGAAGTCGTCATTGATAAAGGTATCTTCTCCCACGTCACCATCATTCACCTCGAAGCGACGACGCTGCAACCAGGCATCGCGAATAAAGCTGTAGCGGTCACCACGAATCAGGTCTTCCTGATCCAGCAGGCTGGCCCGGGCATCGAGAATCTCGAGACCACGCAATGAATAGCGTACCGTATCATCCTCGACATAGGTCAGCGGATAGGTCGCCCAGTCTACCGGCAGACCTGCTGTGCTGCGTACGGTTGCAGGGCCATAGAACGGCAGGACCAGGTAAGGCCCTTCCCCGACACCCCATACGGCCAGGGTTTGACCGAAATCCTCTTTATCGGCAATGAAACCCGCATGCGTTGCCGGATCCAGCAAACCACCCAGGCCAAAAGTCGTGTTCATCAGGAAACGGGTCGAAGCGAGGCCCGCATTCTTCGGCTTACCCTGAAGCAGACTGTTGAACGCCGTCCGTATCTCTCCCAGGTTGTCGAAGAAATTGCTGATGCCCTTTTCCAGAGGATCCGGGGTGATGTAGCGATAACCTTGGGCCGCGGGCTTTAGCGCATAGCGATCCAGCACGTCATTGAAGGCGAACACACGCCGGTTGAATCCTTCCCAGGGGTCATCTGGATTGGCTTCGCTGACATCATTGGTGCCACCGGTAGTGGCACACCCGGTCATGGCCAACGACATTACTGTCAGTGGGATTGCCACCATCATGGCCACTCGGCGACCGCCTTTTCCCAGGCTAGCGCCTGCTCTCAGTTCCATCGATTGCCTGCCTCGCTGCATTGCTATTGCTCTGCGGAAGGACGTCACAGCATGTCACTGTTCAGCTGCGACGCACTACTACACTGCCGGCACTGTATCCCGCACCGAAAGAACACGCCACCCCGATTGCACCAGCTGACATATCTTGATGGTGAAGATGGAAGGCAATGATCGAGCCTGCCGAACTGGTATTGGCGTACCGATCAAGAATGATAGGCGCCTGTTCCGGTGTTGGATCCTGACCGAGCACACGACGCGCAATCATATCATTCATGTGCCGATTCGCCTGGTGCAGCCATAGCCGAGTTACTTGAGCCGGATCAATGCTGAGCGAGTTAAGATGATCACCGATCAGATTGGCCACCATCGGACACACTTCCTTGAACACGCGACGCCCTTCCTGCACGAATAGCTTGTCCTGAGCCATCGGATCGCTATCGGTAACGCGATTCAGGAACCCGGCATTGTTGCGAATGGCATTGGAGAACTGCGTTATCAGGCGCGTCCCCAGGATCTCGAAACGCGTATCGCTTGTCGCAACAGAGGCATCCTCCAGCACCAGTGCCGTACAGGCATCACCGAAGATGAAGTGGCTGTCACGATCACGAAAGTTGAGGTGTGCCGAACAGATCTCAGGGTTCACGATCAGGGCACGTCGTGCATTACCTGCACGGATGGCATTTGCCGCCATCTCGATGGCAAAGGTCGCCGAACTGCAGGCCACGTTCATGTCGAAGGCATACCCTCCCGTACCAAGCTTCGCCTGCAACTCAACCGACACGGCAGGATAGGCACGCTCCAGGTTGGAACAGGCCACGATGACCAGGTCAATCTCTGCTGCCGCAACGCCAGCATGCTCCAACGCCTGCTTGGCTGCTGCCATCCCCATCTCGCATTGAATGCCAGGCTCATCGTTGGAACGCTGGTCGAGCCTCGGTCGCATGCGTTCTATGTCGAGGATACCTTCTGCATCCAGCACATGACGGCTATGAATTCCAGAAGCCTTGACGATGAACTCGGTACTGGAATGAGCCAGAGGCTCTATTTCCCCTGCATCGATAGCCTTGCTGTTGCGTGCATTCTCGGCATCCACCCAGGCATTGAATGAGGCCACCAGAGCATCGTTGTCAATGGAATTGGCAGGTGTAAAAAGACCGCTGCCAGTAATTACCACTTGGGTCATGCCTATCTCCTATGGGCTGCAGCAACGCAACCATCCTTCGCAGCACACCGACCGTCTCTGCACACCAACCGTCTCTGCGCACTATCCTTCTTTATGCACCAACCTTCATCAGCATAGATGCATGCTTAGTCGTTTATTTCCCGACTTTCCTGACATTGCACAATCTTTTCCCATCAGTTGGCTGTCATTCACCCGGTCAACTCTGCCCAGCGTTTCTGCAAGCGCTTCTCCGATACCGGCATGGCGGTTCCCAACTGCTGGGCAAACAACGATACCCTCAGTTCCTCGATCCACCAGCCAAACTCGACCAGTTCCGGGTCCTCGAACTGACCACGGCGCTGAGCTTCCCGGCGCGCCACCAGCTTCGCTTCGAACTCCTGCACCACTTGCATGTGCATCTGGTCGCGCATCCGCTCCCTGGGTGCTTTTTCCAGGCGCAGGATGGCAGCTTCCATGTAGCGCGGATACGCTTCCAGCCAGCCCCCTGCTCGAGTAATGAAGCCGGGATATACCAAGCGTTGCATCTGGGCCTTGAGATCACTGTATACCAAGGCCAGCGCCAGGCTGAGATTCCCCTTCAACGCCTTGGTGACCGTCAGATGCCCTTCCAGTGCTTGCTTGAGCGTAGCAATGAGAGTTTCAGCGAAAGGCACCAGTTCTGTCCGCACGTCCTCGAGACGCTGCTCCAGTTCGGCATGGCTGCGCGGTAGAGGCTCCACTGCCACTACCTGGGAAAACACCGCCCTGACCACATCATCGACCAGTTGTTGCTTGCTTCCCACCTTGGTGAACAGCAATGCACAAGCCGGTATGCCCGGCAACCGCTCAATGGCCCTCACCTGATCAGGCAAGCGCTTCATGGCCGCCGCCACCACACCGGAACGCTGCGCCACCCTAGCCTTGCCGGGATGATCGAACAGTTCGAGCTTGAGCTGCTCTCCGTCCGGCACCAGTGCCGGGAAGGCTTCGACACGGATGCCTGCCTGAGTCGTGACCCGTGACTCGGCCAACGGCTCACTGGGAAACGCTTCCATCCGGTCATGCTGCTCCACCGCCTTGGCCAGGGCTCGCGCTCCTTCACCGGCAGCAGCTTCGAAGCGCTGCTCAAGCGCTCGTAGATCACGCCCTTGGCCAAGCACCTTGCCCTTGTGATCGACCACTCGGATATTCATGACCAGATGCGTCTCCAACTGGTCCAGACGCCAGTCATCCATGTGCAAGCGCACCCCGGTCTTGACCCGCAGGAACTCTCCCAAGGCCTCACACAAGCTATTGTTGCCTGGCACCATAGCTTCCAGTGCGGCATCGACCCAGTCGGGGATGGGCACGACCTGACGCCGAATCGACTTGGGCAGAGACTTGAGCAACGCGATGCATTTATCCCGCAGCAGTCCCGGCACCAGCCACTCCAGACGGGCAGCATCCAGCTGCGACAACATGGCAGCCGGTACTGTCATGGTCACGCCATCATCATCTGCACCAGGCGCAAAGTGATAGGTCAAGGGGAAACGCACACCATCGATATCGAGTGCATCGGGATACTGCGCTTCCGTGACCTCTTCGGCTCCCCGAGCCAACAGTGCCTGACGGTCAAACTTGAGCAGCCCCGGATCATCGTGTTCAGCCTGCTTGCGCCATGCCTCAAAACCTTTTCCGTTGACGATACCTTCAGGCAATCGCTCGGCGTAGAAGTCATAGAGCGTGTCTTCGTCGACAAGAATGTCACGACGCCGCGCACGATCCTCCAGATCGACGACTTCATCGATCAACGCTCGGTTGTAGGCAAAGAACGCTCCTTGGGTGCGGAATTCACCTTCCACCAGGGCCCTGCGAATGAAGATCTCGCGAGATTCCTTCGGCGCGATGGGTCCATAATGCACCTTGCGCCGGGCAACAATAGGCAAGCCGAACAGGGTTACCTGCTCGAATGCCACCACTTGGGCTCGTTTCATTTCCCAGTGCGGTTCGCTGTAGCTGCGCTTGACCAAGTGTCCGGCAAGAGGTTCGATCCACTGTGGCTCTATGCGCGCGACCATCCTGGCGAACAGACGCGACGTTTCCACCAGCTCGACCGCCATCACCCACTTGGGCGATTTCTTGGCCAGCCCTGAAGACGGGTGGATCACGAATTTTCGATTGCGCGCGCCGAGATATTCCCGATTCTCGGTCACCGTGCCAAGGTGAGACAGCAAGCCTGTCAGCAAGGCACGATGCATCGCCGCACTGTTACGGCGAACCTGCTCACGACTGGCCTCGACAATGTTCCCATCATCATCAGAGTCAGCCTTTTTCGGTTCAGGCGGAGGCACCTGGATATCCATGTCGCGTAGCAGCTGACGTAGCTGGCGGAAGGTGTCATGCCACTCACGCAGGCGCAGATAGCTCAAGTAGTGTTGCTTGCACCAACGCCGCAGACGGTTGCCGGACAGCTCTTCACGAGCCTGCTCGAAGCCATTCCACAGGTTCAGCAGTGCGAGAAAGTCAGAGTCGGGATCCTGCCAGCGGCGATGGGCCTGATCGGCCGCCTCACGTTTTTCTGCCGGCCGGTCACGAGGATCCTGCACGGCCAGGGCAGAAACCACTACCAGCACGTCACGCAGGGCTCCTTCCTTCTCGGCAGCCAGTACCATGCGCGCCAGGCGCGGATCGATAGGCAAGCGTGCCAGACTGCGACCAACAGGGGAGATTCGATTGTGCTCATCCACTGCGCCTAACTCATACAGCAGGCGCAGACCATCGGTGATGAAGCGTGAATCCGGAGGATCAATAAAGGGAAAATCTTCGATGTTGCCAAGCTTGAGCGACAGCATCGACAGGATCACCGATGCCAGGTTCGTGCGACGAATCTCCGGGTCGGTGAACTCCGGGCGTGACAGGTAGTCCTCTTCATCATAGAGGCGAATGCAGACCCCTTCCGCGACTCGGCCACAACGCCCCTTGCGTTGATTGGCACTGGCCTGGCTTACCGGCTCGACCGGCAAGCGCTGGATCTTGGCACGATAGCTGTAACGGCTGATGCGAACCCGTCCCGGATCGATCACATAACGGATGCCCGGGACAGTCAGAGATGTCTCGGCAACGTTGGTGGCCAATACAATTCGTCGCCCACTGTGAGACGCAAACACCCGATTCTGCTCGGCGTTGGAAAGGCGGGCATATAGCGGCAGCACTTCTGTGCTCTTGAGATCCGCGCGGCGCAATACATCCGCGACTTCACGAATTTCCCGTTCCCCTGGCAGAAACACCAGAATGTCCCGGGGACCATGGAACCAGCGTTTTTCCCGCTCAATACCCTCGATTTCCTCCACAGCGTGAAGGATGCCTTCGCTCAAGGTGAGGTCTTCCTCATCCTCGGCATCACGCATCAGGGGGCGATAAAGGACTTCTACCGGATAGGTACGCCCCGACACCTCGACAACCGGTGCTGGCCGCTTGACGCCATCCGCCCCCACTTGAGCGAAGTGCTCGCTGAAACGCTGCACATCGATGGTCGCGGAGGTGATGATCACCTTGAGATCATCGCGCCGTTGCAGCAGGCGCTTGAGGTAGCCAAGCAGAAAGTCGATGTTGAGACTGCGCTCGTGGGCCTCATCGATGATCAGCGTGTCATAGCGACGAAGATCCGGGTCGTGACGGGTTTCGGCCAGCAGGATACCGTCGGTCATCAATTTGACCAGAGTGCCTTCATCGGTCTGATCTGTGAAACGCACCTGATAACCGACCTGCTCGCCTAGATTGACCTGCATTTCCTCGGCCAGGCGGTTCGCCACGGAACGTGCTGCCAAGCGCCTGGGTTGGGTATGTCCAATCAATCCCTTGCGCCCGAGCCCCAGCTCGAGACACAGCTTGGGTAACTGAGTCGTCTTGCCCGACCCCGTCTCACCCGCCACCACCACCACTTGATGGGATGCCAGCGCCTCGAGGATATCCTCACGCCGAGCGGCTACTGGCAGCGCCTCAGGGTATTCCAGATGCACCGGGCGTGTAAGGCGCTGCTCCAGACGCTTTCGGGAACGCGCCAGGTGGTCACGCACTTCCTTGAGTCCGCGATCCACGGGCTTGCCCTCACGGACCCGACGCTGCAACCCTGCCAGACGCTTGGCCAAGGAGGGCCGGTCATGCAGCATCACATCCTCCAGGCTGGCGGAAAGCTGCTTGAGCAGGGTTAACTCGTTGGAGTGTACAGAAGTAGAGGAAGTATCGGTGCTCACGTCGAAATCGAGGGCTCCAAATGGAAATCATCAAGACATGTCACCACTCCCATCGACCTGGCAGGGTGGCATGCTAAAAGACGAAGGTGCCGACGAGCTGCGCGAATACCACAGTTTGCCAGTCCCCTCAGACGAGCGATTCACGCCCGCTCCCGTCATCTTGTTCAGGAAACCTGACGTGAATCGTCGAATAAAAGAAAATCATTGTAACGCTGACATGGGCTTCTCAGCCAATAATCCCGCTACGCAGGGCCCTTCGTGTCGGCAGCCCTCAATCTGTCAGAGCCCTTGGGCAGCGCTCCGAGCTGTCATGAACTTTCAGCCATTGCCGGTTTCTGGATCGGGTTCATCGCGCAGTTGCCGACGCAGCACTTTACCCACATTGGTCTTGGGCAGTTCATCGCGGAACACGATCAGCTTCGGCACCTTGTAGCCTGTCAGCTTTCCCTTGCACCAGGCACGCAACGATGCCGCATCAAGACCAGGGTCCCTGGACACGACAAATAGCTTGATCACTTCACCGCTATCATCGTCAGGCACTCCCACAGCGCAGGATTCCACCACACCGGGATGCGTGGCAACAACATCCTCGATCTCGTTGGGATAAACGTTGAAGCCGGATACCAGAATCATGTCTTTCTTGCGGTCGACGATACGCACATAGCCATCCGGCTGAATCAACGCGATATCTCCCGTGCGCAGGAAGCCATCCTCGTCAATGACCTTGGCGGTCTCATCGTCCCGCTGCCAGTAGCCTTTCATCACCTGAGGCCCGCGCACGCATAGCTCACCGGGTTCATCCAGAGACAACGTCCTACCTTCCGGACCGACAATTTTCAACTCAGTACCTGCCATCGGAACACCGATGGTGCCTAGTTGAATAGCCTCAATGGGGTTGAAACTGACGATGGGAGAGGTCTCGGTCAAGCCATAACCTTCGGCGATTGGGCAACCCGTCACCTCCTTCCAACGCTCAGCGGCAGCCAGGGTCAGCGCCATGCCACCGGAAATGGTCAGATGCAGACGTGAGAAATCCAGACTGCGGAAATCTTCACGATTGCACAGGGCATTGAACAGCGTATTAAGGCCAACGAACCCCGTGAAAGGTGTCTTCTTCAACTCCTTGATGAAATTGGGCAGGTCCCGGGGATTGGTAATCAACAATGAGTGATGGCCACCCTCCAACAGGAACAGGCAATTCACCGTAAAGGTATAGATGTGGTAAACCGGCAACGGTGCCACAATCAGCTCATGGCCTTCCTTCAACCCGACACCAATGGCCTGCTTGGCCTGGAGCATGTTGGCCACGAGATTACGATGGGTCAGCATCGTGCCCTTGGCCACTCCAGTCGTTCCGCCGGTATATTGCAGCACCGCAAGGTCATCCAGCTCGCGCTGGACTTCTTCATGACGATGCTTTGCTCCTCGGGCCAGCACCTGACGAAACGATACCGCCTCAGGTAACGAATAGCCCGGCACCATCTTCTTGACGTACTTGACCACCGCATTGATCAGCTGTCGCTTGGGAAAATCATGCAGGTCTCCAATCTCAGTGATCAGTACATGCTTGATGTCTGTATCAGGTAGGACCTTTTCGAGTTTGTCGGCCATATTGGCCAGAATCAGAATGGCCTTGGCACCAGAGTCCTTGAATTGATGCTCCATCTCGCGTTCGGTGTAGAGAGGGTTGGTGTTGACCACTACCAGCCCCGCACGGATGGCGCCAAAGACAGCAACGGGATATTGCAGCAGGTTCGGTAACTGGATGACGATACGATCGCCAGGTTCAAGGTCTGTTTCCTGCTGCAACCAGGCAGCAAAATCCCCGGACAATCGATCAAGGTCAGCATAACTCAGCGACTTGCCCATGCAGGAGAAGGCCGTGTGATCGGCAAAGCGCTTGGCCGAACGATGGAAGATATCCATCACGGAATGGTATTCGTCGAGGCCCTCCAGGGCCGCTCCCTTGATAAGCGCTTCTCTGGCATTCTCGCTCATGGGCATTCTCCATTATCCAGGCTCAAGATGGGCCTGATACTGTGGCGTGATTGTTGTTATAGCGTAGTGGCTATGACGTAGCCATCACTCAAAGAGCCGTTACGATAGCGCACTCGCCGCCCATCCGTAATACAGATGATTTAAACTTTCGTTTTAAACTCATGTAAATAATGAGCCAGCTTAAACGACACTCGCATCCTGCCCAGCAACAAAACGCGCCACGATGACACCATCACGCCAGACCAGCAGCTCACCGGGAAGCATCCGAACCCATTTTTCATTGTCGGTCAGGGGCTCCGTCGCCAGGACCGACACTACGTCATTCGGCGTCGTGTGTTCGGCAAAATTCACCACCATCTCCGCATCCGCCAGATTCGCCTCGCCAAAAGGTGCGCGTCGCGTGATATGCGCCAGCTTGGTCGAACAGAAGGTGTAGAGATATTCGCCATCCGCCAGCATCAGGTTGAACACACCAAGACAACGCAGTTCCTCACATAGTTCATGTAGTCTTTGCCACAATCCGGAACGATCTTCTGGAGGATCCGGGTAGCACTTGCGCAGCTCGCCTATCAGCCAGCAGAAAGCATGCTCGCTATCCGTTGCTCCCACCGGGCGATAGAAGCTCAACGGCAAGGCCTGCCACCCTTCCAATTGGCCGTTGTGGGCATAACACCAGGGTTGGCCCCACATTTCACGGGTAAAGGGATGGGTATTGGCCAGGCGCACCTCGCCAACGTTGGCCTGGCGGATATGACTGATGACAATGTTCGACTTGATCGGGTAGTCGCAGATCAGCCGCGCGATGGCAGAATCGACCGAGGGAAAAGGGTCGCGGAATTCTCGATAGCCACCTTGCTCATAGAATGCGATCCCCCAGCCATCACGATGAGGCCCAGTATCCCCGCCACGGCGCAGGAAGCCGGTAAAGCTGAAGCAGATATCTGTGGGCACGTTGGCACTCATACCCAGCAACTCGCACATGGACGCTTATCCTCGAAATCCGCCTTTCCATTCAGCAGATTAAATAACCTGCTGCCACATGATGATGCTAGTGTCTCACAAACCTGCATCACTTGCGTTTCCTGCGAGTAGGCAGGCACCCACTACCAGTTGACGCTTTATCCGACATGACCTGTCGCAAATTTTCATAATTTTACTGTAGATGTCATTGGGATGTGGTGGTGACGCGATAGTGTGATTGATAGGGTGGAACGTTCATACAAATGGTAGGAGTATTTCATGCGGCAAGGTATCACTACGCTGTTGACCGCAGCAGTACTGAGCATTGGACTGATGAGTGCGACAGCTCATGCGCAGGAAGCTGGCGGTGCCCTCACGCAGGCCCAGGCCCCGGCCGCAAACTTCACGGATGAGCAATTGCAGCAGTTTGTCGATGCTTCCCGTGAACTGCGCGGGTTGATCGAAGAATACAATCCACGCATTCAACAGGCTCCCAGCGATGCTGAAAAACAATCGTTGATGCAGGAAGCCAATAACAAGATGGTCGGAGTGGTAGAAAGCAAAGGACTCGATGCCAATACTTATGGCGCCATCGGCAACGCTGTCCAGTCTGACCCTGAGCTGGCCAATCGCGTGAAGGAATTGGCTCAAGGTACCAATTAAGCGACAGGTGACAATGGATAAGTGACTTGAGTGCCTAGCCCGGCTGACTTCATCAAAGCTGGCGACGTGTATGTAGTGGCGATATGAGTAACGACTATTGACCTATGCCCTGCCCCCAGGTTGCACCATGCAGTGACTCAACCAGAATGGGGGTGCGAGTATGAATGGTGCAGTACAAGACTGTTCCATGATGATGGGATCAATGGGATGGCTGATGCTGGTTGTGGGGATAGCCTTTCTGGCACTGCTCGGGCTAGGCATTGCAGCCCTGGTCAAATATCTGTTCTCAAGCCAGAAGACGTGATTCCTCGTCTCTGCTCCATCACATGCCCTGGCATTGGCCAGGGCATTCTTGTTCGGCAGGTCTCTTCGACAGTAAAGAAACACTGCCTACCAAAGCAGGCCCCATTGATCACACGTGCGGCTCCTGCCGTTTCCGGGACATCACCCGCCTCCGCCGCCAGCGTCTCCACACCATCAACAGCAACACGACAGCGACGCCAATCCATACACGGATGTCATTCACAACGCGTGCAGTCGTCTCCTCAAGGCCCGGGTGTCCTGCCTGCCACCAGTCCATCAGACGCTGAGGCCCTTCATTGACCAGGGCAACGAACCGATCAGCCAGGGAGTCCTCTGTCGGCGGGGCTGACTGATCGGCCTCCGCAAAACGTTCGCCGGCCAGGGTCGGTCCAGCCGTTGCGCGATCGATGCCAACCACTTCATCGGCATTGAGCCAGACTGTCGCCAGCTTCCAGCGATGCTCGCCATCCTCGAGCTGTGCCGTGGCTTCGATTTCCAGCGGCTGACGCAAATGTTCCTCGATCTCCGGCAGTACGATCTGCCAACGCCTCCGCCCGGTGGCTTCGACATCGAGATTTTCACCCCGCAGGTCACTGCTGAATGTCGTGTTGTCACGATCCAGCTCAGGATGTTCAGCCACCAGAATCACCCGCTGTCCATCCTCGCTTTGCACAGCCCCCACAGCAGGCAGGATGTTCACCGCCTGTATCCGCTGACGACGAAAATCATCGCCCTTGGCATCAATAACCAGACGTGCATTGCCTGTACCCTGGGGCGCTGGCAGCACACCGCTGAAACGGCCATCGGAAGAACGTTCCAGAGTGATGCTCTGCGAAGCCTCCTCATTCTCCCCCACCAACCGAGCGGTGATTGACAGGCTCTCAGGCAACTCTGCATCAGAGTCCCCTTCCACCCAGGCCTGCAGCGGGAGAGAAAAGCTGGAGTACAGTGTGGTCGGCAGCGGCTGTGTGGCCAGGCGCAAGCCACCTGATACCATGATCCGACTCCCCTCGCCGACAGGGCCTTCAATCCGCCACTCCCCCTGCTGTGGGTTCGGCACGCGAATCAGGTCGAAACGTGGATCCTGCTGCCAGCTCCCACCTGGCGGAGGGGATTCTGCGCTATAGCGAGTACCATCCGGCGCGATCAGCGTCACCTTGCCGCCATCATCAGGCCCATGGAATATCAATGGTGCAATTTCATCAGCAGAGCCATTCACCGTGAAGTGATTGCCGTCCAGTGGCAACTGATCCGTCGGCAGGATGCGACCGATGATATCGAGGAAGGCCCCGAGCAGTTCATCGGGTGAATCGACAACAGCCGCCAGACCACCGGACTGCTGTGCCAGGCGTTCGACCAGAGCAGCGTCTGCTCCAGCAGAGAAGGCAATGGCATGCACTGCAGTATCCTGATTGACCAGATCCGGGGAGATAGCATCAAGAATACGCTGACGTGATGCCACATCGATGGCGGGCTTGGCACCACGGGATGGCGGAAGATCGACCACGCCATCTGTCATCAGAACCAGATGGCGCGGTCCATGACCGTCAGAAGCCGCCGCGACACGCAGTGCGGCCTCGATGTCAGTGTACTGCTGATAATCCTGCAGTGCCGGGGGCAGTGACAGAGCCTGCTTCTTCCAACTTTCCTCCACCGGGGCAAGAGGCAAGGGATTATCGACATGCTCGCCAAAGGTCCAGATGCCGGCATGGACACCATTCGGCAGCAAAGCTACCAGCATGTCCATGGCGCTGACCGCAAGACGATTAGGGTCATTTGTCTTCATGCTGCCGGATACATCGACCAGCACACGAATGTCGGCCTGATCGTCAGCATTCTGAGCACTTGCACTACCCAGGGCTGCCAAGGACAGTACCGCCGCCAGCCCCAAGACTGGTGCCCGGCTGACAACACTACGGCCGTATCTCAGCAGAAGTTTCAACATAATGTTGCAATGTCCCACGACAGCCCCTTAACTGGAACCCGCTGGCCCAGCACCCCAGGCAAGGTCATTGGCCAAGCACAGGTTCTCTGCGACCACCTTCTGTACGGGAGACGGAAGGTTCACCTTCACCATGAGCCTGTTCGCGGCGAGCTTGTGCTCGAGCTTCTTCTGCCTTGCGTACACGACGCTTGTGGCCGAACCACCACAGCACGATGCCAAACAAGGCACCAAGAACCGCAGCGAAGACGACTTTCATGCCCGAGCCAGCCAAGACCACCGCATTGTGCTCAACAAATGCCACGGCAGCGACCATCACACCAGGCGCTTCGCCCCGGTATACTTCACCATCATCGGTCAAGGGCAGTTCGAACGCCGCCGGCATCCACATCACCCCTGCCACTGCCCAGGTAATCACCAGGCGCGGCAGACGAGGAAGAAAAGCCAAGCCAAGGTAGCCAGTCAGCAGCACCACCAGCGACAATGCGATATAGATCATCCAAAGCGATGACATGGAATTTCCGATAAGCATCAGTTTCTCACTCCAGAACGCGCCGAAGGCGCGCATAATGAAATTTCTCTTGAGTATGGTACATCCCGCACCATGAAAGCACAGCCGCCAAATGCACCTGGCTCCTCTTCCGCCACTTGCCCAGCCAAGGACTTCCTGCGCCCGGATGACACGAACTGGGACTGGCTCGAGCAACGCGATGACGATAACGTAAAGGCCTTCCTCACGGCAGCCAATACGGAATCCGACGCCTGGTTCACTCCCCTGGCTCCTCTTGCCGAGCAGCTTTATCAAGGCCATCTGGCACGCAGGGAACTCTCCGTAAAAGGCCTGCCTACGCCTCTCGATCACTATACGGTGTGGAGCGAGACGGCCGCCGATGCCGATTATCCACTGTGGTGGCGCCATCCCAACGGTAACAGCACAGCGAAGGAATGTTTCTTCGACCTTGAAACCCGCGCTCATCAGCACACTTTTTTCGAGCTGGGTGACATGACATTGTCGCCGGATGAAGAGTGGCTGGCCTGGAGCGAAGACACCCAAGGCGATGAAACCTACCAGCTCTATCTCAAACGCCTGCCTGATGGAGAGCTGCAACTGCTGCTGGAACAGATTGGCCCCGAACTGTGCTGGGCCGAAGACAGCTGTACTCTCCTGTTCACTCGCTATGATGCCACCCAACGACCTGACAGCGTATGGCGACTCACTCTGGAACTCAGCGGTCCAGCAGGCAATATCCACTTTCCAGCACCGCAATTGATCCTGCGCGAGGATGACCCACAATTCTGGGTTGGCCTTGGCAAGACTCGCTCTCGCACCTGGTTGATCATCGAGAGTGCCTCAAAGGACACCAGCGAAACCCACTTGGTTCCCGCAGCTCAACCAGCAACCCCCGCGTTATGTATACTGCCGCGCCAGTCAGGCGTTGAATATGCCCTGGATCACCGGCCTGGAGTGTTTTACCTGCTGCATAACCGCAATGCCGTACACTTTCAGCTCGATGTCATCGACGAAGGCCTGGCTATCTCATCTTCCCCCGACATCGCTGCCATGACACGTGTGCTGCTGCCCCATCGTCAGGATGTCACTCTGGAAGGCGTCGACGCCTACTCCTGGGGACTCGTGGTCACGGAACGTGACCACGAGCAGGCACAACTGCACCTGCACCGCATCGAACTGGATGCCGAAGGCAACATTTGCCTCGACGAACCTCTACCCTGCTCTGCCGGGCTGCTGAGCATCGGTATGGAGGATTCGCCCCATTTCGATACCCGTACCTTGCGCCTACGCGAGGAATCCTTCACGACACCGCCAAGTTGGTGGGAAGTGGACCTGGACAGTGCTACCCGTACTCTGCTCAAGCGCCAGACAGTTCACGGCGATCTTACTCCACAGGACCTGGCCTGCGACCGTATCTGGGCCACTTCCCATGACGGGGAACGTGTTCCGGTATCGATCGTTCGCCGAGCAGATCTCGCCAACCAGGCCATGCCCACCTTGCTGTATGGTTATGGAGCCTACGGCGAAGCCCTGGATCCCTGGTTCTCGATCTCACGCCTAGAGCTGTTGCAACGGGGCATCGCTTTTGCTGTCGCCCATGTTCGTGGAGGAGGAGAAAGAGGCGAGCCCTGGTATCTGGCAGGCAAGCTGGAGCACAAGACCAACAGCTTCGAAGACTTCCTCGCCGCCCGGGATGCCCTTGTCGAACACGGCCTGGCCGATGCCGAGCGCATCGTCACCTACGGCGCCAGTGCTGGCGGTCTGTTGGTCGGCGCCAGCCTCAATGCCGCTCCGGGAGCCTTCTGTGCCGCAGTTCTCGACGTGCCTTTCGTCGATGTCCTGCGTACCATGAATAATCCGGACCTCCCCTTGACCACGGCGGAATACACCGAATGGGGTGATCCACAGGAACCTGCCGCTGCTCGGCGCATCCGCAGCTATTCACCACTGGACAACCTGGCCGCAACAGACTGGCCGGCAGTTTTCCTTCAGGGCAGTTGGCACGATACTCGTGTCCCCTACTGGGAACCCGCCAAACTCTACGCTCGCTTAGCCATGGCGAACATCGACAACCCTGAGTTGTCCAATCGACCAGTACTCCTGCGCACTGACATGGAAGCTGGGCATAGCGGTGCTTCCGGTCGTTTCAAGGCCTGGCGCGATGGAGCCCGTCAGGATGCCTTCATTCTCTGGGCCCTGGGTCTCGCCGATGACGAGAAGCACATAGATTTCTCCAGCCCATTAACACACGCGTAAGACATCCATTATGCTGAAAGCCGCAAATCACGTACCTGCGGCAATCGACGGAAAAGGACATTCAATGAACGCAAAACCCATGCTGGCTCTCACCGCCGCTCTCTGGCTTGGTATCGGCCTATCCGGTTGCTCGGATAATGATGAAGATGCAGAAGGCACCAATGGGGGGAGCGAGCAGACTCAGAACGCCGACGCGGCTGATGCCCAGGATGCTTCGACTTCTGATGCTGAAGCAGAAGGTGCCGAATCCAAGGCCGAGGCGTCTACCTCAGCCATCGACCCAGCCGAACGCCAGCAGGTTCTGGAAAACTCCCTGCGTGGCAACTTCGACCCGCAACTGGGCGAGATCCGTTATCTGGTGGGCTGGGCTGACCTCAATGATGATGGACAAGATGAAGCAGTCGTCCATGTCGTTGGTCCCATGGTCTGTGGTACCGGTGGCTGCGATACTCTGATTCTCCAGGCCCAGGGCGATACCTATCAGGTGCTCAGCGCCCAGCCAACGACCGAGCCGCCTATTGCACTGGGCGCGGACAGCCACGACGGCTGGCAGGACCTGTTGATGCAGCGTCATGTCGCTGCAGACCAGCCCTCCGAGACAGTGCGCTTGCGCTTCGATGGGGATAGCTATGTGGAGGCCGACGGAAAGGAGGACGACGCTACTGGAGGCAAGACCCTGATCGAACCGTTTGACAGCCTGGATGACGCCCACCCACTGTTTGAAGGTGAAATCAGCGGTTCCTACGAGATGAGTGAACCTCCGGCCGAGGCAAGCAGCTCATCAAAGGACGCCAAGCAGGAAGATAGTTCCATTCAAGAGGACAGCGATCCTGAAGCCGCTGCCGATGCTGTCGAAGAGGAAGCCGAACAGCAGCAGGATGACAGCAGCCCACAGCAGTAGCAGCAGTCCGAATCTCTGACCTCTGCAACCAGAAGCTCGCAGGTAATGTGGGACAGTAAAAGCCCAGGGCCCATCATGGCCCCTGGGCTTTTTCAGGTATCAGGGCAGAGCCCTGCGCCAACAGCGCTTCGAGTAGTTGAAGGCTAGAAACCTCAAGAAACTAAGGGCCATCGTTTCAAGAGGCTGAGGGCTCTACGCTATACCACTGCGGCCTCGCAAAATGCAGTCCCACCGCATAGAGCAGATAGGCAGCAACGAAGGTCACTGGTGCTGAAGCGCTAGACCAGCCGGGCAGATGCATCACACCTATGCCACACAGGGTGGCGCCGCCCCATGCAATGAGACCACATGGGTTGAGCGCGGGAATTCTGGCATCCACAAGCTCCAGGTGGCCATTGAAACGACGCTGATAGGTGCGCGACAGGATATGTGCCAACGCCACTCCCACCCAGGCGACCACAAACACCCCCTGGTAGGCCAGCGCGTTCAACAGATAGGAAAAGACGTCTGCCGACATCAATGCCCAGGCCAACGCCCCCACCAGGCATCCGGCCAGGATCTTGTTGATCCTGACCCCCAACAGCTTGTTGATGCAGGCCTGCAGATTGACGGTAGCCAGATAGAAATTGGCCGTATTGATGCGGCTCTGGGTAACCCATACCAGCAACAATCCACCCAGGCCCATCAGCTCCAGCAGGCCGAGCACGATCGATGCCTCGGAAAGCCCTTCGCTGGGCAGACAGGCATCCAGCAGAATGCCGACCACACCACTGAACAGAAAAGTCATCAGATAAAAGGGAATGCCGAAGGTCACGCGACCATGGAAGGCTTCATCCTCCACTCGTCCGAACCGCGCATAGTCGAAGGTAAACATCATCAACACCCATACCCCCATGTAGTAGGTAAAGGTGTGCAGCCATCCCCAGCTGGGTGCGCCCCCCTCGGGAACTCGGGTCAACCAGTTGGCAGGATAACCGAACTCGGCGATGGCCATGCCTACGGCCACCAGCATGCCGACCACATAGACCGGAAGCAGCACGCCATTGAATTTGTCCAGCCAATGTTGAACGCTGCCGAAGATCAGCGCCACGCCGATCACCACCACGATCAAGGTCGCCACCGTCATGGTCAGCGACGCTGACCACTCAGAAAGCACCAGCGCCATCACATAGCCTTCGAAGACCGCGTAGTAGAGCGCTGTGGCAAAGAAGATCAAGGTGGCAATCACCGCGCCAACGTGGCCGAACAGAATTCGGGAGAACAGCGCCACGGTCAGCCCTGAGCGTATCGCGAAGCGGCTGATCACCGCATTGATCAACCCATAACAGAGTACTGTCAGCACGATACCGATCAGGGCATTGACCGTACCGTAACTACGAGCCATGGCGGCAGCCACCACCATGTAGAAGATGGCGCTGCACACGGCCCACCAAGCCATCATCAGGCTGCCCCTGGTCATACGCTGATCCATGGGCACCGAGCAGTCGGTGTAGTCGATATCCCCGGACGAGGAGGTCTTCGTGTCTTCCTGCATGGTTGCACCTCATTGATGTTGTTATTGCTTTTCTCCTGCGCCGGCAACAGACAGGCACAGGGCTTCCTCGAGAGGCCTTGCGGTCTCTCGTCCAGAACCGTTCGGGATGAAGGAATGATCGAACGGGGGACAGCTCAATGGCAGTTGCCCCCGCGTTCAGGATGGCGTCAGCCCAGCGCCTGACGCAGTGCCTCGAGCCGCTTGTAACGCTGACCGCGAGCTTCGAGCGCTTGATCCAGGCTGACCGGCACAAAACGCACCTTTTGATGGGGCTGAATCTGACCAATCAGATCCATGTCGGCGCTGATCACGGTACCGATCATCGCGTAGCCACCACCGGATACCGCATCACGATGCAGCACGATGGGTTCGCTACCACTCGGCACCTGGATGGAGCCAATGGGATAGCAGGCATCGACAATATTGGAAGGGTCATCACCAGCACCAAAAGGCGGCTCACGCTCGATGAACTCCAGTGGCGTTCCTCCCTTGAAGCGATAACCGATGCGGTCCGCTTCCGAACCCACTGACCACAGCTCGTCGTAGAAGCGTTCGCGAGCGGCCGGTGTCAAACGGTGATCATAGATACCGGGGACCACGCGCAGTTCGTATTGCTTGTGATATAGGGGTCTCAAGGACTCCGGCAGGGATCGACCGACAGCAACACAATGCTCTGCCGGCAATACCTGCAGACGGTCACCCGGTTGCAGTGGTCGACCTTCCAGGCCACCGAGACTACCCAATGCATAGGTGCTGCGGCTGCCCAGGCGTTCGGGCACATCGAAGCCCCCTTCCACCGCTAGATACAGGCGTGCCCCTGCTCGCACGAAGTCGAAACTCAGCACACTCCCCGCCGGCACCTCGATAACTTCATGATTGGGACAGACGACACCATCGATTTTCGGCACCATCTCCGCGCCACCGGTGGCGATACGCAGGGTGTCATGAAAGCGCAGTTCCGGCCCCATCAAAGCGCATTCAAGCACCGCTGCAGTCTCCGGGTTACCGAGCAGTAGATTAGCGGAGCGCATCGACATCTGGTCCATGGCGCCCGATGGCGGGATCCCCAGATGATAATGACCACTACGCCCAGCATCCTGAATGGTGGTCGCAAGTCCCGGCTTGATCACTTCAATGCTCATTGAGCACCTCCTTGACACGAGTGGCGACGCTATCGGGATCGGCAGTGAAATCATCCAGATCAAACACGAACTCGGCTGTTCGTGGCTTGAACTCACCAGCTTCCGCTGCGGCCTGCAAGGTGTCGTACTCCTTACGGCTGATCGGGCGGTGCTTGACGATATCGCCAGGCCGGAAGTAGATCATCGAGTCATCGATATGAGGCACGTTGCCAGTGGGGTCGTAGATTGGCATCGGCGTGACACCAAACATCTGGTAGCCCCCCGCCCCACGCACTGAATAGATGCAGCTGAAACAGCCACCGTAACCGACAGTCTGCTTCGGAGTATCGGTGCGCGGCCGTAGATACTTGGGTACCTGGATCTGGCGTTCGCGAGGCACCATCTGGTACATGAACGGCAAACCGGCAACAAAGCCCACCATCGACACAAACCAAGGGCTGCCACTGTGAGCCTCGATAAAGGCCTCGACATCGGCATAGCCATTGATGCGTGCAGCATACTCCAGGTCCGTGCCACTCGGATCCTGATGGCGGTCCCGGAAACGCATCAGTGTGTCATGGGTCCAGGGATCGTTATACAACACCGGTACCTCAACCACCCTCGTGGTCAGCCTCTGCACGGATTGGCTGGATACCTCGGCATCGATCGCCTCCAGCTCGGCCTGCAACTGGCTCACCGATATCTGCTGCGGATCGATGCGCACCTGATAGGATGCATTGGCCGGACAGATTTCCAGTACCCCCGGTAACGCCCTCTCCCGCAGACGACCAGTGATCGAGATCGAGCGAAAGAAAGCCTCCAGTGTCATCGATTCGCTGAGCTCGACGAACAGGAATTCATCGCCCGCAACGCTATAGCGTGCCGCAGCTCTTTCCGTAACGGATTCAGCGTTCATGATGCTTCCTCCACTGATGAGGACCGTGGTTGAGACTGAGCTTGAGAGAGCGCCTGAGATTGGGTCTCCAGCCAGACTTCCAGACTGCCGGTGTGGAAATCACCGCGCTGGATGGCAGGATCATCCAACAGGCGGCGGTGAAGGCCCGCTGTGGTGGTAAACCCTTCCAGGCAGAACTCATCCAACGCCCGAGCTGCCCGCTTCAGTGCCGCCTCACGGGTTTCATCCCAGACAATCAACTTGGCAACCATCGAGTCGTAATAGGGAGGCATGCGATAGCCTTCATAGAGCAACGAATCGATGCGAATACCGGGGCCGGTGGGCCAGATCAGCTTCTCCACTCGTCCTGGTGACGGGAAGAACCCCTTGTCGGGATCCTCGGCATTGAGGCGCATTTCCACCGCCCAACCGCGACGTTGGATATCCGCCTGCTGCAGTGACAGGCCCTGCCCCAGGGCGATACGGATCATCTCTCGAACCAGGTCGATACCGGTGATCATCTCCGTGACCGGATGCTCTACCTGAATGCGGGTATTCATCTCGATAAAGAAGAATTCACCGCTATCGTCGTCATACAGGTATTCAAGCGTGCCCGCAGCGCGGTAGCCGACGTGCTCGGCCAGTGCCACGGCAGACTCACAGAGCTGCTGACGTGCCTGCTCGGAAAGTGCCGGAGACGGCGCTTCCTCAAACACCTTCTGACGACGACGCTGCAGGGAACACTCGCGCTCGAACAGGTGCACAGCACGCTCGCCATCGGCGAGAATCTGCACCTCGATATGCCGCGCCCGCTCAATATAACGCTCCAGATAGACGCTATCGTCACCGAATGCTGCACGCGCTTCTGCCTGAGCCAGCGGCAACTGCTCACGCAATTCACTCTCGTTACGCGCAGTGCGAATACCGCGTCCACCGCCCCCCGCTGCCGCCTTGATAAGTAGTGGATAGCCAACATCACCGGCAACGCTTGTTGCCTCATCAATGCCAACCACCGGCCCGGGAGAACCCGGCACTACCGGAACACCCGCCGCCATCGCCGTGGCCCGCGCCTCTGACTTGTTGCCCATGCGTTCGATCAAGCCTGCATCCGGTCCCACGAAGACCATGCCCGCGGCCTCGACGCGCCGGGCAAATTCGGCGTTCTCCGACAGGAAGCCATAACCGGGATGTACCGCATCGGCATGACTATCTCGGGCCGCTGTGAGAATAGCGTCGATATTCAGATAGCTCTTCGCCGCCTGGGCAGGACCAATGCACACCGCTTCATCCGCCAGTTGTACAGCTAGGCTTTCAGTATCTGCCTCGCTGTGTACCACAATGCTGGTCAGCCCCAACTCGTGAGCAGCACGTACGATGCGTACAGCGATCTCGCCCCGGTTGGCAATCAGCAGTCGACCGTTCATGCACCCTCCCCACTGGTGTCGATCACCAGAATATCGTCACCGGCCTCCAACACTTGTTCATCGTCGGCGCGAACCTCTTGCACCTTGCCAGCGGCCTCGGCCTTGACCTCGACGAACTGCTTCATGACTTCCAGCAAACCGATGGTCGTGTTCACATCCACCGAGCTGCCAGGCTCGACAAAGGGGTCAGCATCCGGTGAAGGCCGACGGTAGAAGACGCCGGGAAACGGAGCTTGTTGAATATGCTGTGACATGGCATGGGTCCTTCATTCAAAAATGTTGTTATTGATGGGCAATTGGTGAGAAAGCTCACATCGTCCGCACTTCGATACCGGCTTCATCCAGGTGACGACGAATGGCCTTGAGCATATCCAGCGCTCCTGGAGAATCGCTGTGTAGGCATACTGAGTCGCAGCTCACCGCCACTCGCTTGCCATTGATGCTCTCGACGACACCCTCGGTAGCAGCCAGCAGCACCTTGGCAGCCACCTGCTCCGGATCACGTCGTGCCACCTGGCGGACAAACACAATCGAACCGTTATCGTCGTAGTCACGATCGGCATAGAACTCGTGAACCGGGCGCAAACCAGCCTGTCGAGCCACTTGGTCGAGTACTGAACCCACCAGGCAATAGATCGGCAGGTCTGTGCCTGATGCCACCAAGGCTTCACATAACTGAGACGCAAACGCCTCATCACGTGCCGCATGCATGAACAATGCGCCATGCAGCTTGAGGTGATGCAGGTTCATGCCTTCCCTATGCGCCAGCTCACGCAGCGCGCCCAGTTGATAGAGCACATCATTGACCAGCTCTTCCGGGGTGGCATTGATATGGCGGCGTCCGAAGCCGACCAGATCCCGGAACCCAGGATGAGCGCCCACGGCCACGCCATGTTTCCGGGCTTCACGCAAGCTGTGGGTCATGGTGGAAGGATCGCCGGCATGAAAACCTGTCGCGATGTTGGCCGAGCTGATCAATGCCATAATGTCGTCATCGACCCCCTCCCCGATCAGCCATGAGCCAAAGCCCTCGCCCATATCGGCATTGATGTCCAGTACCGTTGTCATTGTGAGTCTCCGTCTTTCGGTACTCACAGGTGTATCTCAGCCCTTTTATCTTTGGAATTATTCATTCTTGTTTGGCATTATCAAAAAATCCGAACACCAAGCCTAAACTCAGTGGACATCAGGTCATGGCCAGAACTCCTTCACTGCGAAAGCTACGTTATTTTGTGGCCGTTGCTGAAAGCGGCAAAGTCACCCAGGCCGCGGTCGACCTGAATGTCTCACAGTCCTCCATCACCACTGGCGTCCGGGAAATCGAGGAAGAACTGGGGGTCAAATTATTCGATCGTCAGGCTCAGGGCATGCTGCTGACCCGCGAAGGCACCCGTTTTCTGCAACAGGTTCGGCATGTGTTCCAGGCGGTGGACGAAGCCTTCGATAGCACAAGGGTGCATTCCCCCACGCTGACTGGCCGACTGGAGCTGGCCATGAGCTACACCGTGGCCGGTTACTTCCTGCCACCCTTGCTGGCTCAATTCCAACGCCGCTATCCGGGGGTCGAAGTACGCTTGCATGAGGCTTCAAGGCCGGTCATTCAATCGGGGCTGAAAAGTGGGACGTTTGATCTAGCCATCATGCTGGTCTCCAATCTAGAGCCCGACACGTCGCTGGAAACACACCTGTTGATTCGCTCGCCGAGGCGGCTATGGGTCGGAAGTCACCATCCGCTTTTGGGACATCGGCAGGTAGGCCTGGAAGATGTCGCCCAGGAGCCATACATCATGCTCAATGTCGACGAAGCTGAGCAGACAGCGCTCAAATACTGGGCTCCCAGCGGCCTGGCTCCACGCACACTGTTCAGTACATCATCGGTGGAGGCAGTGCGTAGCCTGGTGGCCAATGGCGCGGGTATCAGCATTCTTTCGGATATGGTCTACCGTCCATGGTCACTGGAAGGGCGACGTATCGAGCACATCGATCTCAGCACCCCGATTCCGACCATGGACGTGGGACTGGCCTGGGATGCTGGACGAGGCCTAACGCCCACGGCGCAGGCGTTTCATGATGCTCTGATCGAGATGATGGCGGGATAGTCGAGCCGATCTATTCATAGCTCGTAGCTCGTAGCTCGTTAATCATCGATGGGAATGATGGCGATGATATGGTCTTCGTAGTGTTCTTCCCGTACCCCATCCTGGGAGACGGCGAAAGAACGCACGCTGATACCCTTGCGATGCACACGCTCACGGTCACCGCTGATCAGGTGGTGCCAACCGGCCAGCTTGCGCCCTTCCGCCAGACGGCGATAGGCACAGGAATGCGGCAGCCACTTGAACTGCCCGACAAGCGCTGGAGTCAACTGAGTGCAATCCGGCACCTTGTTGAAACGGTTGGGATAGTCGCTGCAGCGACAAGAGCCGATGTCGAGCAATGTGCACGCCAGATTGAGAATGGCCAGGTCGCCGCTCTCTTCGTCCTGAAACTTGAGCAGGCAGCATTGGCCGCAGCCGTCGCACAGAGCCTCCCATTCCTCCGGGGTCAACTCATCGAGCGCATAGCGCTCCCAGAAACGTTCTCTCATATTACTGTCACGGAGTTGTGGTCTGCCCTTTCTACGCGAGCCTGGACCAGAAGGTGGAAATTCAATAACGCGCTTCGGTAGGAGTGCGATACAGGTCAAGCATGTAGTCTTCCTTGGCAGGAGGCATCTGCAGGTAGAAGCCCTGTTCGGCAATGGCCTCCATCACTGCGGCTCCACTGGTTCGCGCCAACGTCTTGTCAGCCGTCAGGATCATGGTCATCGCAGGAATAGCCTTGCCAAAATGTTCCAGCAACGCCTCGGGAACCTCTGTGAGGCCCTTGCGCTTGTCCACGTAGAGATACATCTCTTCCTTGCGTGAGCTCTTGTAGATCTCACACAGCAGCTTGTCTTTCATCGTTACTTTGGCCATTCAAAGCCCACTTGCACTATTGTGCCGTTTAAAAACCCATTGATTCATGATGTACAAGTGAGCCATTGGTACGAACGGACCTGGAACAGGATTTATCTCGTCGTTCTCGCCCACCGACATCACTTGAAGCTGTTCAACGCTGCATCCAGTTTCGGATTGAGCAATTCGCCACGCCAGCCCTTCAGCAACGGCAGGGGCTCAGCACGCATGTTGGCAGTGACCAACGCCTCCATCTCGCGGCGGCGAAGCAGCACCTCCGCAGCGACACCCAGAGTCTCGGACTCTGCATTGACCACCTGCTTGAGGGCTTTCATGCGCTTCTTGAACGGAGGCAGGCTTGGTGACAGGGAAGCGGTTGGCAAGTCTGCCACTTCTGTGTGGCGAGCCTGCTTGACCATGGCCAGCAACACATCCCCTTCGCGCTTGATCAGCGTTGGCTTCACCCCCTCCACTTCTGCCAGTTCAAAGCGATTTTCCGGCATCCGTTCGGCGATCGCATACAACACCCGATCGTGAACCACCCAGCCCCGGGGCAGGTTCCTCTCACGCGCTTCGCCTTCCCGCCAGGTCGTCATCAGCCGATAGGCCTCGACTTGCTGAGGCTTGAGGCGCCAGAGCTGTCGTTGGCGCAGATACCACTGGCCGTCACCCTCTTCTGTACGCTGAGATTGAGCCACCAGCTCAGCGCAATCGGCCATCACCCAGTCGAGGCGCTCAAGGCGCGACAAGGCTGCCTGCTGGTGTTTCCATACCTCGAGCAAGAACACCACGTCCATGGCGGCATAGCTCAACTGAGCATCGCTCAGCGGCCTCTCCAGCCAGTTGGAGCGCGTCTCGTCCTTGGGCAAGGTCTGCCCGATCCAGTGCTCGACCAGGCGCTGATAGCCGATAGCGGCATCTTCACCTAGCAGGCTCTGCGCCACTTGGGTATCTACCAGAGGGGTTGGCAATACTCCCGCCCAGTGCTCGAAGACTTCCAGGTCTTCACTGCTGGCATGAAGCAGCTTGATCGCACTGCCCGTCAGGAGACGACGAAAAGCATCCGTGCAATCCACTGCCAACGGATCAATCAAGTAAGCAGGGCCACCACCGCAGACCTGGATGAGGGCGGGGACAGGAAAAAAGCTCTTCTCACGGAAGAACTCGGTATCCAGGGCCAGTACAGAGGCATCATCAAGCGCCTGACAGACAGCGTCCAGTGCGTCAGGAGTATCGATCCATCGAATATCAGGGGAAACAGGCATTCAAGTGTCCAGCTGGATGAAGAATATCACTCACCGAGAAACGGCAAGCGACCAGAGAAGGCGCGACTCAGGGTACCGCCATCGACGTACTCAAGTTCACCGCCCATGGGAACACCATAGGCCAATCGCGACAGGCGCGCGCCATGGCGCTGGATCTGAGCGGCGATGTAGTGGGCAGTGGCTTCACCTTCCACAGTAGGATTGGTGGCCAGCACAACCTCCTGCACCTGCCCCTCTTCCATCAAGGCATCCAGTTGATCGAGACCGATATCCTCGGGGCCAATACCATCGAGCGGCGAAAGGTGTCCATGCAGGACGAAGTAACGGCCCTGATAACCACCAGCGTCTTCGATCGCCAGCATGTCTGCCGGTGACTCGACGACACAGAGCAGGCTGTCATCACGACGGGGGCTTTGACATAGGCCGCATAACGGCTCTTCGGTCAACGTTCGGCAACGCTGACAGTAGCCCACGCGCTCCACCGCTTCTCGCATCACTGCTGCCAGGCGCTCGCCACCTTCCCGATTACGCTCCAGCAAGTGCATGGCCATGCGTTGAGCGGTCTTGGGGCCCACGCCAGGAAGCACACGCAGTGCTTCCATCAATTGCTCGACAAGAGGGGAAAAGCTCATCCGATTCTCAGTGTCCGATTACAGGGCCCTGGGTGACTTAGGGTGTAGGTGACCAGGATGCAGGTCCGGGAAAATATTTTGCCTCAGAAAGGCATCTTGAAACCCGGCGGCAGATTCAGGCCGGCTGTCGCTTCTTCCATCTTCTCTCGAGAGTTCTGTTCTACCTTGCGCACAGCGTCATTGACCGCTGCGGCCAGCAAGTCTTCCAGCAGTTCCTTGTCTTCTTCCATGATGCTGGGATCGATTTCGACGCGGCTGACATCATGGCGACCATTCATGGTCACCTTGACCATGCCGGCACCGGCCTCGCCCAGGACTTCAGACTTGGCAATCTCTTCCTGGATCTGCTGCATCTTGGTCTGCATTTCCTGGGCCTGCTTCATCAGGTTGCCCATTCCGCCCTTGAACATGGTGCTGTCCTCTTTCCGATGGGGTCTAACGACCGGCCCATGCCAGCCGTTGTGTATTCATTTCAGACAATGCTGTTGTGAAATAATGCTATCTCAGCGCTCGTTTTCCGGTTCTAGGGGCTTTACCGTGGATTCCACCAGGCGGGCACCGAAGGTCTGTTGCATTTGCTGGATATGGGGGTCTTGCTTCAAGGACTCAACCGCCTGAGCATGACGTTCTGCTGCAAGGCGTTCGGCCATCTGGCGTGGCGTTTCCACGTTACCGGGAAGCTCACAGACCTCTATATCCAGGCGCCGTGGATAACCTGCGGCTTCCAGAGCATCGCGAATCCGCGTGATGTGGACTTCCGCATTCATCGCCGCCTGCGATGGATCCAGCAACATTTGTACGCTTTGCCCATCATCTTCGCCTACCACACAGTGGGCCGCCAGGTTACGCGTCAGTCCGGAAAGTCCCAGTGTGTCGAAGGAAGCCAGCCATATGGCATGGTTCAAGCGGCCTTCGACCCCATCCACCACGCCAGCCCTTGATTCGGAAGCGCGACTGTCATCAATGGCTGGCGTGGCATCAGCGACCGTATCCACGGCAGCACTGGGTTCGACAATAGACGCAACAACAGGCTCAACGACAGTCTCGGCCGGCGCGTCAGTGACATCACTCGACACTGCGGGATCCAGGTTTGGTGTATTCGAGACGTCTGGCGAAGCAACATTTGCCGAATCAGCCGCCGCCACATCCTCAGGCTCCTGCGCATTGTCCGGCACAGTCTCTTCCCAGGGAGGAAGCTCTACGGTGGCTGGCTTGTCGGAATCTGGTCCATTGAATCTTGGCTCACCAGAGACCGGTTGCGCGAGTTCTGGCGATGATGGTTCTGGTAACGGCTGCGGCATGGGCGACGGCTCATGCGCCAGTGCCTGGGCTGGAGCTGTAACGGTATTTTCTGCGCTGGATGCCTCGGTCTCGCACATCTCAGCGCCTGGAGTAGGGTCCTCCGTAGCGCCGTCCTCCCAGGGCGGAGGTTCGCTACGCGGTGTAGCCTCTGGCGGCGGCTCGGGTACAGAGTCCTCAACAGCTGTTCCGGTAGAGTCTTCAACCGCTGTTCCGGTAGAGCCTGCGCCTTCAACTGCGGCTTGGGTAGAAGGCTGCTCGATACTACCCTGCCCCTGTTGTTCGGGTGCTGCGCGCAGCGGCAGAGGCGTTCGTGCAGGCTTGGGAACACCCTGCGGGCGAAACGCCAACATCCGCAACAAGGTCATTTCCAATGCGGTGCGCAGATCCGGCGCATGCGCCATATCCGCTCGTCCCTGGACACCAATCTGGTAATACAGCTGGATGTCTTCGGCAGTGAAACGAGCAGACAAGGCAAGCAATGTTTCCCTGTCACCATGACCGTTATCCAGGGCCTGGGGCACCATCTGGCCAATCGCCAGGCGGTGCAGTATCGCAGTGAGGTCATCCAGAACGGCAGCAAAGTCCGGACCCTGTTCCGCCAGCTTGGCGACTTCCTGCAGCACTCGGGCGGCATCCACATCGGACAAGGCCTCCACCAGCGCCAGTACATGCCGATGATCAAGCGTACCCAGCATGGCCGCCACATCCGCGTGGCGCACTTCGCCCTGGCCAAAAGCAATGGATTGATCCGTCAGGCTCATTGCATCGCGCATGGAACCTGCCGCTGCCTTGCCCAGCAACCACAAGGCAGACTCCTCGAACGGCACATTCTCAGCTTCCAGCACCTTGGACAGGTGTCCCACGATGCGCTCGGGCGGCATATGCTTGAGGGTGAACTGCAGACAGCGTGATAACACCGTCGCAGGCAGCTTCTGGGGATCGGTGGTTGCCAGCAGGAACTTTACATGAGGAGGCGGCTCTTCCAATGTCTTCAATAGAGCGTTGAAACTACTGGTGGAGAGCATGTGCACCTCATCGATGAGGTACACCTTGTAGCGTCCCTGAGTCGGCGCGTACTGGACATTGTCGAGCAGCTCACGGGTATCTTCGACCTTGGTACGAGATGCCGCATCGACTTCGATCAGGTCGACGAAGCGGCCCTGATCAATGGATACGCAAGCATCACAGGTACCACAAGGGTTCGAGGTAATGCCCTCATCCCCATGGCCTCCCGCAGTGCAGTTCAAGCACTTGGCCAGAATCCGCGCCAGCGTGGTCTTGCCTACTCCCCGGGTTCCAGTGAACAGGTAAGCATGATGCAGACGTCCCTGGTCCAGAGCATTGACCAGGGCACGTTGAACATGCTCTTGCCCAACCAGCTCATGGAAGGTGCGCGGCCGCCACTTGCGGGCCAGGACCTGATAACTCATGGAACGAATTTTCCTTACTGCTGGAGTTGGGACGGTTGACCTGTCAGCACCGCCTCATCGAATGAATCCCGTTCGCCACAATAACGCCTCACACTAGCACTACACAGGCATACTGCGACATTAGCGCGACCTTAACGAGGCCTTAAACACTACGGCACAGCCCGCCGGTGTTTCGCGATGATCGGTGCTGGAGTCTTGGGGTAACATTCTACCGGGCAGCGCCAATAGCGCAAAGCCAAGTCGCCAGAGCATCAATCGGCGCGTTTGCCTGGCTTCCATCTTCTTGTCACCAAATATGCCAAATTGGATGTTCTTCTATGCCAGCACCCTCGTCTCCTGCACCCTCTCATCATAGCCAGCATCATCGCAGAATCCTGATCAAGGCTCTGTTTTCGCTTCTGCTGGTACTGATCGCCGCCATCTCCTGGTGGGACGCCGTCGACCATACTGCCCAACGCCATGTAGAAAGCGCCACCACTCAAGCTCTGGTCGCCTACGCAGCAGCACGAGGACTGAACGCAGGAATTTCCGTACTGCAGTCATCCGAGGTCGGCCTATCCCTCGGTGCAGGCGTCTCGACAAGACCTTTCGAGATACTCGATCCGTTCAATGATCTGGTGGAGCACTATGCCGACATCATGATGCTGGCCATCGGCTCCCTCGTCGGCCAGAACCTGCTCCTCGAAATTTCCGCAACTCCCTTTTTCAAGGCCACCTTGAGCATCACTGCCCTACTTCTACTCATTAGTGTATGGCTGCATCCCCGCAGCGCACGCTGGTGCTGGAAACTTTTTGTGCTGGTCTGCCTGCCTCGTTTTCTGGTGCTGATTACCCTGCTGCTCAACACTCTGGTGTCACAGGCCTTTCTTGATGAGCCCACCGAACGCAACATGGCCCAAGTCAATATCCTGGCTGAAGAAGTCCAGACGAGTGCTGCAGCGCCCACCAGCGACCACCTCACCGCCAAGGAGCGAGAAAGCCTGGAGGACGAGATAGCCCAACTGACAACCCAGCGCCGGGAAGTGCGCGATGCCCTGGTAGAAACCAACCAGCGCCTCGCAGTGGCCAGAAATCTGGTGACTCAGAGTCGCGGCCGTATTGCCATGATCAAGGCCGACATGAGCCTCTCCGACCTTCTCAACCCCTTCCATACCGAGCCTCGGCTGGAAGAACTCGAGGCACGTCTCGCCCGGCAAAGCGAAGACCTGAAGACAGCAACGGAGGAACACCAGGTACAACTGGCGGAACTCGCCCGTATCGACAAGCAACGCGAAAGTGTTCGCCGTCACCTGGCGGGAGAGAATCAAGGCTTTATCGACCGCCTCGGCGACAAGCTGTCGACACTGTCCAGTACCATCGACACCGAAGCTATCCAGGCACGAATAGAGTCTGGTACCAGCGCAGTCCTTCACCTGATGGCTCTCTTCGTGTTTCAAACCCTGATCTTTCCGCTGGGCATCCTGTGGCTGACCATCAAGCTGTTCCGGGCTCTGTTCTCGGCACATCCACAAGCCCTCGCCCTACCGCAGCAGCCGGAAACAGTGACGAGGTAAACTTAGAGTCATCTCACAATAATGAACCAGGAGCCCTTCATATGACGAGGCACAAAACACTGCATGTCCCGTGTTTCTAAAAATAAAAGGACATGCTGCCTCAATTGTGCCATTTCAATTATCGACAAATTGGCTTGCTGGCTAGCCAGCATTATTTCGCTATAGCATTCGCTTCCTTTTCGATTCGCTTGGCCCCTATACCTGGAGCGCTATTAAGCTGATGCGTCGTAAACAATTTTTTGCGATACCACTGCCAGTCCTGCTGGTGGGATTATGTCTAGGGCTGCTGAGTGCCTGCACCCCAAATCAGGATCCGGATTTACTCACCCTTGGGGGTCCCTTCGAGTTCACTAGCCAGGATCCAGCCCGTGATGGTTATATCTATACTCGCATGCAGGTTGCTGAAACCCTGGTAGAAGTTGATGACAAAGGCAATCTCCTGCCAGGGCTCGCCACTGGCTGGGCTCTCAGCGACGACGGACTGACATGGACTTTCGCCTTGCGCGAAGGGGTTCGTTTCCATGACGGCAGCCTGATGGACGCCGCCGCAGTGGTTAACGCCCTACGCATGGCCCGTATGAAACCTGGGGTCATTACCAAGGCCCCTATCACCCATATCGTCGAGACCAGCAAAACATCGATTGCGATTACCATGGCCCAGCCATATCGACCACTTCCTGCAATCATGGCGCATTTCTCAAGTGCAATTCTCTCGCCAGCTTCATTCACTGATGAGGCTCAGGTAGAGTGGATGTACGGCACAGGTCCCTACAAAATCCGTTCATTCGAACCACCCCACCGGCTGGTGGTCTCCCGCTTCGATGACTATTGGGGCGAATCCGCCCACATCGCCAACGCCGCCTATCTTACTGGGCACAGAGCCGAAAGCCGCGCGTTGCAGGTCATGGCCGGACAAACTGACATTATCTATACACTCGACCCTGCCAGCCTGGAGCTGTTGCAACGCCAAAAGCATGTCACTGTCCACTCCGACGTGATCCCCCGCACCATTCAGATCAAGCTCAATGCCAGCCATCCTCTGATGACAGAACGCGATGCACGCCTGGCAATGAGTCTGGCGATCGACCGAGTCAATATCAGCAAGCAAGTGATGCGTGTCACGGGTTCCGAAGCCAACCAGCTTGCACCACCGGCTTTTGCTGACTGGCACCTCGATACATTACCCCCACTACATCATGACCCTGAAAAAGCTCGCGAACTACTTGCGCAGCTAGGCTGGAAGCCTGGTGATGACGGCATCCTCCAACGAGATGGGCAGCGCTTTCAATTGGAGATGATCACTTATGCGGACCGGCCTGAGCTACTGGTGATAGCCACTGTGATCCAGGCGCAATGGCGCGAAGTCGGCATCGACCTGAAAGTGACTGTCGTCAATACCAGCGCGATTCCCCGCAAACACTTGGACGGTACTTTGGAAACCGCACTGGTCGCACGTAACTACGGCAATATCGCTAACCCACTAGGCGTATTCATCGCGGACTTCGGCAATGGAGGCAGTGGCGAATGGGGAGCAACAGGCTGGTATAACGAGCAGGTATCAACACTGCTGAACAGCCTCAGTACAACGACCAGCGAAGCCCAGTATCGCCAGGGAGTGCAACAAGTAACCCACATACTCACTCAGGAGATGCCTGTAATTCCGGTGATTTACTACACCCAACAGACGGCAGTGTCCGAACGGGTCCTCAACTTCACTTTCGACCCCTATGAACGCAATTATCGTATCGCCGAGATGAGGTTCCGTGAACCATGATCAGACTTCTTCTCAAGCGTCTTTTACAGGCCGCTTTTGTGGCCTGGGCAGTGGGGACCATCAGCTTCGTCCTGGTTCGAATGATGTCCAGCGACATTGCCTTTCGCGTCGCTGCCGGGCGCTACGGTTACGATAATGTGGATGCTGCTGCTGCACAGGCCGTCAGTGAGGAACTGGGACTGGACCGCCCCGGCTGGCAATTGTATCTGCACTGGTTATGGGAACTGGCAAACTTCAACCTTGGCAACTCCCTGGTCAGTGGTCTGCCAGTCGCACATGAGATAGGGCACCTGCTGGGTCACAGTCTCTTGCTGGCATTTATCGCTATCTTGTTCGCCACACTCATCGCCTTCCCGGTGGGCCTTTATGCCGCCATGCACGCAAATGGCTGGTTCGACCGTCTAGCACTGTTTGCCTCCAGCATCTTGCGTGCCCAACCGGTATTCGTCATCGGTTTGATCTTGCTTCTGATCTTTGCCTTGCAACTAAAACTACTGCCGGTTGCTGGTTTCTATGACATTCGCTATGTGGTCCTTCCCGGTATCGCACTAGCTTTGGCGCTGGCTGCTGTGTCTAATCGAATAGTGCGCCATAGTGCATTCGATACGATCAATTCTGCATTCTTCCGCTTTGCACGCATTAAAGGACTGAGCTACCCCCAGTCCCTTGTTCGCCATGGATTTCGCAATATGGCCGTCCCGGTGATCGCCTTCATGGGCATTCAACTGATTGCCCTGATCGAAGGCATTGTCATGATCGAATCGCTTTTTTCCTGGCCAGGCATTGGTCATGGGCTGGCCCATGCCATCTTTTCCAGAGATGTACCAATGATTCAAGGCACGGCACTGACAATGGGCCTGATCTTCGTTGTGCTGAATCTATTGGTGGATATTGCCTGCCATGTCATTGATCCGCGAGGGAGAAGAGCAGCATGACTGCAACATGGGGAGGCCTGACCACAGGCCAGAAAAAAGGGGCATTCATCATTCTAGGAATACTGCTATTCGCCCTTCTGGAAGCCATTCTCCACCCTGTGGATCCCGCCTTGCAGAACTTGGACAATACTTTCGCCACGCCCACACTGGCCGAGCCTCTGGGTACGGACCAGTTCGGCCGTAGCATGTTGGCACGAATGGGGGATGCCGTTCGCCTGTCAATGTTTCTCGGCTTGCTCTGCGCTCTGACATCAGCCTGTGTTGGGGTAGCCTTGGGAGTGTTGGCCGGCTGGAGGCAAGGCCTAGTTGATCGAGTCATCTCTTTTCTCGTCAATGTGCTGCTAGCACTGCCGGGGCTGGTACTTATCCTGTTGTTCGCCGCATTGGCACCAGGATCACTCACCATGCTCTACATCGCTATTTCCCTGGTACTGTGGGTGGAGTATTTCCGTGTCGTACGGGCTCTTACTCGCAATGCCGTGGCCTCTTCCCAGATGCAGGCTTCACGAATGTTGGGCTTCGGTACACTCTACTGCTTCCGTCGCCATGTATGGCCGACAATCGTTACTCCAGTAATGACACTGGCAGCCTTTGGTACAGCCAACTCGATTCTCGCACTGGCAGCAGTCGGTTTTGTCTATGTCGGGCTGCAGCCGCCAACCGCAGAGCTCGGTCTAATGATGGTAGAGCTATTCCCCTACTACAGCGATGCTCCCTGGGTACTTGCCCAGCCTATCATTGCCGTATTTCTCATGATCTTTGCTCTCAACCTGCTGGCAGGGAGACATCGTCAATGACCGCATTATTCCAGCTTGAGAACCTGTGCATACATGCCGCAGGGACGTTGCTCGTTGACAACCTGTCTCTCCAGCTCCACCCCGGAGAACGTCTGACAATCCTGGGTGAGACTGGCGCAGGCAAGAGTATCCTGGCGCAAGCCATCATGGGTCTGTTGCCTAGCGGACTGACGCAGACAGGCAGGGTTATTGTTGACGGAAAAGATATTGCAGCCCTTAGCCAGAAAGCCCTTCAGCGTCTATGGGGACGGACACTGACCATGTTGCCGCAGGAGCCATGGCACTCATTGGATCCCTTGATGCGAAGTCATCAGCAAATTGCCGAAGTTCATGAATGTGTCAAGGAGGACGACATGGAAGCCGCCTTGGCACTTGCAGATGATGCGCTGGCGGCAGTGGGACTTGCCGAAGACAGCACAAAATACCCTTTCGAACTTTCCGGTGGCATGGCGCAACGTGTAGCTTTCTGTGCAGCGACGGCAGGAGGAGCTAAGCTGCTGCTTGCGGATGAACCGACCAAGGGGCTGGATGCCAATCAGCGCAATAATCTGGCAGTACTTCTAAACAAACATGCCGAAAACGGTGGGGCTGTCCTGACGATCACCCACGATATCGAGGTTGCACGACAGCTGGGGGGCCAAATCATCGTGATGCGCCAAGGCCAGGTGGTAGAAACCGGCCAAGCCCATGGCTTGTTGCATGCCCCAAAATCCAACTACGCTAGTGAGCTAATCGCAGCCTCACCTCGTCGTTGGCCTTCCAGCAAACAGCCTTTACCCACGAATGATCAAGCACCTGTACTTTCTGCCAGCGGCTTGAGCAAGAAACGTGGCGGCCGCCAACTATTCACCGGATTGGACCTGCAGATACAAGCTGGAGAAGTGATCGGCATCGTGGGTGACAGTGGCTGCGGCAAAAGCACGCTTGGCGATATTCTGCTGGGGCTGCTCAAGCCAGACCAAGGCCAGGTAGAGAGAACATCGACCGTTGCCCTGCACCGTTACCAGAAGCTCTATCAGGACCCACCTGCAGCCTTCGCACCAGATATTCCCTTGCAAGTGCTGTTCAATGACCTGATCGCTCTGCACCAACTGGACAGCACTATGCTGCCTCCCCTGCTGGAACGGCTACGCCTGCGCCCAGAGTTGCTCCAACGTACAGCTTCTTCCGTATCGGGTGGTGAACTCCAACGTCTGGCCATTGCCCGCGCCATGTTACTGGATCCAGTGCTGCTGTTCGCCGACGAGCCTACCTCTCGGCTGGACCCCATCACTGCCAAGGACATCATCGATTTGTTGTGCGAACTGGCCAGAGAGAAACGCTGTGCAGTATTGCTTGTCAGCCATGATGAGGATGTGGTCAATAAGATCTGTCATCGCGTGGTGCGTTTAGCGGAAAAATAGACAGAATGCTCACCTGACCAGAGCATTGCAGCTCAATGGCCCGCACCATGACAATCATGAAGGGCGTCCTCGGGACGCCCATTGATACCGTGTCGTTATCCTTCAACCCGCGTGCAGTTGATTTTCCAGCTCCTTGCGCACACTTTCATCCAATCCCAACGCCCCACCCAGTTCATTCAACCAAGCACGCTCCATGGCGTTTTCATCGCTGACCACAGCGTAGCTGATCAGGTACATTTCGCGCGCGGCCTGAGGAGAGTCCGCCTGACTGGCCAGCGCCTGGGCATCCAACGGTGCCTCGAGCTGACGCTGAACCCAGGCATTCAGTTCGTCATCAGCCCCCAGTTGCCCCATTTGCTCCGTGATCAGTTGCCGCTCCTGGGCATCGATATGGCCATCGGCGCGGGCTGCCATGATCACTGCCTGCAACACGCTGAGGCTACGTTGCTCCTGATCAGAACCCTCCAGGTCCTCGAGTGGGCGTCCTTCACTGGAGGGCGGTTGAGAAGTTGCTGCAGCACCCTGGGAACGCTGCCACGCCTTGAACGCCATCATGCCAAGGCCAGCCAATGCCGCGTACTTGACGGTCTTGCCACCGCCCTTGCCCAGCAACATGCCAAGCGCGCCACCTCCCAGCAGGCTCTTCATGTCCATCCCACTGCCCATGCCAGACCCGCGACTGCCTCCTTGTTTCGCTCCACCCAGGGAGGACGCCACGCTACCGATCAGCCCTCCAACATCAAAACCACCTGAAGACCCACGAGAACTGGACGACGCCTTGCCGCCTCCCTTGGCCTGATTCAGCAACTGATCCAACAGGAACTTGGCATTCATGGTTGCAGCCTCGCTAAATAGAAAGAATGAGAAAGTATAGATCCTACCCGTCTAATGGACGCCCAGATACACCGAACCATCTCATAGCCGAAAGAGCATAATAAATATGACAAGATGCCAACTCCCTGAATATGCTCAACTATGCTCTTCCACTCTCCATGACCTTCCGCTTATAGACAGCCCTCGTATATCAAGCTAATTCTCTACGACAATCAATCTACTGGCGCTTTACGTTTACCCACCTAACTTTTTACCTACACTGTTTTTCTATGCGCTTGCATCAAGGAAGTCTTTACGGGGGACAAAACCGACAAAGACCGGTGTCTCCTGACATGCATGTCAATGAGGAGAATTGCAGATGATCACCCTAACCATCAACGGGCAGAAGCATGAGCTCGATGTACCGGAGCAAATGCCGCTGCTATGGGCATTGCGGGATGTCGTCAAGCTCACTGGAACCAAATTTGGCTGTGGCATAGCACAATGTGGTGCCTGCACGGTACACCTGGATGGAAAGCCAACACGTTCCTGCATCACTCCGGTCTCTACCGCCGCCAAACACGAGATCACTACGATTGATGCCATTGCCGACGACGAAACCGGCAGCCGCGTCCAGCAAGCCTGGTTGGATCTTGGCGTTGCCCAGTGTGGCTATTGTCAGGGTGGTCAGATCATGAGCGCCACGGCCCTGCTCAAGGAAACCCCAGCCCCTAGCGATGAGGAAATCGTCTCGGCAATGAACGGCAACCTGTGTCGCTGCGGTACCTATCAACGCATTCATCAGGCCATTCAGCACGTTGCCGGACATGCACCTGAAGCTGCCAAGGAGGAACAGTCATGAGCAGGGATGTCACCATGCCCCAGACAACCAACAAGCCCCGCGATTCCCTGTTGCTGGCCAACGTCAGCCGCCGCCAGATTCTCAAGGGCATGGTAGCCAGCGGAGCTCTGGTCATTGCCGCACGCTGGAATCTAGCCTGGGCCGAAGAACAGGAATCCACGAAATATGGCGCAGATGGCATGCCACATGGTTGGGTCGATGATCCCAATGTGTTCATCCAGATCGACACCGATGGCAGTGTCACAGTCGTCAATCATCGCTCTGAAATGGGCCAGGGCATTCGCACCAGCCTGGTGATGGTGGTTGCCGATGAACTGGGGGCAGATTGGCAGAAAGTGCGTGTTGAACAGGCCCCGGGCAATGAAGAACGCTACGGCAACCAGGATACCGATGGCTCGCGCAGCATGCGCCACTGGTTCGATCCTATGCGACGTGCCGCCGCCGCGGCCAGGACCATGCTGGAGCAGGCCGCGGCAGCTCAGTGGGAGGTCGATGCCAAGGAGTGCAAGGCTGGAGTCCACTCAGTCAAGCATTCTCCCAGCGGTCGTGAGCTGAGCTTCGGCGAACTTGCTGAAGCTGCCAGCCAGTTGCCGGTACCCGAACGCGACAGCCTGGTGCTCAAACCGCGAGACCAGTGGCGCTACATCGGTCGGGACAATGAGACAGGTCCGTCAGTTTCGAAACGACCTCTTGCTATCGATGGTGCCGATATCGTCGCCGGCAAGGCCACTTACGGAGCCGATGTGTTACTGGATAACATGCTCTATGCCGTAGTGGCACATCCGCCGGTTTACGGTGCCAAACTTGCCAGCGTCGACGACAGTGCCGCCCTGGAAGTCCCCGGCGTCGTCAAGGTGGTAACGATCGAAGGGACACCTCAACCCTCCGCTTTCCATCCACTGGGTGGCGTGGCAGTAGTCGCCGAGAATACCTGGGCGGCCATGGAAGGTCGCCGTGCACTGAAGATCGAGTGGGACAACGATTCTGCTGGCGACAATGCCAATTACAATTCCGATGACTTCCGGGAACAGCTCGAGAAAGTCGTACAGTCCCCCGGCGAGGTCATCCGCAATAGCGGTGACATTGAGGCGGCGCTGGAGAATGCCGAGACACTGCTGGACGCCACCTATTACATGCCCCACCTGACTCAGGCACCTATGGAACCCCCTGTCGCCCAGGTGGTCTTCAAGGACGGCAAGGCTGAAGCCTGGGCCCCCGTTCAGGCGCCACAAGCCACTCGCGATGGCGTGGCAGAGTTGCTGGGCATCGATGCACAGGATGTCACCATCAACGTCACGCTGCTTGGTGGAGGTTTCGGTCGCAAATCAAAGCCGGACTATGTGTTTGAAGCAGCGACACTGGCCAAACAACTGGATGGTCGACCTGTTCGCGTGCAATGGTCACGGGAAGACGATGTCCAGCATTCCTTTTATCACGCAGTGTCCGCGGACCGGCTGGAAGCGGGTCTTGATGCCGATGGCAATGCCATAGGGTGGAGGCACCGCACGGCAGCGCCGACCATCAGTTCACTGTTCGAGCAAGATCCCAAGCACTTGAGTGCTTCTGAACTGGGCATGGGTTTCAACACGATGCCTTTCGATATCCCCAATGTACGCCTGGAAAATCCGGCCGCCCCTGCCCACTTGCGTATTGGCTGGTTCCGGTCGGTATACAACTTGCCTCATGCTTTTGCCATCCAAAGCTTCGTTGCCGAAATGGCAAAAGCGGCCAATCGCGACCATCGTGACTACCTGCTCGAACTACTCGGTCCCGATCGCCAGATCAATCCTCGCGACGTAAACGATAGTTGGAACTATGGCGAAGACCCCAAGCTCTACCCCATCGATATTGCCCGCCTGCGTGCTGTGATCGAAAAAGCCACGGACGCTGCCGAATGGGAACGCGAGCGCCCGGAAGGACGCGGACTGGGGCTGGCGGTACATCATAGCTTCGTGTCTTATACCGCAGTGGTATTCGATGTCGAGGTGGATGATGCCGGTGAACTGACCATTCATAGTGCTGACATTGCCTTTGATTGTGGTCCTCAGATCAACCCGGAGCGCATTCGCTCGCAAATGGAGGGTTCCTGCGTCATGGGAATAGGCATCGCCTTGCATAGCGAGATTACCGCCAAGAACGGCGCCATCGAGCAAACCAATTTCCACCAGTACCTGGTACCACGTATGAGCCATATCCCCAAAGTCACGCGTGTACATTTGATTGGTGATGTACCTGATACCCCTTTAGGTGGCGTTGGCGAGCCTGGTCTTCCACCAATCGCTCCCGCACTATGCAACGCCATCCATGCTGCCTGCGGTAAACGTATTCGCCGTCTCCCTATCAGAAATCAGCTGAAGGCCTGACATGAAACACCTGGATTTGCAGGTCATTGAGCAGGCACTGGCCTGGGCTCGCGAAGGAGAAACCCTGTGGCTATGCACAGTGCTTTCCACCTTCGGCTCGTCACCACGCGAGCCCGGTTCCTGGCTAGTGGCAACAGGCGATGGCCAGCATGTCGGATCGCTTTCAGGCGGTTGTGTGGAAGAAGATTTTCTGGCCAGACTCCAGCACGGAGAGTTCGATCAGCCGGTTACGTTAGTGCGTTACGGAGAAAACCAGGCGATACACACTCAGCAACCGAGCATCACACTACCCTGTGGCGGTATTCTCGAGGTACTGGTTGAACGCCTGGTCCCCGATTCACCTACGTTGGTGCATTTGGAGGTCCTTCACGCCACGTTGCTCGGCCAATGCTGCCTGTTGCGCTGTGTCGACAGCACCAACGGCAGCTTTCGCTTCTTGTCGGACAATGGCATGGGACCTCGTGTGGAGCACGACACCGCGCGCCATCTGATTCAGATGCGCATTGGTCCTTCGGCCAGACTGATCATTGCGGGTGTTTCTCCGGTTTCGGTGGTCTGTGCAGAGTTTGCCAAGGCACTCGGTTTCGAGGTCATCGTTTGCGACCCTCGGGATGAAGCTCGGGATAGCTTCCATGTCTCTGGAGTCGAGGTACAGGCAGTATTGCCTTCCCTGTTCATCAGCTCCGGCGGCTGCCACGCGTCAACTGCGGTGGTCGCACTCAGCCATGACCCTCGCATCGATGACCTAGCCATGATCGAAGCCGTACGTACTCCGGCTTTCTATATCGGCGTGATGGGCTCCCTGAAGACTTCTCAAACCCGCAGGGAGCGCCTGTTGCGCTCTGGAGGTCTGAGCGAAGACGATATTGCTCGGCTGCACATGCCCATTGGTCTGGACCTAGGCAGCAAGACCCCTGCTGAAATCGCCCTGTCCGTGATGGCGGATATTGTACGAGTTCAACGAGACAAGCCCCGTGACCAACTGTGAACGGATCGCCCCCGACACAGCAATCGCTATTGTCCTCGCAGCAGGCTTCTCGCGGCGTTTTGGCACGCAGGACAAGCGCATCAGCCTACTGGTCAATGGGCAGCCGTTGCTTGCTGTCTCAGTGGCCAGGGCTTGCGAAGCCTTCGAACAGGTGTTCGTGGTTCTGCGCGAGGAGGACGACCCGACCGTCCTGGGCCTACCAGATAATGTTGCCGTCCTGCGTGCTCCCCGAGCCCTGCTTGGACTGGGTGCCAGCCTGGGTGATGCCATCGCGGCTATCCGGCGTGATCCGTCCATGGCCAAGGTGAGTGCTGCAGCTATCCTGCTCGGTGATATGCCGGATATTGCCAGCAGTACCCTAAGGGCGCTGTGCCGTCAGTCAGCATCGGACCGCATCATTCGCCCAGTCTTCCTGTCCAGCCACAGCATGTCACCGGGGCATCCTGTCCTTTTCGGGCGGGATTTCTTCAACGAACTGGAACGACTGGATGGAAACGAGGGGGGAAAAGAAATCATCCAACGCCACCGGAATGCCTATCGACAAGTCCACGTTGCCGATCCTGGTGTATGTCGCGATATCGACACACCAGAAGCGCTGGAACGTTGGAGAGATATCGATAACCACAAGGGATAAACACAAGGCGGCTGGTCACCACGACTTATCGCTAGACCATGGCTTACAGATAGAGCCATCACTGCGGCCCAGCCACGCAACCAGTCAGCAGCCATAAAGGAGGCAGCCCCGACAGCCACATCCCGGCACACGCATCCACCACTACCGTTGCTCCCTTCCGGGCCTGGCGGGGTTCGCAGTTTCGCGTTGCGGGAGGACCGACGGGGCCACCACAGCAAGGCAGTCTCGACATTCATGAATTTCAATCTCCATGAATGAAGGTGCCTGATTGAAGGCGCTTGGAAAATCAGCACGTTGTGCTATCTCTCCAAGACGGCAGGCACTATACCAACGCCGCATCGCGACCACAACCCTGAAGTCGAGAAAGTATACATATCTGCCACCGCTTCATTCCTTGGCGACATCCCGCTGGGCCTTGTGCTGTATCCAGCGAGCCAGCATGGGAGCAGCGAACATCAGCAAGATCATTCTGAGCAGATGGTGAAAGGCCACGAATACCGGATCCAGGTTCAGCGCCACAGCGAGAATCGTCATTTCGCCAATACCGCCCGGGGCCAATGCCAACAGCGCCACATCCCGAGGTACACCGACGAAACGGTGAATCAGCTCGGCAAAGACAGCCAGCACCATCAATGCCAATGCCGTGGCTACTGTCGAATCGAGCAACGAGCGAGAGAAAATCGCACCGGATAGACCGCGAAAACGCGCCCCAATGGCACTACCGGTCACCCACAGCACAATATTCATGCCGACAGGAGGCAGGCTGAAATGAGCGATATCAGCAACTGAAGCCAGCGCAGCCAGGATCAACGGTGCCAGCAATTCCGGTGTCGGCAGACGCAGCCTCTTGCCCAGCCAGATAGCTGGCAGTATACCCAGCAGCAGCCAGGCATCTTCCAGCTCCAGAGTTGGCCGAGTCATGCCCGCAGCGGGGTCCTCCAGCATCCAGAACAGAGGCGGCAACAGCAGGATCACCAGAACGATACGCAGCGATTGAGCAATTGCGATACGGGTGGGTTCACCACCACTCTGCTCCCCCATGATGATCATCGCGGTCATGGCACCGGGAGCAGAGGAAAACAACGCGCTGATACCATCAAAGCCTCGACGTCGATACCACCATGCAGCAGCCAACGTGGAGCACGTTATCGCCACCACCAGCAACAGCGCCGACAGCCACCACTCCTGCACCTGGTGAGTCAGTTCCGGTGTTACTCTGGCCCCAAGTACCAGCCCCATCACCCCAAGAAAAACACCACGCAAGCGCTCTGGCACTGCCACATCCACACCACGGCTGGCTAGCAGCAGGTTGGCCACAAGAGGACCAAGCATCCATGCCAGCGGCAAGCCAGTCAGGGAAAATACGCTACCTCCAACAGCTCCCCCGACAAGGGAACGCCCCAGGGCCAGCCAGCGAGAGCGATCCATTTATCCTCCTGTTGTCATGCGCTATCGAAGGAAACACGGAGGAAGTGCCGAACCTGTGGCCCCCATGTCGTGTCATCATAGTTAACCGACTAATCAATCCAGTATGGCATACTTGTGCCGCCAACTTCTTCGGCACCTTGAGTCAGCCACAGGAATTTCCATGCCACGCCTCGATCAGTTGCTTGTCGGCCAGGGCCTTGCCCGCTCTCGAACTCGTGCTCAGCGCTTGATTCGCCACGGACGGGTACGCAGGGCCGATGACGGGAAAATACTGACCCGCCCTGGTGAAAAGTGTCCGGACGATCTGCAACTGGTGGTGGAAGAAGACCCGGAAGAGCGTTATGTGTCCCGTGCCGGACTCAAGCTGGAGGCCGTGATCACGGCACTGGGGCTGGAACTCCAGGACTTTTGTGTACTCGACGTGGGTCAATCCACTGGGGGCTTCAGCGACTGCGCCCTGAGCTTTGGCGCAGCACATGTGATTGGTGTCGAAGTCGGTCATGACCAACTCGACCCGAGCCTGCGCTCAGATCCTCGCATCACCTGCCTGGAAGGGCTCAACGCACGCGCCATGGCCAATGATGCCCGCTTGACAGCAGCCATCGCTCAACATGGTCCTGTCGCCTTGGCAGTGATGGATGTGTCCTTCATTTCTCAGACCTTGATACTGCCGGAAATTGCAGCCCTGCTGCCGTCAGGCAGTAGTCTGGTATCCCTGGTCAAACCTCAGTTCGAAGTCGGCCCAGGCGCAGTCGACGCCCGTGGAGTGGTAGCAGATCCTCGCCGCTATGCCGAGGTCGAAGCGCGCATTCGTGCCGTTTGCACAGAATGCGGCTTCCATATTCTTCACTGGCAGGATAGTCCGATCCTAGGCGGCGACGGCAACCGCGAGTTTCTGCTCCAGGCCATGCGGCGCTGATCCGGCGCGGCCTGGAGCAGACAGCGCATCAACGCCCGCCGCCATCTCCCCCGCCGTCACCATCGCCAATGCTGACATCACCAGGATCACCCGTGCGACCCATCGGTGGCTGCTCCGAGTCACCGGGTCGGGCGGGGCGACTGCCCCAGCTTTCATGGCTGGCATGCTGGATATGTACATCCATCTTCTCGAAGGCAATGCGAATGCCATGTTCAGCAAACAAGTCACCAACGGCACCATTGACCTCATCGGTGGCAGGCAGCCGGTCACCCAAAGCGTTGACGTAGATGCGCAGTTCATACTCCATGGCACTGGACGTGTATGCCATGAAGAAAATTTCTGGAGGCGGATCCGACAATACACGAGGGTTGTCATGGGCCGCCTGCACCAGCAAACGGTGAACCACGTGCCTGTCCGCATCATGGCTAACCCGATAGTGCAGCGTTACCCGAGTCACACTGTCCGACAATGACCAGTTGATCAACTGATCGGTGACGAAGGTCTTGTTGGGAATGATGATTTCCTTGCGATCAAAGTCTGTCACCGTCGTGGCGCGAATACGGATACGGCTGACCGTACCGGTGAGATTGCCCAGTGTAATGGTGTCCCCGATACGCACCGGCCGTTCAAACAGGATAATCAAGCCGGAAATGAAGTTGGCAAAGATCTCCTGCAGGCCAAAACCAAGACCCACGCCCAGTGCCGCTACCAGCCACTGTAACTTCACCCAGGACACCCCAAGGGTTGCCAGTGCCATCACCGTGCCGGTGCCGACAATGGTGTAGGAAAGCAGCGAAGTAATGGCGTAGGAACTCCCCTGCTTCAGTTCCAGGCGGGACAATACCAATACTTCGAGCAAGCCAGGCAGGTTACGCGCCAGCATCATCGTCAGTCCTGCGATGAACAGCGCTACCACCACATCCGCCACACTGAGGCGATCCTGCAGCGCCTCGGCGCCTTCTCCTGCGGCTCCTTCCACCAGGGTCACGTTATCGAGATAGCCAAGCACGGCGAGAAAGTCAGCCCATACCAAATACAGCAGCGCGGCAAAGCCAAGAGTCAGAATCAGCTTGGAGAAGCGCAGAGACTGCTGATTGACCTGCTCCATATCCAGCGGTGGCTCTTCAACGATATCCAGGCCACGCTCGCTCTCGTCCTGGGTCATCGCCCGGCGCCGGGCCAGGGCACGGCGATAGGCAAGGCGTCGGGCCGCCACGGCCAGTCCTCGCACCACTGCGGCTTCAACCAGAATCCAGACACCTAGCAGATACAGCGTAAAGCCGAAGCGGCTGACCAGGCTGAGTGCCGAATAGACATAGCCATACAGCACGGCCCCACCAATCACCAACGGTATCATGGCCATGAGCAGCCCCAGGATCAGGCGGAACAGTTTGATACCGAAGAACGGTGTATGGGCCATGATCAACTTGGCCATAGAAATGCTCATGCCAGTCAGGCCGATCAGCAATAATCCCAGCCCTAACGGACGCTGATTGAATGTTACCGCCGCATCCCGCGCCAACGGCGCAATCAGCAACACCGGTATGAGGCTGACGCCAAGCCATAACATCCACCAGCGCAGCTTCTGCACATAACCCAGTGGCCAGTGGAAATGGCGCCGGGCGACACCATCATTCACCAGCAGACGTCTGGCCCAGGCCACCACTCCCCATGCCAGGGACAGCTGGACCACAGACTGCCCTATGCTGACCGCGACTCCCGCTCCACCCAATTCCAGAACCAGGCCAAAGGCCAGCAGAGCCAATGGTGCAGGCGCTGCAAGCAAGGCATTGAGAATAACCGCCTTCGGTGTATGCAACTGAGTATCAAAACGCAGGCGCCCGATCTGTTCATGTATCACCAACAGGTGTCGCTTGATCTTTCGGCGCAGCAATAGCAGCACGAGAGCAAGCAGCAACACAGGCAAGGCCGACCAGGCACCAGAATCAGGCCAGCGCCAGTTGTTGGGCAGCACCCTGCGCCACTCTCCCTGGGTCCACTCGCTGACAAAGTGCTCCGGCAAGCGCTTCAACCAGGCCAGATCGATTGGCCGGGCATTGGCTACCCAGAACAGTTGCTCGTCGATGCTCTTGCGCAAAGACTCGCTGATGGACAGCAGTTGCTGCTGATTGAGTTGCAGCTCAATGGCCGATGTCAGCATATCGCCATAGATCGGCTCCAACTGGCCGATCAGATCGCGGCGGGAGCGATAGAGTTGTTCAAGTGGGGGAACCAAGGATTCCATATCATCATCCTTGACACCCGCATCTTCCAGCGCCTGGCGTGCCAGACGCTCAGGAAAACGCAGTTGTTCACGCTGTTCGTCCAACTCGAACTGTTCTAGACGCAGGTCAGCAATATTGTCACGCAGCTCCCGGCGCGGCTCGACATTCGGCAAGGCCTCGCGCTGTTCACGCAGAATACGTGACAGCAGCACACTGCCACGCACCGCTTCAATATTCTGACTCAGCCCCTGTTGCATACGGCGGACACGGTCCAGTTGGCGACGCACATCGAGGCTGTCGCGAACCAGTTCGTTGGACTTGGAAGTGGCATCCAACAGATCCAATGACAACTGACGATTGTCCTGCTGAGCCTGACGAATCACTGGATGAGCGGCTACCGCCTCGGGTTCATCCTTCACTGCCTCGGCAATGGCCTGCTCGGATCTCTCCCGTCGCAGCATGTCGACCCTGCCCTGCAAGGCCGATACCCAGGCCTCGACGCTGGCCACTTCCACCTCAAGCAATTCAGAGCGCTGCTGTAACAGTTCTCGAAAGCGAGTATTGGTGTTGAGCTGGTGCTGGCTCAGGCGCAACTGTTCTTCGTCCAGCAACTGGCGAGACAGGTATGCAAGACGCTGGGGGTCGTCGTCAGGCACATCGCCTCGATCGAAATCTTCCATTGCCAGGCGCGTTTCATCGAGACGCTGTAGGGTATCCGAGATGGTCTGCTGGGCTCGTTCGGGAAGGGTGCGCGCGCCCAGCAGTTCGCTTTGTACTTCCGTCAGGGCATCCTGTTCCTGCCGCAATTTGTGATTGGCCTGACGCAGTTGTGCTTCCAGCTCGGCGAACGTCATGCCTTCCAAGGCCCCCGCATCAAAGCCAGGCGACTCCTGGCGTTGACGCAGCTTTTCTTCCAGTTGCTCGATCCCCTGAGGTGCCTCCTCAAGGTGCTTGTCCAGCTCATCGAACTGGTGACGAATATCAGCCAGTTTATCCAGTGAGTCTATTGTCTCTGTCAGGGCGTCAATATCCTGCTGAGCCGACTCGCTGGGCGGATCACCGGCACTGGCAAGGCGTTCATCGAGCCGCTTCTGCAACTGCTCCTTGCTCGGTAACGCCTCGGTATCAGTCTGCTGTGCCAGGGAACAGGTGCTGAACAGTGTCAATAACACTGCCAGCAATAGCCAGACCACTCTGGTACGAACGGGAATACGAATATGGCGCATCATGTAGTTGCATTTCCTGGCACGGCATAATTTCCTGGCATGGTGTTGTTTCCTGACACGAAATAGCTTCCTGGTACGATAGGATCTGCTGATGGTTGGTCGTTTCCTACCCTGGCACAGAAGAAACACGAGATTTTCAACGCAGTGTGTCAATATGGCAATCTTTCGCAATTTACTTGCACAAAGTTGACTTGCCATTCTGCCATGGTAGAACCATTCACCAACTTCCACTCACTATGGGTAGGCCCATGATGAAACGTCTCACTGTGTTGGCGACGCCGATGTTGATCCTCGGCATCACCTCCTCGGCCTCGGCTCAGTCGACCCTGAGCGATGCCGAACGTGCTGCAATGGAGGCCCGTGTCAAGGCGCTGAAGGCCGAACTCGCACAGCTGGAGACACGACTGGAAGCAGACCAGAGCCCTTTTGCTGAGCCTGCTCCCAGCATGCCCGAGCCAGATGTGGCAACGCGAACCACGGCGACACAGGCACCTGCTTCTGCTGAGACGCAGGAAGCCGCCGTTACCGAGACGACGGCATATGTCAGCCCTGTCGCTGTGGCTGCCGCCGACACCATTCAACCAGAACCTACCATTGAAACTACGGTAAGCAGGCGGCGTGAGCTAGAGCGGGAGTCCAATAGCAATCCTTTTGCGATTACCGCCTACAAGCGTAATTACTTCCTCCCCATCAGCTACAACAAGAACCCCAATTCGGAGCCCTTCCAAGACGGGGATGGCAGCGTCCCGGATATCGAGAACACCGAAATCAAGTTCCAGTTCAGTGCCAAGGTGAAGGTCGCCGATAATGTGCTGTTCGACAACGCTGACCTGTACTTCGCTTACACCCAGCGCAGTTGGTGGCAGGCTTACAACAGCGATAACTCGGCGCCCTTTCGCGAGACCAACTACGAGCCAGAAGCCTATCTGGAATTCAACAACGATTACCACCTGTGGGGCTGGACCAACACCACTAACCGTGTCTCGTTCACGCACCAGTCCAATGGTCGCTCCGAGCCTCTTTCGCGTAGCTGGAACCGCCTGATCCTGACATCGACATGGGTCAACGATGATTGGGCTGTTTCCCTTGCCCCCCATTGGCGGGTTCCCGAAAATGAGAATGAAGACGATAACCCTGACATCGAGGATTACGTTGGCTATGGTGACATCACCATCGCTCACGAAATGTTCAACAACCACGAAGCCAGTCTGATGGTGCGTGGCAATCCAGGAAAGGGCAACTACGGCTCACAGCTTGATTATTCCATTCCCTTGTTCGGGAAAGTGCGTGGCCACCTGCAGTACTACTATGGTTACGGTGAGAGCTTGATCGACTACGATGATCGCTCCAACCGAATCAGCTTAGGCTTCAGTCTCAATCCACTGTTTTCAACCGGTACCTATAGCCAGTAACCTGCGTATATCCCATCATCCACGAAGCAGCCCTTATGTCAGAGGACGATCCCATGGCAAATCAAAGAGCAAGCAAGAAGGACGATTCGCAGCAACACAATACCAGTGCATCGGCGAACCAGCTCAAGGAAGATCTGCAACACCTCTCCCAGACTCTGGAAGAACTGCTCAGCGCGACCTCCGACGAAGTGGGCAGTGGTGTCAGTGAAAACGTCAAGGCCTGGCGGAGTAAAGCCGAAGACAGCCTCAAGCATGCCAAAGCTCGCTTGAATGATATGGAGGGACATATCAAGGAGCGTGGGGAACGCGCCTATCGTCAGACCCGTGATAGTGTTGCCCACCAGGTCGATGCCTGTGACCATTATGTCCATGAAAATCCATGGAAGGCCGTCGGTGTCGGCGCAGCGGTAGGCGTCATTGTTGGCCTGTTGATCGGACGGCGCTGATGCCACAGTCCCAGGGACCGGTACAACGGCTATGGCAGGCCGGCAAGAATGTCCTGATGACCTTGCTGGCCACAGGTGAGACGCGCCTGCGGCTGATCGTGCTTGAGCTCGAGGAAGAGCGTGCGCGCCTCATTACCTTGCTGATGCTAGTCGGCATCAGCCTGATCCTGCTGATGCTGGGCATCACCGCCCTGACGGCGTTAGTGGTGGTGGTCTTCTGGGAGACTTACCGGCTTCAGGCCCTGGCCATTTGTACCGCCGTACTTCTAGGAGGCGGCTTATGCCTGGCCTGGTATTGCCTGCGCCTGGCCAAGCGTCGCACGCTTTTTGTCAGCACCCTCAAGCAACTGGCCCTGGACAGGGAAATCGCCGAAGGGGAAAGGCAGGAGAGTGGCAATGACCGCTGACACGCCGGGGAAAAAGCATCGTTCCCGAGTCTCTACCAGGCAACGAAAGGCCGAGCTTGAAGCAACCATCGAGCAACAACGCTTGATGCTTCTTGAGGCAACTCGGGAATGGCACCAAGCGGGTCAGAAAATCGACCGTGGCTTTACCCGGCTTATCCCCTTCCGCACCCCACTTCTGATAGCAGGCGGGGTAGCATTGTTGCCATTGCTGCGGCGCCCTGGCCATATCGTGCGGATCGCCCGCAAAGCAGCCACTACCGCCTTTATCGCCAACCGCGCTCTGCGGCTTTTTAGAACTCGCTAAAACCGCTTTTTCTGCTCAAAAGTCCTTATGTATTGCTACCCTTCGCCAGGCAAAAGAAAGGCCTTTCTTGACATCGTAAAAGGCGTTTTTCCGAACCTGGCAAAGCACCTTCTACGTCAACCTGTCTATACAACATTGCAAAATAACACCGTTTTTTCTTGCCCGAAAATCTTCAAAACATCCTAAAGCGCCATGATTCAGTGGTACGATAGGAGCAAGAAACAAGGCTTTCACATACATAAAAAATAACGAGCCTCTAAAGCAGTTAACATCAAAACAGTTAGCCGCAAACTAACGGGAAGCTCCAGCATGCGAATGCTTTCGCTCTACAGCATCAAAGGTGGGGTGGGCAAGACCGCTTCTGCCGTCAATCTTGCGGCGGAAGCCGCAAATCATGGCCTCCGAGTGCTGTTGTGGGATCTTGATCCTCAGGCTGCCACGACCTTCTACCTGAAGATCAAGCCACGTATACGTGGTGGAGTGAACAAGCTGGTCAAGGGTAAGTCCTCTTTCGACAAGGTCATCCGCTCTACCGCGATGCCAAACCTCGATGTGCTGCCCGCATCTCTAGAATCCCGAAGCCTGGACCAGTTGTTGGAAAAGCGTGGTACCAGCCATTTGCGCCAGATGCTCCACGAAGTTCGCAATGATTACGACCTGATCGTGCTGGACTGCCCTCCGACACTCTCCCATCTGTCGGAAAACATGTTCACCAGTGCCGACGCCCTGCTCGTCCCGATCGTGCCAACCACCCTTTCCCTGCGCACCCTGGACCAGCTACAGAGTTTTCTCGATGACGAAGACCTGGCCTGCCCGGTATGGCCATTCGTCACCTTGGCCGACCGCCGACGCACTCTGCATCGGGACATCATGGATACTCTGGGAACGCAATGGCCACTGCGCATGTCGACAGTCATTCCCGCCGCCAGCGCTGTAGAACGCATGGGTGTGGAGCGTGCGCCGTTATGCTCTTTTGCGCCGCACAGCCCAGCCAACAAGGCATACCAGGCACTCTGGAAAGAACTCCACCAGCGCCTGGGAATCGCGTGACAGGCCACCAGTTCAGCCACGCATATAAGCGATAGCCTCCGCCAGGCAGGTATCCAACTGCTGGCGGTTCGGCCCTTTGACCAGAGCCATGACGCGCTGGAGGTTGTTCTCTGTGTGCTGCTCGTGTTGGGCCACCAAGCCCATGAAACCTCGCAAATGACGCGGTGCCATGGCTCGCGCTCCTGATGTCGAGACAGCGGCCTCCAGGCGCAATTCGGTTTCCTCCCACACATGCTGATGGACCGTAGTACGCAGCACTTCGGCTCGAACCAGATCATCGTGCAGATCGCCAAAGGCCTCCTGGAACGCCTTCATCGATGCTTCCGTCTTCTCGAACAGCTCCCCTTCCTTGCGCCATGGCCGCAGCAGATAGCGAATTCGTTTGCCGGTAATACGCGGCCGGTGCAAGGCATCCTCGTCTTCACGGCCTCGCATGGCCGACAGCTCTTCCCCTAGCTTCCCAGTCAAGTACTCCAGCACTTCCGCACTGACGGCACCAAAGCGAGGTGTCTTGCTGGATGCCTTGCGCAGAGACTTGACTGCCGAACGCAAGCGGTTATCCAGCAGCGGAAAACTCGCGACACTTCCTTTCAGACCCGCATACTCATCGTCCACCTGAGCACTCAGGCGTTCTTTCCACCAGGCAATGGCTCCCCGTTCTGCTGCAGGCGCTCCTTCGGCCTGAGACTCAAGCCAGGCCAGCATCACTTCCGCATCGCGCGCAGTATTGGTAGAACGGGCTAGATCACGCAGGTCGGTTACCAACTTTCTCGGCGCTCGCGCAGGAAAGTACCCGATATAGTCCTTGAACAACGAGCGCAACCGACGCAGAGCAACACGAAAGTCATGCAATCCTTCGCTGTCCTGTGGATCCTGGATTCTGGGAAAGGCACGGCATGCTTCATCAAGCAACTCGATCGTCGTTGCTTCGAATACCGTTCCCAGTCGGCGTCTGACAAGAGGTTTGGCCATGAAACTCTCCTGATGTGCACTGGCGACACGCGGTTTCATTATGCTATTCAAAAAACCGTTCTATCAAAGTACCTTTCTATCCAGGCACATTTCTATTGAAGTACCTTTCTATTGAAGTACTTTTTTATCATGTACCTTTCCATTGTCTTCACTTCATCACCACGTTCTGGCGCTATTCTCATTCACTGATACCCATAGCTTCCCCACGGAGGGAACCCGATGATCACTGCTAGCCCCATTGCCAAGACCCCCGATCAGGACATTGCCATCATTCCGAAACTGGCCAATCGGCATGGCTTGATTACCGGGGCTACGGGTACCGGGAAGACGGTCACCTTGCAGAAGATGGCGGAGAGCTTTGCAGAAATCGGAGTTCCAGTGTTTGTCTCCGACATCAAGGGCGACCTGTCGGGGATAGCAATGGAAGGCAAGGCTTCCGAAAAACTGCTGTCGCATCTCTCCAACATCGGTATCACTGACTATACACCACGAGCCAATAGCGTCCTGCTCTGGGATGTGTACGGCGAACGCGGCCATCCGATACGCGCCACCATCTCCGACATGGGTCCCCTGCTGCTGGCCCGTTTGCTGGATCTCAATCCCACCCAGACGGGTGTCCTTCAGTTGGTGTTCAAGGTAGCCGATGATAATGGCCTGTTGTTGCTGGACCTCAAGGATCTGCGCGCCATGGTCCAGCACGTGGGAGAGAACGCCAGTCAGTACAGCGGAGAATATGGCCGCGTATCCTCTTCCTCCATTGGCGCCATCCAGCGTAATCTGCTGGTGCTGGAAGAACAGGGAGGCGAGATATTCTTCGGCGAGCCCATGCTGGACATTCAGGATCTCATGCATATTGATAACGCCGGCCATGGCATGATCAATGTGCTGGCTGCCGAAAAGCTCTATCAATCACCCAAGCTCTACTCCACCTTCCTGTTATGGCTACTGGCAGAATTGTTCGAGCAATTGCCGGAAGTCGGCGATGCTGAAAAGCCCAAACTGGTGTTTTTCTTCGACGAAGCTCACTTGCTGTTCGACGATGCGCCCAAGGCGCTGCTGGACAAGGTTGAACAAGTGGTTCGCCTGATTCGTTCCAAGGGCGTGGGTGTCTATTTCGTCACCCAGAGCCCATCCGATATTCCCGATGACGTACTGGGCCAATTGGGCAACCGGGTACAACACGCCCTGCGCGCCTTCACTCCCCGTGACCAGAAGGCCGTCAAGGTCGCTGCCGAGACAATGCGTCCCAACCCGGATTTCGATTCGGCACAAGCCATCACAGAGCTAGGCGTAGGCGAAGCCCTGGTGTCCTTTCTTGACGAGAAAGGCAGCCCACGCATCACCGAGCGAGCCAATGTCATTGCCCCTAACTCGCGCCTGGGACCTGCGGATGAAGGCGAACGCAAAGCGCTGATTGAAGCATCACCAATACATGGCCATTACGAAAAGGCCATCGATCGCGAATCCGCCTATGAAAGACTGCGTGCCCAGACGATGGATACTGAGGCAACACCCCCCGACGAAGAAAAGGGCACGACTGGCTCGACCTCCAATCCTTCCATTTCCAAGACTTCTATTTCCAAACAACAGGCACGTAGTACCGCGGATACGGTCAATGAGCTGCTGTTTGGTTCCACAGGCCCCAGGGGAGGAAAGCATGACGGCCTGGTCCAGGTCGCGGCCAAGACCATTACCCGCTCCATTGGCAGCGCCGCGGGTCGTCAACTGGTCAGAGGTATTCTGGGATCATTGCTGGGCGGTCGCCGCCGTTAGGCCTTGCCTGAAAAGTCTCTGTTCTGGTTCCTTACAGGGCCTGGCCGCAGGCAACACCCGACGCCCAGGCCCATTGGAAGTTGTAGCCCCCTAGTTCACCGGTGACATCCAGCACCTCACCGATGAAACGCAGTTGCGGCAGGTCCTGTACTTCAAAGGTCTTCGACGAGATGGCGCTGGTGCAGACACCGCCCATGGTCACTTCTGCGGTGCGCCAGCCTTCGGTTCCGGCGGGCTTGAGTCGCCATTGGTTAAGCGTCTCCGCCCATTCAGCCAGGGTCGCGTTGGAGCACTCGGCCAACACACCATCATGCCCCTGCCATTCCACCAACGACTGCGCCAGGCGCTTCGGAAAGCGCTCCCCTAACCAGGTGGAAAGACGTCGTTTGGGGGTTGCCTGGCGCGCATGGGTCAAGGCCGCCAGAGCATCCTCCCTGGGCAACAGGTTGATATCCAGTTCATCGCCAGGCAGCCAGTAGCTGGAAATCTGCAGCATGGCCGGGCCCGACACGCCACGATGCGTGAACAGCATTGGTTCGCGATACAGACCATCCCGGCAACGCACCTGCACCTCGGTGCTGACACCCGCCAGGGCTTCAGCCCGCGCTTTCCACTGAGACGTCAGGGTGAAAGGAACCAACGCTGCTCGGGTTGCGGTAACCTCGAGGCCAAACTGGCGGGCGATCTCATAGCCAAAGCCTGTGGCCCCCATGGTCGGAATCGACAATCCTCCCGTCGCTACCACCACACTGCCTGCATCAATCATTCCTGCAGAGGTCTTCAAGCGCATGCTTTCACCCCGCCGTTCGATGCGCTGAACCTCCGTTTTCACATGCAGCTCGACACCCGCCCAGTCACATTCGGTCAGTAGAATGTTCAGCAGATCCTTGGCGGAGTCTGCGCAAAACAGCTGGCCAGGCGCTTTCTCGACATACTCAAGACCATGGCGTTCGACCAGTTCCACAAAATGCTCCGGACGATAGCGCTTGAGTGCAGAGATACAGAAATGCGGATTGGTGGAGAAGAAATTGGCCGGAGTCGTGGCCATGTTGGTGAAGTTACAGCGTCCCCCTCCGGACATCAGGATCTTCTTGCCCGGTTTGTTGGCATGGTCGATCACCAATACCGAGCGTCCGGCATAGCCTGCAGTGGCAGCACACATCAGGCCCGCCGCACCCGCACCAATGATTACCACGTCGTACTGCATCGCCATGCTGTTTCCCGCCACCCGCAACAATGAAAGGCGCCATGGTAGCAGAAGCCGTTCTCCCCATCCTGCAGGGAATGGCCATGGCACTCGGCACCACATCAGCAACGACCTGTTGTGCAATATCGAACGTGTTGCGGAAAAACTGTGCAAGTCACGTTAAATCTCTCTCCAACAGGGTATCGTTGGCGCATAAAGTATCCATTACTGAATAGACGGATTGATGGTGCGCTCAGCCGCTAAGCTATAACCCTTATTCAGCCGCTCAGCTGCAACGTTCATTTCATTGACCGGGGATCGCAGAAAGCCCCACTACCCTACGCTCGGAAACCGATAACATGACCGTAGTTACTGCTTTGCGCCTGCCATTCAGCCGCAAGCTCCTCGGCCACCGCCATGGACGGCACATCACAACGCTGTTGCTCGCCTCTGTAGCAACTTCACTGCTCTTCGTTCGGACCGCTCAGGCCCAGGAAATTCCCACGACATTGCCTCCCATACCCGCCATCGGCGCCAAGGCGGAACGCAAAGCATGGTCTGATCCGCTGGAGTCGCTAGGGACACTGAAAGCCAACGAGAGCGTGACAATTTCGGCGACGGTGACTGAGATCATCAAGGAGATCAACTTCGACGGCGGCGAGCATGTCGAGCGTGGTGATGTCCTGATCAAGCTGGATGACAGCGAGGAACAGGCGGACCTGCGTTCGGCTCAGGCCTTGCGTCAGGAGCGCCAGAATGCCGTCAACCGCTTTACCCAGTTGGGGACTCGCAACATGGTACCGCGTGCCGATGTCGAGGACAGTCGCGCCCAACTGCAACAGGTCGAGGCTGATATCCAGGCATTGCAGGCCCATCTGGGCAATTACACTATCCGAGCGCCCTTCGATGGTGTAGTGGGGGTACGTCAGATCAGCGTCGGTACCTTGGTCACCCCTGGCACAGAGCTGGCCACGCTGGATGATACCTCGAACATGAAGCTCGATTTCCAGGTCCCGGAAGTGCGTCTCGGCTTTCTGTCCCAGGGACTATCACTGACAGCCACTACCGCTGCCTACCCAGACAGGATATTCGACGGTGAGGTTGCCACTATCGATTCGCGTATCGATCCCGTCAGTCGCAGCATCCAGGTCAGGGCAGTACTCGACAACAGCGATGGTGTACTCAAGCCCGGCATGCTGATGCGCGTGACCATCGCTCGCTCACCACGCCAGACACTGGTCATTCCCGAGTCTGCCGTGGTGCCTCAGGGACAGCGCAAGCGGGTGTGGGTCATCACCGACCGCGACAGCGGCAGCATTGAGCAACGCGATATCGAGGTCGGTTCACGTCGCGAGGGCGAAGTCGAGGTAACCGCCGGGCTAGAGGAAGGTGAGCTGGTCGTCACTCACGGTGCTGACCGCCTGCACTCCGCGGCAACCATCCAGTTGCTGGGCACCGAAGACGCCACCACCAGCGTCAGCGATATCCTGCAGAGCCAACGCAGTGGGGAAGACGACTGATGCGTCTATCCGATGTCTCCGTTCAGCGCCCCGTACTGGCCATGGTCATCGCGGCGTTGATTGTAGCCTTTGGCCTGCTCGCCCTCACCCGTCTGCCACTGCAGGAATATCCCACCATCGATCCTCCAGTGATCAGCATCCGTACCAGCTACCCGGGCGCCTCGGCGGATATCGTCGAAACGCGCATCACTCAGGTACTTGAGGACCGCATCGCTGGGATTGCCGGCATCGAAGTAATTTCCTCGACCAGCCAGGACGGCAGTTCCAGCATCAATATCGAGTTCAGCCTATCCACCGACATCGATGCCGCCGCCAACGATGTGCGGGATCGCATTTCCGGCGCGGCGGACAACCTGCCCGATGAGGCCGACCCTCCCGAGGTGCGCAAGGAGGACACCAATTCCGAGACCGTCATGTGGTTGATGCTCGCCGGTGAGGGCTATACCACGGCGGAGCTCACCGATTATGCCGAGCGCTACCTGGTCGACAGCTTCTCGGTACAGGAAGGCGTATCCAGCGTGCGTATCGGGGGCTCGCGAGAATATGCCATGCGCGTGTGGCTGGACAGCGATGCACTCGCCGCCCGCGGCCTCACGGTGGGCGATGTGGAGGACGTGCTGCGTGCCGAGAATGTCGAACTGCCGGGCGGTGCAGTGGAATCCGTGGACCGGCAGTTCGTGGTACGCCTGCCCCGCAGTTTCAGTACACCGGATGACTTCCGCGAGCTGGTTCTCGACCGGGGCGCCAACGATTACCTGGTACGCCTTGCCGATGTCGCCCGTGTCGATCTAGGTACTGTCGAAGAACGTTCACTGTTCCGAGGCAACGGCAAGACCGTGGTCGGCCTGGGCATCATCAAGCAGTCCAATGCCAACGTCATGGCACTGTCCAAGGCCGTACGCGACGAGATGGATCGATTGTCGCCACAGCTCCCGGAGGGCATGACACTGACCCTCAACCACGATTCTTCGACTTTTGTGGCCAAATCGATCCAGGAAGTGGTGTCGACACTGATCATCGCCATTGGCCTGGTGGTCGTGTCGATCTTCATCTTCCTCGGCAATATCCGCACCACATTGATCCCGGCCATTACCGTGCCCATCACCCTGGTCGGTACCTTTGCCGGCCTGGCGACACTGGGCTTTTCGATCAACCTGTTGACACTTCTGGCGCTGGTGCTGGCCATCGGCCTGGTGGTGGATGATGCCATCATCATGCTGGAGAACATCCACCGACGCATGCAGCTGTATGGAGAGACGCCGTTGGTCGCCGCCTTCCGTGGTGCCCGCCAGCTGGCTTTCGCCGTACTGGCCACCAGTCTGGTGCTGATCGCGGTGTTCGTGCCCCTGAGCTTTGTACAGGGTGATGTCGGCAAATTGTTCACTGAGTTTGCTCTGACACTATCAACGGCAGTGGCCATCTCCACCCTACTCGCCCTTACCCTGACACCGATGATGGCCTCGCGGATCCTCTCGCCCAGCATGCATGAGGGGCGCATTGCCCACTGGGTCGACTCAGGCCTCAAGCACGCTCAAGGGGTCTATCAAGGCCTGCTGGAGAAGGTCCTCAAACTGCGCTGGCTGGTGGCCGTCGCCTTTTTCGCCATGCTCGGCGGTATTGCCTGGCTGTATCCACAGCTGCCCGCAGAGTACACCCCACGCGAGGATCGCGGAACCTTCTTTGTCATCGTCAATGGCCCGCCCGGTGCTACCTTCTCGTGGATGGAAGACTACATGGACGAGATCGAGGCACGCATCATGCCCCTGACCGAACAGGTGGACGGAGAAGGCAAGCCGGAAGTCGAGCGCGTGCTGGTCATCTCGCCCATGGGACGCGGCAATGTCGAAACCTTCAACTCTGGTTTCGCCATCGTTGGGCTGTCCGACTGGTCCGAGCGCCGTTCTGCTTGGCCGATCATGAATGAAGTCCGTGAGTCGCTGGGGCAACTGCCTGGCATCCGTGCCTTCCCGGTCATGTCTCAGGGCTTCGGCGGTGGCAGCGAGCAGGGGCTGCAGTTCGTACTTGGCGGTGGTAGCTACGAACAGCTGGTAACCTGGCGCGATGCGCTGATGGACTATATCCGCCAGAGCAACCCGAAGCTGATCAACCTCGAGAGCGACTACGAGGAAAGCCAGCCGCAGTTGAGCGTCAACATCGATTACACCCGTGCTGCTGACCTCGGCGTGACCGTGACCGAAATCGGCCGTACCCTGGAAACGCTGCTGGGCGGGCGCACCGTCACCCAGTTCACCGACGAAGGCGAAGAGTACGATGTGATCCTCGAGGCCGAACGAGGGGCCAACCCTACGCCCGCTGCACTGGACAGCGTACGGGTGCGGTCGGCGCGTACCGGTGAGCTGGTGCCGTTGTCGAGCCTGGTCGATATCGAATCCTATGCTGGCCCCAGTACCCTGAATCGTTACAACCGCTTGCGCGCCATCACCCTCCAGGCTGACCTGGCCGATGGCTATTCGATGGGCGAGGCGCTCGACTACCTCGACCAGGCCGTCAAGGATGTTCTACCAGCCGGCGTGCAGACCGATGTCAAAGGTGCAGCACGGGATTACCGCGAATCCACCGGCGCAACGACCTTCCTGTTGATACTCGGTGCCATCGTGGTGTTCCTTGTGCTGGCAGCGCAGTTCGAGAGTTTCGTGCATCCTTTGGTGATCATGCTCACGGTTCCCCTGGCAATAGGTGGCGCCCTGCTCGGCCTCTGGGCAACGGGGCAGACATTGAACATCTACAGTCAGGTGGGGCTGGTGATGCTGGTGGGGCTGGCGGCCAAGAACGGTATCCTGATCGTCGAGTTCGCCAACCAGCTGCGCGATGAAGGTGTGGCGTTTCGCGACGCATTGATCCGCAGCGCCCTCACTCGCCTGCGTCCGATCGTGATGACCTCGGTGACCACCATCGCCGGCAGTATTCCATTGATACTATCCAGTGGCGCTGGTGCCGAGACCCGCATGGTCATTGGTACGGTGATCTTCACCGGTGTGGCCGCCGCCACCTTCTTCACCCTGTTCGTGGTGCCTGTGGCCTACGATCTCCTCGCCCGCCATACGGGGTCCCCCGGAGATGTGGCACGTAAACTGGAGAAGGAAATGGAGAATTCACCGGACGCCCACTGACCCTGTCTGCCTTTCCCTCCAAGCCAGGCGTGAATTCGTCCCCAGACAATTCACGCCTGGCCTCTTGCTGCCAGAGATCACGAGCTCTTCCCTACCATTCGCTTCCAGTGCTGTTAGCCATGCCACCAAGCGCTATGCTGAAGGCAGACCCTATCCAGCCGACTGTCATTGCGACAGTCATCAAGGTATCGACCTGACGCCAAGGAGACTCACCATGTTGGAACTCATCCCTCACCCGGCAGCCCACGTCGTCGCCATGCGTGTTGGAGGCACCGTGACGGCCAAGGATCTACAACAGGCCATCGATGCCATTGAAGCGGCCAAGCAGGCTCACCCTCGCGTCAGCATGCTGGCGGAACTCGATAATCTGCACTGGATGACAGTGACCGCTGTATTGAAGGACATCGGCTATGGCCTGACCCAGTTCGGAGAGCTCAAGCACTATCATCGTGCCGCCGTCATTACCGACAAGGATTGGATCAAGCACGTCACTCACCTGGAAGACAAGCTGATAAAAAACCTGGAAATGCGCACCTTCCCCAGCAAGGAGCGCGAAGCGGCCATGGCATGGGTCGGTGAGCTACCCAACGGCCAGCATGAGACACCAGAAGAAGACGGCTATCACGGCGCCTGATGCTCGCCAGCAACAGACCTTGCCGGGCGTAGCTGCTCCCGCCCCAGCTCGGCAAGGCGGGTAACGCCCAGCAATGCCATATTGCGCTCGATTTCCTCCGCCAACAGCTGAACGGCACGAGCGACTCCAGCATCTCCACCAATACTCGCGGCGTAATTGAACGGCCGCCCCAGGAACACGAAATCCGCGCCCAGTGCCAGCGCCTTGAGTACATGGCTGCCGCGCCGGAACCCACCATCGATCATCACCGGGACCGCACCGTCGACCGCCTTCAGTACTTCCGGCAGCATACGCAAAGGCGCCACGGTGGAGTCCAGTTGCCGACCGCCATGGTTGGAAACGATCAGGCCATCGGCCCCCGTTGCCACGGCTCGGCGTGCGTCGTCCGGATGCAGAATCCCCTTGACCACCAGGTTGCCCGACCAGTGGCTGCGCACGTGGGCCAGCGTCGACCAGTCGAGATGCCGACGGCCGGAGAAATCACGATTGACGTTACGCGACAGCACGGCCACACCACGCGTCGCGGCATTGTTCTCGAAATGAGGCATGCCGTCCTGAACCAGGGTGCGCAGGAAAGTGCCGAACAGCCAACGCGGTCGCACCAGCCCGTCCCAGGCTAGGCGCAGGCTGGGTCTCAAGGGACTGGAAAAGCCGTGGCGACGATGGGTCTCCGGATTCGGCGGTACCGCGAAGTCCACGGTGATCACCAGATTGCGAAAGCCCGCTCGCGTCACCCTGGCCAGCAACGCTTCGACTTCCTCCGGAGTCCCGGGCAGATAGGCCTGAAACCAGTCGGTTCCCTGCTCTCCGGCCAGATCCTCCATGGGCGTCAGCGATGAGCCACTGACAATCATCGGAATCCCGGCTGTCGCGGCGGCTTGCGCCAGCACCCGGTCACCACGAAACGCACTCAGGGCACTGATGCCCATCGGCGCAATGCCAAACGGAAGTGCATAACGGCGACCCAGCAGCTCTCTCTCGAGCTCGATGGAAGACACATTGACCAGCGCACGCGGCAGAAACTGATGGTCCTCGAACGCATCACGACTGGCCTGCGCCGTGTGGCCATCTTCCGCGACACTGGAGACATAGCCCATCAAGGGCCTGGGCAGGTGCCGTCGTGCCGCCTGTTCGAAATCATCCAGGTTGAGAATCCGTTCCAGCCTCGATGTCATGCATTGTCCTCTGTGGAGCGATGGGGTTGGTGGTGGTGCTGGTCTTGTTGATGTTGATTCTGTTGATGATGGCGCCAGCGAGCTTCATTGACAGCACTGACCGGACCTTCTCCCGCCAGTGCTCCAATGATGTTGTCCACGGCACGACGTGCCATGGCATCACGTGTCTCATGGGTGGCCGAGCCGATATGCGGCAGCACCACCACATTGTTCATTGCCGCCAAGGGTGACGTCGCGGGTAACGGCTCCTCGACGAAGACATCGAGTCCGGCAGCGCGGATGACGCCTCGCTCAAGTGCCTCGACCAGGGCTGACTCATCCACCACCTTGCCCCGTGCCACATTGATCAGCGCCGCATTCGACTTCATGCGGGCCAGCGCCTCGGCATCGATCAGGTGATGAGTGTCGGCGTTGTAGGGCACCACCAGACAGACGATATCCGCTCGGCTCAACAACTCGTCGAGATGGCAATGCTGCGCCCCCAGCTCGGCCTCGAGCTCCGGCTTGGCCGAGTTGGCGGTATACAGGATCGGCATGCCGAATCCCAGCGCCCCTCGCCGGGCAATGGCTGCTCCTATGCGTCCGGCCCCGACAATGCCCAGAGTCTTGCCGTGTACATCGCTGCCGAAGTGTTCTCGATCAACGTGCGCTGTCCAGTGCCCCTCGCGCACCATGTTCGATAGCTCCACCAGACGGCGCTGGGTGGCCATGATCAAGGCAAAGGCGGTATCAGCGGTGGTTTCGGTCAACACATCCGGCGTGTTGCACAACAGAATGCCCCGCTCATTCATCGCCGCCAGCGGCAGGTGATCGTAACCCACGGAAATGGTCGAGACCACTTCCAGCGATGGCGCCTTGTCCAGCATGGCCTCATCGAGCTCCAGCTTGCCGCCCACCAGTCCATGGGCCCGAGACAAGGCCGCCATGAACTGCGCCTGGTTGGTCTCGTTGAGGTCCTCGAAGGCATCGACGACGGCAATCTGCCTGAGGCGCTCCAGCTGTGCCTCATCAAGCCGGCGCAGCGTCACAATCCGTCGTTCAGCGCGTCGTTCATCCATTATGTTGCTCCCCCGATTTAGACATCGAGGAGTCGGACATCGAGAACCCCATCGCCTCCAGCTGAGTGATCAGCGAACGACAACGCTCCTCATCGAGTTCGACCAGCGGTGGTCGCACCCTTCGCCAGTCCGCGTCGGTGAAGAAATGTGCCGTCGCCGCCTTCATGGCAGGAATGACCGGAAAGCCCTCGAAACAATCGCGTATGGCATTGAGCCGTTGCTGTTGTTCATCAGCCCCATTGCTCTGCCAACGGGAGGCCAGCGCAGCAATGGCTTGAGGATTGACGTTGGCGGTGGCACTGATACAGCCGGCGCCTCCCGCTCGCAGGGTGTCGAGCAGAAAACGTTCACTGCCGGCGTATACCGCAAAGTCGTCAGCCGCAAACTGCTCAATCAGTGCTTGGGTATGCGCCCAGTCACCACCGCTGTCCTTGATACCGGCAATGATGTTCGGGAAGGTGGCACGCAGGCGGGCAATCAGATCCAGCGACAGCGGTACCTGAGCCACCTGGGGAATGTGGTAGAGATACAGACGCAGCCGGTCATCGCCGACCCTGTCGATGACCTCGGCGTAGTAGCGAAACAGCCCCTCATCGCTGACGCCCTTGTAGTAGAACGGCGGCAACATCAACACACCCGCACAACCGCAATCGAGGGCATGGCGTGACAGTGTAACCGTGTCGGGAATGGCGCAATGCCCCGTGCCCGGCATCAGCTTCCCGCCTTCGATCCCGCCCTCGACCAGAGCGCTCAACAGCGCTTGCTTTTCCGCCACCACCATCGAATTGGCCTCGGAGTTGGTGCCGAATACCGCCAACCCAACCCCCTGCCCTGTCAACCACTGGGCATGCGCCACCAGGCGGCCGGCATCAACCGCCAGGTCTGCATCAAATGGGGTAATGACGGGGGCCCAAACCTTTCCTTCAGCATGGTTCATGTTCACCTCCTTGCGCGCGATTCGCGATCACTGCCACGGCCCACTGGCATAACGTTCCAGCGCCTCGGCATCGAAGTCGAAGCCGAGGCCTGGTGTCTTCGGCAACAGCAGACGTCCGTTGTCGAATTCCAGTTGGGTATCGACCAGGCGGCGGAAGTTGAGCACCTGGTCATCGGCAAAGAACTCGACCATGCGCACGTTGGGTGCTGACGCCACCAGATGCACATGCAGGTCATGGAACCAGTGAGGATAGATCTCCACACCGAAGCTGGCAGCGGTGGCCGCGATACGGCGGAATTCAGTAATTCCGCCACACACGGCAGCATCGGTCTGCAGGATCATCGCCGCTTCCTTGTCGAGCAGCTCGCGGAAGCGCCAGCGCCCGGCCTCGATCTCGCCGGTCGCCACCGGGACAGGCGTACGCTCGGCCAGACGGCGGTGATTGTCGATGTCATCCGGGCTGAAGGGTTCCTCGATCCAGAACGGCGAATAGGGTTCGGCCATGCGCATGAAGGCCAATGCACTGGGCAGATCATGCCAGGCGTTATTGGCATCCATCATCAGTTGCACATCGGGTCCGATGGCTTCTCGCACCGCGGACAGACGCGCTTCCTCACTGGCCAGATCTCCGCGCCCCACCTTGATCTTGACCGCCGTGAAGCCCTGCTCCACATGATTGGCCATTTCCTGGGCAAGGTGATCCGGCGTCTTGCCCTCGAGGTAATAGCCGCCACTGGCATAAGCCGGAACAGACTCCAGATCGCTGGCCCCAAGGTACTTGTACAACGGCAACCCCGCCGCTCGAGCATTGCGATCCCACAGCGCGGTATCGAGGATGCTGATGGCGCGCATCACCGAGCCGCAACGGCCATGCAACAGCGCCTCCTGGTACATTTGCTGCCACAGCGCCTCGGTGGCATGGCAATCAGCGCCCACCAGCAGCGGTGCGAACAGTTCACGTACCGCATGGGTGACCAACGCACCGGCGTTGCTGCCGCCATAGCAGAAACCGATGCCCTTGTGGCCATCCTCACCCTCGACCTCCACGACCGCATAGTCGCGCTTGAATACCTGGCGATTGGAGAAACTGGTGGGGTGGTCCAGAGGCACACAGATAGTGCGGGCACGTACCGATCTTATCGTTGTCATGAAGGGTCCTCGCGGGCTTGGTCCTGTGGGTTTTATCTGCTTTCATCGTTGCGTCTGGCGCCGCCCACCGACTGCCGTGCGCAGCCAGCGAAACAGCGGTGTGGCCTGTAGAATCGACAGCGCCGCGATGCACAGCAGCACCACCGCAATGGGGCTATCGAGGAAGATGCCCATGCGTCCCTGGCCGATCAGCATGGACTGCTGGAAGCTGGTTTCCATGACCGGCCCCAGGATCAGACCAATTACCATCGGTGCCGGTGAGATACCGGCCTTCTGCATCCAGTAACCGAACAATCCGAAGCCCAGCATCAGACCGACCTCGAACAGGCTGTTGTTGATGGCAAAGGCACCGATGACGCAGAGAGTGATGATGGCGCAGGCGACAAAACTGTCCGGAATACGGGTCACCGCCACACACATGCGGGTGAACATCAGCCCCACGACCAGCAGGCCGATGTTGGCCATGATCACCGCCCAGATCAGGGTGTAGGTGACATCGCCATAGTCGGTGAGCAGATTGGGGCCCGGCAGAATGCCCTGCACCATCAAGGCTCCCAGCAGAATGGCCGTCGATGAGCTGCCGGGAATTCCCAGCGCAATGGTGGGAATCAGCGCCCCACCCACCACGGCGTTGTTGGCTGCCTCGGGGGCAGCAACACCGGCCAGATCCCCCTTGCCGAAACGGCTCTTGTCACGGGCAAAGCGCTTGGCCTCGTTATAGGCGAACCAACTGGCGGTATCTCCTCCGGTACCGGGAATCAGCCCCGTCACGATGCCGATGCCACTGGAGCGCAAAATGTTGGGCATCAGGTGGCGTAACTCGGAAAGACGTGGAATCAGCCGGTCAGTGATGCGGCTGGCGACTTTCTGGGTACCGTGCGCCTTCTCGATCAACAACAGTGCCTGGGGGATCGAGAACAACCCGATCAACGCCACGGTGAACTCGATGCCGGAAAACAGGTTGATATTGCCGAAGGTCATGCGCGGTGTGCCGGTAATCAGGTCCATACCCACCGTGCTCAGCAACAGCCCCAACGCCCCGGACAGCAGGCCACTGATCACTGAGCCCTGAGACAACGAGCCGATGATGGTGATGCCCAGCACGGCTATGGCGAACAGTTCCACCGGACCGAACTTGAGCACCATCACTCCCAATAGCGGCGCGGCCGTCAGCAAGGCCACACCGCTGAGCAGCCCACCGAAGAAGGAAGCAAACAGCGACACACCCAGCGCCTGCCCAGCCTTGCCCTGCTGGGAAAGAGGAAAGCCATCCAGCACCGTCGCGGCCGCCGATGGGGTGCCCGGCGTGCGCAGCAGGATGGCTGCGATCGAACCACCGTAGGACGCTCCAACATAAAGCGCGGCCAGCATGCTCAAACCACTGGCCGGCTCCATGGAGAAGGTCAGCGGCAGCAGCAGTGCCAGCGCCATGGTCGCCGACAACCCCGGCATGGCGCCCACGAACAGGCCCAGCAAGGTGCCACCTATCACCAACGCCACGTTGGTGAAACTCAGCACGTTGACCAGTCCGGTCATGATCAGGGAATTATCCATTACACGAGACTCCATCCCCGGCTGCCGCCATCTGCCTCCAGATGACAACAGCCGGGAAGATCAGAATGCTGCCAGGAAGGGAGGTAGAAGTGGCACGGGCAAACCGAGAAAGCCGATGAATACCAGACACACCATGGCCACCAGCAACGAGATGCCAATCAGGCTGAAGCGCAGTGCCACGTGACGAACGATGGCCAGAGCGACCAACATGAACACCACCGTCGCCAATACATAGCCCAGCCACATGATGCAGTTGACGTAGACCGCGGCCAGCACAAGTATCAGCAGGGCCTTCCAACGCTGCCCGCCTGTTTCGCTGCTGTCGCCCTCAGAGGTGTCAGAGGACGAGGCAGGTACCAGCTTACGACGCCGAGCCCCGACCACTTCCTGAACCAGCATCGCGATACCGAGCAGGGCCACGACCACCGAGTAGATCAATGGCATGCTCGCTGCGCGTGATGGATACTCCAGCGCATTGACATAGAAGACCCCGGCAATGCCGATACTGACCAGCGCCAGGGCCACACGACTGATATTCATTGCAGCCCCTCCAATCCATGATCATCCACTGACCGTCACTCGTTGACCTGGTCCTTCACTTCTTCCCAGATCTGCTCGTACTGGGTCTCCATGTCCTTGATCATCTGCTGGTAGTCATCCCCGGTCCGAATATCCAGGTTGAGGGCCCGGTCACGCGCAGTCTGCTGAAACTCCTCGTTGTTCTTCAGCGACTCGAAGGCAGCAATCAGCTGCTCACGGGCTTCCTCCGGGATATCCGCAGGGGCGCTGTACCCCCGCGATGAACCGGCGACCACCTCCACGCCTTTCTCGGTCATGGTCGGTACATCGGCCAGCATTTCCAGACGCTCAGCGGAGAACACCGCCAGAGCACGCAGGCTCCCCGCCTCGATATGACCATAGACATTGCCGAGGTTGTTGAAACTGGCATCGACCTGTCCGCCCATGGCAGCGGTTGCCGAGGGCCCATCCCCCTGGAAAGGCACCTTCTGGAAGGACAGCCCGGTGGCCTGCTCGATCAGGATGGTGGAAAAGAAGTCATCACCACCGACACCGGAATTGCCCACGGTGATGGTGCCAGGGCTTGCCTCGGCAGCAGCAAGAAAGTCTTCCACCGTCTCGTAGGGGCTGTCGGCGGGTACCACGATGATGCCGGGGTCCGTCACCACATTGGCAATCGGCGTCATTTCATCCACCGAGTAGGAGATGGCGTCATTCATGATGTAGTTGGTCATCAGCATCGGGGTGTTGGTGATGCTGATCACGGTGCCATCGGCCTGGGACTGCTTGGCCAGCCTGGTCCAGGCAATGGCCCCGGTGGCTCCGGGTAGATACTCGTTGACGAAGTCCACGCCCAGCGCCTCGCTGAGGAAGGGTTGCGTCAGCTGTGCCAGGGTGTCACTGCCACCGCCGGCCTTGAAGCCCTGCAGTACCTTGATTTCATCTCCTGCCGAGTACTCAGCCTGGGCCAGACCGGCTACCAGCATGCCGGATACGAGAACGGTGGCAGTTGCTCCACGCTTGATCATGAGGAATCTCCAGTGCTGTTGTCGTTGTGCTGCTCTACAGCATGGCTGAGGGCAGGGTTCGCACTTGCCGGAATCAAGCTAGTAGACTGCCAATAAAATTGTCAATAATCTTGTCAAATATATTGTTGCCATCTAGCCTCCAGTGCAGAGGCAACCGAATCGGTCAGCAACAAATCGGCCAACAACAGGCACCGTTCAAGACAGGCCCTGCCAAATACAACACCATGTGACCAGCGAGGAATCTTCGATGAGCGATGACCAGCAACAGCGCAAGGGAGACAGCACCGACCATCAAGGTCATGGCATGTCCAACCGCTTGACCAACTATGGCGATGCGGCCTTCTCGCTGTTCCTGCGCAAGGCCTTCATCAAGGGGATGGGTTATACCGACGATGCCCTGTCACGTCCGGTCATCGGGATTGCCAACACCTATAGCGGATACAACGCCTGCCACGGCAATGTCCCCGGGCTGGTGGAGAGCATCAAGCGCGGCGTCATGCTGGCGGGCGGCCTGCCGGTGGACTTTCCGACCATTACCCTGCACGAGTCCTTCGCCCACCCCACCAGCATGTATCTACGCAACCTGATGGCCATCGATACCGAAGAGATGATTCGCGCCCAGCCGATGGATGCAGTGGTACTGATCGGTGGCTGCGACAAGACGGTTCCCGCTCAGTTGATGGCCGCTGCCAGTGCCGGCATTCCCACTGTGCAGGTGGTGACCGGCCCGATGTTGACCGGTTCCCATCGGGGCACTCGCGTGGGCGCCTGTACCGACTGTCGTCGCTACTGGGCCATGTACCGAGGCGAGGATATCGACGACAACGAGATCGCCGAGGTCAACGACAAGCTGGTACCGACTGTCGGCACCTGCTCGGTGATGGGGACCGCCAGCACCATGGCCTGTCTCGCCGAGACTCTCGGTATCATGCTGCCGGGAAGCGCCACGGCGCCGGCGGTGTTTGCCGACCGCCTGCGAGTGGCCGAGGACTCCGGGAGTCTCGCCGTGGCCATGGCACGTGCCGGCGTAACCCCAGACCGTATCCTGACTCCAGAGGCCTTCGAGAATGCCCTGAGAGTGCTGCTGGCACTAGGCGGGTCGACCAATGGCCTGATCCACCTGACCGCCATTGCCGGCCGGCTGGGCATCGACATCGACCTCGATGCCTTCGACCGCATGAGCCATGAAACTCCCGTGCTGGTCGACCTGAAGCCCTCCGGCGAGCACTACATGGAAGACCTGCATCGCGCCGGCGGCCTGCCGACGCTACTGCGTGAACTCAAGTCATTGCTGCATCTCGATGCCATGACCATCAACGGCCGTACCCTGGGCGAGAATATCGATGCGGCGGTACACCTGGTCGACCAACCCGTGGTTCGATCACGCCACAACCCCATCTATGCCCGCGGGGGAATCGCCGTGCTGCGTGGCAACCTTGCCCCGGCCGGAGCCATCATCAAGCAGTCTGCCGCCAGCCCCGAACTGATGCGTCACCGCGGACGTGCCGTAGTGTTTACCTCGCTGGAGGATCTCGCCCAACGCATCGACGATCCGAATCTCGATGTCCAGGCCGATGATGTGCTGGTGTTGCAGAATATCGGCCCCAGAGGCGCGCCCGGCATGCCCGAGGCGGGCTATATTCCGATACCGAAAAAGCTCGCAGCCCAGGGCGTCAAGGACATGGTGCGCATCTCCGATGGCCGCATGAGTGGTACCGCGGCAGGCACCATTGTGCTGCATGTGTCACCGGAATCGGCACAGGGGGGACCACTGGGACTGGTACGCGATGGCGATACCATTCGCCTGGATGTGGAATCACGCGAGCTGGTGCTGGAAGTCGCGGAAGACGAACTCCAGGCCAGACGCCAGCAACAGCCTCCGCAGCAGGAAGACACCAACCTGCTCGGCTATCGACGACTGTTCATGGAGCAGATTCTGCAGGCGGAAGAAGGCTGCGACTTCCGGGCCTGCCGGCCCGAACCAAGCTGCCGGGTGCCTCGCTCATGAGCCGCTGCTCTTGGTAGACTGGCACCATGACATCACGACATATTTCAGCGCAGGGGAAGCGAATATGGGAAACCCATCTGCTACTGCTCGATCGACATCGGCGGAGGAAAACGCCTGCGGCGTGGAGGACATCGTCGCAGCGGTCGAGGAAGACATCGTTCTGGGACGCCTGCATCCCCGCGAAAGGCTCGTGGAAGAAGACTTGATCGAACGTTTCAACGGCAAGCGCCATGTGGTGCGTCAGGCGCTCTTCCAGCTCGAGAATATCGGCCTGGTGGAGCGCATCAAGAACCGTGGCGCCTTCGTCAAGACATGGACACCGGAAGAAGTCGAAAACCTCTACGCCATGCGCGAAATCCTGGAGCTGGCCGGCATCGATGCCCTGCCCCTGCCTGCTCCGGAAGCATGGCTGAAGGAACTGGAGGCGATTCACCGCGAGTACAGCACGGCAGTGGATGCTCAAGACCTGCGTCAGGTCTTCCATCTCAACATTGCCTTCCACCGAACGCTGTTCGCCGCAACCGGCAACCCTTACCTTTATCAGACCATCAACGAATTTGCCCAACGCGCCCATGGCATCCGCTTCATTGCCATTGCCGATGCGGAAAGCCTGGCTCAGGCACGCCGAGAACATCAAGCCATGCTGGAAGCGATTCGTGCAGAGGATCGCCCCCGGCTACGCCAGCTCAGCCGCGAACACCTGTTGCCTTCAAAGAATCGCTATCTGGACCTGTATCGACGTACCTTCAATTGAGTCGATCTTCACTTGAGAGGACTTTCACTGACGACGGTCACACATGGACTCGTTGAGCATGCCATGCGCTGTTGAACATCATGCTCAATTAGTCCATCTGCATGCCCCAGGCATGACCGAACTGGATGTAGACCACTTCTTCCTCCGGACCCACAGCGTAATCAAGCCCGACATCCAGCCCCAGCTTGCGGGCAATACGGTAGCGCACTCCACCACCCCAGGTAGCAGCATCCGCGTCGTCATCGCCGAAGGTGCGGCCATAACCTCCGAAGCCGACTGCCGCCCAGCGGGGCGTGAGCTGCCGTCTGATTTCGATTTCCGAGGACAATACCTCGTCGCCAGTGTAGCGATTGCGTGCCAGGCCACGGATATTGATATCCGGCTGCATGAAAAACGGCGCATCCTCGGAGGCCACTTGAGCGTCTGCCATGGCCGCGAATGTCCACTGGTCCCATGAATGGAACCAGGCGCCGAACAACGAGGCGGTATTGAAATCAGCATCACTCCCTATGGCCTCGTCGAAACGCTGGAACTCGGCGACCACATTGAGTCCACGAGTAGGCGTGAGAGGATTGTCCCGGTTGTCGAAGTGCCCTGCCACTCCCAGAGAGACGAGTTCAATCTTGCGTTCGGCCAGTTCCTCTATGCGCGGAAACTGGTCTTCGGTATCCAGATTGATGTCATTGCGTCGCCAGCGCAGCGAAGGCCCCAGCGAGAAACCACTATCACCAAAGCGGTAGCGGGTCTTCACACCGATGTAATCAATATCGTTGTTGTAACGCAACGCCAGATCCCGGTTGCCGGGGTGAAAGTCGAGCACAGCCAACCCCGTCGCAGCAGCGACATCATAGAGCCAGCGCCCACCGGCAAATGAGCCGGACCGCATGATGCCGCCACCCCAGGAACCGTTACCGGTCACCGCTCCCCCAAGAATGGTACGGGTCGGGGGCAGATCAGAGCCTGGCGGCGGGTTCTGCACGAAATACGCCGCCATGCCCAGGCCGTCATCCACAGCGGGCTCAGTAATGATGATTGGCATAGAGATGAAGCCCCCCTTGGCGAGCAGGTTGGACATATCCAGTTGCCCATCCACCTCGTCAAAGAAGTTGCTGCGCCAGCCCACATGTTGTGATGGTGTCGAATCAGAGGAAGGGTTGGTTGATTCACTGGCAGGAGGAGTTTCCGCGGCATCAGGCAGCGAGCCCTGGGCAAGGCCCGGATGAGGCGCCAGCAAGATCAACAGCAGATTACCAAGCAGCGCCGAACGTACGAGCCGGTTCATGAAGATCCCCTGGAACAGGACAAGAGCAATAGCTGACGTTACGTCGTAGCCTCAAACCGGGAATACCTGCCCGGCAAGGATACACCGTGGACTTGCCAACATTCAGGTATGACGCATTGAACCAGAATAGAACAGATGTACTGCCATCGAAGCATCGATACCTGAGCCTGTACCGCCACACCTTCCACTGACGCTTGCAAGGCTCCCCTGCGCGCAACGCATCAGCATGCCCCACGCGCCACATCCCATGACAGGCGGATGTGTTCCTCCAGCAACCAGCGGGCATCCTGTATTCGCCGCTCGAGAGCAAGCTGCACCAGTTCCCCGTGCTGGGCATCGAGCCGTGCACGAATAGCCGGATTCCCCGGAGCCAGGCGACGGTAGCGATCAAACTGATCATGCAGTTGTTCAATGAAGCGCAAAAGCCAATGCGAACCACAAGGGGCCAGCAGGGTACGATGAAACTGCAGATGGGCCTGTTCCCATTTTTCCAGTTGCTCGGGTGACTTGTCGGCACGCAACAGCCGATGCTGAGCCGCGAGCAATTGGGACTCCCACTCGGCATCTCCTTCCTGGAAGGCCTGGGTCAGGGCCATGCACTCGAGCTGTACGCGCAAACGCGCAATGTCTTCCAGTTCCTCCGCAGACAGCGGAGGGACACGAAACCCGCGTTGATTGTGCTGCTCAAGCAGGCCATATGCTGCCAACCGGTTGAGTGCTTCGCGCAAAGGACTGAGCCCCACTGCGTATTGCGCTTTCAAGGCGCTGATGGCCAGTTTCTCGCCTGCCGCAAAGCGGCCACGAATCAGGTCTCGCTTGAGTTCATCGAACACTTGGCTCGCCGCTGTCTCACTCACGCCGGGAGCCAAGGCCCGCTCAACAGGTTTGGGCTTCGTCATATCACCATTCTCATGAATCCATCTGCAGTGTACGTCGTCAATTGACAGTACGTCGCCCATTGACAGTAAGTCGTCAATTGACGCACGCCAAGGGCTAGTTCATATTGAAGCCCATAAAATCGATTTTAATAATAACTAACGATTTTACACGTCAGAACGATCGTTGCTATCCAGCAATAGCAGCTACCTGGCAATCGCTACGATCCAACGACAGTTACTACCTAACGACAGTTACTACCCAACAATAATGAGACGAGGGTGTTCATGAACAAGGACAGTGATGTGTCCTCATCCAGGTCCGCACCGGGATTTTCCAACCTGCAGCATTTCACGCTGCTCACCGTCACGGTTGGCAGCCTGCTGCTGCTGATTCTCCTGTTTGGCATTCCCACCGCGATCGCTCTGATACTCTCGGGCTGCATGGCCATGGCCTTGAGTCTGCTCTGGGGCATTCCCTGGTCGCGCCTGGAAAAGGACCTGCTCAGCGGCATCCAGGCCATGCTGATCCCCATCCTGATTCTGATGTGCGTGGGCATGATGGTTGGCGTATGGATCCTGTCAGGCACCATCCCCGCCATGGTCACATTAGGCCTGGAATCCCTCTCCCCGGCATGGTTCCTGGTCGCCGCTTGCCTGTCCTGCTCACTGATGTCGGTCATGGCGGGTACCTCCTGGGGAACGTTGAGCACCATCGGCATCGCCCTGATGGGCGTCGCTCAGGGAATCGGCATTCCCCCCGCCTATGCAGCGGGTGCCATCATCACCGGGACCTTCTTCGGCGACAAGCTTTCGCCGCTGTCCGATACCACGGTGATGGCCTCCGCCGTATGCGGCGTCAACATCGCATCGCACATCCGCCACATGCTGTATTCCACCCTGCCGGCCTACTTGATCGCCCTTGCGGTATACGCCTGGCTAGGTCAAGGCGTTTCGGCCTCAAGCGCCGATACCCCGGAGCAGACCCGGATCATCATTGCGACCCTGGGTGAACACTTCAGCGCCAACCCGCTGACATTCCTGCCTCCATTGGTGGTATTCGGCTGCATTCTGCTGAAGAAGCCGGTACTGCCAGCCTTCGTCATCGGTATTCTCAGTGCCGCCGTTATCGCTGTCGTGCTGCAAGGCGCCACATTGGCCAATATCGGCCAGGCCATGGACAGTGGCTATAGCGCCGCGACAGGTGTCGCCATGGTGGATGACATGCTCTCGCGGGGCGGTCTGCAGGCCATGATGTCTACGGTTGCCGTGCTGATTGCCGCCGCATTGCTGGGAGCTCCCTTCAAGAGTGCTGGCACGCTGGATGCCGCGATCGCCATGCTCGACCGCAAGCACGCGAGTCGACGCCAGGTTCTGGGTAGCGCCATGGGCCTGCACAGCCTGGCGTTCCTGTTGACCGGCAGCTACTACGTGACCTTTTCACTGCTCGGGCCTCTGCTGCGTCCCTTGGTGGAAAACACCGGCACGCCTGCCAAGAACCTGTCACGCATTCTGGAAGATACCGGTACCACCCTTTCTCCCCTGGTGCCTTGGGGGGTCACCGGCGCCTTCACCGCAGCCACTCTGGGCGTGGCCACTTCCGAGTTTCTGCCGTATGCCATTCTCTGTTATGGCGCGATCATCTTTTCCCTGTTGTTTGTCGTCACTGGCCTGGGCCTCGGCCATGAACGTAACCCAACGCATCCAGAACGAACTCTGGAGCGAACTCTGGAAAAACGGCCCGATCCCGGCAGATAAAATCGATATTTTCAGATTCAACCGGTTCCCTCATGACAGGAGTCATCATGACCTCACCCTCTCGACATCCCTATCCTGATGCCACGCCCTACCCCTCCCGGCGCAGCCCGACCTATTCCCGACATGGCATGGTAGCGGCTTCCCAGCCGCAGGCCGCCCAGATCGGACGGGATATTCTGGCCCAGGGCGGTAATGCCGTGGATGCCGCCATCGCCACGGCGGCAGCACTTACCGTCGTCGAGCCAACGGGCTGTGGCATTGGCGGCGATGCTTTCGCCCTGGTGTGGATCGCTTCCGACAATCAGGGCAATGGAGAATTGCATGGGCTCAATGCCAGTGGCGTTGCTCCTCAGGCATTGACCCGGGATGCCGTACACGCAGCCGGCCATGAGCAGATGCCGCTGCATGGCTGGACACCGGTTACGGTACCTGGAACGCCATCCGCCTGGGCGGAGCTTTCACGCCGCTTCGGCAAGCTCGATTTTGCCAGCCTGCTCAAGCCTGCCATTCGTCTCGCTCGGGAGGGATTCCCCGTCTCGCCCGTCATTGCCAGCCTGTGGCAGCGAGATACCGAAACCTTCAAACGCCAACTGGAACAGGGCCCAGCGACAGCGCCGTGGTTCGATACCTTCACCATCGAAGGCATAGCGCCCCAGGCAGGAGAATGGTTCCGTTGCGAAGATCAGGCCAAGACGCTGGAAGCGATCGCCGCTACCCAGGCAGAAAGCTTCTATCGTGGTGAGCTGGCCGAGAAAATCGATACCTTCTCACGCCAGACCGGAGGCTACCTGCGCAAGGAAGACCTGGCCGCCTATCGTCCTGAATGGGTAACCCCGATCAGCGCTCGTTATCGCGATGTCGATGTGTGGGAAATTCCCCCCAATGGCCAGGGGCTGGTAGCACTGATGGCCCTGCGCCTGCTGGATGGCTTCGCTCCGTCCCATCGTGATGATCCTGAGTTGCTGCATCATCAGCTCGAAGCCATGAAGCTGGCCTATACGGATGGCAAGGCCCATATCACTCAAGCGGATCACATGACGTATTCCGTCGAGCAGCTGCTCTCTGACCGTTACACGGAGGAGCGGCGTGCGCTGATCGGTGACATCGCCATCACGCCCGAACCCGGCAAGCCCGCGGCGGGAGGTACCGTCTATCTGGCCACTGCCGACGGTGATGGCAACATGGTGTCCTTCATCCAGAGCAACTACCACGGCTTCGGCTCCGGCATCGTGGTCCCCGGTACCGGCATTGCACTGCAGAACCGCGGCCATGACTTCAGCCTCGACGAAGCCCACGACAACGTACTGCAGCCGGGCAAGAAAACCTTCCACACCATCATTCCCGGTTTCCTCACGCGTGGCGGCAAGGCACTGGGTCCTTTCGGCGTGATGGGTGGCTTCATGCAACCCCAGGGTCATGTCCAGGTCGTCATGAACCTGATCGACTTCGGCCTCAATCCCCAGGCGGCCCTGGATGCTCCCCGCTGGCAATGGATGGGCGACAGGACCATCGGCATTGAACACGGCTATTCACCAGCGCTGGTACGCGCCATGTCGGCTCGTGGGCACGACATGCAGGTGGCGCACGACAGCCGCAGCTATGGGCGAGGTCAGGTCATTCTGCGAGATCCTGAAACCGGTATCTATTGCGGCGGAACAGAGCCTCGCACCGATGCCGCCATTGCTGTTCTCTAGCCCCGGGTCTGAGCATGAGCGTACAAATCCCGTTGTTCCTGGCCTTCTTCCGCATCGGTCTCTTTGGCTTTGGCGGTGGCCCCTCAATGATTCCTCTCGTACATCAAGAGGCAGTGAAGCGTTACCAATGGATGGATGACGGCGAATTTGCCGATACCCTGGCCATCGGCAATACCCTGCCCGGCCCCATTGCCACCAAGATGGCCGGCTATATCGGTTATCGTGTCGGCGGCACATTGGGAGCCATCAATGCCGTTGTGGCTGTCACGGTACCCTTGGCCCTGACCATGATCGCTTTGCTCGGGCTGTATCGACTCTATGGCGATCAATCCTGGGTCCGAGGCATGGGCCAAGGGGTGATCCCGGTGGTGATGGTGATGATGGTCCAGCTCACTCTGGACTTCTTCAACAAGTCCCGGATCAGTCTTGGCTGGATGATGACACTCATCATCGGGCTGGTAGCCGGAGGCCTGATCTATGGTCTGGGCCTGCATCCAGGACTGATCATCGGCGCCCTGCTCATCGCTGCGTTGTTGAGACCAGAAAAGTGGCGGCCAGAAAAGCTGCCATGGAAAAGCAAGATGGCATCAGAGAGCGAGAGTGAAGCGAAAGCCAAGGAGCATGCGCAATGATCTACTGGCAGCTATTTCTGGCTTTCTTCATCCCCAATATCATCGGTTATGGTGGCGGTCCCGCCATCATCCCGTTGATCGAGAACGAAGTCGTTGCCACCTACGGCTGGATGACGCATCCGCAGTTCGCGGAGACCCTCGCGCTAGGCAATGCATTGCCTAGTCCCATCGCCACCAAGATCGCCGGTTATGTCGGCTATGACGTTGCCGGCATCGGCGGTGCTGCCGTTGCCATATTCGCGACAGTGGCACCATCGCTGATTCTCATGATCGCCGCCCTCGGCGTTCTCTATCGCTATCGCGACTCGGTGAAGGTCAAGTCCATGAGCCAATGGGTACGGCCGGTCGTCATGATTCTGATGGCTTACCTGACCTGGAACTTCCTGGAGGAAAGCCTGACCACATCGGGATTCATCCACACCATGATCATCGCCGCCGTGGCCGCCCTGCTGTTGATGAAAACCAGGGTACATCCTGCCCTGGTCGTTGGCTTCGGTCTCACCTATGGCGCATTGCTGCTGGGCTGATGCAATGCCTGATGATCGAAGATCTGAGCAAGCCGCCAGCCGTACCGATCCGGTTGTCACGACACAAACAACACAAACAGCACGACTGATGACCGGATCACGGTGAAACTCCGTCAAAACCTTCCCTGAACAAGGATAATCAAGATGAAGCGTCACTATAGAACGCCCCTGGCAATGTTCCTCACCGGCCTGTGTCTGGGTGCCTCTTCGGTAGCCATGGCTGCCGAAGAGGTCTATCCCGATAACCCCGTGGAATTCATCGTTCCCTGGTCTCCGGGAGGCGGCAGCGATACCTTGATGCGCCTGGTGGCCAACTACGCTGAAACTTACCTCGGCCAACCGATGCCCGTCATCAACATGCCCGGCGTCAGCGGTACCACTGGCTTGAAGGAACTCACCAAACGCGAGGCCGATGGCTACACCGTCGGCCAAGTTCACGAAGGGCTCATGGTGGCTCACCATACCGGACTGACATCCAACAACTGGGATGACTTCACCCCGATTGCTGCGGTCACCCAGTCACCTCAATACCTGACCGTCAAGGGCGATGCCCCCTACACCACCTATCAGGAATTCGTCGACTATGCCAAGGAACACCCCGGAGAGGTTCGCTTTGGCGTCACTCTCGGCGGCGTCCCGCATGTACACGCCGCGATGATGGAGGATGCCGAGGGGCTTCAGTTCCGTTATGTCGGCTTCGAAGGCACTGGCGATCGCATTCGTGCTCTGGTGGGCGGACACATCGATGCTGCCATCGGGGACATTTCCTCCAGTGGGGAATTCGTCAAGAACGGCGATCTGCGCTTTCTTGCCGTCGGTAGTGAGGAGCGCCAGGAGGAAATGCCTGACGTCCCTACCTTTGCGGAACTGGGACATCCCGAACTCAAGCTGAACATCATTCGTGGCATCGTCGGCCCCAAAGGGATGGCTGAGGATCGTGTCACTGTCCTGGCCGATGCCTTCAAGGCCATGAGCGAAGATGAGGATTTCACCAAAGGTGTGAACAGTGCCGGCGCCAGCGTCGTGTACCAGGGACCCGAGGAGTTTTCGGACTATCTGCAACAGACTGACGCCACCTTCGAACGTCTGGCAGGGAAGCTGGCACGATGAAAACGCAACCCACACATTCCTTCGATACAACACATTCCCTCGATACAGGTTCCCCCGAGGGGGAACCGTTGGTTCCTGCGGGGAGGGCCAATCCTCTGGCCCATATCATGTTGAACGGTATTCTCGTGGTGCTGTTCGGCTATTTTTTCCTGCAGGCGAGAGACCTGCCCTCCTCCATGTGGGAACCCCTGGGCTCCGGGAGTTTCCCGCGTCTGGTGCTTGGCCTGCTGATGCTGATCAATCTCGCCATCATCGCCAAGGAACTGCGCAACCTGAAAGGACGCTCGCCCGGTGCCAAAGGCCAGGCAGCGGCCTGGATATGGCGTCACCGGCTCGCCTTCGCAGTCCTGGGACTACTGGCGGGTTTTATTCTGGCACTGCCCTGGCTTGGATTCGCCGTGGCGTCCTTTCTGTTCATCATGCTCGGCCAATGGATGCTCGGCGCCATATCCTTGAAGCAGCCATGTATCAAAAAACTATGTATCGCCGTGGTCATTGCTGTGGTCTTTTCCTTCGGGGCTGACGCTCTGTTCCGCGATGTCTTCGTGATCAGCCTGCCACGCGGCCTGCTGGGCTGAACGATCATGACTCCACGAGGAATCTGGATATGATGACTGCACTATTGGACGGCATGGCACAGCTGTTCACTCTCATGACCATGATCACCATGCTGCTTGGTGTCATTGCGGGTGTCATTGCGTCGGCCATACCTGGCTTCACCATTACCATGGCCATTGTCCTGACCCTGCCGCTGACGTTCTCCATGCCGCCCTTGCAAGGTGTCGCGACCATGCTGGCGGTCTATGTCGGTGGCTATTCCGGGGGGCTTATTTCTGCGGCGCTGCTCGGTATTCCGGGCACACCGTCATCCGTGGCCACCACCTTCGATGCCTTCCCCATGTCACGCAATGGCGAACCCGGCAGAGCCTTGGCCCTGGGGATCTGGGCCTCCTTCTTCGGCGCCTTGATCAGCGCCGTTGTATTGATCATCGCCGCTCCGCCGCTGGCCCTGATCGCTGTCAAGCTGGGGGCCTGGGAGTACTTTTCGCTGATCATCTTCGCCATGACCGTCGTCGCCAGCCTGGTCGGCAAGTCCATGCTCAAGGGGCTGATGACGGGATTGCTCGGGCTGCTCATTGCCACGGTGGGGTCGGATCCGCTGATGGGCGTCCCGCGCTTTACCTTCGATTCCGAGCTTCTGGCCAATGGCCTGCCATTCCTGGTGGTCCTGATCGGCATGTTCGCGGTCAGCCAACTGTTGTCCGAGGTGGAAAGCACTTCAGAGGGTACCAGGGACAACCAGGCCTGCATGCCTGGTCGAGTGACATTTCACCCCATGGCTGCCTTGCGCGAAACCCTGTCCTACCCGGTCAACCTGATCCGCTCTTCCATGGTCGGCGTGTTCATTGGAGCCGTTCCCGGTGCCGGAGGCAGCATTGCCAATCTGCTGGCCTACGATCAGGCCAAGCGGGCCTCCAAGCATCCTGAAGCCTTCGGCACCGGCACACCGGAAGGTGTCATTGCATCGGAATCCGGCAACTCGGCCACATCCGGCGGCGGCCTGATCCCCATGATTGCCCTGGGCATCCCCGGCAGCGCCGTCGATGCCGTCTTGATGGCATCGCTGATGGTCCATGGCATCGGTGTCGGGCCACGCCTGATCCTCGATCATGGCGACCTGGTCTATGGCATGTTCATGGCCATGTTGCTGGCTGCCGGCATGGTCCTGCTGGTATGCATGTGCAGCATGCGCCTGTTCCTGCGCGTAACGGAGATTCCAAAGTCCGTGATTGTTCCTGTCGTGCTGGTGTGCTGCGTCATCGGTGCCTTCGCCCTCAATAACCGCGTCACGGATGTCTATCTGCTGCTGGGTGTCGGCGTACTGGGGTATATCCTGAGCAAGCTGGACTACCCTCTGGCACCTTTGGTCCTCGGGGTGATTCTCGGTCCGATCGCAGAGACCAATCTACGCCGGGCCTTGATGACCGATGACAACTGGATGCTGTTCCTCACCCGCCCCATTTCCCTGGCGCTGCTGGTGCTGGCGGCCATTTCCATTCTGCTGGCCATTCGCCACCATCATCGCCAAAGGCGGATTGCTCAGGCGGCCTGAGTCCACCATGACCTGCCTGCATGGGCAGGTCATGTCGTCTCTGCCAAGGATCGACCGGTGCCAGGCTTGGCCAATGTCTGGTTTCGTCGCCTAAACTGGGCATAGTGACAATATATGTTCTGGGCTGGGTGTGTTCTCGATTGAGCCTTCACTCGACCGGCATGGTCTTCAGCATTTTTCTTATATACATAGCACCCGATATTCATAGAACTCTATATGCTTAGTCCGCAGTATTCATGGTGCTGGAGAGACATAAGCTCCCGATATTCATTCGCTGACAACGGACAGGACAAATGGCACGCATCTACGATGATAACTCCCGTTCCATCGGCCACACTCCCCTGGTGAAACTCAACCGGGTCAACGAGGGTGCCACCATCTGGGCCAAGATCGAGGGACGCAATCCGTCCTATTCCGTCAAATGCCGAATTGGTGCCGCAATGATCTGGGATGCCGAGGAAAAAGGCGCCCTCAAGCCTGGCATGACCATCATCGAGCCCACCAGCGGCAACACCGGCATCGCTCTCGCCTACGTGGCTGCCGCCCGTGGCTACCCGCTGGTTCTGACCATGCCTGCTTCAATGAGTCTTGAACGACGCAAGGTGCTCAAGGCGCTGGGTGCAGAGCTTATTCTCACCGAACCCGCCAAGGGCATGCCTGGTGCCATTGCAGCCGCCGAAGAAATGGCCACATCCGAGCCGGACAAGTACTTCATGCCGCAGCAGTTCGACAACCCGGCCAACCCGCGCATTCATGAAAACACCACGGGCCCCGAAATCTGGGACGATACCGATGGAGAGGTCGACGTGTTCGTCTCTGGTATCGGAACCGGAGGCACCCTGACCGGTGTGGCGCGCCATATCAAGCAGAGCCGCGGCAAGAACATCACCACTGTGGCGGTGGAACCTTCAGCGTCACCCATCCTGACGCAGACCCGAGCAGGGGAAACACCGACCCCCGCGCCGCACAAGATTCAAGGCATCGGCGCTGGCTTCGTCCCCGGCAACCTCGATATGTCCCTGGTCGATCGTATTGAACAGGTCAGCAATGAAGATGCCATCGACATGGCCCATCGCTTGATGCTGGAGGAAGGCATTCTGTGCGGCATTTCCTCTGGTGCCGCTGTCGTTGCCGCTGTGCGGGTCAGCCAGGAGCCAGAGTTCCAGGGCAAGAACATCGTGGTCGTGCTGCCGGATAGTGCAGAGCGCTACCTGTCTTCCGCCCTGTTCGAAGGTCGCTTCGGCGAACAGGAAATGCAGCAGTAACCATCCCTTCGCGCAGTGCTGTAGAAAGCTTTACGGCACTGCGCTCACATTGCGCTATTCGCCTCACACCTTCCCTCTGCCGTTCATCACAAATGTTCTAGTTTGTCGCTCGCTCGTCATGCCATGCTACCCAGATGAGCCACCCATGCCCCGTTCACCGTGACGGCATTGGTTTTCCCCGGGCCAGACAAGGAGCGCCTCATTACCATGGCCGCGTCCGATTGGGTCGATCTGCAGCAAGACAGTGATACGGGTATCGAAACCATCCGCGCGCACTTCGACGGTCACGCCTACGACCCGCATTGGCACGACACTTATCTGGTAGGTGTCACTGAACAGGGCGTGCAACAATTCCACTGCCGCAAGTCTCGCCACGACAGCACTCCCGGACGTCTGGTTCTGGTCGAGCCGGGTGAAGTCCACGATGGGCAGGCAGCCACTGATGCCGGTTTTACCTATTCCATGCTCTACCTGTCTGCCTCCTGGCTGGATAACGAGTTGCGTCAACAAAGCCATGATGGTTCCAGCACACTGTACCCTGGATTCAACAGCACCCTGGCCGACGATCCGAAATTGGTAAAAAGCATCTATCAGGCTTTCGAAGCACTGCGCCGCCAGCCATGGCGTATCATGCGTGACACAGCCCTTGATGCCCTGGTTCAGGACATGCTGCCTCATATCGGTTGGAAAGCCCGCCAGATCCTGCAGCCCCATCACCCTAATGTTGCGATGCGTGCACGTGACTACCTGCATGCCCATATCGAGCAGGACATCAGCCTTCACGACCTTGCCAGCGCCTGCGATGTCGACCGCTTTCGACTGACACGAGCCTTCAAGGCCGAATACGGCATTGCGCCTCACGCTTATCTCGTGCAACTGCGCCTCAATCAGGCACGTAGAAAGCTGGCTTCAGGCCAGCACCCCATCGATATTGCTCACCAATTAGGCTTTGCCGATCAGAGCCATCTGGGACGCTGGTTCCGCCGCGCCTATGGAGTAACACCGGCACAATACCGGCGTCTCTGTCTCTCCCATTAGCCTCTTCTGCCAAGACTTGCTCAAACCTTCCAGACTTGCAGGCGACTCCCAGAGACACTCGTCATATCAACACGACGAGGTTTATGTCATGCAACAATGGATTCCCTATACGCTGTTCACGCTCGCCATTACCTTCAGCCCTGGCCCCATCAACCTGCTGGTCATGGCCATGGCCGGACAGGCAGGCTGGCGCGCCACCCTGCCCGCCGTCTTCGCTGCCTGCATCACCGCAGCTCTCACCATCGTGCTGGCAGGAATCGGTGCCGCCAGTCTGTTGGTCAAGGCCCCTTTGGTACCCACGGTGCTGTCCTGGATCGGTGTCATCTGGTTGACCTACATGGCCTGGGGTCTGGCCACCTCGGATCCGACGATATCGGCTTCTGGCACTGGACAGGCGGTCACCCTGAATGGCCCCAAGGCTGCCGGCCTGCAGCTGATCAACCCCAAGGGCTGGATGATGGCCCTGACCGCAGTGACCGTTTTCGCAGGATCCGATGCCACCCCGGCCACCATTGTCAGCATGGCACTGGTATTCCTGGCATTCGCCCTGCTGGGAACATCCGCCTGGGCACTGATGGGCACCGGCAGCCGCAAGTGGCTGACGACGCCACGCCGAATGAAACTGTTCAACCTGTCCATGGCGATTGCCCTGGTAGGTATGGCCTGGTGGAGTGTGTTGAGTTGAGTATATGGACACCCAATTCTGATTCAGGTTGTTACTGCTTGCTCATCAGGTTTAAGCACGCTCTGAAATCTCGACCAGATTGAGATCAGGGTCACGTAGATAAATCGAACGAATGGGTCCGGTGGCCCCCGTGCGCATGACCGGGCCCTCGACAATCTCCGCTCCTTTTTCATGCAGAGACTGGATGACCTCATCCAGCGGACATCGGGCGATGAAGCACAAGTCCAAGGCTCCCGGAACAGGCGTATGCGCTTTGGGTTCGAACTCCATGCCCTTGAGATGCAGGTTGATCTTCTGGTGACCGAAGCGGAAGGCCTTGCGCCCTTCGCCGAAGGTTTCCAGGCTCATTCCCAGCATCTCTACGTAAAAACGAATGCAGGCTTCCTCGTTCGAAGTCGTCAATACCAAGTGATCCAGGTGATCGATCATGGTGGCTTTTTCCTTGTCGAAAACGACTGTTGTCGTAGATAACGTTGGTCGATGACTGAGATTCGTAGATGACCTATTACAGCCTAAACCACATGTCTCTCCCACTTGGCTGTAGTTTCGCTATTTCAGGGGCGCTATCTCAGGGGCGTTATCTCAGGCGAGACTTGATGCCAGACGCTCGCGCACAAACTCCGGTACCGGGTGCAGGTCGAGCCGTTTACCGGCCTTGAGCACCTGGCTGGGGACTTCACGCAACACCAGGCCCGGCAACAGCGATGAAGCCGACAATGCTCTATCGAGATCGACGCCTGTGTGGTACCCCATCAACTCCAGCATGTGGACCAGATCCTCCGTGCATACATTGCCTGAGGCGCCCGGTGCGTAGGGACATCCCCCCAGCCCCCCTAACGCGCCATCGAAGCGGTCTGCTCCGCCATCAATAGCCGCCAAGGCATTGCTCAGTGCCATGCCGCGGGTGTTGTGCAGATGGACCGTCAGTTGCAGGTCACTGAAGCGCTGCTTGAAGGCGTGGACGACATCTCCCACCTGGGTGGGATAGGCCATCCCGGTGGTATCGCACAGCGTGATTCCCCTTACCCCCAGCTCAGCAAAACGCTCAGCCCAGGACATCACTGTATCGAGTTCAACGTCACCTTCCATGGGACAGCCAAATACCGTGGACAGCGAGACATTGATCGCAATATCCGTCGGTGCCAGTTCCTCGATCACTTGCTTGAGACCACTGAACGACTGCTCCCGAGTCATGCGCAGGTTCGAAAGGTTGTGGCTCTCGCTGGTCGACATCACCAGATTGGCTTCATCCACGGCACAGGCCAGTGCCCGTTCAGCACCACGGACATTGGGCACCAGGGCGGTATATTCCACGCCCGGATTGCGCTTGATGCCCTGCATGACCTCTTCGGCATCGCGCAGCGCAGGAATCGCCTTGGGCGAGGTGAAGGAGCTCACCTCGATCTTGGCAAAACCGCAGTCGCTGAGTTGATCGACCAAACGGATCTTCTTGGCCGTATCCACGAATTCGCACTCATTCTGGAAGCCGTCACGGGTGACCACTTCCTGGATATATATCTGCTGACCATTGCCTTTCATGATGCTGTTTTCCTCTACCTGTACCTGGTACTGATCCGACTAGATGACGCCTTTCTCTTTCATCTTCCTCTGCGTCTCGGCATCGATGCCCAGTTCATCGAGTATCTGGCGAGTATGTTCACCGAGTGCCGGGCCTCCACCATCAATTCGCCCTGGCGTACGGCTCAGTTTCGGCATGACACCGGGCACCTTGAGCGAGTCACCGCCGGGCAGTTGAATCTGCTGCAACATGTCACGGCTGGCGAAATGTGGGTCCTTGACGATATCCGCGGCGGTATAGGGATAGCCCGCCGGTACATTGGCGGCATCGAGAGACTGGATGATGAAGTCGCGGGAATGTCGTTGAGTCCACTCGGTGATGGCGCCATCGATCAGGTCAACATGCTGGACACGACCATCGTTGTGGGCCAGGCGGGGATCAGCGGCCAGGTCGGGGCGACCGATGGTCTCCATCAGACGCTTGAAGATGCTATCACCATTGCCGGCGATGATGACGTAAGAGCCATCTTCACAAGGATAGGCATCCGAGGGCGCAATACCGGGCAGGGCACTACCGCTCGGCTCACGAATGTGACCATCGGCGTCGTACTCGGGAATCAGGCTTTCCATCATTGAGAACACCGCCTCGTAAAGCGCAATGTCGATGTACTGCCCTTGCCCGCTGCGCTGCCTTTCATGCAGTGCCAGAAGCGTACCGATCACCGCGTAAAGCGCAGAAAGCGAGTCACCGATGCTGATACCCACTCGCACCGAGGGCTGATCGGGGAAACCACACAGATAGCGTAACCCGCCCATGGCTTCGCCAATGACCCCGAAACCTGGCTTGTCGCGATATGGGCCTGTCTGGCCGTAACCCGATACTCGCACCATGATCAGCCTGGGATTGATCTCCGATAAGGCTTCCCAGCCCAACCCCCACTTTTCCAGAGTGCCCGGGCGGAAATTCTCGACCACCACATCAGCATCCTGCACCAGCCGACGCACCACTTCCTGGCCCTCGGCCGACTGCAGATCAAGTTCCAGTGAGCGCTTGTTCCTGGCCTGCACATGCCACCAGAGAGAAGTACCATCCTTTAGCTTTCGCCATTTCCGAAGGGGATCTCCCTTGCCGACCGGTTCGACCTTGATCACGTCAGCCCCGAACTCACCCAGCAGCTTGGTGGCGAAAGGACCCGCAATAAGCTGGCCAAGTTCAAGGACTTTAAGGCCTTGCAGAACTTGTGTATTTTCCACTGTTATTCCACCTCTCCCGTCATTCATGCTGAAAGTGTGTGATTGACACGACCTTGGCACAATCAGGCATTGGTCAAGGCGGCCTTCACCTGTTGCGAAGGCTAGGGTTGGTACGCAGAGTATCTACTTGCCTTGGCTTCAGGAGATGTCCTCATGATGCGCTTCGACTTCATCACTTTACGGCTGTTCATCGCCATTGCCGATGAACGTAGCCTGACAGCAGCAGCCAACCGCGAGAACATGGCATTGGCCGCAGTGAGCAAGCGCATCAGCGATCTGGAAAGCATGGTGGGTACTCCCCTGCTCTACCGCCGACCACGAGGGGTCGAACTCACCCCTGCGGGGCATGCCATGCTGCATCACGCGCGCAATGTGTTCGATCAATTACAGCGCCTGAGTGCAGACCTCAGCGAATACAGCGAAGGGGTCAGAGGACATGTACGCCTGCATGCCAATACCTCAGCTGTCATTCAGTTTCTTCCTGATGATCTGGCACAGTTCTCTGCCGAGTACCCTGGCATCAAGATTGATCTCGAAGAAAAGTTGAGTACAGAAGTCATCAGTGCAGTGAAGGACAATCTTACCGACATCGGCATCTTCTCCCGCCATATTCCCTCCGATGGTCTGCAAACTTTCTCTTACCGTACCGATCAACTGGTACTGGTCACTCCCCAGGACCACCCTCTCGCCGGGAACGAGGCCATTTTTCTGGCCGCCGCCACAGACTATGACTTCATTGGCCTGGAACAGGGTTCATCGTTGCACCAGTTGGTCAGCAGCCAGGCCAGGCAACAGCAAAAGAGCCTGCATACACGCATTCAGGTAAGAAGTTTCGAAGGCATTCTGCACATGATCGACAGAGGCATGGGCATTGGCGTGCTTCCGGAGAAGTCCGTGCGCAGTCATTTGGCCAGCCTGAACATCTGCACCGTGCCGTTGAAGGATGACTGGGCCCACCGGGAGCTGGTGGTGGGAATAAAGGATGTGGATACCTTGTCGTCCATCAGCAAGCACATGTTTCTGCATCTGACCAAGACGACGTCAAGTAACCCATTGACTTAACATTAAAAACCCTTCGTCTTCGTTCGTCACGAAAGCTTGCTTTGTGATTTAGTGATGTTCTTTCCTTGGTTGGCCTCCTATGGTCGAGATGCCTTCTCTTGAAGGCCACTCCTCCATAGCAGTGACACACCTATCCATGACACAAACCGTCGTGACGCACAGAGCCATAACACAAGCAGCCATCACTCAATAACAAGACCAACGCCACGCTAGCGAGAGAAATATCATGACAACCTTGACGAAACCTGCCCGCACGGCAGCATTTGCCTGCACACTTCTTTCCTCTTTCCTTCTTGCTCCCTCTGCCTGGAGCTTTGAGCCGTCCGGCAAGGTCGATTGTATTGCCCCTTCAAACCCTGGTGGCGGCTGGGATTTCACCTGCCGCTCCGTCGGCCGAACCCTTCAAGACCTGGATCTCGTTCCCGCCAGCGTGCAAACCATCAACATGGCCGGGGCGACTGGAGGCGTTGCCTTTGGTCATGTCGTCAGCAAACGCAGCGACGACGCTCAGTTACTGGTTGCGGCTTCCACCACCACTGCCGCCGGGTTGGCCCAAGGGCTGTTTCCAGGCATGTCGGCGGACATGGTGGACTGGGTAAGTGCTTTGGGTGCCGACTATGGCATCATCGCCGTGGGCGCTTCCTCGCCCTATCAGAATCTCGATGAATTGCTGGATGCACTGAGAGAAGCGCCGAATTCGGTCACCTTTTCCGGTGGTGATTCGAAAGGTAGTTGGGATCACCTCAAATTGCTGATGGTGGCCCAGAAGGCCGGTGTCCCAGAACTACGCAGCATCAAATACCTGCCCTACGATGGTGGTGGCGAAGCCCTGACTCAGGTAGTCGGCGGTCATGTCGATGGTTTTACCGGCGACATCAGTGAAGCCCGCGGCTTCATCAAGTCCGGTGACTTGCGGGTACTCGCCGTGCTGTCGGAAGAGCGCCTGCCTTTGGATGAGTACTCCGATATTCCGACCGCCAGAGAGCAAGGCATCGATGTCGTCGGGGCCAACTGGCGCGGCTTCTACATCCCATCGGAGATTTCGGATGATGCCAAGGCCTATTGGGCGGATGCCTTGAATACGGTCTACGACAGCGATGAGTGGAAACAGGTCATGCTCGATAACGGTCTGATGCCCTTCCATCTGTCGGGTGAAGCATTCAGCAAGTTCGTGGCGGATCAAGTGGCCTCCATCGACCAGATCTCTGCTGACGTTGGTATCGCACGATAACCCAGCACAAGCGCATCTTTTCAGCTTCACAGGATCACCCTGGCCCTTATGTATGGCAGGGTGATCCTGCCATCACATAGGCCATGATCGTGAATCGTTGCCTTGGAATGCCATATAAATAATAGTATGTATTATCAACTATACTCGAACCGCTAAAGCAGGAGACCAGCATGAGCCAGCAGCAGGCATCGCATGATCCGGTGACGTTCTATGTTGGCTGTGGAGCAGCCAGCGATATCTGCCTGGTGGTCTACGACCCCGATACTCAGACACTGACATTACGCCAGCGCACTCATCTAGCGGACGTGACCAAGGCGGGTGGCAGTCTTCCGCTCTGCATCAGTGCTGACCAGCACTACCTGTATGCAGCATCGCGGGGGGCGCCTCTGCTGGCGGCACGCTATGCGATTGACGCGACCACCCGGGAATTGGCTTTCATGGACAGTCGACCGCTATCCGCCAGCATGGCGTATATCGCCCTCAGCGCAACGGGTGACTATCTCTTCGGCGCCTCCTACGGCGAACACCTGATCGCGGCGGACAGTCTTCCGTCGGCCGGTACCGCCTCCTACTCCTCTTTCCAGTTCGCTACCCAGCCCCACGCCCATGCGGTGATGCATGACACCCACGGTAGACACGTCATGGCCACCAGCCTGGGAGGCGACCTGCTCTACTGCCTGAATTTCGATCCGGTGCACGGCTTCCAGAGCGTCGACCACTATCGTTTTCCGGATGGCACAGGGCCACGCCATATCGTCTTCAACGCGGAAGGCAACAGAATGTATGTGCTGGGCGAACTGGATGGTTCGATTACCCTGCTCGACTATGACAGCGCTTCTGCACGGATGGCCTTCCGACAGAAGGTCCTGATCAGCAAGGGGGAGCACGAAAACTACTGGGCAGCCGAACTCAAGCTGAGTACCGACGGCAGGTTCCTCTACGCCTCGGAACGCAATAGTTCGCTGCTGACCTCATTCAGCGTCGAAGAGGAACACGGCGAGTTGGCCTACCACGATGAATGCGCGACAGAAACCCAGCCCCGCGGCTTCGATCTCTCTCCTTGTGGCCACTATCTTCTGGCCGCCGGGCAGGCATCAAACCATGTCACGCTATACCAGGTGAATACTGGCCGACTTGAGTCGCTCGCCCGCCTTGAACTTGGCGGCAGCCCCGACTGGGTCGAGGCCATATAAAGGACTCATCAGCACAAGACCTGTCGGTACCAAAACTACCAGTCAGCCACTCCGGTATAGAGACACACAAGCACAACAGCCAGCAGGAACAATGTCTCGGCCAGCATCAGGATGACAGGCTTCCAGCCCACCACGGCAAGCTTCTGGAACGATGTCTTGATCCCCAGGGCCGCAATGGCAGTCACCAGGCACCAGCGCGACAGGTCGGTCATGCCATCGACCATGACCTGGGGAATCACCCCGAGGCTGTTGATCAGCACCAGCACCACGAAGGCCATCAGGAACAGCGGGAACATGGGCACCTTGCCGCGCCCTTCGCTGTTCTCTTGACGGTTCTCGTCACTAACCCGCGCCCGACGGAACAGCAGCATGAACACCATCACTGCCGGTACCAGCATGGCCACTCTCAGCAGTTTGACAAAGGTGGACACATCGCCGGTCTGGTCCGAGATGATATACCCCGCCCCAACCACCTGTGCCACATCATGAATGGTGCCGCCGAGGAAGATACCGGCATCGACATGAGACAGCTCCAACGCCCCGACCAGCAAGGGATACAGCACCATGGCAGCCGTGGACAGCGTCGTGACGCCGACAACAGTGAGAATGGTGTTGCGCTCGCTATGTTCATCACGCGGCATGGCCGCAGACAAGGCCAGAGCAGCCGAAGCGCCACAGATGGCGACAGCGCCACCGGTCAACAGCCCCAGGTCACGCGAAAGCCCCATGAGTCGAGCCAGCACTGCGCCCGCCGCTATCGTCAGCATGACGCCCGCCACCACGGTCACCACTGGCCCGATACCCAACTGCGCCACCTGCTCCAGGGTAATTCGTACACCCAGTAACGCCACACCGATACGCAGAATGGTGCGTGCGGCAAACTCGACCCCGGCAAGACATGGGCCTTGTTCCGTAAGAAAGTGCAGTGTCATGCCGAACAACAACGCATACAACAGCGTTGGACCACCGTAGTGATCGGCAATGAAGGTCGTGGCCAGGGCGATGGTGATACAGATCATCACCCCGGGAAGCTTCTGGCGCAGCGGGTCCAGGCGGCGCTGCCAGGCGGAACTCGGCGCATTGGTGGCAGTCGACGTCGGGGAATGTGGCATGGCGGCATCCTCGGACAGAAACGAAGTGACACCGATCATGGTGGAGCTCGATCCTGCACGTTAGGACCAGAACCAGGTTCATGATCGGGCCAGGCAGTCCTGCTTGATCATGTCGGCCGCTTTTTCGGCAATCATGATGGTCGGCGCATTGGTGTTGCCGGACACGATCACCGGCATGATCGAGGCATCCACTACCCGCAATCCTTCAAGCCCACGAACCCGCAGCCGCTCGTCGACCACGGCCATGCCATCCTGTCCCATCTTGCAGGTACCGGCGGGGTGATAGATCGTCTGGCTATACTGGCGGGCAGCGTCCAGCAATTGCTCATCACTCTGGTAGCCAGCACCTGGAACGTATTCTTCGCTGATCACCTCGGCCAATGGCGCCTGCATGGCTATGCGTCGTGCCACCCTGATGGCATCAACGACCACACGCTGGTCTTCTGCGGTACTCAAGTAGCGTGGCTGAATCGACGGATAGACCGAAGCATCAGCACTGGTGATACGTATCGAGCCACGGCTGGTGGGACGCAACTGGCATACCGAAGAAGTGAAGGCGGAAAACGGATGCACGCCTTCGGCAGGCTTGTCGGCAGACAGCGGCTGCATGTGGAACTGGATATCCGGCCGCGACAGCCCTTCCCTTGAATGGGTGAACACGCACACCTGACTGGCCGCCAGCGTCAGCGGGCCGGTGCGGGAAAGCAGGTATTGTGCACCGACCGCCAGACGCCTCAGGGGGTGGCGCACTTCATCGTTCAGCGTTCGACAGCGAGTCTTGAACACCAGACGAACCTGCAGATGATCCTGAAGATTCTCCCCGACGCCGGGCAAGGCATGGCGGCAAGTCACGCCGACACTGTTCAGATGCTGCGGGTCACCAATACCCGAGCATTGCAGAATCTGCGGTGAACCAATCGCCCCGCTGGACAGCAGCACCTCACGCTGCGCCTGTACTCGCCGTCGGGCGCCATCCACCACGAACTCCACGCCCGCGATTCGCTTGCTGGCTGAGCAGGATGAGACATCCCCCGTGCCCTTCACCTCGCTGGTTCCTTCGTTTGAGCACCGTTCATCGCCAAACAGATCATCGGCAAACAGCAACTTCTGACAGTGGGCACGCTTGATCAATGTCAGGTTGGGGCGCGACATCGCCGGGCGCAGAAATGCCTTGGCAGTGGAACAACGAAAACCTTTGTAGGATGTCTGCTGGAAGTACCCTACGCCTTCCTGGCTAGCGCCATTCACATCCGGGTTTTCCGGAATACCTGCGGCCTTGGCCGCCATAATGAAGCGCTCGGCAATCTCTCTTCGCAAGCGCAGGTCAGAGACTTTCAGCGGCCCATCGATCCCATGAAACTCATCTGCGCCGCGCTCCTGGCATTCCGATTTCTTGAAATACGACAGTACCGAGGCGTAGTCCCAACCGTGGTTGCCTGCCGCAGCCCAGTCATCGTAGTCCTGGCGCTGGCCGCGAATGTACAACAATCCATTCAGCGAACTTGAGCCGCCCAGTACCTTGCCTCTTGGCCATTGCAGGCGCCGCCCGTTGATACCGTCGTCCGGGTCGGTCAGATAGCACCAGTCAGTAGCCGGGTTATGCATGGTCTTGAAATACCCGACCGGCACATGAATCCAGGGGTTCCAGTCAGAGCCTCCCGCTTCCAGCAACAGCACCGAAACCTGTGGATCCTCGCTGAGCCGATTGGCCAGTACACAGCCAGCCGAGCCGGCCCCGATGATCACGTAGTCAAAGCGCTCCAGCGTTCCGCCCACGTCTTGAGAGTTCTCCATATGACGAGGGTTTTCCATGTGTCCAGCCCCGTCCTCGTGTCGATCGAAGGTCACGCGTTGCGATGATGTCATGGCACACAACCATTTTAGCGATACATATTGTTCCAAATAATATGAGCACAAAGATATAAAACATCAATATTGAGACAAATATTCTCATTTTTCTTGATGAATGAAAAATCGGCTTCTATGTTGAAGATGGAAAAGCGGTCCCTCCGAGATCCGGCAGCACTCGCTGACTGAGATCACAACGACAACATCCGAGAGGCGCACCATGTCTTCACGCCAGCACTCGGCGCTATCGCGTCGCGATTTCCTCGATATATCCAGCCGATTCGGCCTCACTTCCACCCTCTTGGCCGTCACGGGGCTTGGTGCAGGCCTTAGTGCATCCAGCCTGGCCCGGGCAGCCGAGAAAGAGCAGCAGCGTCGCTACCAGACCGAGCCCAAGTTCCAGCTCCGCTTCGGTGCTTCAGGCTTCAATGAGCGCAATCTGCAGATACAGAAATCGGGTCAGCTGTTCTTTGCCCGCGACCTGGAAGAGCGCACCAACGGAGCCATCCGGGTGGAGTTCATGGGCAGCAATGAGGTGTGTAATCAGCTCGACTGCGTCAGCAAGACACAACAGGGGATCGTCGATATCTTCTCGGCTTCGACGCAGAACTCCGCAGGTGGCGCGCCTTACCTCAACGTCCTGGACTTCGCCTACCTGTTCCCCACCGTGGCCTCGATGTTCCACTTCTTCTACGACCCACGCAGCGAGAAGCTGCTGCGCGAGCCCTTGCGCCAGCGCCATCAATTGCAGTTCCTGTTCACTCACTGTGACTTGCGCGGCTTGATGATGGGCCTGAAGTGGAAGGACAGACCTCTGGTCACCAGTCTGGACGACCTGCAAGGCACCAAGAACCGAGTCACCGGCACCCAGTTGGGTCGCATCGCCATGGAACAGCTCGGCCTGAACCCGGTACCCGTGGCCTGGGAAGAGACCCTCGATGGACTGCGCCAAGGCTTGCTGGATGGTGCCGAGACATGGATGAGCGCCGTCGCCTATGCCGGCATGGCCCCCGTCATCTCCCAAGCCGTCGACCTGCGCTTCTTTGCTGGTACAGAGCACACTGCCATGAGCCTGCCCAAGTTCGATAGCCTCGGCTCCGAACTTCAGGACCAGGTCATGGAATCCGCCTATACCGCGCAAATCTACACCCAGGGCATGAATGAAGGCGGGCGCTTCGAAATCGTGGGCGCTACCGAGCACCCCGCCGCCGGCACCGTATTTGCCACGAACAATGTCCGCGTCGCGCCGCTGTCGGATGAAGTCCGGGCCGAAGCCGAACAGCGCTGTGCACCAAAGTTCAACCCGGAGCCCTGGGAACAGTGGCGAGAGCGTCTCAACAGCTGGGCTGGAGACATTGATGTCTATGAAGAAATCTATGCCCTGGCCAGAGAGGTTCCCAAGGACCTGGCAGCCGTCAATGTGGCGCCGAAACGCTGGTGGAGGGCCTGATGCACTCATTTCCTTCCAGCCCCCCGTCCACTAGCCACGCTTCCAGCAGCTACCATCATGCAAGCCAGAACCAGAGCAGACCCATGGGCAGCGATGAAACATCCCAGAGCATTCCCGGATCAGCCGCATCACGCTGGCTGATACCGCTCAGATGGCTTGATGCCAATCTGGAAAAGTGCGTCATCCTGGTGGCATATAGCGGTATGGCTGGCATCATCTTTGTCGAGGTCATCCGGCGCTTCGTTTTCAGCCAGCAGGCCTCATGGAGCACCAGCATCCCGATCCTGCTGTTCCTGTGGTTGACCTGGTTCGGCGCTTCCCTGAACGTCAAGCAGCGCAGCCACCTGTCGCTCAACGAAATACGCATGCGCCTACCCTATACCGGGCAGTTCCTGTGCCAATTGCTGGATGCAGTGCTGTGGGTCGGCTTCGGCGCCATGGTCATTCACTTCACCCTCGATCAGGTCGCGCTGGCACGCATGAACTTTGCCATTGTTCCCGGTACCGACAACGTCATGCAGTGGTGGTTCTACCTCGCCACACCATTGGCCTGGATACTGATCCTCATCCGGGTCATGCAGAACCTGATCATCGACATTCGTCGCTACCGGCGTCGAGAACCCTTCAATCTGCAACCTTCGATCATGGATTAGGAGGCCAAGAGATGACTGACGGCATTCTGATCGGCCTGACGACGGCCGGCTGTACCCTTTGCTTCCTGTTGGGAGTTCCCATTTTCCTGGTCATTGGCCTGTGGGTGGTCGGCACCAGCCTGATCATTGACTTCACTCTGGCCAATATCGGCGTCACCCTGTTCCAGGGCCTGAGCTTCTTTGGCCTGCTGGCCTTGCCACTCTTCATTCTCACCGGAGACCTGATCAACGCCGCCGGAATTGCCAAGCGCTTGTCAGACTTTGCCTACTCAATTACCGGCTGGCTACGTGGAGGCATGGGCATGGCCTCTCTCGGTGCCTGTGGCCTGTTCGCTGCCATCTCCGGCTCCAATGCGGGGACAACAGCAACCATCGGCTCGATCATGCAGCCCGAAATGATCAAGAATGGCTATGATGAGCGTTTCGCTGCCGCCACCGCCGCTTCTGGCGGTACCGTTGGCATCATCATCCCTCCCAGCATCATCTTCATTGTCTATGGCTTCATGATGAACCTGTCGATCAGTGATCTGTTCATTGCCGGCATGATCCCTGGTGCGATGATGGTGCTGGGTATGATGCTGGCCTGCCACCTGGTATCCCGACGACACGGCTGGGGAACCCTGATACCTTTCCGAGCGGGTACCAGCGCGCGCTTTGCCCGCCGTGCCTACCTGGGATTCGCGACCATTGGTGTGGTGCTGTATGGCATCTACTCGGGAATGTTCTCCCCTACCGAAGCTGCCGCCATCACCGTGGGCTTCACCCTGATCGCCGGCCTGGCCATTACCCGAGAGATCCGTCTTACTGCCCTGCCCAGCATCATGCTGCGTTCCGGCCAGATTGCCGGCATGCTGGCGCCCTTGATCGCCATCTCCGTGGTCATGCAGCAGTTGCTGTCCGTGCTGGGTGCCGGCCAGTTGCTGGAGGATCTGCTCACTGGCCTGGGCAACCGCTACTTGATCCTTGCCGCCTGCATGCTGATCATCCTGCTTGCCGGCATGATTCTGGAGAGCTTGCCCGTCACCATTATTCTGGCGCCGATCCTGGCTCCCATCGCCCAGAATGTCGGTATCGACCCGATTCACTTCGCCGTGATCTTCCTGGTCGGAGCGGCCATCGGCTTCATCACGCCGCCATTCGGCCTCAACCTGTATGTGGCCAGCAGTATTACCGGCATTCCTTATCTACGCCTGGTCAAGTTTGTCATCCCCTACTTCCTCGCCCTGATGGCATGCTGGATCACCATCTCACTGTGGCCGGAGCTGTCCTTGTTCCTGGTGGCATCTCCCTGAGCGGGAGTTGTCACCCGGCATGCCATTTACCGCGTTATCATAGGCATCTGTGCAGCCAATCTTCTATCTGAGGAAGCGCTGAATAAATCTGCAGTGCTTCACGACGAGCAAGGACCGCCCATGCCCACCGACAGCCCCAGCCGCAACACCACCAACTCCACCCTGCAACGCGGCCTGATGCTGCTGGAAGCCATCGCCACCACTCCCCATGGTCTCAGTGCAGCGGACCTGGAGCGTCGTTTCGATATTCCCAAGCCAACCCTGCATCGCCTGCTCAAGCAACTGGAAGAACAGGCACTGGTGGTAAAGGATGTGGAAGGTCGTCACCTGCTACCTGGTGAGCGACTGCACAGAATGGCCATGGGGGTGCTGGCCAATGAAAGCCTCAAGGCACCCTGCCGCATGCAACTCAAGCGCCTTGCCGATGAGGTCGGGGAGACCTGCAACCTGACCCTGTTGCACGGTCATGAAGTGTTGTACTACGAAAGGGTCGAGACCAACTGGCCGGTGCGTATCCAGCTCCCCCCCGGGTCATTGCTGCCCTTGCATTGCACCGCCAGCGGCAAGCTGTTCCTGGCCCTGATGCCGCCAGCACAGCGCAGAAGCCTGTTCAAGCATCTTACGCTGGAGGACTATACGCCCTATACCGCCACCGACATCCAGGAACTTGAGCTGCGCCTGGAGCGCATTGCTGAGGATGAACTCAGCATCGACGATGAGGAGTTCATCCAGGGCATGGTTGCCGTGGCCGTCCCGGTCTACGACCAGGCGGGACGCATCCAGGCGGCATTGGCCATTCATGCCCCACGCCTGCGCCACAGCATTGACAGTCTCAAGGAATGGGTACCGCTGATGCGGCGCATTGCAGGTAACCTGCAAGACACGCTATGGAGTGATAGCTAGTTATTTCGCCCAACCGCCATGACAACTCAGCTTGATGACGGATATGCGCTGAAGTCAGAGCAGCCAGAACCAGGGTGCCAACATGAGTTGTTGGTAGGTCCTGAACCCGCCCCGAATTCAGTGACGCTGGTCGACTCGCCCTTGTCGACCATACCCCCTTACCAATGCCTCTCTTTCTGTGCCTGACGCATTGCTACAAAAGCATGCATCAGGCCCTTTAAGCATGATGGCTGATCCTACCCAATGCTCTGTCGCCAACACATATCAATACAACATTTCTGTCGACTGTGCTGTAAGGATGCATCTTGACTTGGCGTCTAAACAACATGACGCCAAGGAATATGAACTCTTTTTCAGCGTCTTTTCGACATTTCGGCATGTAAAGCATTACTACAAGAGTGTATTTCAGGACCATAACCATGAGTGATATAGAAAACGATACGGAAGTCTCGCCTAGCATTTCAATGCACAAGCTAGGGTTTTACATCTCACTGTATGGTGTCGCTATCACGCTATTATGGATTGGAGTCTTCAAGTTTCACCCGGATGAGGCACATGCTATCAGGGGCATCATCAGCTCTTCTCCTCTGATTTCCTGGCTGTACGGTTTCCTTGATATCCATCAGGCATCCGTTCTGATTGGCAGTGTTGAGATCGTCGCCGGCATTCTTCTGGCCTTGTACCCAATTTCACCCAAAGCCTCTCTGGCGGGAGGCATCATTGCCTCTGCCGTCTTTCTGACAACGATTACCTTTCTTCTGAGCGCACCAGGAGTCCTGCACATCAGCAGTAGCAGCGGCAATATATTGCCTTTCCCGTCCCTGCTTGGCAGCTTCCTGTTCAAGGATATCGTGCTGCTCGGCGCAGCCCTGTGCGTAGTGGCCGATAGTGCGGTACAGATCATTGAAAAAAATTCAGAAAATTTTGAGTTCAACCTGTAAGGAATACTTGGGTACATCAACCAAGTACCATGCCACACCATATCGGCTGGCTGGAATTCGTGAAACCGTGCTCTGGCACATGAAGCATCTAGCATGAATGACCTGGAGAACCAGGTACCATATTGAAAAAAGGATTCAGATAATGAAGAAATCTCTTATTGCAACTGCTCTCGTTTCCCTTCTGGCAACTGGTGGTGCCTTTGCCATGGACTCAGCAGCACTCCAGGAAGCTCAAGCAACACTGAGCGAGACCCAAGACACATCCAATATGTCTGCTGAAGACCGTTTGACCTCCCTGGAAAATCAGGTTGCAGCGATCAAGATGCTGCTTCTGGAAGCCATCTCAGACAATTAAGTCTGTCGGTTTTTCTGTAGAAAGCGAACTACGAACATCATCAGGCCACCCTCTCTTCCGGTGGCCTGATGTCTTTCATGAATATCAACAAACCTTTCTTCACACGTTCCTTCAGCTCGTCCCTTCAACGCTCGCAGGATGTCATTGGTTATCGACAACATGAACGAGTGGCAATTCCTCATATTCAAGCCCATGGGCGAAGCCACTCAGGTTTCGAGTTGCTCCACCTCATGTAACAATGCAGCAATCAGGCGGCGCTCACTCTGGCTCTTCATGCAAACCAGCGTTTCAACCATCTGAACCTCGGCATCATCGATGGAAAGAATGCGAATCCCTTCATGACGCGGAGCTTCTGCACCCGATACCACGCCAACACCAAGCCCTGCACCAACCAACTCCATGACGGCCTCGCGACCTTCTGCCTCGAAGGCAACTTGAGGCGTCACCCCCGCACGGTGCAACTCCTGCTCGATCAACTGACGTGTCATTGAGCCTCGCTCCCGAAGTACCAATGACACATTGCCGAGCTCTTCGAGAGTGACACTATCGCGCTGCCCCCAAGGGTGCTGCAACGCGACAAAAGCCACCAGCGGGCTGCTGCTCAACTTCATGGTCAACAGATCGGCTGCTGCCGGCTCACGCCCAACAATGGCGAAGTCAGCCTGATGACGCTCAAGACGTGCCAGGGCTTCATCGGTATTACCAGTGATCAGACGGATCTGGATATCGGGATAGCGTGCTTGAAAGGCCGACATCAACGGCAAGGCATGTACCGGAGAGTCCACCGCCAGTGTCAGACTACCCGTGCGCAGTTCTCGTGAGTGGACAAGCAGATCTTCCGCTTCGTCGGCAGCGTCAAACAATCGCTGGGTCACCGCCAGTAGCTGCTGGCCAATATCAGTGAGGCGAACTTCACGCTTGGTGCGATGAAACAGGCGTACCCCGTAATGTTCTTCCAGCTTGCGCAATTGGTCGGAGACCGCTGGCTGGCTAAGGTGCAAGCGCTGTGCGGCTCGCGTAAAGCTGCCATATACCGCAACACCATGAAAGGCACGCAGTTGGGAATATGAAATTGCCATACCCAGTTATAACCTTGGCTTATTTTTAAAATACTATAAATCGATTTTATAGATATTTCGCTACCTGCTTTGATGATCAGGGACATTTCAGTGGAACCCATCCTCGGAATGACGCCATCGATCACTCTGCCAGGAGAGCATCATGAACCAGATGAAGACAGTGCCAACACTCAACAACGACATGGTACTGACCAATGGTGACAGATATTTACTTACCCCCGGCCCACTGACCACATCCATCCGAACCCGACAAGCCATGCTGCGTGACTGGGGTTCCTGGGACTGCGACTTCAACACGATTACCCACGATATACGCAGACAGCTGCTGGACATGGCCGATGCCGATGACACCGAATATGTTTGCGTCCCCATGCAGGGCAGCGGCACTTTTTCTGTCGAGGCAGCCCTGTCCAGTGCCACTGCACGATCTGGAAAAACGCTGATGCTGATGAACGGCGCCTACGGCAAGCGCGCTGCCACCATCATGCAGTATCTCGGGCGCGAGATCGTCACCATTGATATGGGCGACTACCTGCCCCCGTCTCCCGAAGAAGTCGCCAGCACACTGGATGCCGATCTCGATATCACGTCGGTATTCGTTGTCCATTGTGAAACCAGCTCCGGGATTCTCAATCCACTGCGGCAGATAGCGGAAGTGGTCAAGTCACGTCAGCGTGTACTGATTGTTGATGCCATGAGTTCGTTTGGCGCGGTGCCGCTGAGCGTCAAGGAGATACCCTGTGATGTAATCGTATCTTCGGCGAACAAGTGCATCGAGGGCGTGCCCGGCTTCGGATTCGTGATCATTCGCCGTGAACTGCTCGACACGGCCCGGGGAGCTTCACACTCCTTGAGTCTCGATCTTCACGAGCAGTGGCAATACATGGAACGCACCGGGCAATGGCGCTTCACTCCGCCGACCCATACCGTCGTCGCTTTTTACGAAGCACTCCTGCAGCATCGAGAAGAAGGTGGCGTTGCAGGACGCCAGGCACGCTATACGCGCAACAGAGATGTACTAGTATCCGGCATGCGCGCCCTGGGGTTCAAGACTCTGCTGGAAGACAAGTGGTTATCACCGATCATCACCACCTTTCTGTCGCCCAAACATCCGAACTTCGCTTTCAAGGCCTTCTATGACGCACTGAAGCAATGTGGCTTCATTATCTATCCAGGCAAGTTGACCGAAGCGGAGAGCTTCCGCATCGGTTGCATTGGTCACATCGATGACAGCGTGATCCACCAGCTACTCGACCATGTCGAGGAAAGTCTCACCACCATGGGCGTCAATTCCTGCGAGCCCTGACTACCTACCGCACCTGTTCAGATCTCAACGACAACGACAACGACAACGACCAGATCAGTGCGAGGATCACGATGAACAATGACAAAGCATCAAAGCCGCTCGCAGGATTCTCTGGCGGCATCCAACGGCTGCGCATGCAGGTATTCGCCATTACCTGGCTGGCCTATGCCGCCTTCTACTTCACGCGAAAATCCTTTTCCGTCGCCAAGCTCGGCTTCGAAGATGACCCATCCTTCATCATCGACAAGGCCACGATGGCACAGATGGATGCCCTATATCTCGCCGCCTATGCCATTGGTCAGTTTGCCTGGGGGGTTGCAGCAGATCGATTCGGTCCGCGCGTAGTGGTATTCGGGGGCCTGATCATCTCGGCATTGGCTGCCATCATGATGGGAACCATGGCTACCCTGCCGATATTTGCCTCCTGCATGGTGATACAGGGACTGGCGCAATCCACTGGCTGGTCAGGGCTATGCAAGAACCTCAGCAGCTTCTTCACGACACAGGAACGTGGACGAGTACTGGGTCTGTGGAGCTCCTGCTATGCCTTTGGCGGATTGGTCGCCTCACCTTTTGCTGGCTGGTGGGCCTACCATATCTTTGGCAGTTGGCGGTTCGCCTTCTTCTCTTCTGCCATCGTGGTACTTGGTGTCGCCCTTCTGTTCCTGCTGTTGCAGCGAAACAGGCCGCAGGATGCCGGATACCCGGCACTGGTCGATGAAAACCGCCCTGCAGGTGCCTCGACACGCAACTCTGTAGCCGGCAATGGATGGCTGTCCAGCCTGAAGGAAGTCATGCAGAGTCGTACCATTCTGGTTCTCGGCCTTTGCTATTTCCTGCTCAAGCCTGCTCGCTATGCCCTGTTGTTCTGGGGGCCGCTCATGGTTTACGAGCGCATGCCTCAAATCGGCAAGATGGCCGCGGTCATCATCCCGACCTCTTTCGAAGTCGCCGGCCTGTTTGGTCCGATTCTGGTTGGATTCGTATCCGACAAACTGTTTAGGGCCAAGCGTTTTCCTGCCTGTGCATTAAGCCTCATTCTGCTGGCCATCATGTTGATGCTGTTTGTTCCCGCCATGAACAGCGGCAACGTCATCCTGGTAGTCACCATTCTCTTTGTCATCGGACTCACGCTTTATGGCCCGGATTCGATGATCAGTGGTGCAGCAGCAGTGGATTTTGGTGGTCGCAGTGCCGCAACAGCTTCTGGCTTTGTCAATGGTTGTGGCTCTGTCGGTGCCATCCTGGGCGGCATTCTGCCCGGCTTCTTCGATTCACAAAGCGTCTTCATGTTCTTCACGGCAATGGCCCTGGTAGCGATGTTGCTTACCGCCAGCCGCTGGAACCTTCGCCCAACCCCACTACCGGCATAACGTCCCGTCATTACCCTTCAACAGACCGCTGATACTTTCAGCTGATATATCCGGCCACAGAGCCAAGGAGATTCACAACATGCAATACTCACGTCCACAGAGCATCCAGGCTGTCATCTTCGATTGGGCAGGTACCATGGTCGATTTTGGCTCATTCGCTCCCACCCAGATCTTCGTCGAGGCATTTGCCGAATTCGGTGTCGACATCAGCCTGGAAGAAGCTCGCGGCCCCATGGGCATGGGCAAGTGGGATCATATTCGTACCCTGTGCAATGATGCCGACATTGCGGAGCGATACCGTGAGTCCAAGGGCCACTTGCCCAACGATGATGATGTGACAGCCATCTACCAGCGCTTCATGCCGCTACAAGTGGCAAAGGTCGCCGAGTATTCAGATGTCATCCCTGGCACCCTCGACACCCTTGCCGCACTACGCAACCGAGGCATCAAGATTGGTTCCTGCTCCGGTTACCCGGCAGAAGTGATGGCCAAGGTGGTGGAGCTGGCTCGCGAAAACGGACTCAAGGTCGACCACGTGGTAGCCACGGATGACGTGCCCAATGGCCGTCCTCATCCGGCTCAGTCCCTGGCCAATGTCATCGCCCTGGGGATCAGCGATGTTGCAGCCTGCGTCAAGGTGGATGACACGGCCCCTGGATTGCTGGAAGGTCGGGCAGCAGGAATGTGGACGGTGGCTCTGACCTGTTCGGGCAATACCATGGGGCTGGACTACCATGCCTTCGAGCAGTTGTCAGAGGAAGAATTGACGGTACGGCGCGATCACGTCAGAGAGCAATTGGCGCCGGCAGGAGCCCATTACTTCATTGACACCATCGCCGACCTGCCAGAGGTGATCGAAGATATCCAGGCTCGCCTGGCTCGCGGGGAGACTCCCCAAGGTGCTTGAGTACGCTGAAGACAACAGCGGCGGCCGCGCCGTCGCTGTTGTTCCTTACTCCTGCTTCATGCTGCGATCGTCAGACATTGAGGGACACGTCTTACCAAAGGTACGGCTATACCGGAGGCACTACCACAACCGGAACACTGGCACGCTTGATCACCCCTTTGGTGACCTTGCCTGCATAGGAAGCGGTGAAGCCGCGCTTGTTGGTGGCCATGACAATCATGTCGCAGTCATGCCGTGTGGCATAGCGAATGATCTCCGCAGCGGGGTAACCTTCGACGACCACCCGGGCCTTGATGATCTCCCGCGAGGGCGTCTTTCCCAGCGGACTCTCCCAGAAGTCATCGAGAAAGGTTTCCAGGCGGTCACGGGCCTGATCGAGGCGCTGCTCCATCAGCGCCTCCAGCGTCTTGCGCTGACGGATGTTGGCCTTGAGCGTCGTCATCACATCATCGGACAGCGCCTTCACGGCATGCAGCACATGCAGCTCGGCACCCGTGGCCTGGGCCAGGCACAGGGAATGCGCCAGCACCTGATGGCAGTCATCCCGCAGGCCGAGACAACACAGCAATCGACGAATGGAGGTAGGCATGGCGTGGCTCCTCTCTATTGTGGGTCCCTTTCCAGGCTGCTCAATACCCCATCAGGCGCGGCAACCACAGCGAGATTTCCGGGAAATATGCAATCAGGAACAAGGCAAATACTGAGCCTGCCGCAAAGGGCAATGCCTTCAGCGAGATCTCCTCGATGGAGGAACCACCAATCCCCGAAGCCACGAACAGGTTTTCACCCAACGGTGGCGTCTGGAAACCAATGGCCAGGGCACAGACCACAACAATGCCCACATGCACTGGATCCATGCCCAGCATGTACATGATCGGCAGCAGTACCGGCGTCAGGATCATGATCGCTGCCAGAGTCTCCATGAACATGCCAACGAACAGCAGAAAGGCAATGACCATGGCCCAGATCAGATAGACGTTATCCGTCATGTTGAGCATGCTTTCGGCAATGATCGCAGGTACTCGGTGTTCCACCAGCAACCGCCCGAACACCGTGGCCGTGAACAGAATCAACAGCACCCTGCCGGTAATCCAGGTCGTGGTCTCCAGCGTCTTCAATGCGGGTTTCCACTTGAGCTCGCGGTGCAGGAAGATGCCAACGATCAACGTATAGGCAATCGCCACAATCGCGGATTCCGTCGGAGTAAACAGGCCGCTGTAGATGCCACCGAGAATGATCACCGGCGCTAGAATCGACCAGATGCCACGCCTCAGGCTGCCGAAAATGGTCTCGGCCGACCAGCGATCACTGAGCCCGCGGTAACCGCGGCGCTTGGAGATGACGTAATTGACGCTCAACAGACAGGCGGCGATGACCATGCCCGGGACGATTCCGGCGATGAACAGCTTGGGAATCGACAGGGTCTGAAAGGTCCCGTGTTCAGCAATCGCTTCTGCAGGTGGCTGCAGCCCCATGCCGGAAATGCCGAAGATGACCATGGGAATGGAGGGCGGAATGACGACCCCCAGCCCACCGGAAGACGCCGTGATGGCTGAACCGTAGCTCTTCTCGTAACCACGATTGGCCATGGCAGGAATCATCAGCATGCCTACAGCAGCCGTCGTGGCCGGTCCCGATCCGGAAATGGCGCCGAAGAACATGCAGGCAAAGACGGTAGCAGCCGCCAACCCACCCGTGACCGGGCCTGCGAAAGCCTCGGCAATGTCCACCAGGCGCTTGGATATCCCGGCCGCTTCCATCAGGGCTCCAGCCAGAATAAATGCCGGCAGCGCCATCAATGGAAAAGAACCTACCGAAGTGAATGCAATCTGGACAAAGGACATGGGATTGGCATCCAGGGCCAGATAGGTCGCTAATGCCGCCACGCCCAAGGACACCGTGATGGGCGCCCCCAGCACCAGAAGCAGGAAAAATACGCCGAACAGGATATAGATGATACTGGCATCCATGGTCAGTCCCCCTCCTTCCCGCCGACAGCGGCTGCCTTGGCTTCTTCGATGGCTTCGGCATCGGGGTCTTCAAGTTCTCGATGCTTGATGAAACGCAGATAGTTGTTCTGCAGGATACGAAGGGTCATGGCCACGAAGGCGATGGGCAGGATGACGTAGAAGACTTTCATCGGCAGCCCCAGGGTCTGGGATTTCCAGAAGGCATTCATCTTGTTGAAGACGAAGTCGTAGCTCATCCAGATGAAGACCAGGTTGAAGACGATCCAGATCAGATCCGTCAGCAGGCCACAGGCCGTTTCCACCCAGCGGGGGAAAAAGCGGAATTGAAAGGTTACCCGGTTATGGGCCGATTTCTTGGCCGCATAGACCGCCCCCAGATAGGCGAACCATATGAAGGCATAGGTAGCCAGTTCATCGCCCCAGGGCAGTGAGTAATGGAACAGGTTGCGCAGCATGATCTGCGCGAACAGCAGCAGTACGAAGGTCACCAGCAGCAGCTGGCACAATATATTCTCGAGATTGTCGAGCAGCTTCCAGACAAGCTTCATGATGGAGGTTCCCCCTGAGAAACATCAATCACCACCGCCCCTTCACAGGACGGCGGTGCCTACTGCTGTATTCAGGGTGCTGGCTCACGCCCCAGCGCCGTCAGGGCTTCATCAAGCTTTTCCTTGCCTCCGATGCTGTCATAGAACTGTGGCCAGATACTGGTCGCCTGATCGACCCAGGCTTTCTCATCATCGGCTGGCTCGGTGATTTCCATGCCGTGTTCATCGACGAGGCTCTTCTTGATCTCGTCTTCCTTGGCCAGCAGGTATTCATAGCTGTGCTCAGTGGCTTCCTTACCGGCCTCCAACACTGCCTGCTGCTGCGATTCATCAAGGCTCTGGAACATTCCTTCACCGATGATCAGCGGTTCCATGGAGAACACATAGCAACTGTCAGTGACGTATTTCTGTACCTCATAGAATTTCATCGCATTGATGGTGATGTACGGATTGTCCTGACCGTCGACAACACCCTGTTGCAGGGCCGTGAAGGTTTCTGACCAGGCCAGTGGGTTGGGATTGACGCCCCAGGCCTGATAGGCCGCAATCATGATCTCGTTCTTCGGTACCCGGATGCTCATCCCTTTCAGGTCCTCGGGATTTGCCACCGGACGCTCAGAGTTGGTCAGACGACGGCAACCAGAGTAGGCCCAACCCAGAATCCGGACTCCTGCATCACGGATGGTGTTATCGACCATTTCCTGGCCAACGTCTCCATGCGTCAGCGTCTTGGCATCCTCTGGACTACGGATGACGTATGGCAGGGTCATGACACCGACAGTGGGTGAAAACGGGGTAATGTTGTTGATCGCCAGCACGGATAGATCGAGCAATCCCATGCTGGCATTGTTCACGGTGTCCTGTTCACTGCCCAGTTGGCCATTAGGAAACAGGTCTACCTTGATCTCGCCGTCGGTCTTCTCCTCGATCAACTTGGCGAAGGTCGTGCCCAATTCATATTGAGTGCCACCAGCAGCATCGCCCAGTGCCATCTTCCAGGTCGCGGCACTCGCCTGGGCACTCAAGGCAAGCAATGCCAGAGCCATGGCACCACCCATGATGGTTCGTGGAAACCGCTGACTGCGACTACGGTTCAATGTGGCCCTCGACCCGGTTGGATCGGCATCGATCTGAACCGAGACCGTGGTTTGCACCGGGGGCTTGGCTTGCGCCGAGACCTTGGATTGCGCCAGGACCTGAGTGTGCATAGTGACCTCCCATCGTTGTTGAGCCGCCAGACGGCGACGGTCTTGTATTGGGACATCATCCACTTTCCTCCGTGGACCGATCCCCCGATAGAACCAGTGGCTGATCAACGATTGGGCCAGAATGCATGTCAGACTCGACAATAGCGCCGAGCTGTAACAAGGTGGGGATTTCCGAAACAGCTCAATAAGGAAAGTGCTGATTTATTCAGCACTTCCCCATGAACAATGGAAATTACAACATCATATGAGCGCCCTTCTGTTTCAACTCGACGCTTCACTACCGCAAAGCCTGCAGAGCCAATTGCGTGAGCAGATTGCCCATGCGATTCTCGAAGGGCACTTACCGGTGGATGAAGCCCTGCCTTCCAGCCGCAAGCTGGCCAAGGAGCTGGGCGTCGCTCGCAATACCGTGATGCTGGCCTATGAACAGTTGCTGGATGATGGCTACCTCATCGCCCGAGAGCGCAGCGGCTATTTCGTCAATCCCGACATTCTTGGCGGTAGAGTCGAGGCGGTGGCCCAGCCTGCTCCTGTCGAAGACCAGCTACCCTGGAACACGCTGCTGACAATGGCCCCTTCACAGCAGCGCAGCATTACCAAACCACGCGACTGGCTGCAGTACGACTACCCCTTTCTCTATGGCCAGATCGACCCCGCACTCTTCCCGACCCAGCACTGGCGCGAATGCAGCCGAGACTCCGTGAGCGTACCGGCCATCCGCCACTGGTCGGCGGATCACCTCAGTGAGGACGATCCTCTGTTGATCGAGCAGATCCACCAACGCCTGCTGCCCAGGCGCGGCGTATGGGCACGTCCAGAGGAAATTCTGATTACCGTGGGTGCCCAGCAGGCCCTGTGGATCACCGCCATGCTGGTGCTCGGCCCCGGGCGCCGCTTCGCTATGGAAAACCCCGGCTATGTGGACATGGCCAACATCGCCCGTACCTTTACCGACCAGGTGGTGGCCATGGACGTCGACGATCAGGGGATGGTGCCAGACGAACGCCTGAACGGGTGTCACCTGGCCTATGTCACGCCGAGTCACCAGTCGCCTACCGGGGTCACCATGCCCATGGAACGTCGACGCCTGCTGCTGGAAAGCGCCAAGCGCCATAATCTGCTGGTCATCGAAGATGACTACGAGAGCGAAACCAACTTCGTTGACAACCCGACGCCGGCGCTGAAGAGCCTCGACGAAGAAGGCAGGGTCATTTATGTCGGCAGCCTGTCCAAGACCCTGGCTCCGGGTCTCCGGTTGGGTTACATGGTGGCACCGCCGGCATTCATTCAGGAAGCCAGGGCACTACGCCGATTGATGCTGCGCCACCCCGCCACCAACAACCAGCGTTCCATTGCCCTGTTCCTTGATCGCGGCTATCACGATGCCCTGCTACGCCAGCTCCGTCAGACCTACCAGCGGCGCTGGCTGCTCATGCGTGAAGCCCTCGACAAGCATCTGCCCGAGTTGAACACCCGCTCTACCTTCGGTGGTTCAAGCTTCTGGCTGGAAGGCCCGTCGCAACTGGACGCTGCACGCCTGTGCCAGTTGGCCCGGGAGCACGATATCCTGATCGAATGCGGCGACTTGCACTACCTGTACGGGCAGCACCGCAATGTGCTGCGCATGGGCTTTTCCGCCATCGACGATGCCCGTATCGAGCCGGGCATAGAGCGTCTGGCAACCTTACTGCCCCAAGCCATGGCCGCGGGCTGATCAGGCGATCAACGCTCCAGCACCTGCCCGCCCAACGCTTCCAGACATCGAACCAGACCGGCGAAGCGCTCTCCGCCGCGACCGATGCAGACCAATACCGAACGTGACACCGCTGTTGCCTGAGGGCGCCAGACCAGGCGCCCTCCACTCAGTTGCAGGCTGCGCCAACATTCCGTTTTTATCTGGCCCGCACCGCGACAGCGGATAAATCCCTTGGCACGCAACAGCACGTCACCGTGTTCGTGCAACAGCGACTCGACAGCCGAAGCATCAATGACCTTGGTGAAGCTCACCGAATCATGGGCCAGTCCATGAGGTCCGGCAGAGATAACGGACACCGCATCAGGGATTTTCCCTGGCCGCCGCGGCGTAAAAGCAGGGGCATCGGCGGCCATGACACGGCTCCCCATCTCCAGCGCACGGTTCTCCTCCGACGCCAGCGTCGGGGAAGGCAGAATCTCCAGGCGGGCATCGAGGGCCTGTTCTCCTAGCCAGCACAGTAGCGCTTCCCGTGAGCGGCTCTCTGCTGGCAGACGGTTGACCAGTAGGCGCTGTGCTGCAGCCAACTGGGTCTGCCACAAGTTCCCGACCAAGGCATCCGCGGCAAGGCGCATTGCCTGACTGGCATCCACCAGCACCACGACCTCTTCAAGCCGCAGACCTGGTGCCAGGCGAGCTATGTCGGCAATACGAGCGGGATCCGCCACACCGCTGGCTTCGATGATGATCTCGGCCGGGCGTTCCTTGATGCGCAGTGCCTGGGACAGCTGCTCGGCCAGGGTTCCGCCGAGCGAGCAACACAGACAGCCGTTGCTCAATGCCACCACGCGGTCGTCCCGATACTCGATCGATGCCACATCGACATTCACGGCGCCCACATCATTGACCAGAATGAGCGCGTCTCCGACATCACCTGCCGCGATACGAGCATTGAGCCAGCTCGTCTTGCCTGCGCCCAGAAATCCAGCAATCACGGTGAGCGGTATCTGTTGCTCATGAGACCTCATGCACCCGGCCTCCCAGCATGGTGGCATGTACCTTGATCTGGCCGAGATGCCTCGGATCGACAGATAACGGATCCTCATCGAGAATCGCCAGGTCGGCGAACTTGCCCACTTCAAGGCTGCCGACACGATCATCCAGCCCCAGCGTGAAGGCTGCCCCCAGGGTGATCATCTCCAGCGCCTCGGCCACGCTGACGGCCTCATGCTGTCCCAGTTGACGGCCACTGGCGGTCTGGCGGTTGACGGCACACCAGGCCGTGAACAACGGGCCCAGAGGCGTGACCGGTGCATCACAATGAATGGCCACAGGAATGCCCAGGCGACGTGCCGATGCCAAGGGTTCCAGTCGCTGGCAGCGCGATGGCCCCAAGGTGCACTGATAGTGGATATCGCCCCAGTAATAAATGTGGTTGGCAAACATGTTGAGACACAGGCCAAGCCGCTGCGCCTTTTTCATCTGCGCGTGGTCGATGACCTGGCAATGCTGCAAGGTATGCCGGTGATCTGCGCGAGGCCACAGGGTCAGCGCCTGCTCGATGGCTTCCAGCATCAATGCCACCGCCTCATCCCCATTGGTATGGATATGCAGTTGCAACCCGGCCTGGTGGTAGGCCTGGACCAGTTCCATCAGTGTTTCCGGTGCCGCATTCCATAGACCATTGGCGTGACCGTCATGGTAGTGCGGCCACTTCAGGCGTGCGGTATAGCCTTGGATCGAGCCGTCGGTCATCAGCTTGGCCGGGCCGAAATACAGGCGTTCATGGTTATGCGCCATAGCCGCCTGCAGGCGCGAGATACCTTCCTCGGCGGACCAGCCCAGCACGCCCATGGCGGGCACCAGACGTACCGGGTAATCCCGCGACCGCGTGACCTCGATCATGGCTTCGATGGCGGCATCGGTCATGGGGTTGTACAGATCGGTGATCGTGGTCACCCCTGCCGCTGCCGCGATATTTCCGTAGCGCTGCAATACCTGTGGTGAAGCCACCGCTTCAAACAGGTTCTCACCTAACGCATCGAAGACCACAAACATCGCCGCCATTTCCTGCAATTCGCCATTGGCAGCGCCATGCGCATCGCACATCACCCCTTCGACCTTGGGTCCGGCCAGAATGCCTGCCTGTTCGAGCATGACGGTGTTGACGGTCATCACATGCAGGCTGGCATGCAGGATCACGACAGGGCGATCGCTGACTGCCGCATCAAGCTCGCTACGCGTCAAGCGTTCTCCAGGGAAGTACACCGGATCGAATCCCCAGGCCACCAGGGGTTCTCCAGGAGCAAGATACGCCGCCTGCTCGCGCAGACGCTCCTGCATCGCTTCGACGCTGGTGATACCTGGCCAATCCTTGCCATCAGGTCCGCGGCGGGTGAAATATCCCAGATAAAGGTAATCCCACATGGCCCCTTCCAGGGCGTGGCTATGTCCTTCTACAAAGCCAGGCAGGATGATTCTGTCGGCAAAGCGCTGGTCGACGACAGCATCGGCAGGCATCGCATCCATGCCTCCCACCGCCAGAATCCGGTCGCCATCGACAGCGATATGGGTTGCCTCGGGTTGGGACGGATCCATGGTCAGGATGCGACGCGCAGGGTAGACAGTCACTGTCATCAGGACACCACTCCTTTATTGGGGGATGTGTTGGCGGCCACGCCATATCCGTTTGGCCTGTCGGCGACCTTGCCCGCATTGACTGCCTTGAAGGTCATCGCGCCACGCCGCTCCCAGTACCGCATCAGTGGCAGGCAGGCCAGCATCACGATGGCGGTGCCACCAAAGATGGCCAGATAGGCGCCTCCGCTCAGGGAAGGCACGATCGGAGCAAATATCATCAGCAGATGAAAATTGACCACGATGATCGCCAGGTTGAAGAACGCCAGTTCCTTGGGCACCGAGGTGGAAAAGTCGGCATCCATCATGCGCAGCAACAGCAAGCCCGTACCGGTGGAACCACAGCAGCAACCAAAGGACGTCAGCGCCCTTTCCGGCCCCAGCCGACCGCTCATGCGTCCGATGAACAGGCAACTGAGCAAGGTAGCCAGGGTCACGGCAACGGCCACCAGCAATACCGGGGTCAGCAGCGCATAGAGCACCGAGAACTGAATGCTCATCAGCGTCCCCACCACCATGAAATCCACGGAAGTTCCGGTGATACGCTTGAAGGTCTCGTCGTCGATACGATGGCCCAGGCCAAGTTGATCAATGACCTTGCGCATCACCACACAGACACCAAGCCCATGCAGGAAGAACAGGTTATGGCTGAACAGCACCCCCAGGTTGATCCCCATCGGGGCAGCGTCACCGATCACGCCCTGCATGAAGGTCAGCCACAGGTGCGTGATGACATAAGCGACAGCCAACAACCCCAGGTGATAGGCCAGAGAGTCCAGATTGGCCGGGTGCGAGACCATGCGCCCCATGCTGGGCGCGGATGAATGCGTCTCCTCCCCTTGCTCGGGAGCAGGAAAGAAGCCCTGGCGGAAGCTGGCATCCAGACGCGAAGCCCGGTTGGCATTGAGCCCCTTGTTGAGATAGCGGCGTGCCAGCGGTACGCCAACCACAAAGGCCATCAGGAAACCCAGGGAGGCATAGATCAGGCCGACTTGCGCCGCATTCGCCACGCCATAGGTGTCTTCCCAGATATTGCCGAAGGTCAGGGCCTGCCCAGGCCCTTGGGTAAAGCCATGCGTCACGATGGCACCCAGCCAGGCGCTGACATCCGAGCCAGTCACCGCGTCATAGACAGAGACAAGTACATAACCGATGACCCCTTGCATGCCCAGGCTGACACTCCAGGCCAGGGTCAGCCACATGCCACCCCGCACAACACTGCCCCCCTGCAGCCCACCATGCCGCCGGGTACCAATCAGACACAGCGACATGAAGCTCAGTGTGAAGAAATGAAAGGTCAGGGTGGTGAAATCTCCCGGGGAATAACCGGGCAGCAGACCGAGACTCAGCAGCACGAAACCCAGTGCTCCACCCACGATGCTGGCCGGAACCAGAGAAGCGCGCAGCCAGGGAACACGGCTACGCAACAGGCTGCCCAACAGCAGCATGAAAGCGAGAAGCGCGAAGGCTATCACGCCATGAAAGGTATCTTGCATAACGGCCTCACCTGATACGGGAAAGGCAAGCTCACTCAGTGCACGCAGGCAATACAGGAACCGACCTTACCCTTCATTGTCGTTGTCGTTGGCGTTCGGTAGTTGTTGAGATAGTTGTCGAGAAGGAGAGAAATGCTCGACCCTCGTTCAGGCTAGGCGGGCAAATGTTGCATGTATAATATCATTTATATATTCATTGATGCCCAGGAGGCATCATCATGCGTATCGAAATTCGCCACCTTCGTTCCCTGATAGCGGTTGCCGACTGCTTGCACTTCCGTCGTGCCGCGGAACAGCTCAACGTCGCCCAGCCGGCACTGAGCCGTACCATTGCTCAGTTGGAAGACGCGGTAGGAGAAACCCTGTTTCGACGCAACAATCGACAGGTGGAGCTCACGGAACCCGGGCGCGTGCTGGTCGAGGAAAGCCAACAGATCCTGCGCCAGCTTGAGCAAGCCGTGACCAGGACCCAGCGCGCAGGACGAGGGGAAATAGGACGCTTGGCCATCGGTTATACCGACTTCGCCATTTCCGGAAAGTTACCCACTATCCTGGATGAGTTCCGCCATCAACATCCCGACCTGAATTTCGATCTGGCGTTCGGATCCACGGCCCAGCAGCTGGAAGCACTGCAACAGAAGCGCCTGGATTTCGGGTTCATCACCGGCCCTAACCTGACTCCGGGCCTGGTTTCTCGTCCTATCCAGCGTGATCGCTTCATTGCTGCCGTCAGCGAGACTCACCCTCTGGCCCAGCGCGATAGTATTGACTTGCGGGAGTTGGCTCGTGAGCCGTTCATCCTCGGCTCCCGGGAGATGTGGTTTCACTTCCGCAAGCGGGTGGACGATATCTGTGCCAAGGCAGGGTTCGTGCCACAAGTCGCCCAGGAGACCTTCAACAGCGAAACGGTCTTCGCTTTCGTCGCCTGCAATTTCGGCGTTACCGTGCATCTGGAATGTGCGCGCAACTATGTCAGGAAAGGCGTCCGGATGGTGCCGCTCAGTGATGTGGACGAAAGCCTGGTGACAGAAGTCGCCTGGCGCAAGGAAGGCATCACGCCGGCCCAGCAGACCTTCCTCGATCATCTCGAGCAGAGCGCTTGACGCTCACTCCGAGTATCTGGCCGCGCGGAGTCTCGGCCCTCCGCTCCTGCATCAATCGAGCAGCATCATGCCTTGCTCGATATCGGCGGCAATGGCATGGCAGAAGGCTTCCTTGTCACCTCGGCGCAGGGCCTGGGTGATCTCACGATGATAGTCATCACTGATGGAGGCACCCCAGCGCATGCAGATCTGGCGCATGCTGGGGCCATACTGCAACCAGAGTGTCTCGATCAGCGGCAGCAGTACCACGGACCGGCTGCGCTGATAGATATGGAAATGGAAACGATAGTTGCCGCGCATGTAACTGGGCAGGTCGGCCTGTTCGATAGCACGGTTGATCTGCTCATCCAGCGCTTCCAGCACCTCGATATCATCACTCCCAAGCTGCTCGAAGGCCTGTCGCGAGACCTGCGTCTCGAGGCTCTTTCGCGCGAACAGCACCTCGTGGAAACGTTCTCTTGATAGCTTCGGCACCATGATCTTGCGACTGTCCGAAAACACCAATGCCCCTTCAGTCACCAGCCAGCGCAATGCTTCACGAGCCGGCATGGCACTGGTGCCGTACTCCGCCGCTATCGAGCGGATGGAGATCACTTCCCCAGGTGCGAAGTCACCTTCACACAGACGCAGCTTCAATGCGCGATGCAAACGTGTCGAGGCCGTATCCGGCAGGTATGGCGCATCGCTTTCATTGCCATCGCCATCAATTGCGGTTTTCTCGATGTCATGATGTTTTTCAACCACAGGCTTCTCTGGCTCCTGTCTGCAAGTCTTTAGCATTTTCACCCCATCATTCCTTGCTGTCATGCAGCCGATGCCAAGCACTGATCAACACATCCTTGTGTGCAGGTTATGCCCCTGCTAGTGTGATCACAACGTGTGATCACACTTTTTCATCCTCTACAGGAGCGTCCATGTCCGAATCGCGCGACTCTTCTCGCAGCTCTCCTCACAGCTCTTCCTACTGTTCTTCCTACTACGCGGCCACGATTCATCAAGCGTCCGATTATCCGCAACTGGAAGGCGACCAACGTGTCGATGTTGCCATCATCGGTGGCGGTTTTACCGGGGTGAATATTGCCATTGAGCTGGCTGAGCGTGGCTTTCAGGTAGCGCTAGTGGAAGCCAACAAGATCGGCTGGGGGGCAAGCGGGCGCAATGGCGGCCAGGTGACCGGCAGCTTGTCCGGCCAGGATGCCATGCTCAAGCAATTGAGCAACCGGCTGGGCCAGGAGGACGCGGAAGATTTTGTCTGGAACCTGCGCTGGCGTGGGCATCGCATCATCCGCCAGCGAATCGACAAGTATGCAATTCCCTGCGATCTCAAGTTCGGACACCTGCAGGCAGCCTACAAGCCTAGCCATATCAATGAACTCAGACGCGATTATGAGGCTTCACAGCAGCACGAGATCGGTCAGCATGTGGAATGGCTCGATGCGCCAGCCACGGCGAATGTCATCGGTACCTCGCTGTATCACGGCGCCATTCGCAACAACTTCAACATGCACCTTCACCCACTCAACCTGTGTCTGGGCGAGGCCCGTGCAGCGGCGTCTCTTGGCGTCAAACTGTTCGAACATTCACCGGTACTCGACATCCTTCATGGCGACACTCCCACCGTGGTCACTGCCAAGGGACGCGTGATCGCCGACAGCGTGGTGCTGGCGGGCAATGCCTACCACCGCCTTGAGCGCAAGGCGCTGCAAGGCAAGCTGTTCCCTGCTGCCCTGGGTATCGTCACCACCGCCCCGTTGACGAGTACACAACAAGCCTCGGTAAATCCCGAGGACCTGGCCGTGTATGACACCCGTTTCGTGCTCGATTATTACCGCCTGACCGCGGACGGTCGCCTGCTGTTCGGTGGTGGTGCCAACTACTCAGGCAAACCTTCCGCTGACATCGGCGCCGAATTGCGCCCCCGCCTTGAACATACTTTCCCCCAGCTCAAGGGCATTGCGCTGGACTTTCAATGGCAAGGCATGGCCGGCATCGTCATCAACCGTATCCCGCAGCTCGGCAAACTGTCGCCCAATGTGTTCTATGCCCAGGGCTATTCCGGACACGGCATCGCCACTTCGCACATTGTCAGTGAAATCATGGCCAATGCCGTTAGTGGGCAACTCAAGGAATTCGACCTGTTCGCCAACATGCACCACTGGCGGATTCCGGTCAGCGAGCGCATCGGCAACGCTCTGCTGTCCGCTGGCATGTGGTACTACCAACTGCGAGAAAAGCTGCGCTAGGCCCAGAAAACACTGCATCAATGCCTGCGCCACTCAATCACGGCAGCGTCTTCTCACAATAACAACCCTGGAGACATTGAATGGATGCCATCTTCCCTCTGAGCGGACCATGGGTGCTATTGCCCACCGTCGTCGTGCTGGCCCTGGCGCTATGGACCCGAAGAGCCCTGGAGCCCCTGGTCACAGGGGCCTTTGTCGGTACGCTGTTGATTGGTCCCGGCGATGCCCTGTCGACCTTGTCGGAAAGTCTCATGGCCGTGATGACTGACGAAGATGTCGCCTGGGTCATCATGGTCTGCGGATTGATGGGCAGTATCATCGCCCTGCTGCTCAAGTCCGGTGCTTCCAAGGCTTTCGCCACCGGTTTGCTGCGCTATATCACCAACAAGCCGCGTGCCTTGCTGGGCTGCTGGTTCATGGGCATCATCCTGTTCGTCGATGACTACCTGAACTCCTTGGCCGTTGGCACGTCGATGCGTCAGGTCACCGACCGCTTCAAGACATCGCGCGAGATGCTGGCCTACGTGATCGACTCCACTGCTGCGCCAGTCAGTGTGTTGATCCCCATCTCGACCTGGGCCGTCTTCTTCGGCGCCTTGATCGAAAAGAATGGCCTGGCACCGGATGGCGCTGGCGTGCTGGCCTATATTCAGGCCATCCCCTTCATGTTCTATCCTTGGCTGGCTGTCGCCCTGGTCCCCTTGGTCGCCTATGGCAAGATACCGCTGCTGGGCCCCATGAAGCACGCTGAGCTGCGCGCCCAGAACGAGGGCAAGTGCGTACCTCCCGGGGCCAAGCATATCGACGACGAGATTGCTCATCTGCAGGCCAGTGACACCACCGAAAGCAGCATCTGGATGTTCCTGTTGCCGATGATGTCGCTGGCCTTCTTCACCTGGTGGTTCGATCTCGACTTCCTGATGGGCATCTTCGTCACCCTGGGCGGCATGATCGTTGCCTTCATCGCCTTGAAGAAGCTGACCCCGGGTCAGACCTTCGACAATATTCTCGAAGGCTTCAAGTCGATGCTCGATGCGCTGGCGGTACTGGTCGCCGCCTTCCTGTTCAACGAGGTCAATACCACACTGGGACTGAACGAATACATCATCAACAGCGTCCAGCCACTCATCAATGCCGAGATGCTGCCGTTCATCATCTTCACGCTGATGGGCTTCGTCTCCTTTGCCACTGGCTCCAACTGGGGCGTGTTCGTCATCATTCTGCCGATCGTCACCACTTTGGGGCAGAACCTCGGTGCCGACATGACGCTGGTCATCGGCGCGACCCTGTCAGCCAGCACCTTTGGCAGCCACGCCTGTTTCTATTCCGATGCCACGGTCCTGACCGCACAGGCCAGCGGCTGCACACCTTTCCAGCATGCCCTCACCCAACTGCCCTATGCCGCACTAGCCGGCTGCCTGGCAGCCGCCATGTATCTGGTGCTGGGTTTTGTCATGTAAGGGCAGGTTGATTCAAGGGCTAGGGTATTCAAGGAACCATTCAAGGACCGTTCATCCAGGGAACCGCCATGAACACAGAACACACCTCTCACAACATTTACTGGGACGACTCACAGGGTGAGTCCTGTGCGTCGTTTGCCAGGCTGGAAGGTCCCCTGCAAGCCGATGTGGTCATCGTCGGTGGTGGTTTTACCGGACTCTGGAGCGCTTATTACCTCAAGCATGAAGCTCCGCAGCTGGAAGTCGTGGTGTTGGAAGCCGAGCGCTTCGGACATGGTGCGTCAGGACGCAATGGCGGCTGGGTGGTAGGTAACCTCGCAGGACTGGAGCGTCATCTGCATGGCTTGGATCGCCAGCAGCGCCAAGCCTGCTGCCGCTTGCTGGCCAACAACGTCGACCATCTCGGCGCCACACTCGCCACAGAAGGTATCGATGCGGATTTTCATAAAGGCGGGGCACTCTATGCTGCCGCCCGCTACCCTGCGCAGGAATCGATCCAGCGCCACTACCGAGAGCATTTACTGGAAATCGGCCACGCTGAGCAAGACTGCGTATGGCTCAATGCCGATGAGCTCAGCGCCATGGCACGCATGCGCAATCCTTATGGCGGTATCTGGCATCGCCAGGTCGCCACCATTCATCCGCGCAAGCTGGTCAATGGCCTGGTTCAGCGTCTGGATGCCATGGGAGTGCGCCTGTACGAACATAGCCGAGTCATGGCCTTTGCTGAACGGCGAGTGAGTACTCACGAGGGCAGTGTTTCCGCACAGACGATCGTGCAGGCTACCGAAGGCTACAGTGAACACCTGGGCCATGTGCGCCAACACGTCATTCCCGTACAGAGCCTGATCATTGCCACCGAGCCTCTCAGTGAATCCACCTGGCAGGAAGTGGGACTGCACGACCGCCCGACCTTTGCCGACGCCAGCCGCCTGATCAACTACGGCCAGCGTACCCGCGACGGCCGCCTGGTCTTCGGCGCCCGCGGTGCCTATCGCCTGGGAGCCCATCCGCGTCATGACACGGCCATCAGCGCCAGCGACATGGCCATGCGCCGTGACCTTCTCGTCGACATGTTTCCTGCCCTGGAAGGTGTGAACATCACCCATGGCTGGGGTGGTTCGCTGGGTCTTTCACGCAGTTTCCGGCCCCACGTCGTACTGGACCGCAAGCAAGGACTCGCTAACGCGGGAGGCTATGCCGGGGAAGGTGTCGCCGCAACTCACCTGATGGGACGCACGCTCGCTGACATGATTCTTCAACGCGACACCGAGCTGACGCGCATGCCATGGGTGTTCGACAATCATTCACTGACACAGGTGGTCAAGCGCTGGGAACCTGAGCCGGTGCGCTGGCTGGCCGCGCAAACCATTCTCTTCAGCTACGCTGGCGAAGAAGCCCTCATGCGCCGTCAGCGTCACATTCCTGTGCTCAGCAACGGACTCACGCGCCTGAATGATGCCTTTGCCTCAGTCATCGAGTAACCAGCCCTCACGGAAGCATGGTGAAAAAACAACCAAGGGGCCTTCCCCTGACCTATACGGAGACACTTGAATGCTGATCATCCATAGTGACAAGACCCGCGACCGCCGCACCCAGACCGAGCTATGCGGTGGCCAACTGGTTGCCCCTTTCGAGTGCCCCGAACGGGTCGATTACATCATCGAGCGCGCCCGCCAGGAGCAACTGGGTGAGATTCGTGCACCGCAATCCTACGACCTGGCGCCGGTGCTGGCCATTCACGACCGTGACTATATCGAGTTCCTGCGCGGAGCATGGGAGCAATGGAAAGCCGATGGCCATGAAGGCGAAGCCATCCCCAATATCTGGCCATCACGACGCATGCCCGGTCGGCACCTGCCGCGCAATATCGAAGCTCGCCTGGGCTATTATGCGCTGGCGGGGGAAACGTCCATCAATGCCGACAGCTTCACTTCAGCCCTGCTGAGCAAGGACATCGCCCTCACCGCCCTGGATCACGTCCTCACCAGCGGCGAAAGCGCCTTCGCTTTGTGCCGCCCGCCCGGGCATCACGCTGCTGTCGATCAGTTTGGTGGTTACTGCTTCATCAACAATGTGGCAGTTGCCGCACAACGTGCACGTGATCAAGGTCGCCAGCGGGTCGCCATCCTGGATATCGACTTCCATCACGGCAACGGCACCCAGGACATCTTCTATACGCGCAATGATGTACTGACGCTTTCGTTACATGGTGACCCCATGGATGAATTCCCCTACTTCCTCGGCTTTGCCGAAGAAACGGGAGAAAGCGATGGCACGGGCTATAACGTCAATTACCCGCTGCCCAGCGGTACCGACTATGCCACCTGGTCGAAGCACCTGGAACAGGCCAAGGCCCGCATACGCGACTTTGCTCCCGAACTGCTGATCATCGCACTGGGTGTGGATACCTTCGAGAACGACCCGATCAGCTCATTCAAGCTCAAGAGCCCGGATTATCTCGATATAGGACGCCGCATTCACGAACTCGGCCTCCCTACCCTGTTCGTCATGGAAGGTGGCTACGCCGTGGAAGAAATCGGCATCAATGCCGTCAATGTACTCAAGGGCTTCGATAACGCCTGAACCAACCAAAGACCACCATGAAGAGGCGGGGCCCAGCATCAGAGCCCTGCCCTTGTCTCATCCTGAATCTCGATGCGCTTCTCTGAAGACGGATATCGATACAGCAACACACCAAGCCCAAGAAGTAAGAAATTAAGAAGACAAGAAAAAAGCACCTGCCAGCAATCACCCATGTCACCTGACATCACCACAACAACAGGTACTGGCATATGACACAGCAAAAAATCTCGACATTGCCCCCGGCCTATACAGGCGACAGTGACCTCAAGCGTATTCTCGGCCTGCCAGCCCTGGTGTTCTTCGGCCTCGCCTACATGGTCCCGCTCACCGTGTTCACGACCTATGGCGTCGTCACCGAAACCACCCAGGGACATGTTCCCCTGGCCTATGTCATTACCTTGGCCGCCATGTTCTTCACCGCCTACAGCTATGGCCGCATGGTCGAACATTACCCGGCAGCGGGATCGGCCTACACCTACACCCGGCGCGCCTTTGGCGGGCGTATCGGCTTCATGGTGGGCTGGGCGCTGCTGCTGGATTACATCTTCCTGCCCATGATCAACTATCTGGTGATCGGCATTTACATGAAGGAATACTTTCCCGCCGTCGACCAATATGTCTGGGTGCTGGGCGCCATCGCCATGGTCACCCTGCTCAATGTCCTGGGGATCAAGCTGGTGGCGCGCATGAACCTGATCATCATCGCCTTCCAGTTCATCTTCCTCGCCACCTTCATTGCCATGTCTTTCAGTGCCATCGGCAGTGATGAAGCCCCTTCCCTGCTGGCACCGTTCTACAGCGAGTCACTGCAGTGGCCAACCATTGTCGGTGGTGCGGCCATTCTGTGCCTGTCCTTCCTGGGCTTTGATGCCGTATCGACCCTGAGCGAGGAAACCCGCCAGCCCAAGCGCGATATTCCGCGTGCCATCATGTTGTGCACCGTGATCGGCGGCACGCTGTTCATCCTCGCATCCTACATTGGCCATTTGGCATTCCCGGACTATGCCAACTTCGGCAGTGCCGACTCGGCAGCCGTGGATGTCATGCGCCGGGTCGGTGGCACCCTGCTGGTCACTTTCTTTACGGCAGCTTATGTTGCCGGCTGTTTCGCCTCGGCCATGGCCTCCCAGGCCAGCGTGTCACGCATTCTCTATGCCATGGGGCGCGATCATGTGTTGCCGGGCTGGTTTGCCGTCATCAGCAGGCGCTACGGTACCCCATTGGGTTCAACACTGATCGTCGGTGCCATTTCCCTGCTCGCCCTGGTCATCAGCCTGGAACTGGCCGCAACCATGATCAGTTTCGGTGCCTTGGTGGCGTTCTCTTTCGTCAATCTATCCGTGATCAAGCACTACCTGGTCGACGAGCACCTGTTGCAACCCAAGCACCTGCTGCGCTACGGCGTGATGCCCAGCATCGGTTTTCTGTTGACCATCTGGCTATGGAGCAGCCTGTCCGGCAACACTTTCCAAGTGGGGCTGACCTGGGTGGCATGCGGCTTCGCATACCTGCTCTACCTGACGCGCATGTTCAAGTACGAAGTACCTGACCTGGAACTCAAGGAAGTGTAATTCAACCTCCTGCTCTCAAACGGCTGACGGGGCGTCATATGACGCCCCGTCAGCCATTCAGGTTTTCCTGCAGAGAACGTCACACCAGGGCGCGGACCGCCAGGAACAGCAAGGTAGGCGCGAGCAGAATACCCAGGCCGGTGTAGAACGTCGCCGTCATGGCCCCATAAGGCACCAGGCGTGCGTCAGTGGCCGCCAGCCCCGCCGCTACGCCACTGGTCGTGCCGATCAGGCCACCAAAGATCATCGCTGAACGTGGATTATCCAGCCCGATCATGCGTGCACTCATCGGCGTCACTACCATGACCAGGATCGACTTGACCAGCCCGGCGGCAATCGACAGAGCAATGACTTCAGAACTTGCTCCCAGCGTTGCACCGGTCACGGGCCCGACAATGTAAGTCACGGCGCCAGCGCCGATGGTCGTGATATCCACCGGGTCGGTATAGCCGAATGCAACAGCGACCGCACCGCCAGCCACGAAGGACACGATCACCCCAGCGAACAGCGCCACGACACCACGAACCCCCGCCTTGCGGATTTCGCTGAACTGCACACCATAGGCCGTTGCGATAATCGCCAGATCACGCAGCATGCCTCCTCCCATCAACCCCAGACCGGAGAACAGGCTGATGTCCGCCAATCCATGCTTGCCCCCCGTGACCACGCCCCCCACCCAGGCCAGCAGCAGGCCAATCAGGATGGCAATGGCAGAACCATGCAACTTGCCACGGGTAAAGCGTGCACTCACCCAGTACGCGGCATACATGGCCAGGCCGATGATGGCGAAGGCAGCAACAAGATGATATTTGTCGAACAGCTCGATCAGTGATTCCAGCATCATTCATCCCCCTCGGTGGCTGCCGCCAGAGAACGACGACTTTCCTCGTCGCTTGTCTTTCCTGCGATCACCGGTACCAGCAACAAGCCGAGTACCACGGCCAGTACACCTGCCAGCAAGGCAACCAGCCCGCCACTGAAAGCGGCTGCAACGTTCTGGCTGGCGGCCATGGCCACCACGATGGGAATGTACATGGCATTCCAGAAATTGATTCCCGAAACCGTCGCTTCGGGCAACCTGTCATGATCCTTGAGCCAGCTAGTGATAAAGATGAGCAGCAGCATGGCAATGCCGACACCACCGAGGTTGGCACCGATGCCCAGCAATTGGCCTAGCAGATCGCCGATGATCAGGCCGACCATCATGCACCCTGCGAGCAGGGCGACTCCGTATATCACCATGGGAATTCTCTCTATTTGTCGTTATTGGTGAGGAGACGTGACGTTTGTCGGTCACCTCATGAGCGCGTTTCTTGGCGTGCTTGTACTTCTCGTCCTTGTGCTTCTAATCCTTCTACTTCTCGTCCTCGTACTGTGGATCCTTGTGCTACTGACCCTGTCCTACGGGCCCTTGTATGGCCAAGCGCCTCGGTCAGGGGAAAGGAGCAGGTCATATCGCCATGCTGTTTTCAGTACCTGCTCCTTGTCGACACCAGCCAGCTCAGGAAGCCACCTCCTCCTGCGGCTGATAGATGTCCGCGTAGCGGTCACGCAACTGGTTCTTCTGTACCTTGCCCATGACATTGCGCGGCAGGCTATCGATGAAGAACACACGACGTGGCTGCTTGTAGCGCGCCAGTTGCCCTTCCAGGCTGGAGACGATGTCCTGTTCATTCAGGGTGTTATTGCTCTGCGGTACCACGACTGCGGTAACACCCTCGCCCAGATCAGGGTGCGGTACTCCGATGACCGCCGACTCCAGAACCCCCGGAAGCTCGTCGATAAGCTGCTCGACTTCTTTCGGATAGACGTTATAGCCACCCGAGATCACCAGGTCCTTGTCACGGCCCACGATGTTCAGATAGCCCTGGTCATCGATACAGCCCAGGTCTCCGGTAATGAAGAAACCATCATCGCGGAATTCGCTGCGCGTCTTCTCCGGCATCCGCCAGTAGCCCTGGAACACGTTGGGGCCGCGCACTTCGACCAGCCCGGTTTCCCCCTGAGACAGTTCAGCTCCACTTTCCCGATCGGTGATGCGTACCTCGACGCCGGGCAAAGGCATACCGACCGTGCCTGGACGGCGTGCACCATCGTAGGGGTTGGAAGTATTCATATTGGTTTCGGTCATGCCATAGCGTTCGAGAATGGCGTGTCCCGTACGAGCCTGGAAGTCTTCGTGGGTCTCCGCCAGTAGCGGAGCCGAACCTGACACGAACAGGCGCATGTTACGCACCACATCGCGGTCCAGGCGCGGCGACTGCAGCAGGCGGGTATAGAAGGTCGGCACCCCCATCAGCACCGTGGCCTTGGGCATGCGCTCCAGCAGCGCATCGATGTCCAGGCGCGGCATGAAGGTCATCGAGGCCCCGGCTGTCAGGGTCACGTTGCAGGCCACGAACAGGCCATGAGTGTGGAAGATCGGCAGAGCATGCAACAGGTGATCATCGGCGGTATAACACCAGGCTTCCACCAGAGAACGACTGTTCGAGGCCAGGTTGGCGTGGCTCAGCATTGCCCCCTTGGCACGTCCCGTCGTGCCGGAGGTATACAGAATGGCCGCCAGATCCTTGCCCTCAAGCTGAGCGACATCCGTGGTGGGTTGCGCGGACTCGGCACGCTCCATCAGGCTGCCATCCTCCTGGGTGCCAAGGCTCGCGACCTCGACCACCAGCCCCCGCTGACTATAGTGCTGAGCCTGGGCCAGTTGAGCCGGCGTGCACACATAAAGCTGCGGCTCTGCATCGCTGAGGAAATACTCGATCTCGGCTTCGGTATAGCCGGTATTCAACGGAAGATACACAGCCCCTACCTGCAGACATGCCAGATACAGCATGACGACCTGCGGACTCTTGTCGACCTGCACCGCAACACGGTCACCAGGCTGAACACCAAGCTCGAACAGTACCGAAGCCAGACGCTGCGACGTCGCCAGTACCTCGGCATAGCGATAGCGCTTGCCATCCAGTGTATCGATCAGACACTTGTCCGGTTGATGCTCAAAATGCGGGAGGAACTGCAGATAGAGGTTATGGTTCATGATGATCTCACTGCTGAAAGTAGGTGATCGTCAAAGGTCGACGATCATTGGCGGTAAGCACTTGGCGGTAAGCACTAGTTGAAAGTGAAAATGGTGAAAAATGAAATAGTCAGAAGCGGACGATATACGCAGTATCAAGCATCCGCTCGCTCATGACGGCGCGACTTCTGACGAGAGGCCAAGCGGCGGATGTCAGATGCGCAGATGACACTGCCCTCTCGGCTGTAGGCCTCGTGGTTCTGCTCGATCTGATCGGGCTGATAACGATAGTTGACCATCAGACCATGAGCCTGACGCAGCCCTTTGGCTGAAGTATCACCCAGCCAGTTCAGCCGGTGCAGGCTGGCACCATTGCCCAGGTGGAAACGTGCTACCGGATCCAGCGGCTGCCCACTACGATGCTTGGCTTCGAGGAAGTAGCGAGCGGCCAGCGGCATCAATTCGGCGCTCAACGCCTTGCGACGTTCTTCATCCGCGTTCCAACCCTGTTCCTTGAGAGCCGATTCCGTCTGTTCGGACAAAGTGATCTGACCTTCACTGCATTGTGTCTCGAGCCAATCGGCAAACCCTGGTACTGGCGACAGAGTGACGAATTCCTTGAGATTGGGCAGCTCACGCTTGAGCTCCTGCACGACCTGCTTGATCAGGAAGTTGCCAAAGGAGACGCCCTTCAATCCACGCTGGCAGTTGCTGATGCTGTAGAACACTGCGGTGTCAGCTTCATCAGGATGCAGCGCTTCCGAAGAAGCGAGAATTCCCTGAATGTTGTCGGGAATCCCCCGGCACAAGGCAACCTCGACGAAGATCAGCGGTTCGTCCCCAGCGGCGGGGTGGAAGAAAGCGTAGCAGCGCCGGTCCTGCGGACCGAGCCGCCGACGCAGGTCATCCCAGTCGTGGATCTCGTGGACAGCTTCATACTGGATGACCTTCTCCAGTACCGCGGCGGGCGTATTCCAATCGATGTTTTCCAGCACCAGGAAGCCGCGATTGAACCAGGAGGCAAACAGATGGGCGAAATCGGCATCCAGCGGTGCCAGCTCAGGATGCTGCTTGAGCAGCCCCAGCAGATCCGCGCGCATCTTGACCAGTTCGATGGTGGCGCCAGGAGAAAGATTGAGGCGCCGCAGCAAGTTCTGTCGAGCCGGCTCACAGGCGGCAAACAGGCGTTGCAGGTTGGCATTGCCTGAGTCCTCGCGGTAAGCCTCATAGGCACTATGCACGGCGTCAGGATCAGCAGCGTACTGGTCTGCCAGCAAGGTGAAGAACGCCACCCGCTCATCCTTCGACAGCTCCGCATAGCGTTCCAGTGCCTGCTGGGCCACCAGGATGCTCGAGGCCTCACCATTACTGTTCATCAGGGCATGACAGGCCGCTCCCAACTGGGTCAGCGGCGACTCCCCGCTCCCCCCTCGTCGATATGTCGCGATGGACGTCTGTTCACGAGCCCGCCTGGCAGCACGTGACAGCAGATCCTGCAGAAACTTCATGTTCATGTTCATGTCGTGACACCTCGCTGCGCCAGCCATCGAAGCCAGGTCGACACTGCCTGACTGTCGAGAGCCATCACCAAAGGAATACTTCAGCACACATTGTTATATATAACAGACAGTGTCTACATATACATAGGTCAAATGCCACAACCGCGTTTCCGCGGTCGTGGCATTCATGAGCAAGTTTCTAATAGTGGATACCCAGGCAAATAATGCAGGAGAAGTCAGCCGTCTTCAGTTGCCGTCCGCAGGATTCAGCAACATCTGTTCGGCTTCGGCTAATTGCTGGCTACGCGGGCTTTGAAGCCGGTGATCCCGGCCAATCAGGGCATATAGGGTCGGTAACACAAACAGGGTAAACAAGGTACCGATCAACATGCCACAAACAATGACCACACCAAGTCCGAAACGACTATTGGCCCCGGCCCCTCCAGCGAATACCAGAGGGATCAAGCCCAGCACCATGGCGGCGGTCGTCATCAATACTGGACGCAGGCGAATCTGGGCGGCACGCAGAATTGCCTGAGAGCGGCTCAATCCTTCATGCACCTGCAGCTCGTTGGCGAATTCGACCATCAATATACCGTGCTTGCTGATCAGGCCAATCAGCGTCACCAGACCTATTTGGGTATAAATGTTGAAGGTCGTCCATCCCAGGGCTAATGGCAGCAATGCCCCACAGATCGACAATGGCACGGTAATCAGGATGACCAGGGGATCGAGCAGGCTCTCGTACTGCGCCGCGAGCACCAGATAGATGACGATCAGCGCCGCCATGAAGGCCCACATCAGCGTGTTTCCTTCCTGGATGTACTGGCGTGACTCGGCCTTCCAGTCATGGGAAAAGCCCGGAGGTAGCTGCTGCACCTGTTGTTCAAGAAAGGTGACAGCCTGACCCAGCGACACGCCGGGTGCCGGAATTGCCTGCATAGTGGCAGCATTCTGTTGGTCGAACTGAGCAAGACGGTTAGGTTCCACCTGCATCGACACATCCACCACACTGGAAAGCGGCACCAGGATTCCACTATCAGTACGCACAAACTGTCGAGCCAGTGCTTGCGGTGTCAGACGCTGATGTCGGATGCTCTGGGGAATGACATCGTAAGATCTCCCCTGCAACGCAAAGCGATTAATGTAATTTTCACCCACCAGGACAGCCAACGACTTGGCGATGTCATCCATGCGAATCCCCAGGCTATTGGCTCGCGAGCGGTCGACGCTTACCTTGACTACAGGATTGTTGTAATCGAGATCGCTATCAACGACTACGAATAGCCCGCTGCTACGAGCGCTTTGCTTGAGCTGTTCCATCGCTTCGAATACCACACGGTGGTCCTCGGCGCTGCGCAATACCAACTGTATCGGCAACCCTCCACTGGATCCCGGCAAGGCGGGTTCCTGAAAGACAAAGATGCTGTTGCCTTCAACTTCACCAACCGCTTGCTGTAGCGTGCTGGTGATTTCTGCGCCGGAGCGTTCACGCTGCTCCCAATCCGACAGGATGACACCGCCAAAGCTTTCAGCCGGCCCGTTCGTGCCATTGATCATCCAGGTGCTGGTCGCTTCGGGGAGACGGCCCATGATGGCATCGAGCTTGTCAGCAAAGCGCTCGACATAGTCAAGATTGGCGTGCTGCGGTGACTTGATGGCAGTGAGTATCGAGGCCTGATCCTCAGCGGGAGCCAGTTCACTCTGTGGCAACTGATACAGCAGCGGGAGACTTGCACATACCATCAATGCCACACCTGCCGCTATCCACCGGTGGCGCAGAGAGACCTCCAGTACTCGCCCATACTGCCGCATCAAACCTGCGAATACCTGATCCGAAGTTTGCGCCAACCAGCCCTGGTGCTGTCCCTCGGGAAGCAATACCGAGCTCATTACCGGGGACAATGTAAGCGCTACCACACCTGAAACGATCACGCTTCCCGCCAGCGTCAAGGCGAATTCCTTGAACAGTGCCCCTGTCAGCCCTCCCATCAGGCCTATCGGTGCGTATACCGCAGCTAGCGTAATGGTCATTGCAATCACGGGCCCTGCCACTTCACGGGCTCCAAACAGTGCAGCGACTATCGGTGAACGCCCGGACTCAATATGGCGGTGCACGTTCTCTACCACCACAATGGCATCGTCCACCACCAGGCCAATCGCCAAGACCATCGCCAGCAGAGTCAGCAGGTTGAGGCTGAAGCCAAACGCCAGCATCAGTGCAGCAGCACCCAGCATCGACAACGGGATCGTGACCACCGGAATCACGACACTGCGCAATGATCCCAAGCACAGAAAGATCACCACCACCACGATCAGCACGGCTTCCAGCAGCGTGTGCATGACTTCATCAATGGAGGCCTGAATAAAGCGCGCAGTCTCATAACCCAGGCTGGCTTCAACCCCAGGCGGTAACGTCCGATCCAACTGGGTCAGCATCTGGCGAAGGCCGCTGACAATGGTCAGCGGATTGCCGGTAGGCGTGGGAAATACCCCGACGAAAACCGCAGGTTTACCGTTCATCTGGCCACTGCTGTCGCTGGATGCAGCCCCTAGCTCAACGGTTCCCACATCACGCAGACGCACCAGGCTCTGGCCATCATTGCGAATGACCATGTCGCGAAACTGTTCAACGCTGGCAAGGTCAGTATCGACGCGCACATTGGCCATCACATACTGCCCTTTCACTGTGCCCGGTGCGGCCTGATAGTTGTTGCGGCGTATCGCATCGGCGACATCTGCGGCCGTCAGGCCATGTCCCGCAAGACGATCACTATCCAGCCACAAGCGCATCGCCAGACGCTGCCCGCCATACGACGCCACCTTGGCCACACCTTCAATGCTGGCGAACATTGGCTCGACGACACGTAACAAATAGTCATTGATCTCGGACACCGACAAGGTACTGCTGGCAAAACCCACATAAGCCAGTGCGGTGTCGCTGCCCGCCGAACGTTCAATCACTGGGTCGAAAGTGTCTTCCGGCAGTCGATAGCGCACCTGGTTGACCTTGGCCATCGTCTCGGTCATGGCTTGAGTGGAGTCACGGTTGAGCAGCATACGCAGACTGACTTGGCTACGTCCCTGGGTCGAGGACGACGTCATGTAATCGATGCCCTCCACTGAGGACACCGCTTGAGCGATGGGCTGGGTGACAAAGCCCTGCATCAGCTCTGCCGAGGCTCCGGGGTATTCGGTTGTAATGGTGATCGTAGCGTTTTCCAGCATCGGGTACTGACGTAGCGGCAACTTGTTCAAGGCAAACAGGCCTGAAAGTACCATCAGGCTACTGATGACCAGTGCCAGCACCGGACGCTGTACAAAGTGATCGGTGAAGGTCACTGAACATCCTCCCTGGTGGAGGAGGATTCGAGTGTGGCAACGTCACGTGATGCCTGCAGAGTGTCATGTTCCAGTGGCTCAACGACCATGCCATCACTGAGCTTGAGCTGTCCGGAGGTGACGACTCGATCACCTTCATCGAGACCCTTGTCAATCGCTACATAGCCTTGCCAACGTTCGCCTGTCTCGACCGCCACGCGCTTGACACTGAGCGACTGCCGTTGACCACGCTCGACGATGAAGACCGTCTCACCGTATGCGGTATAGGTCACCGCAGTTTCAGGCACGCTCAGCACCTCGGCATCATCTGAGCGTGGTACGCGAATACTGACGTACATCCCGGCATGCAGCTCTCCGTCTCTATTGGGCAAAGTTGCTTGAACCTGCACCATACGGGCAGCATCGACGAGAGGGTCAATGGCATCGATGACGCCACGGAAAGTGCGCCCGGGATAGGCATCAACTTCCAGCTCTACCGGCTGACCTGGCCGAAGTTGGGGTATCGCCTCTTCATCCAGGGCGAAATTGGCATGCATTTGATCAGCATCAACAAGGCTGGCGATGGTGTCACCGGCACTCAGATACTGGCCAAGATGCACCCGACGGATACCAATGGTTCCAGAAAATGGCGCTCGAATGGCCTTCTGCTCAAGACGCGCTTCAACCTGCTGCAACTCACCACGCGCCATATCCCTCTGGGCTTCTGCATTATCGCGCTGCTCGGGAGTCGTAGCGCTTTGCGCCGCCAGGCTGTTAAGGCGTTGCAACAAGGCTTGCGCATTACGCAGCTGAGCTTGCAGGCGTACCTGCTCGGCACGTTCTGGTGCATCGTTTATCTGGACCAGCACCTGGCCTTGCTCGACCTCCTGGCCAGAGTCGAATTCCAGCAGAGCCACCCGACCGGATGTTTCCGCTGCGACCTGCACCTGTCGAATAGCCTCGAGTTCACCGATACCAAAAAATGCACGAGGTGGGGTGCGACGCTTTACTTCTGCCAGCGCCACCTTGGTCGCAGGCCAGGCATTTTCTGCTGATGCATCGGGCTGTTCCGACAAGAACATAAAGACCACGATGACAACGGCCACAATAGCTATCATCACGCCTGCTTGAGCGACGCTTTTATTCATCACTGATATCCTCATCTCGCCCAATGTCAGTCCCGGCAACTCTCTTCTTTTTCCGAGGAAACCTGCTCGTACCACAGCCCGTACAACGGGGTTGCAAGTCATGGAGTCGCGGACTATAAAACCTCAAGCAAACTTGAGGTCAAGAATGATGAAGACAACTGCATCAGGAAATTCGAAACGGGTATTGAGCGTAGGGGAAGTTGCTCGGCGTAGTGGCGTGCCGATATCTACCGTGCACTTCTATGAAGCCAAGGGATTGATCAGCAGCACACGCAACGCCGGCAATCAGAGGCGCTTCGCACCTGTCATGCTACGTTATATCGCCGTCATCAAAGTGGCCCAGCGCGCAGGTATTCCGCTGGAAGAGATTCGTCAGACACTGGGCAGCTATCCACCTGGCAGTAAATTGACCGCTGCACAATGGCACGAAATCTCATCACTCTGGCGTGACATGCTTGATGAGCGCATCAAGAGACTCACGCGCTTGCGAGACGAAATGGATCGCTGCATCGGTTGCGGCTGCCTATCGTTGGAAGATTGCCCATTACGCAACCCCAATGATGTTCTTGGAGAGAAAGGACCTGGGGCCAGGATACTGGAACGACCCTAGGCTTTGTCTGAAAAGTGCCTGCGCTCGGTCATGCGGCGTTGAGCCGGAGCGTAGACAACAGTCGAAGGCTGGCCCGAAGGGCGAGCGAAGCGAGTCAATCGGCCTCAAAATGCTCATTTACGACCGGTAAACTACGCTTTTTCACCCGATTTCGCCTTGCTCGACCATCGCCCGCCGACTTTTGAGACAAACCCTAGGGCTTCTCGAGCCTCGTCAGCCATTGCTATTTAGGGCATGACAAGCTGTTGTCAGTCGGGTCTACGATGTCCCCCTCAGCGCCAGCAGGACCTATCGGGCCACATTAAGCAGAACGAAAAAAGAGGTTACCGGCATATATAAGTAATATATGAAATCATATATTGAAGCTGATATTCCTCATTCACTGGCCATGACGACAAAGAAAACTTACAATCTGATACCTTTAACAAACTGAAAATAATAGCCAGTTATATAAAATAAATAATATTTATATTTATTGATCAACGCATATCCAGATACCTATTTTCTGGTTCAAGGAAGCATTATTTCAATCACAATCATCCCAAAAGACAAAGATGCTTTATTGAAAAAATACTCAAGGCGCCTAGCGACGTTGTTCAGTAAAGGGCATTACAAAAAACATTCACCTTGCTTTCATCTGGACAACCTAGACTAGCAAGGATGAGCAGCTTCTCGTAGTCTCCCAGAGGGCCGAGCCATGCTGTCGAGACTGGGTGTGCTATCAGACATCCAACAATAAACCCAAATAGCTTTCATGGAATTTAGGCTATGTATAAAAATATCGCAACCAGGATTACGGCTGCAGACTCATCAATGCAGAAAGGGATATATGATGAGGCATCATTACACTACAGTGCTGTCCTTGATGATCTGGATAACCTGCTTCCAGATCTGCATATTCGCTTGGCAGAATCTCTTGTACGGGAGAGAAGATTTTCTGATGCAAGAAATACGATAGATAGGCTGCTTAAATATTATCCCAACCATCAGGGCGGGTTGAACTTCATCGACATCATTGCCAGTGAAGAAGCAAAGAAGTTCTGCGTCAAGATAAAAAACACAAAAAATCCACAGCGCCCACCAATCTTTCACCTCAACAAGTCTGTCCATGACACCATCATCAAGGGAAAGGATCTGGCTTCTTTCCAGCTTTTGGGCTGGGCAAGAAATCTGAAAGAACATGATGTTTCCATATTGGTGGATAACGGATGTATCACGTCGTATCCATTAAACGCCAACAGGCCCGATGTTGTTAAATTTTTCATTGACAAACATGGAATTAAAAAAGAATCCATAAGCCATCTATGCGGCTTCAAACATACTATCGATCTAGGTGGGAATAAGAATATAAGAATTGGTCTCTCCATTAATGGAAAAGCTGATTGGTACCATGAGATTGATATACAGCCCGTGCGCCAGGTCATCGAGGGTAAGGATGGATGGCTGTTCTTGACCAATCATGCAGATTCCACTGTCAAGCAGCATACAGGGGAGATATTGTTAAATGATTCCACTATCACTACCTGGAAGAATTTTTCAAGAAATTTCAATAAAAAGAAAAATGCATTATATGTAATATCCAACTCCAAGGAGAAGGTATTTCCTGAACTTTATCCGTACCCACAAGGTAAGATTACCATTACGGAGCAAGTCGAAGAGATATTCCGTGACTTTGGCGTAAACTATATCAATCCTGTTGAAAAATGCAGGAATGATAGAAATAGCTATTATAGAACAGATACACACTGGAGTGACCTTGGTGCCTTTATCTGCTTCAAGGAATGCATGCACAGATTAGGCTACCAGCATGACTATGATCAATACTTCTCTTTCTTTGAAAGAGAAGTATATGGTGACCTGGGGTCCAAGCTTTATCCTCCCGCCAAGGATCCTAAGAAGACGTTGAAAATGATAGGTCTGCTACGCTCCAGACTGGCTTTCAACAACCAGATTCCTGGCGCCGGTAACGTCAGGGTGTTCACAAACCCCAATCCAATGTTTGACAAGAACATACTCATGTTTGGGGGCTCATCCTTGAGTGCCGGCAACTTCTCTAAATTCTTTTCACTTTTCTTTTCCCGGGTAGTCGCCATCAATCTTCCTGGCAGCTACGTACAGGAAATTGCGGATCATGAACAGGCTGACCATGTCATTGTGCAAACAAATGAGCGTTATCTGATCCAGCCTGGGCGGGTATATGAAAACTTGTCGGAAGCAAAGCCTCTGGCCGCCTCATCCAAACTGGAAGGCCAGGAGAAGTCTCGTATACTCAGGGAATTAAGAAAGACTGCCGGCTTTGGTTTCTACAAGAAGATCATCATGGGGTGATCGATCACCAACATGCCCATTGCTCCTGGTGGGCATGTTGGTGTGCGCTTCGAGACTCTCGCGCTTGCGAGACAAAATGGATCGCGGCATCGGTTGCGGTTGCCTATCACTGGCGGAGTGTTCATTACGCAATCCCGAGGATGTTCTTGGGCAGGAAGGGGGCGGGCCAGAACACTGGAACACCCCTAAGTAGGCATCCTTCCCATGCATCAGCTTCCTTCGGCAAGCGCCTCGAGATCCGATACCACCGCTTTCATTGGATCGTCGTCACGAATCAGGAGTTGCGCGTCCCCTTGGCGGTTGAAAGCAAAGGTTGCGCTGGAGTGGGTGACATCGTAATTGCCGCTCTCGTCCTTTTCTCCATATCCATAGGAGACACGATAACGATTGGTAATGGCATCGATGTCGGACTTGCTACCTGTCAGCCCGATGAACTGTGGTCCGAATGCCTCCGTGTATTCCTTCATGATCTCCGGAGTATCCCGAGTCGGATCAACCGAAACAAACAACACTTGAATGTCTTCGCGAGCCTTGTCATCAACCTGTCTGAAAGCAGTTGCAAGCCGGGCCAGCGTAATCGGGCAGACATCCGGACAGTGGGTATAGCCAAAGAACAGCAGCGTGGTCTTGCCACGAAAGTCTTCCGCATCCACTTGCTTGCCATTCTCGTCGGTCAGGTGGAAATCGAGAGGTGGCATCATCTCGGAGATATCCGTTGTCTGCCAGGACTGGTCACTGCACCCCACCAGCCAGAAGGATACGAGCGCAATGCATAACCACTTGTACATATGACTATTCCCCGAACCGTCCCATTACATTGATACAGGGGAAACCACGTCGAAATTCACCGGCAGCGGCTCCTCTCCAGCAAACTGCAGTACGATCTCGACCTCATCCCCTATCGCCAGGGGCTGGTTTCGATTCATCAACATCAGGTGATAACCCTTCGGTGCAAACTTGATGGTCTCTCCCGGCGCCAGCTCCAGTTCATGCACCATCTGCATACTGGCCACACCATCCTTGTCCATGCTGAGATGCATGTGAACCTGATCGAAGGCCGGACTTTCCGCTCCTACCAAGGTCACAGGTTCGTCACCAGTATTATGCAGATTGAAGTAACCTGCAGAAGGCGATGCCCCGGGCAGCAAGCTCACCTTGGCTTCAGTCACTTCCAGGTCTGCTGCCTGGGCAACGCCTGCAAGCAGCATGGTTGCCATCATGGCCCATAGCCATGAGTGAGAAATACGACGCATGTTATTGTTTCTTGTACTCGGCATATCTCGCTCCATTCAGTGCACAAACAACATAGATAGAGCGATACGATAGCAGATCCACGCATCCGCAAAGCCCAACCTGAGCACGTCATATTGTCGCAGTCTGGATGAATGCCGGATCAACCAGGAAGACTCGACACCCTGTCATTGGCATGGTCAGCCGGCATGACACGCCAAGCTATCGCCAGTCGAAAGAAAACCACCTGATGGGTGCTGCTAGAAAACGAGTGGAAGGTGGAAAGGTTGTCGTTGCAGAAATCACGCAAGTGACAGAACCCGCGTACCAAGTATCAACAGAGCGCCGATAGGCCGCAGTTTGTTGTGTAACGAGTCGAAGTGACATCCAGCGTCACACGATCATTGACCTTGTCATAGAAGAACGAGGCATAGCCCTGCGGGGAGGTTGGCGTCTTGTACAAGCCACACACACCATAGCCGTGATTGACCTTCTGCAGGTACTTTACCTCGACCATCGGCTCGGGTGTATTGAGCTCTGCCGCCAGGGCACGCTGAATGTCGCCACTCAGACGGCTTTCCGAGTAGGCCTGGCCACCGAAGATCGCGCCACCAAGAATCACGAAGGCAGCAAGCGGGATGGCAACATTGAATGTCATGGCACGAGAATAACGCATGCCTGCATGCTAGCCGGATGATATCGCCAGGCACAAGGCGGCAGGATGTCGCATATAGAGGGGGCTTCACCTCGCCTCTCATCTTTCACCTCTGCCGAGCACAGCCATGGCCAGGGTCTTGCCTTCAGCCAGCGGATGGCGGATTCAGCGACGAGAAGCACTATTCATCAGGGCATCGTCATCTCAAGACTGACTAAAAACACAGACACAGTAAACATTATCAATTACATAAAAACACCTGGCGTATACAACAGAATACTCCCGTCATTCTAGTGACAAAATATAATATTGATCAATATATTCACGTGCTCACGCAAACTGCATAGATTATATTTTTCTTACAGGGATGAAATATGAAAGTATCTATTATCGGGACAAGTAATTCAGTTATAAAGAATGGCTATACCCAGGCATTGAGAGAAAAATTTGAAGTTCATAACTTATCTTCTGGAAGAAACCCCATATTTTTTCATATCAAGCAGTTGCTCAATAATGCCGAATCCTTGATGTCAAGTGACGTCATCATCATTGACCACTATGTCAATGATATTAACTTCTATTGTAACCATTATCAGAAGAAAAAAAGAATCAACAATTACTTCTACCATATCAACAACTACTATAAACTTCTTTCCATGCTTGGAGTACCCGTCATAAATGTCATGTTTCCTATCCGGTTTCTAAAGCCAGGAGACAACAATCACATGAGAATAAAAAGAATTTCAAAAAGATACGGACATAACGTCGTCGACCTTAATGAAACCAAGATAGAAAAGACGCATTACAAGGATGCGGTACATATCAAGCCACAAAAGTCTTTTATTTTTGGTGAGCATCTTTCAGAATACATACTGAATCATTACTCGAAAAGCAAGTCACAAAATATGCATCATGAACCTTCTGAAAGATTCAGAACGCTTGATTCATTGAAAAACAGCCCCTATATGGTCCTGTCTGCTGACAAAGTAAAAAGTCAGTCCGACAATGTATCTCTAGAAAACTTCACCAATAGCCTGATATCGCTTGAGTATCTTGATGGTGCTTCTACAGGCGGCGGAATCAAATACGCGTTACCTAAAGCATTCGAAGATTCCGAGCTATTATCCATCGGCTATATCAATCTGGCTGAGAAGCCTCATGGTATCTCGATAAATGACAAGCATGGCAAGTCACACCGTTACACGCTCAATGGAAAACTTTATTACCATGAGTCCTTTGACGACCCGATAGAAATAAAAGACCTTGTCCATATAAAGACACATGCGGACACCAGCGTTGGCCAGTTTTCCAACCTGATGGGAAGGCGATCCATGGGGCCTCCCGCGTTGCCCGCCAATATCGTAGAACTACTGGTACACAACCCGGCCATTACCATGGAGGAGCAGGCAGCTTCTGCTAAAGACATTCCGGCAGCCATGGATATGGAGGCTCTGCGTCAGAGGTGGCTCATATCAAAGCCGGCCTCCAAGGCATTTACCTTGTCGACGTTCAGTTCATTGAAATCCAAGGTGAAGAATAATCGAGAGTCAGCCGACGTCCTGCGCGAAACAGCGTACATGTTTGAAGAGATCGGTGATCTGACCACCGCCAATGCCATCATGAAGCAAGCCGCATTGCTCAAGCCCAATGCGCCAGTGATAAGAAAGAAGCTCCAGGAATATCGCTCTCTGTTGGGTGCCGACGCAAAAACAGCCTGATGCTTCGGGTTACCAGTGAATGGTGATGTCACGATGCGCCAGTCTGAAGCGAACAATGCATCAATAAGTGACGGTCACCACGACGGTATCCGTGTATGTTCCTGGCGCAGGCGTTGTTTGTGACGGTACGCGGCCATATACGGTCAAGTTCTGCGTGGCACCGGCGCCGGTGCCACTCGCTGTGTTGCTTCCAATGGTGTTGCCCCAGGGTTGGCTGCGGGCAGCGTCCTGATAGAGACCATAGGTAATGGCCTGCTCTCCCAGCATCATGCGACGCTGGGTAGGACCATCACCATTGAGTCCATTGTTCAGGCCGACGTTGTAGGTCGTGCCAGAAGTGCAGTTCACGGCGACAGCGCCCGTGGCATCCACGGCGGCATCCAGCACACCATGATTACCGAAATTGATGTCCTGCGCAGTGACATTGCAGTTAGGCGTGACGTTTGCCTGCACACTGAAATTCGAATTTGTAGGGTTTTGTGTCAAACCATCGCAGCTGGCTGCGCTGGTCGTGCGCCAGTTGAGCTCTACGTTGGCGCCAGCAAACGTGGACGTATAGACACCCGGCGAAACCCCTTGTTGATCCCCCGCAACCCGTGCATAGATCGTGCGCGAGGTCGAAACAGACCCCAGGATCGGCACCGATAGCTGCAGGAAGACAGGTGTTCCGAGGGCTGACTGTGTTCGCGATCCCCAAGGTGTTGCACGGGCGGCATCCTGGAAGAAGTTGTAATTCAGTCTGGCATTATCAGGACCAAGCATGTGGCGAACCCCAGAAGTTGATCCACCTGTGCCTGCATTGAGGTTGAGACAGATACGGAAGGTCGCGCCAAGCGTGGAGTTGCAGGTGATATTCACGTTTCCTGTGGTGTCAACGGCACCACTGGTCAATGTGTCGACATTGCCGAAGTTGACGTTGGTTACACTGAAGGAGCAATTATTCAACACTTGGGCCACTGCCGACATCGGCAGCAGGAGCATGAAGAGCAATGGAATGATGACAGGACGCAACATGCAACTCCTCATTCGATCGGACGACAGATCACATCGGGAATGGTGACTTGCTCACCTTCGTGGGGTATATAGCCAAATTCAGCGAAGCAGCGTCCGCGGGTGGGCTGATCCACGATGATTCGGTTGTGCGAGTCAAGCCCCGTGATAAAGGCCTGGCCACCATAACCAATGACAAAACCTTCCGCGGCCCCCTCCATCTTGCCAACCGATCCCGTTTCCAGGTATTCCCCCACCGCATTTTGCAGGATGACAAGCGCAGCCCGGGCGTCGGTATGAACATCAAAATCGACCACGGTACCGCTGCGATCGGCCGGGACCGTAATCTCACGAGTACTGCCGACCGTGGCATCGATGGGAAGATTTCTTGGGTCAATCGAGATCTGGTTGCGTTCGTAGGAGCGCAGATCAGACAGCAGCAGTTTACCCTTGCGGTTGGTACGCCCCACAGGACGGTTTTCATACTGCACATCAACCCCCCCAACGCCGGTATCGACGATAGTGAAGGCGTCATCGATCCGGTCCGACAGGAAGACATCCTGGCTAGCGAAGACGATGGCTCCGTCTATCTGCCCCGTGGCACGATAAAGATCGTCATACTGCTCAACGCCAGCTTCAAGACGGGCAAAGGATGGACGGTAACTGATGGCCGCCGCTCGGTTGGTGACCTCTCCCTCAGTATCGCGAAGGCGCCAGCCAACGCTGCCGACCTCCGACCTCTCCGGCTTCACCAGGTCCGTCGTCACCGAGGTCCCGTCGGAATCCGAGGAAACACCGGTCGAAGCATAGATATCTCTGCCAAGGGGTATCGAAAGGCCGACAAAAACGCCGAAGGAATCCCTATCTTCGAGATCCGTGAAGGCTGTGGCAAAGATGGACGCCCTACCGATCGGACGGTTCAGGGAAAGACCGAGGATCTGCGAACGATCTTCTTCGACAGTCTCAACCTGGGTATAGCTGACATTGAGCGTTGAGGGGTCGAACGTCAAAGGAGCAGAGATGGATACCTGATCAAGCGCGCGCGGTGGTGCAGCCGTATTAATGCCATCGTCCAGGAACGAGGAAGCATCAGCCGTTACACCGGCAATATCGTTGTAGTCTCCGAACGTGCGCTGTGTTCGCGCAAAAAGATGCCAGTCCCAGAACTCGAATTCGACACTTCCAGCCACTTGAAAGCCTGTCTGACCGTCAACACGGCTTGTTGATCCCGCAAGGGAGCCCACACCATAGGAACCAAGGCTAAGCGCCGTTCCAGCTCCACCATTAACGAGCCCGCCTCCTCCCTCGGCATGGCCCTCCAGAGTGAGCTGATCCGAAAGCCCGTAGCGAAGCGTACCAGAGGCCATGAGGCTCCCGTCATAGTCACTGGACTCAATCCCGTAAAACCGGCGGGCAAAGCCGGCTTCTGCCGAGTAATCCCAAAGCCCTGACGCCAGGAGATTGGATGAAGCGAAGAAAGGCGTCTCTGAGGTAGCCTCTCGCCCCAGTGCGTCGCGTACCACCACCCGAGCTGTCCCGCTTCCCGTCACCACCGGCAGGTTGGTCACTTGAAACGGGCCAGCCGGAATCTGCTCGGAGACCCGGCGGGCATTGTTGACATAGACGTCGACCGTCGAAGGTACCGCCGCGGACCCAGATAGATCGGGCAATGGCATGGTCACAAGATCCGGCCGCAATCCAAAATTGCGCTGGACTTGGAGACCACCAAGCCGGGTTGGACGCGTCCAATTCAAGCCACCGGAGATGACATCACCCGCCCGAAACGAGGTTAACCATTCAGGATTCGAATAGGACCAGGTCGTATCAAGGCGCGTGGAATCGTAAAGCTCGTTCGACGAGACACTGGCAACATATGAATTCGTGAACACGCCGAATGGGCTGAAGATACGGCCTTCGAACCAACCCGATACACCTTCGAAGTCCCACATGTCATCAATGTCATCACCACCGGTGCTGGTATAAAGCGTGTAATTCATGAGCGCACCAAGACTGCTTTGGGCATCGGTCGAAGGAGGCTCGTTCCACGCCCTTTCATGAGCTTCGATGACTCGTTCGGAAAGTGCATCGAACTCAGCGGAAAAGTGGATGCTTTGACTGGCTTCGTCGTACTCGAAGGACACCCCGGCAAGCTGGGCGACATCGACTAGCCCATCCGGCCCAATGGCCTTTTCAGGCGCCCGGATACCCACGTTGCGTAGCTGGTCGGGGGCGATCGCAAGCCCCCCGTCAGCATCCTGTCGAAAGACGGCAGCCAGGTCGGTCGAGGTGCCGTTGATAAAGACTTCGAGCTGCAGGTCCCGGGTACCATGCGAAAACGAACTGGCCGAATCAAAACCCATGACAGCAGGAGGAATTGCCCCGGCAAACGCTTTTTGACCGTACAACGGCGCAAGAAACCCAATCGACACTGAAAGCAGAATGCTAGCCGCCGCTGATACGTGCGGTCGCATCAAAACGTCCTGTTTCGCTGTCCGCTGTTATTGTCACCGCCCCTTCTGATATATCTCTGCGGCTCATTTCCGGTACAAACCAGCTGGCTGTCGAACTCCCCAGCACATAGCCGACAAGACCCTCGTGCTGAGCCACGACCGTACCGTCAGTGCTCAAGGAGAGATTCGATACCTTGAAGCGGCGATCGCCATCATTGCGAACCGAAACCATGTAACCATTTTGTCGCTTCTCGACAGACCATGAAGGAAGCGCATCCTGAATATCAGGATCGGCGAAGAATACGGGGATGGAATGGCGCACCACGAGAGTGACCGTGCCGGCATGTTGTCGCGAGGGCGATGGCAGCTCATCCACGACCAGTCGATAGCTTTCCTCCGCCTGTACAGGCTGTTTCGTTGTACGCACGATACGCACGATATTCTCGCCACCAGGCTGAAGCGTCGTAATGGGAGGACTGGCAGCCACATCGCTTGCTGTCTCATAGACATCGTCACCATTCTGCTGGGTCCAGCGAAACACCCGAATCTGGACATTGATCGGTCGTTGCGCGTCATTCCAGACTCGGATCGTGGATGCCGACGTCGGAGCACTGAGATCAAGGATGACGGGTGCGACACGCAGCGATGCTGCAACTGCAGGAGTCACTAGACTGAACGCCGTAATGAGGCACATGGCCAATATGACGATTGATCGCATCTTTCTCTCTTTGATCAGCTCAATTTTTGGTCAGATCGATCAGTAGGTCACGGTGACAGTGACGACATCGGTATAAGTGCCTGGTGCTGGAGCATCCTGCCCAGGGACCTGGCCAAAGACGGTATATACTTGTTCAGCACCTGTGCCGGTGCCCGAAACAGTATCAGTGCCAATCGTGTCGCCCCATACATCGGTATGGCCAGCATCGGTATAGAGAGAATAAGAGACGGTCTCGGAGTCAGGCCCCGTCATCAAACGGGTAGCCACTGATGCGCCTGTACCCTGTCCTTCATTCAGCCCGATATCGTAAGTCGTGCCGTTTGTGCACTGAACAGCAATGTCACTTGAGGCCTCGATCGCCGTATCAATCACACCAGTGTTGCCAAAATCCAGATCTGCTGCAGAGTTGATCTGACACTCGGCGTCGATGGTGATTTGAACATTGAACTGTGTGGTTGCCGTCTGGGCAGCGGAGTATCCCGCCGAAAGCATCAAGATGACCAAAAGGCCACTACGAACATGAAAGCGACGAACATGAAAATTGGTCCGCATACTTATCCCCTTGATTCAACGCTACCTGCCGGAAGGTAACGATCATGAGCGCATGACTACCGGCACACCCAGCTCAATCCATAACGCGCCATACGGAGCTCTTAATGCCACCAACCATTGGAATGAGTCAAAGATCAGCAGATGAACATCACTACCCATACTTTTGCCCTAGAAAGCAGTGTAGCAAAGAGCTCCACCAGCACCATTAAATCCACTCAGATAGATAAATAGATAGTGAGCCTACCTTGCCAAGAGACTGAAGGGGGGAGGGATAAGAGTCCGTCAGCCGCTACGTGACCAGTGGCCATGTTGGCAGTCACCACTGCCAATGGCCAAGCTCATCATTGCATTGACTGATCACATAGATGAGATAATTCTTATATTGGTGATTAATACAGAATGATGTACCGACAATTTAGTGTCACGGCAATTTCTTGACCACGGTTTCAGATGAAGTCACTGCACTTCCATCCCCCGATTGCGGCGTCATGTAAGGGATAGGTTGTCCCGTTGCCTTATCCATGAGAATCGAATGCTGTTCGCTGTGTGAAAACAAATACTGTTCACCCCACTGACGCAAAGCAACTACCACAGGAAAGAGACTTTCTCCCTTGGCTGTCAGCACATATTCCTGATAAGCCGTGCCATCCGATGCTGGCCGAGTCTCCAGGATATCGGCTTCAACCAGTCTGCGTAGACGCTCGGACAGAATATTGCGGGCTACCCCCAGGCTGCGCTGGAAGTCACCAAAGCGACTCACGCCGTCAAAAGCATCTCTCACGATCAGCAGTGACCACCGATCACCGATGACATCGACAGAGCGTGCCACTGGGCAAGTTTCATCAATCGTAGATTTTCGGCGAGCCATGACGGTTCCCTTTCATGCAGTTTCAGCGACCAATGTAATTTCAGCGATCTATTCAGCTTTAGCGACCTATTCAGCCCTGGCGACCCATATGGTTGCATTTTAAAACCACCACAACTACTCTCCAACCAGTTTTAAATCAAAACCAATGGAGAGTCATCATGAAGACGGCCCCAGCACTCCCCATCTCTCGGTGCGATGATTCAGAGCACATCGTGCACCATGCCATGCCGCGCAGCTTGATACTGCTGTTCGCCGCAGCCAGCGGTTCAAGTGTCGCCAATGTCTATTTTGCACAACCACTGCTGGATGCACTGGCCCTGGACTTCTCTATCAGCCAGGCCGCGGTCGGAGGTGTCATCACCGCGACCCAGCTTGGCTGTGCCTTGGCTCTGTTGTTTCTCGTCCCATTAGGTGACCGGATGAATCGCCGCCGTCTTATGGCCTGGCAACTCCTGGCATTGGCAGCGGCGCTATGCGTTGTCGCACTGGCACAATCCGTTCCTGTCCTGCTGGCAGGCATGTTGAGTGTTGGTCTGCTCGGCACAGCAATGACCCAGGGATTGATTGCCTACGCGGCCAGTGCGGCAGCACCTCATGAGAAGGGGCGTGTCGTTGGCGCAGCACAAGGTGGTGTGTTTATTGGGCTGCTGCTGGCCCGGGTGTTCGCGGGTAGTGTCAGTGACCTGGCTGGCTGGCGTGGCGTTTATCTGTGCTCCGCTGCCTTGATGTTGGTACTCGCCCTGCCACTCTGGCGATGGCTGCCAACGCTGGGTTCCTTGCCAGGCTCCATGAGTTATCCACGATTGATAACCTCGATGCTGGGGTTACTGCGGGAAGAAAGGATGCTGCAGGTTCGCGGTGTACTGGCACTGTTGATGTTCGCCGCCTTCAACATCTTCTGGAGCGCCCTGGTACTACCGCTTAGCCGGCCACCCTATGAGTTTTCCCATACTGCCATTGGAGCCTTTGGTCTAGCCGGAGTGGTAGGCGCCTTGGCCGCCATTCATGCTGGCAAATGGGCTGATCATGGCTTCGGGCAGCGCACCAGTTTCGCTGCGCTGGTGGTATTGTTGCTGGCCTGGTGGCCACTGTCCTTGATGGAATGGTCGCTGTGGGCGCTGATCATTGGCATTGTACTGCTGGACCTGGGCGGGCAGGCGCTGCACGTCACCAACCAGAGCATGATCTTTCGTACTCGGCCGGAAGCACAAAGCCGTCTGGTCGCCCTTTACATGCTGTTCTATTCGATTGGCAGTGGCCTGGGAGCCATCAGTACGACAGCCACTTACGCCTACGCCGGCTGGCAAGGTGTGTGCATTCTGGGAGCATTCGTCAGCCTGTTCGCGCTGATATTCTGGGCCGTTACCCGAAGACATGCATCGAGTGCTGCTGCTCAGCCTTGATACAGCAACGCAACTCAGGCCCGAAACATGATCACCATGCCATCCCGCAGCTGTCACTGAAGGCCACAGGATGAGGTACATGATACCCTATGCGCCCTTTCGCTGAGGAAAGGGAAGGACGATGAAAGCAAGGAATCCCGAAGGCACGCCGCCCAAGGGATCAAGAACAAAAACTCACGGAAGTAGTTTTTCATACCTTTGTCAGGAAGACACAAAAGTCTTAGCCAGTATATTTCCTGCATGGACATACCGGTAAAGGCCAGAAACGAGGGCAAATAGACTCTCGAAAATCACTCCACCCTGAAGGCGTTGAGTGCTTGCCTTCCATTGAAGGGTGTTATAGACGCAGAGGAATGAATTGAATTATGGCCGAAATCAGAATCGACTTAGAGGATGGGATGGAGCCCGTCAGGCTGACCCTTGATAGTCGTGACACAAAACGCTTCAACGAGTTTATGGCCAAGTGTCAGGGGTACAAGGTTCACCTGGAGGCCCTGGAGCAACAGAATGCCGAGTTGCAGGAAATGAACCAGCAGCTCAATGAATTCTCTATCGAGTCACTCCACGTGATCCGGAATGTTCACTTGTCTCTGGCCTCCCTGGATATCTACCCTAAACTGATGTCTCTTGATTTTCGCTTTGGCGAGATTGGGCAGTGATACACTTCATGATCAATCGAAAGAACCAACAAATACGATAAATGGATTCACTTCGATGGTCAGAACCAACGCCGTCCTCACCTCATCCAAAACCGCCCTTCGGGGCGGTTTTGGATTTCCTTCATACCAATCCCTGAGCGCTTCAGAGCATCAGTATTCCAAGGCATCAGACCTCACTATCCTCCATGTCCTGACCGAAGCGCAGTCGGTTGCCATCCGCATCCTTTAGCTGCATTTCGCGCATTCCCCATGGCTGGGTCACAGGCTCCTGTTCAAGCACCACCTTGTTGACCTGAAGCTCCCGGGCCAGGGCATCAATATCTGCCACCATCAGGTAGACGAGCGCCCCGGCAGCACTCTCGGGGTGCTCAGTGAGAAACAAGGTGACTTCGCCTCTGCTGACTGACACGAACCATGGCATACCGGGTTCAAACTGATGCTCCCAATTCTTTTCGAAACCTAGCATGCCGCAGTAGAAGTCACAGCTACGTGCTGCATTCTCGATTTGAAGTACCGGAATGGTACTGAGCATATTTGGCGTCATGTTCACTCCCGGCCAGCATGGCGATTTAGTCTCACATTCAGCCTACATGGTAGCTTCATTCATGAATCGGGGCAGGAACGTTGCCAGATCGGGGAAGACAATCAGCAACAATGCCATGAGCGCCATGATCAGAAACATTGGCGCCGCCGCCTTGGCAATGAATGACAGACTGTGATTGGTCAGGCCTTTCATGACAAAAAGATTGAATCCCACAGGAGGGGTTATCTGGGCCATTTCGACCATGACCAGCACAAAGATGCCGAACCACAGCAGGTCAATGCCAGCATCATTCAGCATGGGTGTCACCACAGCCATCGTCAGCACCACGGCAGAGATACCATCCAGAAAGCACCCGAGCACGATATACACCAGCATCAATGCGATCAGCAGCATGAACGGTGAAAGCTCCAGAGAACCGACCCACTCGGCCAGGCCCCGCGGCAATCCGGTATAGCCCATTGCCAATGTCAGAAAAGAAGCGCCAGCCAGAATCAAGGCAATCATGCAGGATGTCCTTGCCGCCCCGAGCAGACTTTCCATCAGCGAGGCAACGGTCAGGCTGCGCTGGATCGCTGCAAGCAGCAAAGCCCCTACCACACCGAGCGCAGCAGCCTCCGTGGCCGTGGCAAGACCGGAATACATTGAGCCGATCACGGTAATGATCAGCAACGCCACAGGAATCAACAGCCTGGACTCATACAGGCGATGCTTCATCGTCATGCTGGGTTCTTCAGCAAGATCCCGCTTCTTCCATATCCCCCAGCCAACAACATAGGCCGTGAATAACGCGGCCAATATCAAACCGGGAAGAATGCCGGCTATGAACAGTTTAGGGATGGACTGGTTGGTAATGACGCCATATACGATCATCGTCACCGATGGCGGAATCATCAAGCCAAGAGTTGAAGCCCCTGCCAGGGTCCCCACACTCATGAATTCTGAATATCCACGCTTGCGAAGTTCCGGCATGGACATCTTTCCCACGGTGGTCAGCGTGGCGGCGGAAGAACCGGAAACCGCCGCGAACAAGGTGCAACCAATGACATTGGTATGCATCAGCCGTCCCGGCAACCAGCCAAGCCAGGGACTCAAGCCACGAAACAGGCTTTCCGACAGTCTAGTGCGGTAGAGAATTTCACCCATCCATATGAACAAGGGTAGCGCTGTAAGCGTCCAGCTGGTGGATGACGTCCACAATGAGCTGTACATGGAAGCACCTACCGGGCGCCCGGTAAAGAATGCAATGCTGATGATGGCCACACCGACAAGGGACAAGGCGACCCAGACACCGGAGCCCAGCAGCAGGAAGAGGATAAGTAAAAGCGCAATGGCCAGTTCAGTGAAATCCATTACAGGCTCCTCACGACAGGATGAGCTCCGTGGCGATTGGCACGTAAGGAACAAATCAGCGCGATCAGCGTACGGGTGAAATGATCTACTATCGAGATGGTGAAGGCCGTGGAACCAAGCGCCAGCATCGCCTGGGGTATCCATAGCGGCAGCGCGTCCTGCCCTGACGAGATGTCGCCAAACTTCCAGGACCAGTAAGCGGCATCGAAAGCATTCCATGTGATGAAACCTGCAATGCTGCCAGCCACCAGCAGGCACCACAGTTCACCAAGGGGACGCCAGCGTCCAAGCCTTTCCACCAGAAGACCAACACGGATGTGGCCGCCGTCATGGAAGGTATAGGCGGCAGCAAGAAAGGTACTGGCCCCCATCAGATATCCGGCATAGTTCGTGGCACCAGGCAAGGAAAGACCACTCCAGCGCAGCACGACCTGAGCAACAATCACGACCAGCATGGCGAAAATGCAGAGTGCCGCAAGATACCCGAAAATTCGATACAGCCTTTCCAGACACCTGGCCATTCGATGAGAAGATATGTTCATGGAAGCAACCCTATTACCATCAGCCAAGTGAAGCCCCACTCCAGGGAATGGGGACATGAACCGCACCATCACTGCATGGCACGATATTCCTCTACCAGTTGCTGGCCTTGTTCACCGGCTTTTTCCAGCCACTCTTCCTGCATCGCTTCGCCGATACGCTTGAATTCGGCCTGCAGCGCCTCGTCGGGCTGATGAATGGCCACACCCTTGTCGCTCAGTTGCGTCTTGAGGTCATCGGTCAGCGCCCGGGCTCCCTCCTCGCCCCGCTGCTCAGCCTCCTCGGCAATGGCCAGGATCTGTTGCCGTGTGTCCTCATCAAGAGCATCCCATCGTTCCTTGTTGACGAAGACATGGCTGAGCACGAGCCAGGCCTTGGCATCATAGAACTGCGGGAGGTAATCCCACAGTTGATGGTTGTAGACAGGGTCTCCTGAGGAAATCAGCGACTGCACCATCCCGGTGGCCGCGGCCTGTGAGAGTTCAGCTTCTTCGATCAAGGTTGGTGTCATGCCCATCAGTTCGGCAAAGCGTGCGGTCGCGGTGTTGTAGGCACGAAACTTGAGTCCCTCGGCATCTTCAGGGGACTGGATCTCACGATCGAAGAACAAGCCTTGTGGTGGCCAGGGGATGTGATAAAGCAACTGCAGATTCTGCTCGGCCATCAGTTCATCCAGTACGGGTCTGGTGACATCCCATAATCGGGCCGATTCTTCAAAAGAGTTGGCCAGAAAAGGGACCGAATCGATGCCAAAGATTGGATTCTCGTTCTGGTGGGCCGAGAGTACATGGACACCAATCTGTGCCTGGTCACGCTGTACTGCACGCTTGATCTGATCGCCACTGAACAGCGACCCGCTCGGATGGACGCGGATGTCCAGCTCACCATCCGTGGCTTCTCGCACCTGACCGGCAAACCAGGTGACATTCTCGGTAATATAGTTGTCCGCAGGTTGTGGCGAAGGCAGGTCCCAGACCTCACCATAAGCAGCACCGCAGACTGTCAGGGCCAGCAAGGCTGCAACTGACGCCTTGCCCAATGCATGCACACTGCTAGTGGCCATCTTTCTATGGCTTGTCACGGAAATGGACGGTTGCTTGCTCTTGTCGTTGTTATCCATTGTCTTCCTCTGTGTCTCTATCAATGAAACTGCTGGATCAATAAGACTGCTGGCTATCCCAGGCCTCGCTTGTGTCTGTGGATAGACCATGCTTGATGATGCGCTGGCTGGGTGTTCGCTCGAATTCGTCCACAAGGACGAGATAGCGTGGGCACTGATAGGCTGCCAAGCGCTCCTTCAACCACAGGTGGAGCTCCTGAAGTTCGATGACATGGCCACCTTTCGGCTTCACAAAGAGTTTGATGTCCTGCTCGCCGATGTCGGCTTCGACACCAATCATTGCGCACTCCTCGACACCAGGGTGCTGCTGGGTGACTGATTCCACTTCCCAGGCGGAAACGTTCTCACCGCGGCAACGTACGCTGTCGGTGATCCGTCCCAGGAAATGAAGGAAACCCTCTACATCGATCCAGCCACGGTCACCGGTATGCAATTTGCCGTCCACCAGCGCCTTGCTGGTCGCTTCTGTATTGCGGAAGTAACCATCGAACAGCACACCTGGCTGGGTTTCACGAACCACTACCTGTCCAGGCTGACCTGTCGCTACTGGCTGCCCTTGCTCATCCTGAATGGCGATATCCAGCCAGGGAACGACACGCCCAACTGAGCCAGGTCTCCCTTCGTCATTGACCGTGGTCAGACTGGAGGCTTCGGTCATCCCATAGCATTCGCGAATTTCAAAGCCGAAACGTTCCTGCAAGATCGACCAGATCGCACTTGGACAACCGCCTCCCCAAGCAATGCGCACATTGTGAGACGTTTCCAGGTCACTGGGGGGTTGCTTCAGCAATATCTGCAGCACTCCACCCAGATAATGGATGTGGGTCGCCCCACTGGTATTCACCTGCTCCCAGAAACGACTGGCGCTGAAGCGCTCGGTCAAGCTGAGCTGTACATCGAAGAACAACGGCAACAACAGCATCTGGGCACCGCCAATGTGATAGAAGGGTTCCCACTGGAAGAAGTTGTCACCAGGCTGGATGGAACTGAGCAGTTCGACACTCTTGAGGGCATAGGCCATCATCGCGTGAGTGACACGCACACCCTTGGGCTTGCCTGTCGTGCCGGAGGTATACATCAAGGCATATAGCTGCGACATGGCAGGCGCTGGTGCATCCAGGCGTTTCCTGCTGCTCAGCAGTTCGGCCAATGAACCACTCTCTTTCCCGAGGGACAGAACCCTGCCCGGCAACATTGCCTGGCTATCGACAACGACCGGCCACAAGTCAGCGTCAACAAAGAGTACCGAGGGATCACAGTGCTCGAGGATGTATTTCAATCCACTACCACGCTGACGAGCATTGACCGGAACCCAGACAATACCCGCCTTGGCCAGTGCAAACAGGACAGCGATAGCTTCCGGGCCGTTGTTCATCATGACTGCAGCACGCTCGCCAGGGGAAATCTCCAGATCCTGGCAAAGGGTCGCAGCAAGTGCCTCCGCCTGCTGGTCGAGCTGCCCGAACGTCAGCGGACGCTGGTTGAAAGTCCCGAATACGCGATCCGGATCGCGCGTGGCGATATCACGCAATGCATGGATGAAGCTGGGGTCGTTCAAGCTGAATATCATGGCAATCCGGTTGTCCTGTGCTCTTGAAATACCATTCTTGAAATACCGCTCTTGACACATCATCTCTGGCATATCGCCACTGGCGCTTCCTGCCTGCACCAGTGATCCGCCCTCTCCCTCAAGCGCTACGCCGCTTGAGAAAACGTTCCATCATGCGTGCCGGCTCACCCGAGGCGTATGCCTCGCTCTGGATACGAACGCCCGCCTCGAGACAGTCACGGAAACCAGGCTCGGTGATTTCCTTGAAGCGTTGACGATCCAGTCGCATGGCAACAGGAGGCTTGCCGGCAAGCTCCTCCCCTAATGCCACGGCTTCCGCCAACACCTGCTCTTGCGCTACTAGTCGATTGATTAGACCAAGCGCATGCGACTCATCAGCCTCCATCAGGCGGCCGCTCAGCGTCAGGTCAATGGTCCGCGCCAGCCCCAAGTGCTCGCGCATGATCCAGGGGCCAGTGGTACTGGCGATACCCGAGTTGATCTCCGGCTGCCCCATGCGCACGCCGGCATGGGCAATGCGAAAATCACACAGTAGTGCTACCTGGAATGCCGAGCCGGCAGCTACGCCATTGAGTGCCGCGATAATAGGCTTTGGACTGCTGCGTAGCGTGTCGTAGAGCGTCTCCCACTCTCCAACCCAGGTGACTGCGCGATCGGAATCAAAGGAGCGCGTTTCGTTCAGGTCCTGCCCAGCGCTGAAAGCCCTGTCTCCAGCCCCTGTGAGCACAATGGCACCGAGCGATTTGTCATGAGAAAAGATCTCCAGGGCAGCAATGAGCTGTTGGCGCATTTCGCTGTGCCACGCATTGAGCACCTCAGGACGATTGAGAGTAATGATGCCTACGCGACCTTGCTTGTTGCTGAGAATATGTTCCGACATGATTGCCTCTCGGTAGTTTGTCTTATTTACTGGAACCAACATGATTGCAATGCAATCATCAATGATCTACATTTAATCAATGTAGTTAAGATGCGAGTAATGTAAAGCCCTAAGATTGCCCAGATAGAGACTCTGCTTGTCAGAAGAATGAGGAAATAGGGAGTAATACCTTGAACAGAAAAGAGAAAAACAAGGGTGAGGAGCAAAACGAAAAAGTGGATCGCTTGCTGGTCAAGAGCGTCGTCAAGGCATTCCGCATTCTTGAGGTCTTCGACGCCGAGCATCCGGCAATGAGCGTCAAGCAGTTGGCTGAACGTTGCGACATGGACCGCAGCGCAGCCCAACGTTTCATCCATACCTTGATGCAACTGGGCTATCTGCAGCGCAATGAGGAGACACAACTGATCGAGCCCAGTGTGCGTACACTGGACTTTGCCGCGCACTATCTGCACGCGCACCCTTTGGTCGACAAGGTGCGTCCCTATCTATTGAATCTGAGCAAGGAAACGGAAGGGTCTGTCAGCCTGACGATTCTTGATGGTCAGGATGTTGTCTATCTTTCCCGCCTGGTGAGCCGAAACATGCTGGATACGGATATCACTATCGGTTCGAGGTTACCGGCTTTCTGTACCGCACCAGGATTGGCCATGCTGTCGCAACTGGAAGAACAGGAAGCCGTGGCCGCTCTGGAACACAGCGAACGCAAGCCTTACACCCCCAATACCGTGCATGAGCTGCCGGCTATCCTGGAGCGCCTCACCCAATTCAAGCACCAGGGCTATGCGCTATCGATAGAAGAGTATTTCCTCTCCGATATCTCGATTGCCGTGCCCGTGCTGGATAGACATAACCGTCCCCAGGCAGCGATTAGCGTCTCGATGTCTCGAGCGAGCAGCATGCCCGAGGAAATGGAACGAAACCTGTCGCACCTGCTGATTGCAACGGCACGACAGCTGTCGAGGCTGTGATCAGGTGACACCGCACATCTCGGGGCACCCTTCCCGGGATGAGAAAAGGGATCACGTTTCCACTTGATCCCTTTTCTCCGTTACCTTCCTGCCACCAATGCTGACCAGGGCCTATCTGGCGATAGCCACCGCATCCTGGTCCAGCGTGACCTTCAGCTCATAGTTGTTCGGGCCGCTATGCGAAGAACCGAACTTCTGTCCGGATGCGTTGATCGTGTACCGCCCCTGAGGCAGCTGGGTATGGATATTCACGTTTCCATTGCCCGCCTTGCCTGCACCATTGGCAACGACACGTCCGGACTCATCGACGACGTCCAATGTCAGGCGGTAAGTATCTTCATCTCCGCCCGGATAGGTAGAAGTGGTGATCACCACCTGGCTCTGCTCTGCCACTTCGAAGGTCAAGACTTCACCGCGAGCGCGAATCTTCACATCAGTGGCAATGCTCTGAACCTGCTGTAGCTCCTTGCTATCCGCTGAAGAGGCATCAGTGGCACTGCCTTCATCCGCTGCTGTAACAGCACCTGCAGCAGAGGTTGACGCTGCGGAACCCGCTCCCAGCGTTGCCACCGCGCCGCCTCGCACAAAAGCGTTGGCATTACCTTCACGATCGCGACCTACGAACTGCAGGCCTTCGCCATCACTGACAGCGCCATCCACTTCATTGCCCTGAGCATCCAGGCCGGCCACCGACACGGAGTAGCCATCACCCGGTTTGCCTCGGGTACCAAAACGATTGGCCTGAACCTGTAGAACATAATCCCCGGGCTCCAGGCGCTGCTCAAGTTTCAGACCACCCGTATTGCCATTGCCTTCTCCTCTGGCGATGACCTGGCCCCGGGCATCCATCAGCATGGCTTCGATTCGGTAGCTATCCGCAAAGCCCGGAGCGGCTTCGCTCTCGAAACGATAGGTCCCTGCATCCTTGACGGAGAAGTCATGAGCGTGGGCGGATCCGAAGGTAAAGCTGCGACTCTGAGCATCGTTCTTGCCCTGCAGGTATCCCGACAGATCGAGTGCCTGACCTTGATCGCGAAATCTCTGTTGCGCAGCACTATCAGCCATGGCCGCCGTGTTGAAACACGTGGCAAGCGCCAGCAGTGCGACAGGAAGAATGACCTTGTTCATGAAGCCTCGTCATATTGGGGTGAAGTAAACACACCATGCATCAGGCATGTTGTGAAGAGTCCATCGTTACCAAGGATATAGAGACCAAGGACATAGAGACCAAGGACATAGAGACCAAGGGTCATGGTTGCCAAGGATCATAGGAACCAAAGTTCCACAGGTGCCCTTCCGGGTCCCGGCACGAGTATAGCCGCCCTCCATATCCCTGGTCTTCCGGTTCCATCATGACCTCTGCGCCCGCATCAACGGCTCTACGATAGTGTGCATCGACATCATCAACAACAATATAGGGACTTTGAGTCCCCACACCACCAACGGCACCGGGAGTCTTCTGCAGCTCATCAAACGGGCCGTCACGAACGGGGCCAAGCATGATCATGTCGCCGTTCAGCGTTAGCTGTGCATGCTCCACCTGCCCATCGTCATCGGTGACCACCAGATGCCGTTCAAAACCGAATGCCTTGCACAACCATTCGGTTGCCGAGGCAGCATCCTGATACCTCAGGGTTGGAATGATCCTGGATGACATGTCGTCCACCTCCTCTGATCAAGCAAGGCATCATGTTGCGGTTCGTCGCGATGCCCCCTTTGTCGCGCGAGCAGGCATGGCCTTTCATCTATATCTCTATCATGAATAGTGTATGCCTATGCCGCAGGAGTATCTTCACTCGCACAATCGCGTATATGGCAAGGTGGCTCCATGATGCCGGGATAAGGGCAAATCTCAGTGCTGCGACCCAGGCGACCCATACAGGTCGCAAGCCTGGAAGGTTCCTGCTGGTTTGGCAAGGCACTTTATTGTAGAGCATATATAATGCCTTTTATCTTCCGTGGCTTTTTATCTTCTGTAGCCCCTTCCTTTCATCTATCTATTTTTCATGAATAGTGTATAAAAATACTGTAATAAAACAGTATAAAAATTAATAAAAAAGTAATTCAAATGCACAAACAAGACATAAAAAAACATTAACAACACATTGTTTTTATTGATTTTATTATGCGAAAAACACAAATAATTTATTTCTATTTAAGTCATAGAGCAAATGTATCAATAAATCATTATCGAAGCCGATATAGTAGAAATCCCAATTAAATTAATTAGGATTTCTCAGGAGCAAGATCATGCAAGGGAAGACAACATCTCTGGTGATGGCCATTGCGCTGGCATCCAGCGCGGCTGCAACTGCGACACCCATCGGCCAATCAGGCCATGGTCATTCCAGACCTTCTGACGCCCCCATGTCCAGCCCTTACTGGTGGCCAGAGACACTGGACCTGCGTCCACTGCGCCAGCACGCTGCAGAAAATAACCCGATGGACCCAGGCTTCAACTATGCCAAAGCCTTTCAATCACTCGACCTGGAAGCCGTAAAGGCTGACCTGCGCGAGCTGATGCATGACTCTCAGGACTGGTGGCCAGCAGATTATGATCACTATGGCCCCTTGTTCATCCGCATGGCCTGGCACGCCGCCGGAACTTACCGCATCTTTGACGGCCGTGGTGGTGCGCGTGGAGGCCAGCAACGCTTCGATCCGCTCAACAGCTGGCCGGACAACGCCAGCCTCGACAAGGCTCGCCGCTTGCTGTGGCCGATCAAGCAGAAATACGGCAATAACATTTCCTGGGCCGATCTCATGGTGCTGGCCGGAACCACAGCCTTGGAAGACATGGGCTTCAAGACCTTCGGCTTTGCCGGTGGCCGTGTAGATGATTGGGAAAGCGACATCACCTACTGGGGCAGCGAAAGTAAATGGCTTACCGATGATGACCGCTTCAGCAAGGATGGAGAAGTCAAGCCACCGCTTGCTGCCGCTGAAATGGGCTTGATCTATGTGAACCCGGAAGGTCCTCACGGCAATCCAGACCCGCAACTGGCCGCCGACCACATTCGTGCCAGTTTCGGCCAGATGGCCATGAATGACGAAGAAGTGGTTGCCCTGATTGCCGGCGGCCACACCTTTGGCAAGGCCCATGGCGCGCACAAGACCTCCGAGTGCGTAGGTGCGGAACCCGCCGCAGCCCCAATCGAACAGCAAGGCCTGGGCTGGAAGAACACTTGTGGCAAGGGCCATTCCGAAGACACCATCACCAGTGGTCTGGAAGGCGCCTGGTCAGTGAATCCGACAGCCTGGACCCAACAATTCCTCGACAACCTGTTCGGCTATGAATGGGAACAGACTCGCAGTCCCAATGGCGCGGTCCAGTGGAAGCCAGTCGGCGACAAGGCTGACAACCTGGTACCCGACGCGCATGACCCGAGCAAGCGCCATGCGCCGATGATGTTCACGACCGACCTGGCACTGAAGGTGGATCCGAAATACCGCAAGATTGCCGAGCGCTTCCACAAGAATCCGGAAGAGTTTGCCGATGCCTTCGCTCGCGCCTGGTTCAAGCTGACCCACCGCGACATGGGCCCGGTCAGCCGCTACCTGGGTCCAGATGTACCGGACGAAGACCTGATCTGGCAGGACCCGATTCCGAAAGTGGATTACGAACTGGCTTCCGAGAGTGATATCGACGGCTTGAAGGAAGACATTCTCGACTCCGAGCTTAGCGTTCCAGAACTGGTACGCACTGCCTGGGCATCCGCTTCCACCTTCCGCGGCTCTGACCTGCGTGGCGGTGCCAATGGCGCCCGCATTGCACTGGCACCGCAGAAAGACTGGCCGGTGAACAACCCGGAAGAGCTGACCAAGGTGCTGGATGAGCTGGAAGAGATCCGTGATGACTTCAATGAAAACGACAGCAAGCAGATCTCCCTGGCTGATATGATCGTACTTGGCGGTGCCACTGCCATCGAGAAAGCGGCTGCCGATGCCGGTTACGATATCGAAGTGCCCTTCACGCCAGGCCGAGGCGACACGACTCAGGAACTGACCGATGTCGATTCCTTCGCGGTACTGGAACCCAAGGCGGATGGTTTCCGTAACTACTTCACCGAAGAAAGTTTCTGGAACCCCACAGATGCACTTGTCGACAAGGCGGATCTGCTGACCCTTACCGTGCCGGAAATGACCGTGCTGGTCGGTGGCATGCGTGTCCTCGACGCCAATGCCGATGGCAGCGAAGCCGGGGTCTTCACTGACCAGCCGGGCACACTCAGCAACGACTTCTTCATCAACCTGCTGGACATGTCTACCCAATGGCAGCCTGCCGAAGAAGAAGGCCTGTACCAAGGGCTCGACCGCAAGAGCGGTGAGGTCAAGTGGACCGCAACACCGGTAGACCTGATCTTTGGTTCCAACGCCGAACTGCGCGCCGTCTCCGAGTTCTATGCTTCCGACGGCAATGAAGAGAAATTCGTCAACGACTTTGTCGCCGCCTGGACCAAGGTCATGAACCTCGACCGCCCATAACACGGCTACCCTCACTGAAAAAGGCGGCGTCCGGTGACGCCGCCTTCTTGATGCCTGCCATCTCCCCTCTGCCGCCTTGCCCCACAAATCCTGCCACTCTAGCCCCTGACGCTTAGACACAGAGGATTGGCGACCTGACTTTTCTGTTTTCGACCACTTCTCCCCAATATCCAACCTCTCAGCAGTCCCCCTTCATGGCAATGGGCATCACAAATCAGCCAGTTCCATGACAATATTCCACTCTTCATCGGTGACGGGCTGCACGGAAAGACGCGCATTGTTGACCAGCGCCATTGAGGAAAGACGTGGATCCAACTTCACCTGAGCCAGCGAAACGGCACGCGGCAAGGGCTTTACTGCCTTGATATCGACGCATTCCCAGCGAGTATCATCGGTAGTGCTGTCGGGGTGTGCCTCAGCGACAACCTCAACAATACCGACAGCTTCTTTTCCATGATTGGAATGATAAAGCAGGCCAAGATCGCCCTTTTTCATCAAGCGCATATTGTTGCGTGCCTGGTAATTACGTACACCGTCCCATTCTTCGCCTCGCTCGCCCTTGGCAACCAGATCATCCCAGCCAAATACATCAGGTTCGGATTTGAACAACCAATACGCCATCAGCTCACCCTCTTTTTCATTCGTTTATGCTTTCTCTCACCCAAGGCCGGGTCTGCCACACAACATGCATTTATCTCATCCATACCGGCTCGCAATTGATACGGGGTACGGTCCCAAGCATGAGCCATGGGTGCAGGCTGCACCAGTATGCTGTATTGGTCCAGCTGCGGTGGGGACCGATGGCCGGCGAGCTGGTCACTACGGGTGATGCGGTCACGGAAGTTGTCCACCACCCAGAATTCCTTCAGCGCAACCCAAACGCAAAAATGAGATCAAGCTTTCACTTGATCCCGTTTTTTCAATTCTGTGGCGGAGAAAACCCCATCGAATAAGAAACAAAATCAGCTACTTAAATGCAATAACTCATTTTTCCAACAATAACCCCAATCTCTAATTTGCTATTCCTTAATACTGGGTGATAGCCCTCGACCCAGTAGCTCAAGCAGCCTTCTCCCACATCAGGAAGCATGATGAGTCAGGTCGTGAAACTGAATACCGGTCGCCCTGATGACGGCAGTCATTGTCCGTAGCGTGGGATTCCCCTTGGGGGACAATGCCCGATACAAACTTTCACGTGAGACCTTGGCACGTTCGGCCACCACGGCCATACCTCCCTGAGCCTCCACCACGTGGCGCAATGCAATCAAAAAGGCTGACTCCCCTCCTTCCTCGTCCAACTCATCAAAAGCTGTACGCAAGTAATCAAGCGCCATGGCGGGATCATCAGCCGCTGGCCCCCCTTGGTGTAATAGACCCTATAGCCGGGGCCATAATCTATACGTAGCTCCAGCGCACCATTTCCCACAGCTTTTTCCGAGTCCCCCCATCTTTTATGGCAATTCCGTCGTTCCCTCCTCTTTTCCTAGGACTGCCACAGAACGTGATGAGTGAACTCAGTCTATCTGCCACTCCGGTGATGGGTGGATGAAAACCCAGAACCATGAGTAGTGGTGATAAACAGATAGTTAGTGGAGATATCCAGCATGTCCATAAGTCGCCATATCCCATCCAGGAAGACGTATCGATGAGCACTACACACTGTAGTGCGATCAAGGGGCTATGCTCATGCATGCGATCCGTAGCTAGGCTTGTGAACCTTCAAGCGTTCAAGCTGGGCATAACTAAACTATGGCCGTCACGGCTCAAGAAATGGAGTGCATATGATGATGGTTCTTGGGTTCATCGTTGGTCTGGCACTGCTGATTATTGGCGCCGAGGTTCTGGTGAGAGGCGCATCACGATTGGCGGTACGGGTTGGTATCTCGCCATTGATCATTGGCCTTACGGTAGTGGCCTTTGGCACCAGTTCCCCGGAGCTAGCAGTGAGCTTGAAGGCGGCCTTCGATGATCAGGCTGGCATCGCCATAGGAAACGTGGTGGGCAGTAACATCTTCAACGTGTTATTCATCCTCGGAATTGCAGCGTTGATTGCGCCACTGACGGTGGCCCCACAACTGATTCGCCTGGATATTCCATTAATGATAGCTCTTTCGGCATTGCTCCTGGTGCTGTCGCTCGATGGTCTGCTAGGGCGTCTAGACAGTCTACTGCTAGTGACTAGTTTGGCGGCATACCTGGTGTTTCTGTTCTTGCATAGTCGCCGTGAAGCAGCGCCATCCCCTGAGGTAGAGGCACCGCCCTTGCCACGCAATCTGGTCATGGTGTTCGGTGGTTTGGTGTTACTGGTGCTGGGCTCACGCTGGTTCGTTGGTGCAGCGGTTGAACTGGCAGGTGCGCTGGGGGTCAGCGAACAAGTGGTGGGGTTAACGATCGTTGCTGCGGGGACTTCGTTACCCGAGGTGGTAACTTCGATCATTGCCGCACTACGCGGTGAGCGCGATATCGCAGTGGGCAATGTGGTGGGCAGTAACGTCTTCAACATTCTGGGAGTACTTGGATTATCCGGAGTACTAGCACCTTCTGGGATTGCCGTCTCCACGGCCATGCTGAGTTTTGATATACCGGTGATGATAACAGTGGCGCTGGCTTGCCTGCCGATCTGCCTGACTGGAGGGACAATCAGTCGTTGGGAAGGCGGAGTGCTGCTTGGCTATTACTTTGCTTATACCATCTACCTGGTGCTACAGGTGACGCACCATGATGCTTTGCATGGGTTCAGCACAGTAATGATCTATTTCGTACTTCCTCTCACTGCCCTGACGCTCACGGTGCTGGTATTGCAGGAAAAACGACGGACGTAGCTTGTCTACCTGGAGCTTTCTCTGGTCAGAAGAATCAGGTAGATAGAAATGCCCTATTTTGCATGAAAACCTTCCCTCCTGATTACCCTCGTCAGCCCAGTCTTGACCGGGCTTCACCCACTATGTAGGGCGCATAAAAACTGACAGCTTTCGCTCGCAGGCGGGGTGTCGACGGCACGCCAGGGGCACTGCCTACTGGAATGGTCTCATCTAGTCTGGGATCTGGCGAAGGTGATAAGGTCGCTCTGGATCACATCAGGAGAGAGTAATGAAGCAACGCATCGAGCTGACGCTGGAGCGCATCGATGCTGTCGCAAGAGAGATGGCCGAGCAGGATGAAATAGATAGAGCCCACTCCTTCGCCACGGTCAAAGTACTACTCGACTGGCTGAGAGAAGTGAACCGAGAATACAACCACGACAACGACAACAGCTACGCAAGTGAGAAGCTGTTAATGATCGAATGGAGCACGGCGTCTATTGCGGGGCTGGACCACGGCAATGGGCACGAGGATAGCTTGCACTTGAGCTGGCTCGATGGCGAAGCCAGTAGTGCCGGATCTGAAAACGCAAAAATGGGATCAAGCTTTCGCTTGATCCCATTTTCTCAATTCTGTGGCGGAGGGGGAGGGATTCGAAACCACCTCTAGAGCCTCTACACAACCAAAATACGACATATCCTATTGATTTTTAATGAAACAATCACCAATTCCCTTCGTTTTCTATTCCCAGGGTGTTCCCGTGGTCAACAGAAGATCTGCTTGTTACGCGTGCAGGCGCATGCCATACGCGAGGAAATCCTAGAATCCGTGGGGGGCTCGGAAAAAGGTAACAAAGGTAACGTCTTTCCAAAAACAAACTTAACCAATTGATTTATATAAATTTAAAACGACTGTTCAAAAGGTAACAAAAAGGTGATGGAAAGGTAACGCGTTACCTTTTTAGAAGGTGACATTCCTATTTTCTTCAATCCATATAAATCAGTCACTTAGCGATGCGTTACCTTTTGCGTTACCTTTTGCGACCTTTTAAAGGTAACGAAATAACCATTACAAAACAGTGAGTTAAGAAAGAAAATCCGCCCTGTCACCTTTGTTACCTTTTTCCGAGTACCCCCACCCTTTCTGAACCATGTAAAGAGTGCTGAGCTAAGATATGGCTGTGTTTCTCTTCAACGGTCGAGCAACGTCAGGGAGCAGAGATGTCCACAGGAATTTTGATTGAAGAGTGTTATAACCCAGTGATAGTAGGCAACAAGTTCTCAGGATTTGATACAGGTGTTGAGATTCGCAGGTCTCGAAACGCAACCGTATCTAGAAATAAGTTTCTTGACACAGAAACTGGGGTAAAGGTTCGACACACATCAGGGCTCGTTGCTGAAGACAACGTTGAAGGCCAGACCTTCTTATTAAACCCTATTACAGCAGCTGTGCGCATGGCGTTGATGAATAGAGGAGATTCTTAAAATGCCAATGTTCGATATCAAGGATTCAGAAGACATTGAATTAACTAGAAATAAGTCAAAAAAGGGGCAAATGGCAAAGGTTGAAAGAGTTAAAGGTTTCAAAGCCAAAGACAATGAGGCTTATTCGAACGATAACCATGATGAGATCATTGAGCTGAAACCTAATTTTTTTGGAATCGGCATAAACCTCAGAGCACTGACAAGAAAACTCAAGAAGATTTTCCATCTCTAGTCATAACGAAGAAAACTGCATGATTTCGCATGATTTTAGATATCCCCGCTGCCTTAGACAGGGCCAGTCATTGCGGAATATCAACCTATATGCATGAGTGCAGGAAAAGCGACAGGTTTAGCGCGCAGGCGGGGCGGGGTGTCGACGGCGCGCCGCGGGGTACGGCTGGAGCCAGCTCAGGAAGACCAGCCAACGCAGGACACTTCTGAAAGTGCACTCCATCCTATTGCCACTGCCGGTTGGTTGTTATACAGCTTGAACATGCGATGATGTGTGATAGCAACCTTCATGGAGGAGGGCCTAGCGTGACGTTCACCATTGACCCAGCAGCGATAGCCGCTGCAGTGGAAGCCAACTCTACGGTTGGCACTAATGATGGGGACTGCCCCTTTTGTAGCCGTGTAGGGCTCCCCATTCTCCCCGTGCGCTATGCCGTCGTTGATCGCAATAAAAGTGCATGGAATGAAGACCTTCCCTGGCAAATGGCCAGCCGAGTCACTGATCACTGCTCAGTAGATCCCGGCCCAGCACGTTATGTGCTGCGCTTGATGCGCGAAGGCTTTCTCTATCTGTACGATGAAGCCCGCCAGCGTTGGCAAGCTTGGATGATCACCACTGATTCACGTCTGTGTGAGTTTCCTCCAAAAGGTGAACCTCCAACAGCCAATGAGAATGAGCATGTCGAAGCTCCCTGCAACATCGCCACGAACAACATCTCCGCTTTGCTGATCAGCATTCCCGACGCACAGCAGGCAGGTATCGTTCACGTCGCATATTCGGATCACCAATGGACGAACGCCATGCTGGATACCATGGCCGCCAATGAAGACGGAATCCGTGATCGTGTGATGCAGCCGTTCGACGTTGCCAGCTGGATCGCTGATCAATCAGCAGACTCTGCTATGCCACCGCAAGATGTTTCCCGCTTCGTTCCCGAATACAGCGGTCGCCCTCAAGAAGACCTTCTGGAGGGCGACTGTTTTCCGTACCCGGGCTTCCGTGCTCAAACTTTTCTAGATCCCGAGCAACTGCTTGAGCGCATGAACTGGATTGTGCGCGATGCACCGGAGCTGAAGGACAAAGGTGTAGTGCTAGCGATCGATGACCCGATTGGTATCACCGCGTCACTGAACCAGTTCCGCAACAATGCCCAACGTCGGCTCAACGACTATGTCTACGATACAGACAACGTCGAGAAAAAGATGACATCGGATATTATCCTGGGTTTTCGTGAAGCCATTCAAAACCGGAGAGCCGAACAGGTAGATACATATCTGGAAAACGGACCGGAAATGCCATTATTCGGCCACCAGAGACTCGCAGATGACTTCGACGCTCTGCCGGAAGAACAGCAACAGGAGCTATGGGCCAGGTTCAGCAACCTGGAACGTGAGCGAATCATTCGAGGACGTGAGGAACTGGCAGAAGATCGAGCGATAGATCATCGAGCACATGCCATTGAACAGAGCTGGGCCAAGTACCTAGAGCGTTATGACGAAACGGCACGTGACACCTTTGCTACCGAGTACAAAACCGATATAGACAATAAAAAGGCTACTATCGACGAGTTAGCAAAAGTGCACAGTCAATGGTTGCTATCCACTGCTGTAATGGATGCCATGTACAGCTACGACCTTCAAAGCCTGGAGGATGGCGTGGCCTATGAAACAGCAGTGGCTGCCATGATTACAGGTAGCAGCAACACGAAAGATGGTGATGAGACTATCGAGGCGTTGCTAGACCGCCCCATCAGTGATCCAGACTCTTTGATATGGCGCGCGTTCTACCTCAATCATGAGCCCGCCATCGAAATCGCTACCGAATATACTGCGGGGGATGCAGTCACCTGGGGCCGACGAGTTATTGGACCTCTCAAGACCTTGCTGGGTATCGACAGTGAAAAACGCACACCTCTGGAAAACCTGATTGCTGACACTACGGGTGTCCTGGCCAAAAAACTGGGGGTCGTCCATGCCACTGAGATTACCAACAACGGGATAGCGCGACTCCTGCATGGCATCAGTTGGGGACGTTACGGCAGTGATTTGCAGATACTACATTTCAACGCCAACCTCGGCCAATTGTCGAATCTCTATGACAGCATACTATGGAGTAATGAAGTCGCCGTGCACGCTATGAGGGGCAACCACACGCATGCCTTCCCCTTCATGAACTTACCAGGCACTCAAGGAAGCCAGCCTCTATGGGCATTCTCGACAACCGAGCTTGGGGCCGATGCGATGGCAGCTGTCCAGCATAATGCAGACCTCGCCTTGGAAGAACGCCGCCAGTCCATCAAAAACGCCATGACTCCTGGCACCTGGTTCGGGGTATTCGCCTCATCACTGGAAGTCTTTAATGTCGCCATGGCATGGAATCAACTGGGAAGTAATACCAGTTACACCAGCCAAGCGGAAAGAGTCAGTAACTTTGCCGCATCCACCGCTTTTCTAGTGAGCTCACTGGCCACCACTACCTCTGCGATCATCTATGGTGCAGGAGAGCCTAAGAGTCCTATTTATCGAGCTGTAACATGGGGATCAGCCGCGCTGGTTGCAGTAGGCTATTGGACGTTTTCTGTGTGGTTCTTTATCAAGGGCGTCGATGCTCGTCACAATGATGATTGGGCGATGTCAGTAATCTACTTCAGCTCTGGTGGAATATTCGCTGCTGCAGGGGCAACATCGCTGGCTGCTGCTGCACAGCGTGTCGGGGTGATAACTGGGGCAGAAGCTATGATAGGTAAGTTTGTCATCAGCCGTGCAGGCTGGGCAATGGTGGCCTCCAGGTTAGGTTGGATCGGCCTCGCGTTAGCTATATTGACCGTAATGATTCAAAAGGATGCCCTAGAGGAATGGCTGGAGCGCTGTGTATTTGGCACAGGGGCTGAGAAATTTGAGAGTCTTCAGGCCGCACTCGATAAATTCTATGAGATCAGCAATCAATAGGGATTGTTTTATGCTGCATGAATATGCACTGAAGATTATGTACAAGGACCGTGATCGTGATTGGTTCTCGGACTCCATAAAAATGGATCAGAATATCAGCGATGCACTTTCCCATGACCAACCTGCAGCTGAAAAAATTTATACACCTGGTGCTATTTATAGAAAAAACAATGTTTACCTAGAAACCACTCATGTCGATGAGAGGAGCCAACGTGGTCTATTTACTGCCATGATGGGGCTACCTTGTTTTGCAGTTATTGCATGGTCTTTGATCTTCTTTTTTCAAGTTATTGGGGATTTTTCAGATGGCGTTGATTTTTGGTACTTCTTACTTTTGGCCATTATAGTCGTAACAATAGTTGCATTTATATTTCTTCTATTGAATCTCAATGTTAGCAAAGACTGGTTCACCTATCGTCATGGCGCGATTCGTTTTAACCGAAAGACTCGTCAGGTGCACGTATTCTATTCTCCTGATCTTGGAGGCCCCAGAAGCTATAACTGGGATGACATGCTAGCTTTCGTTAAAAACACCAAAGGTGACCGCTATGCAGTGGCGATGATTGCCGCCGATCCGGAGCGCCAACGCTATTACGATAGCTTTGCGGTAGGAGATGAAGTCCATGGTCGCGAGGACTGCCTAGCCTGGTGGGAGTATATTCGCCGTTTCATGGAAGATGGGCCTGACAGCGTCCCAGAGCCTGACTGGTACCTTACCGACAACCTTTCACTCAAGGAATCTTTCCAACGCTGGTTCCTGACACGTGAACTGAAACAAGACAGAGCTCGCGGGATGAATACTGGTCCAGCAGTGTCTCGGATGATCCTGCTATCCCCGTTCCTGACGCTATTTTCGTTTGGGCACTTTATTTCGATGCTCACCAGCAAACGGGTGACTTGGCCCGAGGATATTCGCAAAGCCTGTGAAGAGAAGTAAGTCCAGCGCCCGAGGTCGATGACATCGGGCGCTTTTTTCAGGATGCAGCTATTCCCCTTCCCTCACTGCTGTCCAGCGAATACGGCTGGAAGCGCACCACTTCCTCCCCCACGTGATCGTTGATTTCGCTGAGCGTGGCCTGCAGCGGTTCAAGCTCGTTGGTGACGAAGACCCTGGCCGCCTTCTCTACATCACCAAAGCCGCCGGTGTTGTTGGGAATAATGCCCATCAGCTGCGGTGGGATCCGGTGACCGGCGAGCTGGTCATCGCGAGTGATATTTTTGATCGAGGTAAACTCGTCCTTCGCAGCGACTTCCGAGATGGGAATGATCTGGATGCCATCCTTCTTACCGTGGGGGCTATAGAGGAATAAGTTGCGGAAGTTGCCCACTCCGCGGGACTCCTTCAGGGCGGCACGCATGGCATCAATGTCCTCCTGATTCTGGGCCGCGTCCGAAACATACATGATGAAGCCAGCATGACTGCCATTGAGGTAGTACTTACGGCGGAACAGCGTGGCGTTCTCATTAAGGTAGATCGACTGCAGTGCACCCAGGTAGTCGGGAACACCATAGACCTCCTGGTTGATATCTGGCTCCAGGAGATGAATCACACTCCCCTTTGCGAACTCACTACGGTCGGACCAGTTCGGCACCCAGAAGTAACGCTCGAGATCGGCCCCACGGCGTACATACTTAGCCCGGGCAGGTCGCAGCTGCAGTAGTTTGCCGAGACGCCCGCGAACCTGCTCGAGGTAGCAGTTCCCGAACACCAAGTAATCGGTCACCAGTGCACTGAAAGCCTGACGGCTGAGCAGAGGATGCGGTACGAACGACCGCACCAGGATGTTGCGCTTCACCTGGATGGCCGAGCCATGATGAGCCGTGGCGCGATAGGTCTGGGCCAGTGCCGGTAAGTCGACCGGCGGCTCATACCACTCGGAGCCCAACATCCAGCAGCCGGTATAGAAGAAGTCATAGCCGTCAGTGACCGGTACCGGATCCCCAAAACTGAAGGCCTCGGCCTTCGCCGGTACCGAGACCTGATCGGCATCAGCGTCGACACGATAGGCCGGCACGCGCACGCGGGGCTTTTCTGCAAGCGGCTCACTCATCCAAACATCTCCATCAATGATCGTCCGGTGCCATGATCCACAGGCCCGTCGAGGGGTTCGTTGTGCAGGGCATGCATGGTCGCCCAGGCCAGGTCAGCATGACCGGTCAGGTTGTTGCGCCCTGCGGTGTAGGTGATCTGGCGACCCGACGCGGTAAGTTCACGGCGGATGGCCATGAACGACTGAGCGAGATCCGCCCAGCCAGCGTCGAACTCGAGTCGCCCCTTGTTGATGATCTGCTGTGCCTGCATGACCAGGCGGGCCTTGATCTCAGGGGTGTAGCGGTAGCGGGTAACGGTGGGAAAGAACTTGGCGACCAGCTGCGCGACGGCTTCACCGAGGCCCGAGGTATCAATACCGATGAAAGTCACGTTGTAGCGACGCGTCACGCCACGGATGAATTCCGCCTGAGCCTCATAGTCGCGCCCCTTGAGTCGGTGCTTCTCCAGGATCCGGTGCTTGCCGTGCATGGAACGCGGTGGAGCCACCACTACCAGCCCGGCCCCATCACCCTCCTCCCCATCACCGGCAGGGTCGTAACCAATCCATACCGGATGCTCGCCATAGGGACGTGGTGCAAACGGCTTGATGTCCCGCCACACATCCCAGCTGTCGACCATGCACTTCTGCATCATGGCCAACGGGAAGGCACTCTGTGTATCGTCAACGAACTCGCACATCAGCAGATTCGCGAATTCATCATCGCTGTACTCGAGACGCAGCTGGTCGATGTCGAATAGGTCACAACCACCGGCAATAGCATCTTCGATGGTCACGATCTGGCGCCACTGGCCGTCCGGTCCCCGCGCCCCGCCTTTGAGCGCGGCATGGGTCACATCGATCGTCACCCGGTCCGCCTTCTTGCGACGCTTGTTGAAGCGCTCCCCCGTCCAAAAGGGATAGGCTTCATGAGCTACGCTGGAAGGCGTGCTGAAGTAGGTCTGACGCCACTTCTTGTGCATCGCCATCCCGCTGGTCACCTTGCGGAACTGCTCGAAGCCGTGGATCCAGAAATACTCGTCCAGGTACGTGTCGCCGTGGTAGCCCTGTGCCGTTTTGGCATTCGTCCCCAGGAAGTGGAGCTCCGCGCCATTGGCCAGAATGATCGGATCCCCCTTGAGCTCGACACCGGTGACCTCCTTCACGAACTGCACGATGTAATGCCGGAAGATGTGCGCCTGGGCCTTACTCGCTGACATGAAGATCTTGTTCTTGCCAGTCTCCAGGGCATCGGCGATCGCCTCACGGGCGAAGTACCAGGTCGCACCGATCTGGCGTGACTTCAGCAGGTTGCGGATCCGTTCATGTTGCCCAGCGCGGTACCAGATACGCTGGTAGTCGAATAGCGAGACCTCGAAGGCCTCGACGATCTGAATCACACCTTCGTCGCCGACATCATTGCGCGCAGGCTTGCGTTTCGGCCCGGCATTGCGTCGCTCAATGTTGGGATTGAGGTCACTCTCCTTTCCGCTGTCCTGGTATTTGTGTACACGGGCCAGCCGCTCGATCTGGCGGCCCAGCAGGTCCAGCTCCTTGAAGTCCTTACCTTCCTTCTGCTCCTTACATATCAGTTGCACCATGCGGGCTTCGAGGGCGCCTTCGACGCGCTGAGTGGGCGTGGCATCGTCCCAGGCATCACGTTTTTTCCAGCTATCGATAGTGGCCCGCGGAAGCTCGAGGAACTCGGCAATACGCGCGATTCGCCACCCCATCCAATAGAGGTGTCTTGCGGACAGGCGGCCGCCGTCGTCATTGGTATCAGTCATAGGAGTCATGCCGCCCAGCGTACCCGCGCGCACGGTCGCGCCCTCGCGTGGCTCGGTGTAAGTGGGCTCCACCACACCCGCAACGCATTGAGCCTCAACGCCTGTACGCGGAACCTGACGGCAACGACCTCCCCCTATCCCAGCCGAGGACTCCACATGCCCTGGCATTGCATTGCGAAAGAAGGCGCCACAACGGACGGACGCATCATCAGCGCCGAATGGCTCAGCCAAATGGCCAAGAATTTCGACCCAGCCAAATATGGCTGCCGCGTCAATATGGAGCACATCAAGGGCCTGCTGCCCGATGGCCCTTTCAAGGCCTATGGTGACGTCACGGCGCTGAAATCCGAGAAAGACAACGAAGGAAAGATGGCGCTGTATGCCGAGATCGACCCAACCGATGAGCTCAAAGCCATGGTCGAGAAGCGCCAGAAGGTCTACACGTCGATGGAAGTCGACCTCGACTTCGCGGGTTCCGGAGAAGCCTATCTGGTAGGGCTTGCCGTCACTGATTCCCCCGCCTCATTGGGCACGTCCATGCTCATGTTCAGCGCCGAGCAAGGTGCCAACTCTCCGCTCGCCAGCCGCAAGCAGCGGCCAGAGAACCTGTTCTCGGCGGCGGTCGAGACCGAACTCGACTTCTCCACTCCAGCACCGGAGCCCGAAAAGGGACCGAGCCTGACCGAGCGCATTACGGCCCTGTTCAAGAAACACGATGCCAAGTCTGCCAAAGGGCACGAGTCCTTTCGTGCCGAGCTAGAGCAGACCCTTGAGCTATTCGTCGAGAAGTACCAGGCACTCGCCGATGATCTTGCGAACCGTCCGACCACTGAAGCCTTCAACGAACTGAAAGGGGCTCACGACGAGTTGATGCGCCGCTTCGACGAACTCTACACCCAGCTCGACAACGAGCCGGCACCTCACTATCACCGCTCCCGCGCCACCGGCAACGACGGCGGCATCGTCACCGACTGCTAAGGAACCGACTCGCTCATGCGCAACGATACCCGTACACTCTTCAATCAGTTCTCCGCCCAGGTGGCAAAGCTCAGCGGCGTGCCTGACGTTACCCAGAAATTTGCCGTCGACCCCAGCATCCAGCAACGCCTGGAGAAGCGCATCCAGGAGTCGAGTGAATTCCTGTCCCGCATCAACATGATTGGTGTCGATGAGCTGAAAGGTGAGAAGCTCGCTCTGGGCATCTCCGGACCGATTGCTGCTCGCACCAATGTCAACCAGAAGGATCGCGAGACCCGCGACCTCTCGACGCTGGACGCCAGTGGCTACGAATGTCACCTCACCGAGTTCGACACTCACCTCGGCTACGGCAAGCTCGATGCCTGGGCCAAGTTCCCCAACTTCCAGGCGATTGTGCGAGACACCATCGTCCGTCAGCAGGCCCTGGACCGGATCATGATCGGCTTCAACGGCACATCTGCTGCCGCTCAGACTAACTCGGCTACCAACCCGATGCTGCAGGACGTCAATATCGGCTGGCTACAACACTACCGAAATCAGGCTCCTGCTCGAGTGCTCAAGGAAGGCGCCACCACAGGCACCCTTCAGGTCGGCAAGGGCGGCGACTACGAGAACCTCGACGCCGTGGTCTATGACGCGGTCAACGAGCTGATCGAGCCATGGTTCCGTAACGCTACTGATCTGGTCGCCATCGTTGGTCGCAAGCTGATGGCCGACAAGTATTTCCCTCTGATCAACCAGAACCAGCCACCCACCGAGCAACAGGCCATGGATATGGTCATCAGCCAAAAACGTATCGGTGGCCAGCAAGGTCTCCAGGTGCCGTTCTTCCCCGACAACGCCATTCTGGTCACCACGCTGGATAACCTCTCGATCTACTGGCAGAACGGCGCCCGCCGCCGCTACGTCACCGAAAACCCGAAGCGCAATCGCATCGAGAACTACGAGAGTTCGAACGATGCCTACGTGGTGGAGGATTTTGGGGCCGGCTGCCTGATCGAGAACATCGAGCTGGGCGACTTCAGCGGCAGCGCTTGATAAGGAGCCATCATGACCAGTCCCGCTCGTCGTCACTTTCAACGCGTCTCCGCCGTACGAGCGGCGGATGATGCCGGTGAAGCGCCCATGCAGGGTGATGCTTATGAGCTGATGCTAGCAGCTCTCTTCGAGGACTATCGCCGCCTCAAGTCGACCCAGTCCATGGAGCGCAAGGCCGAGATTAAGCGAGAGATCCTGCCCAAGTATGCCGACTACGTCGATGGCGTACTCGAAGCCGGTCAGGGAGCTCAAGACGACGTACTGATGCGCGTCATGCTGTGGCGTATCGATGCCGGAGATATTGCCGGCGCCTTAGTCATCGCACGCTATGCCCTTGCCCATGATCTCAACCCGCCCGATCAATTCGAGCGCTCTACTGCCGCCATCATCGCCGAGGAAGTCGCCGACCAGAGCCTGAAACTACTTGACGAGGAAAGTGCCGATGCCCTGCCCTTGCTCAAACACCTGATCGACGTCGAGATCATGACTCGCCAGGCCGACATGCACGACCAGGTACGCGCCAAGCTCTTCAAGGCACTGGGCTACGCCCAGCGCACGGCGGGTCAGTTGCACGAAGCACAATCCAGCCTGGAGCGCGCGCTGGCACTCAACAGTCGTGTCGGGGTGAAGAAGGATCTCGAGCGCCTGGAGCGCGATATCAAGAACGCCAGCGACAGTGACACTGCCAGCTGATACCGAGTCGCACGCCGACGTCAGGGGGCGCCGGATGAGAACAGGCCGAATACAGACCTGCTCGACCTCCGGCCCACCCCCTACTATCAGGAGCTTCAATGAACAGTTTCGTCTCGACCGGCACCACCAGTTCCCCCTCCGTGGAGCCAGTAAAGAATAATGGCTTCTGGCCCGACATCGACCCCAGCGATTTCCGTGAGCGCCACCGCCTCGACGGCACCATCACCTCAGCCAGGGTGGAAGGCGCCCTGCTCGCAGCCATCGCCACCGTCAACCGCGTATTGCGGGAATGGCAAGCTCGGCAAGTCGAATCCGGCCATGTCCATATCGATGACGTCCCCCTGCCAATCTGGCAAGCACCAGGTGTCTATCAGGGACTCTACCAACGGGCCATCTATTCGACAGCTCACGCCAGCTTGATCGAACGTTACCCCGACTACGACACCACCAACAGCGGTCACGACCGTGCCGACAGCCTGGCTGAGTCAGCGGACAGCTACCGCCGTGATGCCGTCTGGGCAATTGCGGAGATCGAAGGCCGGCCACACTGCACCATCGAGCTGATCTGATGCCTCGCACGGTACATGCCCAGCAATACGACACCCTCGATGCCATCTGCTACCGCGTATTTGGTCGGACGGCTGGCATTACCGAGCAGGTGCTCGAACTCAATCCAGGGATTGCTGATATCGGACCGGTCTTGCCCCAGGGCACACCAGTGACATTGCCGGATAGCCCACCACTACCGCAGCGCACGGGAATCGTGCAGCTGTGGGACTGACACCGCCCCCGTCATGGGAGCGAAGGAAGCAGAGGACTCCATGGCCGAACCCAGTTCCACCACCTTCGCCGGCATCACCACGCTCGGTGCCACCTTGTTCGGGCTGATGCCAGGTGTCGATGCCAATGCCGTCATTGGTGCCCTGTGTGGTGCTGTCCTGTTCTTCATCAGTTCGAAACAGGAGTTCGCCCTTTGGGTCCGGATCACCTATCTGCCGATCTCGTTCGTCATCGGCTACCTGGGAGGACCTTCCGTACTCGGGGACTACCTGGAGGCGTCTGCGGTGTCGGCCTTCATCGGCGCCGCTGTCACGGTCACCGCCGGGCAGAGGTTCATTGACGTTGTGCGCACCGTCGACCTGAAAGCCTGGCTAGGAGGAAAGAAGTGAATGTCTTCATGATCGACATTGCGGTGGTAGCCGCCCTCGTCATCGTGGGGCGCATCCTCACCTTCCAGCGCAAAGGCAGTCGCTACCGCCGTGGTGTCTCGTTCATTGCCTGGCTGGTGACCTGCGCCAACTTCACTTTGATTATCAAGCTCCCCGGCATGCCGCCCCCCGAACCCGTTACTGCCCTGCTGGCCGCCTGGCAGGTGGTCTTCGCCACCTTGTTGCTGCGCCACGGTGGCAACCTAGCCCACTTACTCCGCTCTCTGCACTTGATTCGGAGGCACTGACATGAACACCCCTTTACCTCATTCCGCAGCACTGCAGATTCGGTCACTATTCATCAGTGCCGGCCACTCGATGACCGATCCTGGTGCCGTGGGCGTTGGAGGCATCTCAGAGGCGGATATCGTTCTCAACTTCCGAGATCGGCTGTACGACTTCCTCTCTGATCGCATCGTGTTGGCTCGCGACGGCAAACCGGGTGTCAACTTGCCATTACGCCAAGCCTGCGAGATGGCCAAGCGGCACGACATCGCAGTCGAATTCCACTGCAACGCAGCCGCCTCGCCTCATGCCACCGGTACAGAAACCCTGTCGGCACCAAAAGATGACGCGTTCGGAGAACGCCTCTGCGCCGCTATCTCCAGGACACTGGGCATCAGCAACCGGGGCGATAAAGGCGAAGCGGATGGCCAACACTCCCGACTCGCCTTCGTTCGCGCCGGCGGCGTCATCGTAGAGCTGTTCTTCCTCACCAACCCAGATGACCTGAAGGCATACCGTCAACACCTCGATGCCTTGGTCGAAGCCGTGGGGATAGAACTCATCAACCGTGTCTGTGCCAGCGCCCATGAGATCGCCGCATGAACCGTAGCCGACTGCTTATCGCTGTCATGGCGCTGGCTGCCAGTACCGCTACGGGCTGGTTGGCACGAGGATGGTTCGAGGACGGCCAACGCCTGACCACCGAACGTGCCGTTCAGCAGACCATCGATGCCGCCCTGGAGCGCGAATCGACCATCGCCCGCACCGTCGAGGCTAGGCTTGCCGAGCTCGAGGCTAACGAGCGTATCATCGATCGAGGAATCATCCATGAAATCGAGAAGCCCATTTATCGGCGCGTCTGCCTTGAGCCTCGTCTTGTCCGCCTGCTCAACGACGCCGCCACCGGACGCGCCCCCATTGCAGCAGACACTACTGGCCCCCTGCCCGGCGACTCTGCCGCTATTGACTGATGGCACCGCCCGGGACGTAGCGCTGACGTTGCGCAGCTGGGCCAGCCAATACCATGGCTGCGCCACGCGCCACAACGGCCTGGTCGAGGCCCTGAACCACCCACGAGATGCCCGCCGATGAAGAAACTGCACCTGCTGCGCAAGCACATGATGGCCGCGGTGCCAGCACTCACCCGGGACCCCGGCCGCCTACTCACTTTCGTCGAGGAAGGCAGCATTGAATTCCACCGTGGCCCCAACCTGTCCCACGAATATGCCTTCACCGCCCAGTTGGTTCTGACGGACTTTGCCGAGGACCTGGACACCGTCATGCTGCCGCTGCTGCAATGGCTCGCCGAGTATCAGCCAGATGTGGATCCGAACGAAGCACTGAGCTTCGAAGCGGAGATCCTCAGCAACAATGCCGTGGATCTCGCCCTGCGTCTGCGCCTAACCGAACGCGTCATCGCCAAGGTCGACTGCGAAAATGGCCGCATCGAGGCCGAACATGTCACGATACGCTTCGAGCGCGATATCTGCCCCGCTGCCCAGTGGCAGCTATTCACCCGTGAGCCTGGCGACGATGACTGGACACTGACCAGCGAGTGGGAGGCATCCCGTGGCTGATAACTTGCAGCAATTGGCTGACTGGGCAGGCCCGTTGTTGGTCCGTCTCAGTGCCAAGGAACGCCGGACTCTAGCTCGATCTCTCGCGCAAGATCTGCGCCGTGGCCAACGTGAGCGCATCAAGGCCCAATACAACCCCGACGGTAGCGAGTACGTACCGCGCAAGCCCCAGAAATGGCGAGCTCGCCAGGGAAGTATCCGCCGTCGAGCCATGTTCAGTAAGCTGACCACAGCCAAGTGGCTGAAGACCACCGTCCGAGGTGATACCGCAGTGGTGGGTTTCTTCGGTAACGTTGCGCGTCTTGCAAGGACACACCAATACGGCTTGCGCGACCGGATCGACCGTGGCGGCCCCACCATCGAATATCCCCAACGCGAACTGCTCGGTTTCACTGAGGCAGACCGTACGCGGATCCGCGATGCCCTGATCGAGCATCTCGGGTCGGTGTAAGTCTCCGCAATCACACCCACTCCCGCTTCGCCTACCCCGGCTCCATCCGCACGATAGCGGCATGGACCTCGTCGAACTGCTACGCCTCATCCACAACCTGATCCGCCTGGGGACTATCGCCCAGGTGGACCATACCCGTGCCCGGGTGCGCGTCCAGTCAGGCGAGCTACTGACCAACTGGCTGCCCTGGATAGAGACGCGCGCCGGCACCACTCGTGACTGGGATCCACCCACCGAAGGCGAACAGGTTGTCGTGTTCTCTCCTGGCGGCGATCCCGCTACCGGCTTCGTCGTCACCGGTCTGTTCTCCGACGCCCACCCGGCGCCGTCGGATAGCGCCGACCTCTGGCGTCGTCTGTTTCCCGATCAGGCATTGTTCGAGTACGACCACGTAACGAGTCGGCTACGTATCAACCTGCCCGGCTCCATCGAGATCAGCGCCCCAGGTGGCACTTCCTGGATCGGTGACATCAACCACCAGGGAGACATGAATCGTTCAGGGGCTTACAGCCAGCAAGGTGGCACCCTGACTCACAACGACAAGAACGTCGGCCACGATCATGCGCACTCAGGCGTAGAGACGGGTGGCGGTAATACCAAGGGTCCCGTGTGATGCCAGGAGTGAATGCCATCAATGGCCATACCATCGAGGGTGTCGCCCATATCCAGCAGTCGGTGCGCGACATTTTGACGACCCCGATCGGCTCTCGGGTGATGCGCCGCGACTATGGCTCACTGCTGCCCGAATTGATCGACCAGCCGCTCCACGGGGCGACCGCCCTGCGCGCCTATTCGGCTACCGTCGTCGCGCTGATGAAATGGGAACCCCGGATCCGCGTACAACGCATTACACGCCTGGCCCCCACGGACCGCCCCGGCACCTTGGTGCTTGAAATGACCGCTCAGCGTACCGACACCGGAGAACCCATCGAACTCAACGTCCCCCTGGGCAGCCCCAGTAGAGGCCAGGCATGACCACTGCGATAGACCTATCCCTGCTTCCCGTACCATCCGTCGTCGAGAACATCGACTATGAAGTGATTCTGGCGGAAATGCTGGATGATCTGACGCATCGTTATCCCGTCTTCGACGTGCCAGCCGAATCAGATCCGGCCTACAAGATCCTTGAGGTCGCCGCTTATCGGGAAACGCTGGTGCGTCAGCGCGTCAACGAAGCGGCTCGGGCCGTCATGTTGGCGTACTCGATCGATGAGGATCTCGACAACCTTGGAGCACTCTTCAATGTCGAGCGCTTGCAGATCTCTCCCGGCAATCTGGATACTATTCCGCCGATCCCCCCTACCGATGAAGAGAACAGCGACTTTCGTCGCCGCATCTTGCTGTCGTTGCAAGGGCTGAGCACAGCAGGTCCCGAGGGCGCGTATATCTTCCATGCCCTGTCTGCGGATGGTGGCGTTCTGGATGCCAGCGTCGATGCCCCACGCTTCACCCTCATTGACCAGACCGCAACGACGATCACTCTTCAGGTGGACTACGATGCCGGGCTGGCAGAGCCCCGGCCAGGTGATGTTGTGGTCAGCGTTCTGGCCCGAGATGGTGACGGCACGCCAGTCCCTTCCCTGCTGGATACCGTGGCCACCCGACTCAGTGCCGAAGACGTCCGGCCCCTGACGGATCGGGTGAATGTGCAAGGGCCTGAAATCCTGCCTTATACCATCGAAGCCAAACTCTATTTCTACCCTGGCCCGGATAGTCAGGTGGTCTTGGCCGAGGCTCACGAAATGGCCCAGGCTTATGCTGATAGCCAGCATCGTTTAGGCATGGATGTCACCCTCTCTGGTGTCTACGCCGCCTTACACCGGCCTGGTGTACAGCGTGTCGAACTCGCGAACCCTACCGCCACGATCCCAGCCAACCGCCAACAAGCGACCTATTGCACAGGCATTTATCTCGTCGATGGAGGTGTCGATGAGTGATGCGAGCCTGCTGCCCCCCAATGCCACACGCTATGAGCGGGCGCTCACGGAGGAGACCGCCCGGGTATCCCAAGTACCTACGCCACTGCGCGACCTCTGGAATCCCGATACCTGCCCTACTGAGCTGCTGCCATGGCTGGCCTGGACCTTGGGGGTATCGGCCTGGAAGCCATATTGGTCGGATGCCGTCAAGCGTGAACAGATCCGCCAGGCCGTAGAAGTTCATCGTCATCGCGGCACCGTGCAAGCAGTCAGGCGGGTGGTGACATCCTTTGGTGCCGCACTGTCATTGCGTGAATGGTGGGAAAGCTCGCCGGTGGGTGCCCCCCATAGCTTTGCGATCACCCTGAACGTCAATGACAGCTCGAACCGCAGTGCTGACCTGCAGCAAGACATCATCGACGAGATCACCCGGGTGAAGCCGGCACGTAGCTATTTCACCCTGACTCTCGGCATCAATGCCAATGGCGTCATGGGCCTGCAAGGTGTGTCGCGATTTGCCGTTTACCGTCGCCTCGATATGTTCGAAGGGCCTTTCGCTTGGCGTGGGGAAGTGGGCTTTCAAGGGGCATCACGCCCAGCCAACTATGTCAGGCTCAGCGCCGCTGAAATAAGCAGTCCTATCGACCGTCTTCTGTCGATGCTCGCCAATGGTGAGGCCGGTGCCTGTTATATCCCACGCCCTGTCATGCTGGGCAAACAGGTGTTGTTCCAGGACCAGTGGGGGCGTGATCCCGTGACCGCCGATGGAGATCCGGTGGGGCTGATGATGGATCTCTCCCGCCGTCAGAAACGCGGTCCAGAGCTGATATCAGATCCTGGCTTCGACAGCGCATCAGCCTGGGTGTACTCCGCTGGCTGGAACGTCGCCAACGGCGTGGCCACAGCCGATGGTAACCAGGCCTCCAGTTCCAGCATGCCCAAGATCACCTATGACCTGGTGCAGGGCCGGATGTATGAGGTGCAGCTCGAGGTGTTGTCCATCTCGGCAGGCGTCGCCCAGGTCGTGGTCGGCAACCATGGGACCATCATCAACGTGGCTGAGCCTGGGATCTACAAGGCGCTCTTCGTGGCCAACTCCACGGCGACACGTACGCTATTCTTTGGAGGCCGAACCGACTTCGTCGGTAGCGTGGACAATGCTTCCCTGAAGGAAGTCTATGGTGCTCATGCCATCCAGAGTGTCAGTGCCTCCCGCCCCACCTATCGCACTGACGGCACACATCACTGGCTGGAATTCGATGGCGTCGACGATCACCTCTCAGTCCCAGGTACAGCATCTACATGGACCTTTCTCCATGACGGTAGCGACGCTTATGCTTCACTCGGCATGGGACTGACCACCGAAGATCCTTATCAGCAGTTGGCGGGTACGGCAGATAGATCCGTCACCACATCCATTGGCATGACGATCGGGCGCTATGCCTCGGGTGAACGCTACCGAACCACTCTCCATAACGGTCCCCCCTTGGGCTCCATTGCTGCCGACCTGAATGCATCCGGCTACCCGAGCGCCCCCGTAGTGAACAGCACCTTGATTGACGGCAACCAAGCCCATCTCCGCCTGGATGGCAAGGTCGTGGCGTCAGCCGCGATCACTTCGCCATCTACCGAGGTGGCCACCTATGACTTCACGATCGGAGGAGATGGAGGCGGTGCCTCCTATGCCACGCTGACCTTCTATGGTGCGGTGATTCATGAGGGATCCATGGGGATTGCTGACACCGAGTCCTATCTGCAGGGCTTGCTCGTCCCAGGAGGAACCGCATGACGGACTATGTACACCGCGTGACGATCGCCGTACCGGAAGCCTGGATGCACGATGCCAACCAGCTGGCCTTGTGTCTTGGGGAGTCCGATGCCGATGGCACGACATTTACCCAGCCCAGCTATCAAGATGCCGAGGGGCATCGTTATGCCGTCTGTTCCACGGTAGTGAAAACTGTCTTTCTTGATCAGGCTGCTCAAGCGCTGGGCGCGCCAGAGTTTGCGCCTGATGTCGATTTGGCTGCTGCTGGTCGGGCTCAAGGCCGGCTGGCCATTGGGTCGCTGCATGCGCCTGTCATTGCAGCTCCCGACCGTATCGCCTGCATCCAAGGGGCCAGGATGGAGCGGGCACAGAACCATATCGCCGCCCTGGGGATAACCCCGGTGCCGACCTTCCTCTATTCATGAAAGGGTGAATTAACGCATGGCATCGATACAGATCACCATCACCGACGCTGGCCGTGCCGAGGTCATCAACGCCGCCAACAACGGCACTGCGCCGGTTACCATTGCTCAAGTGGGAGTAGGCGCAAGCCTTTATGCTCCCGACCCTGCCGCCACCACGCTGCAGGAGGAAATCAAGCGCCTGGATACGATCGCCGGCACTGTGGTGGCGGACGATACCATCAGCGTGACGATCACCGATGAATCGAACGACACTTACACGGTGAATGAATTCGGGCTATACACCGATAGCGGCACGTTGTTCGCCGTCTATTCCCACCCCACAGATTCTGTTGTGCAGAAATCGACCTCTGGCAACCTGCTGATGACGGTCGACGTGGTGCTGAGCACCCTGGATGCCACCAACCTCACATTCGGTGATACCTCATTCAGCAATCCGCCTGCCAGCGAGACGGTCAAGGGGGTGGTCGAGCTGGCCGATGAAACGGAGGCGCTGGAAGGCTTGGATGACTTACGGGCTATGACCTCTCTTAAAGTCTTCCAGGCGGTCAATGGCTTGTTTTCTTCTTCTAACGTAGATATCGGATGGCAGAAACTATCTTCCGGCATCATCTTACAGTGGGGTGTTACTGGTCAAATAAGTACCACAAGTGAAGGTGTGTTGATTAATACACCAATTTCATTTCCCAATAAATTCTTTATTGTATTGGCATCTGATAATGGCCCTGGCTGCCACTCTATTGGTGCATCCCCTGAAGGCCTTTCGTCATTTAGAGCGTGGAGCAGGCGACCAAGTGATGGAGCCTTGACTGGTGATGTGAACAACAAAACTATCTTTCAGTATCTCGCGATAGGCTGTTAAGCTCTTTGCCCAACGCCCCGCGTACGCGGGGCTATTTGGCACTACATAGCGACTCATGACAGCTTCTAAGACGTATATCGACTATGCCCTAAGACGGCCTATCTTCCTGCGCTTCGCTCAGATTTTTCTAGCCTATTGGACAATCGACAGCATACATCCATTAATAAACGTTCTCTTCTGGTGTGGTCCACATAAAACAAGTCATCGATTGATTCTAGGCTGATATCACCGCTACTATCGACCACTTCGATACTGCTTTCTGAGTAATTAATGTCAAACTCATTTTTCAGCATTTCAATAGACTTTATATTTCTTGAGTACACAATGTTTTTTATATTATCGACAAGACCTGATCCTTGAGGCTTCTCCATAGATTTATCAGCATTCGACAGGACCCTCAGGAACCTTCTACTTTCTTCAGTAAAAACCCCATTTCTATCTTTGAAACGTGATTTTCTAAACTCTCTATTAATACTAGCGGCTTCAGTCGAAAATGACTCATTGCTCCTATTGTCAAGTTGAAGATCCATCCCATCTCTATGACAACCCAGTAGCTCAAAAAAGTGATATGCTATATCTCCGCCATATGATTCTTTATCGGAAAAATCGAATACCTTTAAATTTCTAAAGATTCTTTTATATGATAAGAGAGAGCTGTAATTAATTTCTGGGTCAAAAACAAGTGAATAATCCGCCTTTAATAGTTGCTTAACCAGGGATGTCCAGTAGTTGATAGGATCCCTTGCGTAGCACACCACTTCAAACTCGACATCACCAAGATGTTCAGTAAGACATTTTTTGAGTTTTCTTATCTCTGAGTCTGTGCAAGAAAACAAGTACTCGCTAGAAATAACAACTGTATTTATACTCTCATCATTGCACTTCTTCCCAACATTCTCTAGCCATAACAACATCAGGTTATCAATCTCTTCCTGAGATAGATCTTTACATCGATTGTAGATGTCTCGTGGAAGATCCTCTTTGTCTCTACACAATGCTACTACTGCTTGGTTGTCATTCTCTTTGATCGGGGACAGTGGAAAATATATTCCTTGGCTCAAGAGCGACTGCATGTTTTGTCTAAGCATGTTCTGGATTGCTGTAGATCCAGACTTTGGCATACCTATGTGGATTAGGACCTTAAGATTATCGAATTCCATTATAGATATTTCCTAGAGTATCCAATGCCAAATTGGTGTAATGAAAGATAGTAAGTCGAGATTTTATACAGAAAACACTAGATGTAAAAGTTTAGTCAAACCAAAATTATTCTTATGATTTTTGACACCACTATGATGTGGAAGCAGCCCCCATAGCAGGGCATAGCCCCCGCTCGATACCGAAGGCTTGAGCCAAGCCAGCCCCCTTGCCGATTAGGTCAAGGTGTGAATCCCCCTTCCGACACCCTATACCACTTACCCATGGCCACCACGCACCGCACGATACCAGCGTGATTTCATGTTTCCGCTGAACCGTATCAAGCCCTGCGCAGGAGCCCACATGGCAACCGACTATCATCACGGTGTACGCGTTGTCGAGGTCAACGAAGGTACTCGGCCTATCCGCACCATCAGTACAGCGGTGATCGGCCTCGTTGCAACCGCCGACGACGCTGATGCCACTGTCTTTCCCCTGGATACCCCGGTGCTGGTCACCGATGTCTATGAAGCGATCGGCAACTCCGGCACTACCGGTACCTTGTCCCGCTCGCTGGATGCTATTGCCGATCAGGCCAAACCATTGATCGTTGTAGTGCGGGTGGCAGAAGGCGCCACTGAGACCGAAACAAAGACCAATGTGATCGGTGGCGTCGATGCCGTCACCGGCAAGAAGACCGGCATGAAAGCGCTGCTCTCAGCGCAACAGTCCTTCGGTATCAAGCCACGCATCCTTGGCGTGCCCGAACTTGATGACGTCGATATCGCTGCCGAATTGATTTCTATCGCACAGCAGCTGCGGGCCTTTGCCTATATCAGCGCCTATGGCTGCTCTACCGTCGATGAGGTGCTGCTTTATCGCGAGAACTTCGGCGCTCGGGAGGCGATGGTGATCTGGCCCGAGTTCACCGGCTTCGATACCACCGCCGGCGAGACAGTAGAACTCTCCGCCGTGGCCCGAGCCCTGGGCCTGCGTGCTCAACTCGACGAGACCGTCGGCTGGCACAAGACCCTGTCGAACGTGCCGGTGAACGGCGTCAGTGGGCTTGCGAAAGAGGTCTACTGGGACCTGCAGAACCCTGCAACGGATGCTGGTGTACTCAATGCGGCCGATGTCACCACCTTGATCAACAAGGGCGGGTTCCGTTTCTGGGGCTCACGCACCTGCGATACCGATGGCCTCTTCCCGTTCGAAAACTATACAAGAACTGCCCAGGTGGTGGCCGATACCATGGCCGAGGCGCACTTGTGGGCTATCGACAAGCCAATGCATGCCTCCCTGGTGAAGGACATCATCGAAGGGATCAATGCCAAGTTCCGTGAATGGAAGGCACTGGGCTACATCATCGATGGCAATGCCTGGTTCAACGAACAGGCCAACAGCGAAACCACCCTCAAGGCCGGCAAGCTGTACATCGACTACGACTATACCCCCGTGCCCCCTCTCGAAAACCTCATGTTCCAGCAGCGCATCACTGACCAGTACCTGGTCGACTTTGCTGCACGGATCAACGGCTAACCAGGAGCTGAACCATGGCATTGCCCAAGAAACTCAAGGACCTGAACCTGTTCGGTAATGGCGATAACTGGCAAGGCCTGGTCGACACCCTGACTCTGCCCGCCCTCGCCCGCAAGATGGAGGAATGGCGCGGTGGCGGAATGGATGCCCCGGTCGATATCGACCTGGGTGGGGAAAAGATCACCTGCGAGTGGACCATTGGCGGCCTGGTACCGGCAATCTTCGATAACTTCGGTACCAACCGCCTCGATGCCGACCTACTGCGCTTCGAAGGCTTCTACGAACGTGACGACGTAGGCCAGACCTCTGCTGTCACCGTCGTCATGCGTGGCCGTCACCAGCAGATCGCCATGGGAGACGCCAAGGTCGGCGACAACACCGCCCACCAGGTCACCACCAGCTGCAGCTACTACAAGCTCGAAATCGATGGCGCCACCATCATCGAGATCGACGTGCCTGGCCTGGTATTCAAGGTCAATGGCGAAGATCGCTATGCCGAGCGCCGCAAAGCGCTAGGCCTGTAACCCCTCCTCTTCTTTCACTCCTTGGGAACCAGCACCATGACCAATAAAGCGAACACTGAAGAAATCACCCTCGAGACTCCCATCCAGCGCGGTGAGAAAGCCATCGAGAAAATCTTCCTGCGCAAGCCCACCGCCGGAGAGCTGCGAGGTCTGGCACTCTCTGAAGTTCTTCAACTGCAGGTCGATGCCCTGGTCAAGCTCACCCCACGTCTATCGAGTCCTGCTCTCACTGAGCCCGAGATGCGTAATCTCGATCCGGCTGACCTGGTACAGATCGGGGGTGCCATCGCCAGTTTTTTGCTGACGAAGCGGGCCAAGGGCGAGATCGCCTAGCCCTGCCTGACCATGTCGAGGAAGCGATGGCGGATCTCGCCGTCACCTTCCATTGGACGCCGGCAGACTGCGCCGGCTTCTCCCTCACCGAACTGATGCAATGGCGTGACCGCGCCCGTCGCCGCACCCAGGACGATGACAACTGACAGGAGCTGCTGGTGGCCAAACCGCTCAAACTCGAGGTTCTGTTGGGAGCGATCGATAAGGCCACCGGCCCGCTCAAGAAGATCACTCAAGGTAGCAACAAGACGGCCCAGGCCTTAAAGGCGAGCCGAGACGAACTGCGCTCCCTTGAAGCTGCGCAAAAAAACCTGCGGGGCTTTACCAACCTCAAGCGTAACAGCGAACAGACGGCCCGTGCGCTTGATGACCAACAGCGCCAGGTACGGGAACTCACCCAGCAAATCAGAAATGCCGAAGGCCCCACCCGGCAGCTCACTCGGCAACGCGAGGCAGCCATCCGTAAGGCTCGCGAGCTCAAACAGCAGTACGCAGGCGAACAGCAGCAGCTACAACAGCTTCGCTCCCGGATGCGACAGGTCAGCGACGTCAACGGCTCGCTCAACCATCAGCAAGGCGAACTCGCCCGTCGGGTTCGCGACGCAAACCAGCAAATTGCACAACAGCAAACTCGCCTGAAGCGCGTGGCAGACCAGCAGCGCCGTGCGACACAGGCCAGCCGTGCCTATGGCCGAACCATGGGGCATCTCAACCGTATGGCGGGAGTTGGGGCGACCGGTGTTGCCACCGGTGGTGCCGCGCTCTATGGCAGTGCACGCATGCTCACCCCAGGCGTCGACTATGGCGCAGCCATATCCCGCGTGCAGGCGCTGACACGCTTAGGCAAAGACGACCCGCTGATGCAGGCCTTGCGTGATCAGGCGCGGGAACTGGGCTCGAGTACATCATTCAGTGCCACTCAGGCTGCCGACGCCCAAGGCTTCCTGGCCATGGCTGGCTTCGACCCCGATGCGATCATGGCCGCCATGCCCGATATGCTGGACCTGGCCAAAGCCAACGGCACCGACCTGGGGCGCACCGCTGACATCTCCTCAAACATTCTGTCCGGCTTTGGGCTCGACCCTGAGCAAATGGGTCGCGTTGGTGACGTCCTGACCGCCACCACGACCCGGGCCAACGTGAATCTTGAAATGCTGGGCGAGTCGATGAAATACGTCGCGCCCCAGGCCCGCGCGATGGGTGTCTCGATAGAAGAAGCTGCCGCCATGGCGGGCCTGCTGGGCAACGTGGGTATTCAGGGCAGCCAGGCCGGCACCACGCTACGTGCGATGATGACACGCCTTGCCGCTCCGACGGGTAACGCCGCCGGAGCACTCCAGGAGCTGGGAGTCAACGCAAAGGATGCCGAAGGCAACCTGCGCAATGTCCCCAAGATCCTCGCCGACGTGGCCAAGGCCACCGAGAACATGGGTAATGCCGACCGCGCAGCCTATCTGAAAGATATCTTTGGCGAAGAGCCCGGTGCAGGAATGGCTGAGCTCATCGCCCAGCAGGGCGCTGCCGGTGTCGAAAAGTTTGTCGAGATCCTCGAGAATGCCGCCGGCGAAAACGCACGTGTCGCCAAGACCATGGCGGACAACATCCAAGGCGATCTGCAGGGACTGGGTAGTGCCTGGGAAGAAATTGGCATCACTATCACCGATACCAACGAAGGTCCACTGCGTCAGCTGATTCAGAACGTTACTGACATTACCCGGGCCGTGGGCAACTGGATGAAAGAAAACCCACGTCTGACCAGTACCCTGACAACGATCGCTGCCGTGCTGGCCGCTGTCGTATCGGCAGGAGGTGCGCTCACCATGATGCTGGCCTCGATACTGGGCCCTATTGCCATGGTGCGTTATGCCCTCACCCTTCTGTCACTCAATCCCGTATCGCTGACGATCATGGCCATCGTCGCGGCGTGCGCTGCGCTGGCGGGTGCCGCCTACCTGGTGTATCGGAACTGGGACAAGATCAGTGCCTGGTTCAGCCAGCGCTGGGAAGACGTCAAGGCGGCTTTCAGTGGAGGTATCGGCGATATCACCCGGCTGATACTCAACTGGAGTCCACTGGGACTGCTATGGCGCGGGATTTCCACCACTCTGGCAACGTTGGGTATCGAAGTGCCAGCCAAATTCTCCACCCTGGGTGGCGCCATCATCGACGGCCTCGTGAGTGGCATCACCGGGGGGCTAAGCCGCGTCGGTGACATCATCATGGGGCTCGGCAATAGCATCAAGAACTGGTTCAAGGAGACGTTGGGCATCCATTCGCCGTCGCGGGTCTTTGCTGGCTTCGGTGCCAACCTGCTGGATGGGCTGATCAACGGCATCAACGAACGTTGGCAGACACTACGGGATGCGATCGGCAACACCGCAGATGCGGTGGTCAGCTGGTTCAAGGAGAAGCTGGGTATCCATTCACCATCGCGCGTCTTTGCCGAGTTGGGCGTCCACACCATCGACGGCCTGAACGCCGGTCTTGATCGCCAGCATGACGAGCCGGCCAAGCGGGTGCGCGATATTGCTCAGCGGGTGGCCAAGGCCGGAGCCGGCCTGGCTATCGGGAGTTTGGCGGTTCCAGCCATGGCCGATGTGTCGATCGATCGGCGGCCGGCACTGACCGCCCCAGCACCCAGTGCCCAAGTGCCTGGTGACAACATCACCATTCATGTCCACGGATCCCCAAGCCAGGATGTCACTACCCTGGCGCAAGAAGTTTACCGGATCCTCGAGCAACGCGATCGCCAGAAAGCCGCCCGCCGCCGGTCTTCACTGCGCGACATCGACTGACCCTACCACCAGGAGCATTCCCGATGTTGATGGCCCTTGGCATGTTCGTCTTCCAGACACGCTCCGTGCCCTACCAGCAGCTTCAACGTACCACTCAGTGGCGCCATGCCAGCCAGTCTCGTGTCGGTGATCGTCCCGCCTACCAGTTCGTGGGTCCTGGGACCGACACCATCACACTCTCCGGCACCCTGTTGCCGGAGTTCACCGGAGGCCGCATGGACCTGGACGAGATCCGCGCCATGGCCGACGAAGGCATGGCCTGGCCACTGGTCGAAGGTACCGGCCGGCAGTATGGGCTATGGGTCATCACAGCTGTCGACGAGACCTCGAGCACCTTCTATCGTGACGGCGCCGCCCAGAAGATCGAGTTCACCATTACCCTCGAACACGTCGATGATCAGCGCACCGACTTGATCGGCGATCTCACTACCTACGGGGTCGCCCGACTAGCAGGGGCCTTTGTATGACCACGGCCCATCAGAACGATACTCCTCGCTACCGACGCCCGAGCTACCGCCTCACCCTTGCGGGCGAAGACATCACACCACGCTTGAATGGCCGACTGATTGAACTGCGCTTGCGCGAGCAGCGTGGCCTCGAAGCCGACCAGTTGGACATCACCCTGGCCGATCATGACGGCGCCTTGGTCCTGCCCCGGCGGGGTGCCGAGCTGCGCCTGGCATTTGGTTGGCAGGATGAAGGACTGGTCGACAAGGGGCTGTTCACCGTCGATGAAGTCCAGCACAGCGGTTCACCCGACCAGCTCACCTTGCGTGCACGATCTGCCGACATGCGCGGAGAACTGCCCGGAAAGCGGACCTTCAGCTGGCACAATCTGACCTTGGGAGAAATCGTCGAGACCATTGCCAGGCGTCATAGCCTGGAACCCGTAATCGGCAAGACATTGGTGGGGATTCGCGTCAGCCACATCGACCAGACCGAGGAGTCGGATCTCAATTTCCTGACCCGCCTGGGCGAACGTCACGATGCCATCGCTGCCGTGAAGGCTAGTCACATGCTGTTCACTCTCGCGGGCAAGGCACTCACCGCGAGCGGCCAGAGCATGCCCACCATCACCCTGACACGACGTGATGGCGACCAGCATCGGTACAGCATCACTGACCGTGACGCCTACAGCGGTGTGAAGGCTTACTGGAACAACACCAGCGGCGCCAAACGACAGATCGTGCTGGCCGGTGGTGGCGACAATGCCAAACAACTCCGTCCGACATATGCCAGCGAAGTCGATGCGCTGAACGCAGCCCAATCGGAATGGCAGCGCATTCAGCGTGGTCTGGCAGAGTTCGAATTGACACTGGTCCAGGGCCGAGCGGACGTGTTACCCGAATCTCCTCTGGCAGTGTACGGATTCAAGCCAGAGATCGACGCGACGCCCTGGTTGGTGACAGAGGTGGAGCACACTCTCGGAGACAGCGGCTTCGGCACACGAGTGCAGTGCGAGGTGAAAGGCGTAAGATAGACGTCAGAGAAGAAAATCGAGATGGCCGCGATCAAGTGAGTCTAGGCCGTCCCTAGCCACATGCTAAAATCGACAGTGACGAATTCGGCCTCCCTGGCAGCATTCCTAGGACGCCTATCCTTCGGCGTCATGCTCCAAGCGTGGCTGGCGACCGTACCTCACGCCATTGGCCGTTTCCGCCGAGCAATGAAGGCGATCACCCACATCACGCCATCGCGATCCGTACCTGCCGTACCACCACACCCCGCAAATCAGAATACCGCGCCCAGATCAACTCCCGCGGTCCGGCGGTGGGGATCAATCTCATTCGCCTGGTACCTAACACTACGCACACCACACGCCGAGATGGACTACAAGATGGGAAGAGCTTTTCAAAGCTAAAGGACATTGATAATGTCTAATAAAGACAGGGGAATGTGAATGGACACGCTAGGGCCGCTACCCAAAACTGCTTTAACGGCAACTTGCGTTGCCCCAATATTATTTACTTACTCGTTCATTGCGGCAAAGTCTTCAATGCCGTTCTTGTCGGCTGTACTGTTGTCATCCACATTGATATTAGGCCTCATATGCTCTCTAACCCTTAAGCTAGTAGAAAAAAAATCATATTGCGAAAACATAACTATCACAAGCTTCAGGCCTGCAGACAAAGAAATATCCGGCTACTTCGTATCATATTTAATACCTCTAATGGGTGCCACAAGCGAGTTCTTTACACTTGCAACAAGCCTTTTCTTTGGCGCATTGTTTTTTATTTTTGTATGGGCTTCAAAATCTTTTTACACAAACCCTCTCCTCTCCATATTTGGCTACAAGTTTTACGAAATATCTCTCAGCACGGGAAATACATTATTACTTATAACAAAGAAACAGCTGGTAAACTGTTCGCAAATAAAAAAAATAGCTTATGCAACTCCATACACGGTAGTTGAATCTTATAAAACGCAGGAGAAGTAAATGGAACTGTTTGCATTAACAAAAGAAGCTCCTAGAATTCGAAAAGTTATACTACAAGGAGAAGCTCAAGACGAACTATCCGAAACTGCTCAAGAACAAATCGAAGATTTCATGGCCTTCGAGGAATGCCATGCTCTAGATGCACAATACCGCCCTGAGAATCATGAGGCTTTCAAGATAGAAGATTTTGAAGATCTAGATGGTATTATGGAAGCAGTCAAAGAGCCTGCAGGTGTTATCCCATGGAATACCAGTGAAGAAATAGAAGTCAAAGGTTTCTTCTTCGGAATCCAAGATCATGAAGGCTATACTATAGGCTTACAAATCTTTGATCGCAGACAAATAATTAGCAACAAATTCACTTTGCTATGGTCTAGAAACTCCTTTGAACGAGTTAAAGGCTTAGCACTTTCACTAGATAATAAACTAGCAGCCGTAGTAAAAGAAAATGGAGAAAGTTTAGACCTTTACTTCAAAAGCCTTCACAATGCAAGGAGGCTATTTGACATGGATATGTACTTCAAAGAAGCCACAGAACAGGATGTGAATGATTTTTTTGAAGGGGAGCTTTTTTCAGGGTATGAGCGAGATGAGTCAATGGCTCTAATCGACAACTGGTGCAGAAAAAAAATTGCTTTCATAACAAAAGAGGAAAGATTTAGCGATTTAACAGTAAGCACCATAAAAACAAAGGCTGACGAACTAAATGTCAACATAAATATTGAACAAGATGAACAGGGGAATGAAAAAATCCAATTCCCAGAAGACAAAAAAACACTGAAGAGAATACTCAGATTTCTAGATGAAGACATCTACAAATCATCTCTCACCAATACCATATTCGTTGCAAATAGCAAAAGAAGAGATTAAAAAAGAAAGCGCTAGCCATGCGGTTAGCGCTTGTATTTACAAAAACACTATATCTGGCCAAAAAGTATTTGTCTGTTTAACTAGCGGGGCCAAACGACAGATCGTGCTTGCCGGTGATGGCAACAATGCCAAACAACTACGTCCGACATATGCCAGCGAAGCCGATGCGCTGAACGCAACTCAAACAGAATGGCAGCGCGTATATCGGAGCCTGGCACATATAGCTTCTTGTGCACAGTCTTCCTCCTCGCTCCGCGCAGCACGAACGGGAGCGCTAGGCATCATAACGCACAGCCATCATGTGAATGCCAGCCCAAAGGCTGGCGGCGAGTTTCAGCCCCGCCGCACATGATTGCGTAAACTCTAGTTGATGTACCTGTAGGACTGCGGTGCGATCCCATTGGGGATAAGATCATCGAGTGCAACTGGCTGCTCATAGCGCTTGGGATTTTTAACTTTGATAGCAAACCCCCTATCGCGCCCGCTGAAGTACGACTCGAAAAAGCTAAAACTAATCCCTGCATGAGTCTTGGTTTCTTCCCACAGCTCTTCAGGCTCTAATGCGATAACGCCTCCAACGTCAAACTCGCCGACTACCTTACCGACGGGCATGGTCGCGTATATCACTACTTTTTCAATACCATCCCGCTTGAATATGTTTTTTCTGAATTCAAAGTGCTTACTACCATCCAAAATAGAATCAGCAAATTCAGGCTTAATCGACAATAAGACTTTCATTAATACCACCCTCGATACATATACGCTTCATAGTTTCGCTATGCAGTCTCATAAAGCCCCAATACTCATGCTCATTAAGGCCAAATTGATCAATTAGCTCCCCTCTTGTGATTCGTCTCTTTAAAGCCAAATTATAGCTGAAACGAATGATTACCGGGTAATTTTTTCTGGCATAAAATCCACGCAACTCTTCTGAACTGAAAACGCTATACGGTTCACAGTATCTATAAAATTCATCGAATTCTGAGAACTCTCTGATGCTCCTAACTTCCTCTACCATACATACTGACGTCACTACAGACCGGTACCGGGCAGGACCAGCATTGTCTGAGGTGCGGTAGATTAGAAGAGTATCCCCTCTGCGCAAACACTCGGTACCACGCATTTTGGTCAGATAAACCTTGTGAATACTATTAGTGTGGGAGACATCCTGAACAATGCTTGCATGCTCATTATTTAAAATGGAGTCAGGTAAGAGTCGGGTGTGCCATTTAGGATAAAGAGAAAGAAGAAAGTTTCGATTGGGACGAACGTCGACAAGAGGATAGTTCATGAGAGGATCGGAGTACTCTGCTGAAATCTTCTTCAGCAGTACTAGCTCGATACCATTATGGGTCGATTTTTCACCTGCAACCACGAATCCATAGCGCTGAAAAAGGGAAACCAGTGCGGAATGCTTTGAAAAGACTGTCACATAAATTTCTGTTAGCTCATTCTCGATAGCATGATCAAAAGCTTTTTTGACAAACCTCTCACCCAACCGAGTCCCGTGAGGATTGATTTTTAGGGTACCTATTTTTAAGCGGCGCGCGGATGGTAATGGAGGGGTGACATCGTCCAATCCCTCGTCCTCTATCTTGAGATAAAGAAAACCATCAATTCCACCACTATCATTATAAAAAACGTAAGCGCTATCCCCTGCCCTTGCCTTTTTATCGAACCAAAGGGAAAACTCGGAATAGTCTCCCTTCAACGAATCAAAAAAGGCATCATTCAAGTCTATATCCCGAAAGTATCGTGCAACTAGATTCATCCCTGCGCTCCTTACGTCATAGCCCATCTTCTTTTCATTGCTCAGGCACTATGCCTTGCTGTCATCGAGGACACGGCGACTAACACCTGAGCGATTTATCATGAGATGTCCGTTTGGCCCTACGTCACCCGCCGTCGGTGCTGCATCTGACGGACGTACTCCAGCGTATCTTTCGCCTCTCTTATGAGCGGCTGCTCGCGTCGCTTCAGCTGAGCCGCCCAATACGCAATAGGCATAAATACGGCACCAAACACTGCAGGAACAAGCCAAGGAGAACCGCCATTCACCAGCTGCCATAGATGGCCGCTCAGCAATGAAGCGATAACGCCTGCCGCAATCAGCGTCATCAACACAAATGGGACATTAATGTAGGAACGGATCAGTGCATGCCGTTGCTGCCGTGTAGCCTGATGCTTGATTGCACGGAGATCCGCATCGGTCAACGGTCGCTCTTGCTCGGGAGGCTCCACCGCCGTATTGATAGTAATGTGATTACCAAAGGTGATATTGCCGTGGTTGTCGCCCCCCACGGTCACCGTCATTGCCCGTTCCCGGCCATCATTGGGTAGCTCGTTGACTAACGCACTGATCCTTGTGGCCAGGTCATCCAGACCTTCTTTCCTGTTCATTTCTGCGTATTCCTTATAAATGCATACGCCACGCCAGGATCTACGCCCCGGTCTATGTGGCTTTGTGATCATTTGCCAGAAGTCTGAGAATCGACCCTCTTCTTTTTACAGCGCTGCGTTTCCTCCTATCGATTCACCACCAGTTTCAGCAACCGCGCAGTAGTCTCCGAGTCACGCGAGCCTTCCTGGACCAGGAAGTTGTAGACCTCGGCCACCGCCCGTACATAGTCCGGTCCTGCCGGCGACTTCTTGCCAGCTTGACGAATGATGCGATCAAGCTGATTCGCTATATCTACCAAGAAATCGACATCGATCTCTTTATCACCTGTGGCTGCTACGAGAGCTTCTCGCCGTTCACCAGTAATGACATACAGAACATCAACACCAGCCTCTGCAACGGCCGTCAGATAATTCGTATCGGGGCTCCGAGTTCCCTTCTCGTAATTGATCTGAGTCGTCTTCCCTACCCCGCCAATCGCCGCCAACTCTGTCTGGCTCATAGCCAAGCGGGAGCGCTCTCCTTTTAGTCGCTCACCCAAAGTGCACAATTTTGAACCCTACCTATTGACAGGTTCACATATGTGAACCATCATTTCTTTAGTAAACACGAACGAACACGAGTTAACACTATGCCCGTCCCCCTCACACGTGAGCAAGCACGAAAGATGCTCGAGCAATGCGGTATGAGCATCGCCGAGTTCAGCCGAACTCATGATCTCAATCCCAACCTGGTCAGCGATCTCTTGGCCGGCCGCAAGAAAGGCCTGCGTGGTGAAGCGCATCGCGCGGCCGTCCTGCTGGGTATCAAGGAAGGCGTGATCGATGACTTCCCGACCTCGGCTTCCAATGAATAACCCGTTTCATTCCTGACCTGCTGCATAAGGACATCTGCCATGTACCAGGATCCCAAACGTGTGCGCTCCCGTTACGGCGCCATCAACCTCGACCAATACGAACGACGTCTGATCGATGCATTGGTCGATTACACCGGCATCGACAAGGCTGTGCTGTTGCGTCAGCTGGTGATGAAAGAGGCACTAGAAACACTGGGCATTGCCAGCCTCGACACCCTCACAGTGCCGCAACAGGCGTCGTAACGGCAGGCCCTTTTGAGGACCTCAAGGAGCACTGGATTTATGGCTGACGCCTCACTCCATGACGAACTTCGCCTTCCGATGGATGACGAGCTCGAAGCCGTACTGGAACAGGTTCGTACCCAGCAACGCCTGAACACCTTGGATGAAGCCGCCGAATGGCTCGTGCGCCGACGCTTGCGCAAGGGTACCCAAGGACTGACCGGACGCGGGCGTGCCCTCTACCCCGCAGGGAGACGATAACGATGAGTATCCAACACCAGAATAGACACCGCATTCCTTGCCCGCATTGTGGCGAGACCGCTCGGATCCGAAAGAGCCAGGGGCTCACTCCGCTCTATCGCGACGCGATCGTCGAGTGCCGTAACGAAAACTGTGGATGGCGTGGAAAGGTCTCGATCGAAATCACCCACACCATCACACCCAGCGATATACCGAATCCTACGGTGAGACTGCCTCTGGTTCCCCGGCTTCGCGACTTGGCCCTGTCACAGACAACTATCGCCAGCGCCTGACATTCGATTACTCATCCTACGTTTTCAGGGAATTGATCATGCCAACCGTTACTCCATTGCGCCGCCCACACTTGGATGCCCGCAACCTCGCCGCAGCAAGACTGCTCCGAGATCGCTGGGAAAGTCGCGTCAACGCTCTGGCCAATTGCATTGAGCACCTGATGAGCGTCCATGAAATGACAGAGCAGAACGCAGAGCTGGCCGCCATCCAGGCTTATGCCGAGATCGAGGCGACGAATCAGCAAGCTCGTATCGATGTCGAGGCCTCGACCTCTCATGTAGTGGTGGTGCGCACCGAAGAAAAATACCCGGTGGTATTCACCATTACTGACTTGATGAAGATGCTCGACCAGGCGCGACAGGAAGATCGAGCCATCGTCTTCACCCGCGAGCGGCACAGCCCCACCGTCATCGAGCAATAGCCCGCTCTTTTCAGCACGTTCTCTAATCACGAAACAGAGGAGGCACAGCGTGAATCCATCGCTGCGCCAGGACATTCTTGCGCGCTTGAAGCGCGACTACCGCGCTCAGGAACGGGGTCAGTACCTGCAAAAGGTGCAGTGCCCCGCCTGCGGTAAGCGTGAGGCTTACATCTCGGCTGAAACACCGTGGATGCTCAAGTGTGGGCGAGAGAACAACTGCGGTGCCCAGATCCATGTAAAGGAGCTGTTTCCGGAACTGTTCTCAAGTTGGACCGAGCGCTACGACATCCCAGAGCACCGGGCCAAAAGTGCGACGCCAGTCGCTGATGGCTACCTGAGCGATGGCCGTGGTTTCGATCTGGAACGTATTCGTGGCTGGTATAGCCAGGATAGCTACTGGAAGCCGGATGTTGGCGGCAGCGCCACCGTGCGTTTCGTTCTTCCCGGAGGCGCCCACTGGGAGCGACTGCTCGACGAGCCAGAGCGCTTCGGTAAGCAGAAGGCCAATTTCGCTGGTCAGTACAAGGGCTACTGGTGGCAGCCTCCTGCGCTAACAGTTGCTGACCTGGCCACTGCCGAAGAAGTGTGGATCGTCGAAGGCATCTTCGATGCCATCGCCCACTACCACCACGGCAAAGCAGCGGTCTCGGCGATGAGCTGCGCCAACTATCCCGAGCACGCCCTCAAGACCCTGGCCGATGCTGCTCATGCCGAAGGTACTGCACGCCCGACCTTGGTGTGGGCACTGGATAGTAACCGCGCAGGCCAGAACGCCATACTCAAGCACGTAAAGCGAGCGCGGGCAGCGGGCTGGGAGTGCCGGGCTGCACAGATCCCTGGTGGTGGTCGGCAGGACTGGAATGATGCCCACCAACGCGGCGAACTTACCGATGACCACTACGCTACCTATCGCTACCACGGTGACTTGCTTCTGGCCCCCACCGCCATGGCCAAGGCGCTGATTCTCTACAAGCGCACCGAGCGTCGGGAGTGCTGGTTCGAGTTCAAACGCCAGATCTGGTGGTGGAAGCTGGACGTCGATGCCTTCGACCGCGCTGTTCGTGCCGAAGGTGCTGATGGCGACGATCAGCAGAGTCTCGATCCCAAACTGCGTGATGCTGCCCTGGAACAGTCCGGCAACGTAAAGCGGATCTGCACCTGCTATCCCACTGCACTGTACTACCAGGCCAACTCCGTTACCGACGAAAGCTGGTACTACTATCGCATTGAGTTTCCCGATGGCCGCCCTCCGGTGAAGAACACTTTTTCGGGCGGTCAGTTGGCGAGTGCCAGCGAGTACAAGAAACGTCTGCTTGGCGTCGCTCCTGGGGCGGTCTGGACCGGTACAAGCCAGCAGTTGGATACCTTGCTGCAGGACCAGATCGGCAGCATCAAGACCGTCGAAACCATCGATTTCATCGGCTATAGCAAAGAACACGGCGCCTATGTATTCGGCGACCTTGCCGTCGCCGGTGGGAAGGTCATCACGATCAACAGTGAAGACTTTTTCGAACTCGGTCCACGCAGGCAACTCAAGACGCTGAGCCAGTCGGTCACCCTGCATATCAACCCGGATCGCAATGCCTATAGGACTGACTGGACCCACCATTTGCTGGGAGCCTTCGGTGCAAAAGGTGTGGTGGCCCTGGCCTATTGGCTGGGCAGCCTGCTCGCGGAACAGATCCGTGCCCATCAGGGCAGCTTCCCTTTCCTGGAGATCGTCGGCGAGGCCGGTGCCGGTAAATCGACGTTGATCGAGTTCTTATGGAAGCTGGTCGGCCGCCGTGACTACGAGGGTTTTGACCCCTCCAAAGCCACCATGCCGGCTCGCTCTCGCAACTTCGCCCAGGTCGCCAACCTGCCGGTTGTGCTCATCGAATCCGACCGTGAGCAGGAAGGTGGGACCAAACAGAAGCAATTCGACTGGGACGAGCTCAAGACTGCCTTTAACGGACGCAGCATCCGTGCCCGCGGTGTGAAAAACAGCGGTAACGACACTTATGAACCGCCTTTCCGGGGCAGCATCGTCATCAGCCAGAACGCCACCGTGCAGGCCGGCGAGGCCATCCAGACCCGCATATGCCACCTCCACTTCACCCGTGAAGGCCAGAATCGCCAGACCAAGGAGCTGGCCGAGGCCTTGGAAAAAGCCGAGCTCAAGCATGTCAGTCAGTTCGCCTTGGACGTAGCGCAACGCGAAGCTCTCCTGCTCGATCTGATCAACGAACGCGCCAGAACCTACGCTGAGCGCCTGGCCGATGCCCCCGAAATCAAAGTACTGCGTATCGCCAAGTGCCACGGCCAGTTGATGGCCCTGGTGGACTGTCTCGGCCCTGAAGGTTTGAGGCTATTCGATGCCCAGACCATCGACATCGCCGCCGGCCATGTCTGGCAAATGGCCCATGAACGCCAGCAATCTATCAACGCCGACCATCCCCTGGTCGCCGAGTTTTGGGAAGCCATCGAGTACCTCGAAGGCCTCAAGGTCGAACCGGTGCTTGATCACTACGGGGCCGAGGGAGACCTGGTGGCCATCAATCTCAAGGACTTCGAGCGTACCTGCGCCGAGCACAAGCTCCGCGTGCCCGAGATCCGCGAGCTCAAGCGCTACCTCAAGGGCAGTAAAACTCACAAGTTCGTCGACGCCAACCGCACCGTGCGCTCCCGCATCCGCCTTAACGGCGCGAGCGTGAAGTGCTGGGTGTTCCAGGCATAACCCGGGAGGAGGATCGCATGTACCAACGTACCTACACCCTCGATCAGGCCGCCACATTGCTCAACCTGGGCCGCAACACTCTGGTCCGCCGACTACGAGAAGCCAAGGTTCTCGGCCCCAACAACTTGCCTGTCGGCCGCTACCGCGGCAACACCCACCTGGTGATGGTGGCCACTGGCATCTACTGGCACCCCATCTGCGGCTGGACCCATTACGGCCGTTCCGAATTCACCGATGCCGGGCTGGACCATATCGCCCACAAGCTCGGCATCGATCTCGCCCGTTTGCCTGCACACCACGCACATCGGGCAACACCACAACCTAACCATGCAAGGAGCTGACATGGCCGACAACGCTGATATTGCCACTGAACTGATGGAACGCCGCCTGGAAGGCATCCTGGCCCAGCGCCGACTACCGGATGCCCTTGTCACTGACGACGAATGCGAGGAGTGCGGAAGCGAGATCCCTGCCGCCCGCCGCAAAGCGGCGCCCTGGGCCACCACCTGCATTGAATGTCAGACCATGCTCGAGGAGAAGCGCCACCATGTCCGCTGATCACTTGCACCCGGCGAAGCAAGAACGGATCACCAGCCTGATCCATACCTCTGTCGACGATGCTCGTTCCAGCCTCGAGCTAATGCTCATCAAGGATGGTGCCGGCTACACCCTGGAGATCACCACTGGCGCCCTTCTTCGCCTGGAGGTCACCTGCACTCAGAAGACGAGTCACCGGAAAGCGTTCACCACCGCTGCTCGCAAAGCACTCAAACAACTGGAACGAGGGCCACAATCATGATGCCTTCAATTACCACTCACTCCCTCAAGGGCGGCCGATTGGCACAAGCAGCTGCCATGCTCTGTCAGGATCCAGGCTTTCGGCTCTATTTGGATCATCGCAAGCGCCACAAGCTCGGCCTGTGCATCAGCCAGCTCCCCGATGGCACCCATAGCGAGCAGGATGCTCGGGAGTGGTTATGCGCCGCTTGCAATATCCAGAGCCGGGCCGAACTGGATCATCACCCGCAGGTCGCAGCTACGTTTCACGCCATACGCTCTCGATTTCGCCGCTGGTATTTGCGGCAACGCCCCAGGAGTGCCTGAACACCATATCGACTCCTACAGGTCAGTTGCAGGCTCGGCCTTGCCGCCCAGTCGGGCGGCCCTTTCCCACAACACATTTTCTTCGTCATTGGAGATTCCACGATGGCAGACGGCGTCGAAGTACGCGGTAACACTGTGCGCGTATATTTTCGCTGGCAGGGAGAGCTCTGCCGCGAGCCCCTTCCTGGAGCAGCCACCAGTCGCAATATCGAACATGCCAAGCGGCTTGTGACGATCATCCACTACGAGATTGAGAATGGCACCTTTGACTACGTCCGGCACTTTCCGGATTCCAGCCGTCTTCATGAAAATCGGTTCGGCTACTACCTAGACTTGTGGCTAGCCATCAAGGAAAACGAGCTCGCCTATTCAAGCTACCGAGGCATCGCTTCAAAAACTGAGACCCATGTGCGCCCACGCTGGGGGGCAGAACAAGCCGATGCCATCGATCACATCGAACTCCAGAACTGGATCCAGAAAGACCTGGCCAAAAAGCTGGCCAACAAGACGATCAAGGAGATTGTCAGCATCATGCGGCAAACTTTCCGACTCTATGCCACTCGCAACAAGAAAGCCTTCGACCCGACCCAGGGCATCACTGTCCGATTGCCGGATGACGAGGATCCCGACCCATTCACTCGCAGCGAGATCGAGAAGATCCTAACCACACCGACGAAACGTGTCCAGGAGCTCAACCTGATCAAGTTCGCTCTGTATGACGGCCCGAGGATCTCCGAAGCCCAGGCACTGGCCTGGGAGGATGTGCTTGATGTCGAGAAAGGGATCATCCGCTACCGGCGCGCGGTCGTCCGCGGACGTTTCAAGGTCACCAAGACCAAACGTTCGACGCGTGTACATCACTTACTGAAACCGGCTCGAGAGGCGCTCCAGGAGCAGTATGCTCTCACCGGCAGCTTGCCGGAGTTAGCTTACGAAATCGTCGACCGTGACAACCGTACCGTGAGAAAGGAAAAGCTACGCCTGGTGTTTCTCAACTCGCAGAGCGGCAAGCCCTTCTATGAGAATGCCATTCGCCAGCGGTTCTGGAAGACGCATTTGGCAAAAGCCGGTGTGCGTTACCGGGGCCCCAACCAGTGCCGGCATACCTTCATCAGCCAGATGCTATCTCTGGGTGATGTGCCTCTCCATTGGATCTCGAACCATGTCGGCCACTCCACTATCAACATGATCCAGCGCCGCTACGGCAAATGGATTCACGCTGATGGCCAGAACGTCTCGGAGCTGATTGAGAAGCACCTGGGCATGTAAGCCATCTCCAGCACCACACCGCCCTTCGGGGCGGTTCTGTATTGGCCTTGAGATAACGGTATAAAGAACTGTCAAAACGACTCTTCGTATATTCGTATTCCCAGATTTGTTCCCAAAACCGTTCCCAAGGGTCCAAAACGAAGAAGGGAAACCAAGCTAAATGCTTGATTTCCCTTCAAAATTCTGTGGCGGAGGGGGAGGGATTCGAACCCTCGATGCCTTTCGACATACACACTTTCCAGGCGTGCTCCTTCGACCACTCGGACACCCCTCCGCATTGTCATCCCAAGCACTTCTGCAGCGCGTTGCGCGTACCGTTTCGCTCAAGACGGCGCATACTTTAACGGCTTAAGTTCGCGATTGCAAGACAATTTCTGTCTTCTGCTCTGTTCCATTCTCCTTCGCCGGTGGCTCCGGCCCGGCCATCGACGGAAGTGGCATGGAGAGCACCTGCAGGAAGTTTTACCTTGAAACACTAATGTTGAGCTTGATAACAACCACCTCCCCTCGCCGACAGGCACTCAAGGAAAATCATGTCCGATACCGTTACATTGACCCTGCAGCAGGCTGAGCAGCTCAGTCTCGACATTCTGACCCGAAATGGCTTCAGCGATGCCCATGCTGCTGCCATTACGCGTAGCGTGCTGGCGGCTCAGCGCGATGAATGCCACTCCCATGGCCTGTATCGCATCCTCAATTGTGTCGAAGCGGCTCGCCTCAACGCCATCGATCCGCGTGCCGAACCAGAGATCATTGATCAAGCGCCCGCCGTTGTCAGGGTCAACGCACACCAGGGCTGCTCGCTGCTGTCCATGGAACAAGGCCTGCCGCTGCTGGTGAAGAAGGCAAGAACAGCCGGTATTGCTCTACTGGGTATCAATAACTGCTTCCACTTCTCGGCACTCTGGTCGGAAGTCGAAGCGCTTTCCTCACAAGGGGTGGTCGGCATTGCCATGAACCCCACTCATGCCTTCGTTGCCCCTGCCGGTGGCCGCAGGCCTCTGCTCGGCACCAACCCTTTCGCCTTTTCCTGGCCTCGACCGGGCCAGACACCCTATACCTTCGACTTTGCCACCAGCGTTGTGGCACGCGGAGAAATCGAACTGCATCGTCGTGCGGGAAAGCAGATACCTGACCACTGGGCGGTGGATGCCGACGGCAACCCCACCACCAGCCCCGAAGAAGCCCTTGCAGGTGCCATGCTGACTTTCGGGGGGCACAAGGGATCGGCGCTGTCGACCATGATCGAGCTACTGGCCGGGCCCTTGATTGGTGATCTGCTGGGTCATGAAACCCAAGCGCCCACTGCTGAGGAAAGCGGCAAGCCATTCCACGGTGAACTGCTGATTGCCATTGCTCCCGAGGTCCTTTTGGGAGATCAGGCTGCCCAGCACCTATCCCATGCGGAGCGGCTGTTCGAAGAGATCATTGATCAGGATGCACGCTTGCCCTCGCAACGTCGCTATGCCGCCAGAGAGCGAAGCCTGGTCAATGGTGTCACGATTCCCGAGGCACTATATCTCGAGCTCAAGGCGCTGCTGTAGGACAGTGCTTTCGTGGAGGTGTTCAAGAAGTGTTCAAGAGGTGTCCTGAAGCCACCCAGTGGCGGATGATTACTTCAGCACTGCATAGTCGCCGCTGGCTTCCAGGCATAGTGTATCGCCACACCAGAGCTGCTGGACCAGAGAAATACGCCCTCGCCCCTTCTTATCAAGCTGTTCCGCGAGTCGCTTGGCAGCATCGTCCTCTGCCGGCTTGCACACCAAACGGTAATCGCTGGTCACCGGGGCCAGAAAACGCTGGCTGGCCTCTGCCACGACAACATCACGCTGGATGCCCTGATGACGCAGCCATAACGTGACCCAGCACCAACCGAGCAAGGTGGTCTGGGCAGTCAGCCCTCCGCCAAAGCCGGTGCCCTTGTCATTGAGGTTGGGTTCAATAGCGAGCTCCCAGATGAGGGCGTCCCCATCCCGTTGCATCTCGCGGATTCCCATGGCGCTCACCATGGGAATCGCTTCCTCCAGCCACTGAAGAAAGGCCGCCAGGTCGTCCTCGGCTTCGGGCAGAGGGAGACGAGGATGAGGAATACCGACCTGACGCATTTGAGTTCCCTTTTTCAGTTCCCGTGTTCGACTCAGTTCCAGTGCTCGACAAAGCTGTCGATGTCATGCGTTGGCAGAGGCTTGTGGCGCCCGCCCATCTGGCCGATATAGATGAAAGCGATCAACTCATCATCGTCCCCCAGGTGCAGCCCTTTGCGTACCGTGGCATCGAAGGCGTACTTGCCACTGCGCCACATGGCACCAAGTCCCTGCGCGTGGGCGGCCTGTACAATGCCATGGGCAGCACAGCCGGCAGAAATCACCTGCTCGATCTTCGGCACACCGGGAACATCCGGCGTCACCTTGGCCACCACGGCGATAATCATGGGTGCACGCTTGGGTTTCATGCGTGCAGCATTGAGCACATCATCCGAGGCACTGGGGTCCTCACGAAACTCGGCTTCGGCAAACAGCTCGCCAAGGCGCTCCAGGCCCGCACCAGAGAACTCGATAAAGCGCCAAGGGCGCAATTCCTTATGATCAGGAGCCCGTACAGCAGCACGGTATATCGCCTCCAACTGCTCGGCATTCGGTGCAGGCCCGGTCAACTTGCCCATGGAACTGCGCTCATGCAGCAACGTCATGGCATCCATCGATAATCTCCTGAATATGGATCACAAAACCCTAATAGAAGGCATTATTGCCGCGCCAGACGCAATGGCATCGGTGGTTGCTCTCCTGGTGTTCCGCGCCACGGACTGATATCCAGGCCACCACGGCGGACATAGCGCGCCAGCACCAGAAGGCGCTCAGGCTGCGCCTTGGCCATCAGGTCCATGAAGATATGCTCTACGCAATGTTCATGAAAATCCTGATGCTGACGGTAACCCACGATATAGCGCAACACCCCCTCACGATCGAGCTTGGGTCCACGGTAACGAATCAGAACGCTCCCCCAATCAGGCTGGCCAGTGACCGGACAGTTGGACTTGAGCAAGTGCGACGTCAGCGTTTCTTCAACAATCTCTTCACTTACCCGTAGATGATCAGCGCTGGGGGTATAGTCATTGATATCGATATCCAGTTCATCGACACACTCGCCGGGCAACGGTCGCGTCTGCAGGGCATCCGCATCGACGGAGAACAGCTCCACCAGGACTTTGGCTCCTGCCGCGGCAGACAGGTCGCGTTCAAGCGTGACGATGACATCTTCACGAGTGTCAAAGTGGCTCTGGTTGAAGCTGTTGAGGTAGAGCTTCCAGGATTTGGACTCGATCAGATTCGGTGACTCGGCAGGCAAGCGAAAGCGCGCCACCGCAACGATCGGCTTGCCCCTGGCATTGAGCCAGGACAGCTCGAAGGCATGCCACTCATCTTCGCCCACAAAAGGCAGCTCGCCTTCCTTGATCCCCAGTGGCGCCCGATTGGCTGCCCGGGGAATCGGAAACAACAGACTCGCGTCATAGTGCTCCGGATAAGCGGCATCACGCCCCAGTGGAGCATGTTCCAGTGTTGCCGGACGTTCGTTGGAAACAGATTTCGTCATCAGGGTAAATCTCGTTGCAAGCCTTGGGATGCTCCGGGTTAGGTTCTAATACCCTTGCCACGTTCCAGCATCCACAGCGCTATGGCGAACAGCACCACAATAAAACCAAAGACAGCCAGCAATGCCCAGCCAACGGGGATGTCTGACACACCGAGAAAGCCGTAGCGGAAGACATTGACCATATACAGGATGGGGTTGAGCATCGACGCGGCTTGCCAGAAGGTCGGTAGCAAGGAAATCGAGTAGAACACGCCCCCCAGATAGGTCAGCGGCGTCAACACAAAGGTTGGCACGATGGAAATGTCATCGAACTTCTTGCCCAGCAGCGCATTGATGAATCCACCGATGGCAAACAGCGCAGCCGTCAGCACCACTACGCCAATGGTCAACAGCGGATGAGCCACCTGAATACGAGTAAAGAACAATGATACACCAGTGACAATGATGCCGACTCCCAATCCACGCGCCATGCCTCCCAGCACAAAACCCGCCAGGATCACCCAATTGGGCATGGGCGACACCATCATCTCCTCGACACTGCGTTGAAACTTGTTGGAGAAGAAGCTGGATGCGACATTGGAGTAACTATTGGTGATCACTGACATCATGATCAGGCCGGGAACGATGAAGTCCATGTAGCTCTGGCCATCCATCTCGCCGATACGCGAACCGATCAGGTTGCCGAAGATGATGAAGTACATGGTCATGGTGATCGACGGCGGCAGCAATGTCTGCGGCCATATCCGCGTGAAGCGCTTGATCTCCTTGACCACCAGCGTCCACAGCGCGACTGCTATCTGACTGGCATTCATCCCTGAATCTCCTTCTTGCTGCCCTGCTCCACCATGGAGACGAACATTTCCTCCAGGCGATTGGCTCGATTGCGCATGGACATGACCTCAATGCCTTCACGATGCAGCGCATCGAAAACATCATTGAGCCGCTGACCACGGTGCACCATCACCGACAACTGAGCGGCATCGACCCGCTGCACTTCAAAACCTTCGATCACCGGGGCCTGTTCAATGGGGGCTGCCAGGTCAAGCAGGAAGGTCTCAGTGTCGAGTTCGGCCAACAGCTCACGCACACTGGTGTTACGGACGATTTCTCCGCGATTGATGATGCCCACGTTGCGGCACAGGCTTTCCGCTTCTTCCAGATAGTGAGTGGTGAGGATAATGGTGGTGCCTTCATCACGATTGATACGCTGCATGTATTCCCACATGCTGCGCCGCAATTCGATATCCACCCCGGCGGTAGGCTCATCCAGAATCAACAGTTTTGGCCGATGCATGAGCGCCCGGGCAATCATCAAGCGGCGCTTCATGCCCCCCGACAGGTTGCGCGCTGCACCATTGCGCTTGTCCCACAGGCTGAGATCACGCAGCAGGCTTTCTGCCCGCGGCAGCGCTTCTCGCCGCGGCATGCCGTAATAGCCCGCCTGGGCCAGGACAATATCGATGACCTTCTCAAACTGATTGAAATTGAATTCCTGAGGCACCACGCCGAGGTGGTACTTGGCCTTGGCGAAGTCTTCATCGATATCGATGCCGAAGATCTTCACCTTGCCTGCCGTCTTCTGGACCAGCGAGCAGACCACGCCTAGCGTAGTGGACTTGCCAGCCCCGTTGGGACCGAGCAATGCATAAAAATCACCCTGCTGAACATCGAGATCGATGCCCTTGAGAGCTTGAAAACCATTGCCGTAGACCTTGGTCAGGCCACGAATGGACAGCGCCGGTTCGGCCATGAGCAAATCCTGGAGAATGTCAGAGGAATCGCCACCTTCCGCACACTGGCTTGGCGGTCAGGAAGACGATTAGATAGAGGGCTTAACATATGGGGGTGAAGCAATGTGACTTCAAGCCCACAGACAGATAAGTCCAAGAGACTTGTGCGAAAAGCAAGCTGCAGAGAGATATTAGAGCAAGAGGCGCAATCGACAGAGCCAGCGTTCCAGATCGCGACTCCAACCTTGGCTTTCATGCAATGAATCAAAAACTGGAGCGGGAAACGAGATTCGAACTCGCGACCCCAACCTTGGCAAGGTTGTGCTCTACCACTGAGCTATTCCCGCTTGAGAGGAGGCGATGCGAAGTGGCGTCCCATAGGGGGTTCGAACCCCTGTTCCCGCCGTGAAAGGGCGGTGTCCTGGACCACTAGACGAATGGGACGCATGGAGCGGGAAACGAGATTCGAACTCGCGACCCCAACCTTGGCAAGGTTGTGCTCTAC
>NZ_JAJUFQ010000032.1 GCF_029263665.1 Halomonas sp.
CAGCGCCACCACCTTGTCCTGCTGTCGGGCGTTGATCAGCGGGCCGCAGTCGGGATCCCGCTCGCCGACATCGCAGCGCAGAGCCTCGAAGCGCGTCTTGAGCTGTGCCACCACGTCGTCATGAATCGAGGCTTCCACCAGCAGCCGGCTCCCTGCAGAACATGTCTGCCCTGCATTCTGGATGATGCCGCGCACCACGGCCTCCAGTGCGGCCTCTCGATCTGCATCGGCAAATACCAGCTGAGGCGACTTGCCTCCCAGCTCCATGGTCACTGGCACATGATGCTCAGCACATGCCTGGGTCACACGAGTGCCAGTCTGCGGGGAGCCGGTAAAGGACAAATGATCGATACCAGGATGCTCCGCCAAGGCAGCCCCGGCTTCGCTACCCAGCCCGGGCACCACATTCAATGCCCCCTCAGGAAGGCCACTCTGCACTGCCAGTTCCGCCATGCGCAGGACACTGAGGCAAGCATCCTCGGCCGGCTTGAGCACACAGGTATTGCCTGCGGCCAAGGCAGCCGCGACGCAACGCCCGAAAATCTGTGCGGGGTAGTTCCAGGGAATGATCTGGGCGCAGACGCCCCAGGGTTCACGCAGCGTCATCACCGCATAATCATTGGCGAACGGCAGCGTTTCCCCATGCAGCTTGTCAGCAGCCCCGGCATAAAAACGGAAGTATTTCGCACAAGCCGCAATATCCCCCTTGGCCTGAGTCATGGGTTTGCCGGTGTCGGCACACTCCAGCTTGGCCAGGTTCTCGGCATCCGCGTCGATAGTATCGGCAAAGGCATACAGCCATGCTCCACGCGCACCGGCGGACCAACTGGCCCACGTGCCCAGCTTCCCTTCGAAGGCGGCTCGAGCCGCGGCTACGGCAGCGGCAACGTCATCCGCCTGGCAACGTGCGATAGAGGCGATGGTGCTTGCGCAGGCTGGGCGCTGAACGTCCAGGGTTTCGGCGGTATCGCTCCACTGTCCGCCAATCAGGGCACCACGGGGAGGTGTGATGGGTAGTACGAACATCGAACCAACTCCTTTGGAAACACTGCTTAAATGTCTGCGCTACTCAATCACTGCGTTGCGCGGTGCGCGGAATCCTCACATATACACCATATGCTCCGGTTCCTGTGCTCCGGGCGCCTTGTGCTTGAGCATGCTCGTCGATTTATTCAGCATTTCCCTTTGACAAAGTTCAGGGCAAAGCTCGGGGCAAGATTCAGCAACTCAATACAACAGCTCAACCAGCCCGAGCGAAATCCACGGCAGATAGGTGATGGCCATCAAACAAGCCAATACCACCAATACAAAGCGCAACAGCCAGGGCATCAGCTCATCAATGGACAGCTTGGCCACGGCGCAGGCAGCAAACAGATTGACCCCGAGCGGCGGGGTGAACATGCCCAGCGCCAGATTGACCACCACGATCAGACCGAAATGCACAGGATCGATACCGTACTGCACCGCAATCGGTGTGAAGATCGGTGCCAGCACTAGAATCGCTGCAGATGTCTCGACGAACATGCCGACTACCAGCAACATCAGATTGACGGCCAGCAGAAAGCTCACCGGGCTCGCAAACACCTCAGTCACCCAGGCCGCCACATGCCCCGGCAAGCCAGAGCGACTGATCAGAAAGCTGAACAGTGCCGCCGCAGAGATGATCAGCATCACGGTTGCAGTGGAAATGACACTCTGACGCAGAATCGGCAGCAATTCCGCCAGGCTCAATTCGCGATAGACGAGTCCACCGACCACCAGAGCATAGACCACGGCAACCGCCGAAGCCTCAGTGGGAGTGAAGACACCGCCATAGATGCCACCGATGACCACGACCGGCATCAACAATGCGGCCCAGGCACGGCGAAAGGCCTGGGGAAAAGCCGCCCTGTCCTCGCGGTCACGCAGCCCATAACCGCGCAACTTGCAGAACACATAAAGAAACAGCAGCAGAGCGCAACCAATCAACAGCCCCGGACCCACCCCGGCAATGAATAGCCGACCGATGGAGGTGTCTGTGCTCACGCCATAGAGAATCAAGGGAATCGACGGAGGGATCAGGACACCCAGTTCCGCCGACGATGCCTGAATCGCCGCGGCCAGTGGACGCGGGTAGTCATGGGACACCATGGCCGGAATCAGGATGGAACCAATCGCAAAGGTGGTCGCGACACTGGAGCCTGAAACGGCAGCAAACAGCATGCAGGTCAGCACGCAGGTCATCGCGAGTCCGCCCTGCAGTCCTCCGACAATGGACTTGGCCAGGTCCACCAGGCGCTGGGAAATACCACCGGCCGACATCAGGTTGCCCGCCAGAATGAAGAACGGTATCGCCATCAGCGGGAAGTTGTCGATACCGACGAACATCTGCTGAGGCACCATCAGCAACGGAAAGCGGGTGAAGAACTCGATACCGATGATCGATGCCAGCAGGATCGACACCGCAATGGGGACCCCCAGGGCAAACAGAATGATCAGGGACAGCCCGATGGCAGCATTCATGAGCGCACCTTCTCCGTATCATTCTTCATGTCATCACTCTGCACGGATGACACGGCCTCCGGCACCTCGGCATCTGCTACTCCCAGTGCCTCGCGGCCGCTCAACTGAGCCAGCAGGCGCGCGGCCACCGACAGCGATGAAAACGCCGCGCCGACAGGAATGGCAGCATAAATCCAGGCAATCGTGATCCCCACACCGGACAGCTTCTGAGAACTGACTCTCAAGGTCATTTGTGTGCCGTACACCACCAGTACCATCAGGACGATGAGACAACATATGGCGATGAGCACTTCGATCCACTTGATCGCGGTTTCAGGCACCAGATTGTAGATCGCCTCCACGGCCATCATGTAACCGCCGCGAAAGCAGGCCGCTGCCCCCAGAAACACACACCAGATCATGCTTGAGCGAGCCATGACTTCGGACCAGGTGGATGGCGCATCGAGGACGAAGCGCGTCAATACCTGATAGAACGCCAGGCTGACCGAAACGATCAGCATCAACACTGCCACATACAGTGCGCACTGCGATAGCGCACGCTCGAAGCGCAGGAACAGGTCCAGCATCAGCACTTCCTCCGGAAAACACGTTGCAGGGCACGAGGCTCAGCCACCTCGTGCCCTGACTGTTTCAGGATTCGCTACACTCGCTGGCACGAATGCGGTCCAGCCATTCACTACCATATTCGTCGGTGTAGATCTTGTAGGCCGGTTGAACCGCCTCACGGAAGGGTGCCTTGTCGATGTCTCGCACTACGCTCATGCCCTTGCTTTCGAGCTCGTCGACACCTTCGGTTTCCAGCCGGGACACCATCTCCCGAGTCGCTTCAGCGCCAGCTCGGGCCGCTTCGATGAACCAACCTTTCTGTTCGTCGCTGAGCCCATCCCACAGTATCGGAGAGCCCAGCATGATGGCGGGTGAATAGACATGCCCGGTCAGCGACAGATGGTCCTGCACTTCCCACAGGTTGCTGGTGAGAATCACCGAGATAGGGTTTTCCTGACCATCGACCGTACCCTGCTGCAGGGCGGTGAACAGTTCCGGGAACGCCATGGGGGTCGGATGTGCGCCCATGGCCTTGAATGCTGCCATGTGCACTTCGTTCTCCATGGTACGGATCTTGAGACCCGCATCATCCTGCGGTGTCTTGATGTCGCGCACATTATTGGTCATGTGGCGGAAGCCGTTCTCACTCCAGGCCAAGCCAATCAGGTCATGCTCGCTGACCTTGTCGAGCAGCTCCTGGCCTATCTCACTGTCGAGCACGCAGCGGGCATGGTCGTAGTCATCGAACAGGAACGGCAGGTCGAGTACATAGGATTGCGGAACGAAATTGCCCAAGGGTCCGGTGGAAGTGATCACGGCATCAATGGTGCCGATCTGCAGCCCTTCGATCATGGCTCGCTCACCACCCAGTGATCCAGAGGTGTGCTCCTCGACCACGAGCTCGCCCCCGGAAAGCTCTTCCAGCTTGGCCTTGAAGGCATCGACGCCCGCGGAATAGTGGGAGTTGTCCGACAGCGTATGCCCCACATTGACGGTCTGGACCGCCAGCGCCGGCAGCGACAGGCAAAACAATGCCGGCAAGGTCATGCTGGCCAGCCTCTGGGGCAGGCGAAGAGCTAAGGAGGTGGCTGGGCGTGCTTGTATTGTCATTGTTATATCCTTTTGGCTTTATTGCTCAGGGAACACGAGGCTGCGAACAAGCTACTGAGCTCGACCATATGGCATTGACATTCGCCTTGCCTGGCCATTGCTCGTCACCTTTATCAGCCGCCTCTCACTGCATAAATACCTGCTGCGTGCGTATCAGTCGGTTAGCCCGTCTGTTCTGACATGAAAGCATCCACCACGGCATCAAAGTCGTCGTCAGCTCGGAACCCCAGGCGCAGCGCCTTGGCGGTATGGAAGCGCCCTGGCCAGCTGGCAACGATGGCCGTCACGCCCTCATCAGGCTCATGGTGCACTCGTGACAGCGCCTCTTCGCCGCCCTTGCGCTGCAGGGCATCCAGCATATCGGCAACGGTTACCGTAATACCGGGCAGCATCAATGCACGGCATGCGCCCAATTCCACCGCATCCACTTCAGCACCATGTACCAGGCACTCGACCACCCGGGCGGGCGACATCACGAACAGTTCAAGATCCGTGGGGACCGGGCATACTGCCTCTTCACCGTTGAGCGGCTCACGCAAAATGCTGGACGCAAAACTGGAAGCCGCCGCATTGGGTCGGCCGGGACGAATGACAATGGTCGGCAGGCGCAGCACCCGACCATCGACCAGGCCACGGCGACTGTAGTCATTGATCAGCAACTCGCACATGGCTTTCTGGGTGCCATAGCTGCTCTGTGGCATCAGGGCCGTCATGTCATCGAGCACGTTGGGTAATTGGCCGCCATACACTGCCACGGAGCTGGCCATGATCAGGCGGGTCTGGTTCAGGCCTCGTGCTCGACAACCTTCAAGCAGGGAACGGGTGGTATCGAAATTCACCCGCATGCCCAGGTCGAGATCAGCCTCGGCTGCAGAGCTGACGACAGCCGCCAGGTGATAGATGACATCAGGTCGTCCATCCAGCAGCGCATCCCAGGCGTCGGGAGCACTCAGGTCCCGCGAAGCAGTGGTAATGGACAGCTCTGGCGATATCGTGTGCTCGGCCGAAGGCGCCACCTGATCCACCAGTGTCAAGCGTGTCAGCGTGCGCCCATTGAGCTCGCCCCTGGCGATCAGGGCCTCGATCAGGCGTTGGCCAAGAAATCCGGCCGCGCCGGTGATCAGAATATGCATAAGCGCTCCACCTGGTAGTGATAGAAACGAGCTATAGAAACGAGTGATAGAAACGAGTCACAGCAACGGGTACAGAGATAGAGCACAGGAACAGATCACCGGGAATGGTCCGAAGCTGGCGTACCAGGCTCCAGACCATAGGCGCGTGCCCAGCCTAGTCCTGCAAGCGTCTCGCCCGCGGGACGATACTCACAACCGACCCAACCGTCGTAACCCAACGCTTCGAGTCGCTCCAGCACTGCCGGATAGTGGACTTCGCCCTGATCAGGTTCGTGCCGCTTGGGCACTCCGGCAATCTGGACATGCCCGATGCGTGAAAACTGGGTTTCAAGGTGACGAATCAGGTCTCCTTGAACGATCTGGCAGTGATAGACATCGAACTGGATCTTGAGATGGGAAGAAGCCATCTCATCCACGATCTGACGTGCCATTTCCTGGGTCTGGAGGAAATACCCCGGCATGTCACGCCCATTGATGGGCTCGATCAGCAAGGTACGTCCAGCCTGCTCGCAGACCTTGGCAGCGTGGCGCAGATTGCCGAGATAGGTCTGCAGGTGTGTCTGGCGGACGGCTTCATCAGCACCATCAGGTAGCACTCCGGCCATGGCATGCAGGCGCGGGCAATCAAGGGCGGCAGCATATTCCAGCGCCTGCTCAAGGCCATCACGAAACTCGGCTTCGCGCCCCGGCAAGCTGGCCAGGCCACGCTCTCCTGCCTCCCAGTCTCCCGGGGGGAGATTGAACAGCACTTGTGACAGACCGTGGCACTCAAGGCGCTGCCGAATATCCGACGCGTCATAGGCATAGGGAAAAAGGTATTCGACACCGCGGAAACCGGCTTCAGCCGCTGCCGCAAAGCGATCGAGAAAGTCATGTTCCTGGAACATCATGCTGAGATTGGCAGCCAGGCGAATCATGTTTGTCCTCAACGATAAGAGCGGCTCTCAGTCCCGTGGAAAGCGGGCTTCAAGCTCAGCAATCTGTTCACGGGTCAGGCAGCGCGGGTTGTGGCCCCGCAGCAGCAGAAACAGCTTGGCCGTTTCTTCCAGCTCCTCGGTGGCATATACCGCCGCCTCCAGTGACCTGCCCGCCACTACCGGCCCATGGTTGGCCAGCAATACCGCACTGTGCTTGCCCGCCAGACCTTTGACGGCATCACCCAATGTCGGGTCTCCCGGGACGTGGTAAGGCACCAGCGGCAGTTTCCCTACGCGCATGACGTAATACGCAGTCAGTGGTGGAATACAGTCGTGATGGTCAACATCCGGCAGGCAGGACACCGCCACGGAATGCGTCGAATGCAGGTGCACAATGGCCTGTGAGCGCGGACGCTCGCCGTACATCGCCATGTGCAGGAAGCTTTCCTTGGTCGGCTTGTCGCCATCGACCCACTCGCCACTGCCCGAAAGCCGTGAGATTCGCGCGGGGTCCAGGCGCCCGAGACAGGCATTGGTCGGCGTCATCAGCCAGCCACCGTCCGCGAGGCGCACACTGATGTTGCCGCTGGATCCCATGGTCAGGCCGCGATCAAACAACGATTTGCCATAGGTTGCGATCTGCTCTCGCAGCGCGTTGTCGTCGTGGTACTTGAGGATCTCGCTCATGACGTCTGATCCTCCAGACCTGCTTCGTCCAGCGATGGAAAAGCGCGGCTAAAGATATCGACGCCACCAAAATTGCCGGACTTGAGCGCCAGTGATAGCGTGCGCCCATTGACCTGGGCCTGGGTCCAGGGCACACCAGGATCAATCTGCGGGCCAATACGCAACTCGCTCAGGGCCAGAGCCGACACTACGGCGCCAGAAGTCTCCCCTCCCGCCACCAGCAGACGCCCGACGCCTTCCTTCACCAGCGTGACAGCCAGCCTGGCCATGGCGGCTTCGACCACGGCTCCCGCCTTGGCCACACCCAGCTTCTGCTGAGCCACCTTGATGCTTTCCGGAGCCGCTGAAGCATAGATCAACACCGGCTTGTCCGGGTGCTGAGCATAATGATCACGCACAAAATCCAGCGCTGATTCGATGGCGGTATCGCTTGCAGCCAATGCCAGAGGATCCAGCGCCAGACCCGAATGACGCTCAAGGAAATGCGCTACCTGTCCCAATGTCGCTCGGGAGCAGCTTCCCGACAGCACCAGTTGATGACCTTCGGCACGAGATAGCCGAGCCGCATCTTCCTGAACCTTCAGCCAACCCTTGCGGCGATATTGTGCAGGCAGTGCCAGCCCGAGCCCTGAGCCTCCCGTGACCAACTCATGATCCACACAGGCCTCGGCCAGCACGTCGAGATCGGTATCATCCAGCGTGTCGCAGATCACATGGCGTACGTCTTCATCGTGCAGTCGCTCAAGGCGCTCTCTGACAGTGCCGGCACCTTCTGAAATGACAGCATGCGACACGGCTCCCACTCGATGCGGTGTCTGACGCCCCAAGACCCTGACCAGATCAGCATCGGTCATGGGATTGAGCGGGTGGTCCTGCATGCCGCTGTCATTGAGCAGGCGGTCACCCACGAACAGATGCCCTTGATACACCGTACGTCCGGTGGCAGGGAAAGCCGGTACCATCACGGTCTGCATGGCCTTCAAGCGATCAAGCAAGGCATCGGCCACCGGGCCGATATTGCCTGCATCAGTGGAGTCGAATGTCGAGCAGTACTTGAAGAAGATCTGCTTCGCGCCCATGGCCTTGAGCCAGTCCAGTGCAGCCAGGCTATCGGCAATAGCCTCGTCGACCGGACAGGAACGTGACTTCAGCGCCACGACCACGGCATCCACGTCAGCCGGCAAGGCTCGCTCGCCGGGTACCCCCAGCACCTGGACCGTACGCATGCCTGCACGCACCAGGTTGTTGGCCAGATCAGTGGCCCCGGTAAAGTCGTCAGCGATGGCTCCCAGCACCAGGCTCATGGTGTCTCTCCCGCCTCAAGGCAGGCATCATTGGCCGCTGGCAGCGAAAAGCCTGCCGTGGCTTCATAGACCTTGATCACGGCCGCATCATCCTCACGCCCCAGTCCCATGCCGCTGGCTGCGGTGAACTGTTGCAGTGCGCTTGCTGCCACAGGCATGGCAAGGCGCAATTCACGCCCGGTATCATGCACGATGTTCAGGTCCTTGACGAAGATATCCACCGCCGAGAGCGGGGTGTAATTGCCATCGAGGATATGCGGCACTCGGTTCTCGAACATCCACGAGTTGCCTGCTGACTGAGTGATGACGTCATATAGTCGACGGCCGTCGATGCCCATTTTCAACCCCAGCGCCATGGCTTCGGCCGCTGCCGCAATGTGCACACCGGCCAGATGCTGATTGACCAGCTTGACACTGGATCCTGCTCCCGGTGTATCACCCAGCCGGTGCACGGTAGCGGCCATGCCCTCCAGTACCGTGGCCGCCTTGGCAAAGGCCGTTGCACTTCCAGAAGCCATCACCGATAGCTCGCCGCTGTTGGCCTTGGCGGCTCCCCCGCTGATCGGTGCATCCAGGCATTCCAGTCCCGCTTCCACCAGGCGCTCACCCAGCGATACGGCAAAGGCTGGAGCCACCGTGGCACACTGGATCACCAGGCTGCCGGGTGCCAGTCTGTCTGCCAGCCCGGGGTGCTCCTGGGAACCAAACAGTACCGCTTCTACCTGAGCGGAATTGACCACCACCAGCAGCACAACGCTGCACGACTCCGCCAATGCCTGCGGCGATGCCACACTGCGCCCGCCCTCGGCCTCGAACGCCCGACAGGCCCGAGTCGAGACATCGCAACCCACGACCTCAAGCCCTGCCCGCAGCAAAGAGCGAGCGATCCCCATTCCCATGGCACCCAGGCCAACGACCCCGATTCCCTCTTTGCCCGTCATCGACCGGCTTGTCATCGATTCACTTGTCCTCGATGCCGGGCTTTCAGAATCAAGGGAAGGCGGCGAGTCGTGGCTCATGGAAAAGTCCTCAGTCGCGTATTGGAAGGCTTGGAGTCATTGCCACCTGTGTGCTGGTGAACGGTGGCACCGATTAAATGTTAGCGCTAACATTTTGTAGTCAAGAACATCGGGCAGCGCAATACTCAAATACCGGTCATCGACCAAGGTATAAGCAGATCAGGTACTTCGGTATACCATCAGGGAAGTGCAGAACAGAGACACCAACACATGACCGACCAACCATCTACGGAACGCAGGCGACGCAAGGGACTGGACAGCCCGACGCTCAGTGATGTCGCCAGAGAAGCCGGAGTTTCCTCGATTACCGTGTCACGAGCACTCAACGCCCCTGACAGCGTCCGCGCCAACACACGCAAGAAGATCGAAGCCGCCATCGACAAGGTCGGCTATGTGCGCAATATGGTGGCCGGGAGCCTGGCCTCAGCCAGTTCGCGTTTCATTCCTGTCATCGTGCCTTCGCTCTCCAACGTGGTATTCGTTGAAGTGATTCAGGGGTTGCAAGCCACTTTTGAACAGCATGGCTACCAGATATTGCTGGGCAACACCGACTACAGCATGAAGCGGGAAGAAGAGCTGATCCGCACTTTCCTTGGCTGGTCACCAACCGCCCTGGTCACGACCGGCTTGCGTCACCAGGAAAGCCTGAGCAACCTGCTCGCACGCTACCAGCGGCCACTGGTAGAGATCATGGAGCTGGGCGATGCCATCGACATGAACGTCGGCATGTCCCACTACCGAGCCGGTCACTGCATGGCCGATCATCTGGTATCCCGAGGCTATCGCCGCATTCTCTATGCTGGCACTCAGATGGAAGGCAACTATCGCACACGACAGCGTTACGAAGGCCATCGCGAGCGCCTGCTGCAATCTGGGCTCGACGCCCCCTTGATGGAATGGCGGACGCCAAGCCACTTCGATCTCGGCGCCACGGCTCTGGACGCCGCACTACACGAATATCCCAATATCGAAGCCATCCACTTCACTGATGACGTCATGGCTTCGGGAGCCTTGCTCCACGCAACGAAAAGGGGCCTCAAGATACCCGAGGACATCGCCATTGCCGGCTTCACCGGCCTGCCATTCGGCCAGGCCCTGACCCCCCGCCTGACCACTGTTGTCTCCCCGCGCGAGGCCATTGGCCGACTTGCCGCCACCCAGATCATCACGCGCCTGGAAGGGCAACAGCCACAACAGCACAGCATCGATGTAGGGTTCGAATTGATTGTCGGCGAGAGCAGTTGAGTCTCGTCTTATCGACTCTCGACGATCAAACGAACAGACTCCATACAAATGAACAAAAGACACCAATATGAAATAATGTTCAAGCCCTGAACATGGGTGATATTTTCCATATAAAACAATGAAAACAATATTATGTAGACTAATGTCTAGGCAATGAACACTGTCGTTTTTTTGACTCCATCGACCAAATCCACCATACATAGGCTCACAATATGAACATATGAACAACGGTGGATCATGAGTTCTCCTTACCTCTTGCATGCGGAGGGCATCCGCAAGTCTTTCTCCGGCGTCCCCGCCTTGCTGGATGGCCATCTGGCGCTGCGCCCCGGAACCGTGCACGCCCTATGCGGCGGCAATGGTGCAGGCAAGTCCACCCTGCTCAATATCCTGATGGGCATCATTGAACGCGATGCGGGCACAGTCAGAATGAAGGGGCATGAAGTCACCTTCAACAGCCCTCATGCTGCGCTGAAAGCAGGCATTGCCATGATCAGTCAGGAGCTGGAACCCGTTCCTGAAATGAGCGTGGCAGAGAACATCTACCTGGGCCGTGAACCTCGCACACGCCTAGGCCTGATCGATCACCGCGCCATGCAGCGACAAACATGCGAACTACTCGCCTCTCTCGAGCTGGACCTGGCGCCAGATGCCAAGCTGGGCAACTTGAGCATCGCTGACATGCAGATGGTGGAAATAGCCCGTGCGATTTCCCAGGACGCCCACATCATCATCATGGATGAACCGACATCCGCTATTGGAGAACGGGAAACCGAGCTGCTGTTTTCCGCTATCGGGCGCCTGAAGCAACGAGGAGCCGGCATCATTTATGTCTCCCATCGCATGAACGAGCTGTATCGCATTGCCGATGACTACACCATCATGCGTGACGGCACCTTCATTGAATCCGGCGCCATGGCCGACATAGACCGCCATCGCCTGATCACTACCGTGCTGGGTAAGGAGCTTGATGAGGAATATGCCAAGTTCAATCGTCCCGGCGACAACACTCTTCTAGAAGTCGATGGATATGGACGTGGCAGCGCTTTCCAGCAGGTATCCCTGCATCTGAAGTGCGGCGAGATTCTCGGTATTTTCGGGCTGATGGGTTCTGGTCGTAGCGAGTTTCTCGATGCTCTGTTTGGCGCCGCTCCCGCCGACCACGGTGAAGCCCGCCTGGAGGGCTCCCCATATCACCCCCGCCACCCAGGTGATGCCATGCGCGCAGGCTTTGCCTACGTCACAGAAGACCGCAAGGGCAGTGGTTTGGTGATGGATGCCAGCATCAAACGCAATGTCACACTGGCTTCCATTGCCGACGTCGCGCATGCCGGCCTGATCAATGAATCCAGGGAAAATCTCGCCACCCGCCCTTTCATCGACAGACTGCACATCAAGGCCAGTTCCGTCGACATGCCGGTAAGACAGATGAGCGGTGGTAACCAGCAAAAGGTCGTGCTGGCCAAGTGGCTCCAGACCAATCCTCGAATACTCATGCTCGATGAACCTACTCGAGGTGTCGATGTAGGTGCCAAACGCGAGATTTACGCCTTCATGTCGGAGTTTGCCCAGGATGATCGCGCCATTCTCATGACATCTTCGGAGATTCCGGAGGTACTGGGCATGAGTGACCGCGTGCTCGTATTTCGCAAAGGCCGCATCAGCGGAGAACTATCAGGCTCGGAACTGACACAGGAAAACCTGGTTCGCCTGTCCTCCTGAACCGCACGACAGCCGGCCGCTCCACCTTCTACAAGAACCCAGAAACGGCGAGGAACCTTGCCATGTCACAGTCTTCATCCTTGACCTCCAGCCCTGTCCCCAAGGGCAAGCCAAGTCACAACCTGGCATCCTTCATGAGCGATTATGGCATTGTGATCGCCTTCATCGTTCTATGCGTCGTGCTATCGGTAGTCTCGCCCTACTTTCTCGGCGTCAACAACCTACTCAATGTGCTGCGCCAAGTGTCAATCAATGGCGTGCTGGCCATTGGCATGACCTTTGTCATCCTGACCCGGGGCATCGACCTGTCTGTCGGCTCGGTGATGGCCTTCTCCGCCATGGTCGCTGCCAGCTTCGCCGGCGCCAGCGCCGATTACGGCCTGATCCTGCCTATCCTTCTCGGCCTAGGGGCCGGTCTAGTACTGGGCAGCATCAATGGCCTGATGGTGGCACGCTTCGCCATTCCACCGTTCGTCATGACGCTGGGAATGCTGAGCATGGCGCGTGGCCTCACCTACATCTATAGCGACGGCATGCCAATCTCCAGCCTGTCCTCACACTTCCTGTGGCTCGGACAAGGCATGGTGGCCGGCATTCCCGTACCCGTTCTACTGTTCGCGACGGTTTTCATCATCGCCTGGTTCACGCTGCGCTACACCGCCTTTGGTCGCTACGTCTATGCCATTGGCGGCAACCCCACCGCCTCACGCCTGTCAGGCATCAACGTACGTCGCATCACCTTCTCCGTATATGCCATCTCCGGCATCCTCTGCGGCCTGGCCGGCCTGATGATTGCGGCACGCACCTCCGCCGCCCTGCCCCAAGCGGGAGTGGCCTATGAGCTCGACGCCATTGCCGCCGTGGTGATTGGCGGCACCAGTCTGGCGGGCGGCAAGGGTCGCATCATCGGCACTCTGTTCGGCGTACTGATCATCGGTGTCATCAACAACGGCCTCGACCTTCTCGGTGTGTCGTCCTTCTATCAGCAACTGGTCAAGGGCGCCATCATCGTCATTGCCGTCATGCTTGATCGCTCACGACTCACCAATGCCTGATGCCTGATGCCTGATGCCTGATGCCTGCACATGACACTCCATACGCCAGCAATAGCAACAACAAGCCACACGCAGTAACAGCGAAGCATAACGACCAGTACAACACGACAGCTCGAAAAACGAGGCAGATCACAATGAACAAGCTTCTCGCAGGACTCGCCATTTCCACCCTTACGGCAGTCACCACAACCTCTTCCCTGGCTGCAGACCCGATTCGTATTGGTGCAGCAACCTATGGTCTTCAGGGGGAGTTCATGCAACTGTGGAGCAATGCGCTGAAGGATCATCCAGCCGTAAAGAGTGGCGATGTCGAGATTACCGTATTTGACGGGCGCTATGACGCCTTGGTGCAGTCCAGCCAGTTCGACAGCATGATTACCCGTCAGTATGACGCCATTCTCTTCGTTCCCATCGATGCCAATGCCTGTGTCGGCCCTGTCATCCAGGCCACCACCGCAGGCATTCCCGTAGTAGGTTCCAACACTCGCTGCAATACCGACCAACTCGCCGCATTCGTCGGCTCCGATGACGTTCTGGCCGGACAGATGGTAGCAGAGGAAGTTATCGATAAGGTCGGAGACAAAGGAAAGGTCGTCATCATAGAAGGCCCCATTGGCCAGTCGGCACAGATCGACCGCGCCAAGGGCATCGACAAGGTCCTGGCCGAGCATCCCGACGTCAAAGTCCTCGAACGACGCACAGCCAACTGGTCTCGCGCAGAATCCCTATCACTGATGGAAAACTGGCTGACAGCCCATCGCGGCGAAATCGATGGTGTCATTGCCCAGAACGATGAAATGGCCATCGGCGCCATTCAGGCCATTCAAGCCAGCGGTCTATCTGTTGACGATATCAGCGTGGCCGGCGTGGACGGTATCACCGATGCACTGAAAGCCGTGCAAAAAGGTCAGATGGCAACCATCCTGCAGGATGCCACTGCCCAGGCCCAAGGGGCACTGGATGTTGCCTTGGCTAAGCTGGGCAAGGCCGATGAGCTGCCGCAATCCGATACCTGGACTCGCTACCCTGACCTTGCCTGGAATAATGGCGCAAGCGATACCTACAACATTCCCTGGACAGTGGTCGGCAATGACAATGTTGAATCACTGCTCGCCCAACGCCAACAGTGACAAGCTACCCGCTCTCACTATTCCACTCCCCACGCAAGACAACGAGGAGTCTCCCATGTCGTTTGATTACAGCTTGTCACTCGATGGAAAGGTAGCGCTGATTACCGGCGCAGCTGCCGGCATCGGCAAGGCCATTGCTGAGGCCTATCTCGACCAGGACGCAAAAGTCGTACTGATAGATCGTAATCCCGATATTGCGGGCATTGCCTCGCAACTCGCCAACCAGGCTGGCAAGACAGGGAATGCTGTCGGTATTGTCGCGGACTTGACCGACAAGCAGAGCCTGGAAGGCGCGGTGCAGAATGCCATTACTGCATTTGGCATGATCGATATCCTGGTCAACTCCGCAGGCGTCGTGGAACTCGAACCTGCAGAAACCTTGTCCGAAGCAAACTGGGACAAGACGCTGTCGATCAATCTCAAGAGCGTTTTCATGATGTGCCAAGCTGTCGGACGCCATATGCTCAAGCGCGGTACCGGGCGCATCATCAACCTGGCCTCCCAGGCCGGCCTGGTTGCCCTGGACCAGCACCTAGCCTATTGCGCAAGCAAAGCGGGTGTCATTTCCCTGACTCAAGTACTGGCTCTGGAGTGGTCGCCACGCGGCGTCAATATCAACGCCATATCGCCCACCGTGGTACTTACCGAACTGGGCCGCAAGGCCTGGGCCGGCGAGGTGGGCGAAGCAATGAAACAGAAGATCCCTACCCGCCGCTTTGCCGAGCCAGAAGAAATTGCCATGGCAGCGCTGTACCTGGCCGGGCCCGGCTCAGGCATGATCAGTGGCGAAAACCTGGTGATAGATGGTGGCTACACGGCTCAATAAGCAAATCGCCATCAAGGAAACACGGCATGAATGCCTGCGCGGGCGAATCACTGGGCTATAGCCACCATCCATAGCGGCTATCCTTCGGACCATCCGAAGGGTGCTCCCATTCGCTCCCGGCGAATTGGTGCGCGGCGTTCACCATCCTCACCGATACCCCATAGGCTCCGGTGGTTGCGCTCCGGACGCCTTATGCGACCCGCATGGATGTGGGAAGTACGATTGTTGGTCAGGAACGCATGGCCTGCATTCCGCCAGGCTGATTTATTCAGCGATTCTCTGGATCACTCAGTCGACTACATAGCCTGAGCCCCTTATCCCACAGGGCTCAGGCTTTATATCTTTGTTGGGTACCTAGCCATCACTCGCTCTTCCACAGCCCCCGAGTAATGAACCACCGTCCTCATAGAGCGACGAATTCGATGACACTGCACTATGGAAAAGAAACTTCCCAAATCGCAATGAGAAAATTCTTATCCAGAGCATGCCCCATATCAGAACTATTGCGAGGCTTCTATGATTGGCAGCAACCCCCTACCACAACGAGAAAAAAATCATGGAAGGCATGCTATTTCTCAAGTCTCTTGGTGCGCTATTCGCCATCATGAATCCATTCATCGTACTGCCGCTTTTTCTGTCAATGACAGACAAAATGGATGCTAAAACTCAACGCTCAACTGCAATAAAAGTCGCCATTTCAAGCACAGTACTATGCGTTATAATTGCTTTTTCTGGCCAGCACATCCTGGAGTTTTTCGGCATCGAAATCGATGACTTCCGCGTTGCTGGCGGTATCGTTCTGATGCTTATTTCACTGGGAATGCTGAATGGAAACAACGCTCCATCACACTGCGGCTCCTCGGAAGAAGACGTTACCAAGGCAGTAGTGGATGACATTTCCTTCTACCCGCTGACATTCCCCATGACGATTGGCCCTGGCACCATCGCCACCATCATCGTATTTACTGGATTGGTACACAATACCGGGGATGCAATAGCACTGGGCAGCTCGCTGGCTATCGTGCTGGCAGCCATGACTGTGGTGTTGTGGTTTGCATCTGATATCGGCCGCCACATGTCTCAGAACCTACGCGTCATCATGACTCGTATAATGGGAATGATTCTTGCAGCAATCTCCGTCGAGATGGTAGTAGAAGGGCTACAATCCCTATTCCCCGGCTGGATGGCCTGATCCACATTTCTCGGTTGATCGACAGAACTGCAAGTGCTGCGATCGAATACGACAAGGCCGCCTCATGGGCGGCCTTGTCGTATACACCTGGTACAGGCACTCGGCACTCGGCTATCACTCACTCTTCCGCCAGACTGCTTGGCACCTGGCTATAACTGCGCATCGTCTGCTGATTCCAAGTCTCGAAGTGTTGATCCATCGCCTGGCGAGCCATCTCACGGTTGCGCGTTTTCACTGCAGCCACAATGGCAACATGAGTTTCGTTGGTCTTTTCCTGGGAAACAGGAGACTGACGAGCCAGCACTCGGCGCTGATGAAGCACCTTCTTCAGCACCGATGAAAGTCCCTGAAAGATGATCAATATGGCTGGGTTCTTGGCCATGATGGCCAACTGTTCATGGAAATCATAATCCGCCTGGAGCCCTTCCATCACATCCGTGGAGTTGACGATCTTGTCACATAGCGCTTCCAGGCGATCCAGCTCATGGTCCTGATGATTGGCAGCGGCAGCCTGTACAATTTCCCGCTCAAACATTTCCCTGGCAGTTTCCAGATGATCCACGGAAATGTAATTGAGCTTGAGCGCCAATTCAAAATACAGCTGAATAAAAACTGGCTCAGGCATTTTCAGGAAGGTACCACTTCCCTGCCTGCGTTCGATAAACCCAAGACTGTGCAAGACAGAGAGAACGTTTCTTACTGAAGTTCTGTGCATATCGAAATGCTCACACAAGGCTCTCTCCGGAGGTAACTTCAAGCGACCATCCTTGGAAAGCTCGGAGACAGACACAAATTCTTTCAGTCTGTCCAACAGATTCGGATCAATATCACTCATACCATATATCCAACACTGCCTCTGGCGAGGCGCACAGAGGCAGCATAGCATTACTCAGTGAATGTGCATGCCACCATTCACATCAATAGTGGCACCGGTGATATAGCTGGAAAGATCGGATGCCAGGAACAGGAAAGCCTTGGCCACATCTTCCGGAGCACCGAGACGATTGAGCGGAATGCCTTCCAGGATCTTCTGTTTCATGGCGTCATCCAGCTTGCCCCCAGTGATATCCGTGGCGATCAGGCCAGGAGTCACCGAGTTGACGCGTATTCCATGGACACCAAGCTCCCGCGCCATGGCCTTGCCCAGCCCCAGCATCCCAGCCTTGGCTGCACTGTAGTGCGGCCCACCAAAGATTCCACCCCCGCGCTGCGCAGACACGGACGACGTATTGACAATGGAACCGGATGCCTGCTGTTTCATCTGCGGGGTAACCGCCTGAGACATGTACAGCATTCCCCTCAGATTGACATCAAGGATCCTGTCATAGTCCTGCGGCTGAATTTCTTCGAATTTCACCGGCTGCGTGATACCCGCATTGTTGACCAGCACATCAATACGGCCAAATTTGTCCACGACAGCATCAGCCACCTTCTGGCAGTCTTCCTTGCTGGTGACATTACTTACCATGACAAGACAACGGTTAGTATCGAACAGAGCGCGAACCTCATCACAAGCCTGTTCATTGACATCGGTAATCACGATATTGGCACCGTGTTCATAGAACAGTTTTGCGGTACGCAGCCCAATACCATTGAGGCCTGCTGCGCCAGTGACGATGCACACCCTGTTTTCGAGCAGTTGTGACATGGTTATATCTCCTGTTTTATCGCGTTTATCCAGTCAATAGAGCGTTTGATATTGTTTTCTATCTCTGTCATTGGCACACAGGAATTCAGGCGCCATGGCTGTGCTTCCGTGTCTCGCCTCAGGCGAAAAGGAAGCTCCAGTGAAAATGGAATGCTTCTGCTGAACAGCTCCCTGATCAGTGGCGCTTCGTCGATATCGCCCTCCCCCAGAGAAGTAAAGACAATGCCGTCCTTCACTCTGGAACAGGACTTGATATGGAAGTGGTCCACGTCTGAAATCGCGGCAAGCGCATCCGTCAGCGGGTCCAGGCTCGAACAATGGGAAAGCAGGTTGCCGACATCGAAGTTGATTCCGAAGTCCCCAGACGCCAGGCGCTGCATCAGCGGACGAAGATCACTCGACTTGTCGATAAGATTCGCCACCCTGTTCCCCGGGTTCTCCAGCAGGATGCGAATACCATGGGCCCGCGCAATGGCAGCCAACTGGTCCGCCTGACTCAGGAAAATGTCGCTGGAAGCCATGGACGCTGCATTGGTGATCACATAACGGGCACCCAACTCGGCAGCGAACCGGCACCGTGCTTCCAGGCGCTGACAGGCATTGTGCTCACCAAGATCAATGTGACCTGAAAAATACCGGCATTCCTGATTGTGGCGGCGCATCTCCGCTTGCAGTTCACGCGCATAGGCAACACTGAGATCGTCATCGGTAAAGGCCTCGACATACCCTTCGATGAAAGCGACCTCGACCTGCCTGACACCACAACGGGCCAGTGACGAAAATATCTCTTCGAAAGCGTAACCATCATAGGCTGCCGTACTGACAGACACGTAACTAGACATCACCTTCTCCAGCCTGAGCGATGACATCCGAATCCTGTTCATTCAACAACCGCTCATTTCCTGACGGCTCATTCAGTAGCTGCCCATTCAACAGTTGCCCATTCAATAACTGCCCATTCAACAACTGATAGGTACGAATGACCTGGCTGTCGTCGAGCCGACCTTCACCACGCTCGGAAGAAGCGACAAACGACTGATAGGCAGACTGGGCCAGGGGCGTATAAGCCCGCGACTGCCTGGCAGCTTCGCAGACGATGCCAAGATCCTTGCAGAAGATATCGACGGCGCTGGTCACTTCGCCAGGTGGCAGGATCATGCGCGGGCCGCGGTCATTGATCATCCAGCTGGAAGCAGCAGAGCCTCCGAGCATTCGCACCATCACCTCCAGATCGAGACCATTCTTTTCGGCCAGTGCCAGCGCTTCGGCCGCCACTGCAATATGTACACCACACAACAGCTGATTGACGGCCTTGAAGGCAGAGCCCTGCCCCACCCGATCACCGGCATGGAAGAGATCACGCCCCAGCACTTCAAAGGCTCGCTGGCAGGCGGCCAGGGCTTCGGGCTCACCCGCAGACATGATGGTCAGGCTACCGGCCTTGGCTCCCACAACACCGCCGGATACCGGCGCATCGACATAGTGCAGGTCGGTGCGCAAGGCCTTGAGGTCGGCGTGAATAGCGGCAGCGTCTCCCGGGGCGATGGTCGACATCTGAATGATGCAGGCTCCGGGCTTCAGAGCTTCAGCCATGCCCTGGTCAAACAATAACTGCCGTACCTGATCGGCATTGACCACCATGATGAGCAGAGCATCCGCTTCGCCCAGGCGACGGACGGTATGCGTCAGCGCATCTTCATTTAATGACACATCGCCATCGCGATAGAACGCCTCGACACGACCAGCATCGACATCATAGGGCAGTACTTCGAAGCCCCCTTCCCGGAGATTGGACGCCATAGGCCAACCCATGGCGCCAAGTCCGGCGAAGACAATCGTTTCCATGTCAGCTTCCTCAGTAGATGATCAGGGCAGGAACGTAGGACACCAGCAGCAACACGATGAGAGCCACCAGATAGAACGGTACGAGCTCCTTGACCACCGTGCCGATCCGCTCCTTGGCAATGGCCGAGGCAACAAACAGGGTGGTTCCGATGGGCGGTGTGAACAGGCCGATACTGAGGTTGACGCACATCATGATGCCCAGTTGCACCAGGTCCAGGCCAATGGCATTGGCAATGGACACCAGGGTCGGGCCCAACAGCAGAATGGCGGCCGGCAGATCCAGGAACATGCCGATGAACAGCAGCAACAGATTAATGGCCAGAATGATCAACAAGGGATGCTTGAGATACTCCACCGCCCAGTTGGCCACCGCTTGAGGGACGCCACCGGATGTCAGGATATAGCCGATGATATTGGCCGCCGCGATGATCAGCATGACCACACCGGTGGTGATCACCGTATTGGTGAGAGCCGCCATGACCCGAGCACCCGTCAGGTCCCGATAGAGCAATGCACTGACTACGATGGCGTATGCCACGGCGATGATGCTGACCTCAGTGGGCGTCGCAATACCGGCTCGCAGTAGCACCAGGATGAACACTGGCATCATCAGGGCAGGCAAGGCACCGAGCATGGTCGAACGCACCTGGGCCCGAGTGTATTTCATCTGCAGGCGCGGAAATCCCCTGCGCTTGCCGGTGAAGTAACAGGCCGCCATCATGCCGAAGGCCAGCAACAGCGCCGGTATCACCGCCGCGATGAACAGCGAAGCAATGGATGAGTTCGATACCACGGCAAACAGGATCAGTGGAATCGAAGGCGGCATCAATCCGGCAATCACCGATGAAGAAGACGTCACTGCCGCACCAAAGGCGCCTGGATAACCTTCCCTCTTCTGCCACGGAATCAGCATTGAACCCAGCGCAGAAGCTTCAGCAACAGAAGAGCCGGATACACCACCGAAGATGGTGGAGCCAACGACGGAGACCTGGCCCAGGCCACCGTGATACTTGCCGACCAGCATCGAGGCCAGGCCAACCAGTTTCTGCCCCAGCTTGCCGGACATCATCAGGCTGCCGGAAAGGATGAAAAAGGGAATCGCAAGCAAGGGAAAGCTTTGCGTCGGCTGAAAGATCTTCATCACCGCCATGCTGGATGGCAGGGAGCCAAACACGGAAAGTGCCGCCCAGCCACTGATGACCAAGGAGTACCCCACCGGCATGGCCAACAGCATGAAAATGATGAAGCCCAGCAACATATTGACGGTCATAGCCCTTCCTCCCCATGGGATACCTGGGACTCGGAATGCCCGGCCAGCAGCAGCCCAATGTTGAGCAACGCCACCACGGCCAAGGCAGCAAAGCCGATCACCACCGACCAGTAAGCCCACGACATGGCAATATGCGTGATGGGCAAGCGCTGGCCTCCAGCGATTTCAATGACATTCAGGCCATGGAAAGCCATGGTAGAAAAAGCCACCAGCGCCAGGCCATCAACGGCCAGGGTCACGAGAAACCGCATGGATGCCGGCAGGCGCGCAACCACGATCTCGACGCCGATGTGCTCATTTCTGGCGGCGGCGGCAACAATGCTGCACATGGTCAACCACGGAAAAAACAGGTTGGGAACCTCGGCCACCCAGCCAAGATTGGTGGACAGCACATATCTCACGATCACCCCGGCCATCAGTGCCAGAAACATGACCAAAATCGAGACAATGGCGCCCCATCTAGCGATCTGATAGATCAGTTGTTTCGAGCTCAGCAACAGTGAAGCGACCGTAGCCACTTCACTGATGCGGCTCTCCTCGGAGAGCTTCATCACAGCAACCTCCCGCTCACTGAGCATCACCACGGGCTTCCTTCACGACCAGGTCGACGAGTTCTGGGTACTTCTCCCGCCAGGCGTCATACACACCAGATGTTGCCTCGATGAAAGCGGGCTTATCGACGTCATTGAACTTGACCCCAGCCTCTTCCATCTTGCCGCGAAGTTCTTCATCCGCCTCGAGCGATGCCTGGCGATTGAACTCCCCTGCCTGCTCGGCAGCGTCCACAATCACTTCCTGGTATTCAGGCGACAAGGTATCCCAGACCATCTTGCTCATGAGCACAGGCGTAGATTCATATTTGTGGCCCGTCATGGAGATGTATTTCTGTACTTCATGCAACTTGGATGAGTAGATATTCATCAGCGGATTTTCCTGACCATCTACCACTCCTTGCTGCAGCGCGATGTATAGTTCAGAAAAGTTCATTGGCGTCGCATTGGCACCAAGAGCTTCGAAGATATCCACCGTCATTTCATCTGGCGGAGTGCGAATCTTGAGCCCCTTGAGATCCTTAGGCTCAACGATAGGATGTTTGTTATTACTGACATTACGGATGCCGTTATCCCACAGAGCCAGTAATACCAAGCCCTTCTCTTCCGCCATCTTTTTCAGCTCACCCCCGACCTCTCCATCCATGACCCGCCAGGCATCCGGCAGAGAATCAAACAGGAATGGAAGGCCAAGCACCGCAAACTGCGGGACCACAGAGGAAGTCGTCCCTTGAGAGTTGGCACTGAATGCCAGGGTCCCCAGACGCATCTGGGTCAGCGCCTCCGCATCATCGCCATATTGCGCATTTCCCCCGACATCAATCTTGATGTCGCCATTGGTCCCTTCCTCCACCAATTGGGCGAACTTCTCTGACGCCTCCCACTTGGGGTTTCCTTCAGCGGCATTGTGAGCCATCTGAAACGTCTGGGCCGCAAATGCCGATGAACCGACAAGCACTGAGCTGGCAATTAACATACTGCTGATCAATTTCATGACAGTAGCTCCTATTTTCCACTGCTCTTGTATATTTGTTCTTGAATATCGACCTTGAATACCAACTTGCTATCTACGACAAATCACACCAACTACAGATCAAACACACCAGGTTTAAAGCAAGACAACAATTTCAAAGAAAGCACATCACCTATAATTTCAACGAACCATTTATTCTTCTCAATTCCCCTCCAAACGATCACGATCCAGCACTTCACATAAAGCGTGATTCAAGCTCTATCCTCTGACGGAGTCTTCCACTCTTTTCACGACTTCCTTGGTGGAAATTCCATAGCGGTCATGAAGCGTAGGCAAGGCACCGGCATCCAGGAATTCATCCGGCAATCCAATCTGTTCGAGATTGGCGTTGAGCTTGTTGCGCATCAGCAGCGCAGCAACAGACTCGCCCAGGCCACCGATGACGGAATGGTTCTCGGCCACGAAGACAGGCTTGCCTGTGTGGCGACGCACTTCGTCCAGAAGCGTTTGCTCATCCAGAGGCTTGATGGTCGGACAGTGAACCACCGTCACCTTGATACCTTGTTCCAGCAGCTCATCGGCGGCTTCCACGGCACGCATGGTCATGAGGCCGGAAGAAATGATCAGTGCGTCTCCGCCATCTATCAGGCGTTTGGCCTTGCCAATTTCAAAGCGATAGCCATCGAATCGATCCAGAACATTGGGCACCTTGCCGCGCAGCAAGCGCATATAGACGGGGCCATCGAACTCGACCATGGCAGCAACCGATTGCTGAATATCAATCGCGTCACAGGGATCAATGATGGTCAGGTTGGGCATGCCGCGGAAAATGGCGATGTCTTCCGTGGCCTGGTGGCTCGGACCATAGCCAGTGGTCAGGCCCGGCAGGGCGCAGACGATCTTGACGTTGAGGCGCTCTTCGGCAATCGCCATGCAGATGAAATCGTAGGCGCGACGAGAAGCGAACACGCTGTAGGTCGTGAGGAAGGGAATGAAGCCTTCGCGTGCCATGCCCGCGCCAGCGCTCATCAACAACTGCTCGGCCATTCCCATCTGGTAGAAGCGCTCAGGAAATTCCTGGGCGAAGATATGCAGGTCAGTATATTTACCCAGGTCCGCCGTCATCCCGACAATCTTGTTGTTATCGCGTGCGGCTTCCACCAACGCATGTCCGAATGGAGCCGATGTCGTCGGCTGTCCTTCTGCGGCAATGGAGGCAATCATCGCCGAGGTTTTCAGTTTCTTCTTGGCTGCCATCTCTGCTCTCCTCACTTGATCCCGTAGACTTCGTCCAGCTGTTCCAGCGCCAGGCTCCACTCGTTTTCATCCACACGAATGAAGTGCGTCTTGTCGCGCGTTTCGAGCAGTGGCACACCACGTCCCATCAAGGTGTCGCAGATGATGACTCGGGGTTTGTCGGACGAACTGCCAATGGCAGCACTGAAGGCTTGCGCCAACGCGCCAAGGTCGTTGCCATTCACGCGCCAGGTTTCCCAACCGAAAGCGGCCCATTTATCGGCAATTGGCTCGTAGTTGAGCACAGTTGAAGACTTGTCATCGGCCTGCTGATCGTTCACATCGACAATGGCGATGAGGTTGTTCAACTGCCAATGGCCAGCGGAAGCCGCCGCCTCCCAGGTAGAACCCTCGTTGAGCTCGCCATCCGACAGCAGGTTGTAAACCAGGGAGGTACTGTTCTTGCGCTTCAGACCCAACGCCATACCGACACCGATACCCAGGCCATGCCCCAGAGATCCACCAGTGATCTCCATGCCTGGGGTATAAGCCGCCATTCCCGACATGGGCAGGATGCTGTCATCACTGCCGTAGTTCTCGATTTCGCTCTCGCTGATGATTCCCGCCTCAATCAATGCGGCATACAGCGCGATGGCGTAATGACCGATGGACAGCAGAAAGCGGTCTCGGCCTTCCCACTCAGGATCATCGGCCTTGAACTTGAGTGCCTGGAAATAGGCAACGGCCAGCACATCCGCCACACCCAGCGCCTGACCGACATAGCCCTGCCCCTGCACTTCCCCCATCAGCAATGCATTACGACGAATGCGATAGGCATGCTGCTTCAGCTTTTCAATGTCCTTGGCGTCAGAGTCTGACAACGAGGCATTCATTGGACATTCCTCTAAATTGGTTGACCAATTCAAAATATCCTCGTTGATAGGAATTAAAAATGCCACTTTGGTCTATACAAACAAAACCAATAACTTTATGTTTTTATTGTTTATTTTATGAAAATACTTCTATTTCAATAGAATACACACTCATTAAAGACATGGATAAAATTGTCAACCAATCAGATCGGCACATACGAGACAGGCGGATACGCCGCATCTTCTCTTTACCGTTCGGCACCGGCGATGCGTACGGGCAGCAAAAAGCACACTAGAACCAACAGCAGGCAGAGGGAGCAAAGAACAGGGAGGATCAAGGCAAGGAAAGAGAGGAAAAAAACAAAAGCCACCTGGACGGTGGCTGTATGCTGGCAAGTAGCGCTTATCATCGACAATGCTGTCCAGAGGGACTAACGCCTATGTTTCATCATTCTCCCGGACTGACTTCCTGCTGTTGCTCGAGAAGCGTCTCGGCGATGCTGCTCAAAGCATGAAACTTGGCTTCATCGATATCCATCATTTGCACAGTGAATAGCGCCTCACCAAGCAGGCCTGCCTTGGCCTGAACTGCAGCAACGTCCAATAGAATACCGTTCCGGGTGCTATCATCAGCAATGGATTTCGCGATAGCAATGACAGATGAAGACGTTGTACTTACCGCCTCTTTCTGTCCCTTTTCAGCCTGGGCGGCAGCTATGGCAACAAGTTCCGAATAGGGTTTGAAATCTGCATGCGGCAGGCCCTGGGCAACCTTTTCAGCCTCAGCCAATGCCTCAGTCGCGGCTTTTTCCCGCCCGGCTCTGGCTAGGTCAATAACAAGATCTGAAAGTTCAAGCAGCTTTGCATCACCATCTTCAAAAGAGCGTGCTATTACTGCAGCAGCTGCAAATGTTGCATCTGCCGCATTTTCTCTACCTGCTTCAGATTGCGCTGTCGCGAGTTCGAGAAGGCTACTCAGCCTGGACCCATCGTACTCAATGGTGTCAATGCTCTGTGCAGCAGCCGCAAACGTTGCATCTGCCACATCTTCTCGTCCTGCTTCAGCCTGGGCTTTTGCAATAACGACAAGCATGGATGACTTATCCTTGCCATCTGGTATAGCCTCCGCGGCTTTTTCAGCACTGCTAAAGGCGGCATCAGCCGCATCATTTCCACCCGCTTCGGCTTGAGCCAATGCGATAACAGTAAACACATAAGACTTCACTGCATCATCCGATATCGTTTCTGCCGTTGAGAACGCCTCAGCAACCTGGCCCGCTTCGGCCTGGGCCTTCACAACACGCATAAGGGCATCGTACTTCAGCGGCTCTAGATCGTCCGGCATCTGAGCGACAACTGAAAATGCATCGGATAAGCGACCTGCTTCAACCAAGCCTTTCTCGATAGAGTAAAGTGCATAAAGCTTAAATCTACTATTTGATATACGCTCTGATGTTGAGAGCGCTTCATCCAACTGACCGGCCTCGACCTGAATACTCACTATATAATTCAGTGCAGCGGACTGTTCTATACCATCCGACATTCGACCCTGAATCTCAGTCGCATCATCAAGTATTCTATTCAGAGCTTCTTTTTGCCCCACCAAGGCATACGCTTTCGCGGTATAGTCCAAAGCTTCAAGCTTTGACATGCCTACAGGCATAGCACCCACAATTCCCTCGATGTCTTCAAGCGTCTCAGCCGCTGAATCCAATTGCCCGGCCTTTTCCTGCAGCTCTACGACAACCACAAGACCACGGACTTTATTTAAATCACCTTCTAGCTTGTGAGACTCGTCAATCGCCATCCGGATAACACAATCAAAGCCATCAATTGCACATAGGTCCTGCTGGATGATATCAAGTGACAGTATATTTCCATCAGTCACCTCCACCTCGCCACCTTCTGTCAGCGTCTTGGCAGATACGCTGTCAGGGTAAGTCTCAATTAGCTCTTTCAATACTTGCCTGGCTTCGCTCAGCTTTTCCTTCGCGTCATTGCCATCGAGGGCTCCAGCACGGGTATAAGCCGTTGCTGCTTTTTCAAGTAAATCCGCCTCATCAGCTACAGCCGAAAAAGGTACGATCAAAACAGCACTCAGCACTAAAACTCGTAGAAACTTCCCTGCAAAATTGATCATAGGCATCCTTTAAAACAAGCCATATGCAATAGTGTTCTCAACCATGTCACCAACAGGTCTCGAAGTATTGGTTATTGTGACGACACCTTCACTGGACTGCACGGCAAGCCAAATAATGCCATGAATGCCTCGGAACAAGTTTTCCTCGCCGATGAAGAATCTCTTCCTCGGCGCCAAGTTCAGACGAATATCTGTGCTCGCTTATGAAGCTATTGATCCGACTTATTCTTCATTCACGAGTCATGGCATTGCCAAAGACGTCACAGTCAACTGTGAATAGTCTTGAACGAGCTAGCAACGACACTTATAGAGGTTATTGACCACAGGCAGGAAAACACAACTACCCCAGCTCCACCTCCTCTCCCCTCTGCGTGGCTTCATCAAGACGAATGATGGTATGGGCATTGGTGGCGCTGGTGGCCAGGGTGTCGATCACACCTGTACGCAAGGCACCGAGAATCCCGACGGCTTTGGTGTTCTCGCTGGCAATGGCAACTACATCGGGAATCCTGGTCAGGTCCTGGATGTTGAGTCCAATCACGCGCCCCTGCATCGGAGTGATTGATGGGCGTCCATGAATATCGATGAAGTCATACCCCATCATGTCGCCAACGGTACCGGACAGGCGCGCCTCGGAGATTTCCTGAGGCGTGAACCAGCCCATGCGCACCATATTGCTGTTCTCGCTGACATCTCCTACGCCGATCAGGGCAATATCAGCTCGGCGTGCACGATCCAGCGTCTGGCGTACGGTAGGGTTCTCGTACAATGCGTCGCGTAGCTCGCTGTTCTGCACCAGGGCTGGTGCATACAGTGTTTCGCTCTCGCCACCGAACTTGCCGGCCAGGCGTCGGCAGATGTGATCGGGGTTCATGTATTCGCCAGCTCGCAGGGAGCCGCCAATGGCACAGACAAAAGACACATCGAGGTGATCAGCGCCGAAGACATTGTCAGCCACGGCGCCGACATTGCGCCCCATGCCCACGGCGACAATATGCCCATCATGCAGGTTGCGCGAAAGATGGTCCGCCACCAGGCTTGCCACTGCTGCACGCTGCTCATCCGGATCACTGTTATCCAGCGCAATGAGTGCACGCTTGAGCCCAAAACGACGCTTGAGTTCCTGTTCGATTTCGGCACTGACAGCCGGGTGCTGGCGCACCCGTACATCCACGATACCTTCCGTCTGAGCTCGCTTGAGCAGACGCCCCACCCGAACCCGGGATAGCCCCAAACGGTTGGCAATGACCTCCTGAGTCTCCCCCTGCACGTAATAGAGAGTGGATATCTCGGTCATCAAAGCGATATCGGCGGAGTCCTGACGCTCATTCATGTTGTGTTCCCGACCTGGCTTTCAGCGCGTCACCTTAGCACAACCTGAGCGGATACCTCTCAGTCTGAAAAACCTGCCTGACTAAATCCAGCCCGACTAATCCAGCCCGATGAACCGATGAAGTGCTGGCAATGCCCTGATGCAGCACCCTGAAGTAACACTCACGCGCAGCGCTGAATCACCGGCACCAGCGCCGTGACAATCAACGCCAGTGATGTAGCGCCAGCATCTGGCGTGCCGAGACTCTTTTCCGCCAAGGGCCGAGCACGCCCCACCCTGGGCAGTAGTTCCGCAGTCGCCTGGGCCGCTTCTTCCGCGCGCTGAGCCGCTCGCTCCCAGGTAACCGCGACACCATCGGCGGCATGTTCTGCCACGGCCTCGGCAAAAGGCACCAGCACGTCGACCAGCGTCTTGTCTCCGGGCACCGCCTTGCCGAAGCTCATGACGTTATCACTGGCAGCAGACACCCCTCGCACCAGGCGGTCGGCGTTGAGTGGAAGGTCATTGCCCAGGGCCTCACCAATGGAAGACAGAATGACGCCCCAGATCGCACCGGAAGTTCCACCGGCACGGTCGGCCCAGCGTTCAGCAGCAAACGACAACACCGTTTGCGCACCGGCTCCTCCTGCCAGGGCCTCCCGGGCTGCCTCGAGACATGCCTTGCTGCCTCGCTGCATGCCAATACCGTGATCCCCATCACCCGCGATGGCATCGATGCGCCCCAGCTCTTCGGCATGCGCATCAACGGTGGCTACCAGCGTTTCCAGGGCAGATACCACACCTTTGGCCAACTGTCTGGATGCCTCACTGGCAGGCGGTATTTCCTGTCTTTCCACCGCCTCCAGCTCAGCAGGATCCAGCGCCTCCGCCACGGCCACACTGCCTTTACGGTAGGCCGGAGTATCGGCAGGGGCTTTCCAGCGCTGTTCCAGCTCGTCATCCAGCCAGAACAAGGTCAGTGACACACCGGCCATATCAAGACTGGTGACCATTTCCCCCACCTCTGGCTCGACGATGCTCAGGCCCGCCTCATGCAGCAATTCATCGACACGCCGATAGACGACAAACAGCTCTTCATACTTGACCCTACCCAGCCCATTGAGGATAGGAGCCACTCGAGCGCCCTCACGTTCGATGCCTGCCGGCACCTCTTCAAGAAGGCGCGACACCAGAGCCTCGGCAAGACCATCCGCCGTAGGAACATCCTGCTCGCTGACACCAGGTTCGCCATGAATCCCCAGCCCGATGGCCATCCTGCCCGCAGGCACATGGAATAGCGCATCCTCCGCACCCGGCAGCGTGCACCCATCGAATGCCACACCGAAGGAACGCGTCCGACGATTGGCCTCCTTGGCCACGGCCACCACTTGCTCAAGCGAGGCACCAGCCTCTGCTGCAGCGGCAGCGGCCTTGAACACTGTCAAATCACCGGCAATCCCCCGGCGCTTGTCGAACTCCTCCAGCGAGGCACTGGCCACATCGTCCGTGATGGTGACGATTTCGCAGGGAATACCTTCTGCAATCAAACGCTCGCGCGCCTGGCCGAAGTGCAACACATCGCCGGCATAATTGCCGAAGGTCAGCAACACACCACCGCCGTTATCCGCAGCCTTGGCCACGGAATAGACCTGCTGGGCCGAGGGTGATGCAAACAGGTTGCCCATGGCCGCTCCGTGGGCCAATCCTTGCCCTACAAGGCCGGCAAAAGCCGGGTAATGACCACTGCCACCGCCAATGACGACAGCCACACTCCCGGGTTTGCTACGCGTGCTGCGCACCACGCCGCCATACACCGCCATCAGCTTGTCGCGATGAGCGGCCACCAGCCCCAGGCGGGCCTGTTCAGGAAAATCACTGGGATCGTTGTACAGAATGGTCATGGGATATTCCCCCTGGACAGAGCGGCTGCCGAACCTGGCTGCAGGTGGCCAATGCTTTTTTGTGTCATGGATGCCATGTCATGGGCATGGCATCACTGAAGAAGCGTATTACTGAAGAACCTTATTCCTGAAGAGCTGTAGCACCAGCAAACTTATGCCTCTGGTGAAGGTGCTCCTGGTGAAGATGCCCCTGATGCAGAAGGACCCGCGAGACGCTCTTCATATTCACGAATCTTGGCGACCTTCTCGGCGGACGGCCCACCCGGAAATGACTTGCCGAGGAAGGTGGTGACGATATCCTTGGCCAGTTCAGGCCCCACGACTCGAGCCCCCAGCGTCACGATCTGGGCATCATTGCTGGTGCGAGCCTTGCCCGCCGAATAAGTATCGTGGGCCTGGGCCGCACGAATGCCTGGCACCTTGTTGGCCGAAATCGCCACGCCAATGCCCGTACCACATACCAGCACGCCGCGATCGAAACGCCCTTCCTTGATCGCAGTCGCCACCTCGATAGCCACATCGGGGTACAGGATCGGCTCAGCATTGAAGGTACCAAAGTCTTCCACCTGGTAGCCCTGCTCCTGCATATGCGCAATCAGAATTTCCTTGAGAGCGAAGGCCGCCTCATCACCACCAATGGCAACCTTCAAGGAAGACGCGGTATCAGACATGAGTTCTCTCCTCCGGTGAACGTCTCGGATCCTGCCGAACATATGCTCAAAGTATCACCAGATGAACATATGTAAAGACCGATGCACAAAAGAACCCATAGAAAGGATAGTCTTCACATCCACCACGCAACAGTCGATTCTCCACTAAAGCATTTAAAAACAGATATATAAACACAAAACCTTCATACCCTTCGGACAATTACACCTTTGGTCTAATGATCATAAACAGATCATTCGTGCATTATTTTTTGACTCTCTCAGGCCAACACGCTATTCATTTGATCAGGAGATGATCAGATTCCCACACAAGGAGTCTTTGCCATGTCACGCCTCGATGCCCTACGCCAGCACTCCCTCGTTGTCGCCGACACCGGCGACCTCGACGCTATCAAGCGCTATCAACCGCAGGATGCCACCACCAACCCCTCCTTGATCCTCAAGGCCTTCGAACTCCCCGGTTATCAGGAACTGATCAATGACGTTCTGGGCCAGATAGACAACAGCGGCACTCTGGCGGACAAGGCAAGCCAAGCGGTAGAGCATTTGTCCGTTGCCATGGGCAGCGAGATTGCCGCCCATATCCCTGGGCGCATTTCCACCGAAGTCTCGGCTCGGCTTTCCTTCGATACCCAGGCCAGCATTCGCAAGGCCCACGAACTGATCGCGCTCTATCAGCAGCGTGGCATCGAGCGCGATCGGGTACTGATCAAGCTAGCCTCCACCTGGGAGGGCATTCGTGCAGCGGAGGTGCTGGAGAAGGAAGGTATTCAGTGCAACCTGACCCTACTGTTCAGCGATGCCCAGGCTCAGGCCTGTTTCGATGCCGGCGTGTTTCTGATCTCCCCCTTTGTTGGCCGGGTCAGTGATTACTACAAGCAGGCCACAGGCAAGACATTCCATGCTGACGAAGACCCCGGCGTGCGCTTCGTGCGCAGCGTATGCCAGCGTGCCAGCAGCGGTGGCTACTCCACTGTCGTGATGGGCGCCAGCTTCCGTAGCGTGGAGCAGGTTCTGGCTCTGGCGGGGTGTCCACGGCTGACGATTGCGCCGGAATTGTTGGAGCAGCTGGCCTCCAGCCAGGGCGACGTCGCTCGGACCATCCCCTCCACCGAGCCCTTCTCAACGCTTGCGCAACCTATCGGACACAGCGATTTCCTGTGGCACCACAACACCGATGCCATGGCCGTGGACCGCCTTGCCGATGGCATCCGTCGCTTCTCCGAGGACCAGAGCAAGCTCGAAGCCCTGATCGCAGAGCGACTCGAGAAGCCGTAAGCCGTAAGCCGTAAGCCGTAAGACGTAAGACGTAAGACGTAAGACGTAAGACGTAAGACGTAAGACGTAAGACGTAAGACGTAAGACGTAAGACGTAAGACGTAAGACGTAAGACGTAAGACGTAAGCCAATGATTTTAAAAACATTATATCGATTGCAATGACTTTTTTACTTATAGCTTATAGCTTATAGCTTATAGCTTATAGCTTATAGCTCTACAGCCTATGCTTGGCTTGCTCGTTGCCCAAACCAAGGATTTCCCATGACGATTCGATTTCAGCTTGCCAACGCCATTCGCGCCCTATCCATGGATGCCGTCCAGAAGGCCAACTCCGGCCACCCCGGCGCCCCCATGGGTATGGCTGACATCGCCGAAGTGCTGTGGAACGATTACCTCGTCCACAACCCGAACGATCCCAAGTGGGCCGATCGTGACCGCTTCGTGCTGTCCAACGGCCACGGCTCCATGCTGCTGTACTCCCTGCTCCACCTCACCGGCTATGAGGACATGAGCCTCGAAGAGTTGCGGAACTTCCGCCAGCTGCATGCCAAGACTGCCGGCCACCCCGAATACGGCTACGCCGGTGGCATCGAAACCACCACCGGCCCGCTCGGACAGGGCCTGGCCAATGCCGTCGGCATGGCCATGGCCGAACGTACTCTCGGCGCTCAGTTCAACCGCCCCGGCCATGACATCGTCGATCACTACACCTACTGTTTCCTCGGCGATGGCTGCCTGATGGAAGGCATTTCCCACGAAGTGGCTTCCCTGGCCAGCACCCACAAGCTGGGCAAGCTGATCGCCTTCTATGACGACAACGGCATCTCCATCGACGGCGAAGTCGAAGGCTGGTTCACC
>NZ_JAJUFQ010000034.1 GCF_029263665.1 Halomonas sp.
CCTGGTCGGCACTGACGTTATCGCCGTGATTGCCCCAGGCGCTACGCACGAAAGTGGCCAGCTCAGCAGCTTCTTCGTCCGACAGGCGCCAGGAGAAGTCAGGCATGGCCAGCGCTTCGGGCTTGTCGGGGGTGGAAGGCAGGCGTGCTCCAGCCAGCATCACATGGAGTAGTCCAGTGGGGTCCTTGGCGTTGACCAGGGAGTTGCCGACCAGTGATGGGAATACCTGCTTGGCACCTTGGCCATTGGCCAGATGGCACGCATTGCAGTTATCCAGGTACAGTCGTGCCCCCAGGTTCTCACCCACATCTGCTGCGCTCAGCATGGCAGTGGTGTCTTCCTCCGGTGAGCTCTGCTTGGAGGATGAAGCAGTTGATTCACGCGGCAGGGACTTCAGGTACTCTGCAATCGAAAGCAGGTCATCCTTGCTCAGGTGTGAAGTACTGTGTTCCACCACTGAGGTCATCTCCCCGGTGACCGCGCTGTGGTCATTACGGCCGGTGGCGAGATAGTCGACGATATCCTGGTTTGACCAGCCTTGCAGGTCGCTGCTTCCCTCTCCACCTCCTCGCAGGTTGGGAGCATGCCAGCCGTTGAGGTCGGTACCGCTCAGGAAGATGTCTTCATTGCTGTCCAGCGCTTTCTCCTGGAACAGGATCCCACGTGGTGTATGGCAACTGCCGCAGTGGGCAAGCCCTTGGACGAGGTAAGCACCGCGATTGATGCTGTCGCTCTGTTCAGCATCTGGTGTGAATGGCTTGCCGTCGGTAAACATCCAGTTCCAGGCAGCAATGCCCCAACGCTGATTGAAGGGGAAGCGGAGATCGGTTTCCTGCGGACTGTTGTTGACCGGTTCGACTCCCTTCATGAAGTAGGCATAGAGCGCATCAATGTCTTCATCCGTGATCTTGGCATAGGACGGGTAAGGCATTGCTGGATACAGCTTGGCGCCATCGGCGCGAATACCCTCGCGTAATGCTTGGGCGAACTGGTCACGCGTATAGTTGCCGATGCCTGTGTCGGGGTCTGGTGTGATATTGGTAGCGTAGATATCCCCAAAGGGGCTGGCGATAGCCTGTCCACCGGCAAATGGCTTGCCACCTGGCGCCGTGTGGCAGGCAGCGCAGTCGCCGGCTCGGGAGAGATATTCGCCACGAGTGACTTGGTCATCGTCTGCTGCCATGGCAGTGCCGTTGAGGAGCAGAGAGCTGCACAAGCTGATTATCAGCAGGGAAGGTCTGGTATTCATCGTTGCGCTCCTCAGGCATGAACCAGCGGGCCGGGGTTGGGCAGATACTTTTCTCGTATTGCCTTGGCAGCCCAGTAGGTCAGGGCGCCAACCAGTCCGGTCGGGTTGTATTGGATGTTCTGAGGGAAGGCGCCAGCGCCCATGACAAAGACGTTGTCCACGTCCCAGGTCTGCAGGTAGCGGTTGAGCGCACTGGTGGAGGGGTCGGTGCCCATGATAGCGCCGCCTACATTGTGGGTAGTCTGGTAGGGGCGCACATCATACATGGAGTTGAAGTCCTTGAAGGACAGGCGATAATCATCCGGGCCGAGAGCCTTGGTCAGTGTCTCGACCTTCTGCTTCATGTACTGAGTCATGCGCACGTCGTTGTCCTTCCAGTTGAAGGTCATGCGCATCAGTGGGCGGCCATGATCGTCGGTGTAGTTGGGATCCAGGTCCAGATAGCAGTCGCGATAGGACATGTTGCTGCCATGTGAGCCCACTGACATGGCATGGCCGTAATTATCCTTGACGGCCTGTTTCCAGCCGGCACCCCAACTGGGTGAGCCACTGGGTAACGGCATGTTGCGAATCGGCTGGCCGTTGGTCATTGCCGCGCTGAGGTAGGAGCCACCAATGAAGCCTTCGCGACCGAAGTCGATCTGCTCGACGCCATAGTCATTGACGGTGGTGGCATTGCCTCCGGCGCCGATGAACGGATTGAACTCCTTGTCCTTGAAAAACAGCGTGGCACCTCCGGTCATCTGGTAGGCGTAGTTCTTGCCAACGACACCTGTACCGCTGATGGGGTCATATGGTTTGCCGATGCCGGATACCAGCAACAGGTGTACGTTATGCAGGCCATAGGCGCCCAGAACGACCAAGTCGGCTGGCTGTATGACCTCATCGCCATTCTCGTCGACGTAGGTCACGCCGGTGGCGCGCTTGCCATCACTGTCGAGATTGACCTTGAGCACTTCGCAATTGGCGCGGTAGGAAAAGTTCTCACGCTGCTTGAGCGCTCCCAGTACACAGGTCTGTGGTGATGACTTGGAATAGTTGATGCAGCCGTAGCGCTCGCAGAAGCCGCAGAAGTTACAGGGGCCCAACTGCATGCCATAGGGGTTGGTGTAGGCCTCGGAGGCATTCGCGGCAGGTAGGGGGAAAGGGCTCAATCCCTGGTCCTGGGCAACCTGAGTGAAGAGTTCGTCGTTGTAGGTGCGTGCCAGCGGTGGCAGGGGATATTCGCTGGAGCGCCATCCCTCGAAGGGATTGCCACCTTCCTGAAGCTCGCCATTGAGGTTGCCGGCCTTGCCGGAAATGCCCAGAACCTTCTCAAAGAAGTCGAAGTGAGGTTCCAGTTCGTCGTAGCTGACGCCAAAGTCCTGGATGGTCATGTCTTCAGGAATAATGTCCGCACCAAAGCTTTCTTCAACGTAACTTTTCAGGCGTAACTCTTGCGGTTGTGGCCGCCAGGTATGGCCATTCCAGTGAGTACCTGCACCACCCACGCCATTGCCCGGCAGGAATGATCCGAGATGACGATAAGGCAGGGCCGTGTCATTGACACCATGGCGGACGGTCAGGGTGCTTTTCGCCGGGCGTTGCATCAACTTGTAGCGCACGCCATAGGTCAGTTCATCGGCCATTTTCGGGTAGGCAAAGTCAGGCACGGTATCCTGATCCTTGCCGCGCTCCAGAGCCAGGACATTGAGGCCTGCGTCGGTCAACTCCATTCCCATGATGGAGTTGGTCCAGCCAAGGCCGACCAGAACGACGTCAACGTGTGGATTGGTCTTGGCCATGATTTATCCCCTTTCCCCTGTCAGGCTGACCGGACCTAGCGGGTAAGCCTTGTTGTGCTGATCGACCCATTCCAGATAAGAGGCACGTGCCCCGGGGAAGCCAATGTGCTTCCACGCTGCCATGTGCTTGTTGCCGCCATGGATGGGATCGGCGAAGTAACCTTCCTTGGTGTTCTGCAGCAGGAAAGCGAAGAACTGCTGGGAAGAAACGTCATCGAACTGGATATCGCCCTTTTCAAGGCTGCTCAGCACTTGATCGCGCTTGTCCTCGGGCAAGGCCGAGAATTCCTCGTTGAACTGCTGCTGACAATAGGTTCGAGTCGCCGCGATGCCACGGCGATACACTTCGCGGGGGAGCAGTGCTGACTGATAGCCGAACAGTGGCGAAGCATTTTCCTGGAAAGGGGCTTTCATGTACCAGTCCGAGGCATGGCCGAAGGAATCTTCCATCTGCTTATCGATGAAGATCGGGACATTGGTTTCCAGGGCGCCGGGGCCTTCGCCTTCGCTGGGTATCAGGCGGTCGCAGGCGGCGAGGATGAATTTCCATTCATCGGCGTCAAAAAAGGTCGGTTGATAGTCACCCAGGTCTAGAGGTGGCTCATTGGCTTCGGCGGTCAGCGAGACTCCATTGCCGATGCTGACTGCCGGGATCATCATCAAGGAGCCCTTGATGAAGCCGCGCCGGGACGTGTTCCATTGAGTGGGTTTCATGATTCCTTCCTCTGTGCAGAGCCAGTGATGCCTTGAGGAGAAGTGCTGGTAGAGGGGCTTCTGGTGGCAGAAGGTCTTCCGACCGCGCCGCTCTACTGCTTCCTGGCCACTGTGGTCCATTCATCATTATTTGAGTGGTGCTGGGGGACTTGCTGTTATGCGTCGTGTCGTGATGAGCATGTGCGGGGTGCCCAACAGCCTCTTGAAGAGATGCTCCGGGATGCAGCCTGTCGGACAGGCCGGGCTGGCTGAGTGTGGTGTGATTGTGGAAGCCAGACATGACATAAGGCCGTTCCCGTTGTGGTAACAGCTCTCCAAGATAGTTAGACAACTAAAGGCTAGCACACGATTTTCATGTCCGTGAACGCGATGCTCGAATGGGATTAGTCAGGGCGTGGGATGTTTCTTGCGGTTACGTAGAGCGGTCGAGGAGTGCCTGCTGTCGGCAAATCTATGGCATGGCGTGGCTTGGTGTGATAGGATGCGCCATCCTCTCAGACACGGCCCGTTACGATTGCGTAGCAGATGACGCAATCAGTCAGATGGCCAGGCCGACGGGGATTTTTTATTTCCCTGTTGGATCAATTAGATATCAAGTCATCGCAAGGCGGTGACGACAACTTTCTCCAAGGAGACAGTCAGTGGCTAACAGCAAGCAAGCCCGCAAGCGCGCCCGTCAGGCAGAAACTCGTCGTGTCCTGAAGGCTAGTCAGCGCAGCATGGTGCGTACCTACATCAAGCGTGTCGTCAAGGCGATCAACGTTGGTGATCATGCTCAGGCAATGGCCGAGTTCAAGGTTGCTCAGCCGGTCATCGACCGCATCGCTGACAAGGACGTGATGTCCAAGAAAAAGGCTGCTCGCCTGAAGAGCCGTCTTAACAAGCGTATTAAGGCCCTGGCTGCATAAGCCGGTGCACTGTTGACGGTTCCGGGCGAGTTACGTCCGGAAACCGTGAAAAAAACCGGCTATCAGCCGGTTTTTTTGTGTCCGGATTAGCGGCAAGGTTTTCATCTAGCAGCACTCAAGGAAGGCTCCAAGGTGACTCACGAGCGTCGTCCATCATCGTCCGATTCGGACGCTATACAATCCGAAGCCAGAGAAGTGGCAGCGGAGGCTCAAGGTGTGGTGGCTCCACCGCGCCGGGGCTTGATGCGTTCTGGTTTGGTGGTCGGCAGCATGACCATGCTGTCACGCGTGCTGGGGCTGGTGCGCGATGTAGTGATTGCTGCATTGCTGGGCTCGGGGCAGGGGGCCGATGCTTTCTTCGTTGCCTTCAAGATTCCCAACTTCATGCGTCGGCTGTTTGCTGAAGGTGCCTTTAACCAGGCCTTTGTTCCGGTGTTGTCGGAGTATTCGACCCAAAGGACCAAGGCTGAAGTGCGTGAGTTGCTGGATGCGGTCGCCGGTAGCTTGACGATGGTCCTGGCCTTGATCACCGCGCTGGCGATGTTGCTGGCTCCCTGGATCACCTGGCTGTTTGCGCCGGGGTTTTCCCGTGATCCGGCGAAACTGGCGCTGACAGCAGATATGCTGCGCTTGACGTTCCCATACCTGCTGCTGATATCACTGACGGCGTTCTCGGGCAGTGTGCTCAACACATGGAATCGCTTTGCCGTACCGGCGTTTACCCCGGTATTGTTGAATCTTTCGCTGATCGGGGCAGCATTGCTGCTTACGCCGCTGATGGAACAACCTGCCATGGCGCTGGCCTGGGGCGTGTTGATTGCCGGTGTTGCCCAGTTGCTGTTTCAAGTACCATTTCTGGCGAACCTGGGCCTGATGCCACGGCCTTGGCCCAATTTCGCCCATGAAGGGGTGCGCCGGGTACTCAAGTTGATGACCCCCGCCTTGTTTGGTGTTTCGGTATCCCAGATCAACTTGCTGCTGGATACGGTACTGGCATCCTTGCTGACCGCAGGCAGTGTGTCCTGGCTGTACTATTCGGATCGCCTGGTTGAGCTGCCGTTGGGCGTGTTCGGGGTCGCCATTGGCACGGTGATACTGCCGGCGTTGTCCAAGCGTCATGCCGAACAGTCCCGTGAACACTTCAGTCAGATGCTGGACTGGGCGCTGCGTGCCGTGTTGCTGCTGGGGTTGCCGGCAGCACTGGCCTTGGCGCTTCTGGCCGAGCCACTGCTGATTTCGCTGTTTCATTATGGCGCCATGACGGACAACGATATTGTCATGGCTTCCATGAGCCTACGCGCCTATGCCCTGGGGTTGGTCGCCTTCATGCTGATCAAGGTGCTGGCGCCTGGCTTCTTTGCACGGCATGACACCAAGACGCCGGTCAAGGTCGGGATCATCGCGATGGTGGCCAACATGGTGTTCAATCTGATCCTGATCTGGCCCCTGGCCCATGCCGGCCTGGCATTGGCGACGGCACTGTCGGCGTTTCTCAATGCAGGAATGCTGGCCTGGCTGCTGCGTCGTCAGGGTGTCCTTGTGTTCCAGCCTGGCTGGGGGCGCTTTGCCTTCCAGCTTGGTGGCGGCTGCGTGGTCATGGGTGGAGTATTGTGGTGGCTGGCTCCCGAGTGGCACCAGTGGCTGGCTTGGGATGCGCTTCATCGCGGTGCGTGGATGGCAGGGCTGGTTGTCATCGGTGCCGCCGTGTATTTCACCTGGTTGGGGTTCACCGGGGTGCGGATACGCCACTTCCGCCTGCATGGGTAATGGCATGATTGATGAGCGATTCCTGAGCGGCTGTCAACACCACCTTGGTTCGTTATAATCTGATCCCTTTACGTTCGATGTGACAACACATATGGAAGTCATCCGAGGCTTGCACAATCTGCGCGAGAAGCGCCGGGGAACGGTGGCGACCATCGGCAATTTCGATGGGGTGCATCTTGGCCACAGAGCCGTTCTCGATCAGTGCCGCGATCAGGCTGCCCAGCTTGGTTTGCCGGTGAGCGTTGTGGTATTCGAACCTCAGCCTCGGGAATACTTCGCTGGTGATCAAGCACCACCACGCCTGACGCGTTTGCGTGACAAGGTTTCCCTGCTTGGTGAGTGCGGCATAGACCGAGTGCTGGTACTGCCTTTCAACGAACGCCTGCGCTGCCTGACGGCCATGGAATTCATCGATCAGGTGCTGGTCGAAGGGCTGGGTGTGCGCCACTTGGTGGTGGGTGATGATTTCCGCTTTGGCTGTGATCGCTCCGGTGATTTCCACTTGCTGTCTGTTGCCGGGGCGCACCATGGCTTTGCGGTGGAGCATACCCGCACCTTCTGTATGGATGACGAGCGGGTGTCGAGCACTCGGGTACGCACCACTCTGGCCTGTGGCAACTTTACCGCCGCCGCGAGGCTGATGGGCCGCCCATACGCCTACCGCGGCCGGGTAGTGCGAGATCAGCAGCGAGGCCGCACGATCGGTGTGCCTACTGCCAATCTGCTGTTATCGCGAGGTGCACTGGTGCTGCGCGGTGTATATGCGGTAATGGTGCAGATCGAAGGTGAGGCCGAATTTTATCCGGCAGTGGCCAACGTCGGTTGGCGCCCCACAGTAGGCAGCTCGCGCCCGGTGCTGGAAGCGCATCTGCTGGATTATGACGGAGACCTCTATGACCGCCACTTGAGGGTGGTGCCCTGTATCAAGCTACGCAATGAGATGAGTTTCGATAGCTTCGAGTCTCTCAAGACACAGATTCAGGACGACATCCGCCAGACTCGAGAATATTTCGAGCAACACGCTCAGGGCGGTTTCCAACATGACGAGGCGCAGAGCCTCTTTCCTCTGGCATCGGCGCCTTGCGCGCGCGAAGCCGTGACACATGATTCCTCGGCGGGACACCCCGCTGACCACGACGACGGCTGACCCCAGGATTATGAGCGACTATAAGCACACTCTGAATCTGCCAGAAACTGACTTCCCCATGCGCGGCAATCTGCCCAAGCGCGAGCCGAGCAGGGTTGAACAGTGGCAGGAGCTGGATCTCTACCAGCGTCTGCGCGAGGCGCGCCAGGGCCGCGATATTTTCGTGCTCCACGATGGCCCTCCCTATGCCAACGGCAGCATTCATATTGGTCACGCCGTCAACAAGATTCTCAAGGACATCATCGTCAAGTCGAAGAGCCTGGCGGGTTTCGATGCACCTTATGTTCCAGGCTGGGATTGCCATGGTCTGCCTATCGAGCATAAGGTCGAGACCACTTATGGCAAGGACATGCCTGCAGAGAAGGCCCGGCAGTTGTGCCGGGAATATGCGACTGAACAGGTTCAGGGGCAGCTCAAGGACTTCGTGCGCCTGGGTGTGATCGGCGACTGGGATAATCCCTATCGTTCCATGGACTATAGCAACGAAGCCGGCGAGATCCGGGCGTTGGCCGACATGGTCGAAGGCGGTTATGTGTTCAAGGGCCTGAAGCCGGTCAACTGGTGCTTCGATTGTGGCTCGGCGCTGGCTGAAGCTGAGGTCGAGTATGCGGACAAGAAGTCCGATGCCATTGATGTGGCCTTTGTCTGCGCCGAGGACGACAAGCTGGCGGCTGCCTTTGGCCTGGCGTCATTGCCCAAGTCTGCCGCGGTGGTCATCTGGACGACCACGCCATGGACCATTCCTGCCAACCAGGCACTGAATGTTCATCCTGAGTTTACCTATGCGTTGGTCGATGTTGGTAGCCGCCTGCTGCTGTTGGCTGAGGAACTGGTCGAGAGCTGCCTGGAACGTTACGGTCTTGAAGGTGAGGTGATTGCCACGGCGCGTGGTGACAAGCTGGAACTGATCACCTTCCAGCATCCTCTTTATGATCGGGTAGCTCCAGTTTACCTGGCGGAATATGTCGAGAGCGAAGTCGGCAGCACGGGTATTGTTCATTCCGCTCCGGTTCATGGTGTGGACGATTTCGATTCCTGTCGTCGCTATGGCATGGATTTCAGCGATTTCATCAGCGTGGTACAGGGCGATGGCGTCTATGTCGATGATCTGCCGTTATTCGGTGGTGAACTGATCTGGAAGGCCAATCCCAATATCGTGAAAGCGCTGGATGAAGCTGGCGCTTTGATGGCTCATAAGACAATCACTCACAGTTACATGCACTGCTGGCGCCATAAGACGCCGGTGATCTATCGCGCCACTGCACAATGGTTTGTGGGCATGGACATTGCGGGAAAGGACGGTCGCACCCTGCGCGAGAGTGCTCTGGAAGGCATTGAAGCGACTCAGTTCATCCCGGCCTGGGGCAAGGCGCGTTTGCACAGCATGATCGCCAATCGCCCGGACTGGTGTATCTCGCGTCAGCGTAACTGGGGGGTTCCGATCCCGTTCTTCCTGCACAAGCAGAGCGGAGAGCTGCATCCGAATACGGTGGCGTTGATGGAGGACGTGGCCAAGCGGGTGGAGTCAGAAGGTATTGATGCCTGGTTCCGCCTGGACGCCAAGGAACTGCTGGGTAATGAGGCCGATCAGTATGAAAAGGTGACGGATACACTGGACGTGTGGTTCGACTCCGGAACCACGCACCGTCATGTGCTGCGTGGCTCTCATCCCCATGGACATCAGAGCGGCCCGCGTGCAGATCTGTATCTGGAGGGCTCCGACCAGCATCGTGGCTGGTTCCATTCTTCATTGCTGACCGGTTGCGCCATCGATGGTCATCCGCCGTATCGTGGTCTCCTGACCCATGGTTTCACGGTGGATGCTCAGGGACGCAAAATGTCCAAGTCCATGGGCAACGTGGTGGCGCCCCAGGAAGTGATGGACAAGCTGGGAGCCGATATCCTGCGTCTGTGGGTCGCCTCCACCGATTATTCCGGTGAAATGGCGGTATCCGATGAGATTCTCAAGCGTACTGCGGATGTTTACCGCCGTATTCGCAACACTGCTCGTTTCCTGTTGGCCAACCTGAACGGCTTCGAGCCTGAACGTGATGCTGTGGCCTTCGACGATATGCTGGCATTGGATCAGTGGGTGGTTGATCGAGCCGCCCAATTGCAGGAGCGCATTCACAAGGCATATGAGGAATATCGCTTCCTGGATGTCTATCAGCAGGTGCACGGTTTCTGTGCCCGGGAGCTGGGTGGTTTCTATCTGGATGTGATCAAGGATCGCCAGTACACCACTCAGGTCGATTCTGTGGCGCGTCGCAGCTGTCAGACCGCTCTTTATCATGTCGTTCAGGCTCTGGTGCGCTGGGTGGCTCCGATCCTGTCCTTCACCGCCGAGGAGATCTTCGAGAATATCCCTGGTGAAAAAGGTCTGGGCGATGGTCACAGCGTGCTGCTGGAGACCTATTACGAAGGCCTCTCCACTCTGTCACCTGAAGCTTCCATGGGACGTGAGTTCTGGGAGCAACTGCTGACGGTCAAGCAGTCGGTCAACAAGTGTCTGGAAGACGCCCGTAACGCCAAGGTCATCAAAGGAAGTCTGGCTGCCGAGGTCACTCTGTATGTGAACGATGAGCTGCAGGAACTGCTGGCACGGTTGGGCGATGAATTGCGCTTCGTGATGCTCACCAGTGAAGTTACGTTGGCTCCCCTGGCAGATGCCGGTACAGCGGAGTCCACGGATCTCGAGGGACTGAAAGTGGCAGTGGCCGCAAGCACGAACAGCAAGTGCGAGCGCTGCTGGCATCATCGTCCTGAAGTAGGCACTATCGAGGCCCACTCGGACCTGTGTTCCCGTTGTGTGAGCAACCTGCCGGAAGGCCCCGGCGAGAGTCGTCATTATGCCTGAGGTAGCAAGCAACATGTCAGCACGGGAACCGATGTACAAGCCACTGCGCTGGTGGTGGCTGGCGATTGCCTGGATTGCACTGGACTTGGCAACCAAGGCCTTGGCCAGCAGCCAACTGACCTACGCGACCCCGGTTGAAGTATTGCCATTCTTCAACCTGACGCTTCTGCATAACACAGGGGCCGCCTTCAGCTTTCTTGCCAGCCACCCAGGCTGGCAGCGCTGGCTGTTTGCGGCGATTGCCGTGGCAGCAACCGTTGCTCTGACTATCTGGATGCGGAGGCTCAAGAGCGACGAGAAAGTGCTGGGTGCCTGCCTGGCGCTGATCATCGGTGGTGCCTTGGGTAATCTCTATGATCGCCTGTTTCTGGGGTATGTCGTCGATTTTCTGTCGTTCCATGCCGCTGGCTGGTATTACCCTGCGTTCAATGTGGCGGATATCGGCATCACCGTCGGTGCCATTGGCCTGATCTGGGAATCCGTGTTCGGCGAGAAACGTCGTGCCAAGCAAGGCTGAACGATGAAGGGAGAATGCCAATGAGCGATTACCGTATCGACGAGGGGATGGAAGTGACGCTTCACTTCACTCTCAAGCTGGAAGATGGCACCGTGGTGGACACCACGAAGGACAAGACGCCGGCGACGTTCCAGATGGGAGATGGCAATCTGCCGCCGGGGTTCGAACATCCATTGAAGGGCATGACCGATGGTGAGAATGGAACCTTCGAAATAGCTCCGGAACATGCTTTTGGTCAGCATAATCCGCAGAACATTCAGCGCATGAAGCGTGATGTGTTCGATGATGAGGAGCCGGAGGTTGGCACGGTCATGTCCTTCGCTGATGCCAATGGTGATGAATTGCCGGGCGTGATCAGTGAAATCGAGGAGAATATGGTCGTGGTTGACTTCAATCATCCGCTGGCTGGGCGTACCCTGACCTTCGAAGTGGAAATATTGGGCGTCAAGCCTGCTACCACTCATTGAGGCGAATCATGCAAATCAAGCTGGCCAATCCACGCGGCTTTTGTGCTGGTGTCGACCGAGCTATCGAGATCGTCAATCGAGCTCTGGATGTGTTTGGGCCGCCGATCTATGTGCGCCATGAAGTTGTGCATAACCGCTTCGTGGTCGATACCTTGCGTGAGCGTGGTGCGGTGTTCGTCGAGGAGCTTCATGAAGTCCCCGACGATGTTATTGTCATCTTCTCGGCCCATGGTGTGTCTCGAGCGGTGCAGCAAGAGGCGGAACGCCGCGGGCTCAAGGTATTTGATGCGACCTGCCCATTGGTGACCAAGGTCCACATGGAAGTGTTGCGCTATGCCCGTCGGGGCCAGGAGTGCGTGCTGATCGGTCATGCAGGCCATCCGGAAGTCGAGGGCACCATGGGGCGCTACGATACTTCCCACGGTGGCCGGATCTACCTGGTCGAGGATGAAGACGATGTGGCCAGGCTGCAGGTCAAGGATGCGGCGAATCTGGCCTTCGTCACTCAGACGACCTTGTCCATGGATGACACGGCCAAGGTGATCGACGCGTTGCGTAAGCACTTCCCTGACATCCAGGGGCCTCGCAAGGATGATATCTGTTATGCGACTCAGAACCGTCAGGATGCGGTGCGGGAACTGGCAGATGGCTGTGGCCTGGTCCTGGTAGTGGGAAGCCCCAACAGTTCCAACTCCAATCGCTTGCGAGAGCTTTCCGAGAGAGTGGGGACTCCAGCGTATCTGATCGATAACGCTGAGCAGATTGATCCCTCCTGGCTCGATGGTGTCACGGCGGTTGGTGTGACCGCAGGCGCCAGTGCACCTGAAGTGCTGGTACAGGGCGTCATCGAGCGCCTCAAGGCGCTTGGCGCCACTGCTCCTGTGGAGCTGGATGGTCGTGAGGAGACCATTACATTCTCAATGCCGAAGGAGCTGCGTGAGCGTGTCATTGCCAGCAGTTGAAGACTGGCAGGACTCATCGCTGAACGGTTGATGAACGGTTGATGAGCGGTTGATGAGCGGTTAATGAGCGGTTAATGAACTACGAAAAACGCCAGTGCGGCCTGTTCAGGCCACGCTGGCGTTTTTCGTTCGGGCATATTTTGCGCGCTTGAAAATTGACCTGGCTCGGGTAGCTGGAGGTGTGCGCAACGACATAATGGCGCAACAGAAAGAACGAGGGACCAAGGATGGTTTCTATTCGTCACATGTTTCCTTCCACCAGGGAAGAGGGCGTCACGCTACTGGAGTTGCTGGTGGTGCTGGCAATTACGGGTTTATTGTCGGCAGTTGCCGTTCCTATCTATCGCGACTATCTGAAAGCGGCCAGGGTTGCTGATGGCCGTGTCGCTCTATCTGATGCCGCCGCTCGTCTGGAGCGTTGCTATACCCGTGCATTTTCCTATCGTCATGCAAGCTGTGGTGAGATATCTGAGCATTCTCCCCAGGGATACTACCAAGTGAGCATGAAGTCGGAGGCAGGACGTTATCGCCTGACAGCCAAGGCTTTGGACAACAGTGAGGTCAGCGCTCCATGCACCACTCTGGTCCTGCAGCAGGATGGCAAGCGAGGGCCGGATGAGTGCTGGTGAGAGCGAGTTCCGGTCGCCAGAGCCATGTGCATCGAATCGCTCGGGCTTCACCTTGCTGGAAGCATTGGTGGCGTTGCTGGTGTTGTCATCAGGGCTGCTGGGGGTGGCTGCAATGCAGGCACGTAGTCTGCAAGGGGCTCATGCCAGTGTGCAATGGGGGATAGCCGACCTTGCTGCACAGGATGCCAGAGAGCGTCTTTGGGCAGCGCTGGCGAGTGGTGATCCCAGATCGTGTCCATTGCCCAGTGTCGTCAACGCCAGTGATTGGAGACAACATTGGCGCCCCTTCCTTCCAGGGCTATCTGCGAATCCTGTCACTGCATTACCTGATTGTGCATTCGTGATCGAGATTGATTGGCAGGATGCGCGTTTCGGCTCGGAAACCATGAGTCTCGAATATCGCCTCAAACTGCCGTCTGGCAGGCCGAAACAGTCAGGAGGTGATGCATGAAGCATTCCTTTACAGAGCAGTCGGGAGCCGGCCTGGTCGAGCTGCTGGTGGCGATGGTCGTTGCATCCCTGGTCATTCTTGGGGCTAGCCAGCTATTTCTTGGTATACAGCAAAATGCCAGGGTGCTTGATAGCTTGAGTGAGCGTCAGGCAGTGGTCTCGTACGCCATGGAGGAAATATCAGCTGGGCTCCGGCGAGGTGATACTGCACCAGAAGACTATGAGTTGCGTACTGCCCCAAACGGACATGGGTGTTCTCTGTATGACAGCCTGTCTGGACAACCTTTGGTAGATGGTCTGGGCAGTACGGGGATCTGCGGCAACGAGCATGTCGTTGAAGACATAGGGCATGGCATCTATCGCATCACCCTGCACTTGCCTGACGTTGCAATACCATTGGTGTTGCATGCCGTGGATCGCTCGGTCGTTCTCGATCAATTCAGGGCAGAACAATGAGCCTCCGGCAGGCACAGGCAGGCGCGTCCCTACTGATGGTGTTGATGCTTTTGCTTGCGACCAGCATGGCGGCACTTTCTGCTATGACATCGGCATTGGTCAATCAACATCTGGCCACCAACATGCATGCCTTGACCCAGGCCAGCATGGCAGCAGAATGGGGAGGTAGCGAGCTGTTAGGCAGAGAACTGGCCGACAGCATTCCTGCCTCGGAAGATCAGTATCCAGACTGTGAAGCGCTCTCGTTGCAGTCCATTTCTCTATCACCTGTTTCCTCGTCACTCGGCTCTTCATCACAACACGGGGAAGCGTCACAGACCTGGTCATCTGATATTGCCATCACGCCGAATGGCGCGGTGAGCTATCGCTATGCTTCCTGCCGTTACCAGGGCTATAAGGCCTTGATGGTGATGGGGAGTGTTCGTAATGGTGATACCATTCTTGCGAGACATTTCCTGATCATCCGTCATGCTGCGGATGGCCAGTATATGTGGCGGGATGGATGACTCAGCAGCTAACCGGTTCTGCTCCTTGTCTTGTGCGTCCGAAATTGCTCAGTATCAATGTTGCCCCTTGCCCGCTTTTCATGCACAGGGTGAAGGTACCGTTATAGCCGCTAGCACGTCCGCTTGGCTGAAAGACGATGGCTGCCCCACGGTTATAGATGACCGAGGGAATTCGGCTGGACTCAAAGCGATACAGGATCTGGCTGTCGTCAGCAGGCCCGCTGAAGAGTAACAATGAGTCACTCCAGTCGTGACTGCAGTTCGCACCGTCGTGGCTGGGACAAAGCGTGGTGCGTTGGCCCAGGGTGATGGCGCTGTTGCGTGCCAGGTTCAGGGCGTTGTGCAGGCGTACCAGGTCGTGGGAGAGTTCCTGGCGCTGGGAGAACAGGCGATACCCAGGTAGTGCCATTGAGAGCAGTACCGCAGTGATAGCCAGCACCACGAGTAGTTCCAATAGGCTGACACCTGCAAGATGTGTGCGAGACGGTGGAAGCCGAGAACAAGAACTCCAGATCGTAAAACTTTCCCTGTGTCTCATCTGGTGCGTCCTGGCAAGTGGAATGGCTGGGGGCGTTTTCAGGCTAGCGCTGTCGAGGGCAGGGTGGTATCAGCTTCAGGAGACAAATTTTGAGTGATTTTGTAGTAATTGGCGGCGGTGTCATTGGGCTGATGACGACGCTGCAGCTGGCTGATGCTGGATATAGCGTGAGCGTGGTCGAGCGTGGTCATTGTGGTAGAGAAGCCTCCTGGGCCGGTGGCGGTATTGTCTCTCCTCTATATCCCTGGCGTTATTCTGCGCCTGTGTCACGGTTATCTACCTGGTCCGAGGGGGCATACCCTGAGCTGGCCTTGCGCCTGTTGGAGGAAACGGGTGTCGATCCCGAATATCGCCAGAAGGGACTGTTGTATCTACGGGTAGAGGACGAAGACAAGGCCTTGATGTGGGCCCGTGAGGTTGGCAAGCCATTGTCACGGGTTGGCCCGGACATGATTTATACCAAGGAGCCGGGAGCATGTTCCGGCATCGAGGAAGCGTTGTGGATGCCAACCTTGGGAAGTATTCGAAATCCTCGCTTGATGCGTTCGCTCAGAACTCGCCTGGATGCCATGCCAGGGGTGACGTTTCATGAGAATTGCGAGGTCCGTGGCATCGTTGCCAAAGGCCAGGGAGCGACCCTGGAGACTTCTCTGGGGGCGTTGTCGGCCGATCAAGTGGTGATCTGCAGTGGTGCATGGAGCGCGCAGCTGCTGGAAATGCTTGATCTGCGTCTTCCGGTCAGGCCGGTCAAAGGCCAGATGCTGCTGTTCAAGGCGCGTCCCGGTATGGCCAATCGTGTCGTACTGATGGACGGGCGTTATGTGATACCTCGGGCCGATGGCCGTGTTCTGGCAGGTTCTACGCTGGAAGAGGCCGGCTTCGACAAGACCACGGATGCTGCTGCCCGGGAGTCCCTGTGGCACAGTGCGACCTCGATCATCCCGGCTCTGGCAGATTGTGAGGTTGAACATCATTGGGCCGGATTACGCCCTGGTTCTCCTGATGGTGTGCCCTTCATTGGCCAGGTGCCTGGCATGCCCGGCATCCATGTCAATGCCGGACACTATCGCAATGGTCTGGTCCTGGCGCCGGCATCGACACGCTTGCTGGTCGATGAAATGCTGGGACGCTCGCCTATCATCGATCCGACACCCTATCGACTGGAAGGGCGCCTTGAGCAAGCTTGAGCGACACTCACTGAGACAGGTTCAGGAAGGATCGTCCTGATCGTCAGGATGATCCTTCAGTTCTGCCAGATACTTGTCTCGGTGCTCTCCACAGCAAAACCATTCTCCCCGAGAGCGCAGGGCGTCCTGCTCAGGGAGATGAACCTTGCACCAGGAGCAGCGCACCATCTTGCCTCCTTCGGTGTCTGTGATGTCATCTTCCTGCACCAGGCGCCATTCGCGATACATGCGATATAGCTTGAGGCCGGCAAAGAATACGACGGCGAAGATGATCAGGCGGATTATCAACAGGTTCATCCTTTAGGTCCTATGCGGAAAAGACCCACGACTGGCCCCATGAAGAGTGCCAGTGCAGGGCATGTTGCTGCCCTTTGCCACTGAGGCGCCCTTGCGGGACAATGGGGGCTGACACCACCGATTCTCAAGAGATTTCCCTACCCATGCAAGACCTCAACCTGGTGATGGCGCAGCTTGACCCCATGGTCGGCGATATCCCCGGTAATGCCGACCGGGCTATCGAGACCGTGCGAGAGGCATTCCTCGAACACGGCGCCGATATTGTCGTGCTGCCGGAACTCTTTTTAACCGGTTACCCACCGGAAGATCTGCTGTTGCGTCCCTCGATGGAAACGCGCCTGCGTGAAGCGCGTGCGCGGATGGCCGAGAAGATGGTCAGGGACGTCATGGTGGTGGTGGGCTATCCCGGGCGTCGCGAGGGCAAGCTGTATAACATGGCGGGCGTGCTCTACAACGGAGAATGGCTGGCCGAGTATGCCAAACAGTTGTTGCCCAACTATCTGGTATTCGATGAACAGCGCTACTTCACTCCGGGGGACAAGCCTCTGGTGGTTGAGCACAAGGGAGCCAAGCTCGGTATCCTGATCTGCGAGGACATCTGGGAGTCCGGTCCTTCACTGCAGGCCCGCGATGCTGGAGCCGATATTCTGGTGACCCTGAATGCTTCGCCCTACCACCAGGACAAGCCTTCTGAACGCCTGGAGTTGCTTGAGCAACGTGCGCGTGATGTGGCATTGCCCGTCATCTACGTCAATCAGATTGGCGGTCAGGATGAACTGGTGTTCGATGGTGGTTCCTGCTGTGTCGATGCTGAAGGCAAGCTCGCTGTGCAGGCCCCTCACTGGGATATCTGGCTGCAGCCTGTCCACTTTGTGCAGGAGAACGACAAGTGGATACCCAAGGAAGGGCCTGTGGATCTCGATGTGACGCCAGAGGAAGACCTCTACAGTGCCTTGGTGACAGGCTTGCGTGACTACGTCAACAAGAGTGGCTTCAAAGGCGTGGTACTAGGGCTTTCCGGTGGTATCGACTCGGCGCTGTCCGCGGCCATCGCAGTTGATGCATTGGGCCCTCAACGGGTTCATGCAGTGATGATGCCTTACCACTATACGGCGGATATCTCCAAGGATGATGCGGCGGAACAGGCTCGCCTGCTTGGTATCGAGTACAGCGTGTTGCCTATCGCGCCGATGGTGGATGCTTTCATGGACACCCTGGCTGATAGCTTCGAGGGTACGGAAAAAGACACGACGGAAGAGAACCTTCAGTCTCGCTGCCGTGGGGTGCTGCTCATGGCCCTGTCCAACAAGAAAGGACTGATGGTGTTGACCACCGGCAACAAGAGTGAGATGGCTGTAGGCTATGCCACTCTCTACGGCGACATGGTGGGCGGCTATAACGCGATCAAGGATGTCTACAAGACATGGGTGTATCGTCTGGCGAATTGGCGTAATACGGAATCCCTGGTGATTCCGCAGCGGGTCATTGATCGCCCACCGTCTGCTGAGTTGGCTCCGGGGCAGCAGGACAGTGACTCCTTACCGGACTATGACACTCTTGATGCCATTCTCGTGCGTTATATCGAAGGTGATATGAGCGCCGAGGCGATCATTGCAGCAGGTTTTGCCGCCGAGGACGTGTACAAGGTCGTCAAGCTGGTGGATCGCTGCGAGTACAAGCGTCGTCAGGCCCCGGTTGGTGTACGCGTAACGAAGCGTGGCTTTGGTCGAGACCGTCGTTATCCCATCGTCAATGGCTGGCAGCCTGGCGACTAGGCGACAGGATCTGAGTCATCTCGCCTTGGACGAAAACAAAAACCCTGCAGAGATTATCTGCAGGGTTTTTGTTCTGAGCATTTGTGGTCTAACTACTTATATTCTAAGTACGTATATTCTAAGTACGTATGTTCTAACCACTTATGCTCGAAGTGCTTTTGCTGCGTTCAGGCTCAGGCGCTGAGAGGTGTCGCTTTGACATACTTGGGATCGAAGCGACGGCCATCTAGGCGATCATTGTCCGGGTCGTTGTCGATCAATACCCGTAATACCTCACTCGCGCGATCACGCATTTCCATGCCCAGATAACCTTCGACCATGACCGCCAGGGCATCGCGGGAAGCGTCTGTCTGGGGATAGTTTTCGATCACCCAGCGACCACGTTGGACGGCAGCCAGATAGGCTTTCTTGCGCAGGTAAAAGTCAGCCACGTGCAGCTCATGCTGGGCCAGCAAGTTGCGCAGATAAACGATGCGCTGCTGGGCGTCCGGTGCATATTGGCTATTGGGGAAACGAGTGACCAGATCGGTGAAGTCCTTATAGGCGTCCTGGGTCGCCCCTACGTCACGCTCGGAGATGTCGATGAGCTTGAGTGACTCCAGGCTGAAACGCCCCGCTTGCCAGGCAGAAAGGCCACGCATGTAGTAGGCATAGTCAACCTGGGCGTGGTTGGGGTGCAGGCGAATGAAACGGCTCGCTGCTGCACGGGCAGTTTCCCAATCGTCCATCTGGTAGTAGGCGTAGATCAGTTCTAGCTGAGCCTGCTCTGCATAGTCACCAAAGGGAAAGCGCGTATCAATAGCTTCAAGGCGGTTCTTGGCCGTCACGTAGCTACCGCTCTCGAGAGCTTCGCGTCCCTGCTCGTAGAGTTCGCGTTCAGCAACGCCATCGTAGCGTTCTTCATCGACATCGTTGCTGGCGCAGCCGCTCAGCACAACGCCCACAAGCACCAGGGCGCCCAGGCGAGCAGCGGGTGAAGTAATAACGCGCATCGTGTTCCTCTTGTCAAACAACCCGGGTCGGCCGTGGTAGAATCGGCCGCGATTGGCCCACTATAAAGCACCTTGTTCGGAAACGCAGTCTCTAGGATGAGTCCGAAAACGATTCATGCTGGGTGGTGATGGAGTGGTTGCTGTCTCATAATGACCGCTGACGTTCTATAAGTTCCGATTTTTCGAATAATTTTGCTGCGTGCTGTGCACTACTGATGCCTAGCGCCGCGCAAAATAACCCTCAGGCCATTTGTTGCAACCAGTATTTACGTGCAGTAGTTGCGTACAGTAGTTACGTGGTGGCGATGTAGCGGTAGTTTCTTCAGGAGAGCCTTGCGTACCTCATGTCTCAGACCCTTGATGTCCAGCAGCGTATTCCCGTTTCCTTGGCAGGAGCCCGTCTTGATCAGGCGGCAGCCGAGTTGTTCGCTGATTATTCCCGTGAACGCCTCAAGGGGTGGATCAAGGAGGGTGCCCTGACCGTGGATGGTGAGCCGGCCAAACCAAAGGACAAGGTCCATGGGGGCGAGTTACTGGCCTTGAATGCCGAACTTGAGGACGACACTCGCTTTGAAGCCGAGGACATTCCCCTCGATATCGTCTACGAAGATGAAGAAGTCATGGTGATCAACAAGCCGCCGGGGCTGGTCGTTCATCCTGCGGCAGGCAACCCGGATGGCACCTTGCTCAACGCCCTGTTGCACCATTTTCCTGGTGCTGCGACGTTGCCACGTGCTGGTATCGTGCATCGACTGGACAAGGATACGAGCGGGCTGATGGTAGTGGCCAAGACGCTGGGGGCCCATGCCAATCTTGTCGCCCAGCTCCAGGCACGCAGTGTGTCGCGGGAATATGACGCTGTAGTGGTGGGCAAGATGACGGCAGGTGGCACTGTTGATGCACCGATCGGGCGGCATGCCAAGGATCGCAAGCGCCAGGCCGTGACGGTATCCGGCAAGCAGGCCATCACCCATTACCGTGTTGTCGAGCGCTTTCGTGCCCACACTCACGTGCGCTGCAAGCTGGAAACAGGGCGCACTCACCAGATTCGTGTGCACATGGCGCATGTGCGTTTTCCATTGATTGGTGATCCCGTCTATGGAGGACGCCTCAAGATACCGGCAGGATCCAGTGATGTGCTCAAGGAAATTCTGCGCGAGTTTCCACGCCAGGCCCTGCATGCTCGGCGTCTGGCCTTCATTCATCCGGGTAGTGGAGAAAACGTCAGTTTTCAGGTGCCCCTGGCGGAGGACCTGTTGATGCTGATGGACTATCTACGTGAAGACGCGGAGACGATGCAATGAGCGATGCCATCGACTTGAGACCGACGATGATTGTCCCGGACTGGCCAGCTCCGGCCAATGTCGGAGCCTTTGTCACCACCCGAGAAACAGGCCCAAGCCAGGGGCAGTTCGCCGCTTTCAACCCGGCAGCCCATGTGGGAGACAACCGGGAGCATGTCAATCTGTGTCGTCGTCAGTTGAGCAAGGAAATTGGTGATGAGCGCCCGTTGCTATGGCTTGATCAGGTCCATGGGGCTGGTGTGCAGCAGGAGTTCAGTGACGCTGTTCCCGAGGCCGATGCAGCATTGGCCTCCGGGCGGGACTACGCTTGTGTGGTGCTGACGGCTGATTGTCTGCCAGTGTTCTTCTGTGATCGTGAAGGGCAGCGCGTTGCGGTGGCTCATGCAGGATGGCGCGGCCTGGCTGGTGGTGTGCTGGAAGCCACCGTTGCGGCTCTCGGTGTTGCTCCGTCATCGCTCATGGCCTGGTTGGGGCCTGCGATATCCAAGGCCCAGTTTGAAGTCGGACCGGAAGTCCGCGAGGCCTTCTGCAGCGTGCAGCCTGAAGCGGCGAGTGCCTTCGAGCCCAGCCCTTATCGTCTGGGCCATCACATGGCTGATCTTTACAAGCTGGCGCGGCTACGTCTCAAGCGCCTTGGTGTGTCCCATATCAGTGGCGGGCACTTTTGCACGGCCTGTGAATCGCGTTTCTATTCCTATCGCCGAGATGACGGTGAGACCGGGCGCATGGCCAGTGTCATCTGGTTGAAATAACCTGTCGTTGACGCGCCATACATCATGCTGACACTAATTCATGTCGTGTCTGTGATGCTCCTCTTAGTTCCCTGACGATACCTCTTTATCTGTGTGCGCCTCTTCATCTGCGTGCTGCGTGGCTCCATCTTCTGCTGGGTGGAGGCGACGTGGTACATGCTTGAAAACTGCGGAAACCATCTCCATATCCTTGTCAAGTCACATTGATCGGGTCAAGCGGCGCGTCCGGGTATTTTAGCTTCGTGCTCAACTACACTCCCAATGTAGTGCCGCCATCCCAAGGAGAGGATATGCGCTTCGATAAATTTACTGCCAAGTTGCAAAATGCCGTGGCTGATGCTCAGTCTCTGGCGGTGGGGCACGGCCACAATCAACTGGAACCGGCACATCTGCTGCTGGCGCTGCTGGATGCTCGCGATACGGGAGCCAAGGCGTTGGTACAGAAGGCAGGTGGCGATGCCAACCGCCTGCGCGATACCTTGGTTGGCCAGGTCGACAGTCTGCCCAAGGTCAGCCAGTTCGATGGAGAAGTCCAGCCATCGCGCGATTTGATCAAATTGTTCAACCTCACTGATGCGGAGGCGCAAAAGCGGGGGGATCAGTTCATCGCCAGCGAGCTGGTGCTGCTTGCTGCCATCGACATGAAACACGCGGTGTCCAAGGCACTGAGCCAGGCCGGACTGACACGCAAGCTACTGGAAAGCGCCATTGACAGCTTGCGTGGCGGCCAGAAGGTCGATGACCCCAATGCGGAAGACAAGCGAGAGGCATTGGAAAAGTACACACTGGATCTGACCCAGCGGGCTGCCGACGGCAAACTGGATCCGGTCATCGGCCGTGATGATGAGATTCGCCGCACTATCCAGGTGCTGCAACGGCGCACCAAGAACAACCCGGTATTGATCGGCGAACCTGGTGTGGGCAAGACCGCCATCGTCGAGGGGCTGGCAAGTCGTATCATCAATGGTGAAGTGCCGGAAGGTCTCAAGGATAAGCGCGTACTATCGCTGGACATGGGATCCTTGCTGGCTGGAGCCAAGTTCCGTGGTGAGTTCGAAGAACGCCTGAAGTCGGTGCTCAATGAGCTGTCCCAGGAAGAAGGGCGCGTGATCCTGTTCATCGATGAGCTGCATACCATGGTCGGTGCGGGCAAAGCCGAAGGAGCCATGGATGCCGGTAACATGCTCAAGCCGGCACTGGCTCGAGGTGAGCTGCACTGTGTCGGCGCCACCACTCTGGATGAATATCGCCAGTACATCGAAAAAGATGCGGCACTGGAGCGTCGTTTCCAGAAAGTGCTGGTGGACGAGCCTAGTGAAGAAGATACCGTAGCCATCCTGCGTGGTCTCAAAGAGCGCTACGAGGTGCATCATGGGGTGGATATCACTGATGGCGCCATTATTGCCGCTGCCAAGTTATCAACGCGTTATATCACCGATAGACAGTTGCCGGACAAGGCCATCGACCTGATCGATGAAGCGTCCTCGCGCATTCGCATGGAACTGGACTCCAAGCCTGAGGAAATGGATCGTCTCGACCGTCGCTTGATTCAGCTCAAGATGGAGCGTGAGCACCTCAAGAAGGAAACCGATGAGGCCTCGCGCAAACGTCTGGAGACACTGGAAGAGCAGATCGGCGAACTGGAGCGTGATTACGCCAACCTTGAAGAGATCTGGAAAGCGGAAAAAGCCAGCATTCAAGGTTCCGCTCAGTTCAAGGACGAGCTGGACCGTGCGCGTATCGACCTGGAACAGGCTCGTCGTCAGGGCGATCTGGCACGTATGTCCGAGCTGCAATACGGGGTGATACCGGAACTAGAGAAGAAGATTGCCGAGAGTGGAGAAGCAGAAGCAGACACTTCCGGCCATCGTCTGCTGCGCTCCAATGTCACCGAGGAAGAAATTGCCGAAGTAGTCTCTCGTTGGACGGGGATTCCCGTCTCCAAGATGCTCGAAGGTGAGCGTGACAAGTTGTTGAGGATGGAAGAAGCATTGCATGAGCGGGTGATCGGCCAGGATGAAGCGGTCAACGCTGTCGCCAATGCCGTACGCCGTTCGCGTGCGGGGCTTGCTGACCCCCATCGTCCCAATGGCTCATTCCTGTTCCTCGGTCCGACTGGGGTCGGCAAGACCGAACTGTGCAAATCCTTGGCCAACTTTCTGTTCGACACAGAGGAGGCCATGGTGCGCATCGACATGTCGGAGTTCATGGAGAAACACTCCGTCGCGCGCTTGATCGGGGCTCCTCCTGGCTACGTGGGTTATGAGGAAGGGGGATATCTGACGGAAGCTGTGCGTCGCAAGCCATATTCCGTGCTGCTGCTTGATGAGGTGGAAAAGGCTCACCCGGACGTCTTCAACATTTTGTTGCAGGTGCTGGAAGATGGTCGCCTGACGGATGGCCAGGGCCGGACGGTAGACTTCCGTAACACGGTCATCGTGATGACCTCGAATCTGGGGTCAGACATTATCCAGCAATATGGCGGTGACGATGCGGACTACGAAAGCATGAAGCAGACTGTCATGGAGGTAGTCGGTACGCATTTCCGTCCGGAACTGATCAACCGTATCGACGAGGTCGTCGTCTTCCACGCTCTGGGTCAGGAACAGATTCAGGCTATTGCCGCCATTCAGTTGGAGCGCTTGCGCTCCCGTCTGGCTGAACACGATCTGGGGCTTGATGTCAGTGACTCGGCCATGGCGCAGCTTGCTGTGGTGGGCTTCGATCCAGTGTATGGCGCGCGGCCGTTGAAGCGAGCCATCCAGAGTCGAATCGAAAACCCGCTGGCCCAGGACCTGTTGGCAGGCAAGTTCCAGCCTGGAGATGTCATCCATGTGGATGCAGATGAAGGGCATCTGACATTCAAACACTGACATATCAGTCAGTTATTCACCGTTTTGTGGTGATTCGCTACTGCCAATGGCGCCCAACGGGCGCCATTGGTTTCAGCCGCTATACTGAATAACAGGTTGCGTCCTGTGACCCCCTTGCCCGCCCGGCTCCCCACTTGGCGGGCTTTTTGTGTTTCGCGAGCAGGTCTCAAGTGCCGCTGGCGATATTCAGGCACGAGCGCGAGACAGGTGTACCCGGCGTAGGCTGACATTGTCGCCGACCAGATGCTTTTGCAGCTCCTCGAGAGGCACATTCTTTGTCTCGGGCATCAGGAACATCACGAACACCAATTGAAGCAGCATCATGACGGCGAAGAACGCAAATACAGGACCTCCACTGAAGGTACCCAACACCCAAGGCATCACCAATGTGATCAGTGCGGCGAAGACCCAATGAATGGAGCTGCCAAAGGATTGTCCTCGGGCACGCACGTGATTAGGGAACACTTCGGCGATGAACACCCAGATCACGGCTCCCTGACTGATGGCATGGGCAGCGATGAACAAGGCCAGCAGCAAGGGCACTTCCATACCCCCCAAGGCATCGCTGTAGAAGGCCCGCGAGATCAGCACCAGTGACAGCAGATAGCCGGCAGAGCCGATGAACAGCAATGTGCGCCGTCCGAGTCTGTCGATCAGTGCCATACCGATCATGGTGAATACCAGGTTGACCAGGCCGATGCCAGCAGTGGATAGCAAGGCTGCCTGGCTACCAAGTTGCGCTGCTTCAAGGACCCTGGGGGCGTAGTAGATGATGAAGTTGATGCCAGATAGCTGATTGAAGAAGGCAATCAGGAAAGCCAGCAGGATCGGCAGGCGGTAGCGGCGCGAGAAGAAACGGGCATGGGCGCCACGTTCATCATCCTCGGCAGCTCGGATAGCCGCAATTTCGGCATCCACATTGGCATCGGGATTGATCATCTTGAGGACACGGGTTGCTTCGTCCACTGCATTGCGCTTGAGGATCAGCCAGCGAGGACTGCGCGGAACGCGAGTGATCATCAGCGTATAGATCAGAGCTGGTACGGCTTCGATGCCGAGCATCCAGCGCCAGGCATTCTCGGAAGCGAACAAGGAGCCAATGACATAGTTCGACACGAATGCCATCAAGATGCCGAACACGATGTTGAACTGGTACATGGCGACTAGAAAACCACGTGAACGAGGCGGAGCAATCTCGGATATATACGTGGGAGCTGCCACGGAAGAGATACCCACGCCGATGCCACCAATCAAACGGAAGAAAGCGAACAGCCAAGGATCGGAGACCACGGCAGATCCAACCGCCGAGACCAGATAAAGCACGCCAATCAACAGGAGGGTCTTGCGTCGTCCCAGGGCATCAGTGGGCCAGTTCCCGGTGATGGCGCCCAGTACGGTGCCCCACAGCGCCATGGACATGATCAGCAGACCATGTTGCAGGTCGCTGAGCCCCCATAGCGTCTGAATGGGCTTGTCAGCTCCAGAAATGACCGCCGTGTCGAAGCCGAACAGGAATCCTGCCAGGGCGACGGTGATGGACCATTGCACAATGCGTGACATGGGCCCTCCTTGGAATGTTGTTGGTTGGTGAGATCGTGACGGAGTCATTGCCGGGCAGTGTGTGTTGGCATACAGCGCCACGAGATGATGTAAACCTTCAGGTCATGCAAAATCGTTTAGTGAATCGTGTCAGCATGTGCATTAGAGCAGTCCATGGCGATTAAATCGAGATTTTAACCCTAGACATTAGTCGAGTTTCTTGGGCTGGGAAGAGGCTCTGGGAAGTGCTTGTCGAGTGATTCTCGGGATTGCGCGGTTGACAGTCCTTGGCGGCTATTGGAATCTTGTCTGTTCCTGACTGCGGGCGCGGCATCGACGGGATACCCCCATCGCCGCGTGAAGGGTAGGCTCAAGGGCCTCTACCCGCCGAAGGACTTCCAGGGTTTGGGCCAACCGCCCAACCTGGCCAACGCCCCGACGCGGTGACCCGCCGTGATAGAGAGTGCTGGCCCCAACCGGGCCGACAGACGCCAGGGTTTGGCATCAGGTGCCGGTGCGCCGGCAGCAGCATATCGCTGCACTCGACTTCGCACTCAGGGAGTGCGAATCGCACTCGAGACCTCCAGGGGAGATACATCAGTGGAATTGCTTTCAGGCGCGGACATGATTGCCCGCTTCCTTCACGACGAGGGCGTGGAGTACATCTACGGCTATCCGGGCGGCGCCGCACTTCATATCTATGACGCTCTGTTCCGCCAGGACAAGGTCAAGCACATCCTGGTTCGACATGAGCAGGCTGCCACCCATGCTGCAGACGGTTATGCCCGGGCATCCGGCAAGCCAGGCGTGGTATTGGTAACATCTGGCCCCGGTGCCACCAATGCGGTGACCGGTATCGCGACAGCATACATGGACTCGATTCCCATGGTTGTGCTGTGTGGCCAGGTCATGAGTCACCTGATTGGCGACGATGCCTTTCAGGAGACAGACATCGTTGGGGTGACTCGCCCCATCGTGAAACACAGCTTCACCATCAATCACCCGAGTGAGATTCCCGAGACGCTGAAGAAGGCCTTCTATCTGGCTGCAAGTGGTCGTCCGGGGCCCGTGGTGGTGGATATTCCCAAGGACATGACGGCGCCCACTGAGCGCTACGAGTACGTCTATCCGAAGAAGGTCAAGATACGCTCCTACAACCCGGTGACCCGTGGCCATACCGGCCAGATCAAGAAGGCTGTGGCGATGATGCTGAAAGCGCGTCGTCCCGTGTTCTACACCGGCGGAGGTGTCATCACTGGTCAAGCCAGCGAAGGGCTGACGGACCTGGTGAAGCAGCTTGGCTTTCCCATCACCACCACTTTGATGGGGATCGGCGCATATCCGCAAAGCGATGAACAATGTCTTGGCTGGCTGGGGATGCATGGCTCCTATGAGTCGAACATGACCATGCATCACGCAGATCTGGTCATCGCCATTGGCGCGCGCTTCGATGATCGCGTGACCAATAACACCTCGAAGTTCTGTCCGACCGCCAAGATCATCCATGTCGACATCGATCCCAGCTCCATTTCCAAGACGGTGCGTGCCGACGTGCCCATCGTGGGACCTGCGGCAAGTGTCATCAATGAGATGATCAGCCTGGTCCAGGGACAAGAGCTCGCCAATCCTGAGGCGCTGGAGGACTGGTGGAAAACCATCAATGGCTGGCGCGAAGAGCGGCGTGGCAAGCTCTATGAGCCTTCCAAGCCGGGTGAGGTGCTCAAGCCACAGGAAGTGGTCGAAGCCGTTTGTCGAGCCACGCGTGGTGAAGCCTATGTGACCACTGACGTGGGTCAGCACCAGATGTTCGCGGCCCAGTACTACAAGTTCGACAAGCCCAATCGTCTGATCACTTCCGGTGGTCTCGGTACCATGGGCTTTGGCTTCCCGGCCGCCATGGGCATCAAGCAGAACTTCCCGGATGAAGAAGTGGTGTGCTTCACCGGTGAAGGTAGCTTCCAGATGATGATGCAGGAGCTTTCCACCTGTAAGCAGTTCGGTGGTGGTGTCAAGATCATCAACTTGAACAATGGCTCGTTGGGCATGGTGCGCCAGTGGCAGGATCTCAACTACAAGTCACGTCATGCTCATTCCTATATGGAATCGCTGCCGGACTTTCAGATGCTGATCGAGTCGTATGGCTTCACTGCGCTGAAGGTGACGAAGAAAGAGGACCTGGAGGCAGCTCTTGAGCGAGCCTTCGCCGATACCCATGAACTGGTATTCCTCGACGTCGCCGTGGACCCGCACGAGCACGTTTATCCGATGCAGGTGCCGCTCGGCTCCATGCGTGACATGCTGCTTTCCAAGACGGAGCGGACCTGATGCGCCATATCATCTCGATTCTGATGGAAAATGAACCGGGAGCACTGTCGCGTGTGGTCGGCCTGTTCTCCCAGCGTAACTTCAACATCGAAACCTTGAACGTCGCTCCGAC
>NZ_JAJUFQ010000042.1 GCF_029263665.1 Halomonas sp.
CCCTGACCCTCTTCCCCCTGCCTCTCTTCCCTTGCCCTCTATCGTTAGCACCAGCCAAGTTAGCGGGATTTTAGCTACTGCCCATGTCATCGAGAGGAGGAATCCTCTGTTTCTCCTAGGAGTCTTCTCGTATAGAGCCTATGCGATATCGCGTGCTGCGGCCTCCTCCCTCCATACGAACCAGACAGCCTTTTTCTACGAGCTGTACCAAGTGGCGTGTTGCAGTGGCTTTACTGACCTTGGCCACCTTCTGGTACTGCGAGGCACTGATACCGTTTTCAAAGCCATTGTCACCACCATCCAGCAGTCGATTGAGCACTTTGACTTGTTCAGGGCTCAATGATGCTCCCCGGTGGAGTTCCCAGAACCGAGTCTTGTGTATGGTACGGTCCACTTTCTTTTGGGCCTGTACCATCGCCCCCTCCAGAGTATCCAGGAACCATTGAATCCAAATAGAAACATCCAGGCTCCCTCGTTGGGTTTGCTCTAGGATCCGATAGTATTCGTGGCGTTGATCGAGAATCACCGTAGACATGGCATACAGTCGAATACTCTGGTGGTCACCTTGTGCCAGTGCCATATCTGTCAGAGCCCGAGTGATGCGCCCATTGCCATCATCAAACGGGTGCAAGGTGACAAACCAAAGGTGGCACAACGCAGCTCTAATCAATGGGTCCAGTTCAGGGGCATCGCGAGTGCTATTGAACCAGTCGATGAACATCATCAGTTCCGGTTCAAGGCGTTGTCTGTCAGGTGCTTCAAAATGTACGGTGGGGTTATCGGGACGACCTGACACTACCTGCATGGGCTCTTCGCCGCGGATGTTTCCCACGATCAACGGCCTGACAGCGAACTCACTGCCCCCGGCAGGAAATAGCCAGCGATGCCATTGGCACAGACGCTCCAGTGATAGCGGCTGCGCATGCTGTTCAATGGCATCGATCATCATTGAAGCCAGCCCTTCGGAACGATCAGATGATGGATATGGACTGTCCTGCCTGACGCCCAAGCGCCTTGCCAGCGACGACCGTACCGACTGGACATTCAAGCGCTCGTTTTCAATAGCAGATGATGCGACGATGTTGGCTAGCAAAGTGTCGAGTGATTGGGCAGGTGAATCAGCATCCACAGCTTCCGCCTTGCCCAACAGTCGACCTTCCTGGAAGTGTATGCGACGAAGCCTCGGGGTAATGTCAGCTGCATTCCAGTGGAATTCAGGCCATTCAGATTGTTGCCATATCCAGGACATCTACCCCCCCCATATTCGGCTCACCCCATGAGCCTTTTATTATCACTTATTCGACTCACAACTCAAGCCGAATAAGATATCTATTCGGCTCACCAGCAAGAGGCCGAGATAAAACAGGGGACGATGGATTTTTCGAAGCTGGATTTTCCGAAACATCACCGAGTAATCACTGCTCGGGATAATGGTGGTAGCGACGAATGGCACTGATCAGGGTTCGGGCAGACTCCGGCAGTGATGCCAGCTCGCGCACCACGACAGCCCGCTCTCGCTGTGCCCAGTCATCTTCCAGTTGCACGATCTGCACCTGCATCGTCTTCTGATAACGCACAGCGCTGGATTCCGGCAGGATGCCAATGCCTACGCCAGCCTCGATCATGCGGCATGCGGGCTCGAAGCCATAAACCTGGATACGCAATGGCAGCGTCTCACCGATCTCATTGACCTGTGCCTTGAGGAACTGCAATAACGTGCTGCCTTCATGCAGACCAACGTAGGGGTATTCCAGAGTATCCTTGAAGGCGATGATTTCTTCTTTCACGAGAGGGTGACCGGAAGGCACCACGACCACCAGGCGATCCATGCTGAAGGGAATGACTTCCAGTCCATGGATCTTGATATCGCCCGATGTCACACCCAGATCAGCCGCACCATCCAACACCCCACGGAAGATGTCATTGGTCAGCCGTTCCTGAAGATCGATGGTGATGCCAGGCCGGTCACTGAGGAACTCCGCCAGGACTTCGGGCATGAACTCCGTCACCGCTGTGGTATTGGCGAAGATACGAATATGCCCTGCTTCGCTGTTGGCGTATTCGGAAAAATCACTCTTCACATACTCGACCTGGCGCATGATGGCCCGAGCATGATTCAGCAGTCTCTCCCCTGCCGGCGTCAGCTCCACTCCTTGGCTACCACGATAGAACAGGCGACTGCCAAGCTGGCCTTCGAAGGCCTTGATACGAGTACTGGCTGCCGCCGTGGAAAGGTTTGCCCGACGTGCACCTCCAGTCAGGCTGGAGGCCTCTGCCACATGAATGAACAAGCGAATATCGGCTAGGTCGAAGTGCATCAGCCTCCTCCTGCAGTAAGTCCATGACCAGAAACCTGTGCAATCAGCATTCCTGCAGCTGGTCCAGGCAGCGCCTGGCCAGTTCGATATAGCGCTGCGTTGCCTGATGCTTGCGCTGTATATCGCGTTCCTCAAGCTGGCGGACCAACTTGGCGGGAGAACCAAGCAACAATGAAGCCGCTTCACAGCAGAACCCAGCCTTGACCATGGCGCAAGCGCCAATGATCGATGATGCGCCAATCACACAGCCATCCATGACGACCGCGTTCATGCCAACCAGCACGCCCTCGCCGATATCGCAACCATGCACCACGGCACCATGGCCAATATGTCCCCGGTGCCGGATGCGTGTCAGTGACCCTTGCGTGCCATGCACCACACAGTTGTCCTGCAGGTTGGATTCCGGTTCCATGATGATGGAGCCAAAGTCACCGCGCAGGCTGGCTCCGGGTCCCACGTAGCAGCCATCGCCTATTTCGACATGGCCGATCACCACGGCCATGGGATGCACAAAAGCCCGTGGTGAAATGGACGGCTTGATGCCTTCGAACATGTAGCTGGCCATAGCGTTGCCCCCTCCCTAATCGGCAAGTCGCTGCGAACCGACATTCATTTCACTGTTCGCATGGCTGCGCCGCAATTGGTACTGCCAGGCAATCACTACCATCGCCAAGAACACTCCAATCAGATCGGTCACCCATCCGCCAGCCATCATCGACAGACCGGCTACCAGCGCGACCAATCTCATGGGGAGATTGAGTGCCCCGAGCAGCCAGCCCTGTACCGCGGCTGCCAGCAAGTATATGCCCAGAGCGCCTGTGACCAGCACGCGTGAGACTTCCAGCCAACTGCCCTGCATCAGAATGGCCGGACTATAGAAGAACAGGAATGGCACCACGAAGGCCGCCAGACCGAACTTGAAGGATGTGATGGATGTCTTGAGCGGATCGGAGCCGGAAATCGCCGCGGCGGCATAGGACGCCAGGGCTACCGGAGGAGTGATGGCTGAAATCACCGCGTAATAGAACACAAAGAAATGCGCCACCAGCGGTGAAATGCCGATTTCCTGCAACCCAGGTGCAATGACAGAGGCAGAAACCGCATAGGCCGCCGTGGTGGGCATGCCCATTCCCAGCAGAATGCTGATCAGCATGGCAAACAGCAGTGCCAGGAACTGACTGCTATCGGCAATTTGCAGCAGCAATGAAGCAAAACGTGCCCCTACCCCCGTCATGGAGATGACACCGACAACGATCCCGGCGCAGGCACAGACCGCCACCAGGGGAACCACCATGCGTGCTGACAACGCCAATGCATCCAGGATCGCTCGGAGTCCCATGCGGTAAGGCGTCAGCCAGGAAACCACGGCCGCCGATACCATGGCCAGTGTACCGGCACGAATCACCGAGTAGCCCATGAACAGCGTGGTGATCAAGATCACCACTGGCAGGAACAGATAGGCCTGTCGGAGCATGGGCACAAGCCGGGGTAACTCGTCACGACTCAGGCCACGCATCCCCTTGCGCCTGGCTTCCAGGTCCACCATGAAATAGATGGACAGAAAATAAAGCGCGGCAGGAATGATCGCGGCGAAGGCAATCTCGGTATAAGGAATACCGGTCACTTCCGCCATGATGAAGGCGCCTGCCCCCATGATGGGAGGCGCAATCTGTCCGCCTGTCGAAGCAGCGGCTTCAATCGAGCCAGCGCTCCTCGGGGAATAACCGACCCGCCGCATCAAGGGAATGGTCAGGCTACCTGTCGATACGACGTTGCCTGCCGACGTGCCATTGATCATGCCCATCAGGCCAGAAGCAAATACCGCGACCTTGGCGGGGCCGCCTCTTGAGCGTCCTGCTACAGAGAAAGCGAAGTTGACGAAGTACTCGCCGACTCGGGACTTCTGCAAGAAGGCGGCGAAAGTAATGAATAGCACGATGTAGGTGGAAGACACGGCAATGGTCGGACCCAGTACACCGTTGTCGGTATACAGATAGGTGAACAGCTTTTTCGCACCATAGCCATTGTGCTCCAGAATACCTGGCAGCCAGGGACCGACGAAGGCATAAGCAATGAACACTCCCGTGATCACCACCAATGCCATGCCCGCCACGCGGCGCGTCAACTCCAGGATCAGCCCGATGCCTATTGCAGCCATCCAGGCATCGATATCTCCGATCAGTGGCGTTCCGGCAACCATTCGCCAGGAGCTCAGGCCCGGAATGATGTAGGCCGCCACGGCCAATGCCAGAATGCCCAGTGACACGTCAGCATGGTTCAGGCTGGCTCGTGGACCTCTGTAGCAATAGCTGGTATTCAGCGACACCAGCAAGGCCAGCAGCGCCATGCCGCCGATGTAATGACGTGCCAGCATGGCGGCGCCATCCAGCACTGCGTAGTGTGGTTGCAGCCTCACGACGGCCACCAGCAACAACATCCCCAGTGATAGCACCAGCGCCAAAAAACCGAGTCCTCTTGCCCAAGGTGGTGCATCTCCCTCTGCTGTGAAATGGTGCGAAGATCCCAGCAACAGGAAACCGACCAGCAAACCTGCTGCAATATGCAGAATGCGATACACCCAGGTCTCGACTGGCTGGATGTTCAGTGCATATAGATGAAAGGCGATATAAGCCACACAGACCACGAAGACAATGGCGGCTGGTGTTCTTCCAAGGATACGTTCATTCCCTGCTGGCCTGACTTCATCGACAACGGCTGTGTCGAGAACGTCGAGGCTTTCCTGCCCGGCCTCCCTTGCCGGCATTTCATTCTGGCTACTCATCACGACACCCCTTTCTCATCTCGACACCCCTTTCTCATCCCGACACGCTATGGGCAATGGGCAATCAATGACATGACGGCAGGATTTCCAGGGGTAATCACATACCCAGGAGGAAATCCTGCAGTGAGCATGAATCATCCCTTGAGCTCATCCGGAATGTCGTAACCGTTCTCCTCGAACCACCTCACTGCACCGGGGTGGAAAGGAATCTGTGTGTTATAGATGACGTTCTCGGGAATCGTCTCGGCAGCCGAGCGATGCACCTTGAGCATTGCCTCATGGTTTTCCATCACCGTCTTGACGACTTCGTAGGCCAGCGATTCCGGCATGTCAGCATTGACCACGACGAAGTTCCAGATGGATACCGTGGGGATATCCTCCGTGACGGCCCGGTAGGTACCCGCTGGTACAACAGAGCGGGAAATCTCGGGATATTCCTTTACGATCTTGTCGATATCATCCTTTGGAAAGCTGAAGACATTGATCTCTGATTGAGCTTCCAACTGACTGACGGATGACACAGGCAGCCCTGCACCGAAGGCAAAGGCATCCAGCAGACCATCTTGCATCTGGCCCGCCTGGTCACCGGATCCGCCCTCAAGAGTGGTGACATCGTAACCCAGCAGATCAAAGAACCTTGGCCAATAGACACTGTTGGTACCACCAGCAGAACCAACACCAGCACGCTTGCCTTCGAGGCCATCCATGCTGGAAATTCCGGAATCCTTCATGGCGCTGACATGAAAGATGGTCTGATACATGGGAAATAGTGCGCGAACCTTGTCATGCTTGACGCCAGGAAGAATGGGGCTCTTGCCTTCGATAGCTTCCAGTGCCGGCCCCATGGTCACCAGGCCGAAGTCATGCTCTCCAAGCTGAACCATGCTGACATTCTGCACTGGCCCCCCAGTGACTTCGGCGCCGATATTGGTACCCAGCTTCTGATTGACCAGATTGGCCCACCCGGAGCCATAGATGTAATAGGTACCGCCTTGGCTGGAGGTTCCTACCGTCATGCTCGATGGCCAGTCCGAACGGTCATCGCCGACAACAAATGCTGAAAAGAGAAGAAGAAGAGACGTGGTGAGAGCAAGCGTAATCTTGTTCATGATCGACCTCTGATTATTGTGTTTTTCGAGACACGAAAGATGCTTGTTATTTGCAACTTGCTGTCTGCGAAGCCCAGCGCGCGAATTGAGCCTGCAACACCTGCTCTCTGAGATGAAGTCGGATTTCTCAACACCCCCTTTCGGGAACACTTAATAGACTTTTGTCGAACAACATATATTTCTTATCATCCCCACCAACTGAAAATAAAATATAATCATATACCTATATATAACCCGTTCGCGGTACGGACGGGATGGCGTTAGGAATTCCAGAACACCCGCTTATTGATTTACAAATTCTCTCCAGCACATGAGTTGCGCATCCTGAGCTTGTCGAAAAGCACAAGCGAACAGGATGGCCATATGAAAATCGACAGTTGGGTAGGAAATCAGGAGGTCAGCAGAGACGTTATTTCGTCAACTCTCGTGCATAGAATCGCGACAACATTTGGAGAAACGTCTCCTCAACCAGGAGAAGCGCTGCCTCATCTTTGGCACTGGGCCTTCTTTCAGGAACCTGTCGTCGAAGCACAGTTGGGAAACGACGGGCATCCTGCCCGGGGACGGTTCCTGCCCCCCATAGACGGACGCAATCGCATGTGGGCAGGGGGGCGCGTCAATTTTCTCGAGCCCCTGCGTGTGGAAGCCCCCGCCGAGCGTCGATCGACCATTACCAAGCTCCAGGAAAAGCACGGTACCAGTGGTGCCTTGCTGTTCGTCACGGTCGAGCATACCTATGCACAGAACGGCACCCTATGTATCCGTGAAGAACAGGACATCGTCTATCGAGAGCCCAGTTCTCCCAAGCTGAAAAGCACTCTCCCGGTTCCGAAGACCAGTTGGCAGGACAATGTCCAGCCTTCTCCGACCATGCTGTTCCGCTATTCCGCCGTGACCTTCAATGGCCATCGCATTCATTACGACCATCCCTACGTCACGGAGCATGAAGGCTACCCCGGCCTGGTCGTTCATGGCCCCATGATCGCGACGCTTCTCCTGCATAGTTTCACGCGGCGTCATCCCGACAAGATCCCACGCTATTTCTCCTATCGAGGAATCAGGCCGCTGTTTGCCAATACAGGTTTCCATATAGGAGGTGTCGAGCTTACGGATCAGCAGTTTTCACTCTGGGCATTCAACGATGACGGCCCGGCACATCAGGCAGAAATACAATACCAGGAGCAACGCTAATGTTTATCCGTGACCCTGAATCCATCGATGCCATTCGCGACGGAGTCCGTAGCCTCTGTGCCAATTTCGATGATGCCTACTGGCGGCAGGTCGACGAGGAAAAAGGCTTTCCTGAAGCATTCGTCAATGCCCTGACCGAGGCCGGATGGCTGGCCGCAATGATCCCGGAGGAATATGGCGGATCAGGCCTGGGGTTGACCGAAGCCTCGGTCATTCTCGAGGAAGTCAACCGCTGCGGCGGCAACTCCGGCACCGTGCACGGCCAGATGTACAACATGTTCACCCTGCTGAGACATGGCAGTGAAGAACAAAAGCGCCAGTACCTGCCCAGGATTGCCGCTGGCGAATTGCGCTTGCAGTCCATGGGTGTCACCGAGCCCACCACGGGCACGGATACCACCAAGATCAAGACCACTGCCGTGCGCCGGGGAGACAAGTACGTCATCAACGGCCAGAAAGTGTGGATCTCGCGTATCCAGCATTCCGACCTGATGATCCTGCTGGCACGCACCACTCCCATCGATCAGGTACAGCGCAAGTCCCTGGGGATGTCGATTTTCCTGGTGGATCTCCATCAGGCCATTGGCAATGGCCTGAGCGTTCAGCCTATTCCCAACATGGTCAACCACGAGACCAATGAGCTGTTCTTCGACAATCTGGAAATTCCCGCGGATAGCCTGATCGGCGAAGAGGGCATGGGATTTCGCTACATTCTCGATGGCCTCAATGCGGAACGCACCTTGATTGCCGCCGAATGCATCGGCGATGGGCGCTGGTTCATCGACAAGGCCACCCGTTATGCAAGGGACCGAGAAGTGTTCGGTCGCCCCATCGGCATGAACCAGGGCGTCCAGTTCCCTATTGCCCAGGCCCATATTGATGTCGAGGCCGCGGACCTGATGCGCTGGAAAGCTTGCCATGAGTACGACAGCGGCCAGAATGCCGGCGCCAGTGCCAACATGGCCAAATACCTGGCCGCGGAAGCTTCCTGGAAAGCTGCCAACGTGTGTCTTCAGACCCATGGTGGTTTCGGCTTCGCTTGCGAATACGACGTCGAACGCAAGTTCCGCGAAACACGCTTGTATCAGGTGGCGCCCATCTCGACCAACCTGATTCTCTCCTACGTTGCAGAGCATCTGCTCGACCTTCCCCGTTCATTCTGACAAGGCAAGGCTCCTGCCGGTCGCACTACGCGGCCCAGGAGCAGAGGAGTCACCATGCACGATGCAACTACCCCACTCCGGCCGCTCGATGGCATCACCGTCATCAGTCTCGAGCACGCCATTGCTGCCCCGTTCTGTACGCGCCAGCTGGCGGACCTCGGTGCCCGGGTGATCAAGATAGAACGCCCCAAGGTCGGAGACTTCGCTCGCCGTTATGATGAAAGGGTCGATGGCCTGGCTTCCCATTTTGTGTGGACCAATCGCTCCAAGGAGAGCCTGACCCTCGATGTGAAGGCCGAAGCATCCAGCGACATCATGGAACGCCTTCTTTCCGAGGCGGATGTTCTGGTCCAGAACCTTGCTCCTGGTGCAGCCGCTCGACTCGGTCTATCGTTCGACAGCCTGCACGAGCGCTTCCCGCGACTGATCGTCTGCGATATTTCCGGCTATGGCGATGATGGTCCTTACCGCGACAAGAAAGCCTATGACTTGTTGATTCAGAGCGAAGCAGGTTTTCTCTCGACCACCGGAAGCCCCGAAGAAGACGGCATGGCAAAGGCGGGCTGTTCCATTGCGGACATTGCTGCAGGCATGTATGCCTACTCCAATGTGCTATCGGCACTTCTGCTCCGCGAGCGCACAGGCAAGGGCAGTCATATCGATGTCTCGATGCTCGAATGCCTGGTCGAGTGGATGGGCTACCCACTGTACTACGCCTATAAAGGTGCCACGCCGCCAGCACGTGCCGGTGCCTCCCATTCCACCATCTACCCCTATGGCCCCTTCCCTGCCGGTGATGGGAATACCGTCATGCTCGGCCTGCAGAATGAACGCGAGTGGCAAACCTTCTGTGAAGTCGTCCTGCAGGATTCTGTACTTGCCAGCGACCCGCGTTTCTCCAGTAACTCCCAGCGTTCTGCCCATCGCCAGAAACTACGTGACTTGATCTGCCATGCCTTTCAGGAACTCAGCGCCGATGAGGTTATCGCCAGGCTGGAAGATGCCAATATCGCCAACGCCCATGTCAACGACATGCATGACGTCTGGCAGCATCCACAGCTCATGGCACGCCAGCGCTGGACACAGGTTTCCTCTCCTGCCGGCCCGCTGCCGGTACTCCTGCCGCCAGGACGCAGCAATGCCTTCACGCCTCGCATGGGCGAGGTGCCTGAACTTGGTCAGCACAGTGTCGGCCTGTTGCAAGAACTGGGCTTCAGTGACGACAGTATTCATTGTCTTGCCGACAAGGGCGTCATTTGAACCACACGGAGAGCCATCATGAATTCACCCCTGCAACGCTCTTTCCTGTTCGTCCCGGCGACGCGCCCTGAGCGGATCGCCAAAGCGCTCAACAGTGACGCCGATACTGTCATTGTTGATCTCGAAGACGCTGTCGCACCGCATGAGAAGGACTTGGCCCGCCACCATCTGGACGAATTTCTCCAGGCTACTCCTGAAGCCCGGGTACTGGTGCGCATCAACTCGACAGCACAGGACATCAGGAAGGACCTGGCGGTATGCGCAAGATTCTCCAATGTCTGCGGCATCATGTTGCCCAAGGCCGAGACCTGCAAACAGATCGAACTGGTCGCTGCCAGCCGCAAGCCGGTCTGGCCCATCATCGAGACCGCCAGGGGGCTGGTATCAATGACCAGCCTGGCCTTTACCAGCGGTATCGAAAGGCTCACCTTCGGCGCTCTGGACCTGTCGACGGACCTCAACCTGGAGCCTGGCAGCCCCGGCGCGGCGATTATCCTCGACCAGTGCCGCTATCAGCTGATTGTCTGTTCCCGTTCAGCAAGACTGCCACCTCCTGTGGAGAGTGTCGCTCCCCACATCCACGATACCGCCAAGGTGGAACAGGCGGCGCAGAAGGCGGCCGAAATGGGTTTTTCCGGCATGCTCAGCATTCACCCAAAGCAGCTACCCGCGATCCACAAGGCCTTTACTCCCAGCAGTGAATCCCTGGCCTGGGCACGCAAGGTACTGGATACAGCCCAACGCCATGACGGTGCCTTTCAGCTCGATGGCCAGATGATCGACGAGCCGGTCATTATCCGCGCAAGGACACTACTGGCACGTGCTGGTGAGTAAGGACAATCGCCCTTTCTCGACAGCTCGACGATCTATTCCAATGCCCCGGGCCAAACTGTCTGTCAAACAAGCCCATCAAACCTGTGAACCAACATGGAGCCTGGTATGAAAATCCTCGTCGCGGTCAAGCGCGTCATCGATTACAACGTCAAGATCCGGGTCAAGCCGGATCATTCCGACGTCGATCTCACCAACGTCAAGATGGCCATGAACCCCTTCTGTGAGATCGCCGTGGAAGAAGCGGTTCGCCTCAAGGAAAAAGGCGTGGCC
>NZ_JAJUFQ010000015.1 GCF_029263665.1 Halomonas sp.
CCTGACGTTCTGGAACGGCGCCAAGGCCATCACCGGCGACGATGCCAACGGCAACTACCTGCACTATGGGGTGCGCGAGTTCGGCATGGGCGCGATCATGAACGGCATCGCCCTGCATGGTGGCTTCATCCCTTATGGCGCAACCTTCCTGATCTTCATGGAATACATGCGCAATGCCGTGCGTATGGCCGCGTTGATGGGTAAGCAGGCCATCTATGTGTTCACCCATGACTCCATCGGTCTTGGCGAAGACGGCCCGACCCACCAGCCTATCGAGCAGCTGACCAGCCTACGCTCTACCCCGAACCTGCTGACCTGGCGTCCCTGTGATGCGACCGAAACTGCAGCGGCCTGGGGCGCGGCCATCAAGCGTCAGTCCGGCCCCACCGCCCTGATCCTGTCGCGCCAGAACCTGCCGCATCAGCCACGTACCAAGCAGCAGCTGGCCAACATCCAGCGCGGTGGCTATGTGCTCAAGCACGAGGCCGATACGCACCAGGGCCAGCCGGAGTTGATCCTGATCGCCACCGGCTCCGAAGTGGCGCTGGCCATGGAAGCGGCGGCCGAACTGGAAAAGCAAGGTCGTGCAGTGCGTGTGGTATCCATGCCCAGCACCTACCGCTTCAGTGGCCAGGAAGCTGAGTACCGCGACAGCGTGTTGCCTCCCAGCGTGACCAAGCGTATTGCCATCGAGGCAGGTCATGCCGACTTCTGGTACAAGTTCGTCGGTCTGGAAGGCCGTATCGTCGGCATGAGGAGCTTCGGTGAATCCGCTCCCGCGGGCGACCTGTTCAAGCACTTCGGCTTCACCGTCGAGAATGTGCTCAAGCAGGCTAACGAGTTGCTCGGCGCCTGATCTCGAATGCTGGCAAAGGCGCGGCCAATTGGCCGCGCCTTTATTGTTCCAGCGTTTGGATACCTCGCCCATATCGAGGCACGTGAAAGCTTCCTTCTAGATAGTGCCTCAAACAGAAATGATTCATTGTATTATTACATAACAGGTCTGTGCTCAGTCTGCTCACACCCCGACAACGATACTTCTCATCGCTACGCTCATACCAACAGTCGCCTGCAACGAACCCTATCGCAGCGCGTGAACATTAAGGATAATCCAAGGTGTAGACCAGTTGGGTTTCAACATTGCCCGATGTAGCCGGACCTGTTGCATAATACTGTGCGGCATAGCTCAGTATTATGCTCCCATCAATTCCAAAATTGGTAAAGGGATTATTGGTATTGTCACGCAGGTCTATCACATTGCCAGAAGATTGATCTTTCACCTGGACCAGAACATTCTCTGCAGGCCTCTCAGCATTGTTGAGCAAGTTGCCCGTCTTCATATCCACATTGGTCGGCTCGAACCATGCACGCACAGCACCCGAGGCCGGGCAACCACTCAGGCTCATGGAAAGTGGCGTGGCGCCAGCAGTATCACCGGCAGCAACCAACGAGCCACTGGAGACTCTTGGCAAGACAATGGTGGCGTTCGAGCTACCACCAATGGAAATATCACAAGCGCCGCCAACAACCCGACCGTTGATGGAAATAGCGCCATCTGTGGCCATTGCTCCGCAGGCCATCGCGAGAGCCCATGCCACCAGTATGGTTATAGAGAATTTTTTCATTTTATCCAACCTTCAAAGTATTAATACACGGCGGATACCATAAGGATGGTAATAGCAAGACCATTCTCATGATGAGATAGTTGTCATTTGTCTGAACAAAAAACCCACTGTTGTGGCAGATCCCCACAACCATACAGCACTAACTATCGCACTAACTTTATAGCTCGCCACTTAAGAAAAACCAATTAAAATCAGCACTAGATTACCAACCATATATACTAGGAACCACATAGAGCCATACTACTTCTTCATCTCGAGAGATAGCTCTCACGCAATGAAACAAATACCTCAAAAGATGTATTGACAAACGCTTTTCAAAAGAAAAATAACTTTTATTCCACTAGGAAAAAAGTCCCTCATAAGCCTTGCCAAGTAACCCTACCGCTCATTGATGAAGAAATTATTAAAACAACACTCAATCGCATAATTTTAATATAAAATTCTTGTCTTTTACCTTTATAAGGCTTTATTAACAATAACGAGCCATCAAGGCCGATACGAACCTAATTTACCGAAATCACTGTCCTAGTAAAAAGTTACGTATTTTTAATCGTGCATATCACTTAATCAACATGAATCATTTTATGAAGTACAGTTGAACCTGGCGGGTACCATGCTGAGTACAACATACTCATTGGATGGATAGCCGCCCATCCGCACCAGCAGCAGACCTTTTAGATCCTGATAAAAGCCTTCACCTGCTTCAGGATTCTCTGCAATGACGGTAAGTCTCGCCATACTTTCGGTTCTTATATGCTCCCCCAATGGTCAGACATGCGCCCGGCAGTAGCCCACACCACCGGACGCAACTCATCAAGCGATAGAAACATCCGGGGCCAGGTACACATCCTGAATGGCATTGAGCAGGGCCACGCCATCGCGCATGGGTTTCTGGAAGGCCTTGCGTCCTGAGATCAGCCCCATGCCTCCCGCACGTTTGTTGATGACTGCGGTGCGCACTGCCTGGACCAGATCGCCCTCGCCACTGGAAGCACCGCCGGAATTGATCAACCCGGCGCGGCCCATGAAGGCGTTGGCCACCTGATAACGAGCCAGGTCGATGGGATGGTCGCTGGTCAGTTCGGTATAGACCTTGTCGTGGGTATGTCCGAAACCGATCGTGCGATAGCCACCATTGGTTTCCGGTAGTTTCTGCTTGACGATATCGGCCTTCAACGTGGCTGCCAAATGCACCGCCTGACTGGTGAGGTCCGACGCCAGATGATAATCGGTGCCCTCATGCTTGAAGGCAGGGTTGCGCAGGTACGCCCACAGTACGGTCACCATGCCCAGCTCATGGGCGCGCTCGAAGGCTGCGCTGATTTCTTCGATCTGGCGCCGGCTCTCCGGTGAGCCGAAATAGATCGTCGCCCCCACTGCCACGCAGCCCATGTCGAACGCCTGGTCGACCTCGGCAAAAAGCGTCTGGTCATGCATTGCCGGATAGGTCAGTGTCTCGTTGTGATTGAGCTTGAGCATCATCGGGATACGATGGGCGTAACGCCGCGCTACCGACGAGAGCACCCCCAAAGTCGACGCCACAGCATTGCAGCCCCCCTCGATGGCCAACTCAACGATGTTGGCCGGATCAAAATACGCCGGATTAGGGGCGAATGAGGCACCGGCTGAATGCTCGATTCCCTGATCCACGGGAAGAATACTGAGATAACCCGTGCCACCCAGGCGACCATGGTTGAACAACGCCTGCATATTGCGCAGTACAGCAGGTGAACGGTCGGAGTCCATCATCACCCGATCGACGAAATCCGAACCAGGCAAGTGCAGGCTCTCCCTGGGAATGCCGCGGCACTCATGAGTCAACAGATCCTCAGCCTCGGCTCCCAGCCAACTGGCAATATCGCTCATCATCTATCTCCCTATGGCTCCGGCGAGCTCAATGGCTCGACCTGATAGTGTCTGCTCTCGGCAATGCGTCACCGATAACGGTAAACTCTGCATTCTCGATCGGCTCAAGTCCTAGCCATCACTGGTCTTGACCACTGAATGCCGAGGTTCCGAACGACGCCTCTGTCGCCCTGTGCTGTAGATACACCTTCACAGCGTAGCGGATGATGCACTACCAAGAGAGTCGCAACAGATCTGGACCTCATGACACGGTAAAACGTTCATTCAACTTGATGCTCACCACAAACCGCTGATCAACGAGGACAAGCAATGCAGTTCCTGCACGGATTCCTGTGGCTGATAGCGTTCTGGCTGATCGGCAGTCTGCTGGTACAACTCGGCCATCTACCCCTTTCCCCTGGCGTCATCGGACTGGTGCTGCTGACACTGTACTTTGTTGCCCGTGGCCGGGTGCACAGCACCATCGCCAGTGCCTCACAACCACTGATCATGATGCTCGCCATGCTGATCATGCCGGGCGTCGTGGGAGTCTTCCAAGTACTGGACCAGATCAGTGAATATTGGCTGGCCGTCTTGATGTCACTGGTCCTCGGCACCTTGTTGAGTGTTGCCAGTACCCTGTGGCTGATACGTCGCTTACTTTCACATACCACACCCCCTCATCACGAAACTCTCCTTCAAGACAACGCTCTCCTTCACGACGAAATGCCCCTTCAAGCAGACGATGCATCCAGGACAAACGGCCAGGAAGAACGCCCATGAGCCACGACTTCACCCACTGGCTGCAGCAACCATTGCTTTCCATTGCCTTGTCGATAGGTGCCTACCTGACAGGCTTGAAGATCTTCCAGCGTCTCGGTAATCCTGGCTGGTGCCCACCGGTACTGATCGGCGCCCTGCTGGTCGCACTGCTGCTATGGCTCCTGGGCATCCCTTATGCTTCTTATCAACAGGGTGCCGAGTGGCTGATGTTGTTGTTGGGTCCTGCCACCGTGGGGTTGGCTGTGCCGCTATACCAACAGATGCATCATATCCGTGCACTGTGCCTGCCCTTGTTGGTTTGCCTGCCGGTCGCCTCGGCTCTGGCCGCCTTCTATGCGATTGTCATCGCATGGGCGCTGGGTGCTCCGCCTCAACTGCTCGCCTCTCTGGCACCCAAGTCCGTTACTGCCCCCATTGCCATGGGCATCACCTCGACCCTGGGCGGGTCCATCCCGATTCTGATGGGTAGCCTGCTGATCACAGGCGTCGCTGCCACGACCTTTGTCACTCTGCTGGGCCGCTGGATGCACATCGAAGATCAGCGTCTACTGGGACTGGCCCTCGGCATCAATGGCCACGCCATCGGTACTGTCCGCGCCTTCGAGATCGGCCCGACGGCAGGTGCCTTCGCTTCACTGGGAATGACCCTAACCGGAGTATTGACGGCGCTGATGCTGCCATTGGCCTGGTACTTGGCCGCCTGATCGACCCGTGCAGATTCAACCCAGATACATTCCGCTATCCTCGGATACATTCTGCCTATCACCGGGGGCAGTATGCGGGGCGACGTCGCGGTAAACTTGAGATAGACTTTTGCGCCTGAATACCTCGACCGAGAGATCACGGAGTCCATGCCTCAACGCATCGCTATCAACGGTTACGGCCGAATCGGCCAGTGCGTCCTGCGTGCACTGATCGAGCGGGGTGATCTCGACCTTGAGGTGGTCGCGCTCAACGAGCTCTCCGGCATTGACACCATCGCCTACCTGACCCGTTACGACACGACCCACGGCCGCTTCCCTGGCCATGTCACCAATGACGCCGATCATCTGGTCATCAATGGTAAGCGCATCCGAGTCCTGTCCGAAGCCGACCCTGACCGTCTGCCCTGGAAAGAGTTAGGGGTCGACCTGGTACTGGAATGCTCCGGTAGTTTCAAGGATCGCATGACAGCAGAGCGTCACCTGGCGGCAGGTGCCAAGAGGCTGCTATTTTCCCAGCCTGCCGAGAGCGATGTGGACGCCACCATCGTCACCGGAATCAATGATGCCGACCTGCACGCCGATGCCCGCATCATTTCTGCAGCTTCATGCACCACCAACTGTCTGGTGCCGGTTCTTACCGTGCTCGACGAGGCCCTGAGCATCGAGCATGGCGTGACAACCACCATCCACTCGGCCATGAACGATCAGCCGGTGATCGATGCCTATCACCAAACCGACCTGCGTCTGACGCGCTCGGCCATGCAATCCATCGTGCCGGTGGACACTGGCCTGGCCTTGGGCATCAACCGCTTGATGCCGCACCTTGCGGAACGTTTCGAGTGTCTGCACATGCGTGTGCCGACCATCAACGTATCGGCCATGGACATGTCGATCTGCGTCAGACGCGATACCAGTGCCAAGCAAGTCAATCGCCTGCTGCACGAAGCAAGCGAGTCCCGGCTTTCCGGATTGCTCGGCTTTGCCGACGAACCCACAGCCTCGATCGACTTCAACCACGACCCACGCTCCGGTATCGTAGATGCCACTCAAACTCGGGTGGCCGGAGGTCGCCTGATCAAGCTGCTTTGCTGGTTCGATAACGAATGGGGCTTTGCCAATCGCATGCTCGACGTCGCCAGCAACATTGCCGCACTGGACACCACTACGGCCTGATGACCGGATACATCCCAAGCTTCTCAGACGAGGATCTGCTGAATGAATGTGCACAAGATGACCGACCTGAACCTTCAGGGTCAGCGAGTACTGATCCGCGAGGATCTCAATGTACCCATCAAGCACGGCCAGGTAACCAGCGATGCCCGCCTGCGCGCCAGCTTGCCAACCATCAAGGCAGCCCGTGACGCCGGTGCCAAGGTGCTGTTGATGAGCCATTTGGGTCGCCCCACTGAAGGCGAGCCTGCCGAAGAGTTCAGCCTGGCCCCTGTAGCCGACTACCTGAGCGAGCTGCTGGGCAGCCCGGTACGCTTGGTCAGCGACTATCTGGAACAGGTGCCGAGCCTGCAGGACGGCGAAGTGGTGTTGCTCGAGAATGTGCGCTTCAATGTCGGCGAAAAGAAGGACGATGAAGCGCTGGCCAAACGCTACGCCGCCTTGTGCGACATCTATGTGATGGATGCCTTTGGTACCGCTCACCGTGCCCAGGCTTCGACCCATGGTGTGGCCCGTTTTGCCCCCACGGCCTGTGCTGGCCCACTGCTCGCGGCAGAGCTGGAGGCCCTGGAAAAGGCACTGGCCAATCCTAGACGTCCGATGGCTGCCATCGTGGGTGGCTCCAAGGTGTCGACCAAGCTGGATGTACTCAATGCCTTGTCCGAGAAGTGCGACCAGTTGATCGTGGGCGGCGGCATCGCCAACACCTTCATTGCCGCAGCCGGATATAACGTCGGCAAGTCCCTCTACGAAGCCGACCTGGTGGACCAGGCCAAGGCACTGATGGCCAAGGTCGAGATTCCGCTGCCGACTGATGTCGTGGTAGCCACCGAGTTCTCTGACTCGGCTGAAGCAGTCACCAAGCCGGTCGACCAGGTGAACGACGACGAGATGATTCTCGATATCGGACCGGACACTGCCTCAAGGCTTGGCGCCATGTTGCAGGATGCCGGTACCATTCTGTGGAATGGCCCCGTGGGCGTGTTCGAAATCGATCAGTTCGGCGGAGGCACCGAGGAATTGTCACGGGCCATCGCGAAGAGCGCTGCCTTCTCCATCGCCGGTGGCGGTGACACCCTGGCAGCCATCGACAAGTACGGCATCGCAGAACAAGTGTCTTACATCTCGACTGGTGGCGGAGCTTTCCTTGAATACGTCGAAGGCAAGGAACTGCCAGCCGTGGCCGCTCTGGAAGCAGCCGCTGGAGCATAATTCAACACAATTCCGCTCCATGACGCAGGCGAACCCGCGAAGATCAAACCCAATAGCCCGGTGCACCACAGAGTGCACCCTTCCATTTCTTCAGTAAAAGGTATACCCCATGGCACTTGTCAGCATGCGCCAACTGCTGGATCACGCCGCCGAGCACGGTTACGGCGTTCCGGCCTTCAATGTCAACAATCTGGAGCAGGTCCGCGCCATCATGGAAGCGGCCGATGCCACCGACTCACCAGTGATCTTGCAGGCTTCTGCCGGCGCGCGTAAATATGCCGGTGCGCCCTTCCTGCGTCACCTGATCCTGGCGGCCACTGAAGAATTCCCGCATATCCCGGTGGTCATGCACCAGGATCATGGCACCAGCCCGGCAGTATGCCAACGTTCTATCCAACTGGGCTTTTCCTCGGTGATGATGGATGGCTCCCTTGGTGAAGACGGCAAGACCCCGACGGACTACGACTACAACGTCGATGTCACCCGTCGCACCGTTGACATGGCGCATGCCTGTGGCGTCTCCGTGGAAGGCGAACTGGGTTGCCTGGGCAGTCTCGAGACCGGCATGGCCGGCGAAGAAGATGGCATTGGCGCCGAAGGCAAGCTGGACCATGACCAGTTGCTGACTGACCCGGAAGAAGCCGCCGATTTCGTCAAGGCAACGGGCGTTGATGCCCTGGCCATCGCTATCGGCACCAGCCACGGCGCCTACAAGTTCACTCGTCCGCCGACGGGTGACACGCTCTCCATCCAGCGTATCAAGGAAATCCACGCCCGCATCCCGGACACCCACCTGGTCATGCACGGTTCTTCCAGCGTACCTCAGGAATGGCTTGCCGTGATCAATGAGTTCGGCGGTGCCATCCCCGAGACCTATGGTGTTCCAGTTGAAGAGATCGTCGAAGGTATCAAGCATGGCGTGCGCAAGGTCAATATCGACACCGATCTGCGCTTGGCCTCAACCGGTGCGGTGCGTCGTTTCCTGGCGGAAAACCCTGCCGAATTCGACCCCCGCAAGTACCTGGCACTGACCACCAAGGCCATGAAGGAAGTCTGCATGGCCCGTTACGAAGCCTTCGGTACTGCCGGCAATGCCAGCAAGATCAAGCCGATCAGCCTGGAAGCCATGTTCCAGCGCTACGCCACTGGCGAGCTGGATCCCAAGGTCCGCTAACGCGCCATGCAGGAAGCGCTGCTTCAGGCAGTGCCTCCCTGGTGACCGATATGCCTCGGCGAGTAGCCGGGGCATATCCATATGCAGCACAGGCAATATCAGGGAAGCAAAGAAAACACGAGACAGTAGGTCGATGTCATAAAACGAACATTCGAGTCGACTCCTTGCGGCGCCACTGCAGGTCCCGTCAATCATGCATCTCAGGTATGAGTGGTGTGAAATACCGACACTGCAAAAACACTGTTCAAAAATTATGGTTTTCGGCTTCGAACCCAGGCAGAATCCAAAAAAATCTGCAACACTGTTCGATAACTCCTGAATTACCTAGCGAGGTCCCACCATGTCTCGCCCTCTCTGCCTATTGTTCGACTGTGACGGCACTCTGGTCGATAGTGAACCCCTACTCGCCGCCGAAATGGCGACGAGCCTGACCGCTGCAGGTTTGCCGTTTCGCGCAGAGGACTACATGGGAGGATTTCGTGGAGCCCGTTTCCGCCATATCGTGGCAGAGCTCGAAGCCCAGTACGGCAAGGTCGATCCAGACCATCTCGAGTCTCTGGAAACCACCATGCGTGCCAACCTGAATCATCGCCTGGCGACCGATCTTGTGCCTATTGCTGGAGCCCCGGAGGCCTTGGCGGCATTATCCCGCTTTCCCATGGGCGTGGTCTCCAACGGTCCCGAGAACAAGGTACGCACATCGCTCAATACCGTGGGCCTGAGCGAGACATTCGGCAACAGCCTCTTCAGTGGCTACACGGCCAACTGCTGGAAGCCCGACCCATGCCTCTATCTGCATGCTGCCAGCATCATGGGCTTTGCTGCCGAAGACTGCATCGCTATCGACGATGCCATCGTCGGCGTCCAGGCAGCCCTGGCTGCCGGCATGACGGTGGTCCACCTCAACCGCTTCCCTGATGCCGAGGAAACTCCTGAAGGCGCTCACATGATCACCAGCATGTACCAGTTACCTACGGTGATCGGTCGCCTGCACAAGGATCGTGAACGTCGCGTCGCTCATGCCTGATGGTTCATCGGCACGACGACTCTGCATCATGTCGCGGCGTGCTGCGTTCCTCATCATTTGATTTCCGCTACATTTGACCTCCGCTACGTCAAGGCTCTCTCTACCTTTGTCTAGTGGGTGCTCTCTTGCGGCAAGCACGCTTCATCCTTATGCTGGAGCCAAATGGGAACGTTCCCATTGGACATATTCTCATCTCCGCCACTGCCATCAGCAGTGATCAGACAGTAGTGATCAGACAGCATGCCTCAGCCACCAAGACGCGCCACGATTCTCGAAGTCGCCCGTGAAGCCGGCGTTTCCAAGACCAGTGTGTCTCGTTATTACAGCGGGGAAAGAGAGCGGCTGTCGGAAACCATGCGTGAGCGCATCGTCTCAGCAGCCGTGCGCCTGGGCTACCAACCCAACCCGATGGCACGAGGCCTGAAAGGTGGGCCATCCGGGCTGGTCGGCATGCTGGTCGCAGATATCCGCAATCCGTTTTCGGTTGCCATCATGCATGGTGTTGAACAGGCCTGCCGCCGGGCTGGGCTGTCGTTGATGGTATGCAACAGCGACAACGACCTCGATCAGGAAAAAGCCCAGCTCGCCCTGCTGTCTTCCTATCGCATTGAAGGTCTGGTGGTGAATGCTGCAGGACGTCACAGCGAAGCACTACACTCCCTTGCCCAGGGCGGTACTCCACTGGTGCTGCTGGATCGTACCCTGAATGATGTCAATGCCGACCAGGTCGGTTTGGATAACGCTGCAGCAGTAGATATGGCGCTCGATCACCTGATCGAGCGAGGATACGGCCGAGTGCTGTTCATTACAGAGCCTCCGGCACTGGCCAGTTCCCGTCAGGCCAGGCTTGAACGCTTCCAGGCTCGCTGTGCAACACTGAAGTTGCCGGCCGACACTCTGATCGCCGAGGTCACAACCCCCCAGCATATCGAACAGGCACTGGATGAGTTTCAGCGCACCCGAGGCCCTCGCCCCGCCATTCTGTGTGCCAATGGCCAGATCACCCAGGCCGTTGTCCGCTGTGTGAAAGTGCTGGGTCTCGCTGTGGGGGAGATCGGCCTCCTCGGGATTGATGAACTGGACTGGTGTGACCTTACCGATCCCGGCATCACCACTCTGGCCCAGCCGACCGATGCCATCGGCAAGGCGGCCATAGACTGTCTTCGACAACGCCAGACAGGTAGCGACGCTTTGCCCAGAAGCCTACTTTTCTTGCCTCGACTCATTGCTCGGGGTTCGACCCAACCACCATTGCCTTCTTGATGTGCAGTCACTTTTTCAGGACACCATGATGACCAACTCCATTTCCCCTGAGATTCTTTCATTTGGCGAAGCCATGGCCCTGTTTGTTGCTGATGAGCCTGGCGATCTGGCCGCGGTCGAAAGCTTTTCACGCGGTATCGCCGGTGCCGACACCAATGTTGCCATCGGCCTGTCACGCCTGGGCTTTCATGTCGGCTGGTTGAGCCGAGTGGGTAATGACAGTTTCGGTCGCTATCTGCGAGCCAAGCTGGAAGCCGAAGCACTCGACTGCCACCATCTGATTATCGACCCGGACCATGCTACCGGCCTGGTCTTCAAGGAGCGCGCCCTGGATGGTGCCGACCCAAAAGTCGAGTACTTGCGCAAGAACAGTGCTGCAAGTCACTTGAGCGCTGCCGATGCTGCCAACATCGACTTCTCGGCCCTGCGCCATCTGCATGCTACAGGAATTCCCCCGGCGGTATCTGCCAGTTGCCGTGAACTGTCCTGGCACCTGCTCAAGACCGCCCGTCAACATGACGCCAGCGTATCCTTTGACCCCAACCTGCGCCCTAGCCTCTGGTCCAGCGAACAGGAAATGCGGGACACCCTCAATGCCATGGCGGCCCACGCCAACTGGGTGCTGCCGGGACTCGCCGAGGGTCGCCTGCTGACCGGCCAGCAAAGCGCCCATGACATTGCCGGCTTCTACCTGGACCAGGGAGCCGAAGCCGTGGTGATCAAGCTGGGGCCTGAAGGCAGTTATTACCGAGGCATCCTGGCGGGTCATGAAGAGGAGTTCACCGTCGCCGGAGTTCCTGTGCAGGAAGTGGTCGACACCGTCGGTGCCGGAGACGCCTTCGCCGTTGGCTTTGTCAGCGCCATACTCGACGGACTTTCTCCTCGCCAGGCCTTGCGCCGAGCCAACATCACCGGTGCCGAAGCGGTACAGGTCATCGGGGACATGGAAGGTCTCCCCGACCGCAAGCGCCTGGCAGCACTCGAAGCTGCGGTAAAGGTGTGATACAACCTCAATATAATATGTATTACATATATTATATCAGCTCTTGGTTCCCGAAGGCGCCAAGGGCCTGACCAGCCCTCCATATCATTCAGGAGTCGTCATGACCAAACGCATTCTGGTGTTTCGTGAACTCAGCGACGAACAACTGGCTTCATTACGCCAGGATTTCAGCGTGGATTATCTGCCTGATACCCAAAGTGCCGACGAGCCGGCCTTTATCGAGGCCCTGAGTCAGGCACATGGTCTGGTCGGCGCCAGTCTCGGAATCACGCCAGAATTGCTGGATCAAGCACCGAACCTGGAAGCCATCGCCAGTATTTCCGTCGGCTACGACAACTACCCGGTGGATGAATTGACCCGCCGCGGTATCCTGCTATGCAACACTCCGGATGTACTCACCGAGACAACCGCTGATACAGGGTTCCTGCTGATCATGTGCACCGCGCGCCGGGCCATGGAACTGGCCGAACTGATCAAGCAAGGCAACTGGACCAGCAATATCGGCCGCGACCTGTTCGGCACGGATGTACACGGCAAGACCTTGGGCATGATCGGCCTGGGCCGTATTGGTGCCGCCATTGCCCGCCGCGGCGCCCTGGGTTTCGGCATGAACGTCCTGTACACCAAAGCGTCTCCCAAACCTGAACTGGAAAGGGAACTGGGCGCTCGCCGACTGGAAATGAATGAGCTGCTGGCCGAGGCGGATATTGTCTGTGTCACCGTGCCATTGACAGCCGAGACCGAAAAGCTTTTCGGTGCACGCGAATTCTCTCGGATGAAGCCTGGCGCTATCTTCGTCAACATTGGTCGCGGCAAGGTGGTTGATGAAGCCGCCATGATCCAGGCACTGGAAGACGGCACACTACATGCCGCCGGTCTGGATGTGTTCGAGCGGGAGCCTCTACCAATAGACTCCCCCTTGAGTGGCATGAAAAATGTGGTGGCACTGCCACATATCGGTTCTGCCACTCACGAGACTCGCGACGCCATGGCCCAGCGTGCAGTGGACAATATCCGCCTCGCCCTCGACGGCAAGCGCCCCATCAGCCCGGTCAATGACCAGATACTGGCGGAACGGACCTGACAGCAACGACTTGGCGTGATGGCTGACACCATGTGTCATGCCGTGTCCCCGAACACTCTGGCAAAAAGGTGCTTTTCCGAGCCTCGTGCCGGAACATATAACGCAGCAGGGCGGCCTCGGCCGCCTTCTGGAGGCGCCTCCCCCGCCTCTTCAAGAATCTTGGCATTGAGAATACGGCGGCGGAACGATTTCTTTTCCAGTTGAGTATCCATCAACAGCTCGAAGGCATTCTGTAACTGGGTCAATGTGAATGGGCGCTTCAGCACATGCACAGGCAACACCGTATAGGCGGTCTTGTTCTTCAATCGGTCCCGGGCGGCTTCGATCAATGCAGCATGATCAAAGGCCATCGCCAACTCATCAATCCACTGCACAGGCCACCAACGTGCATCGGTGACACTTTCCATGAACTCCGCCGCCGGCGCCCATGGGATCAGTGCCATGTACAGCACCGTGACCGACCAGCCCCGGGGGTCACGGGCGTCATTGCCCAGGCTGCACACCTGCTCCAGGAGAGGCGCATCGACGCCGGTCTTGTCCTTCAACTTGCGCCGGGCCGTGGCGTGCAGATCCGCATCGCTACCCATATTGATGAACCCGCCGGGCAATGCCCACCGCCCCTTGCAGGGAAACTCCCCCCGCTGCACCAGAAGTACCTTCAGCTGTGCCTCATGCAAGGTAAAAATAGCCACATCGACACTGATCAAAGGGCCGCTGTAGTGGCGGCTATCATAGTGTTCGAGAAACTCAGCTTCAGACTGCCAGGAAGACATGGACAAGGGCCTTGATTAATTAGTGGCTATAGGCCAATAATAGATCGTACTCGATATCCTGGCAACCAGGTTTTGATAGCAAGAGACCTGATACTAGGGTTCTGATAGCTAGGGTTCTAATAACTAGAGCCCTGATAACTGAGCCGCTCTACAAGGAGCCTGAGTCATGTCGCGCAACTTCGACTTTGCGGTTTTCATCGGTCGCTTTCAGCCCTTTCACAACGGTCACCTGCATGGACTGTCCAACGCACTGCATCAAGCCGATCGAGTCATCCTGCTGCTCGGATCTGCCTGGCAGCCACGCAGTCTGCACAACCCCTGGACCCATCAAGAGCGGGAAAACATGGTGCGAGCCTGTCTGTCCGAGCATGACAACCAGCGATTGTCATGCCTGCCGCTGGAAGACGTGCCGGAAAGTGACGATATCTGGGTGCAGACGGTCAATGCCATCGTGGCAAACTTGAGTGCTGCCTGCTCTGCCCCCCGCATTACCCTGGTTGGGCATCACAAGGATGCCACTGGGTTCTACCTTGACCTGTTCCCGCAGTGGGCTCGCCTGAATCTGGAGAACCATCTCTCCATCAGCGCCACTCCCATTCGCATGAGTTACTTCAGTGCCTCGACACATGACGCGGCAAAGGCTGCGGTAAAGGCCCTGAACACGAAAGACATGCTGCCGGGTCCGGTAGCGGACTGGTTGCGGGATTTTGTCGATAGCCATGACTTTTCCCGCCTGCACCATGAGGCAATGATGCAAGCCATTGAGTCATCACGAACAGCAGACGTGAAAATTTTTTGATTTATTTATTGGCCCATAGCCACTATATTGAATGACAAGCGGTGGGAACCACTGCTTCAACCAGCAAGCATGAACGATGGATAGACCAATGCTCATGCTCAATGACCGGAGGAGCTCCGTCATGCGCAACCTGATCCTCAATACGGATTCCTACAAGACCTCTCATTTTCTGCAATATCCACCTGGCGCCGAATACGTCTCCAGCTACATCGAGTCCCGCGGTGGTGTCTACCCGGCAACCCTGTTCTTCGGCTTGCAGGCCTTTCTCAAGGAATACCTCAGCCGGCCTATCGATATCGTCGATATCGAAGAAGCCGAATCGGTATGCCTGGCCCATGGCGTACCCTTCAACCGCTCTGGCTGGGAATACATTCTGAGAACCCATCAGGGTTACCTGCCCATCGAGATCGAGGCCGTTCCGGAAGGCACCTTGCTGCCAACCGGCAATGTGATGGTGCAGGTCATCAACACCGATCCCCAATGTGCCTGGTTGACCAGTTATGTGGAAACCGCGCTGTTACGTGCCGTGTGGTACCCCACCACAGTGGCCACGGTGTCACGCCTGTGCCGCGACACCATTCAGCGCTACCTGCAGGAAACCGCCGACACCACCGATGGCCTGTCCTTCAAGCTGCACGACTTCGGTTCCCGCGGCGTCAGTTCCGAGGAAAGCGCCGCCTTGGGTGGCGCGGCCCACCTGGTCAATTTCATGGGTACCGATACCCTGTCCGGCATTCTCGCTGCGCGTCGCTATTACTCAGCCGACATGGCCGGCTTCTCGATTCCTGCCGCTGAACACAGCACCATCACCAGTTGGGGGCAGGAAGGCGAGACCGACGCTTACGCCAACATGCTGGACCAATTCTCCGGAGACGGTCGCATCGTTGCAGTGGTGAGCGACTCCTGGGACTTGTGGCATGCGATCGACGATATCTGGGGCGGAGAACTCAAGGCACGCGTTGAACAATCCGGCGGCACCCTGGTGGTACGCCCCGATTCGGGCGAGCCGACCGAGGTAGTGCCAGAGGCCATCGAGCGTCTGATGACGCATTTCGGTTACCGGGTCAACAGCAAGGGCTATCGCGTACTACCTGACTGCATACGCCTGATTCAGGGAGACGGTGTCGATGCCGAATCCATCGAGGCTATCCTCGCCATCATGAAGCAGCGCGAACTGAGCGCCGACAACATCGCGTTTGGCATGGGAGGCGCCCTGCTGCAGAAGCTCAATCGCGATACCCAGAAATTTGCCATGAAAGCCTCGGCTATCTGTATCAACGGCCAATGGCATGATGTCTACAAGGATCCTGTCACCGATCCGGGCAAACGCTCCAAGCGTGGACGATTGGCCCTGATCCATGATGATATCCAAGGTTATCAGACCATACGCGCTGACGAGCTCGGCACGCGCGCCAATCAGTTGATGACCGTATTCCGCAACGGCAAGATCCTGAAGGAATGGACTTTCGAGGAAGTACGCCAGCGGGCCACACAAGGTTGATCAGACAGGAGATGCCTCACATTCGCTGTCTTCCATTTCCTGCACGGAGGAAGTGAAGGTACGAGCGTCGGACAAGGGCGTCATCCAGCGAAGTTTCCGGGCCACCGCCCCAGGATACCAATCTCCGGTACACTGGGGCGGTGCTTTGTGTTGCATATGCTTTCCATCCAGCCATCATCGAGGTATCCATGCCCGAGCCCATCGCACCGCTGTGTCTGCTGTTCGATTCAGACGGCACCCTGGTTGATAGCGAGATTCTGCTGGCCGAAGTCATGGCCGAGACACTCCCACCTTTCGGCCTGCCTTTTTCAGCGACGCAGTATATGGAAGAGTTCCGAGGGATACGTTTCCTCGACATCGTGCAGACACTGGAGAAACGCTTCACCCTCCTGGATGAGACACAGCGTGAGCAGCTCGAGCAGAATATGCGGGAACGCATGGCCGAACGCATGATCGCAGAACTGAAGCCGATTGCCGGGATGCCGCAGGCACTTGATCAGTTGCGCACATTTCCCAAGGCAGTGGCATCCAATGGCCCCCTGGCCAAGATTCGCTGTGCCATGCAGGCCAGTGGCCTGGCCGAGCACTTTGGCGAACACCTTTTCAGTGCCTATGAGTTCAAGGTATGGAAGCCTGATCCAGGGCTGTACCTGGCCGCTGCCGAAGCGATGGGATACCCACCTGAACATTGTGTTGTCATCGATGATGCTGCCGTAGGTGTCCAGGCAGGGCTGGACGCAGGCATGCAGGTCGTGCACCTCAATCACTTCCCGGATACGGAAAGCACGCCACCGAGGGCGATCAGCATTACACACGCTGACCAGTTAGCTGACATTATCAATGAGATAGCGACTACCACTGTGCCCTGCCAGTTATCGCCCCAGTAATGTCATTTTCGCTGGCTATACTAAAGTCCCCTGCTAGATCAAGTTTGCGGGATTGTGGCACTGCACCATTGTCCCTATGCTGGGGGAATTGTCCGTTAACGTGTCAGGAGACTACTCCATGCAAGAAGTCGTGATCGTCGCCGCCCGCCGTACTGCTGTTGGTAGTTTTGGAGGCTCGCTTTCCGGCATTCCTGCCAGCGACCTCGGTGCAGCCGTGATCAAGGATGTGCTGGCCCAGACAGGAGTCGCTCCAGAGCAAGTCGATGAGGTCCTGCTGGGTCAGGTATTGACCGCAGGAACTGGTCAGAATCCGGCTCGCCAGGCTGCCATCAAGGCAGGACTCCCGGACAGCGTGCCTGCCATGACCATCAACAAGGTGTGCGGCTCAGGCCTCAAGGCCCTGCACCTGGGAGCTCAGGCCATCATGCTCGGTGATGCAGACGTCATCATCGCCGGTGGCCAGGAAAACATGTCGCTGTCTCCCCATGTCCTGCCCAATTCGCGTAATGGCCAGCGCATGGGTGACTGGAAAGCCATCGATTCCATGGTCCACGACGGCCTGTGGGATGCCTTCAACAATTTCCATATGGGTATCACTGCCGAAAACCTGGCAGAAAAATACGCTATCTCCCGAGAAGAAATGGATACCTTTGCAGCAGGCTCCCAGGCCAAGGCTGCGGCGGCCATCGAGGAAGGGCGCTTCAAGGGTCAGATCGTTCCGATCGAAGTCCCCCAGCGCAAAGGCGACCCACTGGTCTTCGATACCGATGAGAACCCTCGTGCCGTCAGCGTCGACAAGCTGGCTACCATGCGCCCGGCGTTCAAGAAGGATGGTACCGTCACTGCAGGTAACGCTTCTTCCCTCAATGATGGTGCTGCAGTGGTGATGCTCTGCTCCGCCGAGAAGGCCAAGCAACTTGGCCTTGAACCATTGGCCCGTATCAAGGCCTATGCCAATGCAGGTGTGGACCCGGCTATCATGGGCATCGGCCCGGCACCGGCGACCCGCCGTTGTCTGGAGAAAGCCGGCTGGAACATTGATGACCTAGACCTGATCGAAGCCAACGAAGCCTTCGCGGCCCAGGCACTGTCCGTGAACAAGGAACTGGGCTGGGATGCCGACAAGATCAACGTCAATGGGGGCGCTATCGCCATCGGTCACCCGATCGGGGCCTCCGGCTGCCGGATTCTGGTGACTCTGGTACACGAGATGATCCGCCGTGACGCGAAGAAAGGCTTGGCCACGCTGTGTATCGGTGGCGGCCAAGGTGTGGCACTGGCCATCGAACGTTCCTGATAGTCCATCATAAGAGAGCCCGCGCATCAGCGCGGGCTCTCTGTGTTTCTCCTGCGTATCCCCTTCTTAGGTCGTGATGCTCCTGCATCAAGACTCTGCTCGAACAACCACTTTTTCTGCATCAACTGTTGAGTGTTGATACCAAGGAGCGGCAATACGGAAAAAGCGCTCCACAACCTCCGCAGATGCAGGTCGGGTCAGGCGTGATACCACCAGGAACACCGGCAGGTTCACCATCAGCCCCCAGAACCCGCCATGAATCCCGAGCGGATGTGGCCAGATGGTGATCAGGAGCACCGTCACCACAAAACCACTGAGAATGCCGGCCATCACTCCCCATGCCGTGGCTCGCGGCCAGAAGAACATGCCGATGAAGGCAGGCAATACCTGGGAAGCAAATCCCAGCCCGATCAACAAGATCATGACCAGATTGCCAGGCTCGGCAATCGCCAATGGCGCGATGATCAGCGCCATCAATGGAAAAATCAGCCAACGGGCAAGGTGCCCGGCACGAGCATCGGATATCTTGAACCAGGGTTGCAGCACATCCTTGCTCCACGACAGCGCGACGGAATGAATGAAAGGCTCGGACGACGACATGGATGCTGCCAGGGTTCCAGCCCCCAGCAGCCCCACCAGAACGGCGGGAAGGTGAGCCATGGCGTACTCCAGCACCACGGTGTCGGCACGCGCCAGCCCAGGCAGTGAGTAGATGCCGATGAAGCCCACCACGATCATGGGCAGAATCACCAGATAGTAGGTAGGCAGCAAGGTCGCACTGAGACGAATGGTCCGGGCCGATGTACCGCTCATCCATTGGGTCCATACCGGCGGCATGAACGACAGCATCGAAACAATGATAGAGGTCGTCCAGAAGGCAAAGCTCATATCCCCACCACCGCCCGGCAGAACAAGGAAATCCGGATTGCGCTCGAGCACCAGGGTGAATACCGCCGAGAAGCTCCACTCCCCGGTGGCGGTATGCGCCGACCATAGGCCAATGATCCAGGCGACAACGATCATCAGTACACCCTGAAAGACATTGGTCTTGCCGATGGCACGCTGGCCACTGACATACAGGTAAATGGCGATGGCACTCAGCACCAGCAGCACACCAGCCCATACCGGAATAGCACCTCCGCTCATCACCAGCAGGATGTAGGCAGAGCCAATGGTCTGCAGCACGGCATAGGCAATCGAGCCGATGGACATCACCAGGGCGGCAAGCGCACCGAGGGCCGGACTCTGGTAGCGATCAGCGATGGCACTGGCCTGGGTGACATGACCAAAGCGTGCGCCAAAAGCCCAGACCTTGGGCCCGAAATACCATGCCACCAGTGCCAGATAGCCCAGGTAGATCACGACATAGAGCACAGGAACGCCTTTGGCAAAGGCCCAGCCTGGCGCGCCCATGAAGGTATAGGCACTGACACTGCCCGCCGCGATCAACAGGTAGAGTGTCACGGGCCCCATGCTGCGCCCGGCGACGCCCCACTCCTCCAGTGAGCTCATGCGGCGACCACCTCGGGCGACAAGCCCAATCACCATGGCGATGGCAATGTAGCCAATGGTGATCCATAACGGCATGGAACTAGTCATCTCCTCTCTCCCCGATCAACAGGTTGCCAAGCCACATCACGAGACTGCAACTGAGCAGGACAACATAGCTCCACACCAGCAGCTTCGGCATTCCAGCCACCAGCACTGCCTGATTGACCCAGCCAATCACCGGCCAGATGCCGGCCAGAATCACACTGACAAAACCCATCAGGACCAGCCAGCCTCTCCAACTGGTGGGACGAACAAAGGTTGGGCGCATGATGATATTCCTTGTCAGCCTGTCATTCTGGAATGCACTTCGGAGCATGGCCTGTTCCGTGCCACAGACGCTGCCTTGCACCTAGGCGGGCATTATCGCGTAATTATTGTTGTCACTGCATGCCTGGCCTCATGCCTGGCATGGCCAGTTTGATGGCGTACCCTGCCACTTTTCGAAGGCACTAGCCAACTGCAGAGCACGCAGGTCTTCGAACTTTGGCGTGATGATCTGCAGGCCTATCGGCATGCCTGCACGACTGAATCCAGCATTGATGGCAATCGCAGGCTGTTCACCCATGTTCCACGGCACCGTGAACACAATATGTTCGAAAGGGCGCGAGGGATCATTGGAAGGAGACGGCCATTCGGCAGGAAACTCGACATTCGGCGAGACAGGTGAGATCACCGCATCCAGTTGGTCAAACGCTGCCTCGGTGGTACGTCGCATGGCCAGGGTCTGTTCGAAACCTCGAACCACCTTGACGGGATCCAGCCCATGACCTTCGTCCGCCCAGGCGAGAATTTCCGGCAGCACCTGCTCACGCTGCTGCTCAGTAAGCGTCAGCAATTCACTCCATTGCCGCGCCCGCCAGAAATCATTCAGGCCATCGAGCATGTCACGCGACAGCACTGGCCCCACCGGCACGATATGTGCTCCAGCTTTACGGAAATGAGCGACGCTATCCTCGACACAACGCTTAATCTGCTCATCCACCGGCAGACCACAGCCAGCCTCCATCATGACCCCAATTCGCATGCCACGGACATCAATGTCCAGGGCCGACCAATCCATCTGCTGAGGGGGAAGGCGCATGGCATCACGCCGATCGGTACGCGCAATCGAGGCCATCATCAGCGCCGCATCCGCCACGGTCCGGGTCATTGGTCCAGCACAGCGGCCGACATAGTAAGGGTCGACCGGCACGCGCCCCAGGCTTGGCTTGAACCCGACCACACCGCACCAGGCCGCCGGCAGGCGGATCGATCCTCCGATGTCGGTACCCAGATGCAGGATACCGAATCCTGCTGCTGCTGCTGCTCCGGCACCAGAGCTCGATCCTCCCGGGTTGAAATCGGGGTTCCAGGGGTTTCGCGTCAGGCCATGGAAGGATGAGCGACCAGATGACAGCATGCCGTAATCGGGACAGGTGGTCTTGGCCAGCAATAGCGCGCCATCTTCATTGAGGCGCGCTGCCGCAGGGGCATCTTCATCGGCAGGAGAGTGGTCTCCGGCAAGCGTACCATGCGGCACCGGAGTGCCACGGGTGGCAATCAATTCCTTGAGCGTTACCGGAATGCCATCGAGCGGACCACAGGGTGCCTGCCTGGCCCAACGCTGTGTCGATACTTCGGCCGCAGCAAGAAAACGTTCTGGGTCGTAGTCATACAGCGCATTGATTCGCCCTTCATGACGCTCGACATGAGCAATCAGGAGATGGGCATACTCCAGTGGAGAGACTTGTCGCGAGCGATAGGCATCCAGCAACTGTGCAGCCGTCCAGCCCAAGGCTTCATGCTGCGATGCCCAGGAGTCTATCGTTTGAGAGTCTATCGCTTGATGGTCTGTGGTCTGATGATCTGTCGTTTCATGCATTGTTATTGTTCCTCCCTTGCCGTTACTGAGTCAGCATGGAAGGAAAAGCCCATCACAGCCAATGCAATAAATGGGTCATGGCGCTCACAATTTGTGTCCACCACACAGCCGGCTATCTAGTCATGTGCCAGATCAGTGACATTCCCATCCAGTTCCACCAACGCTTCCTCCAGCCGGGCCAGACAGGTACGAACAGCAAGGCTGGGGGAATGATGACGGTAGACACACAAGTCGACACGGGTCTGCTCCAGCTCCCCTGGGTGCAGTGCCACGGCGACAAGCTGGCCTGCGTCACACTCCTGCGCCACAGTAATCAAAGGCAACAACAAGACGGCCGCCCCTTGCCTGGCAAGGGCTTTCTGGGTTTCCAGTGACGAGGTCGTATAGGCAATCTGCATATTCAGCTTGCGGTCACGAGCAGCACGGTTGAGCGCTTGCCGTACACCAAAGGAATCATCCGGCACAGCCAGCGGGTAGCCTTCAATATCGGAAAGTCCCAACGCAGATGTCCAGGCCAGAGGGTGGTCTGGTGCCATGACGGCATAGTGCTCCAGTTCTGCGGTGGCCACCCTGACCACATCATCACGAGGCGGCAGGAAATAGGCCAGGCCGATATCCGCCTTCCCGGAACGCAAGGTCTCGATCACACCACCTGCGCTGGCAATGCTGACATCAAATGTCAGTTGTGGATATTCACTCTGCAAGCTGGCAAGCGCCGGGGTCAGCAACTGCGCCACCACACCCTCGGATACCTCTATAGAGACTCGTCCAGTGCAGCATCCCTGCAAGTCGGCAATGCGTGCCGCCAGCCTCTCCATATCACGCAGAGTGCGGCTCGCCTGATCGGCCAACAGCTCCCCTGCTGGCGTCAGGCGCACCCCTTCATGTGTGCGTTCAAGCAGCTCCGCGCCAAGCTGGTGCTCAAGCTGATCGATCTGACGTGAAACAGCGGTCGGTGCCACATGCAGTCTGGCAGCCGCTTGTCGCAAGGAGTGGCAACGTGCCACGGTATCGAAATACTTCAATGCCCGCCACTGCATGTGTCACCCTCCACTTTCGGTTCAGCCTCCCGCTACATATAGAAAGCACTCGCAACTGGAATACGGGCACATTCCATACATCCCTAAACAGTTTCGTACAAGAACGATCAACGCGCCCCCAGTACTGAAGGAGGAGTACGCATGACCAGCAGTGCAGCCAGTACGAACATCACACCTGACAAGCACAGCACCGTGGTCAGACCGAAGGCATCCACGACCTGCCCACCTGCCATGGCACCGATACCGATGGATAGATTGAAGACAAAGGCCATCAGGGCGGTAGCTGCTTCTGGGTTAAGCGCCGCCTTCAACACCCAGGTCTGCAAACTGACTGAGATACCACCAAAGACCAGCCCCCACATCATCAACAACACAATTCCCATGGGTGCCTGAGGCGCCAGCCAGGGAAACGCCAAAGCCACCATCGCCAGCAGGCTGGGAATCATCAACACCGTCGTGTGGGTGCGGCGTGCAGCAGCATTACCGGCGATGAAGTTTCCGACCATGCCAGCAGCGCCATACAACAACAGCAAGGCACTGACCTGCGCCAGCGGGATACCGGCGATGGTTTGCAGAATTGGGCTGATAAAGGTGTAGGCTGCAAAGTGGCCAATCACGACCAATGCAGTAACGATGGCACCAACACGCATGCCACGGCTGGCAAATTGCCCTGTCAAGCTGGCCAAGCGCACTGGTTGATAGGCTGGCAGAGAAGGAAGCAGCCACCAAAGTGCCAGTGTCACCAGGAAACTGAGTCCCCCCATGGCAGCGAAGGCCACACGCCAGTGCGTCACGTCACCCAGCCAGGTACCGGCAGGCACCCCCAATACCGTGGCCCCGGCTACACCACTGAAGATCAGCGACATGGCTCGCGGCACCTGAGCCAGAGCCACCAGCCGTGATGCCAGCCCCCCGGCAATGGCCCAGAATCCTCCGATACAGACGCCAATCAATACTCGAGTGGCAAGCAGCAGTGCAAAGCTGTCAACGATCGCCCCCAGCACGCTGGCCAACGTCATCAGCAGCATCAGCGAAGTCAACAACAGACGACGATCCATACGACCAACCGCCATAGGCAATAGTGGCGCAGCAAAGGCTGCCACCACGCCTGGAACGGTGATCATCAAACCCGCGCTTCCTTCACTCACGCCCAGAGACTCAGCAACCTGAGACAACAGGCCAATGGGCAACTGCTCGACAGTGACCAACAGAAAGATACCGATCATCACCGCCACCACTGCCAGCCAGTCGCGACGGCCAGTGTGGCTTTTGGGTGCTGCTGTAGATGTTGCTTGCGTCATGCTTCTCTCATCGTCCTCTCAGGATCGTTATCTCAGCCTCATCGCCGCAAACAGAAACGCCCCCGTGGCGTCAGCAACGGGGGCGTTCGGCAGAGCAGATGGACTAGATTTCTGTCTCTGCCTGTTCGGATGCGAACGCCGCCTTTTCTTCTTCGGTGATTTCCTTGAGGGTCAGCTTGACGCGATTGCGGTTGTCGATATCGAGTACCTTGACCACGACCTCGTCACCCTCGTTGAGGTAGTCACGCACGTCGTTGACACGCTCAGGAACGATCTGTGAGATGTGCACCAGACCATCGGTACCCGGCATGATGTTGACGAAGGCACCGAAGTCAGCGATACGCACTACCTTGCCGTGATACAGCTTACCGATCTCGGCTTCAGCGGTAATGGCCAGAACGGTGTCGATGGCCTTCTTCGCCGCCTTCTTGTCCTCGGCATAGATACGCACGGTGCCGTCGTCATCCAGGTCAATGGAAGCGCCTGTATCTTCGCAGATCTTGCGAATGGTGGCACCGCCCTTGCCGATGACGTCACGGATCTTGTCCGGATCGATCTTGATCGTGGCCATGGACGGCGCATTCTCGGAAACTTCAGCACGGCTATTGGCAATCACCGCATTCATCTGCTCGAGAATGTGCAAACGAGCGTCATGGGCCTGGGTCAAGGCGGTCTCCATGATCTGCTCATCGATACCTTCGATCTTGATGTCCATCTGCAACGCAGTCACGCCTTCAGCGGAACCGGCCACCTTGAAGTCCATGTCACCGAGGTGGTCCTCGTCGCCAAGGATGTCCGTAAGCACGGCAAAACCGTCAGCATCCTTGACCAATCCCATGGCGATACCAGCTACCGGTGCCTTGATCGGCACACCAGCATCCATCAATGCCAAGGAAGAACCACACACGGAGGCCATGGAACTGGAACCATTGGACTCGGTGATCTCGGACACCACGCGAATGGTGTAGGGGAAGTCATCTTCCTTCGGCAACATGGCCTGAACACCGCGGCGAGCCAGACGGCCATGGCCGATTTCACGACGCTTGGGCCCCCCCATGAAGCCCGCCTCACCCACGGAGTAGGGAGGGAAGTTGTAATGCAACAGGAAACGTTCCTTGCGCTCGCCTTCCAGCGATTCGATCAACTGGGCATCGCGCAGGGTGCCAAGGGTGGCAACGACAATGGCCTGGGTCTCACCACGGGTGAAGACGGCAGAACCGTGAGTCTTGGGCAAGGTACCCACCTCGATGGCCAGCGGGCGCACCGTCTTGTGATCGCGTCCATCGATACGCGGTTCACCCTTGATCACGCGGGAACGCACCACGCGCTTTTCAAGGCTGGCAAAGCCGGCTTCCACATCAGATGCCTCGAACTGGCTCTCTTCCCCACCAGCGAGCAGCTCGACAGCCTGAGTCTTGAGCGCAGCCAATGCGTCCTGGCGCTGCATCTTGTCAGTGATGCGATAGGCTTCACCGACCTTGGCTTCAAACCCGGTACCCAGGGCATCCTTGAGCGCAGTATTTTCAGCCGCCGGCTGCCAATCCCACTTGGCCTTGCCTGCCTCTGCCACCAGCTCGTTGATTGCCTGAATTACCGTCTGCATTTCCTGGTGGCCGTAAAGCACAGCACCCAGCATTTCGTCTTCGAGCAGCTCTTCGGCTTCGGATTCCACCATCAACACGGCTTTCTCGGTGCCGGCGACAACCATGTCCAGCTCGGAGGCGGCCAGTTCTTCGACAGTGGGGTTGAGGAAATAACCGCGGTCTTCAGTAAAGCCAACTCGCGCAGCACCGATAGGGCCATTGAACGGCACGCCGGAAATGGCCAGGGCCGCTGACGTACCAATCATGGCAGCGATATCAGGATCCTGGTTGCGGTCGGTAGACATGACCGTACAGATGACCTGTACTTCATTCATGAAGCCCTTGGGGAACAACGGACGGATCGGACGGTCGATCAGTCGAGAAGTCAGAGTTTCCTTCTCGGTAGGACGTCCTTCACGCTTGAAGAAGCCGCCGGGAATCTTGCCGACCGCATAGGTCTTTTCCTGATAGTGCACAGACAGCGGGAAGAAGGACTGCGCGGGGTTCGGCTCCTTCCTTGCCACCACGGTGCACAGCACCACGGTGTCGTCCATGGTAACCATTACGGCACCGGTAGCCTGGCGGGCGATGCGCCCGGTTTCCAGAGTGACGGTACTGCGACCGTACTGAAATGTCTTTTTGACCGGATTCACGGCGACTTCCTTTACTTTTCAATGTTAGGGTCGTTTTGACTCGGCCAATATTTTAGGGGTTAAGGCGACATAGAGCCACCAGTTACGCCACCTTAGCGACAAATAAGCCAATGCGAATACCCTTGGCCACTTTCTCTCCTCCCGCCTTCCCGGATTTTGAGACAAGAAACGGGCAGCCTGTGCTGCCCGTTTCGACCTTTCCGAGACTTATCTATGCGCCGTTGTCCGCCACACACGGCTCCATGACATATGACGGAACCTTATCAGAACACCACCTGCAATCGGGCCGACAGCGTGTTGCCATCATCCGGCCCTTTGAAATCACCACTGCGATTGTGGGTATCCCAGAGCGTATAGTCGAGCATGACCCGAGACCAGTCATTCGGATACCAGTTCAAGCCGAGTGTCGTCGAGCTGCCGTCCCCACCTGGGTAATCCGGAGCATCATAGAAGTCCAGTTCCTGGTAGCGAGCAGCAACCTGAAAGGCACCCAGTCCTCCTGCCGACACTGGGTCGTTGACCTCGGGCAGGCGCCAGACACCGGATTTCCTGGAATAACCATGAGACTCCCCTGTCAGGAAGTAGCTGGTCTGAACACTCCAGGCGTCGTAGCTCATGCTTTCACCGCCAGCGGAGTCACGCTGATCCACGGTGCGCTGCCCGTATTCCGCAGCAGCGGCAAACGAGCCGAGCGATGTCGCCAATTCCAGCCCGTAGGCACGGCTCGAATCCGGGTCACTGAGCTTGCGGCTGCGGATAGTGACGTTCTCATTGAAATGATCCGCGGCATCAACGTTCTTGAACACCGAATCATCACTGGGATCGAAATCCTCGTAGAAGCCCCAGCCTCCCAGATGAATCATGTCAGTCCCATCGTGCCAGGGGTTCCAGTGGGCGCGTGTCATGTACGTGGTGGTATCGGAATGGTCGGTGTCAGCACCTAGCCTGCCGTTGGTCACCGCAAACGAGGCGTGCCAGTCTCGGCTGTCGCCGTATATCTTGCCCTTCACCCCCAGGCCGTATGCACCACGGTCCGGCGTGATGGCACTGCTGACGAAGTTACGCTCCATGAACCAGGTATTGTTGGACGAGGTCGCCCCATCCAGCGAGCGATCATCGTATTTGTTGCCCACGTAGAGCACCACATCCTCATCGCCCCAGTTGAACAGGCTCGAGATGTAGGCATCACGCACACTGGCGTCGTTGCCCGCCAGGTCATAGCCAATCTTGTAGCCAATTCTCTCCGACAGTTGGCCGGAGATATCCAGTCTCAGGCGCCGCGCTTCCGTACCACTGATGTTGCGCTCGTCACTGCTGTCATCAAAACGCGAGCCGTTGGTGGTCGAAGCGTCAAACTGCAGCCGTCCACCAATCTTCAAGCGACGATTGCCATCGGCACTGATGAATTCAGGCCCACCATCTGACCAGTCGATATACGACTGGTCTGCCTGAGCAGCCTCCAGCAAGGCCACTTGACCCTGCAGCTCTTCAATGTCCGTTCGATCCTTCTCTGCTGTTGTAGAGGCTTGGGTCGTCACTGGCATACTCGTCAATTCAGCATCTGTCATTACAGGTACAGCGGAATGATGCTGAGCAAGCGCATTACTATCAACGCCTGCCCGAGTTTCGAGCTGCGCCAGGCGTGCCTGCAGGTCCTCAAGCTGCTGCGCCTGACGCTCCAGCATCTCAGACTGGCGCTTGACCAATTCTGCAAGTTCGGCCGATGTTGTGCCGCTGGCTAGTGCACTGCTGCAGACAGCAAGCAATGCCAGCATCCCGAAGACGGCAACAGAGCGCATGGCAGAGTGGCCTGAGGTAAAGAGTTTGAGCATGATTTTCCCTTGGTCGTGAGGGGGGCTTTCTGCTTATGCATGCAGAGGCGCCGACATCAGCGTGCCCGCAGAGCGATATAACGGGCCGCGAAGGGTGTCATCTGGTCAGGACTATGTGTCACACCAGGCAGGACCCAATGCTTCCAGTTGAACGCGGTACTCATACGTTGGGCTCGGCTTCTGGCAAACTCGAAGTAATGGCGGGTCCGCTCCACTCGCGTCGCTCCCTGGGCATTGGCCAGAGACGTCTGGCGCATGACGGTGTGAAGCGTCGCCGTATCCGCTCCACCAGCCAGCAACAACATGGGCTGGGCAAGATAGGCTTTGATGGTAGAGGTATCCAACATCGGCACACCTCTAATGCCATAGGGCCACTCAATGGTCTCATCCGGCATGGTGTACCAACCTGCTGCGCCGATAATGATCTCTTCAGCATGTGATTCCGGCATGAACATGGCGAAACGATGGGCAACCTGTGCGCCAGCACCGTGGCCATACAGATAGTAAGTCTCATGATGGTTGGTACTGCGATGAGTTCTGAAGTCAGCAAAGACCCGCTCGATGAGCGTGAAGACCCATAGCTCTGGTGGGTTCGTCTGCTCAAGCTGGATGAAGCCACGGCTCTCCTCAGCCGACGTGGCCTGGAATACATTGCCCAGGTTGAAACCATTGCCACCTGGATAGGTTTCCGAGCTGAACCGTGGAGCCAATATCATCAGCCCTTCGCGCTCGGCAAATTCCACCCAGCTATCGCGATATGCCTCCGCATCACGGCGTAATCCATGCAGTACGAGCACAATTGGCATATCTGCGTCATAGCGGCTCGGCTGATAGTAATAGACACTGATTTTCTGCTGGGTGGCAGGATCGTCGAATTCGTAGTGGCCGGAACCTGCGTCCAGGCCAGTCACACGCTCATTGGCATGAACTGGCGACAATGGCAGGCACAGCACTGCCAGTGCGAACCAAAGCATTCGCATCGTTATCCCTCTTTTATTGGATTTATTCGGACCGGTAGGCTTGGGCAGGGCTTCCGTGCCTCCCCACCCACGCCTCATCTGCTGGCATACTCTCTATCTGCCGTATTCTTTTCCTGCGTACTACCTGCTGCAGTACTACCTGCTGTAGTACTCCTCGACAGTGTCTTCGGCGACCTGCTGCAGAAAGGCAGCGTCATCTGCGTCGATACGGCCATAGTAGGTGTAGGGATTACCGACGACAGAAGTGTCATAAAGCGCAGCGAAGACAGTGGCTGCCGCCAGATAGGTGCCCTCAGGAGTGGGATGACTGCCATCGTACTCGACATGCAATGCCAGCTCCGGGCGCCGCTCATAGGCTTTCTGGAAGGCAAGGCCAACCGGAATCACCAAGGCCCCGATCTCATTGCCGACCGTGGTATAGAGATCCTCGATCTTGTCGATCATATCGGGATCGTAGTTGTCATGATCCTTGCCATAGGCAGGTGTCATGTAGAGCACGGTCTCTGCCCCCGTCGCTTCGATAGCCTGATGATCCTGGATGACCGCATCATGGAAAGCCTGACGTTTCTCGTCTGTCAGGGCGGCACTGCTGTGCCCCTGGAGAACGACAACATCAAACGGATCGGGCAGCCCCAGTGCACCCGGGAACAGATAACTTTTTACATCATGCTGGGACAGGAAAGCCCCGGAAATGGTCGCGGACTTGCTGTTGAGGCTATCCACCATCTCTGGGTAAGCCGCCTCCGCCATTCTCTTGACGTAATTGTGCAGGCTGTTGTTGTAGTACTGGTAACTGTTGCCGACGTATAACAATTGCTTCGGATTTGGGGAATCGAGGGTATCGACCTGAGGCTTGGCATCTGCCATGGCAAATGCAGGAAACACAGCGATCAAGGTGAGAATGCCGGCTCCAATAAAGGATGCTTTCATTGATATTGTCTCCATCCTGGGACTGATTGGCGAAAAACCGAGGTATGTCATGGCCACACACCTCAGCATCCCCAAGAAAGAGCAAACTACATTCCTTTTATAAGCTTTCTCTTCTATTTCAAATGGCTGAAAGAAACACTTTCAACAAAAGTCGAAAGGCTCACGTCACTTGATGGATGGGAAGTCACACAGATGAATATCGAGTACTGTGTGGGAAACCGCACATTGCATTGTGGTACAGCCCTAACGCAAAACGGGCGGCTCCAGAGGAGCCGCCCGTTTCACTGTCTGACACTAATTTCTTAGCGACGCAGACCCAGTCGCTGAATCAGAGACTGATAGCGTTCGAAATCCTTGCGCTTGAGGTAGTCCAGCAGCTTACGACGCTGGTTGACCATGCGAATCAGGCCACGACGAGAGTGGTGGTCCTGCTTGTTGGTCTTGAAGTGGTCCTGCAGACCGTTGATGTTGGCGCTAAGCAGGGCAACCTGTACCTCAGGGGAACCGGTGTCGCTGTCACCACGACCGTATTCCTTGACGATTTCAGCTTTCTGTTCGGCGGTAAGTGCCATCTGTCTCTCCAGTAAGCAATATGCCTAAATGATAAAGGTGAGAGACCACGCATATTTGCAGTCTCTCTTGATGACCTGCTCCTCGAAAGGATCAGGTTTGCCCAGAGCCCGCTACAAACGAACTCAAAAGGCGCCGGGGCACGACGTCCCCGGACGACTCCACCCCACCAAGACCCACGAAGGTCTCACCGTGGTAGAGACGAATCAGTGTACTGTCAGCGGTGCCGAGCATCTCGGATGCAAGCTCACCACGTGCAGTCTGACCATAGCGCATGGCCTTGGCGCCGGAGTCGCTCAAGCGATGAGCGGCAAGATGTTCAAGCAGGCAGTCGACCGGCATCAATTGCGCTTCCAGTGCCGCTTGATCGGACAGTGCTTCCAGCGCTTCGAAGTCCTGCATACCGCTGGCATCGAAGGGGCCACTCTTCAATCGGCGCAGCTGCGAGATATGGCCTTCACAGCCCAAAGCCCGAGCCATATCTTCAGCCAGAACACGCACATAAGTCCCCTTGCTGACCCTGACTTCCAGGTCGAAACAGGGGCTTTCTCCGGCCAAGGATGCGCAAAGTAGCCGCGCATCATACACCGTTATACGCCGGCTTGCACGCTCGACGCTCTTGCCTTCACGGGCCAGTTCGTACAGCTTGCGTCCCTGGTGCTTCAGTGCCGAGTACATTGGCGGCAATTGATCCTGCTCACCAATGAATCCAGCCACCATGGATGCCACATCACTCTCATCCAGCGCCGGTACCGGACAACGGGCCGTCACCTCGCCTTCAGCATCGCCGGTATCGGTACTCGCCCCCAGCTCGACACGGGTCCGGTAGACCTTATCCGCTTCCAGCAGGTGCTGTGAGAACTTGGTGGCTTCGCCAAACAACACTGGCAGTAACCCGGTAGCCATCGGGTCCAGAGTACCGGTATGCCCGGCTTTCTGGGCCTGAAACAGGCGACGTGCCCGCTGCAGTGCATAATTGCTGGACATGCCCTTGGGCTTGTCCAGCAACAACACACCATCGATTGGCAAGCCTCGACGACGACGCGCCATCAGTCCTTGCCCTCGCCCTCATCCTGGCCTTCGCTGTCCTCATCCTCAGGACGATGCGAGCGATCACGGGCCACTGCTTCATCGATCAGAGCCGACAGATGTTGCCCGCGTACCACGCTTTCATCGTAGTGGAAGCGTAGTTCGGGGACATGACGCAGCTTGACACGCCGGCCAATCTGAGTACGCAGAAAACCCGCTGCACGACGGAGGACCTGGAGATTCTCCTTGATGCGCTCCGGAGTCTGCTCGCCAAGCAGGGTGACATGAATATCGGCATAGCCGAGATCCCGACTGACCTCCACCCCACTGACGGTGACCATACCCAGGCGTGGATCCTTGATCTCACGCTGGATGAGCACCGCCAGCTCCTTCTGGAGCTGGTCGGCAACACGGTCAGTACGCTTGAATTCGCGCATGGATAACGACTCCTCGAACGCTTACAGAGAACGTTCGACCTTGACCTGATCGAAGACCTCGATCTTGTCATTGACCTGGACATCATTGTAGTTCTTCACGCCGATGCCACACTCCATGCCCATACGCACTTCCTGGACGTCATCCTTGAAGCGACGCAGGGATTCCAACTCGCCCTCATAGATGACCACGTTGTCGCGCAGAACACGGATCTTCTTGTTACGGTACACGGTGCCTTCAACCACCATGCAGCCAGCAACGGCACCAATCTTCGGTGCACGGAAGACATCGCGAACTTCAGCCACACCAACGATCTCTTCCTTCCACTCAGGCTCGAGCATACCGCTCATCGCCTGCTTGACCTCATCGATCAGCTGGTAGATGACGCTGTAGTAGCGCAGCTCCAGGTTTTCGCGTTCGATGATCTCACGAGCAGAAGCATCAGCACGTACGTTGAAGCCCAGGAGGATGGCTTCACTGGCCAATGCCAGGTTGGCATCAGTACCAGTAATACCACCCACGCCAGAAGACACCACAGAGACCTGCACTTCATCGGTGGACAGTTCTTCCAAGGCACCACGAATTGCTTCCAGAGAGCCCTGTACATCCGCCTTGAGCACGATATTGAGCTTGGCAGCCTCTTCCTGGCCCATCTGCGAGAACATGTTCTCCAGCTTGGCCTTCTGCTGACGAGCCAGACGCACTTCGCGGTACTTGCCCTGACGGAAGTTGGCAACTTCACGCGCCTTCTTCTCATCGGCCACGACCATGAAGTCATCACCCGCTTCCGGCGTACCATCCAGACCCTGGATCTCGACCGGCATGGCAGGGCCGACTTCATTGACCTGCTGGCCAAGCTCATTGGTCAGTGCGCGTACGCGACCATAGTGCAGACCCGCCAGTACGATATCGCCCTTTTTCAAGGTACCGTTCTGGACCAGTACGGTGGCAACCGGACCACGTCCCTTGTCGAGACGAGACTCCACCACGACACCTTTGCCCGGCGCTGACGGCACGGCCTTGAGCTCAAGAACCTCGGATACCAGGTGTACCGCCTCGAGCAGACTCTCGATGCCATCACCGGTCTTGGCCGAAACATGGACAAACTGAGTATCGCCACCCCATTCCTCGGAAATGACACCGTGCTGAGACAGCTCATTCTTGACCCGGTCGGGATCGGCATCCGGCTTGTCCATCTTGTTGACCGCTACCACCATCGGAACTTCCGCGGCCTTGGAATGCTCAACCGCTTCGATGGTCTGTGGCATCACGCCATCGTCGGCAGCGACCACGAGAATAACGACGTCAGTGGCCTTGGCACCGCGGGCACGCATGGCGGTAAAGGCCGCGTGTCCAGGAGTATCAAGGAACGTGACACCGTTGTTGTCGTCCTCGACATGGTAAGCGCCGATGTGCTGGGTAATACCCCCCGCCTCACCGGTGGCCACCTTGGCACGACGAATATAGTCGAGCAGCGAGGTCTTGCCGTGGTCGACGTGGCCCATGACGGTCACTACCGGCGAGCGAGTGATTTCTTCGCCCTCGTAGGAGATCGCCTCGAGAACCGCAGTCTCCAGAGCATCATCCTTGACCAGCTTGGGCTTGTGGCCCATCTCTTCAACGACAATCGCTGCCGTGTCCTGATCGATGGTCTGGTTGATGGTCACCGCTGCGCCCATGGTGAACATGGCCTTGATGACTTCATTGGCCTTGATCGACATCTTGTCGGCCAGGTCCGCCACCGAGATGGACTCAGGAATGGACACTTCGCGCACGATCGGCTGGGTCGGCTTCTGGAAGCCATGCTTGCCATTGCCCTGAGTGGAGCCGCCACGACGGCTGCCACGACGCTCGGCACGCTTGGCTTTCTTGCCACCGCCACGACGACGTTCCTCACGATCGCTGCGATCGTCATCATCGTCACGGCTGCCTTTCTTGCCACCCTTGCCTGCGGCTTTCTTGACGGCAGCACGGCGCACATCACCGCGACCTTCCTTCGGTGGTGCCGGCGGCTCATCGGTAGCAGCGGGCTCTACTGTCGTCAATTCAGGAACGGGAATTTCAGGCTCGATATTCGCTGCTGCTGCCTCGGCCTCAGCCTTGGCTGCTTCAGCTGCCGCCTTCGCTTCCTCAGCTTCACGAGCAGCCTGATCAGCCGCACGCTTGGCAGCTTCTTCTGCTTCCTGAGCTTCACGACGTGCCTGAGCTTCCGCCATATCGCCAACCAACTGACGCGGACCGTGGTCCTCAGCCGCAGCCGGAGCTTGCTCTTCGGCCTCTTCGCGCTTGACGTAAGTACGCTTCTTGCGCACCTGCACTTCAATGGTCTTGCCGCGCTCGTTGGTCTTGATCTTGCTACGTGTCTTGCGAGTCAGGGTAATGCGGTTTCGCGCCCCCAGACCAGCACCGCCACCATGGCTCTTGGTCAGGAAGTCGAGCAGCTTGCGCTTGTCTTCCTCGGATACAGCGTCACCCTCGGACTTGTGATCCAGTCCGGCTTCTTTCATCTGTTCCAGCAGACGAGGCACTTCACGCCCCACCTTTGCTGCAAAATCCTTAACGGTCATCTCTGACATTACGACCCTCCTCAGCCCGTGACCTTTTTTACTGTTCGCTCTCGAACCATGGCGCACGGGCAGTCATGATCAGTGCCGCGGCACGCTCTTCGTCCAGTTCCTCGATGTCCATCAGGTCATCGACTGACTGCTCGGCCAGATCCTCCATGGTCCGGATACCCTTGCTGGCCAGGATGAGGGCCAAGTGACGCTCCATCCCTTCCATTGCCAGCAGATCATCTGCCGGCTGGGCACCATCCAGCTCCTCCTCTGAAGCGATGGCCAAGTTCAAGAGCTCGTCTTTGGCGCGAGCACGAAGTTCCTCGATGAGGTCCTCGTCGAACTCTTCAATTTCCAGCATTTCCTCGACCGGTACGTAGGCCACCTCCTCCAGGGTGGTGAAACCTTCCTCGACCAGCAGCCGGGCGACATCATCCTCGATGTCCAGATGCTGAACGAAGTGCTCGACCAGGCTGTCGATTTCCTGATCGCGCTTGGCCTCGGCTTCGGCTTCGGTCATGACGTTGAGACGCCACCCTGTCAGCTCTGAAGCAAGGCGCACGTTCTGTCCGCTCCGGCCAATGGCCTGAGCCAGATTATCCTCAGCGACAGCCACATCCATGGAATGGGTATCTTCATCCATAAGGATCGAAGCCACATCAGCCGGCGCCATGGCATTGATCACCAGCTGAGCGGGATTGTCATCCCACAGCACGATATCGACACGCTCGTTCTGAAGTTCGGACGACACCGCCTGAACCCGAGAGCCACGCATGCCAACACAGGCACCAACTGGATCGATACGACGGTCGTTGGTCTTGACCGCAATCTTTGCCCGGGACCCCGGATCACGTGCTGCGCCTTTGATCTCGATGAGCTGTTCGGCGATTTCTGGTACCTCGATCTTGAACAGCTCAATGATCATCTGCGGATTGGTCCGAGACAGAATCAGCTGAGCGCCACGTGCATCCGCATCGACCTTGAGCAACAACGCACGAACGCGCTCGTTCATGCGATAACGCTCACCGGGAATCATCTCGCTGCGCGGCAGGAACGCTTCCGCATTGTCGCCCAGGTCAATGATGAGGCCGTCACGTGTCGTCTTCTTGACGATCCCCGCCACCAGCTCGCCTTCACGCTCGGCATAAACGCGCACGACTTCGGCACGCTCAGCCTCTCGCACCTTCTGCACAATGACCTGCTTGGCAGTCTGCGCAGCAATGCGGCCGAAAGCGGCATTCTCAATCTGCTCTTCGACCACGTCACCAAGCGCCAACGGTGGATCACGGCGCTGGGCGAAGGTCAGCTTGATCTGAGTATCCGGACCGTCGAAGTCATCATCTTCAACCACTTCCCAACGGCGGAAAGTCTCGTATTCTCCCGTCATGCGGTCGATATGCACGCGAACGCTGACTTCCTCATCTTCGAAACGCTTGCGCGAGGCGCTCGCCAGAGCAGCTTCGACGGCCTCGAAAATGACTTCGCGGGGAACCCCTTTTTCGTTGGAGATCGCGTCAACGACCGCCAGAATTTCTTTGCTCATGCCTTAGCCTCGCCTGATAACCTGTCCTTGTTCGTAAGCATCATGAATCGAACTGCGGCACAATCCGCGCCTGGTCGATGCCATCAATGGGAAAGCAATATTCCTCGCCATCGATCTGTACCAGCACTTCATCACCTTCGACACCGGCAAGCAGCCCTTGAAACTTGCGCCGCCCTTCATAGGGAGCACGCAACTTGAGGCTGACCTGATGGCCGGCATAGCGGGTGAATTGCTCAAGGGTGAACAGCGGGCGATCCATACCGGGAGAGGACACTTCCAGGCGATATTCGCCAGCAATGGGATCCTCGACATCCAGCACGCCACTAACCTGCCGACTGATGTCAGCACAGTCATCGACGTTCACGCCATTCTCGTGATCGATATAGATCACCAGGCGTGAGTGTTTTCCCTGGGATAGATAATCAATACCCCAGAGTTCGAACCCCATGGCCGTTACCACAGGTTCGATCAGCGCTTCGAGCGCAGAATCCTTGATGGCCACGAATGAAAGCTCCTACAGCCGTTGCATCAGCACCTGGCCGGGAGTGAACAGGAAAGTCAGGTGGCTGATTGGCGTTGCACTTCCCTGGCCTTTACTGCTTATGCCAGGTCAGCGAACTGCTAACAAAAAGCCCCTTCACAGGAAGGGGCTTTTACAAGAAACCTGTCATCATTCTAGCAGAATCGGCATACCCCTTGAGGACACCGAATAGCACCTGCTGGAAGATGGTAGCGGGGACCGGATTTGAACCGATGACCTTCGGGTTATGAGCCCGACGAGCTACCAGACTGCTCCACCCCGCATCAATCTAGGCCGGTGAGTATACGCATGCTTGACTAACGCGTCAAGCCCTCACCACACTGCCAACCCTGAAAAAGAAGATCGCGAATAGCAGATAACATCACGAGACTTCGATGGTGCCGAAGGCGGGACTTGAACCCGCACGACCATAAGGTCACTACCCCCTCAAGATAGCGTGTCTACCAATTCCACCACTTCGGCTAGGGAGGCGGAAGGATCAGCTATTGCTGTCCTCCAGCACTGGCGCAGCATTATCCATATCGCTGCTGCTGCCGTCAACCTTCGGAGCGACATTTTCGCTTTCTTGCGCGGGTGCACTGCCCTCTTCACCAGAAGCACCTGACTCCAGAGTAGGTACATCGCCTGCCTCGCCTGGCGCAGCGCTTTCATTGGCTGCCGGGGCACCATCATCCTCGAGCGTCGGGGCATTGTTCTGCTGCTCGATCACCTCGGCGGCAGGAATACCCGCTTCATCGGGGGACACAGGGTTCGTCCGGGAAGCGAAGTAGGCCAGAGTCAGGGAAGTGGCAAAGAAAGCAGCAGCGAGTACGGCTGTCGCCTTGGACAGGAAACCACCGCTGCCGCGAGAACCGAATACTGTCTGAGAGGCACCACCACCAAAGGATGCACCGGCCTCAGCTCCTTTGCCCTGCTGCAGCAGGATCAGAGCGACCAGAGCGATGGCGATCGCCACATGGATCATGAGAATAGCAACTTGCATGGATTTAACCTGCTGACTGACAAATGGCTAGAAAATCGTCGACCTTCAGCGATGCTCCGCCGATCAGGCCGCCGTCGATATCGGCTTGAGCCAGCAACTCCGCCGCATTGTCCGGCTTCATGCTGCCTCCATAAAGTATCTGCATACTTTCGGCCAGGCTTGCGTCGTACTGCGCCAGGCGCGCACGAATGGCCGCATGCACCTGCTGAGCCTGTTCCGGGGTCGCAGTACGCCCAGTACCGATCGCCCACACGGGCTCATAGGCCAATACCAGGGTACGGCGTTGCTCAGGCATCAGCGCATCCATCACTGCACCCAATTGCCCCAGCACCACAGCTTCAGTCTGCTCGGCATCGCGTTCTTCCAGGGTTTCCCCCAGGCACAATACCGGCTTCAACCCGGCAGACAGAGCCGCCTGAACCCGTGCCAACACGGCAGCATCGTCCTCACCGAACAAGGTGCGCCGCTCGGAATGCCCCACCAGCACCATCTGCATACCAAGATCACTCAGCATGCTGCCACTGACTTCACCGGTATAAGCGCCTTCACTCTTGTCACTGAGCGTCTGGGCACCTACCGCCATTGTTTCTGGCAGACGTGCGCGAGCAACACTCAGGTAGGGAAAAGGAACCATCAGCGCCAACTCGACACCAGCAGGCAACTCGGTATGCGATAACGTCTCGGCAAAGCTTTCAACCAATTCCAGTGAGCCGTTCATCTTCCAGTTGCCGGCAATCAGCGGTGCACGCATGGGACATCCTCTTTCAAGGTGGGCCGAAATGGTATAGGAGCAGCGAGCTACGCTCAAGCATCAAGCGGTGGGCACAATGCTTATCGCGCCCTTGCCTGTCGCTCACAACTCGTTTCTTCCCAGATAGTTAGCAACGAAAACGGCCAAGGTTACAGGAGCCCACGTACGCCATCGGCCAAACGATTGGCAAACTCTTCCACATCAAGATGCGGGCGGCCTTCGACCATGACCCGAATCAAGGGCTCTGTACCAGACGGACGCAATAGAACCCGCCCTTGGCCAGCAAGCTCTTTCTCCACTGCCGTCACAGCTTCATTCAGGCGCGGATCCTCCATCACCGCCCTGGCATTGGTGCCATCAGGCAGGCGCACATTGACCAACGACTGAGGCGCCTTGTCAAAACCATGCAACAGGCGAGACAACGACTGCTCCTCGCGCACCATGTAGGACAACACTTGCAGCGCCGACACAATGCCATCACCCGTGGTCTGTACATGGCCACAAACGATGTGTCCGGAAGATTCCCCACCCAGTTGCCAGCCATTGGCCGCCAGGCGCTCCATGACGTAACGATCCCCTACCTGGGCACGCTCGAAGGGAACTCCCATCGCCTCGAGAGCGGCAGCGAGCCCGAAGTTGCTCATCAGTGTGCCGACCACACCACCGACCAGCTCTCCGCGCTGGTGGCGATCCTTGGCGATCAGGTAAAGCATGTCGTCGCCATCGATTTCATGGCCATCGGCGTCCACCATCAACACCCGGTCACCATCGCCATCGAAAGCTACGCCAAGATCCGCACCCTGCTGAATCACCGCGGCTCGCAGTGCTGCTGGATGCGTCGAACCAACTTCGCGATTGATATTCATGCCATCAGGGCTGGCACCAATCAGAGAAACCCTGGCACCCAGCTCTTTGAATACCGCAGGAGCAATGTGGTAAGTGGCGCCATGAGCACAGTCGAGCACGATATTCAGCCCATGCAGACTGACACGCTCGGGAATGGTCGACTTGCAGAACTCGATATAACGACCGGCAGCATCATCGACCCGGGTCGCCTTGCCCAGCGCATCCGGCGCCACAGTGGTCAGCTCTTCCTCCAGAGCAGCCTCGATACGCTCTTCGACTTCATCTCCCAGCTTGGCGCCGGCAGCAGAGAAGAACTTGATGCCGTTGTCTTGATAGGCATTGTGCGACGCAGATATGACTATCCCCGCATCGGCTCGGAAAGTACGTGTCAGATAGGCAATGCCTGGCGTCGGCATTGGCCCGAGCAGCATGACGTCAACGCCTGCTGCGGACAAGCCGGCTTCCAGGGCTGACTCGAACATGTAACCGGAAATACGCGTATCCTTGCCGATCAGCACTCGAGCACGCTGGCGCCGAGGCTCGATCACCCGACCCGCAGCCCAGCCAAGCTTGAGCATGAAGTCCGGTGTGATTGGCGCCTGCCCAACACTGCCACGAATGCCGTCGGTGCCAAAATAGCGTCTAGCCATAGGACTTCCCTTCCTCGAGTACGGCCCAGGCCATGTTTACCGCATCCACGTGGGCCGCCACATCGTGAACACGCAGAATCCGTGCGCCACGCTCCACGGCCAGGGCTGACAGAGCCAGGCTGCCGGGCAGGCGCTCTTCCACCGGTCGCTCCAGGACCTTGCCGATCATGCTCTTGCGGGACATTCCCACCAGCAGCGGCAGCTCGAGTTCCTGCAGTTTTTCCATACGGTGAAGCAGACGAAGATTATGCTCCACCGTCTTGGCAAAGCCAAAGCCCGGATCGAGCAGAATTCGCTCACGGCGCAAGCCAGAGGCTTCACATGCAGCAACACGCTGCGCAAGGAAAGCCATGACGTCATCTTCCACCGCTCCTTCATAGTGCGGTGCATTCTGCATGTCGCCAGGCTCGCCCAGCATATGCATCAACACGACAGGCAGCCCAGTGGCAACAGCAGCCTGCATGGCGCCTTCACGACGCAGATTGCGCACATCATTGATCATGCCAGCTCCGGCATGAGCAGCTTCACGCATCACCTCGGAAGTGGAGGTATCCACGGAGACAAGAGCGTCAAGTTCACGCACCAGGACTTCAACCACCGGTAACACCCGATCCATCTCCTGCTGCACACTGACGGCCTCTGCACCAGGGCGGGTAGACTCTCCGCCCACATCAATGATCGCAGCCCCCTCAGCAATCATCTGCTCGGCATGCCGCAGGGCATCATCCGTAGCCAAGTGCCGACCTCCATCCGAGAAAGAGTCTGGCGTAACGTTGAGAATACCCATGATATGTGGATAGGACAGGTCTAGGCGATGACGGCCACAAGACAGCATAGCGGAGGAGGTTGGCATCTTTGGGGTCCTGCTGGATACAACGGATAAAAACGGAGAGGCGCCCCTCTGGGCGCCTCCATGACCTGATATCGGGGATCAACTGCCGGCAGGGCCGCCCAGCGGATCGGAAGGACGACGCCCAGGCGTATCGTCGTCTTCTTCATCTCCCTCTACATCAGAGGCTTCGGAAGCGCCTGCCTCTTTGTTCGGCTCCCCCGTCACCGGTGAACCGCCATGAGTCCCATTGTCATCCCAATCCTTGGGCGGACGCGGAGTACGACCTTCCATGATGTCCTTGAGCTGGTCAGCATCAATGGTCTCGTACTGCATCAGCGCATCGGCCATGGCATCGAGCTTATCGCGATTCTCATGCAGAATACGCTCAGCCTCGGCATAGCATTCATCGATGATCTTGCGTACTTCCTTGTCCAGGCGAGAGGTCGTCTCTCCTGACTTGAGCTTGCTGCCACCCTGCATGGAACCACCGAGGAACTGATGGGACTCATCCTCGTCGTACATGATCGGTCCCATTTCTTCCGACAGCCCCCACTTGGCTACCATGCTGTGCGCAAGTTCCGTCGCACGCTTGATGTCATTGGAAGCACCGGTAGTGACACCATTCGGCCCCAGGGTCATTTCTTCGGCGATACGACCGCCGAACAACGAACAGATCTGACTGATGATCTGCTGACGGGACAAGCTGTAGCGATCCTGTTCCGGCAGGAACATGGTCACACCCAGAGCACGGCCACGGGGAATGATGGTGACCTTGTAGACCGGGTCATGCTCCGGCGCGACCAGGCCGATAATCGCGTGACCTGCCTCGTGGTAGGCGGTATTGAGCTTCTCTTTCTCGGTCATGACCATGGAGCGCCGCTCGGCCCCCATCATGATCTTATCCTTGGCCAGCTCCAGTTCTTCCATGCTCACCAAACGCTTGTTACGACGCGCGGCGAACAGTGCAGCCTCATTGACCAGGTTGGCCAGATCAGCACCGGAGAAGCCGGGTGTACCACGGGCGATAAAGGACGGTTTGACGTCGTCGGCCAACGGCACCTTGCGTAGATGCACATTGAGAATGTGCTCGCGACCACGGATATCCGGCAGCGGTACCACTACCTGACGGTCGAAACGCCCGGGGCGCAGCAGTGCTGGATCAAGAACATCAGGACGGTTGGTCGCCGCGATGACGATGATGCCTTCATTGGCCTCGAAGCCATCCATCTCGACCAGCAGCTGGTTCAGCGTCTGCTCACGTTCATCATTGCCACCGCCCATGCCAGCACCGCGCGAACGGCCTACCGCATCGATCTCATCGATGAAGATGATGCAGGGTGCCTGTTTCTTGGCTTGCTCGAACATGTCGCGCACTCGAGAAGCACCCACACCGACAAACATCTCGACGAAATCCGAACCGGAAATGGAGAAGAACGGTACCTTGGCTTCACCTGCAATGGACTTTGCCAGCAACGTCTTACCGGTACCCGGAGGCCCCACCATCAGCACACCGCGCGGAATCGTGCCGCCAAGGCGCTGAAACTTGGTCGGGTCACGCAGGAAGTCAACCAGCTCTTCCACCTCTTCCTTGGCCTCATCACAGCCGGCCACATCAGCAAAGGTGGTCTTGATCTGGTCTTGGGACAGCAGCTTGGCCTTGGACTTGCCAAAGCTCATCGGCCCACCCTTGCCTCCTGCTCCCCCCTGCATCTGGCGCATGAAGAACATGAAGATGGCCAGAATCAGCAGAATCGGGAAGCTGGCAATCAACAGCCGCGTCCATATGCTCTGCTCCTCAGGCTTCTTACCGATCACTGTGACGTTGTGCGACAGCAGATCATCCATCAGCTTGGGATCATCTGCTGACGGACGGATGGTCTGGAAGCTGGAGCCATCGGATCGCTCACCATTGATGGTGTAACCATCGATGGTGACGCTACGGACCTGCTGGTTCTGCACCTGCTCGACGAACTGGGAATAGTTCATCGTGTTGGGTGCGTTTTCGACGCTGAAGTTGTTGAACACCGTCAGCAGCACGGCTGCGATGACCAACCACAGAATCAGGTTCTTCGCCATGTCGTTCAAGGGACTACCCTCAATTGCAAGAATCTGTCGGCTCTAACGTGCCTACCACTAAGCGTTGACACCACAAAGAGCGTGACACTACAAAGTTCGACACTACAGGAGCCCGGCTTGTTCGGCCAGTAATGCAGATGAACCGCACCTTACAGGCAGCACTACATACCACTTTGCCAAATACCGATGAATTTTTCCGGCTATCGCCTCAGTAGGCACCTTCTATCTAGAAGAATAGTCGTCGTCCATCAGCCACGAAAATTCTCTGCCAGCAAATATACCTCGCGTGAACGTGCACGTGAGGCATCTGGCTTGCGCGTTACCACTCGATCGAAGCTGCCGCGCAAATCCTTTAGGTAGGCATCGAAACCCTCGCCCTGAAACACCTTTGCCACGAAGCGGCCTCCAGGGCGCAAGGTCTGCCGAGCAAGATCCAGCGCCAGCTCCACCAGATACATGGCCTGAGGCTGATCAATTGCTGCCATACCACTCATATTGGGGGCCATATCCGACATCACAAGGTCTACTGGACGATTTCCCAGTACAGCAAGGATTTCCTCAAGCACACTTTCTTCGGTGAAATCCCCCTGAATGAAGTCGACACCCGCCAGAGCATCCATCTCAAGGATATCCGAGGCGATCACCACACCATCATCGCCAACTCGATCAGCGGCAATCTGGCTCCAGCCACCTGGTGCGGCCCCTAGATCGATGACCGTCATACCAGGCTTGAACAGCCTGTCTTTCTCATCCAGCTCGATCAGCTTGTAGCTGGCCCGAGAGCGATAGCCATCCTGCCAGCTCTGCTGCACGTAGCGATCATCAAAGTGCTCCTTGAGCCAACTTGCGCTGCTCTTGCTGGCATTGCTCTTGTTGACATTGCTCTTGCCGCCACGCTTGGTAGAGGACGAAGACGTCTGAGAGGAACGCTTGGATGCCACGAAATCACCTGGAAACAGCTACGGGAAAATATCGCCCACACATCCCGCCGCCCCATGCCTGGGTTTAAGGGATCGACAGGATGTGGAAAATCAGCCTGCGGGACGACAATTCCATGAAGAAGATGTCGTGACGCTTCCGCCAAGGGCGAATTCGCCGTAACATGTGCAGTCGCGCCAATTTTGGGAAGAAGCAAGATACCATGAGCTTGTCACAGGCACAAAAGAAAGCATTCCGCAGCATTGGTCACCACCTGGACCCGGTAGTGATGGCATCGGAAAACGGCATCTCCGAGGGCCTGCTGGCCGAACTCGACCGGGCGCTGAATGACCACGAGCTGATCAAGGTGAAGCTTGCCATTCCAGATCGTGACGATCGCACCGCAGTGCTCGACGAACTGGCCAAGGCCAGCAAGGCCGAAATCATCCAGAAAATCGGCAAGGTTGCCTTGCTCTACCGCCCCAACCCCAAAGCCAACCCGAAGCTGTCCAATATTACACGCTTCGCCGATCACCACGGCCGCCATTGAAAGCCGTAAGCCGTAAGCCGTAAGCCGTAAGCCGTAAGCCAACCTATCTGGCGCTGCTTGCGGCTCGGCTACTCTGGAAGAGGAATGAATTCTTCTTCATCTCCCGGCACCTTCGGAAATGCACCACTCTTCCAGTCTTGCCTGGCCTGCTCGATACGTTCCTTGCGGCTGGATACAAAGTTCCAGTCAACGTAGCGCCTGGACAACCTTTCTCCACCGATAATTCCGATGCGGCACTCTGTCACGGCTTCCAGGGTCACACCGACACCTGCAGCACAGACCGCCAGGGAATGTTCAGGAATCTCGGTCACCCCTGCCTTCATCTTTCCCTGAGCGGTATACACAGCACGCTCTTCCGCATACGGCAAGGCAAGACGCTGCCCCGGCTGCAGGTGTGCCTCTACATACAGCGTCTCGGCAAAGGTCTTCACTGGCGAAGTGACACCATAGGCCGCTCCCATCATCACTCGCAATGGCACTCCATCGACCTCAAGCGCGGGGATATCTGCAGACGGATAATGATAGAAAGCAGGATCGATCTCTTCGTCCTCCTCCGGCAGGGCCAACCATAACTGCAGGCCATGCAGGCGTCGGGGCGTGCGAGTGGCTTCGGGGCGCTCACGCTCCGAGTGAGTGATTCCTTTCCCCGCCACCATCAGATTGATATCTCCCGGGCGAATGGGCTGCACACTGCCCAGGGAATCCCGGTGCAGAATTTCACCCTCAAACAGATACGTGACCGTTGCCAGATTGACATGAGGATGAGGACGCACATTGATGCCCTCACCAATGGGAAAGTCGGCAGGCCCCATATGGTCAAAGAAAATCCAGGGTCCCACCATCTTGCGCTTGGCCGTCGGCAGGGAACGGCGCACCGAGAAATTGCCAATATCCTTCTCTCGGGTCTCGATCAGTAACTCGATAGCGCCAGAGCACTGCTCATATTCACACAACTGCTCAGCATTGTCGGTAGGATTGCTCATGGCACGCTCCACAGGGACCTTTCACAAAGACTTTTCACAGAGACTTTCAAAGGTTCTCTACACAGGTTCTCGACTCAGCTTAGCCCACGGGCTTCATAAGAGGAGCGGCCATAAAAAAAAACCGATGGCCATATGGCCATCGGGGTTTTCCTGAGCGTTTGCCGAGAGGCGTTTCGGCTTACAGATGCTCGACGCCGGAAATTTCATACTCCACTTCACCACCCGGAGTACGAACGACGACCACCTCGCCTTCTTCCTTGCCGATCAGGGCACGGGCAATAGGCGAAGTGACAGAGATACGGCTCTGCTTGATGTCAGCCTCATCCTCACCCACGATGCGATACGTCACTTCCTCGTCCGTATCGAGGTTGAGCAGCTCCACCGTGACACCAAAAATCACCTTGCCCGTCTTGGGCAGTTTGGTGACATCAATGACCTGGGCATTGGACAGCTTGCCTTCGATCTCCTGGATCCGACCCTCGATAAAACCCTGCTGCTCGCGAGCGGCGTGGTATTCAGCGTTTTCCTTGAGATCGCCATGCTCGCGGGCCTCGGCGATGGCAGCAATCACCTGCGGACGCTCCACGCTCTTGAGCTGTTCAAGCTCACTGCGCAAACGCTGCTCACCGGTGACGGTCATCGGGACCTTGTTCATGAATTCGCTCCTGCATGCAGTTCCTGTAACCGCCGCACGGTAATGGCATTGCCATACTCGAGCGCCATGCAAACAGCGCTAGCCCCTGCCAGGGTCGTGGCATAGGGAACCTTATGGGCGAGTGCAGTGCGACGGATCACCGAGGAATCATTGATGGCCTGGCGGCCCTCGGTGGTATTGACGATATAGGCAATCTCGTCGTTCTTGATAGAATCGACGATATGTGGCCGGCCTTCATAAACCTTGTTCACGACCTCGACAGCAATGCCAGCCTCTTCAAGAGCGGCGGCTGTTCCACGGGTCGCACAGAGTGTGAAGCCCAATGTTAACAGAGAACGGGCCACATCGATAATCCCTTCTTTATCCGGTTCGCGCACAGACAAGAAGGCCTTGCGCTCGCCCGTCAGCGGCGGCATCGCCTCGCCAGCACCAAGCTGGGCCTTGTAGAAGGCCTCGGCGAAGGTCTCACCAGAGCCCATGACCTCACCGGTAGACTTCATCTCCGGCGACAGGATCGGGTCAACGCCCGGGAACTTGACGAACGGGAACACTGCCTCCTTGACGCTATGGAAGTGTGGCACGATCTCACGCTCGAAGCCCTGCTCGGCCAGCGTCTTGCCCGCCATGCAGCGAGCAGCCACCTGCGCCAGAGAGGTGCCGATGCACTTGGACACGAATGGCACGGTCCGCGAGGCACGAGGGTTGACCTCAATGATGTAGATCTCACCGTCCTGCCAGGCCAACTGCACGTTCATCAGGCCCTTGACGCCCAGCTCGACGGCCATGCGCTTGACCTGCTCGCGCATCTCGTCCTGAACATCCTGAGGCAGCGAGTATGGTGGCAACGCACAGGCGGAGTCGCCAGAGTGCACGCCAGCCTGCTCGATATGCTGCATGACACCGCCGATGACCACCCGCTCGCCATCGGATACCGCATCGATATCGATCTCGATGGCCGCATTGAGGAAATGATCCAGCAGCACCGGGGAATCATTGGAAACCTTGACTGCATGGGTCATGTAGTTTTCCAGCTCGGAGGCGTCGTAGACGATCTCCATGGCACGCCCACCGAGTACGTAACTGGGACGCACGACCAGCGGATAGCCAATGCCCTCGGCCTTGACCAAGGCTTCCTCGAAGCTGCGCGCAGTAGCATTGGGCGGCTGTTTGAGCCCCAGCTTGTCGATCATCTGCTGGAAACGCTCACGATCTTCGGCGCGATCGATCGCATCCGGTGTGGTGCCAATGATCGGAACACCGGCCGCCTCGAGCTCCCGTGCCAGCTTCAGCGGAGTCTGTCCGCCGAACTGAACGATGACACCCGCCGGCTTCTCCTTGTCGGCAATCTCGAGCACGTCTTCCAGGGTCACAGGCTCGAAATACAGCCGATCGGAAGTGTCGTAGTCAGTGGACACGGTTTCCGGGTTGCAGTTGACCATGATGGTCTCATAGCCATCATCGCGCATGGCGAAGGCCGCATGGACACAGCAGTAGTCGAATTCGATGCCTTGGCCGATACGGTTCGGGCCACCACCCAGCACCATGATCTTCTGTCGATCAGAGACTTCCGCCTCACACTCCTCTTCGTAAGTGGAGTACATGTAGGCTGTATCCGACGCGAACTCCGCAGCACAGGTATCGACACGCTTGTAAGCCGGACGGATGCCTGCGGCCTGACGCGTCTTGCGGAACTCCTTCTCGGAAACTCCCAGCAACCTGGCCAGACGGGCATCACTGAAGCCCTTGCGCTTGAGACGGAATATTTCCTGGGCGCTGAGATCGGACAGCGAGCGCTCAGCCACCTGCTGTTCCGTCTTGACCAGATCTTCGAGCTGGACCAGGAACCAGGGATCGATGTTGGTCAGCCCAAAGACGTCTTCCAGACTCATGCCGGAGCGCATGGCATCGGCAATGTAGAAGATGCGATCGGCACCGGCGGCCTGCAGCTCGCCCTTGATCAAGGCCATGTTGTCGTCACTGAACTCGGTGACGATGGGGTCGAGACCATCATTGCCGGTTTCCATGCCGCGCAGTGCTTTCTGCAAGGATTCCTGGAAGGTGCGGCCAATGGCCATCACTTCACCCACGGACTTCATCTGAGTGGTCAGACGATCATTGGCCTGCGGGAACTTCTCGAAGGTGAAACGCGGAATCTTGGTGACGACATAGTCGATGGACGGCTCGAAGGAGGCCGGGGTCTGGCCACCGGTGATGTCGTTCTGTAGTTCATCCAGGGTGTAGCCCACGGCCAGCTTGGCGGCGATCTTGGCGATCGGGAAACCGGTCGCCTTTGAAGCCAGGGCTGAAGAACGGGAGACCCGAGGATTCATCTCGATGACCACCATGCGGCCAGTCTTCGGGTCAACACCGAACTGGACGTTGGAGCCGCCGGTCTCGACGCCGATTTCGCGCAACACCGCCAGAGAGGCGTCGCGCATGATCTGGTATTCCTTGTCGGTCAGCGTCTGGGCCGGCGCCACAGTGATCGAGTCACCCGTGTGCACCCCCATGGGATCGAAGTTCTCGATCGCACACACGATGATGCAGTTGTCGTTCTTGTCACGAACGACCTCCATCTCGTATTCCTTCCATCCCAGCAGGGATTCATCGATCAACAACTCGCGGGTCGGAGAGAGTTCAAATCCGCGGTGGCAGATCTCCTTGAACTCATCCTTGTTGTAAGCCACGCCACCACCAGATCCGCCCATGGTAAAGGACGGACGAATGATCACCGGAAAGCCCAGTTCACCCTGAATTTCCCAGGCCTCTTCCATGCTGTGGGCAACCTTGGCCCGTGGGCATTCCAGGCCGATATTCTTCATCGCCTGGTCGAAGCGGTTACGGTCCTCGGCCTTGTCGATGGCATCAGCGTTGGCACCGATCATTGCTACGCCATACTTCTCGAGCACACCGTGACGGTCCAGGTCGAGCGCGCAGTTCAACGCAGTCTGGCCACCCATGGTCGGCAGAATGGCGTCCGGGCGCTCGACTTCGATGATCTTCTCCACCGCCTGCCAGGTGATGGGCTCAATGTAGGTAGCATCGGCCATGACCGGGTCAGTCATGATGGTGGCCGGGTTGGAGTTGACCAGGATGACGCGATAACCCTCTTCACGCAGCGCCTTGCAAGCCTGGGCTCCGGAATAGTCGAACTCGCACGCCTGACCGATGACGATGGGACCTGCGCCGATGATGAGGATGCTGCTGATGTCTGTACGCTTGGGCATGGTGCTTCCCGCTAGAAATTTGGTCTATGAGCTGATGACGACTGCAATACCTTTCACACAAGCCTCAGCGACGTGTGCGCATCATCTCGATAAAGCGATCAAACAGGGGCGCCACGTCACGAGGACCTGGGCTCGCTTCCGGGTGCCCCTGGAAGCTGAAGGCTGGCTTGTCGGTGCGCTCGATACCCTGCAAGGTGCCGTCGAACAATGAACGATGGGTCGCGCGCAGCGTGTCCGGCAATGTCGCCTCATCAGCAGCGAAACCATGGTTCTGACTGGTGATCATCACATGCCCGGTATCGAGATCCTGCACCGGGTGGTTGGCACCATGGTGGCCATGCCCCATCTTCACAGTGGTAGCGCCACTGGCCAGGGCCAGCAACTGGTGTCCAAGACAGATGCCAAAAATCGGCGTTTCGGTCTCGAGCAGTTCCTGGATGGCCTTGATGGCATAATCACAGGGCTCGGGGTCGCCAGGCCCATTGGACAGGAAGATTCCGTCCGGATTCAGCGCCATCACCTCAGCAGCCGGTGTCTGGGCAGGCACCACGGTCAGACGGCAGCCACGACTGGCCAGCATGCGCAGGATGTTGAACTTGACGCCATAGTCGTAGGCCACCACATGGAAAGGACGCTCATCCTTGGTGGTATCGGCATAGCCTTCACCCAGAGCCCATTCACCTTCCGTCCACTCATAACCTTCCGTGCATGACACTACCTTGGCCAGGTCCATGCCCTTCAATCCCGGGAAGGCACGCGCAGCTTCCAGTGCACGGGCTTCCGCATCCGTCCCTTCCGCTTCTGCGCCCGCCAGGATGGCACCGTTCTGAGCCCCCTTGTCGCGCAGAATACGGGTCAGGCGACGAGTATCGATATCGGCGATACCGATGACGTTGTGGCTGGAGAGGTAGTCGGACAGGCTCTGGGTGGAGCGAAAGTTACTGGCAACAAGAGGAAGATCACGGATAACGAGGCCGGCTGCCGCGATGCTGGAGGATTCAACATCCTCTGGATTGATGCCGGTATTGCCAATATGAGGATAGGTAAGTGTAACGATCTGACGAGAATAAGAAGGGTCGGTGAGAATTTCCTGGTAGCCGGTCATGGCCGTATTGAACACCACTTCACCACTGGTCTGCCCATCAGCGCCAATGGCCGTGCCGTGGAATACGCTGCCATCTTCCAAGGCCAAAATCGCGGGTTTGTTCAACGCTACGTCCTCCCAAAGAAAACTCGTCAAGGTGCCTGTTCGCTCAACCACTGGCGCGCAAAGGCGCCGCCCTTCGCTACCATTTAAAGTAGCCCGGACCATCGTTTGAAGTGTGGTTCTTGGGAATCACCACGATAACTCCGCCTGGTGGCATGAAATCCTTCGCACACGTAGACGCTTATCGCGGTGTTTCCCTAAAAAAGCGGGACGAAACCCGGTGCATGACCGGTTTCATCCCGCTTGTTGTCATTCGCTCGGAATGCTGTGCCGGAGCCATCGCCGCCCTCTTGGGGAAGGCAATGCTGAGCGAGGAATACCAAGCGCCCGGCCAAAATTTTTGCAATGCTACAGTATCTTCAGCGCTTTTTCTACAGGCATGATGCCAATAATAGATCTGGAAGACCTGACAAACTCGGCACACCGCCCCACTCAAGATGTCTCATGGACGCCTTACAGGCCCAGCACATCGGACATGGTGTAGTTGCCGCTACCCTGCTCGCACACCCAGCGAGCGGCACGTACAGCCCCCTTGGCGAAGGTCATGCGACTGGATGCCTTGTGAGTGATCTCGATCCGCTCGCCTTCGGTGGCAAACATCACCGTATGCTCACCCACGATATCGCCCGCCCGCACGGTGGCAAAGCCGATTTCCTTCGGGTCCCGAGGGCCACACTGACCAACTCGTTCGAAGACACCATGCTCCTTGAGATTGCGCCCCAGCGCCTCAGCCACCACTTCCCCCATCTTCAGCGCCGTTCCGGATGGCGCATCCACCTTGTGGCGATGATGGGCCTCGACCACCTCGATGTCATAACCTTCATCACCCAGGGCCTTGGCGGCTGTCTCGAGCAGCTTCAGTGTCAGGTTGACCCCCACGCTCATGTTCGGTGCAAACACCATGGGCAGGCGTTCGGCATACCCTTCCAGTTCTGTCAGTTCTGTGTCACTCAGGCCGGTAGTGCCAATGACGATGGCCTTGCCATGCTCGGCACAGAAGGCCAGATTGGCCAGCGTCACCTTGGGTGCAGTGAAGTCGATCAGCACATCAAAATCATCAGCAATGGCTTCCAGGGAATCCGCGGCCGCCACCCCTAGACGCCCGATGCCGGCCAATTCACCCAGATCAGCACCCGCCAGGGAGCTTCCCGGGGAAACCGTACCCCCTGAAAGCGTCGCTCCCTCATCCTGGACAACCGCATTGACCAGGTTGCGACCCATGCGGCCGGCAACACCGGCGATGGCGATACGAGGGGCATTGGCAGTCATTCGGCAAAATCCTCAAAATCAGTGACACAGAAGGAAACCCGCCATCTGGAAACTCACTTGCAGAGCTCATGTTCATGTGAAGAACTCATGTACATGTGAAAAGCTCACGTGAAGGAAGCGCTGAATAAATCGACGAGCATGCTCAATCACAAGGCGCCCGGAGCACAGGAACCGGAGCCTATGGGATATAGGTGAGGATTCCGACCGGGCTGGCGTACCAGCACCGCGTAACGCAGTGATTGGGTAGCGCAGGCATTTATGCAGTGCTTCCTAAAGAACAGCAGGTTTCCAAATAATGCGAGTGCAATACGGTCGCAGTATAACAACCCGACAAGCAGGCGTCTGTGTTACCCAAGGAAGGAGTTCACCATGAAGGCAACCTCCCGGCTCACCACACCCCGAGCATGGCCAGGCCACCTACGAAGCCTGATCATGGCCTACAGCCCTGCGATATTGCTATGGACGCTGGCTGGCTGCTCTCAACAGGTTCAACCCTCGACCCTGGCAGGCGCCAACGCCATCAGAGGCGCAGAGCCAGAAGCCACCGGCATTGAGATGTGCGGCACCCTGAAACTACCCGGACACTGGCCCGGTACCGATATTTCACTCGGAGGCTTGTCTGCTGCCGGCTGGGACAATGACGAGCAAGTCCTGTATCTGGTCTCGGACCGGGGACGCCTGCATGTTACCCGCCCAGTGTTCGACGGCGACAAGTTGACCGATCTGGAAATGCTAGACAGCGCACCGCTCCTGGACACCCATGGCAATCCCCTCCGCGGCAAGGACGTCGATGCGGAATCCCTGGTCGTCCTGCACGCCAATGACGGCACACCTGGCAACAGTGAACTCCTTGTCGGTTTTGAACAGGACCACCGCCTGCAGTCCTTCATGCCCGACGGCCAACCTGTCGGCGATCCTTTACGGCCCCAAGGCGTTCAAGGCGCCAGTGCCAATGCCGCCATGGAGGCCCTGGCCGAGATACCCGGACTGGGCATCATTGCCGGACTCGAGTCTCCTCCAGAGGGTGCCGATGACAAGGTCACGCGGTTGTTCACCATTGATGACCAGCAGCAGTGGCACTATCCACTGTCCAGTGCCGTCGGCAGCGCCCTCACGGATATGGCTCCCTTGCCGACCAGGCCCGAGGAACCGCCCGCCGCCCTGATGCTTGAGCGTGCTTATGCACCACCTCACCCACTGGTGATCAGCCTGAGCAAGGCCGAACTGCTGGCCCCGCCCAATACTCGCGTGACACGCATCACCCGCCTGTCCAGTAGTGAAGGCTGGCGCCTGGACAACATGGAAGGCCTCGCCGCCCTGCCCAATTCACGTTTCTTGATGGTCAGCGACGACAACTTCAGTGTCCTGCAGCGCAGCCTGGTGACCTGCTTCCGCCTTGCCGGGTCTTAAGAACAGGCTCTGGAAATCAGCATTACTTGGCACAGGCAATTTTCGAACGCGACCGGACGTCACGCTGCAACAGCAGGACGATGGCAATGACAACCAAAGTGCTGCCCGGCAGCCATACCAGTGAAATACGCTCAGGCTCGGCCCAGAACAACAGCAGCATGGAAACGAAAGGCACCAGATAACCGTATGCCGTGACCGCAGCAGGTGTCAGGATTGCAGTGGCCCGCTGCTGCAGCCAGAAGGTAACGCCACTGGAAAACAGGCCAAGATAGACGACCAGGGCCAGATCTCCCCAGGTCATGCGTGTCAGCGCTGCTGGAGCATTGAATACCAACCCCAGCATACCGATCAGTACACCGCCAAGAATCAGGCTCCACAGGGTTCTGACGCCAGCATGTGGCGATACCCAGCCTCTCAGCAGCCCAAACTTGGACAACACCGGATACAACGCCGAAGCAATGCAACCGACAAAGAAGGCCGCCTCTCCCACACCAAACTGCATCTGCGTAACATCACCACCGGCCTGGGCCCAGGCCAGTCCCATAGCGCCCAAGGCCCCAAGCGCCAGTAACGCCAGAAGAGCACGAGCGGGGTGCTCGACCCCGAGCCAACGGCCCAGCACATAAGCCAGCAACGGCACACTGACAAACAGTGTCGACATGGACAATGCCGTAACGCGGTGGGCAGCCCAGAACATGGTGCCGAAGAAGCCTGCCAGACACAGCCCCATCCAGGCATAGAGAACCAAGCCCGAGCGCGTAGGCACAACGCCAGGAGCACGCAACACCAGGGGCAACACGGCCATTGCGGCAATGGCAAAGCGCAGGGAGGTGAGCAGCAAAGGCGGTAATCCTTCCGTCAGCAACCCTACCGCTGGAAAGGAAAATCCGACCAGCAGCGCCCACAACAGCATACCTAGATGGGCACTCCATGCGCTGGAAGATGATGATGCCATGACGCCGCTCCCGTTGCCTGATTGTCCAGCATAGCAACCTCAGGATAGCCGCGATGGCATTTCACGCCCCTTCGAGGGCGCTGTCTACAGAGTCACTGACTCAAGTGTGCAGAGTCATTGCCAGTCGATGCTGAGCTCTTCCTTGCCTGCCATTCGCTCCAGGTGGCTGGCTACCACGCCTTTCAGGCGTTCAAGGAGTTCGTTATCGTCGGCCTGAAGGTCGACTTGCAGCGTATCAGCACTCGCCTTCATCAGGCAGACACCACCATCGAACACTACCTTGCCTTGTTCAGCATCCACTTCCAGCTTGTGCGCCCAGTGCTTGCACAGCCGGTTGATCAGACGCTGACCGGATTCAGTACTGACTCGGGCAACAGATTGACTAGGCATACCATCACTCCATAAACACAAATGACAATGATACGCATATCTTATATGCTGCCGCCTTTCCCAATATGCAACATGACGTTCGTCAGCATGGTTCCAATGAATGTCATGCGCCAAGCGACAAGATCTCCAATATGCGCCTAATACCAAGCATCGTATCCTTGATCCCTGCTGTTTGCCTGAGCGGCATGGCTTTGGCTGAGCAGGTCACCATTACCGATGTCGCTGGCCGCCAGGTCAGTATTGACGTTCCTGTTGAGCGCATGATTCTTGGTGAAGGGCGCCAGGTCTATCTGCTGGGTGCCCTCGAACCGGATGCCCCGTTCGACCATGTCGTTGGATGGCGCGAAGATTTCTCCCAGGCCGATCCAGACAACTACGCTCGCTATGCCGAGAAGTTTCCCGAACTCAAGGAATTGCCGACCTTCGGTGGCTTCAAGGACGGCACCTTTGACGTCGAACAGGCTGCAGCCCTGCAACCTGATGTCATTCTGATGAATCTGGAAGCCCGCGCAGCCACGGAAGATGCCGGCTACGATGCCAAGCTGGCCGAACTGGACATCCCCATTGTCTATGTCGATTTTCGTGAAGACCCCATTGCCCACACCACCCCCTCGATGCGCTTGATGGGCCAGTTGCTCGGCAAGCAAGAAGCCGCTGAGGAATTCATTGCCTTCTCTGAAGCACAGATGGCCAGAGTCACCGATGTCATCGACGCCCACGACCCTGAGCGCCCCAAGGTATTCATCGACCGTGCAGGGGGCTACTCCGATGACTGCTGCATGAGCTTTGGTTCAGGCAACTTTGGCGACTATGTCGAGCTGGCGGGTGGCAGCAATATCGCTCGCGACATCATTCCTTCGACCTTCGGCACTCTGAATCCCGAGCAGATCATCGCCGCCAACCCACAGCAAGTAGTCGTTACCGGGGGCAGTTGGGACGCCTATGTTCCGGGAGGTGACTGGGTTGGTGTAGGGCCAGGAGCGGATCTTGCCGAGGCTCGGAACAAGCTGGAAGCCCTTACCGAACGCACCGCCATGACCGGCATTGATGCCGTGAAGGATGGCAATGTGCATGCCATCTGGCACCAGTTCTACAACAGCCCTGACTACTTCGTGGCCGTTCAGCAACTGGCGAGTTGGTTCCACCCGGAATTGTTCGCCGACCTCGACCCGGACGCCACCATGCAAGAACTGCATGACCGCTTCCTCCCGGTGGACTACGAACCTGGCTATTGGGTGTCTCTGGATGACTGAAAACAGCTCTTCAATCTCGACGCCCAACCAGGAACGCGATTTCTACCGCGCTCTGGTATGGCGTCGCCAGCTGATACTGGCGGGACTGGTGATAGCTCTGGTCTTCAGCCTCTGTGTCGACTTGGCTCTGGGCCCGGCACGCTACAGCCTTGGCGAAGTGTTGACCGCTCTGCTGGCTCCGGACTCGGTAAGTGATCAGGTACGGGTCGTATTGTGGGAAATCCGCATGCCGGTGGCACTGATGGCTCTGGTCGTGGGAGCCAGTCTTTCCATCGCTGGTGCGCAGATGCAGACCATCCTCAGCAATCCTCTGGCCAGCCCCTTTACCCTGGGCATTTCCGCAGGCGCTGGCTTCGGCGCTGCCTTGGCACTGGCCTTTGGTGTCGCGCTAGTGCCTGCTGCCATCGATTACGTGATTCCGCTGAATGCCTTCCTGATGGCCATGCTGACTTCCTTCCTGATCCATGCCTTGAGCATGCGTCGCGGTGTCACCATCGAGACCATCATCTTGCTGGGCATCGCCATGGTGTTCATCTTCAACTCGCTGATGGCCCTGATCCAGTTCTTTGCCAGTCAACAGGCTGTCGCTGCAGTGGTGTTCTGGACCATGGGTAGCCTGACCAAGGCCACCTGGCCAAAGTTGTGGATGTCACTCGCTGTACTCTGCCTGGTCATCCCGCTGCTGGCACGGCATGGCTGGGCACTCACTGCCATGCGCCTGGGAGATAGCAAGGCCGAGAGTCTTGGCGTCAAGCCTCGTGCCTTGCGGCTCGAAGTCCTGGTATTGGTGTCACTACTGGCTGCGATGGCTGTTGCCTTTGTCGGCACCATCGGCTTCATCGGGTTGGTTGGCCCACATATCGCTCGCATGCTGGTCGGTGAGGATCAGCGTTTCTTCCTGCCTGGCTCAGCACTATGTGGCGCGCTGATTCTATCGATCGGCTCTGTCCTGTCGAAGGTGATCCTCCCTGGCACCGTCATTCCCATCGGTATCATCACCTCGCTGGTAGGCATCCCCTTCTTCCTGTTCCTCATCCTCGGGCGCAAGAAAGCATCATGGTAACGCTCAAGCTTCATCAGGTCGGCGCCCGTTATGGCCGCAAGCAGATACTTTCAGGGATCACCACCCCGACACTGAAAGGCGGCCAGGTAGTGGCTCTGCTGGGACCCAATGCTGCCGGAAAATCAACGTTGTTCCGGCGCATTCTCGGTTTGCTCAAGGGCGATGGAAAAGTGGAAATATCCGGCACAACCTCCCATCGCCCAGTGGCTTACATGCCCCAGGACACTGGTGTCAGTGCAGTTTTGACGGTTTACGAGAGCGTCCTGCTGGCCCGTATGCAGGGCCGTAGCCTGAAAGTGCAGCAGGATGACCTCAATGCCGTTGAACAAGCCCTGCGCGAGCTTGGCATTCTTGCGCTAAGTCAGCGTGATATCAGCGACCTCAGCGGCGGGCAGCGGCAGATGGTCGGTGCAGCCCAGGCACTGGTGCAGAACCCCGAAATCCTGCTTCTGGATGAGCCCACTTCGGCTCTGGACCTGCATCGCCAGATCGATCTGCTATCGATCCTGCAACGCCTGGCCCAGGAGCGCCAAATGCTGGTCATCGTCGCTATTCACGACATTGGCCACGCTCTACGCTTCACGGATCAGGCACTGGTCATTGCCAATGGCAACTTCGTGGCTTGTGGGCCTACGACACAAGTTGTCACCACCGAGATGCTGCGTGACGTCTACCAGGTCATTGCTCGTATCGAGAGCTGCTCTCGAGGACAGCCACAGCTTATTGTCGAGTCAGCCGTCTGAAACGCCGCCCTTCAAGGGCGGCCAGCACTGCGCCAGCAACAATCAGGGGCAGTGCCAACACAAAACCCATTGACAGGGGCAGGCCAAACAGCAGCAGATCGACCAACACCGGCCAGATCAACGCAATATACTCAAACGGAGCCAGTCGAGAAGCCTCCGCAAAGCGCAATGCCAGCGTCATGGCGATATGGGCAGCCCCACCAAACAGACCCGCCAATACCAGCAACAGCAGTTGCTCGGTCGTCACGGAAGGCCAGCCCAACGGCAACGTCGCCAAGCCGGCAAGTGCCGAGGTCAGTACGAAGTAAAAAGCAATCGCCCCCGCCGTCTCGGTGCGCGAGATACGTCGCACGGTCAGCAAAGCACCCGCCGTAAGTACTGCCGATACCACCCCCAGCACATAGCCGGACACTTGACCAACACCATCACCAAGGCCTGGCAGCACCAATACCATCACTCCCGTCAACGCCAGCCCTAAAGCAGCAACACGGTGCAGGCTCAGCCGCTCACCCAGCAAGACCACACCACCCAGGGCCATGATGACCGGGCTCAACTGAGCCAGCAGTGTCGTCTCTGCCACCGGCAATCTGGCCACAGCAGCAAAGGAGGCAAACATGGCTGCCGCCCCCAGGCCAGAGCGCAGCACATGCCCCAACGGCCGGCGCGTTGCCAGCCCTGCAGGGAACTCCTTGCGCCAAGCCAGGAAGGCCACTATCGGTATCAGGGCGAACAGTGAGCGAAAGAACACAATCTGCCCCAGCGGGACAGTGTCACTAAGCAGCTTCACGCAGACCAGCATGCCCGTGAACAGCATGCCCGACAGCACTCGAAGCATGATGCCAAGGCCAGCGCGATCCATAGCATCTGTCACGGGACCATTCCTTGGGTGGGTATTGGGAAAACAGACTGGCCACCGCCGCCCCAGAGCCCTTATCCCTCACGGATAAACGAGGCTCTGGAATAGCGACGATGGCCAGAAGGAGGCATGCCATCCAGACGTTGGGGACGCTTTCAGAGCATCCTTAAGACTTCATGTCTTCGAAGAACTTCTTCACACCATCAAAGAAGCTCGATTTCTTCGGAGAGTGCTGGTTATTGCTATCGCCCAGGCTGTCCTGGAACTGGCGCAACAGGTCCTTCTGCTCTTCGCTGAGCTTGACCGGGGTCTCCACCACTACACGGCACAACAGGTCTCCCGCAGGGCCACCACGAACCGGCTTGACCCCCTTGCCACGCAAGCGGAACAGCTTGCCCGTCTGGGTCTCAGGCGGAATCTTGAGCTTGACCCGACCATCCAGGGTCGGGACTTCCAACTCACCACCCAAGGCAGCATCAACGAAGTTGATCGGCACTTCGCACTGCAGGTGGCGTCCATCCCGTTCGAAGATATGGTGGGGCTTGATGGCAACCTGAACATAGAGATCACCGGGCGGCCCACCGTTGACACCCATCTCGCCTTCGCCATTGAGGCGAATACGATCACCAGTATCCACGCCAGCCGGAATCTTCACCGACAGGGTGCGGGTTTCACGCACGCGACCATCGCCATGACACTTGTGGCACGGAACCTTGATGTGCTGTCCGGAGCCATGACAGGTCGGACAGGTCTGCTGCACGGCAAAAAAGCCCTGCTGCATGCGCACCTGACCATGCCCCTGACAGGTCGGACAGGTCTCCTTGGTGGATCCCGGTTCGGCACCACTGCCATCACAGCGATCACATTCGATATGGCGCGGCACACGAATGTCGACACTGGCACCCGCCACGGCACTTTCCAGGTCCAGCTCCAGGTTGTAGCGCAGGTCACTACCACGCTGAGGAGCATTCGGATTGCGCCGACCGCCTCCACCACCGAAGATATCGCCGAACACATCACCGAAGATGTCGCTGAAGCCACCAGCACCTGCGCCGCCAAAGCCTCCGGCACTCTGGCCATCCACCCCGGCATGACCAAACTGGTCATAGGCCGCACGCTTCTGGCTGTCCGTCAGGACTTCATAGGCTTCGGAAACTTCGCGAAACTTTTCCGACGCCTTCTCATCGCCATTATTGCGATCAGGGTGATATTTCTGTGCAAGGCGGCGGTAGGCCTTCTTGATGTCTTTAGTATCGGCACTGCGCTCGACGCCCAGCACCTCGTAGTAATCTCGCTTTGACATTAGTCGTCTCGCTTGGGAAACGCTGATTTATTGCTGCGTTGATTCATTGCTACGTTCGCGACATAAATCGGCAGTTCCCCTGGACAAGGGGGCTGTCCGCCTCCGTCACGACTCTCAGGAATACCAACGCGGGAGTCAGGCCCCCGCGCTGGTGTCATCCGAGATTCCGATGTCGTGGTTTACTGCTTTTTCTGGTCGTCGTTGACTTCTTCGTACTCAGCGTCGACCACGTCATCTTCCTTCTTGGCGCTTTCACCAGCCTCAGCACCTTCCGCATGCTGAGCGGCTTCTGCCTGCTCGGCATACAGTTTCTGAGCCACTGCGCCGGATGCCTCGGTCAGAGCATTGAGCTTGGCCTCGATAGCATCCTTGTCATCCCCCTTGAGGGCCTCTTCAAGCTCGCTGATGGCGCTCTCGACAGACTGCTTCTCTTCGTCGCTGATCTTGTCAGCGGCGTCTTCCAGCGTCTTGCGGGAAGCATGGATCATGCCATCGGCCTGGTTGCGCAGTTGCACCAGCTCCTCGAACTTCTTGTCTTCGTCGGCATGCGCCTCGGCATCACGCACCATCTGCTCGATCTCATCATCGGACAGACCGCTGGAAGCCTTGATGACGATGGACTGCTCCTTGCCGGTCGCCTTGTCCTTGGCGGACACATTGAGGATACCGTTGGCATCCAGATCGAAAGCCACTTCGATCTGCGGCACACCACGTGGTGCCGGCGGAATGTCGGAGAGATCAAAACGACCCAGCGACTTGTTACCGCTGGACTGCTTGCGCTCACCCTGCAACACATGGATGGTCACGGCAGTCTGATTGTCGTCGGCTGTCGAGAACACCTGAGTCTTCTTGGTCGGAATGGTGGTGTTCTTTTCGATCAGCGGCGTCATCACGCCACCCAGCGTCTCGATACCCAGGGTCAGCGGCGTCACGTCGAGCAGCAGCACGTCCTTGACGTCGCCACCCAGCACACCACCCTGGATAGCAGCACCCACGGCCACGGCTTCGTCCGGGTTGACGTCCTTGCGTGCTTCCTTGCCGAAGAACTCAGCAACCTTGGCCTGCACCATCGGCATACGGGTCTGGCCACCGACCAGAATCACATCATCGATCTCGGAAGCGGACAGGCCAGCATCAGCCAGTGCCGTCTTGCACGGGCTCAGAGAGCGAGTGACCAGCTCTTCGACCAGAGACTCGAGCTTGGCACGAGTGACCTTGACATTCAGGTGCTTCGGACCAGTGTTGTCAGCCGTGATGTACGGCAGGTTGACATCGGTCTGCTGGGCGCTGGACAGCTCGATCTTGGCCTTCTCTGCAGCTTCCTTCAGACGCTGCATGGCCAGGTTGTCACCGGACAGGTCGATACCGCTGTCAGCCTTGAACTGGTCAACCAGGTAGTTGATCAGCTTGAGGTCGAAGTCCTCACCACCGAGGAAGGTGTCACCGTTGGTCGCCAGCACCTCGAACTGAGTCTCACCGTCGACGTCGGCCACTTCGATGATGGAGATATCGAAGGTACCACCACCCAGGTCATACACCGCGATGGTCTTGTCTCCACGAGACTTGTCCATGCCATAGGCCAGGGCAGCCGCGGTCGGCTCGTTGATGATGCGCTTGACCTCGAGACCGGCAATACGACCGGCATCCTTGGTGGCCTGACGCTGGCTGTCGTTGAAGTAGGCCGGCACGGTGATGACCGCTTCAGTGACCTTCTCGCCGAGATAGTCTTCGGCAGTCTTCTTCATCTTCTTCAGCACTTCGGCACTGACCTGAGGCGGAGCCAGCTTCTTGCCCTTGACCTCAACCCAGGCGTCACCGTTGTCAGCTTCGGCGATGGCATAAGGCACCATCTTGATGTCCTTCTGGACGACATCGTCCTTGAAGCGACGGCCGATCAGGCGCTTGATGGCGTAAAGGGTGTTCTCCGGATTCGTCACTGCCTGGCGCTTGGCCGCCTGTCCGACAAGCGTCTCGCCGTCGTCGGTGTAGGCAATGATGGAAGGCGTGGTACGTCCGCCTTCGGCGTTCTCGATTACCTTGGCGCTGTCGCCGTCGAGCACAGCCACACAGGAGTTGGTGGTACCAAGGTCAATACCGATGATGCGTCCCATAGGAAATCCTCGAATTCAATGTCTTGCGAATCTGATGTCTTAAGTTGATGACTTAAGCGACTGTCTTGAAACAGGGGCCCTGATACTTGAAACAGGAACCCAGGCCTTGGAGAAACGCTGTCCAGTCATTTATTCGTAAATGCCGATCTGCTGTTTCTCTATTTGCGTTACCGACTATTTGGGGACCATTGTCGACGCTTTCAAGGCCCTGATGCGTCTTTTATCGACGAATCCATGAACCTCACTGGCACAGATCAGCCGGCTGCCTGGCTGACCACGACCATCGCCGGACGCACCAGGCGCCCATTGAGCACATAACCCTTCTGCATCACATCGATCACCGTGTTGGGGTCGACAGCGGGGTTTGGCACCATCGCCATGGCTTCGTGCAGTTGGGGATCAAAAGGCTCGCCCTGCGGCTCCAGCACTTCGACGCCGAACTTGCCCAGCACATCAAGCTGCATCTTCAGTGTCATCGAAACGCCTTCACGATGGGCCTCTGAGGCATCCGACCCCATGGACTCCAGCGCTTTCTCCAGACTGTCGACGACCGGCAGCATTTCCTTGATGAACTTCTCCAGGGCGAACTTGCGGGCCTTTTCAGCTTCAGCTTCTGCACGGCGACGCACGTTCTGGGCCTCCGCAGCAGTGCGCAGCAATTGATCCTTGGCTTCGGCCAGGTCCTGCTCCAGTTCTTCCACGCGAGTGGCCATCAGCATTTCGGGATCTTCCACGATACCTTCATCCTCAACCTGGGCTTCATGAGTAGCTTCCTGCTCAGCCACTACCTCCTCGCCCTGTGTCGCAGGAGCGTCTTCACCTTCCACCTCGGCGGCATGGGTCGAGTTGGCGAGCTCTTCTTCCTGCGGGGTATGGGGATCTTTGGCCATCTGAGCCTCCTGAAAAACGACATATGGCGGCAAGCGAGCACCGCTTTCCAAACTGGGTCGATGGTTCGACCGATGGTTGAGGAGGGATATGGGGATGCCTGCTGCAATCTCAAGCCCTTTCGCCATGAAAGCAGGCAAGAAAAATATCGACGCGTGTTGAGCCATTGGCCAGACTACTGTATAAACAGCCATGATAGTGGATGAATACACAGTGGTTTTGAAGTAAAAGTAAGTAAGCCCGTTCTTGTCGCAGCAGAATATTCACCGCACTAGATTTCGCCACGACAGAACGTTCGTCACAACACTTCCGTCACCGATCTTGCCGCCATTCAGCCTGCTTTCCACACCCTGGCGGTTTCAGGAGGCCCGTATGCTGACCGAGCTTGCCATTCGCGACTTTGCTATCGTCGATCATCTCGAACTGGAACTGGATGGCGGAATGACGGCCATCACGGGGGAAACCGGGGCAGGCAAGTCGATTCTGCTCGGCGCCCTTGGCCTGTGTCTGGGAGAGCGCTCCGATGCAGGTAATGTGCGTCACGGCCAATCCCGCGCCGATCTCTCTGCACGCTTCGATATCAACGCGCTGCCGGCAGCTCGGGAATGGCTGGATAACCGTGAACTCCCCAGTGACGACTGCCTGCTACGCCGGGTCGTGACCAAAAACGGCCGTTCCAAGGCTTGGATCAATGGCCAGCCAGTCACGATTGCCGATCTCAAGTCGCTGGGTGAAAACCTGATCGAAATCCATGGGCAGCATGCCCACCAGGCCCTGCTTCGCGAAGAAACCCATCTGCGCCTGCTTGATGATCTGGCGGGGCATCGGTCAAGCATCATGGAACTGACAGAGCTGTACCGCCAATGGCAGGCCACGCGCCGCAAGCTCAAGCGCCTGTCCGAGGACGGAGACGAACTGCGGGCCCGGCGCCAGTTGCTGCGTTATCAGGTTGACGAGTTGGAACAACTGGCCCTGGGTGACGATGAGCTGGCAAGCCTGGAAGAGGAGCAGCAGAACCTGGCCCATGCCGAGATGCGCCTGACAGAGTCCCAGTTCGCACTGAACTGCTGTGACAATGAAGAAGGTGGTGCCCTACCCATGCTCCGCCAGGCAATGCAGCGCCTATCGGCCCTGCCCGGCAGTGACAATGGCTCACTGGCAAACGCCATAGCCATGCTCGGCGATGCCAGCATCCAGCTGGAAGAAGTCGGGAGAGAGCTGGGCCAGCTAGTGGCCAATGTCGAGCTCGACCCCGAACGCCTGGCTTGGGTGGAGCAGCGCCTGAGCGAGACTCATCGCATCGCCCGCAAGCACCATGTCAGCCCTGAGGAGATTCCCGCGCTGCACCAACGACTCAGCCAGGAGCTGGCGGGGCTGGAAGGCAGTGATGACGACCTCGATGAGCTCAGCCAGGAAGCCGACACCCTGAAAGCTCGCTGGCGGGAGCTGGCCGAGAAGGTCAGCCTCTCACGCCAGCACGCCGCCAAGCGCTTCGGAATGGAAGTCCAGCAACAGCTCGCTTTTCTGGCCATGGGAAAGGCACGCTTCGAGGTAGAAGTCTGTCGCAGGGAAACTGCCGCTCCGGATGGCATGGATCAGGTTCGTTTCCTGATTGCCGCCAACCCCGGACAGCCCCCCCGCCCCTTGACCAAAGTGGCCTCAGGCGGCGAGCTGTCACGCATCAGTCTCGCGATTCAGGTCATTGCCGCCCAGCACTCCACCATTCCCAGTCTGGTATTCGATGAAGTGGATGTCGGCATCTCCGGCGCCACTGCCGAGATCGTCGGTCAATTGCTGCGCCGCCTGGGCCATGGCGGTCAGGTCCTGACCGTCACCCACCTGCCCCAGGTGGCTGCCCAGGCTCACCATCACCTTCATATTCAGAAACAGACAGAAGATGACACCGCCTTGTCACGCATGGCGCTGCTCGACGAAGCCGGCCGAGTCGGCGAACTGGCACGAATGCTGGGCGGCGTGACACTTTCCGACCAGACCCTGGCACATGCCAGAGAGATGCTGAATGCCAGCCAGGGCGCCAAGCACTGAGGCACCTCACGCCTCGACACGAACTAGCCGAACAAAAAGCAAAGAGAGCCCTGGACCGTGATGGCCAGGGCTCTCTCGTTACAGCCGGGATAGCTGATAAAGCGCTCGTTAGAGCGATTTATTTCTTGATGCTTTCCTGGCGGGTCGCCTTGGAACCTCGAGGACGGACATACAGCACCAGAGCATGATCGACCAGCTCATAGCCGTGCTCTTCAGCGATCTCCTGCTGGCGACGCTCGATGGTCTCGTCGAAGAATTCGATGATCTCACCGCTCTCCAGACACACCATATGATCATGGTGTTCTTCATGAGACAGCTCGAAGACAGCGTGACCGCCATCAAAGTTGTGCCGAACCACCAGTCCAGCAGACTCGAATTGAGTCAGCACACGATAAACCGTGGCCAACCCCACATCCTCACCTGCTTCAAGTAATGTCTTGTAGACATCCTCTGCGCTCAGGTGATGTTGATCGGTAGCAGATTCGAGAATCTGCAGGATCTTGACGCGTGGCAAGGTGACTTTCAGTCCGGCCTTGCGCAGTTCATGGTTCTTGTCGGCCATGGTTGCTCTTCGCAGTATCAGGTAGGGTCGGGTATGATCGACCGAACCCACGATAGTGAAGAACAGGCGCAAATGCAAAAGTTGACCGGAATTGTCACCCTTTCACTGGCCCTGGCCCTGTCCAGCGGCTGTACTTATTTCAGCGTTTACAAGCGTGATCTCGCCCAGGGCAACTTGGTGACCAATACTATGGTCGACCAGTTGCACGTTGGCATGAGCCGCCAGGATGTCGTTGATGTCATGGGCTCTCCACTGGCTGAAGCGCCTTTCAGCTCTTCCCAGTGGGACTATGTCTACCGCCTGGATGAGGCTTATGGAGACGTCAAGGAACGTCGTCTGACGCTGACCTTCTCTGGCGACCAGTTGACCAATATCGAACGCTCAGGCGATTTTTCCATCTCGCCGACCAGCAAACGCCATGAAGGCGGTATCGGTCCGACCAGCGGTGGCGGAGAGGACGACCCCAACCCCAACGACATCGAGCCGATCATCAACCGCACGCCTCCTCGCTGAAGCAGCACCTTTCAGCGTCCGGCACCTTTTGCCGCCCGTTCGGCCCTGGCTACCTTGGGGTCGATTTTCAGCGGGCGGTAAACCTCTACACGATCTCCTTCGTGTAGTTCGTGGTGCTCAGGATCTCGCAATGCTGTGCCGAAGATGCCAAGCGGCGCCTTGCTGAAGGTATCCTCAGGGATCTCGGGGAACAACGTCTCCAGCGCTGCCAGTGCCACGGCCTGCCTGGCAGTGGTGCCGTGCGCCACGTCCAGGCTCACAATGTGCTGTTCATGCGGCAAGGCAAAGGCAACTTCCACATGGATCTTGCCTTCCGCCCCGGATGAAACACCGGAATCAGTTGCCATAAATCTGATCTGCTCGACGGGTGAAAGCATCAACCTGCTGGCCGGCAATCTGCTGGAAGACCTTGCCAAAGGCCATGCCCAACAGGCGGCTGGAGAATTCGAAGTCCATTTCCAGGCTCACCTTGCACACGCTCTCGCCCATGGCGATGAACTTCCAGCGTCCAGTGAGTTTCTTGAATGGTCCCTTGACCAGGCTCAGCTCGATGCACTCCGGCTCGAACAGCCGGTTGCGCGTGGCAATGGTCTGCTCGAGACCAGCACGCCCAAGCGTCATTTCTCCTATCAGATGTGACTCGTCCCGTTCCAGCAGTCGTGCACGACAGCATCCTGGCAAGAACTCCGGATAACGCTCGAAATCATTGACCAAATCGAACATCTGCTTGGGGGTGTGCCGCACCATGGCGGAACGATTGACCGTTGGCATTGACCTCTCCGCTGACTTCAAGGGGCCCAAGGCGTATCATGAGCGGTTATTTCAGCCTTGAATGGTACCATGCTTCGCCCCATATCGAAGTGAGCGCTGGAGCAGCACTGATCCCAGGCAACCGGTCGCCGCCCCGGGACAAGCCAACGGAATGCCGCTCCCACGAGGCCGGCCGGGGCATCAGTGCCATACCGAGGTACCTTCCACATCATGGCAGGTGCTTATCAAGGCCTACACAGGGTTTGTACACCAAGAGGTTCCATGGCCAACAAAAAGGGAAAGGGTCCCAGCAGTAACGTCATTGCCCAGAACAAGAAGGCACGTTTCGAGTACCACATCGATGAGGTATTCGAAGCCGGTGTTGCCTTGTCCGGGTGGGAGGTCAAGAGTCTGCGTGCCGGCAAGGCGCAGTTGACCGATACCTATATTCTGGTCAAGAACGGTGAGGCCTGGCTGCTGGGCAGCCACATTACACCGCTCAATACCGCCAGCACGCATGAGATTGCCGATCCGACCCGTACGCGCAAGCTGCTGCTGCATCGCAAGGAGATTGCCAAGATCTTCTCGCGCACCCAGGACAAGGGGCACACCTGTGTGCCGCTCAAGCTGTACTGGAAGGGCCCGCTGGTAAAGTGCGAGCTAGCTCTCGTGACAGGCAAGAAGCAGCATGACAAGCGCGCCACCGAGAAGGACCGCGACTGGCAGCGTCAGAAGGGGCGTGTCATGCGTGATCAGAACCGCGCCTGACACAGGCTATGGCGCTTGTCATGGCCTGTCTGATATACTGAGCAAGCGTTATTGGGGGCGACATGGCTTCGACGCTGATGACAACCCCTGAGGTGCATGCCGAGAGCGTGATGTATCTCGTAAATCCAACATCACGATTAAATAGTCGCAAACGACGAAAACTACGCTCAGGGCGCTCTGGCAGCTTAAACCCCTGCCCGTCCTACCCAGAAGCATCGCGCCCGGTCGTTGCCGATGGGACATGAGCTCGTATAGCCGGGATCGCGTTTGGTTCTGTTCTCGCGCCAAGCGTTAAACTTTAGAGAAATCGCACGCTGGAATCCTGCCCGTTGGAGTCCAGAGTGTTAAATCAAATAACGGAACTAAGCATGTAGAGCCGATGGGCGAGTGTTAGCGGACGCGGGTTCGATCCCCGCCGCCTCCACCAATATCCGACTGAAGCCACCTTGACCGGGTGGCTTCTTTCGTTTCAGGCAACAGGGGCGAGTGTTAGCGCTCTACATCACCCCGGGTTCCATCCCCGCCGCCTCCCCCATATCCGACTGAAGCCACCTTGACCGGGTGGCTTCTTTCGTTTCAGGCCCCTTTCGTTTCAAACCACAGGGGCGAGTGTTAGCGCTCTCGCATCTGTTTGATCACAGCCGCGTGCTTGCCATCAGGCCCGCGACCCAATCGATGAACACTCGTAATTTGGCGCTGACGTGCCGGTTCGGTGGATATGCGATGTACATCGGCATCGGGTCGAGATGCCAATCATCGAACAGGCGCACCAATTCGCCGCGCGCCAGGTGCTCCGTGGCCATGTAGTGAGGGAGCCACAATACTCCGAGACCCGCCAACCCTGCCGCCAGGTAAGCGTTGCCATCGTCGACAGCGATGACATAACGACCATGTACCTTGAAGCTTTCACTGTTGCGATGCATCGCGAAGGGAGGCGCCTTTCCGGCGTGAGCCCATATGAAGCCCACGATACGTTGGTGCTCGAGTGCAAGTTCCTTGGGATGTGATGGTGTGCCAGCGCGCTCCAGGTAACTCGGGGATGCGTACACCCCAAGTTGCAACTCACCCACGCGACGCGCTATCAGAGACAGATCTGTCAGCTCTCCTCCCCGCACGACGCAGTCCACGCCTTCGCCAATCAGGTCCACCTTGCGATCACTTACCCCCATGTCGAGTTGAATGTCAGGATATTGGGCATAGAACGCGGGCAAGGCTGGTATGAGAATCATGCGGGCCAGCGGGCTGGGAACGTCCACTCGCAATCGCCCCCTGGGCAATGCTGAAGCACTCGACAGGCTGGTTTCAGCATCATCCATGTCCTCCAGCAATTTCACGACGCGATCATAGTAAGCGGCTCCGTCAGCCGTCACGTTGACCTTTCGCGTAGTTCGATTGAGCAGCTTTACACGCAGTCGTGTTTCAAGGCTCTGGATGAGCTGCGACACACTGGCCTTGTTCATATGAAGCGACTCGGCCGCCTTGGTAAAGCTGCCCGTCTCCACCACGCGCGCGAATGCCTGCATTGCGTTGAAGCGGTCCATTTCCTTTTCAAGGCCTCGCAATTGTTTGGATATGGCAAACAGTGTTTGTTGTTCATGGGCGTTTATCCACAAGGCCTGGACACATAAGGTTTCCTGACCATGACCCCGGGTCATCATCCACCCATTGAAGGAAAGACTCATGACACAGCGCGACGCCGTTTTCCCCGCAGGTCGGCATGACCTTTACACATCACACGCCTATTCCGCAGCGATCAGATCAGGTGATCTCCTGTTTGTATCCGGTCAAGTCGGCAGCCGCAGCGATGGCACTCCCGAGCCGGACTTCGAGGCCCAGGTACGTCTGGCATTCACTAATCTCAAGGCAACCCTGCAAGCAGGTGGGTGCGGACTTGACGATATCGTCGACGTGACCACCTTCCATACCGACCCTGAGCATCAGTTCGACACGGTCATGGCCGTCAAGAGCGAAGTCTTCCCGGAGGCGCCTTATCCGAACTGGACGGCAATCGGCGTCAACTGGCTGGCGGGATTCGACTTCGAGATCAAGGTCATTGCCCGTATTCCTGGCTGAATCTCACCAGACCAGGGTGTTACAACAGCATGAATACGATATGCCGTGCGGACATCCACATGGCATATCATGCACCGCTCGCACGGTGTGCGGCCGATATCGAGAAAACAGCAGGAACGCTACTGTTTAGCTCTGAACGACAATCGATCGTTCACATCATCCGGCTCCCCTTCAGGCTACCCGAAGGATGCTCCAGTTCGCTCCCGCTAGATGAGTGCCCAGTGCGCTTCATTCTGCTCACCGACTTACTTCCGCGTGGATACCCCAAGGGTCTGATACGAGGTGTGGACAGAAACGCAATGTCTCGCAGGTTGCATAGTCAACGCCAGTACCCATAGATTCAAAAGTGTGCAGTGCGAAAACATCTCGCAAGATGTCATCCCATAACAACAAGGAGTCGACAGATGTGCAGCATACTTTCCCGGCGTGTTCTGATGGGTGTTTCCTTGGCGGTGTGCCTCAGCACTTCCGCACTCTCCCAGGCCTGGGCGCAAACGATCAACCTCAGCTACAACGGGGCGCCGGACCCCGACAAGAATGCCGTTCATGTCTTTGCCGACAACCTGAAGAAACTGGTTGAGGAGAAGACCCAGGGCGAGCTGGAAATCAAGCTGTACCCCAACAGCATGCTGGGTGAAGAGCAGGAGAGGATGGAGCAGGTGATCAGTTCACCGTCCCTGAATATTGCCTCCTTTGCCGGTATGGCTCCAATTGTTCCGGAGATATATGTCAGCGCTATCCCCTTCCTGTTCGAGGATTTTGCTGCCGCGCGGAGCTTCTTTGATGAAGGCCAGTACTGGCAGCAGGTCAAGGATGATTTCCGTGAACGTAGCCAGGGGTCGGAAATTCTTTCGGTCGTGGAAGAAGGGGGATTTCTTGCCTTCACCAACAACAAGCGCCCCATTCATGGCCCCGATGATTTCAATGGCCTTCGATTTCGGGCCATGGACCCCAGCCAGGTAGCGCTGTATGAAGCCTTCGGCGCCTCAGGCACACCTATTCCCTGGACAGAAGTCTATATGGCACTGAAAACCGGGGTTGCCGATGGCCAGATGAACCCACCCATGTACGTCATCCTGGGCAGCCTGTCCGAAGTGCAAAAATACCTGACGTTGGCCAACATCCAGTATTCCGACCAATTCCTGATCGCCAATGGGCAGTTGCTGGAAAGTCTCAGCGACGAAAACCGCCAAGCCCTGCTGGATGCCGTAGAACAGGCCAATCAGATGGCGCGGGTCGAGAATGAGAACAAGGTGGACGAGCGCATCGCATACCTGCAGGAACAGGGCATGGAAGTTATCCATCCCAGCGCCGAGGACATGGAAGCATTTCGTGCCAAAGGCCAGCCAGCCTATCTCAAGTGGCTGGAAGAGGAACAGGGCATGGACCATGAACTGATCAAGACAGCCTTCGAGGATGCTGGACAGCCCCTGGAGTAAGCCTGTACCGCGTGTCATCGCGATGGTGTACGCGGTAACTCACATGCGCTTTCAGCGGTAGCCCCTGCTTGGCTACCGCCTCTTCTCTTCACTCAGGTGAGATGTCATGAAGTCTTCTCTGATGGCGTGCCGCAGCCAAGTCCTGCGAGCGCTGCGCGGGCTGGCGATCACAGTGGCCGTCTTGTTGCTGGCCGTGACCGTGCTGATCATTCTCTATGGCGTGGTGATGCGCTACCTGCTGGGCGGGTCACCGATCTGGATGGATGAACTCTCCCGTTTTCTCATCATTGCCAGCGTGATGTTCGCGCTGGGAACTGTATGGGTGGAAGGCGGGCATATGCGCGTGTCTCTGCTGGAGCGCGTACTGCCGAGTTTCTGGGCGCAATACTTGGTTATCTACCAGTGGTTGCTGACACTGGCACTGAGTGGAGGAGCGGCCTGGCTGAGCTACCGCTATGCCCTATCCACGACGATGTTTTCCACTCTGGGGTTGGGCATTTCGCGCAGCATCCCCCTTATGACGCTACCTATCGGGTTTTCACTCCTGTTCGTACAGGCGCTCTGCTATGGCCCCCATCCACTGCGCAATGAGCTGGAGGAAACCGCGTCATGATCTGGGCAATGCTGGCGGTATTCGTGGTGCACGTACTTCTGGGACTCCCACTGTTCCTGGCGCTGCTGACCACGGCGGTGGTGGGCTTTGCGTTTGTTGATCCCTCAATGCTGGCTCGCCTGGGACCACAGCAGTTCTTTGGGGGTATCAATGTCTTTTCACTGATGGCAATTCCGCTGTTCATTCTGGCAGGCAACCTGATGAATGCCAGCGGATTGACGGAACGATTAATGCGCCTGGCACGTTTGCTTGTCGGCCATCTGCGTGGCGGCATGGGGCACGTCAATGTGGTGTCCAGCGTGTTCTTTGCTGGTGTGAACGGCTCGGCAGTCGCGGACACCTCCGCGCTGGGCTCACTGCTGGTGCCTTCCATGCGCAAGGAAGGCTACTCGACATCCTTTGCGGCGGGGTTGACCGCAGGAAGCTCATTGATCGGCCCGATCATCCCTCCGAGCATTTTCATGATTCTGTATGCCTCGCTGACCAACACCTCGGTGGGCAAGCTGTTTCTGGCAGGCGTGGTCCCCGGGATTCTTCTGGGCATCGCCTTCATGCTGATGAACGCCTGGTATGCGCATCGTCACCAGTTGCCCGTACGTACCCGTAAACCTTCACGGAGAGAGGTAATGGGAGCTGCCTGGAGTGCCATGCCTGCACTGGTAGCTCCCTTCATCATCGTCTCAGGCATCGTGCTCGGCTTCGTGACCCCCACGGAATCCGGGGCACTGATCGTGGCCTACGTGATTGCCTGTGGGCTATGGCTTGGCCCACTGCGCATAGGGCAGATCTGGAAGGCGCTGCGCGAAACCACCAAGCTGACCTCTGCGATTTTCGTGATCATGGCCGTGTCGAGCATCGTCAGCTGGTTGCTTTCCTCGGCCCAGGTGCCGATGCAATTCGTCAGTCTCCTGACACCCTATGTCGACAGTCCAGTGCTGATTCTGCTGCTGTTGAGCGCGATCACCTTCGTGACAGGCATGTTCATGGAGGAAGTCTCGGCGCTGATGCTGCTGACCCCCATCTTCATGCCCGTAGCCATGGCAGCCGGTGTTGACCTAGTGCACCTGGGCGTGATCATCACCCTGAATATCACCATTGCTCTGATCACTCCCCCCATGGGGGCCTGTGTCTTCGTGGCGGCGGCAGTCAGTCGCCTGGATATCACGTCCCTGTTTCGCACCATCTGGCCTTTCGTGCTGGTGGCCTTGCTGGTGCTGTGTCTATTGATTCTGTTTCCTGGCCTGACACTGTGGCTGCCAACCTTTCTGGGATGAACATTCCCCCCTGTCGCGGTGCCCGCTACCATGGTGTGAAATACTCAGCCCAGTGGAACCCACATGACGCGTACCCGCCATGACCAACCCTGTTTCCAGCTCCGCCTGGTGATCGATAGAGATGTCGTGCTCGGCCCGGGAAAAGCCGATCTGCTGGAGCGCATCGATGCGTGCGGGTCGATTTCTGCTGCAAGCCGCGATCTGGGCATGAGCTACAAGAAAGCGTGGCAGCTCATTGACACCATGAACCGATATTTTCCTTCTCCACTGATTGCCACCACCTCTGGCGGTAGCCAGGGAGGCGGTGCCCAGGTCACGCCGCTGGGGCGCGAGGTGCTCGACCACTATCGCGCCCTGCAGCGTGGCCTTGAGCCCAGCACTTCCGGCCATGCCCAGGCTCTGATGGCGCTACTTCCCCAGGCTCCGTCAACCTCCGAGGACCAGGTTCAGCCTTGAAACAGTCTGCACCCGCTCGTGCTTGGCAAGCTGCCTCATCCCTAATATAGTCTCCGTTATTTCCAGCCATACATAACGGAGTTGCCATGCTCGGCCATAGACCGGAATTCCTGCTGTCCGCTCGCCAGTCCCTGTTCGCCTTGGCTTTGCTGGCGACCGCCTCACTGGCCACCTCTTCGTTGGCCCAAGCAGCGACTCTGCATGTTTCAGCGGCAGCCTCCCTGACCGGTGCCATGGATGATGCCATCGAGACCTACACGGCGAACCATCCGGATGTCTCCATCGTGCCGATCTATGCCTCTTCTTCCACACTGGCACGACAGATCGCCAGCGGAGCTCCTTCCGATCTGTTCATTTCCGCCAATCTCAAATGGATGGACTGGCTGGAAGAACAGGATGTCGAACTTCAGGGGCGTACCAACCTGCTGCAGAATCGCCTCGCTCTCATCGCGCCGGCCGCCAGTGACGTCACCCACTTCATTCCCGGCAAGGATGGCGCCATCGAAAGTCTGATCGGAGCCGATGATCGCCTTGCCGTCGGTGATCCCAGCCATGTCCCGGCAGGCATCTATGCCCAACAGGCTCTGGCGTCGTTGGGCGAATGGGAAACAATGGAACCGCGCCTGGCCCGTGCCAACGATGTGCGTGGTGCTCTTGCCCTGGTCGAGCGCGGAGAAACTCCCGTAGGTATCGTGTATCAGACCGACGCCAAAGCCAGCGAAGGCGTGCGCACGCTGGGCCTGTTTCCTCTGGAGAGTCACGAACCCATCGTGTATCCCATCGCCCAGATCGGTGCCGGCGAGAACGATGATGTCGAGGCTTTCCGTGCCTGGCTGGAAGATCAGGAAGCGCAGGATATCTTCACCGCCCATGGCTTCATGACGGCCTCCAGCAACGAGTAGAGACACTTCGACTTGCTTACTTCAGCCGAGTGGGACGCCATTCTGCTTAGCCTGAAGATCGGCATCAGTGCCGTGGGCTGGATCCTGCCTCCCGGCATTGCCATCTCCTGGCTATTAGCGCGTCATGAGTTTCGTGGTAAAGCACTGCTGGACGGCATCGTGCACTTGCCATTGGTGCTTCCTCCCGTGGTGGTCGGCTATCTGCTGCTGATCTCTCTGGGCCGTCAGGGCGTAGCAGGACAATGGCTCTATCAATGGTTCGGCGTATCCCTGCCCTTCACCTGGCAGGGTGCCGCCGTGGCCAGTGGTGTCATGGCTTTCCCACTGCTGGTGCGGGCGATGCGCTTGTCCCTGGAAGCGGTCGACCCCAAGCTGGAAGCTGCGGCCAGCACCCTGGGCGCCAACCGCTGGCGTGTCTTCTTCACCATCACTTTGCCACTCTCGATTCCCGGCCTATTGACCGGCTGTCTGCTCGCCTTTGCGCGAGCCTTGTCCGAGTTCGGGGCCACCATCACCTTTGCCTCCAACATACCTGGCGAGACCCGAAACCTGCCCCTGGCGCTCTACTCGTTGATCCAGACACCAGGGAAGGAAGCCGCCGCCGCTCGCCTGTGCGTCCTGGCCATCGTCATTGCCATGCTGTCGCTATTGGCTTCGGAATGGCTGGCTCGCCATGCCAGGCACCGCCTGCGCGAGCGAGATAGCTGAATATGTTCATGCGCCGCCCCCAAGAGGCTCACCAAGGTATCCAGAAAGCATGCGATACCGTCCTGCAGCTCAATGTGCGCAAGCGCCTGGGTAACTTCGTACTGAATGCCGACCTGTCACTGCCCGGCCATGGTGTCAGCGCACTGTTCGGCGTTTCCGGCAGCGGCAAGACCAGTCTGCTGCGTCTTGTTGCCGGGCTAGATCGCCCAGACGATGGTGCCATCTATATCGGTGACCGTCCCCTCGTGGATACCCGGCGCGGAGTCTTTCTTCCGCCCCACCGCAGGCACATCGGTGTGGTCTTTCAGGAGGCTCGGTTATTTCCTCACTACCGTGTACACGGCAACCTCACTTACGGCATGCCCGCTTCGGCACAATCACGCTTCGATGATATCGTCGAATTGCTGGGTATCAGACCGCTGCTCAAGCGAATGCCAGGCACGCTTTCCGGTGGAGAGGCCCGGCGTGTCTCCATCGGCCGAGCGCTATTGACCAATCCAGAGCTTCTGTTGATGGATGAGCCTCTGACAGGGCTGGATGGTCCACGCAAGCAGGAACTCCTGCGCTACATTCTCTCGCTGACCAGCGAACTCGAAATCCCCATTGTCTATATCAGCCACGATCCCAAGGAAATCAGTGCCATCGCCGACCACCTGGTGCTGATCGAAAACGGCAGCGTCACCACCAGCGACGCCCTGGACCGGGTGCTGAATCGCATTGACCTGACGCCACAACTCGGAGGTTTCGACGCCGCCTCGGTACTCGAAACGCAGGTGAGTAGGCATGACCAGGAGTATGGGCTGACACACCTGATTCTCGATGATGGCCAGGAACTGGTCGTTCCCCGCCTTGATGCTTCACCAGGTACTCGGCTCAGGATCCGCATACCCGCCCGTGACGTGGCACTGGCACTGTCAGCTCCCCATGACACCAGCTATCGCAACCAACTCGATGCGACAATTGAACGAATCGGCACCTTGCCTGACAGTCCCGCTACGGTAGAAATCCTGCTCGTAACAGGTAACCAGCGGCTGCGCGCTCGTCTGACACGCAAATCGCATGATGAAATGGGACTGACGCAAGGCACTCCAGTAAAGGCCTTGATCCGTAGCGTGGCCTTCGACATGCGTCAGCTCTGACAATAACACCCGATGACCACGGTCGATGAAACCGCCATGGTCAGATGCCATTGTGTTGTGTCCCTGGGCCCCAAGCCAGACCAATCAAGGCGACAACACAGAAGCCTGCCCCCGCGTAGAACGTGACGGCGGCCCCCCATTGATCCCATAGAAAGCCCGCTATCACACTGGCAAACAGCATGGCGATGCCGCTGACCAGGTTGAAGAAACCATATGCCGTACCGCGCAGGTCGGCGGGTGCAGTATCAGCCACCATTCTTGCCAGCAGTCCTTGGGTGATACCCATATGCACACCCCACAACACAACGCCGGCAAGGATGACGCTCCAGTGGTCATCCACGGCAAGCACCAGGTCAGCCACCATCAGCACAACCAGGCCAAGAGCCAGCAAGCTGCGATGACTGACACGGTCAGAAAGTTCACCGAACGGATAGGCCGATAGCGCGTAGACAAGGCTCATCGCCACCATCACCAACGGCACCAGTGCGATGGGCACACCACTCTGCTGGGCGCGCAGGACCAAGAAGGCTTCACTGAAGCGGGCCAGCGCAAATACCGCACCAACCCCAACGACCCACCAATAAGGAGTCGTGAGGCGACGCAGATTCTCGCTTCGTATCGGGTTCGTGCGCTTGTCGGACGAGACGTGCGCTGGCTCATGCAAGCCAAAGATGAGCAATGCGACACTCGCCAACCCAGGAATGACAGCGACCCAGAAGACAGCACGGAAATCGTTGGCCCACAACAGCATCAGGCCGACAGCCAGCAACGGCCCAAGAAAAGCGCCTACGGTGTCGAGTGACTGGCGCAGACCAAACGCGGCCCCCCGAATGTGTGCTGGCGTCAGGTCAGCCAGCAAGGCATCACGCGGAGCCCCCCGAACCCCCTTGCCAACACGGTCGAGCAGGCGGGCAGTCAGTACAATGCCGGCAGTCGGTGCAATGGCAAACAGCGGCTTGGTCAGTGCTCCCAGCGCATAGCCGAATACGGTGAGTCCCTTGCGTTTGCCCAGGTAGTCACTCAGCACACCGGAGAACACCTTGACGATCAGTGCCGTGGACTCGGCCAGCCCCTCGACCATCCCCACCACCAAGGCACTCGCCCCCAGAGTCGTTACCATGAACAACGGCAACAGGCTGTGGACCATCTCCGATGAGATATCCATCAGCATGCTGACGAAACCCAAGATCCAGACACCCGCAGGAACTCGCTTCAGGCTGGTGCCACCTTTTTTCACTGGCATTCTTGTTGTCCCTTTTCCCTAGCCCTGATGCGTATTACCGATACCGCAATGTCTATGTTGGATGTGACTCATCATCCACTCCCCCAGACGTTTCTACCGTCCGTTTTTCCCGGTACCAGCCCTGATCAGACCCTTCATGGCAGAAATGAAGAAGTCCGTAAGCGCTTCTTAAGCCTTGGTCCATATCATTGCCATGTCACAGTGCTACACAAGGGATGTGTCAGTGCTACCCCAGAAAAGGAGTCAACACCATGGTGGCGACAGTGCAAGGTATTGACCACGTTGTGGAATCAGAAGAACTTTCGTGGCTATGCAGCTGGATAGAAGTTCATGAGCGGGAATATGATCACAATGTGCGGCGATTGCGGGCCAGGATACTGGTCGTGGTGTGTGCCCTATTGCTGCTATGGGCCACTATCGGTTTTTCACCCTCAAGCGTGGTGACTGCCTGCGCTATAGCGATCTTCTTTGCCTGCTATTCGTCAGTGTCGGCGTTCTTTGATGATTACCTTGCCAAGGGAGTCATCTCAGAAAGTCATAGTGGAATGAGTCACTTTTCTCTGGCAATCGCCACAGCCTCCATATGTCCACTCGTGCTGTGGTAGAAACACGGTCTTCGCATGTCACCCACTTGGCCAATGCCACGGGGAACACCAAAAAACATTAGAACATATTGATAGAAGTACCCTGGACGCCAGGGTGCTTCTATGAAGATTTTGCTGATATCCCAGGCTTGGCTTCCAGCTAATATTGCCGAGACTCAAAGGTCTCTTGTCAGGTTCGACTGAAAGGCCAGGCGCTTCGCCTCGTGTTCCTCCAGTCGCAAAAGATCACGAACCAAATCTCGTGCTTCAGTGATCTCGGCACGCCCTTCCAGATAGTGGTAAAGCTGGATGACCTGGTCATGAAACGAAAATATTTCCTCGCAGATCTCATCGAAGCTCATCTCGGCATAGGGCATGTTGCATTTCTGATGAGGAGCAATAGGGGTATGTGACAAGTGATCATAGACCCAGGTATGCAGGGCTTTCGGATCAGCCTGCCTCTCGAAAGCAGCTACCGTCTTCTCCAGGGTCTTCTCATGATCCGCCAGATATTCCAGTAACAACTTAGCCCGGGTTTCCTCCTTTTGGGAGGAGCAGTGCTTGAGGCACCGCGCCAAGTGGGCATGAAGTAGCCGGGTCCACTCTATTAGGTCCTGAAATGTTTCAACTTTCATGTGTTGACCTCACTATTGGAAATTCGGCTTCACCACCCTATTTGCCGAACCGCGTTAATGCATCCATTCTCGACATCGCCAGGACATCTCTTACATACAGAACAAAGTAGCAGACGCTTCCCAAACCTCCGAAAAGCAGAAAGCCTAAAGCGTGATGCCACTATTTATTGTGTATATGGATGATTTTCATGAACAAAACGGCATAGTTCTTCAACTCGGGCATTGGCCACAATGGACCACACAATCAAAAACAAGAAGTGAAACACTGCACAGTCGTCGTTGTCAGAACTGAAACAACACATCGGGAAAAACCTTTAGCTCCTTTTTCCCTCCATTCTGGACCCGAATAATATTTCTTGCAGATCACCATTATCTGCTTTTCACCAACCTGCTATAACCTTCACTCATCCGTCTGTACCTTTTCAATCAAGACGCACCCGTCCTGTCCGCCTTCTTCGTATCCGAAAAGATATTTACCTCAGCAAAACCATATGGCTGACTTGGCAGAACGCACTGATTCGGAGACATTCCCGTGGATTTCCAACTCTGGCTCACCTTCGCAACGGCCTCCATCGTTCTGCTGCTGATCCCCGGCCCCACGGTGCTGCTGGTACTGAGCTATGCCATCAGTCAGGGGCGGCAAGTGGCTTTGGCTACGGTAGCCGGCGTTGCCTTGGGGGATCTTCTCGCCATGAGCGCCTCGCTGGCCGGGCTCGGTGCGCTTGTCCTTGCATCCGCGACACTATTCACGGTGTTGAAGTGGATCGGAGCCATCTATCTCGCCTATCTTGGCATCAAGCTGTTTCGCAGCGCCCCTGCCACCGCCCTCGGCGTGTTGGCAGAGGCTCCTGTCACCACGCCCTCAAAGATATTCGCCCATTCGGCAATGGTGACCGCGCTCAACCCTAAGTCCATCGTATTCTTCATTGCCTTCGTCCCGCAATTCATCTCGCCAGAGTCGGCATTGGCTCCACAATTCGCCCTGTTGATTGCGACCTTCGTCAGCTTCGCCGCTCTCAACACTCTCGCCTATGCTCTGTTGGCGGATACCTTGCGCCAACGCATCGCACGCCCCTCGGTACTACCCCGCCTGACAAGGCTTGGCGGGGTGGCATTGGTCATCATGGGAGTGGCCACGGCAGCGGTTCGGCGTTCCACCCCCTGAACACGACGGCGCCTCCTCACTGACTAGACATTGGTCTTAACCCCGTTGATTTATTCCTCATGGGGTAGCTAGGCTGCAGAAATGTTGACGTTAACATTTCTGCAAATGCGTCCATGATAAGAGAGGAAAGAGTGATGACGAACGCATTGACCGGCAAAGTAGCCGCCATTACCGGAGCGGCATCAGGCATCGGGCTGGCCACCACCAAAGCCATGATCGCAGAAGGGGCCCGCGTGGTCCTGGTCGACCGCGATGAGGCGGCCCTGAATACCATCTGCAAGGAACTCGGTGACGCTGCCATCCCTCTGGTCATCGACCTGCTCGACCCGCAGGATTGCGCCACGCTGCTTGAACAGGTTCTGGAGAAGGCAGGTCAGCTCGATATCCTTCACGCCAACGCCGGTAGCTATATCGGCGGTGATCTGACCGATACGGATCCGGATACCATCGACCGGATGCTGAACCTGAACGTCAATGTGGTAATGAAGAACGTGCTCAATGTCCTGCCCTACATGATCGAGCGTGGCACGGGAGACATCATGGTCACGAGCTCGGTGGCAGGACATTTTCCCGTTTCCTGGGAACCGGTATATGCCTCGTCAAAATGGGCCATCAACAATTTTGTCCAGACCACGCGTCGCCAAGTCAACAAGCATGGCATTCGCATGGCTGCGGTCTCTCCTGGCCCTGTCAACAGCGCCCTGCTGGCCGATTGGCCAGAGGAAAACCTGCGCAAGGCGAAGGAGTCCGGCAGCATCATTGAACCAACCGATGTGTCCGATGCCATCATGTTCATGCTGACGCGTCCCCGTCATGTGACCATTCGTGACATGGTGGTCCTGCCCAGCAATTTTGATATGTGAATGTCTTGAATATATGAAGTGCCTGGACAGTGCCGGTCAGCATTAGACATTGGTCAAAGGTCCGTTGATTTAATTCCGAGCGCTACCTAGCCTGCAAAATGTTGACGTTAACATTTAACAGTTAGCGTAGCGTCTCACCTCGCAGCGCGATAAGAACAAACCCTGGAGCGAGCCATGAAAATCCGCGTATTCCCCGTCGCATTTCGCAACGCAGCCCTGATTGCCGCCAGCTCGGCGGTACTGGCCGCTGGTACCGCCGTTGCCGCAAAGGAGCCCTTGAAGATCGGAATGTCATTTCAAGAGCTCAACAACGAGTACTTCGTCACCATGCAGGAGGCACTCGAGAGTGCTGCCGAAAGCCTGGGCGCTGAAGTGATCACCACCGATGCCCGCCATGATGTCGCCAAGCAGGTCAGCGATGTCGAGGACATGGTCCAGCGGGGGATCGACATCCTGCTGCTCAACCCTGCCGACTCTGTCGGCGTCGAGACAGCAGTACTGGCAGCCAAGGAAGCCGGTGTCACCACTATCGCCATCGATGCCCAGGCCAATGGCCCAGTGGATGGCTTTGTCGGCTCCAAGAACTACGATGCCGGCTACAAGGCCTGTGAGTACCTGGCAGAGCAGCTCGGCGGCGAAGGCAAGGTGGCACTGCTGGATGGCATTCCGGTGGTACCGATCCTGCAGCGCATCGAAGGCTGTACGGCTGCGCTCGAGGAATACGATGGCATCGAGGTCGTCGACAAGCAGAATGGCCGTCAGGAGCGTACCCATGCCATGACGGTGACTGAAAATATGCTCCAGGCTCACCCGGATCTCGATGGCCTGTTCAGCGTCAACGACATTGGCTCACTGGGCGCCCTGATCGCTATCGAGGCCAGTGGCCAGGACGTCAAGCTGGTCAGTGTCGATGGTCACCCCGAAGCTATTGAGGCTATCAAACGTCCAGACTCGGCATTCATTGCTACCTCAGCGCAATATCCTCGCGACATGGTGCGTCTGGGTCTCGGCCTGGGCCTGTCCAAATACTGGGGTGCCAGCACTGCACCTTCGGAAATTCCCATCGACGTGAGCCTGATCGACCGCGACAAGGCTTCCGACTTCAGCTGGTAACGCCTTGTCCGTCGGTCACCCTATCCAGACGCTGACAGCGTGTGCCGCTCATGGCGGCACATGAGACTGCTGACAACGGGCACCTGCCATGACGCCATTACTTTCCTTGAAGAACATCTCGAAGTCGTTTCCTGGGGTGAAAGCCCTGCAGGATGTGTCGCTTGATGTTCACGCCGGCGAAGTCCATGCCCTGCTGGGCGAAAACGGAGCAGGCAAGTCGACGCTGATGAAGATCCTCTGCGGCATACACCGCCAGGACGAGGGCGATATCTTCATCAACGGTACACCGTGCGATTTCCATAACTACCAGGACGCCCTCCATGCGGGCGTCGGCATCATTTTCCAGGAATTCAGCCTGATTCCTCAACTGGATGCCGTGGACAATATCTTCCTGGGGCGCGAGCGGCGCAATCGCCTTGGCCTGCGCGACAAGCCCCGCATGAAGCGTGAAGCACAACACCTGTTCGAGCGCCTGAAGGTCTCGATTCCCATGGACTGCCCTGTCGGGGAGTTGAGTGTCGCGGATCAGCAGTTCATCGAAATCGCCAAGGCCCTGTCGCTGGATGCCCGTATCCTGGTCCTCGATGAACCGACGGCAACCCTGACACCCAGCGAAGCTGATCACCTGTTCTCGATCATGCGCGAGTTGCGCGAACAACAGGTCGGTATGGTGTTCATCTCCCATCATATGGAAGAGATCTTCACCATCTGTGACCGTGTCACCGTCATGCGTGACGGTGAAAAGGTAGACGACTGTGATGTCGCCTCGACCACTCCTGATGACTTGATAGAGAAGATGGTCGGCCGGCGCGTCGAGAACATCTTCCCTGAGCGCCGCTGCGATGCCGACTACAACGATGTGGTACTGGACATTGAGGCGCTGCGACTGAATGCCAAAGGTCCGGAATGCTCGTTCAAGCTGCATCGGGGAGAGATTCTCGGTTTCGCCGGCCTGGTGGGGTCTGGTCGCACGGAGCTGGCCATGGGCTTGATCGGTGCGACACGTCCTGCGCATGCCAAGGTCAGCATGGAAGGCCAGCCGGTCAAACTCCGCCACCCTGCCACAGCACTGAAACAGGGGATTGGCCTGTTGCCTGAAAGTCGCAAGACCCAGGGCCTGGTTCTGCCGTTCTCGTGCCGCGACAACATTTCCTTGAACAACCTGCCCCAGTTCCAAGGCACCCTGCCACTGATCAAGCGTCGCCTGGAGTCACGTACCGCCGCGGAGTTGATGGCATCGGTACGCGTCAAGGCACCAAGCCCTGAAACCCCGGTCAAGGACCTCAGCGGCGGCAACCAGCAGAAAGTGGTCATCGCGCGCTGGCTGGGTCACCAATGCAAGGTGTTGATCTTCGATGAGCCCACTCGCGGCATCGACGTCGGCGCGAAGTCGGAAATCTATGCCCTGATGAAAGAGCTCACCGCCCAAGGGGTCTCGATCATCATGATTTCCTCTGAACTACCCGAAGTGCTCGGTCTGTGCGACCGCGCTGCCGTCTTCTATCACGGCCGCATCGCCGCTGAACTCTCTGGCGACGAACTCAACTCACCATCCATCATGCACCATGCCACGGGGGGACTCAGCTCATGACCCAGCTCGCTTCAGCCTCCGGCACCGCCCGTCAGTCCTTCAAAACGCGACTGGCCCTCTGGCGCCGTACTCCGATCTTCTACCCACTCGTCGGTTTTATCGTTGTCTTCATCGCCATGGCGGTGATCAATGACAATTTCCTGACCGCGAGCAACCAGATCAACCTGATACGCCAGGCATCCATCATCGCGATCATCGCTGCCGGCATGAGCCTGGCGATTCTTACCGGTGGCATCGACCTGTCGGTCGGGCCTGTCATGGCACTGTCGGGGACACTCATGGCCGGCATGATGATTGCTGGCATGCCTCCGGCATTGGCCATTGTCCTGGGTCTGCTGATCGGTGCCGCCTTTGGTGCCTTCAATGGCCTTTTCGTGGCCTTCGCCGGCATGCCTCCCATCATCGTCACCCTGGCCACCATGGGTATTGCACGCGGGCTGGGGCTGATCTACACCGGTGGCTATCCCATCTCGGGCCTCCCGCCTGAATTCGCTTTCTTCGGCCGTGGCAGCCTGGCCGGCATCGAGATGCCGATCCTGATCATGATCGCGGTCTATGCATGCGGCTATGTGTTGCTCAGCCATACCGCGACAGGGCGTTACCTGTATGCCATCGGCGGCAACGAGGAAGCCACCCGGTTATCCGGCATCCGAGTGTCACGCTATAAGCTGCTGGTCTACATCCTGAGCGGAACCACTGCCGCCATCGCCGGGCTGATCCTGACCTCGCGCCTGATGAGCGGTCAGCCCAATGCGGGAGTCGGCTTCGAACTCGATGCCATCGCAGCGGTCGTCCTGGGAGGTGCCGCCATCACCGGTGGCCGCGGCATGATCCTTGGCACCCTGGTCGGGGCCATGCTGCTCGGCGTGCTCAACAACGGACTCAATCTGATGGGGGTATCGCCCTACCTTCAGAACGTCATCAAGGGGCTGATCATTCTGCTGGCCATCTACATCAGCCGTAAACGTGCGCCCTGAGCCACGACATGGCACTCCAGCAACGCAGTAAAACAGGAGATTCCATGGATACCGTCATTGGCATTGATATCGGCACCCAGAGCACCAAGGCGCTGATGATCGATCAGCATGGCCAAATCCTTACCGAGCATAGCCATGGCTACCACGTCGACACCCCTCGCCCGCTCTGGGCCGAACAGTGGCCAGAGGTATGGTGGGAGGCCGTGCTCGTCTGCCTGCGGGCCTGCCTGGCAGCCCCCGAGGTAGACCCTCAGCAGGTCAAGGGCATCTGTGTCAGCAGCCTTTATGGTGGCTCGGGCATACCGGTCGACGCCGAGATCCAGCCTCTGCACCCTTGCTTGATCTGGATGGATCGTCGGGCCGAAGCTCAGGTTCAGTGGGTGAGGGAGCATATTGATCTGCCCCGCCTGGAAGCCATCACCGGCAATGGCGTAGACAGCTATTACGGCTTCACCAAGATGATGTGGCTCAAGGCTGAGCGTCCGGACATATGGGAACAGACAAGGTTCTTGCTGCCACCCAACAGCTATATCAATTATCGGCTGAGCGGAGAGGTCGCCATCGATCATAGCTCTGCCGGCAATATAGGAGGCATCTACGACCTTGCGGCTCGCTTCTGGTCACAGGAAATGCTCGACGCCCTGAACATTGAGCGGGATAAACTGCCAACCCGGCTAGTGGATTCAGGTGACGCGACCGGAAGCCTGCTACCACAACTGGCCGCCTCGCTGGGACTGCCTGCAGGCATCCCCGTGATCGCCGGTGGCGTGGATGCCGCCATGGCCACACTGGCGGCAGGGGCTACACGCCCCGGCAACCACGTGGCCATGATCGGCACCAGCATGTGCTGGGGCCTGATCAACCCTCACGTCGATGCCGGACAAGGCTTGATCAGCATGCCGCATGTGCTCCATGGCCAGCGGGACCTGTACACCTTCGGCGGTGCCCTGACCGCCGGAGCCTCCGTCAGTTGGTTCGTCGATACCTTCTGCAACGCAGAGCAGGCCTCTGAGGATGCGAACCACAAGGCCTTCGAACAGCTCGAACCGCTGGCCAGAGAACTTCCCCCCGGCGCTGATGGCCTGCTTTTCCTGCCCTACCTGATGGGTGAGCGCAGCCCGGTATGGGATGCCCAGGCCAGTGCCGGCTTCATTGGTCTCAGCCTCTTTCATCGCCGCCATCACCTGTATCGCGCCGTCCTGGAAGGCGTCTCTTTCGCCCTGCGCCACAACATGGAAGCAGGGACTCGACAGGGGGTGGCCCTCGATCCGTACCTGATCGTCGTCGGTGGAGCCGCACGTTCGGATCTGTGGATGCAGATCATCGCCGATGTGACCCGCATGCCGGTCTATACCTACCGCGAAAATGTGGAAGCAGCCCTGGGGGCCGGGCTGCTGGCCGGAAAGGCCTGCGGCCTGTTCGAGCTTGATTCATCTCATGCTGAACAGACTACCCCTTCCGCGACGGAGCCCTTTACCACAGGCCAGCATGGCACGTTGGTCCAGCGTGCGCTCCCGTCTGACGATGCCGCGTATCGCTACGATGAACTCTTCGATCTGTACTGCCAGTTGTATCCCGCACTCAAGCCGATCATGCACCGTCTCAACGCACATACCGCCTCAAAGCACACACCACCCCAAGCGAGTGAACTCCCGGAATGAATTTCGAACTCCACAACCTGCGTATCCTGGTCACGGGCGCCACCAGCGGCATCGGACTCGATATTGCGCATGCCCTTGCCGAATTGGGCGCAAACCTGGTGCTGTTCGGTCGCGACCGCGACAAGCTTGCCGAACTCGAGACAACGCTGGGAGCCCGTGTCGAGGCACTCGACATTACTGACTCGGCGGCTGTTGCCGACGCCTTTTACGCGATGCCGCCTCTCGACGGCTTGGTCAACTGCGCCGGCATCTCGATTCTCGATGATGCCCTGAACATCAAGGCAGAGGACCTCGAGCGAATCCTTGCCACCAACGTGACGGCCAGTGCCGTGGTCACCCGTGAAGCCGCACGCAACATGGTGGAACATGACCGCTCGGGCAGCATCGTCAATGTTTCCAGTCAGGCTGCCATGGCCGCACTGCCGGGCCACCTCGGTTACTGCGCATCCAAGGCCGCCATGGATGCCATGACGCGTGTGCTATGCCTTGAGCTGGGGCCCAAAGGTATCCGCGTCAACAGCGTCAATCCGACCGTGACCCTGACACCCATGGCGGAACGCGCCTGGTCGGATCCAGCCAAGCGCGAGCCCATGTTGAACGCCATTCCCCTGGGACGTTTCGCAACCCCTCGAGAAGTCTCGCTGCCGGTGGCTTTCTTGCTCAGCCCAGCTGCCTCGATGATCAGTGGCGCTTGTCTGCCAATCGATGGGGGCTTCACATCACACTAGCCGGTCACCATATGCGGCTTTGGCTTTATTAAACCCATACGCTTTTTTAAACCCATGATTTTCTCAACTGACGGAGTTTTCTGTGCCACATCAACTCGATGCCCTCAGGCAACATTCCTTGGTCGTCGCCGATACCGGTGATCTGGAAGCGATCAAGCGCTATCGGCCTCAGGATGCCACGACCAACCCCACGCTGATCCTCAAGGCCTTCGAGCTTGCCAGCTACCAGGCATTGATCGATGAGGAATTGACAGCGTTCCGCGCCAAGTCCAGCAGCCAGGTACCAGCACATGCTGTCGATAGGCTCGCAGTGGCCATGGGCAGCGAAATTGCCAAGGTCGTGCCAGGCCGCGTATCCACCGAGGTCGCCGCTCGCCTTTCCTTCGATACCCAGGCCAGCATCCGCAAGGCCCATGAACTGGTCGAACTCTACGAGCAGCGCGGTGTATCCAGGGATCGGATATTGATCAAGCTGGCGTCCACCTGGGAAGGCATTCGTGCTGCAGAGACTCTCGAGAAAGAAGGCATTCAATGCAACCTGACCCTGCTGTTCAGCGATGCCCAGGCCCAAGCCTGCTTCGATGCCGGCGTCTTCCTTGTTTCCCCCTTCGTCGGTCGCGTCAGTGACTGGTACAAGCAGGCCACCGGGCGTGACTTCGCCCCGGATGAAGACCCAGGCGTGCAGTTCGTTCGAGGGGTCTGTCAACGCGCGCGCCAAGGTGGATATGAAACCATCGTGATGGGCGCCAGCTTCCGTACTGTCGAGCAGGTACTGGCGCTGGCCGGCTGTCCACGACTGACCATTTCACCAGCACTGCTGGAGCAATTGGCCAAGCGTCAGGGAGAAGTGAAACCGGGCAAGTCGATGGGAAGCAGCGGCGGGCCACGCCCGGTAGCACTCACCGAGTCCGAGTTCCGCTGGGGCCACAATCAAGATGCCATGGCCAATGACAAGCTTGCCGAAGGCATCCGCGGCTTTGCCGATGACCAGGATCGTCTCGAAGCCCTGATCGCCAGGCGCCTGGCCACACAGCACTCATGAGCGTGCCATTGAATTCACTGGACTAGAGCAGTAGAGAAGCCGACACCACCACCTCACGCACCTCAGCCTGAGGATCTTCGATCTGTTCAAAGAGCAGATGCACGGCTTCTCGCCCTGCTCGATAAGTGTCATGGGCCGCGCAGGGTACCGATACGTCGAAGATATCGGCATAGGGCAGGCGGTCGACACCTACCACCGTCACATGGTCCCGGGAGATGCGGGCATCGTGGAGGGCTCGCATCGCTCCCAGGGTAATCAGCTGGTTGAATCCAAAGACTGCCTCGGGCAACGCTCCCTTGCGCAGATATGCCGCCATTTCGCGATAAGCGGGCTGCAAGGTGTAATCGCCGGCTCGCTGCTCCAGCGTCAGCGCTACTCCCGCCTCTCGATAAGCGTCCTCGAAACCGGCCAGCCGTTCTAGCGAAATACGTGAATCACGTGGCCCCGTCAGCGCCAGCACATGTTGAATCCCACGCTTGGCCAGTAGCTCACCAAGCAGTCTTCCGGCGTGGCGATTGGCCAGCACCACGCGGCTGAAATCCGGGATCGCCAGGGTCCGGTCCAGCATCACCACCGGCAGCTTGGCTTGCCGCAGCCGATCGAGATAAGCCGGGCGATATTCCGCACCATCGGATACCGGAGACAGAATGATACCGGCTACCTGATAGCTGAGCAGAGTCTCGATCGCCACTTCTTCAAGCGCCGGAGAGCCATCCGTATCGATCAGCATGATGGTGTAGTGACGCCGCTTTGCTTCGCGGGAGATCGCCTTGATCACTTCGCTATAGAAAGGGTTATCGACACTGGCGGTGACCAGGCCAATCAAGCGATTCTCACGGCTACGCAGCTGACTGGCAAAAGCGTTGGGCACATAGCCCAGTTCTCGGGCCGCGGCGAGAATCTTGTCGCGAGTTTCCGGTTTGACCAGGTGAGGCTTGTTCAAGGCACGCGACACCGTCATGTTGGTCATTCCCACATGCTTGGCGATATCGGTGATGGTTACTTTGCCGCGCCTTGCCATGCCCTATCTCGGTCCCATTGCCTCAGCGGAAACTCCGCTGAAGCGACCAGAGCCAACCGCACAGGCGGATACCATGCAGGCACGTTTCGCACAGATGTTTTCCCCACAGAGAAGCGAGGCAGGCGCATATGTGCGGCCACGACCGCCGATCAGAAACGTCATCCGTTCAACCTTGTGAAACACACCAGAAAATTGGCAATTCGGAAGATCGCATCATTATGTCAGAAAGCCGCCGTAACTGCCTGGCGAAAGTCGTTCGGCGAAGATTTGCCTCATGAACTCACGGAGCCATTACAGACACCCACGAAGATATCAAATGAACCCGTCTCCTGGTTTGACAGGTTGTTCTTGCACCATTCTTTGCCAGTATCGGCAAAACGATGAAATCAACCGGCATCAGCCATGCATGAACGATAGACAGCCCACGGAAGTAAGCTAGTTTTATGGACGATATTGCCCGCTCCATCCAAGACAGAGGTAGGCGTATCGATACCGATGGTTAGATCAAGGACACATGCTAGATCATCAAGGAGGTAACACATGTCCAAGGTTCTGCAACCCACCGCTATACTATGTGCCGTGCTATTCGGCAGTTCTCTGATGCTGTCCACCATGGCGATGGCAGATAGCAGTAGTGAAGCCATGCAAGAGCAAAGGAGCGTTTTGGAAGACCAGACCAGCAAGAGCGTTCAAACTGATGTCGTCGTAGTGGAAGAAGACGCTGTGCTTCTCGAAGATGACGGCAGTATCGTGGAAGAAAGCGAAGTCATCGTCGGGGAGGAGCCAGAGGTCACTGGCCAACTGCCCGGTGACCCAGAGCTGCTGGATGAAGGTGATAGCGCTGCCCTGAAAGAGCATCGCGAGGCCATTACGCAAGACAAGCAGGAGTGAAGCAGAAGGGCTGCTAGTACTGCCAGGAACAAGGAAGGGCTCACAGACAGCCCTTCCTCCGGTATGCCGATTCTCTAACGTTCTTGAACTATCTCCTGCTCGAGGCCAGACAGGATGGCATAAGCTGCGGAAACCCGTTCTGCAATAGGGTAATTGCGGTTCGCCAGCAGCACGACGCCCAGCTCGCGGGATGGAACAAAAGCCGCATATGCGCCAAATCCATTGGTCGAGCCTGTTTTGTTCAACAGCACCTCTCCCGTAGGTACCTGGGGAGGCTCTAGGGGTTCGACCTCATGTGGTTCCAAAGCCATCTCCGCTGAGTTGCCAGCCAGCAGCTGCTCAAGTTCCAACGGATAGGGATACATCTCCCAGCCTAGTCCCTGGGTCATGTTTTCCACCTGGTAGAAACCGGTATGTGTCGTTTCGATGGCCTTGCGCAGCGGTTTATCCAGGCTTTCCGGGTGCAGGTTAACTTCTACGAAGCGCATCAGGTCTGTGGCACTGGTCTTCACACCATAGGCTTCGGCATCCAGCATGCCTGGATTCACTCGAATCGGCTGGTTTTCCTTTGAATAGCCCCAGGCATAGTGCTGTTGCTGGTCGTCCGGAACCTGGATGTAGCTGTGCGACAGGCCAAGCTGTGGAAACAACTGCTTTTCCATCAGATCGGTAAAAGGCTCACCCAGGCGCTTCGCCAACAGATAGCCGAACAGGCCAATACTCGGATTGGAATAAAGGCGATGGGATCCCGGTGCATAGTCAGGTATCCAATCACGATAATAATCGAGCATCTGCTGCTGATCAGCCACTTGCTCAGGAAACTGCAATGGCAGGCCACCAGCCGAATAGGTCACCAGCTCGAGCAGGCTGATGTCATCGAAGGCTCCTCCCGCCAGGTCAGGCCAATGACGGCTGGCCGGGTCATCCAAGGACAGTTCCCCCTCCGCCTGAGCATAGGCGCCCAAGGTCGCAGTGAGAGTCTTGCTCAGTGAGCCGATCTCGAACAGTGTCCCATCGTCCACGGGAACTTCCCGCTCGCGATCCGCCAGTCCGTAATTGAAGACACGCTGCTGTCCTTGCCAGGTGACAGCAACGGCCATGCCAGGAATATCCTGGGCCCGCATCACCGGTAGAATCGTTGCATCCACCAGAGACTTGACCTTATCGCGCCCCTCTTCCCCGGCGACAGCATGACTCGCTACCCCACAACTGGCTGCGAGCAGCAGTACAGCTGCAGCGGACATGCGGCACCACTGCTCTATCGTCACATCACGCATACTTTCGCTTCCTTGTATTGACGCTTCAAAAGACCATGAAGCCGATATGTCTCAGCAGCCCCAGGTATCAGCATTGCCATCCATAACAAACAGGAATCAATAACATGAAACATATGAATTGTTTTTATTTATAAATGTTATCTATGCTCGCCTCATGGATAGGTCGTCCCTCATATCTCTGTCAGGCCCATCCGCTACTTGCATACCAGGAAACGAGAAGACAATGCCAGGACAGTCTGCTGCATGGAAGGTCAATCTATGGGTCAGCGGTTCAGGATCATTCATCAATATCGTCGCCATGACCATCATGCTGCCCTTTCTCCCCCACTACCTGGGAACCTTGGGCGACTATACACAAAGTGAGACTTTTCTCTGGTCCAGCCTGGTCTATTCCTCGACCTTCATCACCGCCGCACTGTTTGCGCCCCTCTGGGGCCGGCTGTCCGATCGCTATGGATGCAAGGTCAACCTGATACGTGCCAGCATCGGCATGTTTCTGTGCATGACGCTGATGGGACTGGCCTCCAGTGCCTGGCAAATGGTCATCCTTCGCCTGCTTGCCGGCGTGGCCGGTGGCTATACCTCGGGGGCCACGATCCTCATGGCCAAGGAAGCTCCTGAGTCCCGTGCGGGCCATGCCCAGGGAGTACTTTCCGCCTGTATCCTGGCGGGTAGTCTGGCAGGCCCGATATTGGGCGGTTTTCTATCCGCCTATGTGGGCATGCGTGAGGCGCTGTTCATTACCGGTGGTCTGATCTTTTTCAATGTTCTGGCGACAACGCTGCTGATCAAGGAAACACAGGTAGCCCAAGTATCCCGGGAGAGCACGGAAGCGCCCGCCAGCCCGTTCAATCACATGGTCTGGGCACTATTGATTGCCACCATGGGGTTGCTGATCGCCAATCTGTCGATTGAACCCATCATCTACAGCATCGTCAGCGACATGGAGCACTATCCACTGGCGGCTACCTCGGCGGCAGGTATCGTGCTTGCCGCCACCGCGCTGGGCTGCCTGCTGTCTTCACTGATGCTAGGTTCATTCGCTGATCGCTTTGGTGCCATGCGCATTGCCATGTATGGCTTCAGTGCAGGCGCCCTTCTGATCATTCCTCAGGCATTCGTCACCGATGTCTACACACTGACGTTGCTGCGTTTCGCCATGGGTCTGGCCCTGGGCGGTGTGTTGCCCTGCCTGAAGGCGGCACTCAAGCACGCTTATACCGATACGGAACATCTTGGGCGCGTCATGGGGCTGTCGACCTCTTTCCAATACATCGGCCAGGTGGCAGGTCCCATGATGGGTGGCATCGTGGCCGCCACCTGGGGCACGGCGCCGGTCTTCCATGTGACCGCCGCCGTGGCATTACTATGCGCTATTCTCATTGCCATCAGCATGCACCGCAGCCGTGATCACGACAGCCAGGCCATCGCTTCATGAGCACCATACTGCCAGATCACAGCCCTTCTTCAGTTACAGCCCTTCTTCGAGCAACTGAGGAGCAAAGTAGGTCATGATCAGGTCAGCGCCGGCACGCCGCATGGAGCCTAGCGTTTCACGTACCACGGCTGATTCATCGATGACACCTTGCTCAGCAGCGAACTTGATCATCGCGTATTCACCACTGACCTGATACGCCGCCAGCGGCAACAGGCTATTACGGCGGATGTCCGCCATGATGTCGAGATAGGCCAACGCTGGCTTGACCATCAGCAGGTCGGCGCCTTCCGCCTCATCCATCAACGATTCGCGCAAGGCTTCCCGACGATTCATGGGATCCATCTGATAGGTCTTGCGATCACCCTTGAGCTCAGTGCCCGCGGCTTCGCGGAAGGGTCCATACAGGGCAGAAGCCAGCTTGGTGGAATAGGCCATGATCGGAATGTCTTCGAAGCCGGCATCATCCAGCGCCTGACGAATCGCCGCGACCTGGCCATCCTGAGCCGCTGAAGGCGCAATGATGTCGGCTCCGGCCCTGGCTGCCGCTACCGCCTGAATGCCCAGGTTACGGATAGTCAGATCGTTATCGACGCTATTGCCCTTGAGAATGCCGCAATGACCGTGGCTGGTGTACTCGCAGAAACAGATATCCGGAATCACCACCATGTCCGGTGCTGCTTCCTTGATGGTGCGCACCATGCGCGAGACGAGACCGTTCTCGTCCATCGCATCGCTGCCATGCTCATCCTTGTGATGCGAAATACCAAACGGCATGATGCTTCTGAGCCCCAGTTGGCTCAGGCGACGCGCCTCATCGGCCAGCTTGCTTTCCGGCACCCGGGATTGCCCAGGCATGCCGGCAATCGGCGTGAATTCATCGCTGCCTTCTTCCACAAAGATCGGGTATACCAGATGCTCTGCGCGCAAGGTTGTTTCTCGCACGATATCGCGCAGTGCTTCACTTCGGCGTAAACGGCGCAGGCGAGCCTGGGGGAATTGAGCAGGCATACAACACTCCTTCAATGATCGGGCGATTGACAACACCTTGATGGCGGCCGACCAGTATATAGCAAGCTAAAGAATACGCCGAAACGAGTACTCAAGGTTCGGCGTATTCATCATGTCGGCGCCACCAGATACCGTCTGATTCATTGCGTCCTTTCGGAGCACGATCAAGCCACTGGTAGGCTCCCCACAGGCTATCCAGTCCGCGCGCATAGGTGGAGTATGTGTGATAGACGATACCGTCTTCCAGCACGAACGCACTCATGCCAGGCATGTCACGCTGAAAGGTGGCGACATCGGTTCCGCACGTGGCGGCAAAACGGGCTTCCTCACTTTCACCACCGCCCTCCTCACCCGAGCGCCAAGCCTGTATCGGCTCCTGGCGATAGTTATATTCGATCTTCCCTTCGCGTTGCTGCTCCTCACTGAACCACACATTGAAGTCGGCATTGAAATCGCTACCGGACGAGGACACCCAGGGAAAGTCCCAGCCCATTCTCTGCTTGTATGCCTGCAACTTGGCCAGCGGCGCCCGCGATACCGCCAGCAGTGTGACATCGTGGTTGGCCAGGTGGATCACGAAGCCATTGAAACCATCGGCAATCATCGAACAGGAAGGGCAGCCCGCCGTGTAATCGGGACCAAACATGAAGTGATAGACGAGAAGCTGCGTGCGACCTTGAAACAGCTCAGGCAGTGAAGCCTGCCCCTCATCCGTTTCGAACTGATACGCCTTATCGACGCGAACCCAGGGCAACTGCTGTCGCCTGAGCGCCAGCTCATCGCTTTGCCGCGTGAGCTGCTTCTCTGCCTGGAGCAGATCGAGCCGCGCCGCCAGCCACTCGTCACGCGTTCCTGTCTGATGCTTTGGCGTAGACATATGACTTCCTCCATTTCGTTGGCCATGAAAGGTATTTAGCTCAAGGCCAGCGAATGGAGGGAGTAACAATCGTGACGGGATTTTCCGGATAGCGGGAAAATCATCGGCGCACCTGTTCCAGCATGGCCCTCAAGCCGCTGGCAAGTACACGCGATCTCCCGGAAAGATCATGCTGGGGTCGAGAATATGGTCCAGGTTGAGCATCACGACCTGTTCGACATCGCGTCCTTGCTGCACGGCGATTCCTCCCATCGTCTGATTCGGCTCCACGATGACGAAGGCATAGTGGCCTTCGAGGAGAGGATTGACGCGTCCACTTGCTTCCATGCTGCCCTCCGCTTGCTCCTCAGTGTCTTCTACCACTGCCAGGCCAGGCGTTTCCTCGGCTTCCAGCTGCTCATCCAGCACCGGAGAAGCATTCTCATGCGTATCAGCGATGAGTGGTGCCGTGGAGGGCGAGAAGTCGGAGGGCACATAGCCGAGTAGCTCATCACTGATATCTTCCGGCTCCTCCGACATCTGGTCATTGGCAAACTTCACACCAGCCATGACAGAGCCCGGAATCATAGTGCCACTGAAGCCGATGATCGTGGCAAAATCCTTCTTATCTATTTCCCATTTTTTCAGTTTCGCCGGAATGAATCGATCAAGGGATAGAGAAGGCGTCGGTAGCCAGTCTCCGAGTTTCTGCCCGAGACGAGAGTCTCGAAACCACAAGCGAGTCACCGCCCCTGTCAGCAATGTATTCATGGCGACGTCGTAGACACTCCCCTTGGTCATGCCCGCTTCCATGCCAATACCGCCCCCTAGTGCAAAGGGCAACAACGCCACATCATCTGCCCAAGGCATCACCCTCCTGCCCGTTGAGGCTTCCTCGAGACTCTTGGTTAGATACACCGAGAAACCGAACGCATTGGCGCCATCTTGTACATTATTCATGCCGGGATTATTTCCCGGCACCTGGAATTGAATATTCCCATCGCCAGTAGAGACATAGTGGCCAAGTATCCCGGCATGACTGATCGAGAATGTCACGAACTCGATACCACGCAAGGTGCGCCCCAGCCCTGTATCCACAGCCGTGGCTTCTGGAGCGACACTACGGACAAACAAACTGGCTCCCCGAACACCTGATGCCAGAGCGTTCAAGGGAATCGATACCTGAGGAGAGCCCGCCAATGAAAAACTTGCCCCAAGGCTTCCGGCACTCAATAGCAAGGTACGGATCGCTTTCTCATGGTTACGTGCCGACCCCCAGGTACCATCTTTGCCGTTATAAAGGGCAAAAGGCAGAGTGTCCTGATTGGCTGAGTTCAGTGTCCAACGCAGCGGACTGGCCTTCTCTTTCGAGACCATTACATAGACATCTTTATCGAAATGGCGATTGATGATGGTATTGCCATTTCCTGAGTCCTGAACATGGATCGTCCGTTGACCATTGCTGCCTTCGGTCGCGGCAAAGATGACCGGTTGCTCACGCCGACTCGTCGACCACTTGATATGCCCATCGTTGTCCACCTTTCCACCACGCGTCAGGGTTCCCTGCTGCATGACGAAGTTAGTGGGGTTCAAACGCTCAGATTGAACGAAATGCACATAGTGTCCCGGTGGCAAGGCACCATCTACCGAAGCCTGATTCAAGACATTCAGGTCGTTGAGCCGATACAGGCGAGGCAGCCCCATTGGCGGCATGGCGTCACCGTGCCGGGAAAACAGCGTGTTCTGGATGAGAGGTCCGAGAGGCTGCAAATCTGGGTGAGTCGCTCTCAACGACTTTGCACTCATGCCGACACCAAAGATACCGCTGCCCAGCCCCGCCAGTGCATCCGCTCTCTCCAGCCCTGACATCTCATCCCAATTCGCCAGGATGTTGTAACCGGAATAGCCCATCAACGGGATACCGACACCCATTGCGGCCCGGTCGAGGCCTTTCGCCATATTAAAGGCAAAGTTATTCACACCGAGCTGGTCGAAAGCCTCTCGATATGCAGCGTTCTGACTCATGAACTTTTGCGAGGTGTTGACGGCACCGATGCTGGTTCTCGCCGACACACCGACCGGTGTCCCTGTCCGAGCCAGTCCAGCAAAACGGAAAGCACTCGAGCCCATCGGCAACACCGAGGTGACCAGCATCGCCCCTTGCATGAGACCTTCGGTGCTGGCCAGTGGCCGGCCATGTTCATGCATTTCATGCAGGTTATGAGCACTGCGGGCACCAAAGTAGGCACCTCCGGCAAAGGCGATCGGTGCCGCTATCGGTGCCAGCGGAGGGATAAAAGAAGCCACCGTGGCGATGCCCGTGCCTATACCGATGATGGGATCGAGGTACTCTTCGGCGAAACTCAGTTCTCGGGCCTGTAGCCATTCATACTTGATGTTGCCATCGGCATCGGTCAGTCGGTCGAGGTCCTCCGGCGCATAGATATGGCCACTGTCGGACAAGTAATTGTTGTGACGGTAATCATCGAAGTTGCGGTACTTGCTGCCGCTCTCATCGACCAGCCAGGTCTTGCCGTCCTGATCCTCGACTCTGAACAGCGCGGTATCACGCACCCCTTCACTGCTGTCGCGATAGAGAAGCGGGATGATGTCGACCTCGGCATCATCACCAGCGATATCGCGGATCTGGTCGATCACCGGATCCACCACCTCCGGATTCACCTCTTCCGATGCTCCCGCACCTAGTGCTTGATTGATCCACTGCCGAGCATCCTTGTCGCCCATGGACACTGAATCGGGCAGCTCATTCCGCTTGTCTGTGATGGCGTCATCTGCCACCACGGGATTCTCCCGGAAAAAGCGCTCTTGCTGTTGTGCCCACTGCTCTGAGTCCAAGCGATCATCCAGCGATTCGCCACGCAGGAAGTCGTTCCATCTGCCTACTTCATCCAGCTGATCACCGACTGCCTCGGTGCTTTCCAGAGCCTCACGCAAATCGGATACATGACTCTGTGGCCCGACACTCTCTGTAAGGGGCGCACCATTCTGCGTCAGACCATTGCTGCCAAGCCCCTCCTGGGTAAGACCAATCTGTGTCGACAACAGAGCTGCCTGGCTATCTACCTGATTCTGCCTTGCCTGCATCAGCGCGCCGTGAGTGCCATTGGCCTCGAGATAGGCATCTTCCATCTGCCACGCGGCTGAAACCTCTCCTTCATGCTCGATCGAGTAGATGTCATCGACCAGCTTCCAGGTCGACGGCCTCGCCGAGCGATAATCTGCTTCTTCCAGTGCCAGTTGCGCTTCCTCGATGCCTACCCGAGTCGACGCCAGATCGTTCTCGGCCGTGTTCAACGCCTGAAGCGCCATTGCCACATCCGGATGCACCCAGCGCTGCTCGCCTTCCAGCGTCACCAGCACCGGCGTCACATCATCGGCAAAAGTATCGGTCAGTTTTGTCGTCGTGCCGCTGCCATGCTCTTCCAATGCGTCATTGCTCGCGGTTTCGGCAGTGTCGACCTCCTGCTGTACATCCTTCAACGGATCTTCTTTATCGCCGGCGTGTTCCGCCCACCAGTCGGCCCACTGCCGATCGAGTTCCTGTTCGGCCTCCGTGCGCCCCTCCGGAGCCTCGCCGGGGGCATAGGTCAGCTGGAACGTATAGGGGTCGTCTCTATCCTCGTAGCGATTTCTTAACCACAGCTGGCCATTGTCGTCGACGAAGTAGTCATCTCCCTCACCATTCATTGCACCGGTGGAATCATACGACTGCGTATTACCATGCCATTCTCCCGGCTCGGTAAAACCATCGGGGTCGAGATGTTCCGGATGCTGCTCGCCATACAGCTCTCTGGCCCGCGCCAGGATATCCCCGCCATCGTTCAGTGCATTACGCGCTGCGACGAGTTCGCGTTGTGCGGCAGCCACTTCTGGATGCACCCAACGCATCTCGCCATCGATTTCGACCTGTTCGGCATCCTCTCCGCCCGGTACCACCGAGCCCTCGCCATGCTCGTCGATGGCATCGTCGAGATCCTGCTCCAGGCCAGGAATGGAATCCTCAAGCACCGCTGCGGTCCCGCGATCCTTCTCGATGCCTATCTCAGTGAGCGTACGCTCTGCGTCAGCCATTTCCCGAGAGACCTGCACCAGGCTGCCATCCCCGCTATAACGGATCTGTTTCCAGCTCGCCCAGTCCTCGTCGAATTGCTGCTGGGTTTCGGTGCGTGTCGGTGATTCACTGCTGCCAGGTTCATAGGTCAGCTGAACTTCCAGGGGCTCATCCCAGTTCTCATAGGTATTGACAAGGTAGAGCTGGCCGTCGCGCTCGACGACCTGCTGATCCTGCAAGGCGCCACTGGGGTCTTCATTCGGAGGCCCTGCCCGATTCGGTGTGACCTTGGTAAAGCCCTCAGGCTTGAAGTAATCGGGGTGCCGTTCACGCACTTCATCAAGGAGGCGGGTTTCAAGATCCGGATTGACATTCCGGTCTTGAGCGAATTCCTGCCAAGCCTGGTTGGCATCACGCTGCGCCTGGGTCAGATCCTCGGGTTCCTCGCCTGGAGCATAGGTGAGCGGCTTCTCTACCTCTTTCTTGTCGTAGCCTTCACCATAGGTATTGACGACATAAAGCTGGCCATCACGCTCGATAACCTTGGTATCCGTCAGCTCGCCCGACTCCCATTCATGTTTGGAGTCCATGGCGCCGGTGCGTGTCTCCGAGTAACCATCAGGATCAAAATACTTGGGATTGGCCTCTTGGAAGGCAGCCAGTGCATCGTCCTGCAGTTGCCCCGGCTCATCACCGACTTTCAGTTCATGCCACTGCCGATTCAGCTCCTGCTGGGCTTCCGACAATCCATTGGACTCATTGGCAGGGTTCTCGGTGAGTTTCTTGTAAAAAGGCTCATCGCGGTCCGCATAAACATTTCTCAGGTATAGCTGGCCGTCCTTTTCGACCACCGACTGATGCAGCAACTCCCCGGTCTCTTCCTTTTCACCCATGGGATTGGCAGGGCTGCCTGACTCGGTGACTTCTTCGAAACCTTCTTTCTGGAAGTAATCCTCGTAGCTTTCGTCACCACGATAGATCTCGAGCGCTTCTTCCTTGAGTCTATTCGCTTCCTCTTGCAGGCCTCGATACTCTTCCTGCAGATTGAGATAGTCGATCCAGGCATTGGCGCTTTCCAGGCGTTGCTGGGCTTCTGCCAGGCTTCCCTCAGGTTTCTGTGGGTCCCAACGCAGGCCATGGGGAACAAGCAACTCATTGATCCGCTCGCTTACATTGTCCATGGTCGCTTTATTATCTGGATCCAGTGCATAGACGTTGACCTGTTCCTGATGTTGCCAGGCCTCTGCCTGGGCCTGGCTCAAGGCAACGCGTGTCGACTCTGCCTCCTCGAGAGGCTCGACCAATCCTGGGTCCACCCATACCCATTTGCCGTCATACTGCATCGGCACCCAGGCCTCACCATTGGAGGTTTCCTCATCTGGCGGGATACCCAAGGGATCACTGTCACTGGTGTTTTCCCCCTCCTTGATGACATCGCTCTCATCACCATCCTCACCGACGATTTCCTCGATGGCACTCTGAACGGCCTCTTCTTTATCCCCAAGATCGGTTTTCAGGTCCTCGATCTCTTTGATCTTGCCGTCATCGGTGCGGTCCACCAGCAGCTCTTCGATGACCGACTGGAGCACGTCATCCTCATCCGAATCGTCCGGATTGAGCCTGAGCAACTCTTCCGCCAGGGATTGCTCTTCCGTGCTCCGATCAATCGTGAACTCCTTGCCATCTTCATTGCGCCGCAGGGTCAGATCGCCTTCCGGGGGAGTGGTCAGCGTATAACCGTTGTCAGTGACTGCGGTGGTTGTCCTGCCGTCGATATCCACACGAGTGGTGGTCTCGCGGCCATTGGCTTCGGTGACGGTTTCGCGGGTGCCGCCGTTGAGATAGCGCATCCGGCTCGTTTCAGTACCATCAGCGTCGACATGCAAGGAGGATGTCGGAGCCCCTGGCCCACTACTGTGGCTGGCAATGACGTCCTCGGCATCATCGGCGCCGACGATCTCGGTGGTGTACTGCTCTCCACCATTGGCCAGCTCACCGGTGCGTGTCTCGACCACATAGCCGGCGGCACGCAGCTGGGCTTCCACCTGAGCTTGAGTCAGACCATTCTGCTCGGCAATCGCCTCGATGCTCTTGCCATTGGCCACGGCAGCCACGATGTCATCAATGCCTTCGCGAGTAATGTTCTGGCTATCATCCAGCTCCGTGCGATGGCCGTCTTCGTCGATGACCGTCGTCGTGGTCTTGCCATCGTCACCGGTGACTTCCTCGACCGTCACACCATGCTGTTCGTAGGTGACCGTGGTGGTCTTGTTGCCCTCGATGTCGGTGACTACCGATGTGGTGGTGCCGGAGGGATCGGTCTCATGGCTGACGACCTCATCACCACTGTCTTCAGCCGTAATGTGCGTGGAGGAGTTATCCCCCTCAGCCTCTGTTTCATATTCGTAGCCGGCAGCCTCGATCTGGGCGATCACCTGCTCGGGTGACAGTCCCTGGGCTTCGGCAATTTCCTCGATACTCTGCCCGTCGGCAACACCTGCGACGATGTCGTCGATGCCCGCTCGGGAGGTGTCCTGCTCGGGCTTCAGCTCTGTACGCCGCCCTTGTTCGTCAGTCACTGTCGTGGTGGTCTCACCATCGGCATCGGTGATTTCTTCGACGACGACACCGTCCTGCTGCTCGGTGAGCTCGTACTTGGCCACCATGTCGCCGCTTTCCGGGTCACTGATCTCGGTAGTTTCTTCCTGGCCGTCATCGGACTGTGTTTTTTCGACTTCAAACCCATCCGCTTCGAGTTGATCGAGAACGTCCTCACGGCTGATACCGTAGTCCTCGGCCACCTGGTCGATGCTCTTGCCGTCGGCGATATCCGTGGCAAGCGCCTCGGCGTCTTCTGCGCTTAGTCCACTATTGGGTTCAGCACCATTATCGACCTGGGTGATATCAAATGTTGGCCCCTGGCCACTGGTGTCAAGCAATGGGTACTGGGCCTGGAAGGGCTCATTATCCAGATAAGGGCGATTGGCCTGCTGAGCTAGTAACGGTTGTGAATAGCTGGGCGAATAGACGCCCAGTCCCTCGCCATTGTTCAAAGGTGGCTGGTAGTGGAATACCGGCGTCTGGACGCCTGCATTCCAGGCCGGCGTGGCATCAAAGGCCGGGGTATATCTCGGCACAAGGGGTGGCGGAGGGGGGATCTGGATTCTGCTGAAAATCGCCGAACCGAGGATAGAGGAAAACGCATCCGCGGCATCGGGCTGGAACAGTTGACGGACACTGCGTACCAAATTGATCAAAGCACTTCTCCTTCCTCGACCCAAGGGGCGAAGGCATTCGACCATCCGTCGAACAAGGCCTTCCCTGCCTCAGGGATGGGGCTCTGAATCAATTTAGACCCAAGGACAGAAAAAAGTGAAAGGATTAGTGCTTTTTGATTACGTTTTTTCTACATGGGCAGTGCCGCATGCCGGCACAAGCCTTCATCTTCAAGAAAAAAAACTTGCTTGATCACCCTTGATACCTCCACGTTCATGCGCCTTCGCAGAAAAATCTCATGCTCAAGCGATGCGGTCCAGTAAACACTGCATGCATATTGCTTCACTTGCAGCACATATCTGCCTGGCCGCAACCGATAGGCCTCAGGCGGAACGCTGAATACCGTGACCACGTTGGCATTGAATGCATCGCGCTCCTGGTCACCGCCTTTCTCTAGTGCGATTCCTACTATGTGGTTTGCGCTGGACTATTCATTGCAGGCGGGTTCCAGTTCAGTCCACAAGCTGGCAGAACAGATCGATGGCGCTCGGTGTGTTCAATCGAGTACGGAAATCCTTCCTGTACTTAATCAATCCCTGGCGACCATTATCGAGCTGCTTTATGTCTATTAAGCACCGACGAAGCTTGGAACCTACAAAACCAGGCTACGAAACTCAGCATCTACGAAACTCGGCAGAGTTGATTGGCGGGTATACCCCATGAAAGAAAATATGGAATTTTCAAGCCTATTCAAACAGTAAAGTAGGATTACTTTCCCGCACTTTACTTTTCAATGGACATATAAAATGGGAATGACATAACGGCATTGAGGTAGAGATAAACAGCCAGGATGTGCAATTCTTTGGTTAGACCCCTTGATGAAGGAACATCCATGTACTCTATCTTGCGCATATCAGCTGCCGCATTGGCAGCTATCGCCTTCGGGGTTCTCATGTCGCGGCTACAAGCGAACCTGGCCCATGATCCGTTATTGTCCTTTGCCTCTTATGGACGCTATGCACCTGAAATCCTGGGAGCCATTGTCGGAGTCGGCACCTGGTCACTGCTGGGGGAAAGCCGCTAAAGACAAAAATGCCACGATCCTGAAAGACCGTGGCATTTCCATCAAGGGCATTGCAGGCACCTGGACGAAAAGCCCAGGCAGCAAACATCAGCTGAGTCGCTGCATATAATCTACATAGCCGAAAGTACGCACTGTACGCACTTCACGACTATGTTCATCTACCCGACAGATTGATGGCAGACGAATACCATTGAACGTCGTGGTCTTGACCATGGTGTAATGCGCCATATCGGTGAACACCAGACGATCACCAATCTCCAGGGGACGATCGAAGGAATAGCGCCCGATCACATCACCGGCCAGACAGGTCGTTCCGCCCAGGCGATAGGTATGAGCTTTTTCCCCAGGTTCACCACCGCCAATGATCTGCGGTCGATAAGGCATTTCCAGCACATCAGGCATATGTGCCGTGGCCGATGTATCGAGAATGGCGATAGGGCCATCATTCTCGACAATATCGAGTACGCTGCACACCAGGTAGCCCGTGTTGAGCGCAATCGCCTCACCGGGTTCCAGATAAACCTGAAGGTGTGGATAACGCTCACGGAAGTCACGAATCACTCGAACCAACCGATCGACGTCATAGTCTGGCCGGGTGATGTGGTGGCCACCACCGAAGTTCATCCAGCGCATGCCTGGCAGATACTGGGCGAACTTGGCCTCGAAGGCTTCCAGCGTATGCTCGAAAGCATCGCTGTTCTGCTCACACAAGGTGTGAAAATGCAGACCCTCGAGCCCTTCCAGATCTTCCGCCTTGAGATCCACGGCCCGCGTACCCAGCCGCGACCCAGGAGCACACGGATCGTAAAGGGCCACTTCAGCCTCGGAATACTCCGGATTGACTCTCAGGCCACAGGATACACGGCGTGGTGCAGCGGAAACCTGCTGGCGGAAACGGCGCCATTGCCCAGGAGAGTTGAAGCTGAGATGGTCGGCATAACGCAGCACAACCGCCATTTCCTGTTCGGTGAACGCCGGGGAGTAGGTATGTACCTCGCCGCCGAAGGTTTCGGCGCCGAGGCGTGCTTCATCTTGCCCACTCGCAGTGGTGCCCGCCAGGTACTGGCTCACCAGCGGGAAGGTGTCCCACATGGCAAACCCCTTGAGTGCCAACAGCACCTTGGCACCACTGCGCTCCTGGACCTCCTTGAGAAGCTCCAGGTTATTGCGCAGCAGGGCATCGTCCACCACATAGGCAGGTGACGGGCAAGCGTGGATATCGAAGGGATAATCGGCCATCGCTGATCAGCCCAGCAGATCCACGTCGGGATCCAGCTCCACCATTTGCCACGGCAGACCCATGTCACCAATCCGTTCCATGAAGGGGTTGGGATCTAGCTGTTCGACGTTGAACACGCCTTCACCCTTCCAGATGCCTTCCAGCATCAGCATGGCACCAGTCACGGCAGGCACGCCTGTGGTGTAGGAAATGGCCTGGGACTGCACTTCGGCATAGCACTTCTCGTGGTCGCAGATGTTGTAGATGTACACCTTGCGACGCTTGCCATCCTTGATGCCGTCAAGGATGACACCGATGTTGGTCTTGCCCTTGGTGCGCGGCCCCAGGGATGCCGGGTCTGGCAGGATAGCCTTGAGGAACTGCAGCGGAGTGATTTCACGGCCTTCAAACTGGATCGGCTCGATGGATGTCATGCCGACATTCTCCAGCACCTTCAGATGGGTGATGTACTTGTCGGAGAAAGTCATCCAGAAGCGGATTCGCTCGATTCCCTTGATATTCTGGGACAGAGATTCCAGCTCTTCGTGATAGAGCAGATAAATGTCCTTGTCACCAATGCCATCGAAGTTGAAGGAACGCTTCTCGGCCAGAGGAGCGGTTTCCTTCCATTCGCCCTTTTCCCAATAGCGACCATTGGCCGTGATTTCACGGATATTGATCTCGGGATTGAAGTTGGTGGCGAACGGATAGCCATGGTCACCGCCATTGGCGTCCAGGATATCGATACGATGGATCTCGTCGAACAGGTTCTTCTGGCCATAGGCGCAGTAGATGTTGGTCATGCCTGGGTCGAAGCCGCAACCCAGTGTGGCCATGTTACCGGCCTTGGCATAACGTTCCTGAAAGGCCCATTGTTCCTTGTATTCGAACTTGGCCTCATCGGGGTGCTCATAGTTGGCAGTGTCCAGATAGGGCACGCCAGTGCGCAGGCAGGCTTCCATGATGGTCAGGTCCTGATAGGGCAGGGCCACATGGATCAGCACATCGGGCTTGAATGACTCGATCAGCGCGACCAGGGCGTCGACGTCATCAGCGTCCACCTGGGCAGTCTGAATCGGGCGATCCAGCTGAGCGGCAATGGCCTTGCACTTGTCTTCATTGCGGCTGGCCAGGCAGATCTCGGCGAAAACTTCAGGATGTTGTGCGCACTTGTGAGTGACGACACCGCCGACGCCACCGGCGCCGATAATCAGGACTTTGCTCATGGGTATCGAATCCAGATCGGGAAAGTTCAACGGTGATAGGGCCTTATCGGTAGTGGGCCGCAACAGCGCACCCCGACCCGATGCCACCCCGGTCCAGGCCTCGCCCGGCTATTATGTGGCCGACGAGGGCGCGGATAATGGACTCCTATGAGGCTGGTATCAAGTGGTTTTCACGTCAAGATATTCCTTGACCCTAGGGTAGCCCCCAGGTTTTAGGCTAGGGGGTCGCCAGATTATCCGCAAAGGGAGACATTCTGATGAAACACCGCGCCTCTGCCATGGCACTCTGTGCCGCATTATTGACCGGGACGGGAGCTGCTCACGCAGCTCTGCCGGAGGAAGCCACGCTATACAAGAATCCAGGATGCAGTTGCTGTGATGAGTATGCAAAACACCTTGAGGAAATGGGTGTCTCGGTAGAGATTGTCGAGCATGAGGCCCTGGCCGAGATCAAGCAGCAGGCCGGTGTACCGCATGGCATGGGTTCCTGCCACACGATCAAGATGGGGGACCACTGGGTGGAAGGCCATGTGCCGATGGCTGCACTTGAAGCCTTCTTCAAGGATACCCCGCAGGCGGATGGTATCGGCCTGGCCGGCATGCCGACAGGTACACCAGGCATGCCCGGAGAGAAGCAAGGCCCCTTTGAGGTCTACCTGTTCGACGACCAGCAGTCGACACCTTACATGGCGCTGTAAGCGCCCCGAACCGCACAGCGGCGATTTCGAGCGAGCATATAGATACCCCATCCCCTGCTCGCTCAGTCCCTCGCTTGCTCCACAGAAACCTGCCCAGTCGCCGGCCACGGTGCTTTCTTGGAAGCGCTAAGCTTGAAAGCACGATAGCTTGAAAACGCTATAAGAGGCGCTACACAAGGCAGCGTAGCCGGCCCATGATCATCATGCTGCTCTGCGGCATGTATTCACCTTGGTTGTCTTGCCGCAAGGCACGGAAAAATACCTCGCAGCAAGATGTTTCCGTGCATAATTTTACGGAAATTTTAGGCTGTCTTGTGGTGATATAGCGCTTCTTGCCGCCCAAGGAGCATCTTTTTCATATGGACGTGAGGTCATGAGCAAACCCCAGCAAATCCTGACCGAGTGGTGGCTCGGATGGGCCCCTATTCTCAAGATCCTGGCCGTACTCTGGGTCATCCTGGCCCTGTTCATGGCCGCTCCCTGGGTCATTCTGATCTTCGAGAACGATCCGGATGCCTCTGCTTTTGCCATGTCCATTGCCATCATTCTGGGGGCTTCCGCCCTGACGCTGCTTTCCACATGGCGCATTGCGGTCGAACTCAAGCCTTGGCAGATGTTCCTGATCACAACCTCCAGCTGGGGCACCATGAGCTGTTTCGCCAGCCTGCCGCTGATTCTCGGAGCACCTCAGTTGAGTGTCACCGATGCCGTCTTCGAATCCGTATCGGCGATTACCACGACGGGCTCAACCATTCTCATGGGCATCGAAAATCTTTCCGATGGTCTCAAGCTATGGCGTGGCATCATGCAGTGGCTGGGAGGGATCGGCATCATCGTGATGGGTATCGCTATCCTGCCATTCCTGAAAGTGGGGGGCATGCGCCTGTTCCAGACCGAGTCCTCCGATTGGTCGGATAAGGTCATGCCTCGCACCGGGGGAATTGCCAAGGCAACGCTATCCATCTATACCGGCTTCACCGCGCTTGCCGCTGTGTCCTACTTGCTGGGAGGAATGGCCCCTCTCGATGCCCTGGTGCATGCCATGACCTCACTGGCCACTGGTGGCTTTGCCAATAGCGATGACTCTTTCGGCGCCTATGCTGATCGTCCCTGGCTGCTGTGGATGGGCTCCTTCTTCATGCTCTGCGGTAGCTTGCCCTTTGTACTCTATATTCGCTTCCTGCGGGGCTCTCGCGGCGCTCTGTGGCACGATGCCCAGGTTCGTGGCTTTCTAGGGTTCCTGACGGTGGTGATTCTGATACTTTCCCTATGGCGCATGTGGAATGGAACGGATGCCTTCACTGCACTCACCCATGTTGCTTTCAACGTGATATCGGTCGTCACCACCACAGGTTATGCGTCTGACGACTACACGTTGTGGGGTCCCTTTGCGATCACGGCCTTCTTCTATCTCACTTTCATCGGTGGCTGCAGCGGCTCCACCAGTGGTGGCCTGAAGATCTTCCGTTTTCAGATCGCGACCCAGCTGCTACGCAACCAGTTGCATTACCTGATCCATGCCAATGGCGTGTTCCGCGCTCGCTACAATGGCCAGCCCTTGTCCGATGACATCAGTCGTGGTGTGCTGGCCTTCTCGTTTTTCTATTTCCTGACCATTGCCGCTATCGCCCTTGGGCTGTCTGCAATGGGCCTTGATGCCCTGACCGCAGTTACCGGTTCGGCAACTGCAGTTGCCAATGTGGGGCCCGGCCTGGGAGATATCATTGGCCCTTCAGGTAACTTCGCGTCCCTGCCCGCCGCTGCCAAGTGGCTGCTGTGCGCAGGCATGTTGCTCGGACGACTCGAGGTTCTCACGGTACTGGTGTTGTTCATTCCCATGTTCTGGCGCCGCTGACCCCGACATCACGGAGATTTGGATATGAAAATCATCATCCTCGGCGCAGGACAGGTCGGCGGCACTCTGGCGGAGCATCTGGCCCGCGAAGACAACGACATCACGGTGGTGGACAATCAGGGCTCGCTCCTTCGAGAGCTGCACAACCGCCTCGATATTCGTACCGTGGCAGGCTCCGCCTCCTATCCTCCCGTGCTACGCCAGGCAGGCTGCGAGGATGCCGACATGCTGATCGCGGTGACCAATTCCGATGAAATCAACATGATTGCCTGCCAGGTCGCTCACTCCCTGTTCAATACGCCGACCAAGATTGCCCGGGTACGCGCTGCTGCCTACCTGAGCCGCCAGGGGCTGTTCGCCCAAGAGGCCGTCCCCATTGATGTACTGATCAGTCCGGAGCAGGTGGTCACCGACCACATTCGCCGCCTGATCGAGCATCCTGGCGCATTGCAGGTGCTGGAATTCGCTGACGGCCTGGTTCAGTTGGTGGCTGTACGCGCTTACTACGGGGGTCCGCTGGTCGGTCAGGAACTGGGCTTCCTGCGCCGCCACATGCCCAATGTCGATACTCGGGTTGCTGCCATCTATCGCCGCAACCGGGCCATCATTCCGCGTGGCGACACGGTCATCGAGGCTGATGACGAGGTGTTCTTCATCGCCGCACGCAAGGACATCCGCGCAGTGATGGGAGAACTGCGTCGCGCCGATAGGGGGTTCCGTCGGGTGATCATCGCCGGTGGCGGTAATATTGGTTCTCGACTGGCCGAGCACCTGGAGCACGGCCACCAGGTCAAGATGATTGAATACAGCCTGGAACGCTGTACCCAGTTATCCGAGCATCTCGACCGCACAGTGGTCCTCAACGGCAGTGCTACCGATAAGCGCCTGCTGGAAGAGGAAAACATCGAGGACTGCGATATCTTCTGTGCCCTGACCAACGACGACGAAGTCAACATCATGTCGTCGATGCTGGCCAAGCGCATGGGGGCCAAGAAGGTGCTCACTCTGATCAACAATGCCGCCTATGTGGATCTCGTGCAAGGCGGCGAGATCGATATCGCCATCTCCCCCCAGCAGACCACCATTTCCAGCCTGCTGACCCACGTGCGCC
>NZ_JAJUFQ010000016.1 GCF_029263665.1 Halomonas sp.
CGACTATGATGCCGAGCTACTGGGAGCCGTGGAAGCGGTCAACAACCGCCAGAAGCAGACGCTGTTCACCAAGTTGTCGAATGCTTTCGATGGCAATCTGAAAGGGCGCACCATCGCCGTCTGGGGATTGTCATTCAAGCCCAATACCGATGATATGCGTGATGCCCCAAGCCGCACTCTGATGGAAGCCTTGTGGCAAGCGGGCGCGAAGGTTCAGGCCTATGACCCGGAAGCGATGCGCGAGTGCCGTCGTATCTATGGCGAGCGTGATGATCTTGTACTGGCCGGAGATCGCGTCCAGGCCGTCAAAGGCGCGGATGCCCTGGTGATCTGTACCGAGTGGAAGGAGTTCCGTTCCGTCGATTTCCATTGGCTCAAGGAGCAATTGGCCATGCCGGTGATCGTGGATGGACGCAACCTCTATGATACCGAGGCAGTTCGCGAAGCAGGGCTCATGTATTATGCCGTCGGCCGGGGAGATTCGTTAAGTATAGATGCCTGAGCATTAAATTAAGGCAGATATACGGGGCAAGATTATTAATTGATTCCTCCTTACCCTTTGGATGATGGTAAAGTTTATTATCTTGGCATGGACTCCAATGCAGGGTAAGGGGGAATATCACCATATGGCGTCTTAATTAATATCGGTTTTTTGGCAAGTCTCTAATTGATTGTTGATGAACCTATTATCGATATTAGAAATATACTGAATGTTGAGAGATTACCTATCTCTGGTTATCGTGGCATTTTCCTTTTTAGTATAGAAAATGCAGTTTGATGGAATATCTTTATTGACAAAGCTCATTGCTCCTATAGTTACATTATCGCCAATAAATAAATTGTTTCCGATTATACAAGAGTTGGCTCCTATGTCGACATTGTCTCCAATAGTAATACAATTTTTTTTCTTTATTGATGTGATGTCCTTTATTCCAATGGTGGTATTTTGTCGAATCAATAAATTCTTGCCTATTCTACAGTATTTTGCTATTACAATTCCATTGTAATGTATGATGCGAAGTCCCGGCTGTATCTGGGCTGTTAGTGGGATTTCTGTATTGTATTTTTTGATTAAATTTCTGTTTATTTTTTCAGCTATTTTCTTTACTTGACTATTTTTTTTGTATAAAGGTAGGATGCTATTCTCCACCAGAATAAAAAGCGACGTCTGGGATGCTTCCAAGCACGGGTAATGGTTCTTCCCCATGAAAATTTTTTATTTTTACTATTTATGACTTCAGAGAGAAGGCATTCTTTTAAAAACTCGAGACTCATGTTTCTACCTTGTTGAGTTGAGCTATCAGTTATGCTGATAGGTTTTAATGATCATTTGTATCTTCAACACTATCGGCGAAAGGAACTAACTCGTATGGGACTCTGGTATCATTGGATAGATTGAATACCTTCATTTTTGAAAAGGTTTTCATCCAGTTCAGGCCATCGAGAATGTTGTCCAGGTCTTCGTCCAGAGAAGTCTTCTCTAGTCGGGAGCCTTTCTGTTCATAGAAACGACCTTTCGAACCAGTCATGTCCAGGCCAGAAAAGCAGACAGTCTTGTAGCCTAGGGTTTCGGTCAGTTGGATACCTGCATAAGCGACCGTTCTAGTATGGAAATACCCCAGTCGTATATCTCGACTGTAGCCTTGGATGGTTCCTTTCTTACTGAGTGGAGCGGTGTAGCTGATCATGTCGCAATTTCGATACTTGAGCTTGAGTTTCAGGTAGTTCTTTAACCCGCCTTTCTTGCTCTTGCATGCTCGATGAATGATGATTGGCTGCAAAGCTGAAAGTCGTTCTGAATAGCGGTGTTTGGCGACATCATACAACTCCTTCGATACAACGACATGTCTAGCAGCCTTGGCTTGATGAAAGAACGACTCTGTATTTCGAATGAAGTAATTATGATCAGTTACTAAGTAAATGAATGGAGTGATATCATTAATTATCAGATAGTCCGCTGAACCATTTACACAGATAGTGTCATACTGTCTCAGTGTTGACAGCGGAGTGTTCAGAGAGGTAGGCCCAGAGAGAAAAATGATGGCCACATCTCCGTTCCTTGATGCAATCAGTCGATCGATCTGGTGTTGATTACCGGTATCCATTTTTTACGTTTGGTTGGAGAATAGCGACGTAATAGAGAGTCTTGTCGCGAAGAAGGAACAGTACGCTCTAAGACATGTCTGCATGAGCATTTTCACCCCATTGTCTCAGCGCTGAAAAGAGAATTATTGACCTGGGTCAATAGCCTGCTCGATTCGAGTTAGCCTGCCTGGCACCAATGCATCTTCAAGTGCTGTGATGCGTAGTACATGCCCGAGAGCAGGGTGGGCGGCACGCGCTACCAGTTTGCCTTCTTGCAGCAAATCGGCCTGTACCTGGGAGGCAAGGTCCGCATTTGCCAGGCGGATGCCAATAAAGTTAGTGGCACTGTCCAGGACGTTTCCACCGAGTCTGCGAAAGTGTGCTGCCAGCTTTTCACGGCGGTCCATGACATCTTGGATATGGCGGCGAGATTCTTCAGGATGGTCGAGTACCACTTCGGCGGCAGCCAGGCTGAGAGCAGATACCGCATAGTGAATGCGGACTTTCTGCAGCATGGCGATGACATCAGGCTGAGCGATGGCAAAACCGACACGCAAGCCGGCCAGGCCATGTGCCTTGGATAATGTTCGGCAGCGAATCACTCCGGGAAGTGCACGGCGAAAGTCGGGGTGATCTGCATCATCGCGGAAGTCATGGTAGGCCTCATCCAGCAACAACCAGCAGTCCTTTGGAAGCTCTCGGCGCAAGCATTCAATACTGTCCGGGGCATGCAGGTGGCCTGTGGGATTATCTGGATTGGCCAGATAGACGAGACGTGCCCGATGCTGATGAGCGGCCCGGGCCAGAGCATCGAGGTCGGGGGCCAGCTGTGAGGTGCTTTCCTGGTAATCCACTTCGACCAGCCGACAGCCTTGGCCCTTGGCGAAATAGCCAAAGGTAGGGTAAGTGCCTGCGGAACTGATCACTGTAGTACCGGCAGGCGCTGTTGCACGCAGAGTGAGGGCCAGGAGGCTATCGCAACCAGCATCGACCAGCAGGTTGTCCAGTTCAAAGCCATAGTGATGGACGAGTCGCTGGCGCAGGCCAAAGGCTTCAGCATCGCCATAACAGTAAGCATGTTCGACCATGACATCGCCGAAGTGCTGGCGAAGTGCCTGGTGGGGCATGTCCAGGCCCTCGTTGGATCCCAGACGATGGGGGATGGCATGACCAAGGCGTCGTTGCAGAGCCCAGATACCTGGGAAAGGGTTGTCGGGGCCTGGGTGATAAAGATGGTCTGCGAAGCGTGGCTTGGTTTCTCTTTGCATGGTCCTTGTCTGCCTGGCATCTCTTGACATGATGTCTCCTGTGGTTGCCGCCAAGATAACATTTTGCAGGCAGGCGTCGCTTGTTTGGAGCCGTTCCGGGCGGCGTGCTCAGGCCTTTAGATAGACCAGTGAACAGGTCATCAACCAGCGCCAGGCTAGGCCTGCCGTTGGCGCAAGAAGTCGACATGCTCCTGCACAAGGTGAACCATGTTGGCCAGTATTGGTGAATCGTTGTCCTTGCTCCAGGCAAAGCGCAGAGGCATATCGCAGGCATCCAATTCCGGAAGGCGCAGGAAGCATACTCCGGGGGCTGGGTTGGCACTGGCCGAGTCAGGTACGATGGCAAGCCCCAGACCGGCGGATACCATGCTGAGAATAGCGGAGTTATCAGCACCATACTGCACCACCTTGGGCTGAAATCCCAGGTGATGGAAGTGTTCTGTCATGCGGTCGTAATAGGAAGGTGAGGCCCAACGGAAGCCCCATACGAAGTCGGCATCACTGAGCTGAGAAAGGCTGTCGGGAGGGTTTGAAACCCACTCGGAATCCTCAGGCATCGCCAGTATCAAGGTGTCTCGATGTACTTCCATGCTACTGATGCCTGCTTCGTCATCATGGTGCAAGTACATCAGCCCTGCATCCAGGCCGTCATCACGCAGACGTTCCAGCTGGGGGCCGGAAAGGAGGGGAAATATCTCCAGCGCAATACCTGGATAGTCTCGGCGGAAGTGTCGCAGCAGAGTTGTTGCCCAGGATTGCCAAAGATACGTCGGCGTAATACCGATGCTTAACCGGCCAACAGTACCGCTCCCCAAAGACGCCAGGCGTCCGCGTAGTTCATCGCGCTTGGTGAGCAACTCCTTGGCTTCTTCGACCAGAGCGCGGCCAGCCATGGTCAGTACCATGCCGCGGGCATGACGTTCAAACAGTCGGGTATTCAGGTCCTCCTCAAGCAGCTTGATCTGTCGGGTCAGCGCTGGTTGCGCCACATGTATCCTGCGGCTGGCCGCAGATACCGAACCCGCTTCCACGATAGCGAGGAAGTAACGCAATTGACGGAATTCCATGGTGCCATACCAAAATGTTATCGATGTCATCGATTATAAATATTTTTGCTATGTGTGGAACGCCACCATAGTGATAGGACCCTTCTTCCAACTCCAATAACGTAATGGGGTAGCCTATGAGCAAGACGTATCACTTCGGTGTGGCGCTGCACTTCCTTGTCTGTGTGCTGGCCATGATCTGGCCGGGCGCATGGATCGCCAACCGCATCGAGCCCTATGTGCTCGGTCTGCCGTTTTTCTTCTTCTGGTATGTGCTGTGGATGCTGGTGCTGTTTGCCGGCATGTGGATCGCCTATGTGATTCGACATGGAGGCCAGCAGAATGACTGATTCCATCCTGGTCACGGCAATCACCCTGGCATATCTGGCCGTTGTGCTATGGGTGGGTGTGCGAGCCAAGAGTAAAGGGCCTTCCAATCTGGAAAACTACGTCGCCAGTGGTCGCCACGTCGGTGTGCTGATTCTGTTCTTTATTCTCGGAGCTGAAATTTTCTCTGCCTTTTCCTTTCTTGGGGCTCCTGGTTGGGCATACAGCAAGGGGGCACCATCGTTTTATATTCTGGCCTACCTGGGACTGGTGCCGATTACCATCTGGGCCTTGGGACCCAAGGTGGCACGCATTGGTCGTGAGCGTGGTTATCTGACCCAGGGGGACTTGATTGCGGATCATTATCGCAGTCGACCTCTGGGTATCCTGGCAGGTGTCATCGGTGTTCTGGCCATGGTGCCTTACCTGACCGTACAGATTGCCGGTGCAGGATTGTTGTTCCAGGCGGCGACAAATTCTCTGGTGCCATTCTGGCTGGGAGCATTGCTGGCTTTCGTCGTTGTGGCCATCTATGTATTCACCAGTGGTCTCAATGGCATTGGCTGGACCAACCTGGTACAGGGCGTGATGATGATCGTCGTGGCCTGGGGCCTGGGATTGGCAATTCCGACTCATGTCTACGGTGGCGTGCAACCGATGTTCGAGCAGATCGCCGCCAAGGCACCGGAATACCTGACCATGCCAGGTGCCAATGGCATGGGCTGGGGTGCCTTCAGTACGGCGATACTGGTCAGTGCCTTTGGTGGAGCCATGTGGCCCCATCTATTCATGAAGTTCTATTCGGCTGACAGTGGCAGGAGCCTGCGCAAGGTCAGCGTATTCTACCCGCTCTATGCCTATCTACTGGTGCCACTGCTGTTTATTGGTTTTGCCGGCATCTTGACATTCGCCGATGATCCGCTGGCGAGTCCCGACCGTGTCTTGCTGGAAATGGTCATCAACGTATCTGACTTCCCGGCATGGTTGGTTGGCCTGATGCTCTCTGGTGCGCTGGCTGCGGCCATGTCGACGGGAGCCAACCTTGCACATACCACGGCTGTTGTACTGGCCCGTGATGTACTGGGCCAGACAGTGATGCGCAATGCCAGCGATGCCTCCTCCGTGAAAACGACCAAGCTCTGTGTGTTGCTCGTTTGCCTGATTGCCTATGTCTGTGCGCTGGCCAATCCCACCTCATTGGTGACGTTGCTGCTGGGAGCATACGGCATGATCGTGCAATTGATGCCGATGGTGCTGGGGGCGCTGTTCTTCCCGGCCATGACACGACGTTCGACCTACCTGGGTGCCATCGCCGGCAGCCTGGTGTTCCTGCTGTTCCAGTTCGTCCTGCCGACGCCCCCATTTGGCTGGCATGCCGGTTTCTGGGGACTGCTGGTCAACGTGGCAGTACTGCTGCTGTGGCAAAGCATTCTCGATAGACACTCATCTCAGGCCAAGGCCGCTTGATTGGGACCACGATAAAGGAGAAATCTTCATGTCTCAGACCATTGCCGAAGACTCGCTGAAGGTGCTGCTCGACAAGGCAAGTGAAGCGCAGCTTGAGAGGGTGGCTGCTTTGTATCAGGACCTCCATGCTCATCCAGAGCTGCCGTTTCATGAGCACCGGACTAGTGCTCAGGTGGCGGATGCCATGGAAGCACTGGGGTTGGAGGTTGCTCGTGGCGTGGGAGGAACTGGCGTCGTCGCGGTTATAAAGAATGGTAACGGCCCTTGCGTGATGATGCGTAGTGACCTGGATGCCTTGCCGATCAAGGAGGAAACAGGTCTCGAATATGCCAGTACCAGAAAGGAAGAAACGGAGGATGGTCGCCAGGTTCCTGTCATGCATGCCTGCGGCCATGACCTGCACTCGAGCTGTCTGGTCGGGGCGGCAGGGGTCATGATGTCACTGCGTGAGCATTGGCAGGGTACGGCGATATTCATTGCCCAACCGGCAGAAGAGATTTTTGGTGGTGCTCAGGCAATGTTGGCGGATGGCTTGTATGAGCGCTTCGGGCGACCAGATGTTGTGCTGGGACAGCACAACATGCCGGCATTAGCCGGAACGGTAGGGCATATAGAAGGCAGTGCCATGGCAGCGGCCTCGACCCTGGCGGTAACCGTGCATGGTGCGGGCGGGCATGGCTCCATGCCCGCCCAGACAGTCGATCCTGTCGTTATCGCTGCCCATATCGTTACCCGTCTGCAGACCATCGTATCGCGTGAAATGCCCCCGACAGAAACCGTTGTGGTGACGGTTGGCAAGCTGCAGGCCGGTACCCAGGGCAACATTATCCCGCACTCGGCAGAGATGGAGATCAACATCCGCACCTTTGATGATGATATTCATGCCAAGGTGATCGAGGCGATCAAGCGTATCGTGAATGCCGAATGCGAAGCTGGGCGCTCTCCCAAGCCACCGGAGTTCAAGGTGCTGTCAGAAACCATCTCCCTGTACAACGACCCTGTCAGCACGGCCCGTGTCCGAGCCAGGCATGCAGAGTTGTTGGGAGAGGAGGCGCTGTATGACATGTTTCGCCTGGGGGGGAGTGAAGACTTCCCCTACTATGGCGATGCGACGGCGGGAGGCTTTGGTGGCGAAGATATTCCCTGCGTCTATTGGTTCGTCGGCGCGACGCCGGCTGAGCGCTGGGCACAGACACCTGGCACCAGCGTGAGTGAAAAGATGAGTCAACTGGAGATGCCGCATTCTCCTTACTATTTTCCGGGCAATCCGGTGACCATGCGTACCGGAGTCAAGGCGCTGGCAGCGGGGGCACTGGCCTGGCTATCTCGTTAATCGACTGTCCTGGTCGGTAGACACGGCCTGCATCAGTGCAGCCGATCATGAAAATAAAGGGCTCCGATTCATTCGTGGCCCTTTTTTGCCTGGGTGGACATCCCTGGCAGTGGTGTATCTGATGCCCTGGCGTGATGCAACTAGGGGCATGGCCAGGAGTAATAAGAAGGGTGATGAGCAGGAGGCTTTAATCTCGGCGTCGTAATCCGGCAAGGAAGATGGCAGTACAATTGCGCGCACGTTGATCACGGAGTTCGTCGGTCAACTCGGGAAAGCGGCCAGCAAGGCCGTCGATCAACCACTCGCCTGCGACCATGCCAGTGAACATGCCAGCGGCTTCCTTGGGGTTATCCACCTGCAGGACCCCGGTTGCGTGTTGAGTCCTGAGGTACTCGGCCAGTTCCCGGCGCGTTCGATCCGGACCGCGTTCCAGAAACATTTGACCCAGTTCTGGGGTGCGTTCGGCTTCGGCATTGATGCCGCGAATCAAGCGTATCTGGGGAACACTGATGACCAGGTCAATCAACCCTTGGGCAAGCTCGAACAGGACCTCTTCAGGTGGCTTCTGATGAGATTCCTCCAGGCGAGTCCAGACAGTGGATGCATGAGCTTCCAGAGCGGCAATGAATAAGCCTTCCTTGTTGCCGAATTGCTTGTAGAGCGTGCTCAGGGACCCTCCGGCCCGGGCAACGATGTCGCTGACACTGGCCCCTGCGTAGCCTTTCTCCAGAAAAACATCGCGAGCAGCGCAGAGCAGCCGTTGGCGGCGCGCTTGGCCTCTTGGGGTCAAGGAATTGGCTGTTGCATGGGGGTCGTTCATGAGTCTGGCTCGTGATGATATCTCTGTCACCGACACTTGCATGGCTTCATGGTACCAGTGTGACCGATGTGACGAGTAGGAATGGATGTGTAATTCACGGTAGTGTAGCATACATTACACTTTCTTGGATGAATACTCTCCAAGGTGCTCCGTGAAGAATATATGAGTAGCCCGTGGAGACTCTCCCGATACTCCTCATGAGGATGAAATGATGGCAAGCAGGAAAGCCATGGTGCTGGGTGGTGTGGTTGTCATTGCCATTGCGGCGGGCGTATGGGAAGGCGTTGACTGGTGGCGCCATGGCCGCTTTGTCGAAGAGACTGACAATGCCTATGTGCATACCGATAGTGTAACAGTGCGCTCGGAAATCTCCGCGCGTGTCATGTCAGTGCCTGTGGCTGATAACCAGCAGGTGGAGGCTGGTGAGTTATTGGTGCAGCTCGATGACAGCAGCGCACGTAACGAACTGGCTCAGGCTATAGCCGAACGCCGGGCGCAGGAAGCCAAGGTAGTGCAGGCTGAGCGGCAGATCGACAGCCATCAGGCAACGATTGCGCAAGCTCAAGCTGAGGTGACGGCTGGTGAAGCACAGGTTGCTCAGGCACAGTTCCATCTGGAGCGCTCCCGTTCCCTGGAATCACGTCAGTATGCCTCACAGCAGCAGCGCCAGGATGATGAAGCCACTCTGCGAGTTTCGCAGGCTAATCTGGCGGCCAGTCAGGCGGCTCTGGTCAGCGCCCAGCGACAGCTTGATGTGGCGCAGGCGGATGTGGACGCGGCAAAGGCCAACCTGGTATCTGCTCAGGCAGCGGAGGAGATTGCCCGTCACCACCTCAGCAAGACACAACTTGTTGCGCCGCGTGCCGGCGTGGTTGGAGCCATTGATGTTAAGGAAGGCGATGTGGCCCAGCCATCGCTCACACTGATGCATCTGGTGCCGGTGGAGTCCGCATATGTGATCGCCAATTACAAGGAAACCCAGACTGAGCGCATGCGTATCGGTCAACCGGTCAAGGTGCACGTGGACGCCTATCCCGGTGTCGAGTACGAGGGGAGGGTCGACAGCATTGCACCCGCAACGGGAGCGCAATTCAGCCTGTTGCCTCAGGATAATGCCACGGGCAACTTCAACAAGATTGTGCAGCGAGTCCCTGTCAAGATTCGTCTGACTGGTCCCGAGGAAGCCTTGGGAGCCTTGCGTGCAGGTCTCTCTGTCGAACCAGAAGTCGATACGCATGATCTTTCTGGTGACCCACTGGCGGCGCATGCCCGTGTCGCTGGAAACAATGATGCCCCCTCCAGACACACGGCATCCGTGAACATGAAGGCAGGCACTGAGCAATGAGCGGGGCGAGCCAGGAGGGCGTCATGCCGCCACAGGGCAACATGGAGGAACAGACGTTTCCTCCATGGCGGCAACGTATCGGCTTTATTGCAGCGGTATTCGGGATGTTCATGGCCATCCTGGATATTCAGATCGTGGCCAGCTCACTCAATGAAATCCAGGCCGGGGTTGCTGCCAGTGCCGAAGAGATTTCATGGGTACAGACATCCTATCTGATTGCGGAAATCGTCATGATTCCGTTGTCGGGCATGTTGACCCGAATTTTCTCGACTCGTACGGCATTTGTCATTTCGAGCGCAGGCTTCACGTTGGCCAGCCTGGGCTGTGCGATGGCCACTACGCTTGAGCAACTGGTCATTCTAAGGGCTATTCAAGGATTCATGGGTGGGGCCATGATCCCCATTACGCATGCCATCAGCTTTTCCATCTTTCCGCGTCGCTCCATGGGCGCCGTGCAGGCGGTGATTGGCATGGTGGTGACCATGGCACCATCCATCGGTCCTACGGTGGGCGGCTACATCACCGAGATGCTGAGCTGGCATTGGCTTTTCCTGGCCAATGTCGTGCCAGGCATCTTCGTGACCTGGGCCGTATGGAACTTCCTCGATATCGATAAGGGAGACCTGCGTGTTGCCAGGCGTCTGGATATCTTGGGACTGGCCCTGATGGCGGTATTTCTCGGCACCCTGGAATATGTGCTGGAAGAAGGGCCGGGCGATGACTGGTTTGATGATGATTTGATTCTGGGGCTGGCTCTGTTGTGTGCGGTATCGGCTGTGGGCTTTTTCTGGCGGACCCTGAAGCATGATCATCCCATCGTGGATTTGCGTGTCTTTACGGATCGCAACTTCTCTCTGGGGGCCTTGCAGGGGTTCGTACTCGGCATCGCCTTGTATGGGTTGGTCTACCTGATGCCACAGTTCTTCGGTTATGTGCGGGGCTTCTCGAGCTTGCAGATTGGTCAGGTGATGTTCGTTACGGGCGTGACCATGTTCTTTACCGCCCCCGTTGCCGGGCGCCTGACCAATATCGTCGACCTGCGCCTGTTGATGTTCATTGGTTTTATTCTGGTAGGCATTGGTTCGGCACTGAATGCTCAATTGACCTCCCAGTCGGGTTTCGATGAATTTTTCCTGCCTCAGATGATTCGTGGCGTGGGGCTGATTTTCTGCTTGATTCCTGCGTCACGCATTGCGCTGGGCACCTTGCCGCGGGAAGAAGTGGGCAATGCCAGTGGTCTGTTCAATGTGATGCGCAACCTTGGTGGTGCCCTGGGCTTGGCATTGATGGATACCATTCGGGACTGGCGCCAGGATTATCATTGGAACCAGTTGCTTCCGGCCATCAACCAGGGGCGGGAAGTGGTGCTGGAACGGTTGAGCGGCTACGAGTCCATGTTGACGGGACACGTGGCTGATCCGCAACAGAGTGCCTTGGTCATGCTGTCCCAGACCGTTGCCCGGGAAGCCATGGTGTTATCCTTCAATGATATCTTTCTGTGGCTGGGTCTGCTCTATCTGGTCTGCGCACCGATGGTGCTGCTGGTCAAGAAGATTGAAGCTTGAGCAAGGATGGCAGAGCTAGGACTTGACGACATATAGGCCAAGAGACGCGATGCTGACAAAGGCCAGGAAGGCAGCCAGTCCTAAGCGCCCCCAGGGAATGTGGCCGGCACCAAGGTGCATGACATGCGGATCTCTCGGTGAAATCCGTACTGTGATGATTTTCCCTACGGGATAAGCGGAAAGATAGGATTCGGCAGCTTCACGACTGGTGAAAGAAGGAACGCCATCAAAGCCTGAGTTGTCGGATGTGACAGTGACGCCTTCCACCGTGGCGGATAGCGCAACATAAGCCAGGTAGCGCTTCGTCTGTTGATCTCTTTCACGCTGGTGTTGCTGGGCCTGAGCCAAGCGTACCTCGTTGTGGGTGATGGTAGCCTCATGTGTGGGCCAGTCGTTCAGGTCCCGGACTTTCCAGGCACCTGCTGCAGCAAGAATGGCTCCGGCCAGGGCGACGATGGAAACGATCAACAGAGGGTGAGGCATGATAAAACCCTTGAGGAAACTGAGATGTCGATGATGGCTTCCCTGCAGCGCTGGATCAATGATGTCACCCAGTCAGACGTGCAGAGACAAGCACCCGATGTGGCATTGGCAACCGCCGTGCTGCTTTGCGAGGTCGTGCGTGCTGACTATCAATTGGATGATGCCGAGATCGCCTTGATGCGCAAGCAATTGCGTGAACGTTTTGATCTCGATGACAGTGCTCTGGATGAGCTGATGACACTGGCGCGCCAGGAAGCGGAAAGTGCCGTGGATCATCACCGTTTTGTACGTGAGTTGCGTGATCGTTGCAGTTATGACGATCGAGTGGCCCTGGTTCAGCAGATGTGGGCGTTAGCCTATGCGGATGGCGAAAAGGATGCGCTGGAAGAACATCGCATTCGGTCCCTGGCCGAACTGCTGCATGTCAGCCACTCTGACTTCGTACGCACTCGAATCCTGGAGCAACATCGTGTCGGGCAATGACAACCATTGCATGGAACGCTATGGTCACCACTGGCGGATCTATCCAGCCAGTCTCGATTGGGTATAGGATGATGAACTGGTCATCAGGCTGATGGCCTTCATATTTTTCTATTATATGGCTGCTTTTGCAGTCATCCCATCTGGGAGGAGCGAGATGTCGCGTCAAGTCGTGGTAGTGGGCGCTGGGATGGTCGGAGTTTCTGTAGCCTGGCACCTCAGGCAGCGAAACCATAAGGTGACCCTGGTCGATCGCCGCGAACCTGGACGTGAAACATCCTATGGCAATGCCGGCATCATCCAGCGTGAAGCCGTGAGGCCTTATCCCTTTCCCCGGGACCTCTCCAAACTGATGCGAGTCATGCCCAACCGCCAGGTGGATATCCGTTACCGCACCTCGGCAATGTTGGCCAATGCCGGGCCGCTATTCAAATACTGGCAAAACTCGGCACCTGCCCGATATGACCGCATCGTGCCGGAATATGCCGCGATCATTGGTGAGTGCCTGAAGGCCCATGGCCCGATGATTGAGGCTGCTGGTGCCGATCATCTGGTGCGCCGAGAAGGGTGGTTCGAGGTCTACCGTACCGAGGAGGCTCTGGCCGAGCGCCTGCAGACAGCACAGGAAAATGCCGAGCGATTTGGTGTGCGTTTTCAGCCATTGTCGGCCACCGATCTAGCACGTGAAGAACCGCATCTGTCGCGAGAGTTGGTGGGAGGGATTCATTGGCAGGACCCCTGGACAGTGGCCAGTCCCGGAGATCTGGTGGCAGCCTATGCCAAGGCCTATGAAAATGCAGGTGGCCAGATTCTGCAGGCTGACGTGCAGCATGTGCACAAGGAAAGCGAGGGTTGGTGTATCAAGACTTCCAGCGGAGATCTCCATGCCGACACTCTGATAATGGCTCTGGGCCCCTGGAGCCAGGATTGGATGAAGGACCTGGGGCTTTCCATTCCACTGTTCGTCAAGCGTGGCTATCACATGCACTATCGCAATCCCGAGGACAAGCGGCTGGGCCATTGGGTCATGGATGCGGAAGTCGGCTATCTTCTGGCGCCCATGCGTGATGGCATTCGCTTGACCACGGGAGCAGAACTGGAACACCTGGATGCTCCGCCTCATCCTGAGCAACTGGCTGCCGCCGAGCGCAAGGCTCGTGGCCTGTTTCCGTTGGGGGAACGGCTGGAGCAACAGCCGTGGAAGGGGGCTCGTCCCTGTACACCGGACATGAAGCCTGTGATTGGTCCAGTACCGGCCCAGAAAGGGTTATGGCTCGCTTGCGGGCATGGTCACCAGGGTTTCACTCTGGGGCCTGCTACCGGCAAGTTGCTGACGCAGATGATCGAAGGTGAAGCGACAGATATCGATATGGCGCCATATCGGGTGGATCGCTTTTAACCTCGGTGCATTACGCTAGTGCACAACAAACCCACCGATCATGATTCGGTGGGTTTGTTGTTTGATGCGCCATTGTCGCTTGATGAGCCATTGTTGCGGCGCTCAGCAATGGCACGAATGGCGAGCTTCATCAACAGGGTGACGACGAAAACCAGCCAGCTTGCCGTCGCCAGCACGTTGAACAGCAGCATTTTCTGTGCCCCGCTCATCGGTGTGATCAAGTGATCGATGGCAATGGCAAACAAGAATGCCAGGGTCAGGGGCAGGGCAAGAATATGCATCCACATTTCTGTACGACGCTTGCGCACGTGATAGCGGCTCAGCAATACGCGAATAGGACGGTGAACGAAACTGATGAGGATCATGCTGGCCAATCCCAGCAATGCCGCCATCGCTGGCTCCGGGCTGTCGATATACAATGAGATACTGATCGACCAGTACAGCGCGAGCCACATCAATCCGGCCAGACTGGCGACGAGATCGGCATAATGACGTACCTTAGGCATGAATTCCCCGCATGAAACGATAAGCGCCCCGATAATACGCGAAAATAGTCCTGGAGGGGCACTATCCTGTCCAACGGATCATTTTGTATTGGGGCATACGGTATACTGCGATGGCTGAATCTCTTCATGCATGCCGAGAGCTGCTGATTTAATGCTGCTGACAGCATTTCCGCAGTGTTTCTCTCCAAGGCCCTCCGTGGGCTGCAACCCAGACAACAGGACTGCTCGTGACTGCGATTTCCTTGACCCGGCCCGATGACTGGCACCTCCACCTGCGGGATGGCTTTGCTCTTCAGGCGGTGGCTGCCGATACTGCCCGCCAGATGGGGCGTGCCATTGTAATGCCGAATCTCAAGCCCCCGGTGACGAATCTTGAGCAAGCACTGTCCTACCGTGAAAGGATTCTGGCTGCATTGCCCCAAGGCACGCATTTCGAGCCGCTGATGACGTTGTATCTGACGGACCGGACGACTGTCGAGGATATCGAGACGGCATGGGCCAGTGGCAAGGTCCAGGCAGTCAAGCTGTATCCTGCGGGCGCCACGACCAACTCCGACTCTGGTGTCACTGATCTACGTCACTGCGACGCCGCTATCGCTGCCATGGCTCGGCTTGGTATGCCGCTGCTGGTTCATGGAGAAGTCACTGACACCGATATCGATATCTTCGACCGTGAAGCGGTGTTCATCGAGAAAGTCATGAAACCGCTGTTGTCACGCCACCCTTCTCTGAAAGTGGTGTTCGAGCATATCACCACTGCGGACGCGGCACGTTTCGTCAGCGAAGCGCCAGGCAATATAGGGGCAACCATCACGGCCCATCATCTGCTCTATAATCGCAATCACATGTTGGCCGGTGGCATCCGTCCACATTATTACTGCCTGCCGATTCTCAAGCGCGAGCGTCACCGGGAAGCGCTGGTTGAGGCTGCGGTTTCTGGTAACCCAAGTTTCTTCCTGGGTACCGATAGTGCACCTCATGCTCGTAACGACAAAGAGAGCAGTTGCGGCTGTGCTGGTGCCTATACGGCGTTTGCGGCCATCGAGTTGTATGCCACGGCCTTCGAACAAGCAGGCGCACTGGACAAGCTGGAAGGGTTTGCCAGTCACCATGGGCCGGATTTCTATGGTCTGCCGCGCAATGCCGATACCATCACCCTGGAAAAGGTCGAGTGGCAAGTGCCTGCAGAGCTACCGTTCGGAGAAGGGAACACCTTGGTTCCGCTGTGTGCTGGGGAGAAGCTTTCCTGGCGTATGCGTGATGCCTGATCCGCTCGATAGCGTATTCAGAGATTCCCAGGAATCTTTCTGAAGTGCTGCTTTTCTGAAGTGCTACCGGCCTCGCTGTGCCGTTGTCACAGCGAGGCCGGCGAGTGATTTACCGAGCTGCTGATGCGCAGTTGATCACCGGGTTGGCGTACTGACGCAGCCACCAGTGGTGCAATGCCTCGGGAACCGCTGCCAGGCGTTCATTGAAACGCGTGCGGTCAGCTTCAGTGACTTCCTTCATGTCGAGCAGTTCTGGGTGTTCTCCCAGGGCTTCCAGTGCCAGATAGTGGCTGGGGAACAGGTGGTAATCACTGAGTACCTGGCGGTCGATCTCTGCAGCAACAGCCTCTGGCGTGTCAAAGCTGGCGTCAAGCGGTGTGCCAAAGCGTAGATGGACACGACCCTTGTAGCCGGTAATCCCGGCGACAATGGAACTTATATCCTCGAATTCGCTTTTCTTGTAACCGCCTTCTTCGCAGGTGGCCTTCAACTCGCGGGCCTTCTGCACATCGCAGGGATCGTACTCATAACTGATCGATACCGGCACCAGACGCAATTCTTCTATGGCGGCTCCGAGGCCAGCATCACGATGATGCATGCGATGTGCCATGGTCATCATCTTGATGATGGCTGGGTCGGTACGGTCGATGCCGTCCTTGGCGCGTCCTTCGCGCTGGGCCATCCAGATGGAGTGATTATCGCTGCATATGGAGTGGCGAATATATCCAGATAGTTGCTGATAGGCGGCCAGCATTGCCCGTTTTCCTCGCGCGCTGCGGGGCACGATGAAGCTCTTGTTGAGGCGCATCAGATCAGTGACGTAAGGCTTCTTGAGCAGGTTGTCACCAATGGCGATGCGCACTGTGTCTCGCCCGGCCAGGTAAAGGGCATAGTTGACGAAGGCAGGATCCAGAGAAATGTCGCGGTGATTGCCAATGAACAGATAACCTGTATCGGGATCCAGGTTTTCCACGCCATCGACACGAAAATCGTCGGCAGAGTCGCGCAGCATGCGTTGCATGTAGCTGGCAATACGATTCTGGAAGCCGCGGATGGTATCGACTCCCTTGACCTCACGCTTGATCACCCAGCTGGCCAGGGTCCGCGACAGCCTCGGCATGAGCCGGGAAAGCCGCGGCAGCCGATAGCGGGTCAGTGCATCAAGCAATTCCGGATCCTCACTGAGGCGGGCCAGAGTGGCTGCCACCTCATGGTCCTGGTAGGGGCGAATATCGTGCCAGGGATCCAAGGTTGCGTCAGAAGTTGCAGTCATGAGGTGGTGGTCGCAAGATCAGGGGAAACAACGGAAGAGGGGCTCTGGGCTTCGCCGCCAAGCCAGTCGAGCAGGCGATCCACTGCATCACCAAGAGCCTGGGTCATCAACAGGAAATCGGTTTCCAGGCGGACTAGAGCATCGTCTCCATCCTCGCTCTGGTTGGCTTCTTCGACCAGCGCATCGTCGAAAGACAACGACTTCACTGCCAGGTCGTCGTGGAGCACGAAGCGCAGGCGGCCTTCTAACCCCAGAGCCAGCTTGCTGGCCTGGCGGTCATGCTCCAGCAGACGCTGGATGTCGTCGCTATCGAGGTCCACTTGCTTGGCCCGTAGCACGCCGTCATCGCCCTTGGCCTTGAGCTCGACCTGGTCTCCCATCACCATGTCAGAAGGGCGAGTTCCCGGGTCGGTCAGCCAGGTGGTCATGGCGCGGATCGGCAGGGTCTGGGCTGCCAAAGGCGTCACCTTGAGGCTGCCAAGGGTTTCGCGCAACAGGTCGAGGAGCTCTTCTGCACGCTTGCGACTTGAAGTATTGATGGCGATCAAGCCACGTCGGGTATCCCACCAGAGGTCCGTCTTCTGGCTACGTACGAAGGCGCGGGGTAGCAATTCCTCGTAGACCTGCTCCTTGATCTCCTGCTTCTCCTGCCGACGAAGCTTGCGGCCCTCCTGGGTCTCGATGGCTTCGCTGCGTTCCTCGACTTCTTCTTTTACCACCGATGCCGGCAAGATGCGCTCCTGGCGCAGAGCCGTCATCAGACGTTGCCCTTGCAGTTCGTGCAGATACTGCACGCCCGCACGACCCGCCGGAGTTGTCCAGCCGATGCGGCGTGCTTCAGCGCTTCCCAACGGGCGAAAAGCTTGTTCAGACAAGGCGGTTTCCAGCTGTCCAGCGTCGATGGACGGTCCGTCATGCAGGCGGTAAAGGTGCAAGTGCTTGAACCACATGAAGCAAATCCCAGGGTCAAAAAGGACGCACATTATGTCTAATGGCTGCTTCCGGTGCTAGTTGGACATTCAGGGAATACGTTCGAAGCAACGCACCTATCGCCGATTGGCCATTGAGGCTGTTATGTTAGATTTGATCTCGTTATATCGTTTCTGCATAGCTACTTCTACGCAGTCTTCTGTGTAATGTTCCGAATAATAGTGTTCCAAGTAGCTGTCGCGGCTCGATAGTTGTTGCGACTCGATAGTTGTTGCGGCTTGGCTGCTTTACCTGCACAAGGGAATGTTCATGAACACCACAAGCATTGATCTTCGAGTAAGAGGCTTTCACCTCGATGGCTATGGTCATGTCAATCACGCGCGCTATCTCGAGTTCCTCGAAGAGGGGCGCTGGGATTACTTTGATCGTCATGCTGGGCTGATGGGCGTGCTGTCGCGTGGTGATGTGGCCTTCGTCGTGGTCAATCTCAACATCGATTACCGCACGGCAGCGGTTGCCGGTGATGACCTTGAGGTTCGCACGCATCTTGCAGACCTTGGCTCACGCAGTGCGCGGATGTCCCAGCAGATCACTCGCAAAAGTGATGGGGCCTTGGTGGTTCGGGCAGTATTGACCTTTGTACTGCTCGATGTGGCCAACAACAAGGCGGCGAGCATAGAAGGCGAGCTGCGTGAGGCGCTGGAACCCCTGCTGGTTTCCTGACGTGTGTTAAACGCTGCGCGGGTAGTCCCTTAAGTGATATGCTAGTGCGCTGTATTTGTGTGCTCTGTCACGCTCCCTGCGGTTCAACAGAATAGTTCAATGGAATGGTTCATTGAAGAAGTTCGTCGGGAGTTTATCGTGACGTCAGTGACGCACTGCCTGCTGCTGTACCTATATCAGCTGTACCAAAGGATTTGACGACCCATGGGTGACATCGCCAGAGAGATTCTGCCAGTCAATATCGAGGACGAACTGAAACAGTCGTATCTCGATTACGCGATGAGCGTGATCATCGGCCGTGCACTGCCTGATGTGCGCGATGGCTTGAAGCCGGTTCATCGGCGTGTGCTGTTCGCGATGCACGAACTGGGCAATGACTGGAACAAGCCGTACAAGAAATCAGCCCGTGTGGTGGGCGACGTGATCGGTAAGTACCATCCTCACGGGGATAGTGCGGTCTATGACACCATCGTGCGTATGGCTCAGCACTTTTCCATGCGCCATGTGCTGGTGGATGGTCAGGGCAACTTCGGCTCCATTGATGGCGATAGTGCTGCTGCCATGCGTTATACCGAAGTGCGCATGGCCAAGCTGGCCCATGAACTGCTGGCGGATCTGGAGAAGGATACTGTCGACTGGGTCGACAACTATGACGGTACCGAGCGCATCCCGGATGTGCTGCCGACCAAGGTCCCCAACCTGCTGGTCAATGGTTCGTCGGGTATTGCCGTGGGCATGGCAACCAATATTCCGCCACACAACATGGTGGAAGTCATCAATGGCTGCCTGGCGCTGATCGACGATTACAGCCTCACCATCGATGACCTGATGGAATATATCCCGGGTCCGGATTTCCCCACCGGGGGCATCATCAATGGCCGGGCAGGTATCCTCGAGGCCTACCGCACCGGGCGTGGCCGTATCTATGTGCGTGCCTGTCATACCATCGAGCATGACGACAAGACTGGCCGCGACCATATCATCGTCACCGAACTGCCGTACCAGGTGAACAAGGCGCGTCTGATCGAGAAGATTGCCGAGCTGGTCAAGGACAAGAAGATCGAAGGCATCGCTGAGCTGCGCGATGAGTCCGACAAGGACGGCCTGCGGGTAGTGATCGAGGTCAAGCGCGGCGAAAGTGGCGATGTCGTGGTCAACAACCTGTTCGCCCAGACCCAGTTGCAGAGCGTCTTCGGCATCAACATGGTTGCCCTGGAAGATGGCGAACCGAAGATAATGAACCTCAAGCAGGTGCTTGAGGCGTTCATTCGCCACCGGCGCGAAGTGGTGACCCGGCGTACGCTGTTCGAACTCAAGAAGGCCCGCGAGCGTGGCCATATTCTTGAAGGCCTCGCCGTCGCCATCTCCAACATCGATGAGGTCATCGAGCTGATCAAGGCTTCACAAAGTGCTGCCGAGGCCAAGGAACGTCTTCTGGCCCGCTCCTGGCAGCCTGGTCAGGTTACCGGAATGCTTGAGCGTGCCGGGGCTACGTCGTGCAAGCCGGAAGATCTGGATGAAGGCTTCGGTCTGCTCGAAAGTGGCAGTGAGTACCGCCTGTCACCGGCTCAGGCCCAGGCCATCCTGGAACTGCGCCTGCATCGCCTGACAGGGCTCGAGACCGAGAAGCTGTTGGATGAATACCTTTCCATCCTCGAGCGCATCGCGGAATTGATGGCGATCCTGGCCTCTTCCGAGCGCTTGCTCGAAGTTATCCGCGAAGAGCTGGAGGCGGTTCGTGACCAATTTGGTGACGAGCGTCGCACGGAAATCCAGGTCAGTCGACTGGACTTGTCCATTGAGGATCTGATCGCCGAGGAAGACATGGTGGTGACCGTGTCGCGCAGCGGTTATGCCAAGACGCAGCCTCTGTCTGACTATCAGGCCCAGCGTCGTGGTGGGCGTGGAAAGTCGGCGACATCGATGAAGGACGAAGACGTTATCGAGCACCTGCTGGTTGCTTCGACTCACGATACCGTGCTGCTGTTCTCCAATAGGGGCAAGGTCTACTGGCTCAAGGTCTATGAGATGCCTGCGGCCAGCCGCGGCTCTCGCGGCAAGCCACTGGTCAATCTTCTGCCGCTGGATGAAGGCGAAGCGATCAATGCCATCATGCCGGTGCATGACTACGACCCGGATTGCTATATCTTCTTCGCCACTGCTCGCGGAACGGTGAAGCGTACCAGTCTTGAGCAGTTCTCCCGTCCACGTAGTGTGGGACTGATTGCCATCGACCTGGAAGAGGGTGATCGCCTGATCGGCGCCGCCATCACTTCTGGCAGTGACCATGTCATGCTGCTGTCGTCCAATGGCAAGGCAATTCGTTTCGAGGAGACTCAGGTTCGGGCCATGGGGCGTACGGCCCGTGGTGTACGCGGTATGCGTCTTCTCGATGAGGCGGAAGTGATCAGTCTGATCATTCCCAAGAGCCTCGAAGTGGATGCCGAAGAAGAAGACGGCGAGGTGGGTGGCGATGCAACGAATGTTGATGCTGTCGCCAAGGATGGTCAGATATACATCCTTACTGCCAGTGAGAATGGCTATGGCAAGCGCACTCGTCTCGAGGAATTTCCTCTGCGCGGTCGTGGCGGCCAGGGTGTGATCGCCATGCAGACCAGCGATCGTAATGGTGGCATGGTTGCCGCGATGCAGGTCTACTCGAGCGACGAGATGATGCTGATCACTGATCGCGGCACGCTGGTGCGGACCCGTGTCGACGAAGTTTCCATCAGCTCGCGTAATACTCAAGGTGTTACCTTGATTCGTCTGAGTGAAGAGGAATCACTGGTCAAGACCGTGCGTATCGAGGAACTGGAAGAAGACGACAGTGTCGTGGAGGAACTGGAGGATGGTGAAGGCGTCGATGTTGATGCTGCCACGGATGCCGCTTCCGAAGACGCTGCTTCTGGAGATAGCACCCCAGCTAATGATGCCCCTACTAGTGACCCAGAGGGCGGCAATGCTGACCCGGTCGGCGATGACGATGGCCAATAATGAACGGTTCTAGTCCTCGTAAGAAGGACATAGGCTGAGACCCCTGCCTGCGGCCCATCTAGTGTCGCAGGCTTCTTGCTTGAAGTGCTGGGTGCCTTCATGCCATGCGGGACATGATGGTGTGAAGGCCAAAGCAAAAGACGGATACTGGACACCAATGACACGTCACTTCAATTTCTGTGCAGGCCCTGCTGCCTTGCCTACTGTTGTTCTCGAACGTGCTCAGCAGGAAATGCTGGACTACCAGGGCCGCGGCCTCTCGGTGATGGAAATGAGCCACCGCTCCAGCGAATATGTGGCGATTGCCGAGAAGGCCGAAGCCGATCTGCGAAGCTTGCTGGCGGTGCCGGACAATTACCGCATATTGTTCACCCAGGGAGGAGCGACCCAACAATTTGCTGCTGTACCTTATAACCTGCTGGGTAACGGTGGCACGGGGAATTACTTCGAGACAGGTATCTGGGGCAAGAAAGCGGTCAAGGAAGCCCGGCACTTGTTTGGTGCTGCGCATGTTGCTGCATCCAGTGTCGACTCTGGTAATACCGAAGTGCCGCGAGAAGAGGATATCCAGCTCTCCGAGGATGCGGCTTACCTGCATATCACCACCAATGAAACCATTGGTGGCCTGGCCTTCGATTACACGCCTCGTGCTGTGCGCCCGGATGGCGTAGAAGTGCCGCTGGTAGCAGACATGTCATCCAATATTCTATCTGGACCGTTGGATGTATCCCGTTATGGGGTGATCTATGCCGGCGCTCAGAAGAATATTGGACCGGCCGGACTTGTCGTGGTGATTGTACGTGATGACCTTCTCGATCGTGCAAGAAGTGACATGCCGACACTGTTCAGCTATCGCGAGTTGGCCGAGGCGGGTTCCATGATCAACACGCCTGCCACTTATAGTTGGTATCTGGCCGGGTTGGTATTCGAATGGCTCAGGCAGGATATCGGTGGTCTCGAGGCCATGGCAGCCATCAATGCACGTAAAGCGGCCAAGCTTTATGCCACTATTGATGCAAGTGAGCTGTTTAGTAATCCAATCGTAGAGCGTAATCGCTCGCGGATGAATGTACCTTTTGTCCTGGCGGATGATCGTCTCGATGCGGATTTCCTGCGTGAAGCGGATGAGGCAGGGCTGTTGAACCTCAAGGGGCATCGCAGTGTTGGCGGTATGCGCGCTAGTCTCTATAACGCAGTGCCAGAGGAAGCGGTGGATGCCCTGGTCACCTTCATGAATGACTTTGAGCAGCGGCGCGGTTGAGTCAAGGCGCAGTTGAATCAGGAAGGAAGCGAGAGGCAAAGATGAGTGATTCCAGCAAGCAGGATCTATCCGCGTTGCGTGAGCGCATTGATGATATTGATGGTGAAATACTGCGCTTGATCAGCGAGCGTGCAGAGTGCGCGCGTGAAGTGGCAGAAACCAAGACCGCCAGTGACCCCAAGGCTGTGTTCTATCGTCCTGAACGTGAGGCGCAGGTATTGCGTCGAGTAATGGAACTGAACAAGGGACCTCTGGACAGCGAAGAGATGGCACGCTTGTTCCGAGAGATCATGTCAGCCTGTCTGGCGCTGGAGCAGCCGATCAAGGTGGCGTATCTGGGGCCGGAAGGGACCTTTACTCAGCAGGCGGCGCTCAAGCACTTTGGTGAAAGTGCCTTGACCCAGCCAATGGCTGCCATCGATGAAGTGTTCCGTGAAGTGGAAGCCGGGGCGGTAAATTATGGTGTGGTGCCGGTCGAGAATTCCACGGAGGGGGTGATCAACCATACCCTGGATTCGTTCATGGACTCTTCCTTGCACATTTGTGGCGAGGTGGTGCTGCGCATCCACCATCACTTGCTGGTGGCTGATAATACGCTGAAGGATAAGGTGTCGCGTATCTATTCCCATCCGCAGTCCTTTGCTCAGTGCCGCAAGTGGCTTGATGCCCACTTTCCACATGCGGAGCGCGTGCCGGTATCATCCAATGCCGAGGCCGCGCGCCTGGTCAAGTCCGAGTGGCACAGTGCTGCCATCGCGGGAGATATGGCGGCCAAGCTCTATGGGCTGAGTCACATTGCCGAGAAGATCGAGGATCGCCCGGACAATTCCACTCGTTTCCTGATCATCGGCAACCAGGAAGTCCCCATGTCCGGTACCGACAAGACTTCCCTTGTAGTGGCCATGCGTAACCAGCCAGGGGCGTTGCACGACCTGCTCGAGCCGTTCCACCGTCACCAGATCGACTTGACGCGCCTCGAAACTCGTCCATCCCGCACCGGGGTGTGGAACTATGTGTTCTTCATCGACTTTGCCGGCCATATCGACGAGCCGCGGGTATCGGCAGTGCTTGAGGAAGTGCGCTTGCGTGCTTCCGAAGTCAAAGTGCTTGGTTCATACCCGCAAGGGGTGCTGTGAGAGTGGGGGGGCATCAACAGGCTATACAGGAATCATCGTCTCACCAGTTGCCTCCGGCATTTCGACTGCCGCGAGCGTCGCGTATCGTGATCGTCGGTCTGGGCCTGATCGGTGGCTCTCTCGCTGCTGCTCTGCGCCAGGCGGGAGTGGGGCAGCAGGATGATGATAGTGTCATCCTGGCTTGTGATCCCGATGCTGGTGAAATTCGTCGTGGCATGGACATGGGCCTGATCGACAATGGCTCCACGTGCCTCGGCGATGTGCTGGACGGTGCCACGCTCGTGGTGCTGGCAGTGCCGGTGTTGGCCATGTCTTCAGTGATGAAGGCATTGGCAGGTTATCTGTCGCGCATGGCGCCGGATGTGGTCATCACTGATGTGGGCAGTACCAAGGCGACCATTCGTGAAGCTGCCATCGAGGCATTCGGTAAGTTGCCGGAGCGTCTTGTACTGGGCCATCCCATTGCCGGTTCCGAGAAAAGTGGTGTGGCAGCATCCAATCCCGATTTATACCGTGATCACAAGGTCATTCTGACGCCGGAACAGGATACGGACGAAAAGGCACAAAAGCTGGTCGAGACCATGTGGTGCATGACCGGCGCCGAGGTGCTGTACATGGGAGTGGAGCGCCACGACCAGGTTTTGGCCCGCACCAGTCATCTACCGCATCTGCTGGCCTTTTCTCTAGTGGATACTCTGGCGCGTCAGGACGAACGTCTGGAAATCTTCCGCTATGCCGCAGGAGGGTTTCGCGACTTTACCCGAATTGCTGGCAGCGACCCGGTCATGTGGCGCGATATCTTTCAGGCCAATCGTGATGCGGTGCTCGATGCTCTCGATGACTTCGAGAACGGCCTGGCGCTATTGCGCGAGGCCGTGATACAGGGCGATGGCGATGGCATGCTCGCTACTTTCGACCGAGCTCGTCATGCACGGCACTATTTCGAATCCTTGCTCAATCAGACCAGTTATCAGGCGGAATACCAAATGCAAGAAACAGCCAAGCTGCGTTACCGGGTCGCCCCTGGCGGTAGTGTGACCGGCCGTATTCGTGTACCGGGAGACAAGTCCATTTCCCATCGCTCGATCATGCTCGGCGCCCTTGGTGAAGGGGTGACAGAAGTTTCCGGTTTCCTTGAGGGCGAAGACAGTCTGGCCACACTGCAGGCCTTTCGTGAGATGGGGGTGGCCATTGAAGGTCCGCACCAGGGGCGAGTGACGATTCATGGTGTTGGCATGCGCGGGTTGAAGAAGCCAGCGGGCCCACTTTACGTAGGTAATGCTGGCACGGCGATGCGTTTGTTTGCCGGACTTCTGGCGGGGCAGGATTTTGATACCGAACTGACGGGAGATACTTCCCTCACTCGTCGTCCGATGGGGCGTGTGGCTGATCCGCTGCGCCTGATGGGAGCGGTCATCGAGACCAGTGAAGGCGGGCGTCCTCCGCTCAAGATCAAAGGGGGACAGCGCCTCAATGGCATTACATACGATATGCCCATGGCCAGTGCCCAGGTGAAGTCTTGCCTGTTGTTGGCCGGCATGTATGCGGATGGAGAAACCCGAGTCCGTGAACCGGCACCTACCCGTGATCATACCGAGCGCATGCTGAATGGCTTTGGCTATCCCGTCGAGCGGGAAGGTGACACCTGCTGGTTGCAGGGCGGTGGTAAATTGGTGGCAGCGCCTATCGATGTGCCTTCCGATATTTCTTCGGCGACCTTTTTCCTGGTTGCTGCGGCCATTACTCCGGGATCCGATCTGCTGCTCGAACATGTGGGGATCAACCCGACGCGTATCGGCGTGATCAATATTCTCAAGGCCATGGGGGCCGATCTGCAATTGGAAAACCCGCGTGAAGTTGGTGGGGAGCCTGTCGCAGATCTGCATATCCGCTATGCGCCGCTTAAAGGTATCGATATTCCGCAGGACCAGGTGCCATTGGCCATTGATGAGTTTCCGGCACTATTCATTGCTGCTGCCAATGCGCAGGGCACCACCCGTTTGCGCGGAGCTGAAGAGTTGCGTGTCAAGGAGTCCGACCGCTTGCAGTCGATGGCAGATGGCATGACGATCATTGGTATCGATAATACGCTTTATGATGATGGCATCGATATTGTCGGCAAGGGAGGCGAGGGTGCCAACTATGGCGGCGGCCGTGTCGACAGTCATGAAGATCATCGCATTGCCATGGCCTTTACGATTGCCGGTCTGCGGGCCAGCGCTCCAATAGAGATCGATGACTGTGCCAATGTGGCGACGTCGTTCCCGACCTTTGTCGAATTAACCCAGAAGGTAGGGTTGAGCCTCGAAGAGGTTCGCTATGACTGATACCCGATCCTCCATTCCAGTGCTGACCATTGATGGTCCGGGGGGGGCAGGCAAGGGCACCATCAGCCGCTTGATTGCCGAGCGTCTTGGCTGGCATCTGCTGGATAGCGGCTGTCTGTATCGTCTTACGGCACTGGCTGCGCTACGCAAGAACGTTGCCCTGGACGATGAGGCGATGCTGGCACAGCTCGCTACTGGCCTGGATGTGGAATTTCGGGTGGCAGGAGCGGTGACCGAGGTATTGCTTGAAGGAGATGAGGTCGGCCAGGACATTCGCACGGAAAAGGTGGGTGACTGTGCTTCTCGAGTTGCTGCTTTGCCGGCAGTGCGTACAGCGCTGCTGCAACGCCAGCGCGACTTCCGCCTCTCTCCAGGACTGGTGGCAGATGGGCGTGATATGGGGACCGTAGTGTTCACCGACGCCACGCTGAAAATCTTCCTGACAGCCAGTGCCGAGGAAAGGGCCCGTCGCCGCCATCTCCAGTTGCGAGAAGCCGGCGTGGATGCTAGTCTATCGAGTCTTTTAAGGGAGATTCAGGCCCGCGATATGCGTGATACACAACGCAGCGTGGCTCCTTTGGTAGCAGCCGATGATGCCATCGAGCTGGATACCACTAGCCTGAGCATACCGGAAGTGGTTGATCGGCTTGAGGAATTGCTGGCCCAGAAAGGGCTGGTCTCGAGCACCTGACAACCCTTGCGGAGTCCCCGGTCAGATGTCACGGCGTGCCCGAGTCCTTGGATAGTCGGAAAGCTCGGTCAGGTCCAACCAGCGTCAACGTCCCCGGGGGTTATCGGAAAATGGCCCGCACTCGCTGGTGGTGCGGAGAAGCGGCCCTGCCGCACTCAACGTTGATCTCGTAGGAACATCATGAGCGAAAGCTTTGCTGAACTGTTTGAACAATCTCTCCAGGACATCAACATGGAGCCGGGCGCCATCGTCGCGGCTACTGTTGTCGATATTGAAGGTGACTGGGTTACCGTCAATGCCGGCCTGAAGTCCGAAGGTCAGATCCCTGCTGCGCAATTCCGTGACGACAGTGGTGAGCTGACTATTGCCGTTGGCGACGAAGTGCATGTTGCGCTCGAAGCTGTGGAAGACGGCTTTGGTGAAACCCGCCTGTCTCGCGAGAAGGCCAAGCGTGCCGAAGCGTGGAAGGTGCTGGAAGCTGCCTTCGAGAAGGAAGAGATCGTCAAGGGCGTGATCAACGGCAAGGTCAAGGGCGGCTTCACTGTTGATGTCGACTCCATCCGTGCTTTCCTGCCGGGTTCCCTGGTCGACGTTCGTCCGGTTCGCGATACTGCGCATCTGGAGAACAAAGAGCTGGACTTCAAGGTCATTAAGCTTGATCCGAAGCGCAACAACGTCGTGGTTTCCCGCCGCGCGGTTCTCGAAGCCGAGAACAGTGCCGAGCGCGAAGCGCTGCTGGCAACTCTGCAGGAAGGTCAGCAGATCACCGGTATCGTCAAGAACCTGACTGACTACGGTGCCTTCGTTGATCTGGGCGGTGTCGATGGCCTGCTGCACATCACCGACATGGCTTGGAAGCGTATCAAGCATCCGAGCGAAATCGTTGCCGTTGGCGATGAGATCAATGTCAAGGTGCTGAAGTTCGACCGTGAGCGCAACCGCGTTTCTCTGGGCCTGAAGCAGCTGGGCGAAGATCCGTGGGTCAACATCAAGGATCGTTACCCGGAAGGCACCAAGGTGCACGCTCGTGTCACCAACCTCACCGACTACGGCTGCTTCGCCGAACTGGAAGAAGGTGTCGAGGGTCTGGTTCACGTCTCCGAAATGGACTGGACCAACAAGAACATCCATCCGTCCAAGGTTGTCCAGGTTGGCGACGATGTGGACGTCATGGTTCTGGATATCGACGAAGAGCGTCGTCGTATCTCCCTGGGTATCAAGCAGTGCACTGCTAATCCGTGGGAAACCTTCAACGGCCAATTCAACAAGGGCGACCGCGTTGCTGGTACCATCAAGTCCATTACCGACTTTGGTATCTTCATCGGCCTGGACGGTGGCATCGATGGCCTGGTTCATCTGTCCGACATCTCCTGGACCGAGACTGGTGAAGAGGCTGTGCGTTCCTTCAAGAAGGGCGACGAAGCTGAAGCCGTCATTCTGTCCATCGACCCGGAGCGTGAGCGCATCTCCCTGGGCATCAAGCAGCTCGACAGCGATCCGGTCGCAGAGTTCCTGGCTGTAAATGACAAGGGTGCCATCGTGACTGGCCGTGTTGTCGAAGTTGATGCCAAGGAAGCTCACGTCGAGCTGGCGACTGACGTCATCGCAGTGCTGAAGGCTTCTGAAATCAGCGCCGACCGCGTTGAAGATGCCCGTAACGTGCTGAACGAAGGTGATAGCGTTGAAGCTCGCATTGTTGGCGTCGATCGCAAGAATCGCCAGATCACCTTGTCTGTCAAGGCCAAGGATCAGGACGATACTCGCCGCAACATGAGTAAACTGCGTGAGCAGGAAGTCGAAGTTGGTGGTCCGACCACTATCGGTGACCTGATCAAGCAGCAGATGGGTCAGGACTAAGTCATGACTCTCTGAGGTAGAAAGTATGGGTTGGAAGTGCAAGTAGCATTCTTCGACTCGTAGTTCTGCCTGAAGATTAAAACGCCGCTCCTCTTGGGGCGGCGTTTTTGTATGTTATCAACTTGTTCATGGTATATAGTCCTGGCACATATTCGAACGCTTTTTCAGGAACAAATACTTCTCCTCATAGTCATACAGTTGCCGAAAATACTAACAATGGTTATTGTTAGTTGAGATTGTCTGGATGTATGAGGTTGCCAATATTAACATTAGAGGCAATAATACTTATGCATTCCTGAATAAATTCTAAGGTTGAGTAATATGTCGTCACTTCTGAATGATTACATGCAGATGGAGCAGCAGCTCGAGCAGCTCAGAACGCGTCTCGAGAAACTGCAGAATGATGATCGCTTGAAGGCCGAGCTTGAGTTTAAGGATAAGCTTGAGTCTTTGATGAGCGAATTTGGCAAAAGCACTGCTGATGTCATTGCGCTGCTTGATCCATCTTCCCGCTCTACATCTAGCAAAGCCGCGCCTGCCTCTGATGGCCGTCGTAAGCGCAAGCTGAAGATCTACAAGAACCCGAATAGCGGTGAAGTCGTGGAAACCCGTGGCGGTAACCATAAGACCCTGAAAGCCTGGAAGGAAGAACACGGTGCTGATACCGTAGAGTCTTGGCTGGTGCGCGTAGAAGAGTAATTCGCACCTGGCCTCCAGGAAGTGGTAAAATGGCCGCGCCCCGCGGCCATTTTGATTTGCCCCTGTCAGACCCCTGCACAACTCGTATCATCTGCGAGCGACGTGTGCCTCTCTAGGGCATTTCTAGCGTATAAATAATCAGGCTGCATATGGTTTGTAATGCTGATATGGCACTTCGGCTATTTTTTCAGGCGTGCTCTCTTGGGCATTAGTATGTTCCCAATTGACGACATGTCGTTAACGGCAAGTAACAAATGAAATCACAGAGCTTTCAGAAGCCTATGGATGAGCGTGAAAAACTGCGTCGGTTCCGTGAACTGGACGATGCCTTTGCGGAAGCGCTGCGTAGTCTAGATAACCCTTCTCAAGCTGCCAAGATTCCGACCGGCCCTCCCGTACGTTCGCTGGCAGACCTGGAAGCAGAAGAAACGCAGCGTGTGGAAGAAGAAGCCAATCGCCGCTTCGAGGAGCGCCTGCGTACTCTGATGCAAGAGTATTCGCTGCAGCCTGAAGATGTTGCGCGTTTGCTTGAGACATTGAAAAGCCAGGGGCGTGTTGCCTGATACATCTCAAGGGGTGTCACTGTCGGTAGCGATAGACTCGCAGGCTTGGTAGAAACATTTCGTCTTCCAGGCGCTCGTCGCTGCGCCGAGCCCTTTTTCGTTCCACTGGCGGGGATGTTGGAGGGGTATTGTAGTCAGGTAGTTTTCCTGAAGGGCAGGGGACCAGCAGGGGTAGCGCCACATTGAGCGCGCGCCGGGTCTTGCCATTGGTCAAAGGCTCGGTAAAAAATAGATTGGCTCGCATGAGTGGTGCCTGGCGTTGTACCTGCGCCAAGGGCTCTTGTGACGGAATGCCTGCCAAGCGTTTCAATTGAATGCGGATGTGGTCGGCTGTATTGTCCAGTGCCATCAAGCGACGTTCAGCCTCTGCCACGCTCAGGCGTGTGATGGAGCGCCCACTGCTATACCAGGCCAGACGGACTTTCGCCACCGGAGCTTCGGCGATAGGCAGTGCACGCCAACACTGCTTGAGATGCAGGCGCGCCAAGCCGGTACCCTTGAGATGGGTGTGAAGTTCGGGGTGGCGAAAAGGAATCACCGCTTTGATTTCGGGAACGAGAGTCGGTGCTTCCTTGCGGATATCAGCCAGTACCTTGGCAAAATCTGCCTTGGCTGCATTGACTGCGCAGGCCTTCATCAAGGTGGTTTCATTTGCTGCAACCAGGCCGATATGGCTATGGGTCGCACGTCCATCCTGGCCATCTTCATACCAGACGTCACTCAAGACATGCTTGAGCCATTTCGCGTCGGCGTTCTGTGGCTGGTCAAAGGACCAAGCAGGCAGCCCTGAGGCTTGCCATGCGTCGACCATTTCCTCCACACCTTCAACGATGCGATCGAAGTGGCGTTCCAACTCCGCCAGAAGGCGATACGCAGGTGTGGCAATATGAGCGCTCATGGCGTCTTCAGTCATTGAGATGCTGGTCCCGCTCTGCTTGCGCTACCCATTCATCTATGCTGGTTTCATCCATCGCTGGTTCTCCGGCAATGCGATGTGTGCCATCTGCCCAGGCGCCAAGGTCCAGCAAGCGGCAGCGTTTGCTGCAGAAGGGACGGTAGGGATTGTCCTGGCTCCAGGCGACGCGTTTCTTGCATTGCGGGCAGGCGACTTCCAAGGGGCGCTTTCCGCTCTCATGACTCATCAGAGATTTTTTTCCTTTGTCAGGTTGCTGATATAGGAGGTATGCCTAGTGTGCTTGCTCGACACCGGGTATTCCGTGCCAGACGATTGGTGCTTGCACTGCCAATGCTGGAGGGCATGCCTATTAGGATGATCCATCACCGGCGATTGGGCAAAACGTTGTCGCTAGCCAATTGGCGATAGCGTTGGTCGAGTATCCTGACCTGTGTCTCAAGACTTGCGAGGTCGCCATCATTGTCAATGACATCATCAGCTCGGGACAAGCGTTCCTGACGCGACATCTGGGCAGCAAGAATGGCCTTGGCTTGTGCCTCATCGACATTGTCTCGGGCGATAGTACGAGAGATCTGGAGTCTTTCGGGAATGTCGATGACGAGGGTGCGATCGACCAGTGCCGATTGACCGGACTCAAACAGAAGTGGCGATACCAGCAGCACATAGGGGCTGCCTTGATGCTGGAGCTCGTGCAGGTGTGATACTATGCATGCACGAATACGTGGATGTGTCACGCTTTCCAGCCAACGGCGCTGTTCTGGGTCTGCGAAAACGATGGTACGTAGAGCGGCCCTGTCGAGGCTGCCATCACTGTTGAGGATGTGCGGGCCATAGCGTGCGACGATGTCTGCCAGCGCCGGTGTTCCTGGCTTGACGATTTCTCGAGCAACATCGTCGGCATCCACCCAGCCAATGCCCAGTTGGCCGAAGGCTCTGGCAACCGTCGATTTCCCCGAAGCAATTCCTCCTGTCATTCCTATGATCATGCATGCTGTTCCACTGCTGGGGCCTGCTGTTGAGGCGCTCTGGATTAAGCGTTATGAAGAAACGGGAACATTTCAACAATAACGGCTTGATAGCAGATCATTATCTCATTGCCTGCAAGCAGTTCCAGCCATCCGGCAAATGCGAGCCAGGGGCCGAAGGGAAAAGGTTTGCCCCGTGACTGCGGCACCATGAATTGCACGAGAAGGGCACAGCATATGCCGCCAAGAGCCGCCATTGTCATGAGGAGAGGAAGGCTTTGCCAGCCTGTCCAGGCGCCTAATGCAGCAAACAGCTTGACGTCCCCCAGCCCCAGCCCATCATGGCCATTGAGCCAACGATAAGACGCTGCGAAGCACCATGTTACTCCATAGCCCACCAGGACTGCGATAATGGCAGAGGGGAGTGCTTCTGGATGGAAAGTGTTCTGAAAGGCGAGACCTGCTCCCAACAATGGCAATGTCAGAAGGTTAGGCAGCAGCAAGGTATAAAGATCAATGATTGCCAGTGCCAGGAGTATGAGTTCTGCTGCGTATCGCCATGCAGCTTCCAGGGAAGCTCCTTGGGTCATGACGGTGGCCACTGCCAGGCTGCAGGCTCCCACCATGCTCAATGACCATATCGGAAAATAGGGGGGGCGGCCGGGAGCATGTTTGCCAATCCAATATTGGGTGCCAAGCGCGACCATTACTCCGCATGGCAGTCCGCACATGGCGATAAGCGTCATGTTATCTGGCGCCATGTTTCTAACGCTGTGTTTTCTAGTTTGAGGATGTTCAGGCTGAAATTTTTCAGGCCGCAGTATTTCAAGCCGCAGTATTCCAGGCCTAAGTTTTCAGCGTTACGTTGCTGTAGGTGGAGTGCTATCACTATGGGCGTCCTTGGTGTGATAGGGCCATTATTGAGTGGTAGGGTGTCACGAGCACTGACTTTGGTCTAAACTCATCCCCTTTTTTCCGATCAGGTAGGCGACATGACTCAGACGCTCGGACCAGTGATGCTCGACCTTGATGGCCCGGAATTGACGGCTGAAGAGTGCGAGCTGCTCCAGCACCCGGCGGTGGGCGGCGTGATTCTGTTTGCACGCAATACTCTTGAAGCGGCCCAGGTCAGAGAACTGTGTAGTTCGATTCGTGAAGCAAGGCCTGGCCTGCTGCTGGGCATCGACCAGGAGGGAGGGCGGGTACAGCGCCTCAAGGATGGCGTGACTCGCATTCCTCCGATGGCTCGCCTTGGCCAGGAATATCGTGCGGCACCTGAAGTGGCTGTGCGCCTGTGCCAGGACGCAGGTTGGTTGCTGGGAATGGAAATGGCGGCCTGCGGTCTTGATCTGAGCTTTGCCCCGGTGCTGGATGTTGACGTAGGACTATCGTCAGTGATTGGTAATCGCAGCTTTGCTGATTGTCCCGAAACAGTAGCGACGCTGGCTGGTGCTTTCCTGGATGGCTTGCACGAAGCCGGCATGGTAGGTGTTGGCAAGCATTTTCCGGGACATGGCGGTGTTGCTACGGATACTCATCACGAGATGGCAGTGGATGAGCGTGATCTTGATGCATTGCGTTCCAGTGACCTGCTGCCGTTCACGAAGCTTGCCTCGCGTCTGGATGCCGTGATGCCGGCACATGTCGTGTATCCCGCCTTTGACTCGCGTCCGGCAGGATTCTCGCCTTCCTGGCTAGGTATGCTGCGCGAAAGCCTGGGATTCAAGGGAGTGATCTTTTCTGATGATCTGACCATGGCGGGGGCCCATGTGGCTGGCGGGCCGGCCGAGCGTGCCCATGCAGCTCTGGATGCTGGTTGTGATATGGTGCTGATCTGCAATGATCGACCTGCTGCCCGTGAAGTGCTGGCTGCCTGTGAAGGCATGACGTCGAAACGAGCCTCTCGCCTGCGCTATGGCCGGGCACGCCCTGATCTGGACGCCTTGTCCGCACTTGGCCGTTGGAGACGTATCCATGCGCGACTGGAAGCGATGAACGCTTCCTGATTGACCTGCAGGGAAATCCGCTACTCATTCGCACTTTATATGTTGGCTGTCTGGATACGTTAGCCGCTGGTCTGTCAAACGTGTATACCTGTGGAGGAATGGCCATTTGGGTATCGAGTGCGGGAGTAGTCGGAGAGTTCCCCTGTTTCTGATGATTGATTGATGAATGAGCTGCCTTTATGCCGAAACTCGATCCCGTGTACAGTGCATCCCTTGATGACATGCGCGATGTCATGGATAACGCTGACTGCTTGATCAGTCACGATGAAGTTGAGCGTGCCCTTGACCGCATGGCGGATGAGATTACGCGTGATCTGGGCGACAAGCTGCCTGTGTTCTATTGCGTCATGAATGGCGGTTTGATCACGACAGGACACTTGATGCCGCGTCTGGGCTTCCCGTTGGAAGTCGACTATCTGCATGCCACCCGCTATCGAGGCAAGACTCGTGGTGGAGAGCTGTTCTGGCGCGTGTCTCCAGAAATTCCCATGGCCGGCCGCCATGTCGTGATTGTCGATGACATTCTGGATGAAGGTGCCACTTTGGCCGCGATTCTCGAATATTGCCGCGAGGCTGGCGCTCAGAGCGTGTCCACTGCGGTACTGGTGGACAAGAGCCATGACCGCAAGGCTGTGCCTGGGCTCAAGGCGGATTATTGCAGCCTTGAAGTCGCGGATCGTTATGTCTTCGGCTTTGGCATGGATTACAAGGGATACTGGCGGAATGCTCCTGGCATATTCGCACCGAAGGGAATGTAGGCGAGTCTGACTACGATCCATAAGCCATAAGCCATAAGCCATAAGCTTTAAGCTTTAAGCTTTAAGCCGTAAGCCATAAGCTTGAAGCGATAAGTGAAAGCCCCTGCACAGTGAAACGTCAGGGGCTTTCTTGTGTTGTTGCATGGGCTTGGCCCTGGAGGAACACTGCTGGCTTACCGCTTACCGCTTACCGCTTACCGCTTACCGCTTACCGCTTACCGCTTACCGCTTACCGCTTACCGCTTACCGCTTACCGCTTACCGCTTACCGCTTACCGCTTACCGCTTACCGCTGGCTACAACCCCAGTTCGTCACTGGCCTGCTGGCGCATCTTGAATTTCTGGATCTTTCCCGTCACCGTCATCGGGAAGGTCTCGACGAATTTTATATAGCGTGGGATCTTGTAGTGAGCAATCCTGCCTTGGCAGAAGGCCTTGAGCTCTTCTTCGGTCAGATAGCTCCCTTCGGCCAGCTTGACCCAGGCCATCACTTCCTCACCGTACTTCTGGTCAGGCACTCCAATGACCTGGACATCGGAGATTGCCTCGTGGGTATAAAGGAAATCCTCGATTTCCCGGGGATAGATATTCTCGCCACCACGAATGATCATATCCTTGATACGCCCGACGATAGAGACATAACCTTCATCGTCCATGGTGGCCAGATCTCCGGTATGCATCCAGCCCGACCCGTCAATGGCTTTGTCCGTTGCTTCCCTGTTGTTCCAATAGCCGACCATGACGCTATAGCCACGGGTGCATAATTCACCGGTCTGTCCCCGGGGAACAACGGCGCCTGTTTCCGGGCTGATCAGCTTCACTTCAAGGTGAGGGTGGATGGTGCCCACTGTCGTCACGCGTTTTTCGAGTGTTGCTTCAGTGGTGGTCTGGAGGCTCACAGGGCTGGTTTCGGTCATGCCATAGCAGATAGTGACGTCCTTCATGTGCATACGCTCAATGACCTTGCGCATCACTTCGATGGGGCAGATGGAGCCTGCCATGATACCGGTCCTCAGTGTAGACAGGTCGCATGTGTCGAAACTGGGGTGCTCGAGTTCGGCGATGAACATGGTAGGGACACCGTACAGGGCGGTGGCCTTTTCCTCGCAAACGCTTAGCAAGGTAGCTTCAGGGTCAAAGCCATCGCCGGGATAGATCATGCAGGTGCCATGGGTGACGCAGCCGAGATTCCCCATGACCATGCCAAAGCAGTGATAGAGAGGAACGGGAATGACCATACGGTCCTGTTCACTCAGATTCATGGTCCTGCCCACGAACAGTCCATTGTTGAGGATGTTGTGGTGTGACAGCGTTGCGCCTTTTGGGGCTCCGGTAGTACCTGAAGTGTATTGAATGTTGATCGGGTCATCGAACTGGAGCGTGTCCTGCAAGTTGGCCAGATCCTCTTCATTGATCTCGTGGCCGCGTTCCAGCATCTTGTCCCATACGTTCATGCCGGGAAGTGCACGGGTGGTATCGAGACAGATGACCCGTTTGAGCTCGGGTAGTCTGGCCAGTTTCAATGGTGCCGCATCCTGTATTTCATTCAGTTCCGGGGCCAACTCGGCAAGAATGGCGACATAGTCGGAAGTCTTGAAAGTACCCTGCAGGATGAGTGTGGATGTGCCTGACTGGTTGAGCGCATATTCCAGCTCGTGAGAGCGATAACTGGGGTTGATGTTGACCAATATGGCACCGATCTTGGCAGTGGCGAATTGAGTGATGGTCCATTCAGCGCAATTGGGAGACCAGATACCTACGCGATCGCCTTTCTTTACCCCCATGGCCAGCAGCCCTCGGGCAGCCTGGTTGACGGTGCTCTGCAATTCGCGCCAGGTATACCTGAGCCCCTGGTGACGACTGATCAAGGCGTCTCGATCTGGAAAGCGCGCAACCGTGTCATCGAAGCAGTCGCCAATGGTTTGGCCCTTGAGTGGAAGATCACTGATGCCGCTGACGTAACTGAGCGAGGGGGTCTGGCGTGTCATCTTGGTTCTCGTCTTGTTGTTGCTGATCATGTAAGGGAGGTTGTTGTTATTCTCAATCGTGTGTCGAGCGTGTTGCCGGCTCTTCAGTCACTGACATGGACGTTGGCAAATCTCTTCACCGGGATGACCCATGGGGCTGCTGACAAACTACTCTGCTCGACCATGCGGCGTTGGACCGGAGCGAAGCGGAGATAACAGCCAAGGCTGGCCCGAAGGGCGAGCGAAGCGAGTCAATTCGCCTCAAAATGCTCATTTACACCTTATAAACTGCGCTTGCTCGGCGGATTCCGCCTTGTCTGGCCATCGCTCGTAACCTTTGTCAGCAGCCTCCTATATCTGTTCCTGTTTTTCCTGTTTTTCCTGTTGTCCGAGTTGACTCAGGGCTTCTTGGGCACGTTGGACAACATGGTCCATTTCCAGTCGCATCAGACGAATGTCCTCAAGCTGACGGTCCAGTTCAGAGCGTTTTTCGGCAATGATCTCAAGCAGGCGTTTGAGCTGGAGGGCATCGCCACCCGGCATGGCGTCATACATCAGCACCACTTCGCGTATTTCAGCCAGTGAAAATCCCAGGCGCTTTCCCCGCAGTGTGAGCTTCAGGCGCACACGGTCCTTGTCTCTATAAATACGTTTCTGTCCCTGGCGCAGTGGTGATACCAGGCCTTCTTGTTCATAAAAGCGGATGGTGCGCGGTGTTACCTCGAACATCTTGGCCAACTCACCAATCGTGTAGGTGCGCTGATTGCCCTGCAGGCTGCCGCGGTCGAGAGCATCGTTCATGGTGAAGTGTCCTTGAGTCGGTGGCCTTCCCGGAACCGGACCTTTGGGTTCCGGGAAGGCCTTGTCAGTGAAAACACTAGACGACGTTTACGTAAACGTAAAGCCGCATTAGCATCATCATAAGCGTGAAGAGAGCATGAGAGAAAAATGATGTATCCGGGCATCACAGCCGCTGGTGGCGGAGTGTGCAAGAGCTACTGATGTCATAAGTACGACCATGGAGTGATATGGCATAAACCAAGCAAGTGCTAGGTTGGGCGTATCACGCTGATAGCGCATCATCTTTGCTTGAAGCATGGCATCCATGAGGCTTCTATCAGTGCTGTCACTACTCATCAAAGAGGTTGAACCATGGATTTTACTCTGAGTGATGACCAGAGGGCGCTTGTTGCCGCAGCTGCGGACTTCGCCCGGGTCGAGCTTGTTGATCATGCTGCCGACTGGGACAAGGCGTCACATTTCCCTCTTGATGTCATTCGTCGTGCAGGGGAAGCCGGTTTCCTTGGCATCTATACCCCTGAAGAACAAGGTGGTCTCGGTCTTTCCCGGCTAGATGCTTCGCTCATTTTTGAGCAGCTCTCTCAGGGCTGTATCGCTACCACGGCTTATCTGACTATTCACAATATGGTCACCTGGATGATCGCCAACTGGGGAAGCGATAGCGTCAAGGAGCGTTATTCAGGAGCGATGGTCAGCGGGCAACTGCTGGGCTCATACTGCCTGACGGAGCCGGGCGCGGGGTCGGATGCCGCCAACCTTCGCACCAAGGCGGAACGTGATGGTGACGATTATGTGTTGCACGGCGCTAAGATGTTCATTTCGGGAGCCGGCTCCACGGAGGTGTTGGTGGTGATGGCACGTACTGGTGCAGCGGATAGCGGTGCCAGCGGGGTGTCTGCTTTCGTCGTTCCCGCCGACGCTGAGGGCATCAGCTACGGCAAGAAAGAAGAGAAGATGGGGTGGAAAAGCCAACCCACCCGACTGATCAGTTTTGATGGAGTGCGTGTCCCTGGGGAATATCGACTAGGTGAGGAAGGCGAAGGCTTCAAGTTTGCCATGAAGGGGCTCGATGGCGGACGGCTCAATATCGCCAGTTGTTCCCTGGGCGCAGCTCAGCAGGCCCTGACCCTGGCACGTAACTATATGGGAGAGCGCAAGCAGTTTGGCAAGGAGCTATCGGCGTTTCAGGCGTTGCAGTTCAAGCTCGCTGACATGGCCACTGAATTGATGGCGGCGCGTCTGATGGTACGTCAGGCTGCCTGGCGTCTGGACAACAAGGATCCTGAGGCGACTGCGCACTGTGCGATGGCCAAGCGCTTTGCTACTGATGTGGGATTCCGAGTGTGCAATGAGGCGCTGCAACTGCATGGGGGCTATGGCTACATTTGCGAATACCCTCTGGAAAGGCTGGTCCGTGATACGCGAGTACATCAGATACTGGAAGGCACCAACGAAATCATGCGCCTGATTGTGGCTCGCCGTCTGCTGCAGAATGGTGTGATCGAGTCGCTGCAGTAACTGGACATGTCAATGAACAAGGAGAAGGTGATGACGGAATCTGTCGTCGTTTTCGAGGAACGCACTACCGCGGATGGCGGACGGATTGGCCTGGCTACTCTGAATGCACCGCGAAGCCTCAATGCATTGAGCCTGGAAATGATTCAACTGCTTGATACCCGGTTGCGGCAGTGGGCAGAGGATCCAGCCATCCATGCCGTATGGCTGGATGGGGCAGGAGGCAAGGCCTTTTGTGCGGGGGGAGATGTGGTTTCCCTGGTCAAGGCGCTCAAGCAGGAAGAAGATGAAGGTGGTGTACGAGGCAGTCATGCCCAGGAATATTTCACCCACGAATATCGTCTTGACTACTTCCTGCATACTTATCCGAAACCCGTGCTGGTCTGGGCCGATGGCATCGTGATGGGAGGAGGCCTGGGCCTCACCGCTGGAGCGAACCATCGTCTGGTCACGGAAACGACTCGTATTGCCATGCCGGAAATCACCATTGGCCTATATCCTGATATTGGTGCCAGCTGGTTTCTCAATCGCATGCTGCCAGGCATCGGTGCCTATCTGGGCCTGACTGGGGCCAACCTGAACGCCAGGGATGCTCTTGATCTGGGCCTGGCCGATCATTTCATCCCCAGAGAGAGCAAGGATGAGTTGCTCGCGGCCATTTGTGACAGTCATATGGTGGAAGGCAGTGAGGATAGCGCTGAAGCCGTCATCATGCGCATTGTCGCTGAGCTTGAGCGTCGGGATCTGGCACCGTCAGCCCAGGTACGCCCGTTGCTTGATCATCTGCAATCTCTGACGCGCAAGGCCCGGGTGGAAGATGCGATAGCGGCCATACTGGAAGATACCAATGAAGACAATTGGCTGGCTGCCAACCGCAAGAGGCTGGCGGCAGGTTGCCCACTTTCGGCCCGGTTGGCTTGGGAAATGCTGGAACGCCACCGCCACGGCTCTCTGGCCGATGCCTTCCGCGATGAACTGGTGGCATCCATACAATGCAATGTGCTTGGTGATTTCGCCGAGGGGGTCAGAGCCCTGTTGATCGACAAGGATCAGTCCCCACGTTGGCGTCATCAGGATGTTTCTAGCATTTCGGACGCAGACCTTGAGGCCATGTTCAGCCCTCCCTGGCATCAGCAACCTGGACCACTGGACGACCTCTGATCCCGGCCATGACATTTTCATTTCAGTCATGGCGCTTCTATACCAACAAAAAGAGCGGATATACCAACAAGGCGAACTGGCAGAGATGTGATGACATCTTTTTTAGCGGCCATTTTTCCCTGCACAACCATTTCTTGCACAGATATTTTTTGCACATAACAACAGGAGTCACGCCATGAACATTGCTTTTATCGGGTTGGGCAACATGGGGTTGCCGATGGCGAAGAACCTCGTCAAGGCCGGCCACAGTGTGCGTGTTTTCGATCTTGTCGACAGTGCGATGGTGGCACTTGAGTCCGAAGGTGCTGAGCGTGCCCCCAGTGCACTGGATGCTGCCGAAGGGGCAGATGTAGTGATTTCCATGCTGCCTGCGGGCCAGCATGTGCGAGGCTTGTACCTGGGGCGCGGTGAGTCATCTGGGTTGCTGGATGACCTGGCTTCCCGTCCTTTGATCATCGACGCATCAACGATTTCTCCTCAGGATGCGCAGGCAGTGGGAAGCGTGGCAGCCGAGCGTGGTTTCACGTTTCTGGATGCGCCCGTTTCTGGTGGTATCGGGGGAGCGGAAGCAGGTACCTTGACGTTCATTGTCGGTGGCGACAGTGCGGGCTTTGAACAGGCGCGTCCTGTACTCGAAGTCATGGGGAAGAACCTGTTTCATGCTGGTGCGGCAGGCAGTGGGCAGATTGCCAAGATATGCAACAACATGCTGCTCGGGATTCTGATGAGCGGCACGGCCGAGGCATTGGCGCTGGGGGTGCGCAATGGGCTCGACCCCGCGGTACTCTCGGAAATCATGAAACAGAGCAGTGGCGGTAACTGGGCATTGAATGTCTACAACCCTTGGCCGGGCGTGATGGAAGGATCCGCTGCATCGCGGGAATATCAAGGTGGCTTCTTGACGGATCTGATGGCCAAGGACCTTGGTCTGGCATGGGAGTTGGCGTTGGCTTCCAAGGCTCCGGTACCCATGGGTTCCGAAGCGCGCAATCTGTTTGCCCTGCACAGCGCCCAGGGTGGTGGCAGGTTGGATTTCTCCAGTATCCAGAAGCTCTATCGCCCGAAAGACGAGTAGAAAATATCTCGAAGAAAGTCGTGCAAGGGGGTTGGCAATTACTCTCAATTCACCTACATTTTATAAAAATGTAGATATTTTGAGAGAGGCTGCCGTGAGTCAAATTACCCCTGTCACCTGGGAAGACCCGTTCCGTCTGGTGGATCAGCTCAGTGAAGAAGAGCGCATGGTTCACCAGACAGCCCATGATTATTGCCAGGAAAAGCTGTTACCTCGGGTGCTTGAAGCCAACCGTCACGAGCGTTTTGATCGTGAGATCATGAACGAGATGGGCGAGTTGGGATTGTTGGGTGTCACCATCGATGGTTATGGGTGTGCTGGCATGAACTATGTCAGCTACGGCCTGATTGCACGTGAAGTGGAGCGTGTCGATTCCGGCTATCGCAGCGCCATGAGTGTGCAGTCCAGTCTGGTCATGTATCCCATCCATGCATTTGGTAGCGAAGCGCAGCGCGACAAGTATCTGCCTCGTCTGGCCAGCGGTGAGTGGGTCGGCTGCTTTGGCCTGACAGAACCGGACTACGGCTCGGATCCAGGTGGTATGGTCACGCGGGCGACTCGCACAGATTCTGGATGGCGTCTCAATGGCACCAAGACCTGGATCACCAATTCCCCCATTGCCGATGTCTTCGTGGTCTGGGCGAAGGATGATGAAGGTGTCATTCGTGGTTTTATCCTTGAAAAGGGCATGCCTGGTCTGTCTGCTCCCAAGATCGAAGGCAAGTTCAGTCTGCGTGCTTCCATCACGGGGCAGATTGCCATGCAGGATGTAGAAGTGCCGGATGGCCAGCGTCTGCCAGGTGTGCAAGGGCTCAAAGGACCTTTTTCCTGTCTCAATCGTGCACGTTACGGCATTAGCTGGGGCAGCATGGGCGCGGCGGAAGCCTGTTGGCATGCTGCTCGCAGCTACACCATGGAGCGCAAGCAATTTGGTCGCCCACTGGCAGCCAACCAGTTGATACAAAAGAAACTTGCTGACATGCAGACCGAAATCGCACTTGGTCTGCAGGCATCGCTGCGGGTAGGGCGGATGATCGACGAAGGGCAGCTGGTTCCCGAAGCCATTTCGCTGATCAAGCGCAACAACTGCGGCAAGGCGCTGGATATTGCCCGGGTTGCCCGGGACATGCACGGCGGCAATGGTATCAGCGATGAATATCATGTCATTCGACATGTTATGAATCTCGAGGCGGTAAATACTTACGAAGGCACTCACGACGTTCATGCATTGATTCTTGGTCGTGCTCAGACGGGTATTCAGGCCTTTACCGGCTGATGCGCCTTACCTGACCGAACCATGGAGAAAAAAACAGAATGACAAGTGACAGCATGGCGGCCAGCAAGCCTTTGTCCGGGGTGACGGTGCTGGATATGTCACGAGTGCTGGCCGGCCCATGGGCCGGTCAACTCCTGGCCGACCTGGGGGCACGAGTGATCAAGATCGAGCACCCGACCCGGGGAGATGATACTCGTAGTTGGGGGCCTCCCTGGTACTTTGCTGCAGGCCGCGATGCCCAGGGGGAAACGCTGCGAGAGGCGGCCTATTTTCTGTGTGCCAACCGCGGCAAGCAGTCGTTGGCGGTGGACATGGCGTCCAGCGAAGGGCAGTCCTTGATACGTGATCTGGCCAGGCAGGCGGATATCGTGCTGGAGAACTTCAAGGTGGGCGGGCTCAAGCGGTACGGCCTTGATGCCGAGAGCTTGAGGGCGTTGAACCCAGAGCTGATCGTATGTTCGATCACAGGGTTTGGTCAGACCGGCCCCTACGCGCACCGAGCGGGTTATGACTTCATGATCCAGGCCATGGGAGGCCTGATGAGTCTCACTGGCGAAGCCGATGGCATGCCAATGAAAACAGGCGTGGCCATTACTGATGTGATGACAGGATTGTACGCGACCATTGGCGTACTGGCCGCGCTTCATCGTCGTCGCGAAACCGGGCAGGGCACTCACATCGATCTGGCACTACTCGATGTACAGGTAGCGACATTGGCCAACCAAGCACTCAATACCCTGGTCAGTGGAAAAGCTCCTGCCCGTTACGGCAATGCCCATCCCAATATCGTGCCGTACCAGGCGTTTGCCTGTGCTGATGGGCACTTGGTGCTGACTGTCGGCAACGATGGGCAATTCTCTCGTCTGGCAGGGTTGCTGGGTCATCCTGAGTGGGCCGATGGCCCTTGGTCGACCAATGAAGGGCGGGTGGCTCACCGAGACGAACTGGTGGCCGAGATCCAGAACGCGCTTATGCAAGATGAGCGTGATGTGTGGCTGGCAAAGTTCGAAGCGTTGGGGATTCCCGCAGGCCCCATTCATAAGCTCCCGGAGGTCTTTGCTGATCCCCAGGTATGTCATCGAGGCATGGCAAGGAACATAGGTGGCGTTCCCCAGGTGGCCAACCCTCTTCGCTTCGATGGGGAAAGTGCCACGGGTGATCAGCCTCCACCGGCTCTGGGGGAGCATAGCGACAGAGTGCTGGCGGAAATGGGACTATCGGCGGAGAACATTGCACGGTTGCGGGCCGAGGGCATTGTGCGCTGATAAGCCATGGCATCGGCCAAAGACCCTAGGTAAGGTGGTTGTCCCAGCGCAATGGCAGTTTCGCCAGCTGCGTGAGTTCACCTTGTGCAGAGACCTGGTAGAGCCCGCCATTGCCGGTAGTGACAATATATCCCCCTTGGCCATCACAGCGGGTGCCTGCGGCATCCGCGAGTTCGGGAGCGGCGATGATTTCTCCACTTTGCTGGTCGAGCATGACGATACGTCCCCCTCGGGGAGCCGTGATCAAGGCGCTGCTGGAAGAGCCGCTCTGTGACTGGCTGACAGCCACACTGGCAGTATATTGAGCCAGCTTCGGCTGCAGCCCGCCGAGATCGAATTCGTGAAACTTGCCTTGAGGGTCAAGGCGGGCGACCAGTGGGTGGTGTGTTTCCCAGATCGGGCCTTCGAACTGATAGCCGACGATCACGCCGCCATTTTCTGCCACATCGAGGTGGCGAACGCTGAGCTGATGATGGGACGGCCTGTGGCGGGCTTGAATTTCGCCGCTGTGACGGTTGACCAGCAGCAAGGCTGGGTCCATGTCATCGAGGTTCAGCTTGATTCGGCCGCTGTCTGGATGTGTCTTGATCCCGCCCAGAGCGATGACAAGAGTGTCACCATCCGGCATCAGCTTGAGCTCGTGGGGGCCAATGCCCTCCAGCTCGATGTCATGGTGATGGGCGTAATTGGCGTCGGCATCATAGACCCTTGCCAGGCCCATGGCATCCTCGAGGCGGTTGGCCGTCACGTAGAGCCAGCGCCCGGAGGGATCGAATACACCATGGCCGTAGAAGTGGTATCCCGGGCCTGCATCGATGCTTTGCAGTTCGCGATGGTGGCGTGCATCGAGAACGTGGAAATGGCGGCCCGGGCGGCGTGCGAAGAGTATTGCCTGAGGCTGGTGAGGGTGCAGGCAGCCACCGTGGCAGCGCTCGGGGGCCGGCAGTAGAAAGTGTTCGCTGCCGTCGCGATGGATACCCGCCAGATGGTGGTTCCCCTCGAGATCATCGACAGCGCTGAAGAACCATTGGCGCCGGTTTTCCTGATTGTCTAAAACCCACTGTGCCGTTGCCAGGTTCGTACCGCCTATAGCCAGGCTTGCCCCTAGGCTGCCAAGTCCCCATTTGAAAAGACCAAGCTTCAGTATCTTCCGACGTTGTCTGTCCAATGCCACGGTGCTGTACCTCAATCAATCGCCATCACTGGAGTTGAACCCGCGCACTACCCCAAGGGCACTGGCGATCTGTTCGTTGAGCAGTTGGCGTAACTGAGCGACTTTCATGTAGAGCGTGGTCAAGCCCGCCTGGGCATCGGCATGTTCCAGCCCGCTGGTGATGCCGCCATCAAGTTCCTGTGCCTGCTTGATCGTCTTGTTGAGCTGGCTGTCGAAGGCTTGTGCAAGATCACTGCGATCAATGTTGTCGAGGCTCACCATCAGGCCTGGCAGAAATCCTTCCTTCAGGCCCTGCAGGCTGGCCTCGATCAGGCTGATCGAAGCATCGCTGCGCCAGGCTTCTGCGCGATAGGCATTGGCGGGGCTGCCCATCATTCCGATGGGCTCACCGAGACGCTTGTCTTCAATGGTCTCCAGCGTCTGCATGGCAGCGTGAAGCGTGGCTTGCGTCATGCTGTCGGTAGACTGGTAGTAATCCCCGAAAGCCTCCCAGTCCGTCACCAACGTCATGCTCGTCTCGTTCAGGTGAGTCGAGATAGCTTGCAATAGAGCACAGGGTTGCTCTGCAGAGAGCGTTAAATCAGCCATTCCGTCGTCATACAGCAGGACTTCCAATGCAGGAAACCCTTGCTCTGCGACACCCGCCTCATCGATGTCAGCCTTAGAGATTTGCGTGTCCTGATGCAGTCGGGTCTTGACCCGACTGCCAACCAGGTTCTTCTTGTCAGGCCAGAACTGCAGCTGCCAGGCACGGCTATTGACTTCGATGGGGCCGAAGTCGACAAAGCGCACGGCTTGCCAGGCGCGGTAGGCAGAAAGCCAGTCCGAGCGCAATTGGTGCTCGCTGTTGGCTTCTGGCGCCGAGCACAAGGCAGTGGCGTCTTCCTGCAATTGGCCGGTGGCCTCAGCTAGCTTGGTGTAGAGCGCACCAATATCCTGATACCACTGCTGGCGTGGAGTAACGGATGTATCGGCGGCCTGGGAAGATAACGAGATTAACGACAGGCAGGCGATAGCGACGGCTCTAGGGCAGTTCAGGGAAATCATACTGTTCATGGAAACCACGCCGTTCATGGAAATCACAGTGAATTCAGGAACTCGATCAATTGGGAACGCTGTTCCGCGGAAAGATCACGATAGGCCTGAGTGCTGTCTTCTGCTTCACCACCGTGCCATAGAATGGCCTCTTCCAGGGTTCGTGCACGGCCGTCATGCAGAAATCCGGCACGCTCGTTGATGCTTTGTGCCAGGCCGACTCCCCAGAGCGGAGGTGTACGCCATTCCTGCCCATTGGCTTCATACTCGGGGCGGCCATCCGCCAGTGCTTCCCCCATGTCATGCAGCAGCAGGTCGCTGTAAGGCCACAACGTCTGATTGGCCATTTCCGGGCGGGGTGTCTTGTCGGCCGTGGTCAAGCTGGGGCGGTGACAACTGCTGCAGCCAATGTCGTTGAAGAGCCTGGCACCGGCTTGTACAGCAGGTTCATCCATGCTGCGTCGCTGAGGGACTGCCAGGCTCTGAGCATAGAAGGTCACGAAACTGGCGACCTTGTCGGATACTTCCGGGGTTCCGCCGCTGGCGAACTCATTGCAATCTTGCTCTGGCATGCAGTCCGTGACAGGCGCCAGGCTGGAAGTCAAGCCCATGTCGCCAGCAAAGGCATGCAAGCTCTGCTGTTCGATGGTGGGTTCCCCGGCTTTCCAGCCGAAACGGCCGAGAACCGTGTTTTCCTTGCGCGCGTCCCAGACATGATTGGGGCGGCCGGAAATGCCATCTCCGTCACTATCATCAGGATCTGCATATTCCAGAATCTGCTGCTCCGGTACCGCTTCGAGCAGGCCCAGGCCGATCATCGGCGGGGCGACCCGAGGGGAAATCAACATGTCTGCCGGCAGGGGACCATAAGCAGGTTTTTCGATGCGATAGTCCGGCACCTGAAGTGATACTTCAGTGCCATCGGATAGCGCCACTTTTGTATCGGAATAGCTGAGCACCATATCGGCTTCGGGCCTGGCTCCGGGGATCGCCGCCGTTTGCAGCTGGCGCCCATAATGGGGCACAGGCAATACGCCGGTCATGCGCACCACTTCGCTATCCTTGTCGGTGGCTGGCATCGACAAGCGCAGGAAGAGTGAGACCGGGCGCTGGTCAGGAGTCGGTGGATGGCCTCGCCCATCCTTGATATGGCATCCCTGGCAGCTGTTGGTATTGATCAACGGGCCCAGTCCATCACGTGCATCTGTGCTGGACGGTGCTACTACCCAAGGATTGCGGAAGAAACTGTTGCCGACACTGAAGTCCAGGCGTCCGGTCATGGGCAGGTTTTTCAGTGGCAGTGAATAAGCGTTATGGTCGAATTGCTCGACGGAACCTTCACCTCCACTCATGGGGGTGTCCTGAATGGAAGCGCTCAATACAGGAGAGACCAACGTGAATGTCATGCACAGTGGCAACACACCCAGTGTTGCCAGCTGTGAGATAGTGAGGCGCATCATCAGAAGTTGTGTCCTGCATCATCGGACTGCAGGTCGTCGACCCCAAGGTCGATGGCGGCTTTCTCAATGCTGCCTGTCTGGGTCACCAGTGCCAGGATGGCATTGTTGACCAAGGTGGCACCTTCCTCATTACCCGGGGCGATCATCATGTCGAATGTCATGGGGTCGTCATTGGACTCTGCCCGGGATTTCAACTCACCAAGTGCACTCATTGACGCATCGATTTCCTGGCTCAACGTCGCAGATAGTTTAGGATCGCTCTGCTTGAGCAAGTCTTCCACGGAGGGGCCGTCGAAATTGGTGCCGTCCATGCGCTCGAAATGGCCGGTGTAAGCATTCTGGATGCCCTGGCCATTGTAGTAGTGAGAGTTGTGGGTATTGTCGCTGAAACAGTCATGTTCGTCCTCGTAGGAGTTGGCTTCCAGAGCAACCTTCATGCGCTCTCCTGCCAGTTCTCCCAGTGATAGCGACCCCATGCCGAACAAGATACGGCGCAGGCCCTCCTGCGGAGATGCAGCCAGCAATTCACTACGATAATTGTCGTCGTTACCGGGAGCCCACTGATCCACCATCCATTCCAGGTCAGAGACCAGCAGGTCGGTGACGGCGTCCAGATAGGCTCGACGCCGATCACAGTGACCATTGGTGCAGGTATCGTCTTGCGCAAAGTCCGTGGCTTCGCGTTCTCCTGCACCAGGATCATAACCATGGAGATCCTGCCCCCAGAGTAGAAACTCGATGGCGTGATATCCCGTGGCGACATTGGCCTCGGAGCCCCCGACTTCATTCAGACTGGCCAGCAATTCTGGAGTAAGCTCGGAAACGTCCACCTCCTCGCCGCCCACGGTAATGCTTTCCGAGGCGATGATATTGGCGGTGGCTCCGGCATTGCCCAATTCGTGCTCGTAGCGGTCTTCAGCGACGTAGTCGATCAGGCCTTCATCCAGAGGCCAGGCATTGAGCTGGCCTTCCCAGTCGTCCACCACCGGGTTACCGAAGCGGAACACTTCGCTTTGCTGATAGCTCACCCGAGCCTGGCGCCAGGCCTGACGGGCCGAGGCCAATGCTTCTGGTGTAGGGGAGGCAAGCAGGGTGTCGACGGCTTCATTGAGCTGCTTGGCACTCTTCAGGGCATCGATGTAGGTGTTGTGTGCCAGATCAGCGTAGTGGGAGACCACCTGCTGCGGTGTGACATCCTCTCCTTCCGTGGCATTGGCAGTGGTTGTTAAGGGAATGGAGAACATGCAGGTTGCGATGAGTGCGGATAACGGACGAGGAGCGAAATGCTGGGCCATGATGGAATCCTTGTTATTGCTGAGCCGTGATGAAAATAGTAACGAGAGACAATCTCATTGCAAAGAGTAGGCTACCTACCCTTGTCCCAGGTCAGCACAATTATTGAGGATTCCACATTGGCCCGGCGAAGTACCTCTGGCTTCAGCGAGGCGAAACTCGTCGATTGATGCCTGTCTCTGCGATCATCCGGGTGGAGATTTCTTCCACCGAGAAGCGTGTCGTATCGATGAAAGGAATATGCAGTTGACGATATAACGCTTCAGCCTGCGAAACTTCCTGCATGCACTGGTCCATGGAACTGTAACGGCTGTTGGGGCGGCGTTCGTGGCGGATGGCGGCCAGGCGGCGTGGGTCGATGGTCAGTCCGAACAGCTTGTGGCGATGTTTGGCCAATACGGGAGGCAGTTTCAGGGTGCCATCCTCATCCTGGTCATCCTCGGTCAATGGGTAGTTGGCAGCACGGATGCCAAATTGCAAGGCCAGGTACAACGATGTCGGCGTCTTGCCGCAGCGAGATACACCGACGAGGATGACATCAGCCTGGTCGTACTGATGGGTGCGGGCCCCATCGTCATTGTCGAGAGCGAAATGCACAGAGTGGATGCGATCCATGTAGGCGGCATCACTGGCAATGGCGTGGGTGCGCCCGACACTATAAGAGGAGTGAGTTTCCAGTTCCCTCTCCAGGGGCTCGAGGAAAGTCGAGAAGATATCGACCTTGAAGCCTGGTGCAGCCCGAATCACGTCGCGAATCTTCTGGTCGACGATGGTATCGATGATGATGGGTTGGACACCATCACGCACGGCGGTGGCCTCAATGATACCGACCAGGGAGTGCGCTTTTTCAATGGTGTCGATGTAGGGTTTGGTCAGTTTGCGAATCTCAACATTCTCGAACTGAGCCAGCAGACTACGGCCGAGGCTTTCGGCAGTGATGCCAGTACCATCGGAAATGAAGAAAGCAGTACGTGTCATGAGGGTGCTCTTTGCTCATTTTTTGTAGTGGCCTGCCCAGACAGGCCATATGCCCGCATTGTCACCGCCAGAGCCGGCTGCGGCAAGTGACGGCATGTCAGGCAAAATACGTGAAACTACATAAATCCCGATAAATGCCCCGAGTGTTGTAAAAATCCTCCAGTGACTACGCCCCTATACTGATAGCGCTTGGTGGACAGCGCTGTTAGAGTCGCCTGCATCCAATTCATGATGCCTTGAGATGAACCTGAACGGGATGGATCCGAGGCACTGAATAGCCAAGAAAGGGGGCTAAGGTGGAAAAGTACATTCTGTGGTTCGATCAGTTGGGCATGAATGACGTCGAGCGCGTGGGCGGCAAGAATGCATCACTGGGTGAAATGATCTCCCATCTGTCTGGCGCGGGTGTGACAGTCCCCGGTGGTTTTGCCACTACGGCTGATGCTTATCGTGAGTTTCTTGCTCATGAAGGGCTCAACGATCGTATCAATGCTGAATTGGCTCGCCTGGATGTCGACGACGTCGCTGCTCTGGCGGAAGCAGGCGCCAAGATCCGTCAATGGATCATCGATACGCCACTCCCCCCGGCTTTCGAGTCTGCGCTGGGTGAAGCCTATGAGCTCATGCTCAGCAAGCACCCGAACCTCAAGGTCGCTGTGCGCAGCTCTGCTACCGCAGAAGACCTTCCGGATGCTTCCTTTGCTGGTCAGCAGGAGACCTTCCTCAACATTGAAGGCTACGACAACATCAAGCGTGCCGTGCACGAGGTGTTTGCTTCCCTGTTCAATGACCGTGCCATTTCCTACCGTGTCCACCGCGGTTATGCGCATGAGAACGTAGCGCTGTCCGCCGGTGTACAGAAGATGGTGCGTTCCGAGACTGGCGCCAGTGGCGTCATGTTCACCCTGGATACGGAATCAGGTTTCCGTGATGCTGTTTTCGTCACTGCTTCCTGGGGACTGGGTGAGACCGTGGTTCAGGGGGCGGTCAACCCCGATGAGTTTTACGTGCATAAGCCGACGCTGGCAGCAGGGCGCCCAGCAGTGCTGCGCCGCAACCTTGGTTCCAAGCTGATCAAGATGATCTATACCGAGGACGCAAGTGCAGGCAAATCCGTTGCCACGGTAGATGTTCCTCTTGCTGACCGGGGGGTGTTCTCGATCAATGATGAGCAGGTCATGGCACTGGCGCGTCAGGCCGTCATCATCGAGAAGCACTATGGTCGCCCGATGGATATCGAGTGGGCGCTGGACGGCGATGATAACGAGTTATACATCGTTCAGGCTCGCCCTGAGACCGTGGTTTCCCAGCAGGAAGGTGGCTCCCTGGAGCGTTTCCAGCTCAAGGAAAAGGGTCGCACTTTGGTCAATGGTCGTGCCATAGGCCAACGTATCGGCCAAGGGACGGTCAAGGTGATCATGTCTCCCGACGAGATGGATAAAGTGCAGGCTGGGGATGTGCTGGTCACCGACATGACCGATCCGGACTGGGAGCCGATCATGAAGCGGGCTTCCGCCATCGTTACCAATCGTGGTGGACGTACCTGCCACGCTGCCATCATCGCCCGGGAGCTGGGTATCCCCGCTGTCGTAGGATGTGGCGATGCGACTGACGTTCTCTCTGATGGCCGTGATGTCACGGTTTCCTGTGCCGAAGGCGATACAGGGCATGTCTACGACGGCCTGCTGGCGTTTGATCGCAGTGTGACCAGTGTCAATGCGATGCCGGACATTCCGTTCAAGATCATGATGAACGTGGGTAACCCGGACCGAGCTTTCAGCTTTGCATCGCTGCCCAATTCTGGTGTCGGTCTGGCGCGTCTTGAGTTCATCATCAACCGGATGATCGGTGTTCACCCCAAGGCGTTGCTCGATTATGCGACCTTGCCTGCTGAGCTGCAGCAGACCATTGATCTTCGCGTCGCTGGCTATGCCGACCCAGTCAGCTTTTATGTCGACAAGTTGGTCGAGGGTATTTCCACATTGGCGGCTGCCTTCTATCCGCAGCGTGTCATCGTGCGTATGTCGGACTTCAAGTCCAACGAGTACGAGAACCTGATTGGCGGCAAGCTCTATGAGCCGGGCGAAGAGAACCCCATGCTGGGCTTCCGCGGTGCCTCTCGTTACATCTCCGAGAGCTTCCGTCCTTGCTTCGAGCTGGAATGCCAGGCCATGAAGCGTGTGCGTGACGAAATGGGCCTGGACAATGTCGAACTGATGGTGCCCTTCGTTCGTACTACCGATGAAGCCCGGGAAGTTGTCGATCTGCTTGCTGCCAATGGTCTCAAGCGCGGCGAGAATGGTCTCAAGGTCATCATGATGTGCGAGTTGCCGGCCAATGCTCTGCTGGCGGATGAGTTCCTTGAGTATTTCGATGGCTTCTCAATCGGCTCCAATGACTTGACTCAGCTGACTCTGGGACTTGATCGTGATTCAGGTATTGTTGCCCACCTGTTTGACGAGCGTAACCCAGCCGTCAAGAAACTGCTGGCCATGGCCATCCAGGCCTGCAAGGCCAAGGGCAAGTACGTGGGTATCTGTGGCCAAGGGCCATCAGATCACCCTGAGCTGGCCAAATGGCTGATGGAGCAGGGAATCGACTCGGTCTCCCTGAACCCGGACGCTGTATTGGAAACCTGGTTCATGCTGGCAGGTGAGAGCCTGTCCTGAACCTGAAGGTTTTTCTGCTACACCACCAACGCCGCAGCTTTGCTGCGGCGTTGGTGTTTCTGACTGACGAGAGGTTCTGACTGGCGAGAGGTTTCTGACTGAATAGGAGTTTTTGGCTGTCTGGTATGCGACTGTCGCTGATCGACTACAGTGGTGCAAATGTCGGGGAGTCTTGTGCAAGCGGGCTGTTTCATTGCGCTCAATGGGTAAACTGGTGCCATCTAGCAAGCCCATGGAGGACCTTGTCATGAACAAACTGCAAGTTGCCACGTGCCAGGGCAAGAAGCATCACAGCAGAATCCTGGCAACTGTGCTGGCTGCTATGCTGATATTTCCCACTGGCATGGTGTGGGCGGATTCCTGGAAGAATGAGTCCGGGCACGGCCGTTACTACAGTCATCATCACGACGACGATCGCGATGACGATTATTGGGAAGCTCGGGAAGACTATCTGGAAGCTCGCGAAGAGTACCAGGAGGCTCGCGAAGAGTATCTCGAAGAACGTCGCGGAGATGACAGGTACGAGTACCATGAACGTTACGGCCGGGATCACTATGATGATTTTGACCGTGAAGGGCTGAGTTACGATAGTCGTGAAATAGATAATATTGCCAATCAGGTGATCAATGAAGTCGCTCGCCAGCTGCTCAACTGATGGCCTCGACATTAGCAGAAGAAGCAGAGGGTACCGATTATCCGGGGTCTAGATGCAAACCCCGTAGCGAGAGGAAAATACCATGTGCCGAGACAATGATATGCCGCTGAACAACAGAGTTTCAGGTGTCTGGAAGCCGGCGCTTCTGGTACTTGCACTGGCGACGTTCAGTGCCACGGCGGTTGCTGCTAATAATGGCCATGGTAATAGCCAAGGCCATGGTCCGGACAAGGCCCAGCAACAGGGTCATGGTGGCGGCCAGGGCAACCATGGTCCAGACAAGCTCCAGGACAAGGGGCGTGGTGTCGACTCATCCTATCGCCATGACAGCAACCGGTCTGATTCGGACTTCGATCGCGATCATCGTGATTTCGATCATGGTCGTGACTTCGATTTCGATGATAATCATATTCGCAATATCTTCCATGATCATCGCGACTGGCATGCTGGCAACTATCAGGCACTTCCACCTGGCATTCGCCAGAACCTTCAGCGCGGCAAGCCGCTACCTCCGGGAATTGCCAAGCAGCGCTTTGATAACCGTTTCTATGACGTGCTGCCTCGTTACGATGGGTATGAGTGGCTTCAGATCGGTACAGCTGCAGTACTGATCAATGCTGCCAATGATGTGGTAGAACATATTATCTGGGACATTTTCGACTGATTCTGGTCATGTGTATCCATTTGGCCTGTTTCTGACTTTTTTACCGGTCAGTGCCAAAATAGCGCCCTCGAGTGTTCAAGTGCACTTGAGGGCGTTGTTTTGTGCATCTATGCTCATTGATGTTGCCAATGCTTGTCTCAGCCGCTTCAATGGAGGTCCCGGTAGCGACATAAAAGCGACATGCCCAAGATCTACCATTTCAACCTGTCATATGGATGACTGGACAGTGGTATGGGTTCAACAGGATGTTAAAAACTCAGGAGGGTGTTATGGGAATTTTCTCGTGGATCATATTGGGACTAATTGCCGGCATACTGGCGAAATGGATCATGCCGGGCAAGGACCCTGGTGGCTTTATTGTCACTACATTGATTGGTATCGCCGGTGCGTTCGTGGGTGGCTTTCTGGGCTCCCTCGTCGGTATTGGTGGTCCCGTCAGCGAAATCAGCATTGGTAGCATCATTACGGCGGTGATTGGCGCTCTGGTGCTGCTTTTCATCTATCGCAAAGTCAAGGGGTAACAGCGTCTTGTGCTGCTATCCTTTATAGCGTTGTTGGTATAAATGGCATATTTGCTGGTAATGGGCAGCGTCATGCTGTCCATTGTCGTTTGTCTGGGGTGGGCTGCATGGGCATTAGGCCGCTGGTGCATTCAGCGGCTGACGCCGGCCCATACTCCCAGGACGGCAAAATCTCGAGTGTCGCCATCAAAAAAGGTCACACCCAAGCCAAGGGCGTCGGCGGCAAAGCGCACTTCTTCAACGGCCAAGCCCACGCGGGCTTCCGACAAGGCCAAGCCGATAAAGGTTGAGAAAGCCCCGCTTGCTCCCCCCAATCTGTTGACTCGTTTTCTGGCCAAGTGTCGTTCGACACTACCTTTGGGGCTATTTGCCCTGTTTCTCTTCGGTGTTATCAAGCTGGCACAGATAGGCATGCAAGCCCGCTCTGAGGATGTGCCTGTGGGGTATCATCAATTGGTGACAGTGGTGGGGTGGGCTGCTGTCGTATTGCTGGTGCTGGCAGTGTTGTCCTTTCTCGCTTTATGGCGGGTTTCACGATACGAACAAAAGGAACTGTGATGACCCCTGACAATATCTTTTCGCGCCAACGGCTCGCACGAGCCATTGCATTCAGTACTTGTGCGGGTATGACGCTATGGTTGAGCGGTGCGGCTGTGGCCCAGGACGGGTTCCACTACACTGCGCCGGCCGTAGCCCCTGAGTCTGGCTCGGGTTATGAAGAAAAACCGGGGTGGACGACATCGACCTTTGCTGTGGCTGCGGCGAACCCACTGGCGACTGACGCAGGTTACCAGGTGCTCAAGGCGGGCGGTTCGGCGATCGATGCTGCCATTGCAGTGCAAATGGTACTCACCCTGGTGGAACCTCAATCCAGTGGCATCGGGGGCGGTGCTTTCCTGATGCTGTTCGATGGCAACCAAGTGCATGCCTACGATGGTCGTGAAAAGGCGCCTATGGGCGCCGGGCAAGACCTGTTCCTCGATCAGGAAGGCAATCCGCTGGATTTCACGGAAGCAGTGGAAAGTGGCCGTGCAGTGGGAGTGCCGGGGACTGTCAAGATGCTGGAGGCTGCTCATCAGGCCTATGGGAAGCTCGCCTGGAAGGATCTGTTCGAACCGGCCATCACTCTGGCAACCGAAGGTTTCCCGGTGAGCCCCCGGTTATATCAGAGCCTGGTATCGACGCCGTCGCTGGCCGAAGATGCCATTGCCCGGGATTACTATTTCGATGATGCCGGTAACCCGCTGGCCGTTGGTACTGTACTGAAAAACCCTGCTCTGGCCGAGATACTGACCCGCATCAGTGAAGAAGGCAGCGGCGCTTTTTACCAGGGAGACATTGCCGAAGACTTGGTTGCCAGGGTTCAAGGGCATGAATCTCCCGGCAGCATGACCCTGGATGACCTGTCTTCCTATGAGGCAGTAGAGCGGGATGCGTTGTGTACACCATGGCGCGAGTACAAGGTGTGTGGTTTTCCACCGCCTTCTTCTGGACACCTGACCATGATGCAGACGCTGGGCATCATGGCTGCACTACCTGAAGTCGAAGTGCCGGTGCATGATGGAGTGCCTACGGTGGATTGGCTGCATCCTTTCCTGGAAGCATCGCGTCTGGCCTTTGCCGACCGTGGTCGATACATCGGCGACCCGGATTTCGTCGAGGCACCTGGTGGCGACTGGAATACCATGCTGGCGCCAGATTACCTGGCCAGTCGTGCAGCTCTTGTCTCGGAACAAAGCATGGGCAGTGGAGGAGCCAAGCCGGGTAATCCTGGAGAAGTGCAGACAGCCTGGGCATCTCAACCGAATCAGCCAGAACATGGTACCAGCCATATCAGCATCATCGATGCGGATGGTCAGGCCATCGCCATGACAACGACCATCGAGCAGGCCTTTGGGTCGCGCATCATGGCCAATGGTGGCAGTGAGCTGGCGGGAGGCTATCTGCTGAACAACGAGATGACGGATTTCTCCTTCACTGCGCAGGATGAACAAGGCAACCCCATTGCCAATCGAGTGGAGCCTGGAAAGCGGCCTCGCTCAAGCATGAGTCCAACCCTGGTGTTCGATAACGCCAGCGGTGACCTGGTCGCTAGTCTGGGCTCTCCTGGTGGAGCTGCGATCATCCACTATACTGGCGAGGCCATGGACGCCATGCTGCACTGGGGGCTGTCGCCACAGGAGGCCTTGAATCTGCCACATGCCGTGACCCTTGGAGATGATGTGTATCTGGAGGAAGGGCGTTTCCCGCAATCCACCATCAATGACCTCGAAGGTCTGGGACATGAAGTCGAGACCCGGGAGCTGGTGAGTGGCCTACAGGCATTGCGGGTTACAGAAGAAGGTATCCAGGGGGGAGCCGACCCTCGTCGTGAAGGTGTCGTGATGGGAGACTGACATCGTTGGCGAGAGCATTCGTGCTGAATGAAAACAAGCGCCATCCCTTGTCACGGGATGGCGCCTTTGCGATGGAAGGTTTCGACAAGCAAGATGCTGACACATCAGATAGCTGGCTTGGTCAACTGGACAACCAGTGGCGCAATTTCAATAACAATAGCTCTCCATCGCCCATCCTCTGTCTTTCTACGAGCAGGTGGCGGAGCAGGTCTGGGCGATCGGTGATGATGCCATCGACACCCATGTCGATCAGCCGGGCCATGCGGCTTTGGTCATTGACTGTCCAGGCGTATAGCTTGTTGCCGGCAAAGTGGGCGCGCTCGATCTCCTCAGTGTCGATGCGCGCATGATTCAGGCCTAGTGCCTGGAAACGATGGCGTGGCAGCCCCCCTGGCAAGGCCCATTCGGCCAGCAGCAGGGTTCGAGCCTCTGGAGCCTGGTGGTTGATCTGGATGAGCTGATGGTAGGAAAGCGTGGCGAGCCAGACATCTTCGAAGATGGCAGGGTTGCCACAGATATGTCTGGCCAGAAAGTCTTCTCCCCGGTTGCGACAGCGTCTTCTCCAGTCTCGCTCGGCATGGAGCGTCTTCATTACAGCATTGAGCAACAGGCGTTCATTGCCGCCGCTGGGCTTGAGTTCGATGATCAATCCTGCCTTGCCTCTCACTTCAGCCAGGGCTTGATCCAGGCGTGCCAACGGCTCTCCCATGAAGGTGTGGTTGAAGCTGGAACCGATATCCATTCTTGCCAGAGTCCGCCAATCGAGGTCGGCGATGCGTCGTTCATCACCGGTCAGGCGACGTAGACTGGAATCATGGCTGAGCACGGCGACACCGTCAGCACTCAGGCGAACATCGACTTCAACCTGATCAGCACCTTCGTCAGCGGCCAGACGTACTGCCGACAGGCTGTTTTCCGGAGCGCTCCAGGAGCTGCCACGATGGGCGATGACGCTGACATCATCATTGATCTCATGGCTCTCCAGCATCAGCCAGGCCTGGGAAAGAGCAAAGATAACAGCCGCTGCCTCGACGCTCCAGGCCAGACGCCCCGGATGAGCATCCCGAGGCGGTGGTTGCAGGTGCGGCAGGCTATGAGCCCGATCAAGGTAAAGGCAGGTTGCCAACAAGGCATTAAGGGCAATGGCGGCGAAAGCTACCGCAAGGGTGATCAGAGTGACGAGCGTCACCACTATCAGCATCACGCCGACGATCAGACTGTGATTTTCCGGCAACTGTGCCAGCAGTGGAGACAGCATGCTGCCGAAGGCGAAGGATATTGTCCAAGGTAGCCCCAGGATGATGGCCAGCATCGAGATGACGGCCGCGGCCATACTGGACAGGTTGTCATGGGTGAGAGCATGGCTGCGTTTCAGTGCAGCCGGGGCACTGAGTTTTTCCAGAATCAGACAGGGAAGGGCCAGCCACCAGTGCAACAGCTGACGGCCGGCCAGTGCTGCCCATGTGCCGATGATCGGCAGGCAGGAGGCGATGAAGACCCAGAATTCCATGGGCCTGACTCGACGCACATAGTAGGCGTCCAGATGGCCGAGCATGCCCTGATACAGCCAGTCCAGGCAGAGCAGGACAACGACGATCATGGCCAGATGACACGCCACCTGGATCATGGCAAGCGAAAGCAAGGCAGGCAGGCGATGCAATGTCTGCCGGAAGGCAACCATCGCCTGATGCGCATGAGAGCCTCGGCGGTCGAAGGCCATGAGCATCATCCCTGCCTGTTGCAGGTACAGTAACGTCAGTACTGCGATCACGCTGGCATAGATCCAGGCCAATCCTGCTGGGGTGAGCAGCAGGTTTAAGGCGTCCACGGTGGTCACCAGAGGACGTCCCACGTTACGTAGCCAGGATGACAGTGCCCAGCCCATGGCAGGAAGCAGCAGGGCAGAGGCCAGCACAGTGAACAGCAGGTGATAGGCCAGCAGTGGCCTGAGATGATCACGTAGGCTGATGAATACAGCCTTGGCCAGGGAAGTCATGGCAGCATGCCGATGAATCGAACCGAAGGCACCACAAGTCCTGTTGTGGTGCCTGGAGGTCGGTCAGGCGAGGCTGAGGCGTTCTTGGGCGACCAGAATGCCGTTGTTATCGGCGTACACCCACTGGCCTGGCGAGATGGTGACGCCGGCAAAGGTCACCGGGATGTCGCGGGTGCCTTCGCCGCGTTTCTCGCTCCTGCGCGGATGAGCTCCCAGTGCCTGGATGCCAAGCGCTGTCTGTGCGAGTACATCGACATCGCGTACGCAACCGTACATCACCACTCCAGCCCAGCCATTGGTGGCAGCTTGCTCGGCCAGCATGTCGCCAAGCATGGCACAGCGCGTGGACCCTCCAGCATCAACCACCAGTACGGCTCCATCGCCGGGCTCTGCCACGGCCTGCTTGACCAGAGAGTTGTCTTCGAAGCACTTTACGGTTCTTACCTGACCGCAGAATGCTTCAATACTGCCAAAATTGACGAAGATAGGCTCAAGCACCTCGACATCAGGGTAGGCGTCACAGATGTCAGGAGTAACGATGGGGGACATCACAGCAGCTCCTTGCCAGAATGAAATGGGGTCCATTCAGTATCTGCTGCTGCTGTGCTGGGGTAAAGCTCAGTGATATATCGAAAAACGAGCCACGCACAACTCAGTGCACGAGGCTCGTGAGACTTCTGTGGTTCAGGCAGTGTCTTTCAGTGATGCCATGTCAATGACAAAGCGGTACTTCACATTGCCTTCTTCCATGCGCTGCCAAGCTTCGTTGATCTGGTCGATATTGATCATCTCGACATCACAGCTGATCCCGTGCTCGGCACAGAAGTCCAGGACTTCCTGGGTCTCCGGCATACCTCCGATCAATGAGCCTGCGAGGACACGGCGCTTGAAGATGAGGTTGATACCCTCGACGGCAGGCTCTAGTGGCTCCAGCAGACCTACCAGAATATGAGTGCCATCATATTTCAGGGCATTGAGATAAGGATTGATGTCATGTTTTACCGGGACGGTATCGAGCATGAAGTCGAACTGCCCCGCGACGGAGGCCATCTGTGCTTCATCGGTGGATACAACAACATGGTCGGCGCCCTGGCTCTTGGCTTCGGCAACCTTGGAAGCGGAGCGTGTGAAGATCGTCACTTCTGCCCCCATGGCCTTGGCCAGCTTGACCCCGATATGTCCAAGTCCTCCCATGCCGATGACGCCGACCTTGTGGCCCGCCTTGACGCCATAATGCTTGAGGGGAGAATAAGTGGTGATGCCTGCGCACAGGAGTGGGGCGGCGGACTTGATGTCGATGCCATCGGGCATGCGAACTACGAAGCGCTCGCTGACTACTACCTTATCGGAATAGCCGCCCTGGGTCAGGGTGCCATCGTGCTTGTCCGGGCTGCCGTAGGTCATGGTGAAGCCTTCCAGGCAGAACTGCTCCAGGCCATCATTGCAGGCCTGGCAGTGGCGGCATGAGTCCACCATGCAGCCGACGCCGACCAGGTCGCCGACCTTGTATTGAGTGACGTCATCACCTACTGCCGTGACACGGCCGACAATCTCATGGCCCGGTATGACCGGATAAGAGGCCATGCCCCAGTCATCGCGGGCAAAGTGCAGGTCACTGTGGCAGACACCACAGTAGAGGATCTCGATCGAGACATCGTCTGGGCGTGGCGCGCGTCTTGTGAAGTTCCACGGCTGCAGAGGTGTCGTGGATGAGTGTGCAGCATAACCCTTGGCGGGCACAGAAGCGTTCTGTGTCATGAGGGACTCCCGGTGGGGTGAATAGTGTCCGCCATTGTGAGCGGCCGTTCTCCGTACGGCCATGCCCGTTTCTCTGAGATGGATGCTGGATCCTATGGTGGTTTGTTGTGTGATGCCTATTCCTCGCTGAAATCATGCACAATACGCTGAACACGATGACGGCCTGATCAGGGAGAGAACAGAGGGACAGCATGCACAATCATCTTTCAATGCCATCGTCACTCGAGCTTGTGGCCGATAACTCTGTGTCTGGTGCAGATGGCACGACGATCCGCTGGGCTGCTGGGTTGGCTGCAACCCTGAGGCCACTGATCGAAAAAGAAGGGTTTTCCGAGACACCTATCGAGGGGGTCAGGCTGATTGCCTCTGAATGTGGTCATCCACGGACCCCCTTGATCTATGAACCCGGGCTCTTTGTCATCGCTCAAGGCGACAAGATCGGTTACCTGGGAGAGCGAGTCATTCACTATGGCCCTGGGAACTACCTGGTTCAGGCAATACCGCTGCCGTTTGAATGTGAGACATTGACGAGACCGGAAGCGCCCTTGCTGGGGATCAACATTGCCGTGGACCCGCTCACATTGAGTGAGCTGGTTCAACGTGTGCCCGAGATGAATCATTCTGACCAGCATGGTATGGAGCCGTGTCGTCCAGAGCCCATGGCAGCGGTTGCCATCGATGCCTCCATGGCAGAAGCGGTGCAGCGCTTGGCAAGCTGCCTGCACGACAAGGTTGCCTGTGATGCGCTGGGGAGTGGAAGAGTCAGGGAAGTCTTGTTTGCTGCACTGACAGGGCCTCAAGGTCAGTCGTTACGGCAGTTGGTGCAGAGCCATGGGCACTATGCACGTATCGCTGAGTCTCTGTCCTATCTGCATCGCCACTTTGCGGCGCCATTGACTGTCGAAACACTCGCCAATCGAGTCAACATGAGCACCTCGCACTTCCATCATCATTTCAGGCAAACCACACAAATGTCTCCGGTGCAGTATCTCAAACGCCTGCGCCTGCTCAGGGCCCGAGTGCTGTTGAGCCAGGAACGTTTCAATGTTGCTCGTGCGGCAATTGAAGTTGGCTATCGCAGCACGTCTCAGTTCAGTCGTGAGTACAAACGCTATTTTGGTGTCAACCCATCTCAGGGATGACTGAACGGCCTGTGGGAGACGTAACTGTCGGTAAGCTGAGACGAACCGAGGAGCAGATGGGGTGTCTCAGAAACTCGATATCCGCTCTTTTGCCGAAATGAGCGAATCATTATCAAGGGCATGTAAGGAAGTGGTATAGGAGGGTGACCAACTTTCAGTTGAGTCGAGGGAACCATGGCCTGTGCCTCTATCTGTTGGTGCCATGGTGTTACCGAGAGATGATGAGGAACAGGATGATTATCAAGCGTATACCCGACCTGAAGTGGCATGATGTCACGCCGCACAATGTTTATCTGAGCCGCCGTCAGCTGTTGAAATCTGCTGTAGCCACTGCAGCGGGCATCGCTCTTGCAGGTCCGGCAATGGCTGGCATGCTGGACTATCGCGAGTCTTCCCTGTCCACGAGTGACAAGCCTAACGACCTGGAAGACATCACTCACTACAACAATTTCTATGAGTTCGGCACTGGCAAGGAAGATCCCGCACGCAATGCCCATACCCTGACCACGGATCCTTGGTCGGTGGAAATCGGTGGTCTGGTGGAGAAGCCCGGTCAATATGGGCTGGAGGACATTCTCAAGAATGTTTCTCTCGAGGAGCGTATCTATCGGCTGCGCTGCGTGGAAGCCTGGTCCATGGTCATTCCCTGGATTGGCTTTCCTCTAGCGGATCTGCTCAACCGGGTTGGCGTGCGCCCTAGTGCGAAATATGTTGCCTTCGAAACACTCTTGCGGCCTGAAGAGATGCCTGGGCAGCGTGGCAATGCACTGGACTGGCCCTATCGTGAAGGCTTGCGTCTGGATGAGGCCATGCATCCCCTGACCATTCTCGCCACCGGGCTGTATGGGGATCCATTACCCAATCAGAATGGCGCTCCGCTGCGCCTGGTCGTGCCCTGGAAATACGGTTTCAAGTCGATCAAGAGCATCGTCAAGATCACTTTGACTGAAGAAATGCCATATGCGACCTGGAATCAACGCCAGAGTAGCGAATATGGCTTTTATGCCAACGTCAATCCAGAGGTGGATCACCCGCGCTGGAGCCAGGCGACAGAACGCCCCATTGGGGCTGGCCTGTTCGGCGGTCGTCAGCCAACCAAGATGTTCAATGGTTATGCCGATCAGGTAGCTCACCTCTATTCCGGCATGGATCTGAGGAAATTCTACTGATGGCTAGACTGTTGCCTGATGGCATGGCGCGTCGAATCAACAAGTCGCTACGCAGGGTTCCGGCGGGCATTGGTTATCTACTATGCCTGCTGCCCTTTCTGTGGCTGACATGGTTGACCTTCAGCGGTGGCCTTGGTGCTGATCCGGTCAAGGAGATCGAACATCGTCTCGGTGAAGCCGGCCTGCAGTTGTTGGTCATTGTGTTGGCGATAACACCACTGAGGCTCTGGACGGGAATCATCCTGGCCCGCTTCCGGCGTGCCATTGCCCTGATGGGGTTTTACTACATTGTGGCGCATCTGGCGGCCTGGCTAGTGCTGGATATGGGATTGCTATGGAGTCAGGCGGTGGAAGACATCTTCAAGCGTCCCTACATCACCATCGGTATGGCGGCACTTATCCTGATGATTCCCTTGGCGCTGACCTCGAATGACAGGGCTGTTCGGCGACTTGGCGGCAAGCGTTGGCTCAAGCTGCATCGTCTGACCTATATCGCGGTCTTGCTGGGTGGCCTGCACTATGTATGGCTGGTGCGTACCTGGGAAGCTGAGCCATTGATCTACATGGCTGTCATTGTGATGCTGCTTGCGGCACGAGTCCCATGGCAGCGCTACATGACCCGTTCGACGTCAGTAGGGCGCGAGGCTGCCACTGTGCGACGCTGAACTTCCCTTCCCACATATTTCTCCGCTCTCTTCTCGAATCAAGCCTTCAAAATCAAAAAAAGCGCCCCGTAGGGCGCTTCGTTCATCGGCTCGGGTCCGTCCGTAGAGGGACCTTTCGATGTTGCGAGCATCGGAGTCGAAGTGAGGTGGATAGGCTGCCTTTTAGGCTTCCTGAACCACCGGAATCACGGTCGAGGCCAGTTTCTGGTATTCCTCGATCTCGTGGAAGTTCATGTAGCGGTAAATTTCTCCCGCCATGGCATCGAACTCTCCCATGTAACGCTTGTATTCGTCAACACTGGGCAGCTTGCCTTCCACCGCAGCCACTGCTGCCAGTTCCGCAGAGGCCAGGTAGACGTTGGCGCCATCGCCCAGGCGGTTGGGGAAGTTACGCGTTGAAGTGGAAACCACAGTACTCTTGGATGCCACACGTGCCTGGTTGCCCATGCACAGGGAGCAGCCCGGCATTTCCATGCGAGCACCGGCGCGTCCGTAGATGCCGTAATAGCCTTCTTCGGTCAACTGATGCTGATCCATCTTGGTCGGCGGAGCGAGCCACAGGCGGGTCTGCAAGCTACCGGCGGGCTGTTTCTCGAGCAGCTTGCCAGCTGCTCGGAAGTGGCCGATGTTGGTCATGCACGAGCCGATGAAAACTTCATCGATCTTTTCGCCGGCAACTTCAGACAGCAGGCGGGCATCGTCCGGATCATTCGGAGCACACAGGACTGGCTGGTCGACGTCAGCCAGGTCAATTTCGATGACGGCAGCGTACTCGGCATCAGCATCGGCACGCATCAGGCTCGGGTTGGCCAGCCATTCCTCCATGCCCTGGATACGGCGCTCAATAGTACGTTTGTCACCATAACCGTTGGCAATCATCCACTTGAGCAGGGTGATGTTGGACTTCAAGTACTCGGTTACTGACTCTTCAGACAGCGTGATGGTGCAGCCGGCTGCGGAACGTTCGGCAGAAGCGTCGGACAGCTCAAAGGCCTGCTCGACAGTGAGGTCTTCAAGGCCTTCGATTTCGAGGACTCGGCCAGAGAAGGCGTTCTTCTTGCCGGACTTCTCGACGGTCAGCAAGCCCTGCTGGATGGCATAGTAGGGAATCGCGTGGACCAGGTCACGCAGGGTGACGCCAGGTTGGCGCTTGCCCTTGAAGCGAACCAGGATGGACTCCGGCATGTCCAGCGGCATGACGCCGGTGGCAGCGGCGAAGGCGACCAGGCCGGAGCCTGCCGGGAAGGAGATACCCATCGGGAAGCGAGTGTGAGAGTCACCGCCAGTACCCACGGTATCCGGCAGCAGCATGCGGTTCAGCCAGGAGTGGATGATACCGTCGCCCGGACGCAGGGAGACACCGCCACGGTTCATGATGAAGTCGGGCAGGGTGTGGTGAGTTTCCACATCCACCGGTTTCGGATAAGCCGCGGTGTGGCAGAAGGACTGCATCACCAGGTCGGCCTGGAAGCCAAGGCAGGCGAGATCCTTGAGCTCGTCGCGCGTCATCGGCCCTGTGGTGTCCTGGGAGCCCACGGTGGTCATTTTCGGTTCGCAGTACATGCCCGGGCGCACGCCTTCCATGCCACAGGCCTTGCCCACCATCTTCTGGGCCAAGGTGAAGCCCTTGCCAGTGTCCTTGGGCTGTTCGGGCAGACGGAAGATGTCAGATGCTTCCAGGCCCAGAGCTTCACGGGCCTTGGTGGTCAGACCACGGCCGATGATCAGCGGAATACGACCGCCAGCACGAACTTCGTCGAGGATGACTTGGGTCTTCAGTTCGAAGGTGCTGATGACCTCATCGGTGTCATGCTTGCAGACCTTGCCTTCGTACGGATAGATATCGATGACATCGCCCATCTCCATCTTGGAGACGTCCATTTCGACGGGCAGGGCGCCGGCATCTTCCATGGTGTTGAAGAAGATGGGAGCAATCTTGCCGCCGAAGCAGAAACCACCGGCGCGCTTGTTCGGGACATTGGGAATATCATCGCCGAAGAACCACAGCACGGAGTTGGTGGCGGACTTGCGAGAAGAGCCGGTACCTACCACGTCGCCGACGTAGGCAACAGGGAAGCCCTTGGCCTTGACTGCTTCAATCTGGGACATCGGGCCCTTGGTGCCAGGCACTTCAGGCTCAATGCCTTCACGCTCGTTCTTGAGCATGGCGTTGGCATGCAGGGGAATATCAGGGCGTGACCAGGCGTCGGGAGCCGGGGACAGGTCATCGGTATTGGTTTCACCGGGGACCTTGAACACGGTCAGGGTGATCTTGTCGGCCAGTGCCGGTTTGGACAGGAACCACTCGGCATCAGCCCAGGACTGCATGACGTCCTTGGCTACTGTGTTGCCAGCCTTGGCGCGCTCTGCGACATCATGGAAGGCATCGAACATCAGCAGGGTGTGCTTGAGCTGCTCACCGGATTCAGTGGCCAGACTCTCGTCATCCAGCAGTTCGACCAGTGTGGCGATGTTGTAGCCGCCTTGCATGGTACCCAGCAGCTTGACCGCGTGGACCTTGTCGATCAACGGGGAAGTCGCTTCACCCTTGACGATAGCGGTAAGGAAACCAGCTTTGACATAAGCGGCTTCATCCACCCCGGGAGGTATACGGTTAGTCAGCAGATCAAGAATGAATTCTTCTTCACCGGCGGGCGGTGCCTTGAGCAGTTCGACCAAGGCAGCAGCCTGTTCAGCATTCAGGGGCTTGGGTGGTACGCCTTCCTGGGCACGCTCTTCGACATGTTGGCGATAGGCTTCAAGCACGTGTGGGCCCTCATTGGTTGTGGTGGTCACGATCTCGACCGAAGTATCGGTCTTGGGACGACGTGATGGAACAACGGTGTCAACGGTGGCGGGATTCTAAACTAGATTGTAGACAATGTTAAGAGAGCCCGTTATTACGGGGTTCGAACAGAGGGTTGTGATATATCGACGCAGCGAGATGAGACTAAGCGTCGCGGCTTTTTCATCATGTGAATAATGAGGGTGCCATGTGCTGATACAGGCGCTACCATAACGACATTCGATGAAATGGAGAGGTTGATGTCGCAACGCATCGTATCGCCTTGTGTTGGACTATGTTCCACCACGGTGGGAGATAATGTCTGCCGGGGCTGCCAACGCCACGATGGCGAAATATTGCGCTGGCCCAGCTTTTCTACCGAGCAACGCGAGCAGCGCATGCGCGAACTGGATCAGATGCGTAGCGATGCTGCCTCTCGTTTCGTGGAGGTGGTGGATGCCGGGCAGTTGGAGCAACAGTTGCTCAGGCACCGAATTCGCTTTCGGCAGGAGCAACCTGCGCTATCCCGCGTAGTGGAACTGCTGCGAGTTGGTCGTCAGCAGATCAAGGAAGTCGGCCGTTACGGCATTTTCCCTGTTACCGGTAGCCCAACTGATCCTCAGGCGCTTTATGCTGCCATCAACCAGGTACTGCTCGATGCCGGAGAGGCGCGTCGGTGTCGGGATATCGAATCGAGTCACTCATCGGCTGAGTGCTCTGGCCAGCCTTTGGCCTAGGACGACAGGACCTTGTGGAAAAGTGCCCATAGTAGGGAGCACGGCCAGAAGATGTCCGGGAAAATCCTTATTCATGGTATATCAGGACTAACATTTCATGACCGTTTCTCTTGCTGTTGCTCATGACTCCTTGATTCCTCAGGAGCTGATCGACTTTCTTCCCTGTGAAACACCACAACGCTGGGTTGATTGGGCTCTCGACAATGAAGAGCTGCTGCTGATCGACCATGCACAATGCGAGAAAAAGGCAGCTTCCACGGCGATGAGTCTGATGTATCGCTATGTGGACCAGCCGGATCTGCTGACCAAGATGTCGCAATTGGCCAGGGAAGAGCTGCTGCATTTCGAACAGGTGGTGAGAATCATGCTTTCCAGAGGCATTACATATCGCCATATTAGTGCTTCCCGCTATGCTGAAGGACTGAGGAAACTGGTCCGTGGCGATGAGCCGGGGCGCCTTGTCGACCTTCTTATCGTGGGAGCCCTGATCGAAGCACGTAGTTGTGAGCGCTTCGCACGGCTGATACCCCACTTGGACGCTGAGCTTGCCAAGTTCTACCGTGGTCTGGTTAAGTCTGAGGGACGTCATTTCGAGGATTACATCATGCTCGCGAAACAAGTGTCCGATGCGCCGGTCGAGCCGCGCGTCGAGATATTCCGTGCACGCGAGGCTGAGCTGATTGCTACCCCGGATGATGTCTTTCGTTTTCACAGCGGCGTACCGGCCTGAAGCCGGGGCGACGCCATGCAGGGGAACACCATGAGGGACGCCGGACAAGAAGCTTCCCAGACAAAAGACCGGGATTACCTGGCACTTTTTGGGCACTTTTCTCTGACATTGGGAGATGATGTCCTCATCCAGTTCAGTTATGACAAAGTCAAGGCTCTGCTGGTGTATCTGCTGCTGCATCATCAGCCCGTCAACCGGGCAACCTTGGCGGAACTGCTGTGGCCGGACCAAGGGTTGTCCTCAGGCCGTACCAATCTGCGTCATGCCTTGCACTGCTTGCGCCAGTCATTAGGGGATTCCGCAGATCAGGCCCTGACGGTATCGCGGCAGACCATTGCCTTTCGCCTGCCATCTCATTGGGGCTTTGATGTCGATGATCTGCAAGGGTTGCTCGAAGCTGAACGGGATGTGGCAACCCTGGGCAAGCTACTGCGCTGCTATCGTGGTGAGTTGGTTGAAGAGCTGCAACTGCCTTCTTGCCCCGATTTCCAACGCATGCTTGTTCAGGCTCGCAATGAATGGCGTCAGAAAGTCATTCGTTTTGCCGAAGATGTCCTGGCTCAGGATGCATCGGTTCCAGACTCCCTGATGCAGGACTTGGTCAGTCGCTTTTCTGGCTATGGTCCCTTCCACGAACGTTTGGTTCGTCAGTTGGCTGAAAAAGGGCAGGTCGCGGCTGCCCATGCCCAATACAACGATTACCTGCAGTTGCTGGCACTGTCCGGACAGCAACCCGAGCCGAGCTTTCTGCAACTTGCCAGTCATTGGTCCGATGGTCAGCCAGACCCTCAGAGCATGTCCCCCAAAGGCGCCTTTTCCCGTACGCTGGCCATGGATAGCGCTCCTCTCAGCGAGGAGGAAGTGGATCACCGCCAGTTGTCGGTGATGGCGATTCGCCTGCGCCTTTCCGGAGACCTTTCCAGTCGCGCTGAAAGCCGTGCCTGCCTGGCCTTGCAGATCGAACTGATGCGTTGGCTGGAAAAACAGTGTCATCAATTGGGAGGCTTCTGGCTGCCTGGTGCCACGGGCGGCATGGGACTGGCCTGCTTTGGTACCCATGGCCCTGCCCACCAGTTGGCTGAGCTGGTAGCGCTCTACGAGCATTGTCGAGGCCAGATCGCTGAGGAGTCACGACGGCACTGGAGTGGGGAAGGCGATGTACCAGCCATTGAACTGGCTGCAGGTCTCAATAGTGGGCAGGTGGTTTATCTTCCTGCGCGGCACCTGGTCGATCCATTGGGGCAGGTAAGCCAAGGGGCCCTGGCTCTGATGAGTGCTGCCGATGGCAGTGAGCTGGTGATTTCTCAGGAAGCCAGTCAGCATATGCCACCTGCGCTGGATTTACAGCCTCGACTGTCTTCGCGTCTGGTGGCCCGCGATGGTCGAGTGATGCTACGAGCCTTGGTGCTGGGTGACAATCTCGGCGGGCGTGATGCAGCCCCACCAAGCCTGGTGGGCCGCGAAAGCGCTGTTCGTACCTTGCGCGATGCCCTTGCCCGGGCAGGGCTTGGACTGCGCCAGAGCGTACTGGTGCGTGGACCGTCTGGGCTTGGCAAGTCGGCCCTGCTGGTAGGTTTTCGTCATTCAGAACAAACCCGGGAGGCGGCGATATGCTGGCAGCCCAATACACGCTTATCGGGGCAAGAGGCCTACGGTGTTGCACGCCAACTGATCCGTTGGTACCTCGATGGTGGCATCAATGCCGATTCACTGACGAAGCTGGTAGAAGAGGTTCACGGAGAAGTGCTGCCGGAGGCATCCTGGGAATGGCTGGCGGAAGCCATGGGGATCCGGGAGCCTCGCGAAGTGACCTTGCTGGCCCAGAGCAGCGAAGCGGTGGAACTGGTGGTATCCATACTCTATGGGTTGATTCACCGGCTCACTGAAGAGCGCCCGCTGGTGTTGATGATCGATGACCTGCAATGGGTCGACGAGCCTTCCTTCAAAGTGCTTGCTGGCCTGCAGGCGCGCCTGCCGATCAATTGTCCTTTCCTTCTGGTGGCCAGCCAGCACGGTCGAGAGACGCTGCCAGTCCGCTTGCATTGGGACCAGCAGATCACGCTCGGTCGCCTGGACGCCATGCAATCATCACGCTTGCTGTCGCAACTGGCCAGGCGCTATGGACTGCATTTTTCTCCGCGTCTGCGCAGTCAGATCATTGAACGCTGCGATGGTGTGCCGTTGTACTTGCAGGAGATCTGTCGCCGCCTGGACATGGACCGTCGCGAGGGACGTAGTGTCCAGTTCGAGGAACTACCGCAAGGTCTGCTCGGTCTGCTCAGCAGCCGTATCGACCAGCTTGATGGCGATCGTGAAGCGGCTCATATCGCTGCTGTACTGGGGCGGTATTTCCGTTTCGACTTCCTGAAGGAGTGCACGGGCTGGGAGCCGGATCGCCTGGGTCGTGCGCTGGAGGAAATGCGTCGCCTCGAGATCATTGAGCCGGCCGAAGGCGAAGGCAACATCCGTGAATATCAATTCACCCACCAATTGCTGCACGAGGCCGCCTATCTTTCCTGCCCGCGAGACATTCGGGTCGAAACCCATCGCCAGGTCGTGCATCTGATCGAAGAACATCATCCCGTATGGATCAGCCGTCACCCTGGTGAATTTGCCTTGCATCTACGCCGCAGTGGGCATTATGCCCGTGGAGCACGCTACTTCGAACTGGCAGCACGGGAAGCACTCAAGGTCAGTGCCAACCGTACGGCACTGAAAATGGCTGACGAGGGATTGGCCAGCCTGCGCTTGGCTGATGAGCCGGTGGAGCGCGAAATCAGTTTGCTCACGGTACGTGGGCAGGCTGCATATGCGCTGGAGGGGAGAGGGTCGATCACTGCCCACGACAGCTTTGTCAAGGCGCGTGAGCTGCTTGCCCGGCTTGATCAGAACCCCGATGACGAAGACGACCTTGAGCAGGCGTTCCTCGTTCAGTGGGGGTTATGGATCGGTTGCAGTGAACGCAATGCCCATGCTGATGCTTTCCTGCTGGCTTCTCGGCTCGCTGACCTGGCGGCACGCATGGATGATCCACGTTATCGTCGTTTGGCGGATTATGCTGGCGCCAGTTGCGAGTACTGGGCAGGACGCATTCGCCAGGCCTATGATCACCTGGAAGAGCTGGACCCGCTCAACAACACCATGATGATTGAGTGGCTGCCCTTCGCCGATCATCCCCAGGTAGCGGCGGCCTGCTTTCAGGGCTGGGCCTTGTGCCTGCGTGGCGACTACCAACGTGCCGAGCATCATGTGGAGTCGGCCATTCGGCTGGCCGAGCAGATCAATCATCCAGGTAGCCTGGCTATGGCACTGATGTATGCGTCGTCGCTGTATCGCCAGCTTGGTCATGTCCATGAAGCCTCCCATCGGGCGCAGCGTGCCCGTCAACTGACGTGTTCGGCAGACCTGCACCTGTGGCAACTGGCATCGCGGGTGGTAATGGGATGGCAGCAGGCGTTATCCGGGGGTAAGGAAGGGTTGGTGCAGATCGAGGCCTGTCATGAGGAATGGGCAGAATTGAGTGGCAGGGACCTCTATAAGCGCCCCGACCTGTGGTATGTGGATGCATGTCTGGCGTTGGGTGAGCTGGACCGGGCCGAAGATTATCTCGACCAATGCCTGTTGATGGCTCGTGAGCGTCACTCCTTGTTCGTTCCGGAGATTGCCATCCAGCTGGCCCGGGTACGTCAGCGTCTTGGGCGTGGCACCGATGTCGTTCGCAGCCTGATCGAGCTTGCAGCACAGCAGGCGGAGCGTGATGGCAATCTGCATCAGCAACTCAGTGCTCTGGAGCAATGGCTCACTCTGATCGAGCCTGGTAATACACAAGTGCGCGAACAGTTTCGTGAACTGCTGGCTCAGGTGTCGTTGAGTGATGCTCCGGTGCTGGTGCGTTGGCGAACGTTACTGGACAAGCGTGTCACTCAGGCCTCTGGGTTCTGAAAACCCTGCCTGCATCTTGCTCGCGACAAGGTGTCTCGCGACAAGGTATGGAGGCGAGCTGGAAAGTACTACCATCAGGTCAGGCGTTCCAGCTCGCTGATATTGTGCATGGCTTCGGCGCTGGAACTGCCGCATAGCTCGGCATCGAAATCGAAACTCAGGCACACCCGGGGACGGCGAAGGTCACCGAACAGGCGGCATAGATTGTTCGTGTCGAGTTGTACGCAGCGCATTCCTGCGGGTTTTCCCTTGGGCATGCCAGGGATGGGCGAACTGATCGAGGGGGCGATGCAACAAGCACCACAACCGGGTCGACAGCCTGCCTGAGGGGCTGCAGATTGTCGGGCGATCAGTTCACTCATCATGCTCTCACTGAACCTTCAGATTTCCGCCGTGGCGCCCTTGTGCACGCCTTCGAAAGCCCGAATTCTGGTGGGAGTACCAGTATCCTTGGCGACTTCGCCAGCCAGCCAGGCAGCGATGTTTTCCACTGTCGTTGAGGTTGGCAGAATACGGCACCGCTCTGCCGGAAGGGTCAGGCTGAACTGACCCTGGGCGGACTGATAGGCGGTACGCAACCAGTCACCACGGTCGCCTTCGGCAACAATGTCCTCAGCAGCGACCAGGTAGCTGTCCGCCAGCCAGTCGGCATATCGGGTTTCCAGTGTGGCCTGGCGCTGTCCTTGCTGGATGACGTGCAAACGTGAGCGATGGCCGTGAGCAATTCGCTGGCAGTTGCCGGCATGGCGCTTGAGCCCATGGGTATAGGTGTATGCGGCACCATCGATACGCTCATCCTCGAACGTGAGCGTAATACTGTCTACTCGAGCGGGAGGGCGTCGCATCATCTCGGTACTCAAATGACTGGCCAGTGCCTCGGGGGTGATCCGCTTCCATGGAAACAGGGTGAATGCCTGGCGGGGGCCGCGCACTTCCATGTCATAGGGCTCTGTCGTGCGGATACAAATACCTTCCGGGCAGTCACTGATCGAGATACCTGGCGCTTCTGTTGGCACGATCAAGGTGTGATCAATGCCATCATCGAGTCGAGATTTGATCCACGGTTTGACTTCGCCGAAATCGAACAGCATGCCGTCTTCGCCAAGTTGTCCGTCGAGTTCGACATGTACGTTCCAACTGGCACCTATCAGGCCGCGTTCGGGGCACCAGACAGAGCTGTCCACATGGGTCAGGTGGTATACGAACAATGCCATCAGTCGATCCCCAGAATCTTGTGTGTTTGCAGTGACAGGCGCCACTGTGGATGAGCCAGGCAGTGAGCCACGCAGGCCGCCATGGGAGAGCGCTCGGAGTCACTGCAGATTGTCACGGAAGCGATATCAGGCTGATGGTGTTTTTCGTCAGGCTGAAGGCTCTCATTTACAGGCTGATGGCTCCTGTCCATAGGCTGCAGCAGAAAGTGCTCGAAGGCCATGTTCTCGAAGCGTTGTGGTGGTGCATCCGCCTGGGGGAACACCAGCTTCAGTTCGTTGCCATGCGTCTGGACAATGGCGGCGCTTCCCTTGGGGCTGACGCATAGCCAATCGATGCCAGGCGGTGCGGGTAGGGTACCGTTGGTTTCCACTCCGACGTCGAAGCCGCGCTGGTGCATGGCGTCGATAAGTGTTTCATCGAGCTGCAGCAATGGTTCGCCCCCGGTGAAGACGACATAGGGGGCGGCAGGAGAGATTTTCTCCACCGGTTGCCACAGAGACAGCAGGTGATCTGCCAAGTCTCCAGCATCTGCAAACTTGCCGCCGTTCTGACCATCCGTGCCGACAAAGTCGGTATCACAAAACTGGCATTGGGCCTTGGCACGGTCCTGTTCGCGGCCTGACCACAGGTTGCAGCCGCTGAAACGACAGAAGACGCTGGCGCGACCGCTCTGTGCGCCTTCGCCCTGCAGGGTATAGAAGGCTTCCTTGACACTGTACATGACCGTTACCCCTCGTGATTGCCGTGGGGGTGATGAAGGTCAGGCTGACAGGAATAGGTCAATGGGTCGCTGGCACCATTGGCGGCGAAGGCTGCCAGACGCTCGCGGCAGCTGCCACAGCGACCACAGGCATGCTGCCCACCTTCGTAGCAAGTCCAGGTCTTGGCATAATCGAGGCCCATGGCCAGACCATCGGCAAGAATCTCGCTCTTGCTGCGCTTGAGATAAGGTGCGTGGATTTCTACAGGCGAGAAGTTGGCAATGGCGGCGACGGCATTCATGGCCTCGACAAACTGAGGACGGCAGTCTGGATAGAGCACATGGTCACCACCATGGGCGCCATAGTCCACTCGCGAGGCACCGATGTTGACAGCCTTGGCAATGGCCAGGGAAAGCAGCACCATGTTGCGATTGGGGACTACCGTAGAGGTGAGGTTGTCCTCGGCATAATCGCCATCCGGCATCTCGCGGCTGGCATCGGTAAGCGCCGAATTATCGATCAGGCCGTGGATGGCAGTGATATCGACAATCTGGTGAGGAATGCCGAGTTCTGCGCACACTTGTCGTGCAACTTCCAGCTCACGCACATGGCGCTGGCCATAGTTGAACGAAAGAGCGTGAACTTCGCGATTTTCCCGCAGGGCACGATGAAGGACGGTGAAAGAGTCCATGCCGCCGGAGTAGATCACTACAGAGGCAGAGGAAGATTGGGTCATTTTCAAACTCATGATCGGAGAATTTGGACTAGCCGGGATCCGGTCCGGCGCCGCAAGGGTAACCAATTCCCCGAGCTGTGACTAGACATTCATCTCTTATGCAGTTGATCCTGATCAATGATGCCGGGAGACCGGCATGGCAACCTCCCCGGTTGCCCTGATGATGTCTGGTAATCCCCATGCAAGCTCCTGAACTGCTGTCGCCGGCAGGTACCTTCAAGAACATGACCTATGCCTTCGCCTATGGGGCGGATGCGGTCTATGCCGGTCAACCCCGTTATTCCCTGCGGGTGCGCAACAACGATTTCCATCTTGCCCATCTGCATGAAGGCATTGCCTATGCCCATGAGCGGGGCAAGCAATTCTATGTTGCTTCGAACATTGCTCCCCACAACAGCAAGCTCAAGACCTACCTGGATGACATGGCGAAGGTGGTCGAGGCGGGGCCGGATGCGCTGATCATGTCGGATCCTGGTCTGATCATGATGGTCCGAGAGCGCTGGCCGAACCAGGTGATCCACCTGTCGGTGCAGGCCAATGTGGTCAACTATCAGGCCGCGAGATTCTGGCAGCGGCAGGGGATAAGCCGCATCATTCTGTCCCGGGAATTATCGCTGGATGAAATTGCCGAGATTCGCAGTGAATGTCCAGACCTTGAAATCGAAACCTTCGTTCATGGTGCCCTGTGCATTGCCTATTCAGGACGTTGCCTGCTGTCCGGATACTTGAATCGCCGGGACCCCAATCAAGGTACCTGCACCAATGCATGCCGTTGGCAGTATCGAACCTTGCCTGCCGAAGAGGATGACAGTGGCGACCTGTTTGCATTGGTCGAAGAAGCCTCCCGGCCAGGTGAGCAGATGCCGGTATTCGAGGATGAGCATGGCACCTACATCATGAACTCAAGGGATCTGCGTGCCGTCCAGCATGTTGCCAGACTTGCCGAGATGGGCGTCCGTTCACTCAAGATCGAAGGACGTACCAAGTCGCATTACTATGTTGCGCGTACTGCCCAGGTCTATCGTCGGGCCATTGACGATGCCGTGGCTGGCCGGCCATTCGACATGACGCTGATGGATGAACTGGAGAATCTGGCTAACCGGGGTTATACGGAAGGCTTCTATCGTCGCCATGTACATGATGAATATCAGAATTATGAACGTGGCCATTCGATAGGCGTGCATCAGCAGTTTGTCGGCGAGGTCATCGGTCATGATCCGAACGCCGGCATGCTGGAGGTCGAGGTCAAGAACCGTTTTTCCGTAGGGGATCGCATGGAACTGATGCTGCCTTCGGGTAATCTGCGTTTCACCTTGCAGGCATTGGAAAACGCCTCGCGAGGCAAGATCACCGTAGCGCCAGGCTCGGGGCACCGTGTTCGCCTGGCTGTCCCAGGTTTGGTGAGTGACGAAGGCCAACTGTCGTTTGCCCTGTTGATGCGTGACCTGGAGCCAGCCCCTGGCGCTGATATAGCCATCGAGGTGCGTTGAATCGTCGAGTGGGAGAGCATCGTCTATGGTTAGTTTCGTGGCCTACTCATTCAGGAGCTTTCCATGGAACACCCGGATCATGCATTTAGTGAACTCTTCGAACAGCTGGGGCTTGCTTCTGATGCTGCGGCCATCAAGCGCTTCATCGATAACAATGCTCCATTGCCGGATGACATGGAACTTGCGGATGCGCCTTGCTGGAATGAAGGCCAGGCTGATTTTCTGCGTGAGGCAAAGGAAGATGATGCGGACTGGGCCGAGTTGGTAGACCAGCTGGATGCATCGTTACGCAAACAATAGCGATGGCGTGCATGGCTGGGTCGTTGCTGCTTGTGGAAAGAGATATCAGTCTGTCACAGACGGGCTTTTACACGTTCCAGAATCTGTTTGCTGACCTTGGCCACTAGCGGGCGCGCAGCGCGATCCACGGCCTTGGCCAGCAGGCGATTGCGAATCTGGTATTCCAGGGTCAAGGTGACCCGGGTACCTTCATCGACGGCTTCCAGGTCGTAATGCCCCTGATTGTGTATACCCTCTGTTGATTCCCAGGCCAGCTTGGTGGGGGCGATCTTCTCCGTGATCTGGACGGCAAAGGTCCAATCCATGCCCACCGCGTGGACATGCCAGTGGTAGCGTTCCTCACCCAAAGGCTCGATGGCTGTGATCAGGTCCGAGTACTCGGCAAAATCCTCGACGCGTTCGAGCAGTGCGAAGACCTTGTCGGGTGGCGCAGGAAGGATGGCGCTGTGTGTAATGCTCCTCATGGAATCAGCCCCTCTCGCCTACCAGGGAAGTGCGAAAGCGCCGCAGACGCTCTTCCGTCGGAAGGGGCTGGGCCAAGAGGTGAACAAGCTTGGTGTAAGCTGCCTCGGGCGTCATGTCGTCACCAGAGATGACGCCGGCCTCGCTCAGCAACTGGCCTGCCGCGTAATGGCCGATTTCGATAGTGCCATGCGGACATTGGCTGATGGCGACGATCATCTTGCCTTGAGCAGTGGCTTCCGCCATCACCGCAGCCAGTTCCAGATCTTCGGGTATGTTACCGCCACCCCAGACTTCGATCAGAGCTCCCTCGACGCGCTTGTCGCTGAGCCATGCAGCCAATTGCCAGGCTTGAATGCCCGGCCACAGGGAGAGCCGGATGACCTTGTCGCCCATGTTGCGGTAATCGGCCTGCTCAAAGCGCGGAGCACCACGTTGAGTTGCCTCCAGACCATGGCTTTCAAACAGCAGCCAATCGTCGCCGCGCCGTTCGCCTAATGCGGAAAGGTTGGGGCTGACGAAGGCATTGGCATCGCGAGTTTGCCACTTGCGGGCCCGACAGCCACGCAGCAGCAGATCATTGAAGCATAGTGCCACTTCCTGTAGTTGCGGCATGGCAGCAAAGCGTAGGGCAGTTTCGATGTTGCGTGGAGCGTCGCTGTCTTGGGCTTCCATGGGAAGCATGGCGCCGGTGACGATGACCGGACGATCAATGCCCAGGAGCTGGAAGGCCAGGCTCGACGCTGTCCAGGCCAGAGTATCCGTCCCGTGAAGTACGACGACTCCTGCATAGTCGCTGTAGCAGTCGGCAATATCCGCGGCCAGGTTTGCCCAGTCTTCGGGTCTGGCGCTGCTTGAATCGATGGGGTGGTCCACTTCATGCCAGACAAACGCGGGCAAGGCTGCACGGCGTTCTGGTGGCAGGGCATCGAGTGCCTGGCGAACACGACCTTCGACATCTTTTCCAGGGGCCAGACCTTGATCGGTTTCCACCATGCCGAGAGTGCCTCCGGTGTAGAGCACCAGCAGAGGGGCATTGGAAATCGCAGTCATGGGCTTGGTTCCTCGGTTCGTGGCCAGTTGTCATTCAGGGTCGCCCGCCATGATACGGGTTCTCGCAAGACGGACAAGTCGATGCAGCATGTACGGCAAGCAGTATGCAGGTACGGTCAGGACTCATGAGAATCCCATACTCGGCTCGTAAACGTCATGTTCGAGAATATAGGCTCGAGCGCATGAATGTCGAAAACGTGGGTCTCGAAAACATGGGCCTCGAAAACATGAGTGCCGGAAATGAGTCGGTCAGCGGGTAATGAGACGACCTTCCTCGTCGAAGGCGAGTTGACGGTTGCGTCCGGCAAACCAGCTGCATGCAGCGGCCAGTGTGGCGATGGCCACCAGGGCTGCGGTAATCCAGGGGATACCGACATCGAGCTGAAGCATGATGCCGACACTAAAGGGTCCCAGGGAAGCGAGGGCGTAGCCGCCTCCCTGGGCAAGGCCAGAGAGGCGGCCAGCCAGGCGAGAATCCGCACTACGCAGCACGATCAGAGCCAGTGCCAGACTGAAGCTGCCACCCTGGCCAAGGCCAAGCATCACTACGCCAGGCAGTTTCCAGAATGGGCCGGCCAACAGTAACAGGCACAGGCCTGTCGTCGAGAAGCTGAGCCCAAGCAGTAATGCTGGACGCTGGTCTCGGCCCAAGCGTGCAAGCCAGGGAGCGGCCAGTGCCGAGATCAATTGAATCAGCACCGACAGGCCCATCAACCAACCGGCCTCGGCTTCGTCATAACCTCGTTTGACGAGAAGAGTGGGTAGCCAGCCAAAGACGATGTAGGCCAAGGAGGACTGAGCTCCCATGAACACCATGATCTGCCAGGTGAGCGGTTGGCGCAGAATGCCTCTGGTGGCCCCGGTGCCTGTCTGACCTGGTGCATGTGGGGTAGCGGGGGTACGTGGCATGCCCAGTTCCCAGGCCACAAGTGCCACGATAGCCAGCAACGACCAGGCAGCAAGCCCGGGAGGCCAGCCCCCCAGCCAGTCGCTGAGTGGAATGGACAGGCCTGCGCCGAGGGCGCCACCGAGGCACAGGGCCATGGTATATACCCCGGTCATGAGGTCGGCACCATGCGGCAGCTCGCGTTTGACCAGGGCTGGTAACAGGGCACCGCCCACGCCGATGCCAGCACCGACCAGGAAAGTCCCTGTAAACAGTGCCCAGGGGCTGGCAAGCCAGCGCAGCAGCAAGCCAACGGCAATGACGACCAAGGACAGTGCCAGAGCTCGCTCCGGACCAAACTGGCGCGACAGGCGTGGTGCTGCCGGGGCAAACAGGCCAAGGCAGAGTACCGGCAATGTGGTCAGTGCGCCGATGGACAGTGGGGTCAGTGCAGTATCCTGCTGAACTCGGTTGAGTACTGGGGCCAGGGACGACAAGGCCGGACGCAGGTTCAGCCCAACCAGTACCATCAGAAACAAAAATCGCCACGGAATGGTCTTGGCAGTCATCTCAAGCCCCAGAGCAGGTATTAAACAGGGTCGAAAAGTACGAGCTACGCCAGATGCGGGCGCAGATCACCACGAACTTGATCGGCGAATGTCAGGAAGTTGGTCTGACGGTCGCCATCGGTGCGGTCAACGCGCACGACCAGGGCCATATTCTGACTGGTCAGCAACTGGTCGTAGATTTCCAGTGTGACTTTTTCCGCCGTTGTCTTGCCGGGCTCCTGTTGGCCATTCTCCAGGCGAAAGGTTTCCAGCAAGGTGGCGCGAACCCGTGTGGTTCCCCCTTCAGCCAGGACTCGGCGAACAAACAGCCAGCCTTCGCAAGTGACTGCGACGCCATCGTGGTCACGCTGATAGAGGGTGCGATAGCAGGCTCCCTGCTCTGCGCCCTTGTCAGCCATGCTGCGATAGGCTTCGGTCATGCGGGTCGCAGAGATTCGGGCATCGTCAAGCTTCTTGCGTGCCGCGCGAAACTCACTGTCCAGTTGAGACTGGCGCCGGAATGCACGCCATTGGAGATATTCATTGATCAGTTCTTTGGAGGCCATCCTGTCATCCTCGGAATTCGGCAAGGACCGCGCTGTTTTCACCGATACGCTTTCATTGGCCTGCGTACCGGCCTGTGCTGTCAAGCAGGGCGGCCCAGGAGAGTGGGTTCGTTAAGCCTGACGACGCTGACCGGAGCGGCTGCGCCGACGACGTGCTGCCGGCTGGTTGGTGCCCTCGGTCGTGCGGGATGTGTTCCCGCTATTGCGGCTCTGGGCACTTCGACGCTCCTGGTCGCCCCGGTTGCGTTTCTGTCCATTGGTATTGTCCCGGCTCCGTCTTTGACCGCCGTTCCCGCGGTTGCGGCCATTTTCGATGGGTTCCGGTTTGGCATTGGGGTCCGGCTCGAAACCCGGTTCAATGCGTTTTTCCAGGTCTCGCTTGATCAGGCGCTCGATGTTGCGCAACAGGCCATGCTCATCCACGCAGACCAGTGACACCGCCTGGCCTTCATTGCCGGCACGTCCGGTGCGACCAATGCGATGCACATAGTCTTCGGCAACGTTGGGCAGCTCGAAGTTGACGACGTGGGGCAACTCGTCAATGTCCAGACCACGGGCGGCGATATCGGTTGCCACCAGCACCTGCAGCTCGCCTGACTTGAAGGCTCCCAGGGCACGAGTACGGGCAGATTGGCTTTTGTTGCCATGGATGGCCATGGCCGAAATGTCCTGCTTGCCAAGGTGTTCTGCGAGACGGTTGGCACCATGCTTGGTGCGGGTGAATACCAGTACCTGGTACCACTGCTGTGTCGTGATCAGATGGGACAACAGCTCACGCTTGCGCTCACGGTCGACTCGATAGATCGCTTGATCGACGGTTTCTGCTGTGGTGTTGCGGCGAGCCACTTCGATCAGTTGGGGATTGTTCAGCAAGCGATCCGCCAGTGCCTGGATCTCGTTGGAGAACGTCGCCGAGAACAGCAGGTTCTGACGTGCCTGGGGCAAGAGTTTCAGTACGCGGCGAATGTCATGGATGAAGCCCATGTCGAGCATGCGGTCGGCTTCGTCCAGGACCAGGATCTCTACCTTGGATAGATCCACATGGCCCTGCTGATGCAAGTCGAGCAGACGACCTGGTGTAGCAATGAGAATATCCAGGCCCGGGCGCAGGGCATCGATCTGTGGTTGTTGGCCAACGCCGCCGAAGATCACGTGGCTGGTCAGTTTCAGGAAACGTCCATAGGCGGTGACGCTTTCACCAACCTGGGCCGCCAGCTCGCGGGTCGGGGTGAGCACCAGAGACCGAACCTGACGGGGTTGTGGACGTGGTCCGTCGGCCAGGCGCTGAAGCATGGGAAGGGTAAAGCCAGCCGTCTTGCCTGTACCGGTCTGGGCGCTAGCGAGAAGATCGCCTCCCTGGATGACGGCGGGGATGGCCTGACGTTGAATCGGAGTAGGGGTATCGTAACCCAGCGCTTCGATGGCTCGAAGCAGTTCGGCACGCAGGCCGAGGTCGGAAAAACTCATGCAAGCTCCAGCTCGCACGCACTCGCAGGACATCATCAAGACGACGTCAGTCCAGTCCTTGCGCGAGGCGTGGGGAAAAAATTCGGATGACCGTCAAACAGTAACAAGGGAATAAAGAGTGTTTTCTGGGAAAACACTGCACCAGGGCATTGATGCGAGAACCGATCTGTGCAGCGTGCCATTCGTCGCGTCATCAACCTGTGCAGTGCTTTCTTGAGAAAACACAACACACTGTGTGAAGCAGTTCCCTTACAAGCAGCGGCCATGATGACAGAAATCATGCTGCTGCGCAGCTTGGTAATTCACTTCACGAGTTCGTGGTACGAACGCCAGCGGCGATATCGTCAGCCACCTGGTCCCAACTGCGCCCTAGTGCGCGCACCAAAGCCGGGTAACCGTCATTGCCAAGATCGACTTGAGCATTGAAGGGCGCATAGCTGACAACCGTGCCCTGATCGTCGCGCAATAGCCACTGGCCTGACGCAATCGCGTAACCGGCATAGTGTCCTTGGAAACGATCAACAGAAATTTCCAGTGTCAGGGCGTCCTGTGGAGAGTTGCCACGGGCCAGCAGCACCTTCTGGCCGGGAAGTCGCTGTGCAAGGCGGTCGCGCATGCCTCGCTCAAGCTGTTGGCTGAGCGGGGCAGCCCATAGGTTGCTGTTGGCTTCATTGAGCGTCAGGTCATCCAACTGCAACACGATGCCGTCGTTGCTGAGGAAGTCTGCCATGCGTGGAGACGAGATCAGCAACGTGGTGGTGGATGCCGTTGGCACTCTGGCATCCGTACTGCCGGCATCTGCCGGCAGCAGGTAACGGTTGGTCGTCGGAGTGCTGCTAGCGCAGCCTCCCAGCCATAGTGCCAGCAGGGGAAGGCTGAGTTTCCATATCGGCCTCATTGGCTGCTCCTGGTATTCGGGGCTCGGGGAATGGGGTCTTCGGTATCGAGGCTGTCGAAGATCAGCGAGCTGGGTTTGTCACTGATCTTGCGTGCAGCAGGCTGCAGGTCACGCATCAGTGTCTCGACTTCATCAAGCGTTCTGGTCAGGTCCTGATACGCATCGGAGTTTGGTGATAGCCCGTGAATGGTGCGCTTGAGTTCGAGCAGCGTCGAGTTGAGGTTGCCAAGCAGGTTCTGACTATCCGGATTACCGAGCATTTTATTCATGTTGCTGACCAGTTCCTTGGCTTGATCGAGAGTCGCCTCGGATACCTGCAAGTTGCGATCCAGGCCGCTGAGGACAGACTCCACATCAAGTCGGTTAAGCTTGTCGAGCAACGCAGTGACCTGAGACTGGATCTGGGCCAGACCAGACCGAGAAGTCGGAAAGACGGGACGACCGGCGAAGGTTTCCGGTGTGTACTGGCCGCGCAGAGCAGGGTCGAACTTCAGTTCCACGAACAGCGCACCAGTGATCAGGCTGCCGCTCTTGAGCGTGGCTCTCAGGCCGGCATTGAACAAGCGTTCGTAGCGGGTCTTCCATTCGTCCAGATCCATCTCCAGGCCAAGGCGCTGGGGCTCAATACGGATCAATACTGGAATGGCCAGAGTGTCGCGCTGCTCATCGCGGATCGATGAGAAGTTCCATGGCACGGCGGCCACGGTACCAATGCGCACACCACGGAATTCCACCGGTGCCCCTTTGCTCAAACCGCGTACCGTGTCTTCAACCAGCAGTACATAGTCAAGATGGCGGTTGAAAGAGCCTTGACGCGCCTCTTCTTCGTCAGCATACAACTGGAAGGTGGTATCCGCTGTCACAGGATCGCCGGCCGGGATGTCCTCGGGTAGACCGAAGGTGACACCACCGCCGATCAGGGACTCGAGAGAGCCGACCTTGACCTGAATACCATCTGCTCCAAGGCTGATGTCAAGACCACTGGCCGACCAGAAGCGTGTGTTCTCGGTGACTAATTGATCATAAGGACTCTCGATGAAGATTCGGCTCTGCATCGTCTGACTTTCGACGTCGAACTTTGTTTCTTCGACGCGTCCCACATTGATTCCCTGGTAAGTCACCGGGTCAGCGATCTTGAGCGCACTACCCGCTTGACTGACAAGACTGAGGCGAAGGCCTTCAGCTCCAGGTGGTGCCACCGGAGGCTGGTCGTGAACATCGAACGTTTTGTCTGAAATCTCGCTCTCACCCGGCTCAAGCTGAATGTACGCACCGGAAAATACTGTGCCCAGGCCGCTGACACCTCCGCGTCCGATACGTGGTTTGACGACCCAGAAGTAACTATCCTCGACCAGCATGGGATCGGCTTCCGGTGTCATGCGAGCGGTGATCTCGACCCCGGAAAGGTCTTCGCTCAAGCGTACGGTTTCGACTTGGCCAACTTCTACGTTGCGTGTCTTGATCAGTGTCTTGCCTGCCTCGATGCCTTCTGCTGTAGGCATATGAAGGCTAATCAGCGGTCCACGGCTGGAGTAATTGTCATAGACCAGCCAGGCGCCGATGAATAGTGCGACCAGCGGCACTATCCATACAGGGGACAAGCGAGACTGGCGTGCCGGTGTAGCCCGATGGGGATCGTCCTGTTCGGATCCTGGTGTGCGTGTATCGCCGTCGGTCATGGCGTTCTTCCCTGATTGTCGTAAATGCTGGCGTCAGAGCCCTTTATCTTGGCAGATGATACTTCATCCCACAGCAGTCGTGGATCAAAGCACATGGCAGCGACCATGGTGAGTATGACAACGCAGGCGAAGGCCAAGGCCGCGGGGCCGGGGGAAACCGACATCAGGGCGCCTGCTCGAATCAGCGCAGTGAGAATAGCGACCACGAAGACGTCGACCATGGACCAGCGTCCAATGAATTCTGTCAGCCGATAAAGGCGTGTGCGTGTACTGGAGCGCATGCCTGGTGCTCTGGGTGCCACCAAGCATAGCCAGGCCAGGGCCAGCATCTTGCCGATGGGTACCAGAACACTGGCAACAAATATCACGATAGCCACAGGCCAGGAACCATGACTGGCCAGATAGATGACCCCTCCGATGATGGTGTTGGGGTCGGAACTGCCCAGGCTGGTGGTGTACATGATGGGGTAGAGATTGGCCGGAATATAGAGCACTGCAGCAGTCAGTAACAGTGCCCAGCTGTATTGCAGGCTGCGTGGCTTGCGGGCGTGAAGCTTTTCGCCACATCGTTCGCAAGTACCATGGCCACGCTCATCAAGCCGCCCGATCAGGCCACAGGTATGACAACCGGCGAGATTCTGGGAGGCTGCTGTGGCACCGGTGTGGATACCTTCCGGTGCTGATGGCTCACCACCGGAAAGGGAAAACCATAGCCAATCGGAATCGAGGGACAGGGTGGTGGCCAGCAACAGCAGGGCATAAGCAATGAAGGCCCAGAACGAGACACCCAACGAAACTTCGGCCAGGCCGGCAATCTTGATCAGGCTGACCATGGTGCCCACGATGAACACATCGGCCATCATCCATGGCGTGATGTGTCCCAGCATACGGGCAATGGTGCGGCTCCAGGGCAGGCGATGAGGCAGCAGCAGGCTGATTTGCACCCATACGGCGGCCATCAGGTATAGCGCCGGTAGTACAAATACAGCCATCAGCACCATGAGTGCCACGATGGGTTGGTGCTGGGCGAGCATCTCCGTGGCAGTCTGGGTGACCTCGATCTGATTCCCGATGCCTCTTACGCTGAAGCGAATAAAGGGAAAGGAAATAGCGGCTATCAAGGCGATGGACGCGCTGATGGCCAGTGCCAGGCAACGCTGGACAGGAAGCGCATTGCGCTTGGCCAGAACCCCACCACAGCGTATGCAGCATGCCTGTTGGCCGGGTTGCAATGGAGGCAAGGCCATCACCCAGTCGCATTCATGACAAGCGCGCAGACGCCTCCGTGATGTCGGATGATGTTCCGGTGCCGGGTGTTCAGAAATCGGGGTGTTGCGAAGTCTGACGAGAGGGCCGTGGATAGGGCTGAGCACTGGGGTGGGTCTCCTCCCAAGAAGACAGAATCCAAAATGCTTGGCGAACAACTGTGCTCTTTCATGCGACTTCACTAGGCAACGTTGCATGAGATGTTGAGTTGTTCGCAGCGTGGACAATAGTCGAAAACGGATCCATCACGCATGACCGCGGTCTATTGTCTCTTCCATTGAATAAGAGTTTGACACGTTGACGTGAGCGACACCATAGACAACCATGCAGCCTCAGTTTCTATCGAGGAATGGACATGTTATTGGCGGCCATGGCGGTCATTGCGGGACTGGTTGTACTGATCTGGAGTGCTGATCGTTTTGTGGATGGCGCTGCAGCAACATCTGCCAGATTGGGGCTATCGCCATTACTGATAGGCATGCTGGTCATCGGCTTTGGTACTTCGGCACCAGAATTGACAGTATCTGCACTGGCAGCGGCCCAGGGCAATCCAGGGCTGGCGCTGGGTAATGCCTATGGCTCGAATATTGCCAATATCGGTCTGATTCTTGGCTTGGTGGCTATTGTCTCCCCGCTGGCCGTGAGTACTTCGGTGATCCGCCGTGAGCTGCCGGTGCTCGGTGTGGCCACGCTGGTGTCGGCTCTGATGATGCTGGGTGGAATGATCGGGCGTGTCGAAGGTGCTGTGCTGTTGGTGGCGCTGATGGGCTTCATTGGTTTCAGCATCTTCAATAGCCGGCGTTCGACGGCTTCTGGTGAAGTGGATTCTCTGGCGACGGATACCATGACCGAGATTGAATCCCACCCCATGTCACTGAAAGCATCCCTGACGTGGACGCTCATTGGTCTGGTCCTGCTGATCGCCAGCTCTCGCCTGCTGGTCTGGGGAGCGGTGGAAATTGCCCAGGGGCTTGGGGTTTCAGATCTGATCATCGGCCTGACTGTCGTGGCGGTAGGCACCTCTCTGCCAGAACTGGCTTCTTCTCTGAGTGCGTTGCGCCGCAATGAGCATGACCTGGTGGTTGGCAATGTGGTGGGTTCCAACCTGTTCAATACCCTGGGTGTGGTCGGCCTGGCTGCCGTCATCGCGCCTGTGGAGGTAGGAACAGAAGTGCTATTGAGGGACTGGAGCGTCATGACGGTCATGACGGTGCTGATGGCGGTATTTGCGCTAGGTTGGCCAAGCAGGGCGGGACGTATCACGCGATTCGATGGAATGGTCTTTCTGGCGATGTACATCGCCTATACCACTTACATGGTATCGCTGGTGCTGACCTAGGGCATTTTGCGGCCAAATGCCGCTGTGGCACGGTGCCGCGCGACAATTCCCCTCATGCGACAGAAGTAGGAGTAGGCTCTATGCTTAGTGCGAGTTCGAATCGAACTTGCACAGTTTGCGATGGAACGCCTTGATTCAGCGATATGACATCGCTGCGGCGCCACCAGGCACACCTCGAGCAGGATGATTCGGGCTCGCGCATTGCGGGGGAGAGTCTGTCAAGGAAAACGTCAGTCCATCTCCCTCTGCTTGGTTCTTCTCTGCTGCGAGGAATGTGTCATGGAACTGGACCCCGTGATCCTGTCACGCATACAGTTCGCCTTTGTCGTATCCTTCCATGCCATCTTTCCGGTGTTCACCATCGGTCTGGCATCTTATGTGGCCTTGCTCCATGGCCTGTTCTACAAGACCGGCAACCATGCCTGGGAGCGTCTGGCGGCTTTCTGGGTCAAGGTGTTTGCCGTGGTCTTCGGCATGGGCGTGGTCTCCGGTATCGTCATGGCCTTCCAGTTCGGTACCAACTGGAGCAACTTCAGCCTGGCGGGCTCCAACTTCCTGGGGCCGATGCTCAGTTATGAAGTCGTGACGGCTTTCTTCCTTGAAGCGGGCTTTCTCGGTGTGTTGCTGTTCGGACGGGGCAAGGTACCTGAAGGTGTTCACCTGTTCGCCGCCATCATGGTAGCGGTGGGTACGTTCATTTCAGCATTCTGGATTCTCTCTACCAATAGCTGGATGCAGACACCGGCCGGGGTGGAACTGGTCAATGGCCGCTTCCATGTCACGGACTGGGCCGAAGCGATGTTCACGGCATCGTTCCCTTACCGTTTCGCTCATATGGCACTTGCTTCGTTTCTCACCGGCGGCTTTGTGGTGGCGGGCGTCAGTGCCTGGTACCTGCTGATTGGCCGCGACGTGGAAGCCAATCGCAAGGCTCTCTCCATGTGCTTGTGGCTGTTGCTGGTGCTGACTCCTGTGCAGGCTGTCGTCGGTGATGCCCATGGTCTCAACACCTTGGAGCACCAGCCGACCAAGGTGGCGGCCATGGAGGCCAATTGGGAAACGCAGTCCAATGTGCCGCTGCTGCTGTTTGCCTGGCCAGACAAGGAAGCCCAGGAGAACCGTTTCGAGATCGGCATCCCCAGCCTGGCCAGCCTGATCCTGACGCATGACGTCGATGGCGTGGTGCCTGGTCTCAAGGAAGTGCCACCGGAAGAGCAGCCTCCCGTTGCATTTGTATTCTGGTCCTTCCGCGCCATGGTCGGTATGGGCGTACTGATGATTCTGGTGTCCCTGGTTGGCCTGTGGCTGCGTCGAGGCGGGCGGGTGTATCACTCCAAGCCTTTCCTGCAGACGCTCAGGCTGATGACCATCTCGCCCTTCATTGCCGTGCTGGGTGGCTGGTTCGTGACGGAAGCGGGGCGTTCTCCGTGGCTGGTATACGGCATCATGACCCAGGCCGAGGCAGTCACACCCTCTCTGACAGGCTGGATGGTGCTGGCCACGCTGATCGGTTATGCCGCGGTGTACGCGGTGGTGTTCCTCACAGGAGCCTATTATCTGACCCGCGTCGTGCGCCAAGGCATGCTGGCAGAAGAACCTCATCACGAGGTGGAACAACCCATGCGTCCATTGTCTGCCGCACACACCTCGCTTGAAGCCGATTCCGGCCGCGTTATCGGGAGCTGACCTCATGGAACTGATCAACCTCACTATGATCTGGGCGCTGATCATCGGTTTTGGCGTCATGATGTATATCCTCATGGACGGTTTCGACCTGGGGGTCGGCATCCTGTATCCCTTCGCCCCCAATGAGGAGGCCAGGGATGTGATGATGAACTCGGTGGCACCTGTATGGGATGGCAACGAAACCTGGCTGATCCTGGGCGGGGCAGGGTTGCTGGCAGCTTTTCCACTGGTCTACACCATCTTGTTGCCAGCGCTGTATCTGGGTGTCTTCCTGATGTTGGCGGGCCTGATCTTCCGTGGCATTGCCTTCGAATTTCGCTTCAAGTCCCGGCGTAACCGTCACTGGTGGAACATCGCCTTCTGTGGAGGATCGATGCTCGCCACTTTCTGCCAGGGGGTCGTGGTCGGGGCCTATATCCAGGGCTTTACCGTGGAAAACGATGTCTATGTAGGAGGAGCTTTCGACTGGCTTTCGCCTTTCACTGTGATCACTGGATTGTCTCTGGTGGCGGGCTATGCGCTGCTGGGAGCGACATGGACCATCATGAAGAGCGAGGGAGAAGTGCAGGACTGGGCCTATCGCATCACGCCGAAACTCCTGGTGCTGGTGCTGATCGGCTTTGCCGTGATCAGCCTCTATACGCCTTTTGTGGATGAGTATGTGCGTGAACGCTGGTTCGGGCATCTGTCCCTGTTCTGGATCTTCCCTGTGCTGGGCCTTGTGTGTGCTGCCTGGATCTGGCGCGCGGTGGGTCGGCGCAATGAAGGACAGCCCTTCGTTGCTACGTTGGGCCTGTTCCTGTTCAGCTACCTGGGGCTGGTAGCAAGCAAATGGCCTTACCTGGTACCGCCGGACATCACCATCTGGGATGCGGCCTCTGCACCGGAATCTCAATTGTTCCTGCTGCTTGGCGTGCTATTCGTGATCCCGGTGGTTCTGGGGTACACCGCATGGTCCTATTGGGTGTTCAGAGGAAAGGTGCGTGGCCACGGTTACCACTGAACCTGTTCACTCTACAGAGGATGCCTCCGCATCCCGCCGACGGCGTGGCTCTCCAGCCCGCCGTTGGCTGATGCAACGTACCGTTGAGCAACGCCTGTGGTTGAATCTGGCGGTGCTCAGCGGTTGTCTAGGTAGCTTCGCCGTCATTGCTCAACTGATACTGCTCGCTCGAATCGTCGCCAGTGTCGTTCAAGGGAGTGCACTTGCGGCACAGTGGCCTCTGGCGACGGCCATTGTGGTGCTGCTGGCATTGCGCAGTGGGTTGACCATGACCCAGGAATTGTTGGCGCAGAAGGCCAGCCAGAACCTGCGTCGCAGGGTGCGCGCCGAGGTGTTCGATCACTGGGCACGCCTGGGACCGGTGCGGGTGGGTAATCACCATAGTGCAGGCCTGGCTCACCAGTGGGTCGAGCAGGTCGAAGCCCTGGATGGTTATGTGGCTCGCTTTTGGGTTCAGACGCGCCTGGTGCTCATTGTGCCAGTGGTGATTCTCGCTCTGGTGGTCTGGCAGGACTGGCTCGCGGCGGTACTGCTGGCACTTACCGCACCCCTGATTCCCTTGTTCATGGCGCTGGTCGGTATGGGGGCAGAGTCGCTCAATCGCGAGCAATTCTTGGCGGTGGCACGGCTGTCGGGTCACTTCATCGATCGTGTGAGGGGGATCACGACGTTGCGCCTGTTCGGGGCGACTCAGCGAGCCACTCTGGAAGTGTCTGCGGTCGCCCATGATTATCGCCGCCGCAGCCTGCGAACGCTGCGACTGGCCTTCCTCTCTTCGGCGGTGCTCGAATTCTTTTCTTCCGTAGCCATTGCTGTGGTGGCCATCTACATCGGTTTCGGTCTGCTGGGTGACATTCCCTTCGGGCCTGCCTCGCAACTGACTTTGTTCAGTGGCTTGATGATTCTGCTGCTGGCTCCTGAGTTCTTTCAGCCGTTACGCACTCTGTCACAGTTCTATCATGATCGTGCTTCGGCTCTGGCGGCGGCAGAAGGGCTGCATGAGCTATTGCAGGAGCCGATCGATGCACTGCGTCTGAATCCTGTGGCTGAACCTACCTTGCAAGAGATGGATGCACTGGTGCGGCTGCAAGGTGCGACGTTGGATCATGCGGGGAGGGGACGAGTATTAGGGCCTGTCGACATGGCCGTTGAACGTGGTCAGGTATGGGTATTGAGCGGACCTTCCGGCTCTGGAAAGTCCAGCCTGCTGCAACTGCTGGCCGGCTTTGTCGGTGCCGGTGAAGGCGAACGCCAGGCGATTCCCGGATTGATGTGTGCATGGATGGACCAGCGTCCTCTGTTGATACAGGGCAGTATCGCTGACAACTTGCGCCTGACAGCGCCCCAGGTGAGTGATGAACAATTGCACCAGGCATTGGTGCGAGCAGGGCTGGCCGAGGTGCTGGACGCCTTGCCTCAAGGGCTGCAAACCTCGTTGGGTGAAGGTGGCTATGGCTTATCTGGCGGTCAGGCACAACGCCTGGCATTGGCACGTATCTTCCTGAGTGATGCACCGCTGGTGCTGCTGGACGAGCCGACGGCAAGCGTCGACGAGGAGACCGAGCGAGCGCTGGTACGAGGATTTGAATCTCTGGTGGCGGAAGGTCGCTCTCTGGTCATCGCGACTCACCATCCGGCGTTGATGGCCATGGGACAGCATCATGTGATTCTCGCGGAAGGCAAGGAGGTGTGTCATGGCTGAGCGCAGAGGGATATTCGCTACGCTTGGCCCTTGGTTGCGTCTGCATGACCAACATCGCGGGCGTCTGGTGGTGGGGGCGCTATTGATGCTGGCAACGGCACTGTCAGCACTTGGCCTGCTGGCTGTGTCCGGCTGGTTCATCACGGCTTCTGCGCTGACAGGAGTGGCCCTGGCCGCTGGTGCGGCAGCGACGCTGGATGTGTATACCCCGGGTGGCGGGATTCGGCTGTTTGCCGTGTCCCGTACGGTTTCCCGCTATCTGGAGCGTCTTTACAACCACGATACGATTCTGCGTTTGCTGGCAGACTTGCGCGTGCGCATGTTCGCCGGTCTTGCGCGTATGGATGCGTCACGGCTGGCAGGGCGCCGGGCAAGTGACTGGCTCAATCGCCTGACGGCCGATATCGACACGCTGGATGCTCTGTACCTGCGCCTGCTTGCGCCTCCGCTGGTGGCATTGCTGCTGGGTGCTGCGCTCCTTGCACTGGTGGCGATCTGGCTGCCTGGTGTGGTGCTGTGGCTAGGGGGGCTCCTGTTATTCGCCTGGTGCTGGCTGACCTTTGGTCAGGCCAGGCTGGGGATGGTCGCCAGCCGACGCAGGGTCGAGACGCTGGAGCAATTACGCTCGGGCGTCATGGAGTCCCTGCGAGGCTTTGCCGAACTGGAAGCCTATGGTGCGCTGGATCGGCGTCGTATCCAACTGGAAGACATCGAGGCCCAGCTGTTCAAGGATCAATGGCGTCTTGCGGTGGTCACCGCCATAGGTAATGCCCTGGTCACGGCGTTGATCGGAGGCACCTGGTTGCTGTTGCTGATGATGGGGGCCGCGGCATTTGCCAACGGCGGTCTGAGCGCACCAATAATGGTGATGTTGCCCTTGGCCGCCATGGCTCTGAGTGAAGGGTTGGCCGCACTACCCGGCGCGTTCACTCAGCTTGGCGCCACGCTTGCTGCGGCTGAGCGGCTGAATGTCATTGATGACGTGGCGATAATGCCAGAAGGCGATGCTGCGTTGCCTCCTGGTCCGTTGTCATTGAGTGGCAAGGCATTGAGCTTTCGTTATTCCGGGGCCCTGTTTGATGCCCTGCACGATGTGAACTTGCATGTGGCAGCAGGGGAAAGCGTTGCACTGTGTGGCCCCTCTGGCGCAGGGAAGTCCACTCTGTTGGCGTTGGTGGGCGGGCAACTGAACCTGCAGCAGGGGCAGCTTTCGATAGGCGGTCATCCTGTCGACATGTTGGCACCTGATGCACTGGCGGCAGGTGTAGGATGCTTGACCCAGAGTGTCGATCTGTTCGATGCCAGTCTGTCGGAGAATCTGCGACTGGCGGCACCGGAAGCGGATGACACCTGCTTATGGGCGGCTCTCGAAGCCGTGGACTTGAAGGATTGGGCACAGGCCTTGCCGGCAGGGCTCGAGACTCGTGTGGGCGAGGGTGGCCGCCAGGTATCGGGAGGACAGGCGCGACGCATTGCCCTGGCCCGACTGTCTCTGACCCAGCCGGGACTGGTGTTGCTCGATGAGCCCTTTGCGGGGCTTGATGCCGCCACTGCCGAACGAGTCGCAGAGAGGCTCGAGCCATGGCTTAAGCAACGCACGGTGGTTTATCTGGTGCATGAGCATGACCCTGCGACACCGAAACCCGGAATGAGCAAGGTAACACGCAGTATTGGGTTGGCACCTCGGCATGCGTCAACGTGGCGCACGACGGTCGAATCCGTCACCCTATAAGGGATAATGTCTTATCGAGCGGCCAAGGAAACCGCTGTGCCCTTTTGCCTTGTGTCCCCAAGGAGTGACCATGTCCGATGATTTCCTTACCCGCCTGCCTAAAGCCGAGTTGCATTTGCATATCGAAGGCACGCTGGAACCGGAACTGATGTTCCAGTTGGCCCAGCGTAATGGTGTGACGCTTCCTTACTCAGATATCGAGGCCGCACGTGCGGCCTACGACTTTACTGATCTGCAGTCCTTCCTCGATCTTTACTACCAGGGAATGAGCGTTCTGTTGACGGCCCAGGACTTCGAGGACCTGGCCATGGCGTATTTCCAGCGTGCTGCCAAGGAGGGAGTCGTGCATGTCGAGATGCACGTAGACCCCCAGGCGCACCTTGTGCGCGGCGTATCATTCGACACGCTGATGGAAGGTCTTGTACGAGCGCGGCAACGGGCACTTGTCGAACTGGACCTGTCCAGCGCGATGATTCTGGCTTTTCTACGTGATAGGCCAGCAGAAGAGGCCATGGAAGTGCTGGAAAGCAGCCGTCATTGGCACGAGCATTTCAGTGCTGTGGGCCTCGACAGCGCAGAGCAGGGTAATCCACCGAGCAAGTTTCGCGATGTCTTTCTGCGCGCCAAGGCGCTTGGTCTGGCACGGGTCGCCCATGCAGGAGAAGAAGGGCCGCCTGGCTATATACGTGAAGCCCTGGAGGAACTTGATGTTTGCCGTATCGACCACGGTGTGCGTGCTGTGGAAGATGTGGAGTTGCTCGAACGCCTGTCTGATGAAGGCACGGTGCTGACGGTATGCCCGTTGTCCAATGTGCGTCTGAAAGTCGTGGAACGGCTGGAGGATCACAGCTTGCCACAACTGGTGGATGCTGGCCTGGTCGTCACACTCAACTCTGATGACCCGGCATATTTTGGCGGTGGGTTGCGCGATAACTATGCAGAGTGCCAGCGAGCCTTTGGCTGGTCCAGGGAGACCCTGCGCTGGTTGGCGGGCAATGCCATCGATGCTGCCTTCATGGAGGAAGACCGACGCGCCATGCTGCGTGAGCGGCTCGCCAATGCTTGATTGACAAGCGAGCCACGAACCCGAGTATTGGGCTCGTGGCTCGTGGCTCGTGGCTCGTGGCGCGTGTCAGGCCTTCTCGGCAGCCTTGCGGGCGGCTTCGCGTTGCTGGCGCTTGGCCCGGCGGCGTTGTTCCATGTCTTCGACAGCGTCGATACCCAGATGCTCTTCTCCACGCTCGCGTGCCAGGCGAATCTGGCGCTCACGCTCGGCGAAACGCGCTTTCTGCTCGTCGCTCAGTGTGTCGTGGCAGCGCGGGCAGCACACGCCTTTCTGATATTTACCGCTGTGCTTGTCTTCTTCGGTAATGGGCATGCGGCAGGCATGGCACTGGTCATAGCTGCCGGGCTGAAGATTGTGATTCACCGTGACACGATCATCAAAGACGAAGCACTCGCCCTGCCACATGGTCTCTTCCTGAGGCACCTTTTCCAGATAGTTCAGGATACCGCCTTTCAGGTGGTAGACCTCTTCGAAACCCTGTTCCTTGAGATAGGCAGTGGATTTCTCACAGCGGATGCCGCCGGTACAGAACATGGCCACTTTCTTGTGACGTGATGAATCCAGTGTCTGCCTGACGTAGTCAGGAAACTCCCGGAAGGTGGTCGTATTAGGGTTGACCGCTCCCTTGAAGGTGCCGACTTCAACCTCGTAGTCGTTGCGCGTATCAATCAGCAACACATCTGGGTCGGAAATCAGGGCATTCCAGTCTTCGGGGTCCACATAAGTGCCCACGGTCTGGCGCGGGTCGATACCTTCCACCCCCATGGTCACGATCTCACGCTTGAGCTTGACCTTGGTGCGCATGAACGGAGGGTGCTGCGTCAGGGACTCCTTGGTATCCAGGTCTGTCAGGCGAGGATCAGACCGCAGCCAGGAGAGCAGCGCATCGATCGATTCGCGGTTGGCAGCGACAGTACCGTTGATGCCTTCGCGGGCCAGCAGCAGAGTGCCGCGCACTTGATGCTGCAGCATGGTGGCGAGCAATGGCTCGCGCAGTGCCTCGAAATCGTCGAGGGACACGAACTTGTACAAGGCACATACCACCACAGGTGGCGTCACGGGTGTTGCGGTCATGGTCATTCCTTATGCGGACCGGAGCGTAAATCCGGAGCAGGTTGAAAGAGCAGGGCGCAAATCATACGCCAAAATTGCGTGAATTTCTGCATGACGGGTTACCTCCACACCTGACTCACCTCCTGGACCCTTTCTCCCATCAGGTAACGGCTCTTGTTTATTTCTCGCCTTATCTCTCGCCTGTCTCTTTTATTTCCTATTCCACCGCTATTTCACTGCTATCCCTCGTTTCTCTCCTGATTCTCCTGACTTACCTGACTCTCCTGACCTACCTGACTCTCCTAACGTCTCATTTTCCTGACGTTTAACTCTTCTACCTGACTCGAACCAGCACTCCTTGCCAATTTTTGTGCACAAACCTGCATGGGGGAGGTAGGTCTGCGAAAGGCTATTGCCATCGAGAGATAGGCGAGCAATTAATTACATTGTGTTTCATTTCTGCGACACATGGATACATATCGGTTGGGCTATCACGTTGGAATATCAAAAGGGTCAAGGCGCGAGAGCGCTTGGGGCTCTAGCAAGTCGTCAACAGCAGTGCAGTTAAGCAGAGCGACTAACAACAACGTCGCAGTTAAGGATGCTCTGAAGCGGTAAGGGTGCCTGAATAAGTCAGAGGGCATGTTCAAGCGCTGTCGATGACAAGGAAAGGCCCAGGGAACAGGGCATGACAAAAGGGACAGGGAACCGTGTCGACAACAATCCCCTTCAAACTATCGCCATGCCGTCGAAAGCTTGCAGTGATCCTGCTGGGGTCTTTGATGACAGGGCTACTGAACAGCTCCGAGACTTTGGCACAGGCTCGTTTGAATGATGAGCTACTGCGCCTGTATCAAAACGATGAGCTACTGCGTCAGCAGCAACGTGAAGACGCACTGCGAGAGCGTCTGGAAGAACGTCCTGATGTTCGCCTGCAGGTACCGCTGGAAACCTTGGATCGTTTCCCTGAGCAGGAATCTCCATGTTTTGTCATTCAAGAACTGCATGTGAAAGGCGAGGCCATCGAGCGTTTTGGTTGGCTGCAGGATGCCGCGCTAGGTGGCAGCGATGAAGATTCTCCGCTCGGTAAATGCCTGGGAACCCAAGGGATCAACCTGGTGCTCAAGCGCACTCAGAATGCGCTGATCGATCGAGGCTTCGTCACCAGCAGGGTGTTGGTGGAGCCGCAGGATCTTGGCGATGGCTCCCTGATATTGACCCTGGTGCCCGGTCGCATTGCCCATGTGCGTTGGGCAGACCCCAACCCCACATGGGCCAGCTGGCGCAATGCACTGCCGGCACGCCCGGGTGACATTCTCAATTTGCGCGATATCGAACAGGCGCTGGAAAACTTCCAGCATTTGCCCTCGGTGGATGTCGATATCCAGATTGCGCCGGGGGGAGAGCCCGGTGAAAGCAATCTGGTCATTGCCTATCAGCAGAAGCGGCCACTGCGTGCCAGCGCTTCACTGGACAATAGTGGCACGGATGCCACCGGCCGCTACCTGGCCGGTGTAACGCTGTCCTACGACAATCTGCTGGGTCTCAATGATCTGGCATATATCTCGCTGAGCAAGGATGCCGGTGGTGGCTATCCCGGCCCACGCGGTAACAAGAGTCGCTTGGCGCATTACTCCATTCCCTGGGGCTACTGGCGCTTGAGGCTAGATGCCAGTGACTACGCCTATCACCAGAGCATCGCCGGTCCCTCTGAGACAAACGAATACAGCGGTACCAGCCGTGATCTCAGTGCCACGCTGTCGCGAACGATCTACCGCGATGCCTCACGCAAGACCACCGTATCGGCGGGTGCCTTCCAGCGTCAGTCGCATAACTTCGTCAATGATTCGGAGATCGAGGTACAACGCCGTGTAGTAGGCGGCTGGGAAGCTGGGATCGATCATCGCGAGTTCATTGGCAACAGCCTGGTGAATGTCCAACTGAATTATCAGCGTGGCACTGGGGCGTTCGGTTCCTTGCCCGCTCCAGAAGAAGTGGAAACGGACTTCGGGGCAGATTCTGATATCAAAGGCACCTCGCATTTCGAGCTGATCACCTCCACCACCGATGTCAGTGTGCCGTTCCTGTTGGGACAACAGTCGCTGCGTTACCTCGGTCAGATGCGTTTCCAGTACAACCTGACACCACTGACGCCACTCGAACAGTTCTCCATCGGTAGCCGCTATACCGTGCGCGGTTTCACCGACAACACCTTGACGGCCGAGCGTGGCTGGCTAGTGCGTAATGAGCTTGAAGCGGATGTGGGGCGTAGCGGCCAGTCGCTCTATGTCGGGCTCGATTACGGACAGGTCGATGGTCCTTCGACCAAATGGCTGCTGGGCGAACGCTTGGCAGGCACCGCGCTGGGCGTACGTGGAAGCCTGGGTAATAGCCGCTTTCAGTATGACGCTTCGATTGCTGCGCCCTTGCTGAAACCCGATGGCTTCCAGACCGACGACTACGACCTCGCCCTGAGCCTGTACGTGACCCTGTAGGAGGAACTGGCCCATGAACCGGCAATGCTACCGCTTGATCTTCAGCCGTGCGAAAGGCCGCTGGGTGGTGACCTCCGAGCAGGCGTCGCGCAGGGGCAAGGGGAGTCGTGGAGAAGGTGCGACCCTGACTGGCGCATCAGGCCTGTTGCTTCCGCTCGGTGAAAACATCTCTGCACTCCGGCCACTATGTATGGCGGTGCTGCTGGCCAGTGTCGGGCTGGTAGGTATGGAAGATGCTCAAGCACAGATCCTGCCGGACAGTAACGCGCCTTCGAATCAGCGCCCCCATGTCGTCAATACGGCCAACGGTACGCCCCAGGTCAATATCCAGGCGCCTAACCGCAAGGGCCTGTCGCATAACACCTATCGCCAGTTCGATGTCGATGGCAAAGGGGCCATCCTCAACAACTCGCGCAACAACACCCAGACTCAGATTGGTGGCTGGGTGCAGGCCAACCCCAACCTGGCCAAAGGTGAGGCGCGGGTCATCCTCAACGAGGTCAATTCGCGTGATCCCAGCCTCCTGCGTGGGCCGATCGAAGTGGCGGGAAGCCGGGCCGATGTGATCATCGCCAATCCGGCAGGCTTGCAGATCAATGGCAGCAAGTTCATCAATGCCAGCAACGTCACCCTGACGACAGGCAACCCCTTGTATCGCGACGGCATGATCAACGGCTACCACGTGGGTGGCGGCAAGATCGAGATTGCGGGTGGTGGTCTGGATACCAGCGACAGTGACTACACGGCCCTGCTGGCCCGTGCCGTTGAAGTGCAGGCCCAGGCCAGTCTTCAGGCCAACGACCTGACCGTGATTACCGGGGCCAACCGCATCAGTGCCGACTTGAAAGATGTCACCGCGATTCAGGGTCAGGGCGCGGCCCCGGAAGTGGCGATTGATGTGGCCCACCTAGGGGGAATGTACGCCAATGAAATCCGGCTTGTGGCAACGGAAGCCGGGGTAGGAGTGCGCAACGCAGGCCAGATCGGAGCTCGGGCGGGAGAGCTGCGCGTCACGGCTGATGGCCGAGTGGAAAATACCGGTCTGTTGCAGTCATCAATGTCGAATACTCGGCTCTCCGCTGCGGGTGGCATCCGCAATAGTGGTGATGTGACTGCCGCTCGTGAGCTGACGTTGACCACTCCGCGTGACATCGACAATAGCCATGGCATGTTGAGTGCTCCGCGCCTTGACGTAAAGGCGGATTCGCTGACCAATCTGTATGGCGAGATCGAACAGACCGGCACGCAGGCGCTGGCCCTGAATGCCGGATCGCTTTCCAACCGCCAGGGGGGACGCATTGGCCTGCCCGCGCCGGATACGGGCGGCGGTACTGACAGCGGAACCGATAGTGGCACCAGCGGTGGCGGATCGGCCAATGGCAACACCGGGGGAGGCTCAAGCGGTGGTGGCCAATCCGGTGGCGGGTCAGGTCCGGTGCCCGAGGTGCTGGCCGATGGTCGACTCGCCATCACGCATCGGCTCAGTAACGATGCCGGTGTCATCAGCGCCGCGCATATGGATCTGGTCAGCAGTTCGGGGCTCAATAACGCAGGTGGCCATTTGGGCCTCGGCGAACTGACCCTGAAAGGCGGCAACCTGAACAATCAGGGGGGGGAGCTGATCATTGATGGCCCTGCGCATGTACAGGTCAACCAAGTCAACAACAATGCCGGTGTCTGGCAGATATCCGGCCCCCTGGCCTTCAGTGCCCGGGATGTATCTAACCGCGGTGGCACCTTCACGCTGAGTGATACGTCCGCGACCACCCTGAACGTGTACGGGGCGGTTGATAACGACCGCCATGGCGTTTTCGACAACACCCAAGGCACCCTGGCCAGCAACGCCAGCCAACTGACCCTGAATACCGGCACCTTCTACAACGAGCGCGGCACCATCGAACATGCCGGCAGCGGCGGGCTAACCCTGAACAGCGGCGACCTGTACGGACGTGATGGCACTATCACCACCGGCGGTGCCATGCAATTGACCGCGGCGAAGGTGGATCACAGCGGCGCCACCCTGAATGCCGAGCAACTGACGCTCGATGCCGACAGCTTCGACAGCCGCGGCGGCCTCATCACCCTGGGCGGCACCCAACCCAATACCTTGACCGTTCGTCAATCGCTGGATAATGGCGCAGGGGGTGTCCTGACCAGCAATGGTGACCTGGACATTCGTGCTGCGACCCTGGGCAACGCCGGCGGTCAGATTCTGCATGCCGGTGACGGCCAATTGACTGTCCACACCCAGCGCCTGAACGGCAAGGGCGGCACCATCGCCAGCAACGGCGACCTGGGCCTGTACGATGGCAGCTTCGACCTGAGTGAGGGCACCACCCAGGCAAACCGCATTACCGTGGATGGCGAGGCGCTGACCACCGCCGGCGGCAGCCTCACCGCGCTGAGTGATGACACGCTAATGCTGACGACCAACGGGCAGATCGACAACCGCGCTGGCCGCATCGCCACCAATGGCGACCTGTGGCTCGAGGCACTGTCTGTCAATAACCAGGCGGGTACGTTCAACGTATTTGGCGATGCCCACTTCGATGTTGCTGAAACGCTCGACAACACCCAAGGCGACATGACCAGCGGTGGTGATCAGTCGATACAGGCCGCGACCTTCCGCAATGTCTCTGGAACCGTCGAACATGCCGGAGATGGCACGCTGACCATCGACACCGCCCAGTTGAACGGTAACGGCGGCACCATCGTCAGCAACGGCCATCTGGATCTCAATGGTGGCATTCTCGATCTGAGTGATGGTACCACCCAAGCCCAACGCATCACGGTCGATGGCCAGAAGCTGATCACCGCTGGCGGCCAGCTGATCGCCTTGGGCGACGATACGCTCACGCTGGCGACCCGTGGGCAGCTCGATAATCAAGGGGGCACTCTGCAATCGGGCGGTGCTGTGGTGATCGACAGCCGCGGGCTGAATAACGCCAGTGGCGCCATCCTCGGTACCGCGCTCGAGATCGACACTCATCAGCAGACGCTCGACAACAGTGCAGGCGGCACCATTGCCACGATAAAAGGCCGCGCCAACGCTCAGGGAACGGAAGAGGGTCATCTGATCATTCATAGCGGCGAGTTGAACAACGACAGTGGACTGATTCAGTCGTTGGGCGACATGGTCATCGACACTGCCGGCGAGGCGCTGAGCAACACTCGCTCGGGAGAAAAAGGTGGCCTGATCAGCGGCGGGGCGCTGACCATCAACCCTGTCGATGGTGATAGTCCTCATCGACATGGCGTGTACGGTAATGTGTTCAACGATGCCGGATTGATCTCCGCCCAGCAGGCCCTGACCATCAACGCGGCCGCACTGAATAACCGGCAGAATGGTGTGATCGCCGGTGCGGATAGCATCACCCTGAATACCACTTCGCTGAACAACAAGAGTGGCTCTGTTCAGGCCGATCAACCGCTAAGCGTCAGTGTCGACAAGACCCTCGACAACACCGCTGGGTTATTGGCTTCCCTTCAAGGTGATGTGGGCCTGACCAGCGGCGGCAAGCTGACCAATGACAAGGGCATGATTCAGGCGCGGGGCTTGGTCGATAGCGCAAGCCGAGGCCTTGCCAATGCCGGCGGCGCCATTCTCGGTGCACAAATCGACATCAATACTCGTCAGCATGCCCTCGACAACAGCAACGACGGCGTCATCGCCACGCTGGCCAGCGGAGACGGAGATACTGCCCACGGCGACGGCAGCGTCACGATCCACAGCGGTGTATTGAACAACGACACCGGCCTGATCCAATCGCAGGGTGACATGCGAGTGGACACTGCCGGCCAGACCTTGACCAATACCCACTCCCGTGGACCAGGTACGGAGGAAACCGGTGGTCTGATCAGCGGCGGGTCGCTGACGATCAATCCCATCAGCGGCGAAACGTCCGGCGAAAGCGTGTACGGCGATGTCCTCAACGATGGCGGTTGGATCGCCGCCCAGCAAGCCCTGACCGTCAATGCTGCCACGCTGAGCAACACCGATGACGGTGTGATCGTCGGCGCAGACACCATCACCCTGAACGCCACATCATTGGCCAATCAGGATGGCACGGTGCAGGCGGATGGGACCCTGCTCGCCAACGTCGATCAGCAAATCGAGAACCAGCGTGGCGTGCTGGTGTCCCGCGAAGGCGATGTAGATCTGACCAGTGGCGGCAAGCTGTCCAGCGACAAGGGCACGATCCAGGCCAAAGGTAAGGTCGATACCCAAAGCCGGGGTCTTTCCAACGCGGGCGGCTCGATCCTGGGCGCCGAGATCGACATCAATACCCGAAAGCAGACACTCGATAACAGCAACAACGGCGTCATCGCCACGCTGGCCAGCGAAGACGGAGATACTGCCCAAGGCGATGATCCATCCCAGGGCCTCGAAACTGGCCACCTGACGATCCACAGCGGTGAACTGAACAACGACACCGGGCTGATCCAGTCTTTGGGCGACATGCTCATCGACACCAACGGCCAGACCCTGACCAACACCCACACGCAAGCCCAGAGCGAAGACGACGCGCATCGGGGCCTGATCAGCGGCGGAACACTGACCCTCAATCCGATCAGCGACACAGGCGTGTACGGCGATGTGAATAACGCTGGCGGCTGGGTGTTTGCCCAGCAGGCACTCACCCTCGGTACCACGGAACTGAGCAACACCGATGGCGGCGCGATCGTTGGGGCGGACACCATCACCCTGACCGCCACGTCACTGGCCAATCAGGACGGCACGGTACAGGCGGACGGGACCCTGACCGCCAACATCGACCAGCAAATCGCGAACCAGCGTGGTGTGCTGATTTCCCGACAAGGCAATGTAAGCCTGACAGGCGGTGACGAACTAAGGAATGACAGTGGTGTGATCCAGGCGCAGGGACGCGCCGACATCATCAGCACCGGCCTCAGTAATGTTGGTGGCTCGATCCTGGGCGCCGAGATCGACATCAACACCCGAAAGCAGACCCTCGACAACAGCGCCAAGGGGACCATCGCCACGATCAGCACGAAAGAGGGCGAAGCCCCCACGGGTGACGGCGCATCCCAAGGTCCCGAAACCGGCCTTCTGACGATCCACAGCGGCGCGCTGAACAACGACACCGGCCTGATCCAGTCCCAGGGCGACATGGTCATCGACACCGCCGGCCACACTCTGACCAACACCCACTCAGGCCATTCCAACAATGACACGCAAGGCGGCTTGATCAGTGGCGGTTCACTGACCCTCAACCCGATCAACGGTGAAGGCACGTATGGTGATGTGATCAACGATAGTGGGTTGATCTCCGCCAAGCAGGCCTTGATTGCCCATGCTGGCAAGCTGAGTAACACCAATAGCGGGGTGATGGGGGGAGCTGATGCCATCACTCTGACGGCTGAGTCGTTGGATAACCAGGGCGGTATTATCCAGGCAGACGCAACGCTGACCGTGACTGTCGATGAACGCATCGACAACCAGAGCGGCACGCTGGTGTCCCTGCAAGGTGGTGTGGACCTGACCAGTGGCGACAATCTGCGCAATGATGCTGGTGCGATCCAGTCGCAGGGGCGCACTGACATCATCAGCGCCGGGCTCAGCAACATCGGCGGCTCGATCCTGGGCACCGAGATTGACATCAACACCCGCCAGCAGGCTCTCGACAACAGCGCCGGCGGCACCATTGCCACGATTTCTGGTAAAGAGGGAGAAGCCTCATCTAGCGATGGTGAATCCCAAGGCCCCGAAACCGGCCACCTGACGATCCACAGTGGTGAACTGAACAACGACACCGGCCTGATCCAGTCCCAGGGCGACATGGTCGTGGATACCGCCGGCCATACCCTGACCAACACCGGCCAGGGCAGCCTGATCAGTGGCAGCGGTATGAACCTGATCACCGGCGACATCAACAATGCCTCGGGCTTGATTTCCGCCCAGCAGGCGCTGACCGCCAATATCGGCAAGTTGAACAATATCGAAGGGGGCGTGTTCGGCAGCGCGGCCAATGTCAGCCTGAATGCCCGCGGCGTGGACAACCAGAGCGGGCAACTGGTCGCCGAAGAGGATCTTTTCGTCGGGCTCGACGGCCAGCTTGATAACACCCAGGGGCTGATCTCGGCGGGTAACACCCTGACAGTAGAGGCCGATAGCCTCATCAACCGCGATACGTTGTCCGATGCTCCGGATCATGTGCTTGGCTTGCAGGGCGACACCGTCGAGCTTCACACCCAACGTATTGATAACACAGAAGGCCTGATCGCCGCCGACACCCGGATCGACATCCAGCGTTTGCAGACGGGGGACGTGTTCCCACGCGCTCTCAGCCGTTCTCTTGACAGTTCTCTTAGCGAATCTCTCGGCAGTTCTCTCGACAGCTCTCTCAACAACACCGGGGGGATAATCGCTTCCCAAGGCACGCTGGATATCACGCGGAATGTGATCACCAACACCGGTGGCACCTTGTTCTCGGCGGGCGACCAGACGCTGAACACCGATACGCTCAGTGGCGATGGTCGGGTGCTGTCCCAGGGTGACCTGACCCTCACGCTCAGCGAAGCCTTCACCAACACCAGGGACGGCGAGATCACCGCCAACGGCAAGCTGGTGTTCGATACCCAGGGCAAGCTGATCAACCAGGGCCTCATTCAGGCCGGAGGCCTGTATCTGGCGGCCGCTGAGCTGGACAACACCGTCGACGGCGTCATCAGCGCTGATACCACCGAGGTGATCATCAATGGCAGCTTGACCAACCGAGGTCTGATCGACGGCGGCGCCACCCATGTGCAAGCCACCACGCTCGACAATATCGGCAGCGGGCGCATCTACGGCGACCATCTCACCATTCAGGCAGAGACGCTCACCAACCGTGAAGAAACCCTTGATGGCAAGACAGCCTCCGCGACCATCGCCGCCCGCGAGCGGCTCGATATGGGCATCGGCACCCTGGTCAACCAGGGCAAGGACAGCCTGATCTTCAGCGCCGGTAGCGGCGCCGAGGCGCTCAATATCGCCGGAAAACTGGATGATCAGCGCCATGCCACCGGTATGGCCGATCGAGTCGATAACCTCGGCGCCACCATCGAATCCCTCGGCGGGCTCAATATCCACGCGCGGGAACTGAACAACCTCAATCCCCACTTCACCACCGAGGAAGTGCAGGTCGAAGGGCCGACGGGCTATATCAGCATCGTCGGGGGGAAACGTTATCCCGCCCCAGGGGTTGAATATGATGTTTCGCTGTTTGATTGGTACGACAAGGTAGGCGGCCAATATGTGAAACGCGATGATGCCGTTTCCGGGTTCACCGACAAGCCCGGTGGGGCCACGTACATCGCCTGGAATGGCACGCCACCGCCCAAGGAAGATGCCGTGCTGGGCTGGTCACCGACGCCGCGTGTGGCGGATGCCGATTATCCCCTCAATGATCCCGCCTGGGCCTATTTTGGCGTGATACCCCCCGCTCCTGAACCCAAGGAACCACGCCCGGAGGCCTTTGCCTCGGATGAGGCCTATCGAGCGGCTCATGCGCAATGGCAGCAGGCCCATGCGGATTGGAAAAACGAGAGCGAACAGCGTTATGCCGCGCTGGATGAAGAAATCGCCGCCTACAACGCCACCTTCGGTACACCGGAACGTATCGACGAGTGGCACCAGCATATTCAGGACTGGACCCAGTTCGAAGGCGAGAAAAGCGTCTACGAAACCCAGACGCGGGATAGCACGCCTGGGAGGATCCTTTCTGGTGGCGATATGGCGCTGAAGGGCGATACGCTGCTCAACGACAAGAGCCAGATCATTGCCGGTGGTGTGCTTGCAGCGGACTTCCAGCGCATCGAGAATCGCGATGCCGAAGGCACCCGCCGGGTGCACTACGAAGCTGGGGGTGAGCGTTGGTTCACCGATGGCAAACACTGCAGCAGCAACTACTGTCGTTCCCGTGATTGGGAGTTGCTGGGTCCCTGGGTGCCCGCTGATGAAACCACCACCATCGACCTCAGCGTGGCGCGCATGGACAGCCACCAGAACGCTGGTGGCAGCGGCCATGCGGTAGAAGACCGCCACACCGGCAGTGCAGAAGATGAAGCCCGTGGCCGGGGCGAAGGCCCGCAGGGTGCGGACCTGAAGGATATTGCCGGTACCGATCAACCCACACAGGACGGCGGCCTGAAGGTCATTGCGGCCAACGCAGGTGGACAGACGGGGCAGATCGTCGAAGTGGCGGCCGTGGCCACCGATACCGAAGCCGGTGGGCGCGACATAACCGGTGCGGACCTGAACCTTCCCGACACGGGTCGGGCCACACCCTCCACGGCGGATGGCCCGGACATCGCCGGGCCTGATGGTGCCCGGGGGCAGGCGTTGGCCGACGCCAATCCCGATGCTCCCGAGGTGGTGCGAACCCTTCAACCCGAGTTGAGTGTTCCCACCAGTTCGCTGTTCCAGCTCGACCCCGCGCCCAATGCCGACGTGCTGATCGAGACCGACCCACGCTTTACCGACCGGCGTGAGTGGCTGAGTTCCGACTACATGCTCAAGGCCGTGCAGCAGGACCCGACCACCAGCCACAAGCGCATGGGCGACGGCCTGTATGAACAGCGCCTGATCACCGAGCAGATCATGCGTCTGACCGGGCAGCGTTATCTGGACGGCTACCACAACGACGAAGACCAGTTCCGCGCCTTGATGAACGCCGGGCTGACCTTTGCCGCAGAACATCAACTGCGCCCCGGCATCGGCCTGACCGCCGCGCAGATGGCGCAACTGACCAGCGATATCGTATGGCTGGTGGAGCGAGAGGTGACGCTGGCCGATGGCCGCACCGAAAACGTGCTGGTGCCCCAGGTTTATGTGCGTGTGCGCGAAGGTGACCTGAACGGCGATGGCACCCTGCTGGCCGGTGACCGCGTGGACGTCACCACCCGCGGCGACCTGATCAATAGCGGCACCATTGCCGGACGCACCGCCGTCGAGCTGAATGCCGACAACCTGCGCAACCTCAATGGTCGCATCACCGGCGACAGCGTGGTCGCCCATGCCCGCACCGATATCGACAACATCGGCGGCGTCATCGACGCCGAGCGCCTGCTCGATGTGTCCGCCGGGCGTGATATCCACATCGACAGCACCACCTCCAGCGGCGTGAACCGCGTCGGAGCGTCGGACTTCTCGCACACCATGATCGACCGCCTGGCTGGGCTGTATGTGACAGGCCAGAACGGTGTGCTCAAGACCGAGGCCGGGCGCGATATCACCCTGACAGGCAGCGAGGTGGTATCCGCGGGCAGTGTCGGCATCAACGCCGGGCGTGATCTCCAACTGGATACCCTCGATCTCAGCCGACATTCCCATGTCGAACGCGACTCGCGCAACTACATCACCGAACAACGTGATAGCGAAGCGGGTAGCCGCATCCGCGCCGAAGACACCCTGATCATGGATGCCGGGCAGGATATCATCGCCCGCGCTGCCGAGGCCGATGCCGGCGGTGCCCTGGTCGCCCGCGCCGGCAACGATATCCGCCTCGAGGCCGGCGAGGCCAGCCAACGTTACAAGGAGGAATATAACAGGAAGCACAGCGGCTTCCTGTCGAGCAAGACCACCCAGCGGCGTTCCCGGCGTGAAGAAAGCGAAGGCATCGCCAGCCAGTTGGGTGGTGACACCGTCTTCCTCGATGCCGGACGCGATCTGGACGTGATCGGCAGTGAAGTGATCAGCGACCGTGGCACCACGCTCAGCGCGGGCGGTGACATCGGCATCACGCCTTCCGAGCATTACGCCAACGAGGAGCATTACGAGAAGACCAGCAAGAGCGGTGTGTTCACCAGCGGAGCCAGCATCACCCTGGGCAGTCAGTCACAGAGCCTCGATCAGGAACAGCGTGGCATTTACCACAGCGGCAGCACGGTCGGGGCCATCGATGGCGACGTGAATATTCTGGCCGGTGGTGACTATCGTCAGATCGGCAGTGATGTGCTGGCTCCCGGTGGCGACATCAACATCGCCGCCTCGAGCATTAATATCGTTGAAAGCCACGACAGCCTGAGTACGCGCAGCGAAGAGCGCATGAAACAAGGTGGGCTGTCACTCGGTGTCAGCGGTGCGGTGGTCACCGCCATCAATACCGTGGACAACATGCGCGAGGCGTCGCGCAACACCGACTCCGAGCGCATGCAGGGGCTGGCCGCCGCCGGTAGCGCGCTGCATCTTTACAACAACGCCGATGATCTGGCCGCTGCCGGGCAGGCCCTGGCCAGTGGCGATGTCAGCAATGCCGGCTCGTTATACATCAGCATTGGCGGCAGCAGCAGCAAGAATGTCACCGAAACAGACACTCGCACCGCCCGTGGCAGCAACGTGCTGGCCGGTGGCGATGTCACCCTGGTGGCCAGTGGCGAAGGCGCCGATAGCGATCTGCATATTCGTGGCAGCGAGATCAACGCCGGCGGGCAGGCCAACCTTGCCGCGGAAGGCGACCTGCTGATCGAATCTGCCGAAAACACCTCGACCCTGGAGCAGGACAGCCGCAACCACAGCGGCAGCATCGGTATCAGCATCGGCCAGCAGACCGGTATTACCGTGGCGGCCAGCGTCGGCCGTGGCGAGGGGGAAGGCGATGGCCTCGTGCACACCAACAGCCTGGTCAAAGGTGACGAAGGCGTGCGCTTCGTCAGCGGTGGCGATACTCGCCTGGAAGGCGCGCGACTCGAAGCGCCGCAGGTACAAGGGGAGGTCGGTGGCGACCTGACCATTGCCAGCCGTCAGGACACCAGCGACTACGAGTCGAGCAGCTTCCAGGCCGGAGGCAGCATCACCATCGGCCCCGTCAGCGGTGGCAGCCTGAGCATCAGTGGCCAAAAGGTGGACGCCGAGTACGCCTCGGTGACCGAGCAGAGCGGCATCTTCACCGGCGATGGCGGCTTCCAGATCGACGTGGAAGGCAACACCGACTTGATCGGCGGGGCCATCGCCAGTACCGACAAGGCGGTCGAGGAAGGCCGCAACCGGCTCGATACGGCCAGCATCACCACGAAGGACATCGTCAACCAGGCCGAATATGACGGCCAGGGTATCGGTA